>BMQD01000001.1 GCA_014647935.1 Planomonospora parontospora
CAGTGATCTTCAACGAAAGATCACTGTCTTGGTGGACGTTTCGCAACAGTCACTGAGGCGCGGGGACCCCGAGGTCCGGGACGCAGAGGATCTCAGGACCGCAGGATGCCCGGGACTCCAGGACGTGGGGCGCAGAGGACCGCAGGGTGCCGGGACCTGAGGATCCGGGACGCAGAGGACCGTGAGGCTTGGGGCACGGGGCCCGACCGGCCGCCCGCGGCCTGCGGGACCGCGGGCGGCGGGGACTACCGGGCGAGGTCCTCGACCGCGCCGGCCAGCTGGTCGACGGCCCAGACGAGGTCGTCCTCGGCGATGACGATCGGCGGGGCGAGGCGGATGGTGGAGCCGTGGGTGTCCTTGGCCAGGACGCCCCGGCGCATGAGCGCCTCGGAGATCTCCCGGCCGCTCCCGAGCGAGGGGTCGACGTCCACGCCGGCCCACAGGCCCCGCCCGCGTACGGCCACCACGCCCCGGCCGACCAGGGCGTTCAGCCGCTCGTGCAGCACGCCGCCCAGCTCCTTGGAGCGGGCCTGGTACTCCCCGGTGCCGAGGATGTCGATGACCGCGCACGCCACCGCGCAGGCGAGCGGGTTGCCGCCGAAGGTGGAGCCGTGCTGCCCCGGCCGGATCACGCCGAGGACATCGGCGTCGGCCGCGACGGCGGAGACGGGGACGACGCCGCCGCCCAGCGCCTTGCCCAGCACGTAGACGTCGGGGACGACGCCCTCGTGGTCGCAGGCGAAGGTCTCGCCGGTACGGCCCAGCCCGGACTGGATCTCGTCGGCGATCATCAGCACGTTGTGCTCGGTGCAGAGCTCGCGGACCTGCCTCAGGTAGCCGTCCGGCGGGACCAGCACGCCGGCCTCGCCCTGGATGGGCTCCAGCAGCACCGCGACCGTGTCGGCGTCGATCGCTTCGCGGATCGCCTCCACCGAGCCGTACTTCACGACCTTGAAGCCCGGCGTGTAGGGGCCGTAGCCGCCGCGCGCGTCGGGATCGGTGGAGAAGCTCACGATCGTCGTGGTGCGGCCGTGGAAGTTGTCCTCCATGACGATGATGTTCGCCCGGTCGCGGGCGACGCCCTTGACCTCGTAGCCCCACTTGCGGGCCGTCTTGATCGCGGTCTCCACGGCCTCGGCGCCGGTGTTCATCGGCAGGACCATGTCCTTGCCGGTGAGGTCGCCCAGCCCGGCGGCGAAGGCCGCGAACTGGTCGTGGAAGAAGGCGCGGCTGGTCAGGGTGAGCCTGCCGAGCTGCTCCCGCGCCGCTTCGATGATCTTCGTGTTCCCGTGCCCGAAGTTCAGCGCCGAGTAGCCGGACAGGCAGTCCAGGAACCGGCGCCCCTCGACGTCGGTGACCCAGGCGCCCTGCGCCTCGTGGATCACGACGGGGAGCGGGTGGTAGTTGTGCGCGCTGCGGCGCTCACTGAGCTCGATGAGCTCGGCCGTGGTGGTCATCGGTACGTCACCGTCTTCTCTGGTCCGCGGCCTCCGCCGCCCCCCGTTCATCCCCGGATCTCGAGCGTGCAGCACTTCGGGCCGCCGCCGGCCTTGCGGAGCTCGGACAGATCGACCGGTACGACCTCGAAGCCTGCGCGTCCGAGCGCGCTCCGCAGCCCCGCCGCCTCTTCGTTGATCACTACGTGGGTGCCGTCGCTGACCGCGTTGAGGCCCAGCACGGCCGCGTCGTCCTCACCGGCGATGACGGCGCCGGGGAAGAGGCGGCGCAGCACCTCCTGGCTCCCCGGGGAGAACGCGCCGGGGAAGTACGCCACGTTGTGCCCGTTCAGCGGGAAGAGGGCCGTGTCCAGGTGGTAGAAGCGCGGGTCCACCAGACGCAGGGTCACCACCGGGCGGCCGAGGAACTCCTGCGCCTCGAAGTGGGCGGCGATGTCGGTGCGGAATCCGGTCCCGGCCAGGATGACGTGGTCGAGGGTGAGGAAGTCGCCCTCGCCCTCGTTGGTGAAGGTCGCCTCGCGCACCTGGTCGTAGCCGTTGCGGACGAACCACTCCAGGTAGGCCGGGCCCTCGGCGGCGCGCTCGGGGTGCGCGAACCGCGCGCCGTACACCCGGCCGCCGACGACCAGCGCGCCGTTGGCCGCGAAGACCATGTCCGGCAGGCCCTCCACCGGGTCGATCAGGCTGACCCGGTGCCCCAGGGACTCGTAGGCGCTCCTGAGCGCCTCCCACTGCCGGATCGCAGCATCGCGGTCGGCGCCCGCGCCGGGGTCCATCCACGGGTTGATCGCGTACTCGACCGCGAAGTGCTCGGGCGGGCACATGAGGAAGTGCCGCGTCACGGTGGTCCCGCCCGCCGCGGGGAGCGGGGCCGCGGCCGCCGCGGGCGACGGCCCGGCGCCGGTGGTCACGGAGGCGGGGGGAAGGGGGTTCTCCCGGCCGAGCACCCCGGTGACTTCGCTGGCTGTGATGGCGCACCTCCACGGGAGGACGTGGTGTCAGGGACGGCAACAGCCTAGGAACGGGATCCGCGCAGGCCAAGGGGCCTGTCGTGCGCGCCGGCGCGGCTTTCGCGCGTCCTTCAGGCGAGGAACGGCGATTCGTTGCGCGGGGTGATCAGCGGGGCGTCGATCAGCCGGGAGAGCACGATGGAGCTCTTGGTCCGCACCACGAACGGCTCCGCGGCGATGCGCTCGATCACCCGCTCCACGTGGCGCACGTCCGTCGCCCGGATGTGCAGCAGCGCGTCGGCCTCCCCGGTGATCGTGCACGCCGAGACCACCTCGGGGTGCCGGGCCACGGCCACCCCGATCTCGGCGGGCGAGGTCTTGCCCGCGCAGAACAGCTCGACGTACGCCTCGGTGGTCCAGCCGAGCGCCGCGGGCTCCACCCGCGCGGTGAACCCGGTGATCGCCCCCGTCTCGCGCAACCGGTCCACCCGCCGTTTCACCGCCGACGCCGACAGGCCCACCCGCTGCCCGATCTCCGCGTAGGTGGCGCGGGCGTCCTCGACGAGCGCCCCGATGATGTCGCGATCCAGCCGGTCCAACTCCACGCTGCTTTGTAACACAGCCGCGCGGGCGGGCGGCGCGCGGCCGGGGTCCGGCCCGCGCCCCGGCGGGCGGCCGGGCTCGCGGTGGCCGCACGGCCCGGACCGGCTCGGACCGGCCGGGGTCGGCCGGTCCGGTGCCGCGGTCAGGCGGAGGTGCCGGCCGGGGCGGGCGCCGGCCCGGGGACCCCGGCGGCCCTGCGGGCGCGCAGGCCGAACGCGGTGACGACCACGGCCAGCACGGCGGCGGCGACCGGTACGGCGAGCGCTGTGCGGAGCGCGGCGAGCTCCGCCCCGGGTGATGCGCCGCCGCCCAGCGCCGCGACGTGGACGGCGGTCACCGCCGACAGGCCGAGGGCGGTGCCGAACTGGATCGCGGTGTACAGCAGGCCGCCGGCCAGGCCGTGCTCGCGTTCGTCGACGCCCTCGGTGGCCGCCATGGTCAGCGGCCCGTAGGCGAGGGAGAAGGCCAGCCCCAGCAGGGCCATGGTCGGCAGCATGGCGGCGTAGGTCCAGTCCGGCCCCACGGGCAGGAACAGCGCGTAGGCCAGGGCCGCCAGCAGCAGGCCGCCGAACAGCACCCGGACGTTGCCGAACCGGTTCACCAGCCGCGGGGTCAGGGTCGGGGCGAGGACGGTGTCGACGCCGACCACCAGCATCGCCAGACCCGTCTCCAGCGTGCTCCAGCCGCGCAGCTCCTGCAGGTACAGGGTGACCAGGAACTGGAAGCCGGCGAAGGAGCCGACGAACAGCAGCGCCCCCGCGTCGGCGCGCAGCAGCGGGCCCGAACGCAGGATGCCCAGCCGTACCAGCGGGTGGGCGGAGCGCCGCTCGATCACGGTGAAGGCGGCCAGCAGCGCCAGTCCTGCGGTGAACACCCCGGCCGTCACGCCCCCGCCGTTCCCGGGATGCTCCAGCCGGACCACTCCGTACACCAGCAGCAGCATCGCGCCGGTGATGCTGAACGCACCGGCCAGGTCGAAGCCGCCTGCCGGGCGCTCCGCGGCGGCCGGTTCCCGGACCAGGGGGACGGCGGCGAGCAGGATCACCGCCGACAGGATGACCGGTGCGAAGAACACCCACCGCCAGCCGAACGAGGCCAGCAGCCCGCCCGCGACCAGGCCCAGCGAGAACCCGCCCGCGGCCGTCCCCGCGTAGACCCCCAGCGCCCGGGTGCGCTGCGGGCCCTCGGGGAAGTTGCCGGTGACCAGCGCCAGCCCGGCCGGGGCCATGAAGGCGGCCGCGACCCCCGTGGCGAACCGGGCGACCAGCAGCATCCACCCCTCGGTGGCGAACCCGCCCAGGCCGGAGAAGACCAGGAAGACGGCCAGCCAGAACAGGAACATGCGGCGGCGGCCCAGCAGGTCGGCGGCGCGGCCGCCCAGCAGCATGAACCCGCCGTAGCCGAGGACGTAGGCGCTGACCACGCCGCTGAGCATCCCGGTGGACAGTCCCAGGTCGGCCCGGATCGACGGCAGCGCCACGTTCAGCATCGCCACGTCGATCCCCTCCAGGAAGATCGCCCCGCACAGCACGAGCAGCACGCTCCAGGCGCGCCCGTCCATGCGTCCGCCCACGGGTCCGTACGGGTGTCCGCTCACGGGTTCGTGCGCGTGCCGATCCGTGTGCCGGCCTGTGTGCCCGTGCGTGTGCTCGGGCGTGCGTCCGTCCGGCGCGGATCTCGATGCGGACATGTGCCGGCTCCTCTCGGAGATCGGGGACCGCCCCCCGGTTCTCCGGGTGACGGTCGGTTCCCTCTTGTTACCGGCAGCATCGTCGGACACCATGAAGCCATGGAAGAAGGCACTTCGAAGTCCCTCGGTCACTGCTGTGATACCGGCGACGACTACGACGTCCTCCAGTGGGACACCCGGGAGGACTGCGAGGTCCGGCAGATCCTCGACCGGGTGGCGGACAAGTGGTCCCTGCTGGTCATCGCCCTGCTCGACCGGCGCAGCCTGCGCTTCACCGAGCTGCGCCGTGAGATCGACGGGATCAGCCAGCGGATGCTCACCCGGACCCTGCGCCACCTGGAGCGCGACGGGCTGGTGAGCCGGACCGTGCACCCGACCGTGCCGCCGCGGGTGGACTACGAGCTCACGCCCCTGGGCGCGACCCTGCACGACACCATCCGCGCGCTGGTCACCTGGACCGAGGAGCACCAGAACGAGATCGCCGCCGCCCGCGCGGCGTACGACGTCCGGGAGGCGGCGGAGCGGCAGGCCGCGGAGCGGGCGGAGGCCGGGCGGGCGGCCGTCGCCCGGGACGTCCTCGCCGGCGGACGCTGAGCGGTCCTGCCGTACCCGAGTGGTCCTGCCGTACCCGAGTGGTCCTGCCGTACCCGAGTGGTCCTGCCGTACCCAGGCGGTCCTGGCGTGCCCAGGCGGACCGGCCTCTTCATACGGCGAGGGCCGCGGCGGCGCGCCGCGGCCCTCGGGGTCGTCGTACGGCGGGCGCCCTCCGGCGTCCGCTGCGGTTCGTCAGGCGGGTTCGGCCTCGCCGGTCGCCTGCTCCATGGCCTCCTCGGGGGAGGTCTCCAGGTCGTCGCTCTCCTGGGCCTTCGACGCCGACGCCTTGTCCAGCCGGACCCAGCTCGTCACGCTCTCGATGGCGAACAGCACGCCCAGGTAGAGCGTGAGCGCGGCCAGCACCCAGGTCAGCACGCCCAGCGCGGCGCCCGCCCCGAGCAGCAGGAGGCGGATCTCCCAGCCCAGACCGGCGCGGAACACCCAGTCGGGCGGCCAGATGCCCTGGCGGGTCCGGTAGACGGTGTCGTAGGTGTGGTAGCCGACGACGTAGAGCAGGACGAACAGCAGCCACTTGGGCGCGTCCGCGGCCAGGCCGACCAGGATGACGACCAGGAACTCGGTCGCCCGGATCAGCGGCGGCACCAGCCAGTCGAGCTTGCCCAGGTGGTCGCGGGCCGCGGTGGGCAGCACCAGCGCCACCATGACCAGCGCGGGGACGATCAGGACCGGGCCGTCGTCCAGCGTTCCGGCCACCGCCATCGCGACCACCACGAGCAGCGCGGCGAGGCAGGCCGGGACCGGGGGCAGGCCGGGGCCGACCGCGCGGCGCAGCGCGGTGACCAGCGGGCCGTCGTCGCGGTAGGCGAGCAGGCGTGCGGTCTGGATGCGCAGGCGCTCCTCGTAGGGGTCGGGAGCGGGGGTGGCCTGCGGCTGGGTGATCATGCGAGCGACCTCATCAGACGTCCGGTGAGCGAGTAGGTGGCCCCGATGCCGCCCCAGATGATCAACACGAGGAAGGTGATCCGGGCGTCGAAGAGGGCTCCGGTGATGGCGATGACGGCGAAGCGCTCACCGATCGGGAACACGATCATCTTGCGGGCCCAGTGCACGGCCCGGTACCTGCCGGCCTTGGTCCACATCTTCAGCAGGTTGCGGATCCCGCTGCTGCGCGCCGCCTTGCGCTGCTCCAGCGCGTCCCGGAGCGGGGTGTCGGGAGCGATCGAGAGCGGGATGGAGGGCAGCGGGGACGGGGGCCTGCGCCGGTTGGCCGCGCCGAAGGAGAAGTCCAGCAGGTGCTTGATGGACTGCAGGCCGAGCGCGACCAGCGCCAGGGTCCACACGTCGCCGACCCCGGAGACGGCCGCGCCGACCGCCAGGCCGGCGAAGACCACGTACTCCTTGAAGCGGTCGAAGGTGGCGTCCAGCCAGGCGCCGAGTACGCCGAACTTGCGGGCGTACCGCGCGACCTGGCCGTCCACGCAGTCGAAGACGAAGGCGAAGTAGATCAGGAGCCCGCCGGCCACCATGCCGGGGCGCTCGCCGGTGGCGAAGCACGCCGCCGACGCCACGCCCAGGGCGATCGAGATCAGCGTGACCTGGTTGGGCGTCAGCCCGCGCCGGGCCGCCCAGCGGGCGATGTAGCGCGAGTAGGTGCTGACGAAGAAGGTGGTGAAGAAGCCGTCGGCGCCCTTGACCGCGTTGTTCAGCCGGGCCTTGTCCTCGTCGAACCCGGCCATGTCCGCCACGGCCTGGTCGGCTTCGGACCGTTCGGTGATGCGGCGGTAGAACAGGTCGCGGCGGCCGCGGATGCCGACCGAGACGCCGCGCCGTACCAGGCCCAGCACCAGCAGCTGGACCAGGTCGTCCTCCGGGCCGAGCAGGTGCGCCATGTCGGCGAGCTCGCGGGCCGCCTCGGCCAGCGTCGGCGCGTGCTTGACGTGCACGTGCAGCGGGCCGAGCAGGACGGCGTTGGGCCGGGTCACCGCGTGGTAGGCCGAGCCGACCGAGATCACGCGGGACTTGGCCGCGCGGACCCGGACCGGCAGGCCCTCGAGGACCCGGTCGCCGATCTCGGGCTGGGCCTCGTCGATGGGGACGTTCGGGACGACGGCGTCGCCGTTCTCGTCCTCCTCTCGGGGCTCCTTGACGATCAGCGCGAGCGCGCCGCGCTTCGACTTGGTGATCTGGTAGATCAGCTCGTCGTGGATCAGGGAGTCGGCGGGGAGGATGAGCAGGTTCTCCGTGGCGTGCTCGACCGCCTCGGCGACGGCGCGCAGGTCGCCTGCGAGGTCGGAGGTCTCGACGAGCGTGCCAGGGAAACCCCGGTAGGCCGTGGCGTCGCCCGAGCGGGCGATCGTCACCGGCGCGGAGTCGAGCGAGGCGAGCTGGCCGTGCAGCTTGCCGATCACCGTGGGGCAGCCGGGAAGCGCGGGCAGAGTCAGCGCGGCGGACGGCGTCGACTGGCCGGGGGCGGCATCAGGGCCGGGCGATGAGCCCAGCAGGACCACGCGGGGCATGGCACCCTTTCGTGCGGGGGTGAGGTGGAACCGGGTCGAACATGGCGGGAAAGTTCGCCAGAGGCCAAAGTTTAGTGAGTCCCGAGTGAACAACACGCACTCGTGACCCATCCGTACTCCATGATCATTGACGGAGGCCTGCCGGGCCGGGTCTCCCCCTAGACTGGGCGGGTGAGCCTCTACCGTGACGAGGGCGTCGTGCTGCGCACCCACAAGCTGGGCGAGGCCGACCGCATCATCACGGTCCTCACCAAGCGGACGGGCAAGATCCGGGGCGTGGCCAAGGGCGTCCGGCGCACCACCTCCCGCTTCGGCGCCCGGCTGGAGCCCTTCACCCATGTCGACCTCCAGCTGCACACCGGCCGCACGCTGGACGTGGTCGCCCAGGTCGAGACCATCAGGCCGTACGGCGAGGCGCTCATCGCCGACTACCCGCGCTACACCGCCGGCAGCGCGATGCTGGAGACGGCCGACCGGCTGATCATGGGGGAGAAGGAGCCCGCCCTCCGCCAGTTCCTGCTGCTCGTCGGGGGCCTGCGGGCGCTGTCGGCGGGGGAGCACGAGGCCAGGCTGGTGCTGGACGCCTACTTCCTGCGCTCGCTGGCCGTGGCCGGATACGCCCCCGCGCTGGTGGAGTGCGCCCGGTGCGAGGGCACCGCCGTGCGGGCGTTCGCCATCGTGGCGGGCGGCGCGGTGTGCGGAAACTGCCGCCCGGCCGGCGCCGCGGTGCCCGCGGGGGAGACCCTCGCCCTGATGAACGCCCTCCTCAAGGGCGACTGGCCCGCCGCGGACGCCTCCGCGGCCCGGCACCGGGCCGAGTGCAGCGGCCTGGTCGCCGCCTATCTCCAGTGGCACCTCGAACACGGCATACGCTCTCTGCGACACGTAGAAAGGGAGCCCGCAACGTGAACGTCCGTCCCCCCGCCCCCCACCCCTCCGGCGCCGTCCCGCCGCCGATCCCGCGCGACCTCGTCCCCCGGCACGTCGCGATCGTGATGGACGGCAACGGCCGGTGGGCCAAGCAGCGCGGCCTGCCGCGCACCGAGGGGCACAAGGCGGGTGAGGCGTCGCTCTTCGACGTGATCGAGGGCGCGATCGAGCTGGGCATCCCCTACCTGTCGGCCTACGCCTTCTCCACCGAGAACTGGAAGCGCTCGCCCGACGAGGTGCGCTTCCTGATGGGGTTCAACCGCGACGTCATCCGCCGCCGCCGCGACCAGCTGCACGCCATGGGCGTGCGGGTCCGCTGGGCCGGCCGTCCCGGGCGGCTGTGGAAGAGCGTCATCTCGGAGCTGCAGGACGCCGAGGAGATGACCGAGCGCAACTCCACGCTGACCCTGCAGTTCTGCGTCAACTACGGCGGCCGGGCCGAGATCGTGGACGCCGCGCTCAGACTGGCCGAGGACATCGCCGCCGGGCGGGTCAAGCCGGGCCGGGTGAAGGAGGAGACCTTCGCCCGCTACCTGGACGAGCCGCAGATCCCCGACGTGGACCTGTTCGTGCGCTCCTCCGGAGAGCAGCGCACCTCCAACTTCCTGCTCTGGCAGTCGGCCTACGCCGAGATGGTCTTCCTCAACCGGCTCTGGCCGGACTTCGACCGCCGCGACCTGTGGGAGGCGTGCGAGACCTACGCCAAGCGCGACCGCAGGTACGGCGGGGCGGTCCCCAACGAGGTGCGCTGACCTCCCCGCACAGGTCAGCGGTCTTGTGGGCCCCTCCCGGCGGTGTGAGACTGGAACTGACGAGAGGGGGACGTCATGATCGAGGTGAAGAGCGTCGACAAGCCGGACGAGCGCCGCGACTTTCCGATGGGGCACCTGGACGTCTGCGACCTGGAGGGGCTGACCTTCGGCGTCGCCACGTTCGAGCCCGGATGGCGCTGGTCGGAGTCCGTCAAGCCGATCGCCGGGACCGACTCGTGCCGGGTCCGCCACAACGGGTTCGTCGTAAAGGGCCGGTTGTGCATCCGGATGGACGACGGCGAGGAGGCCGAGGTGGGACCCGGCGACGTCTTCGTCTGCGATCCCGGGCACGACGCCTGGGTCGTCGGCGACGAGCAGACCGTGGTGTTCGACTTCGCCGGCGGGGCCGCGGAGTACGCCAGGGCGCCGGCCCGGTGATCTGAGCCGGTGATCCGCCGGCAGTACGGGCCGAGGGCGCCGAGGGACACCCGGTCGCCGACGCCGCGGGGATGCCGGTCCGCTGCTGCCGGCGCGGTCCCCGGCAGCGCCGCGCCTTCGAGACGCGCAGGTGATGACCGCGGCGCACCTCACCAGTGCACCTCACCGGGGCGCATCACCAGGGCACTTCGCCGGCGTCCTCGAAGAACTTGCCGGTCGGGCCGTCGTCGGGCAGAGTCGCGAGTCCGACGGCGATCGCCGCGCCCTGCTCGGGGGTGCGCACGCCGCGGAAGCCGTTGAGATCGGTCGCGACGAAGCCGGGGCAGCAGGCGTTGATCAGGATGTTCGTGCCGCTCAGCTCCCGGGCGTACTGGAGGGTGACGGCGTTCAGGAACGTCTTCGACGGCGCGTACGCCGCGGACACCGGGCCCGTCGTCTGCTCACCGCCGGGTCCCGATTGCCGGGTGAGGGAGCCGACGCTGCTGGACATGTTCACGATCCGCGGTGAGGCGGAGCGGCGCAGCAGCGGCAACATCGCGTTGGTGACGCGGATGACGCCGATCACGTTGGTCTCCACGACCGTCCGGACGACGGCGGGATCGACCCGGGTGGGCTCCTGCGGCACGCCGCCGGTGATGGCCGCGTTGTTGACGAGCACGTCGAGGCGCCCGGCCTGCTCCTCGATCAGCCGTGCGGCGGCGGTCGCGCTCGCGTCGTCGGTCACGTCCAGCGGTACACCGAACGCGTCGACGCCGGCCGCGCGCAGCTTCTCCACCGCGGCCTCCCTGCGCCGATCGTCGCGGGCGCCGACGCCGACGCTCCAGCCGAGGGCGCCCAGGCCCGCCGCGATCTCGTATCCGATTCCCTTGTTCGCGCCGGTGACCAGCGCGGTCGTGTGTTCGCTCATGGGAGCGATACTGCCGCCGGCCCTGGCGAGGGGTCCAACACCGATCGGCTGAGCATCGATACCGCGCGGGTATCGATGCTGGATAGCATGACCGGGTGGAGACCCGGGAACTGCGTTACTTCGTCGCCGTCGCCGAAGAGCTGCACTTCGGGCGCGCCGCGCAGCGACTCGGGATGGCACAGCCGCCTCTGTCACGGGCGATCCAGCAGCTCGAACGCCGGCTCGGGGCGGCGCTGCTGGACCGGACCAGCCGCACCGTCACGCTGACCGAGGCCGGCGCGGTGCTGCTGGCCGAGGGCCGGGCGGCCCTCGAGGCGGTCGACGCCGCCGAGCTCCGGACCCGCCGCGCCGCCCTCGCCGCGACCGGCCGTTCGGGCCTGGTTCTGGTCGCGAAAGCCGGCGCGTCCAGCGAACTGCTGGCGAAACTGCTCGACGCCTACGCCGCCGAACCCGGCGCGGTCTCCGTCGACGTCGTCCTGTGCGGCCCGGGCGAGCAGGAGCGGCTGCTGCGCGAGGGCCGGGCCGACGTGGCGCTGCTGCACCGGCCGTTCGACTCGACGGCCGGGTTCGACACCGAAGAGCTCATTACGGAGCGCCAGGTCGTGGTCCTGCCGGCCGGGCATCCGCTCGCCCTCCGGGAGCACGTGCACATGGCCGACATCGCCGTGCTGCCCGACCTGCCCCTGCCGCGCTGGCCCGACTCCGGCGGCGCCTACCCGCCCGGCCCCGGCCCGCAGGTCCGTGACCACACGCAGCTGCTGCAACTGGTCGCGCTCGGCCGCGCGTGCATGATCCTGCCGGAGTCGTGCCGGGCCCGATTGCACGGTGACCTGGCCGCCGTGCCCGTGCTGGACGCGCCGACGGTCACCACCGTGATCGCCTGGCCGCCGCACAGTCGGTCCAGAGCCGTCGCCGACCTCGTCAGGACCGCGGCACGTCTCTAGCGGCCGCCTCATCGGCGGCCCCGGTCCGGGCCGCCCCCTGCCGCAGGGCCCTTCTTGACGGACGCGTGCGGCTCCGGGACGGGCGGGCGGCGGCTCAGGCGCGGCGGCGGGCCCGGTAGGCGGCCACGTGCATGCGGTTGCCGCAGGTACGGCTGTCGCAGTAGACCCTGGAGCGGTTGCGGGACTCGTCGACGAAGACGCGCTCGCAGTCGGGGGCCGAGCAGGTGCGCAGGCGCTCCCACTCGCCCTCGACCAGCAGGTGCGCCAGGGCCACGCCGAGGTCGGCCGCCAGGTGCTCGCCGAGGGAGGCGCCCGGGGCGAAGTAGTGGACGTGCAGGGAGTGGCCGTCGTGCTCGGTCAGGCGCGGGGTGATGCGGGTCTCGCTCAGCAGGGTGTTCAGCCGGATCACGGCGGTGGCCTGGTCGGGCGCGGTGAAGACCTTGTGGAAGGCCTCGCGGAGGGCCCGGACCTGGCCCAGGTCGGCCGCGCCGAGCTCGCCGACGCCGCTGATCTGCCAGCGGTCCACGAATTCGCCGAGCCCGTCCAGGCTGTCCAGCCGGTCCTCGCCCCCGGTCGAGGGGGAGGTGTTGACCAGGTCGACGGCGGTGGCGAGCGAGTGCACCATGTCATGTCCGAATGGCATGTCGACTCCTGTTCGGTGCGGGGTTCGGCGTGGTCGCACGTACGGCGGCCCGCCGTCCCGGAAGCGTATCTCTCCGGGACGGCCCCGCGGCCTTCCGTCACCGGACATCACCGCATCGGTTTCACCGGACATCACCGCATCGGTTTCACCGGACATCACCGCATCGGTTTCACCGGACATCACCGCGCCGGTTCATCGCGCCGGTTCCACGGCGTCGGACCGGGGCGCCGGGGACCGGAGCGGTCACGGGGCCGGCCGCCTCCGTCCCCGCGGGCGGGGCCGCTCAGGACCGCGCGGCGGTGGAGCAGGACGAGCAGGTGCCGAAGACCTCGACCGTGTGTGTGATCTCGGTGAAACCGTGCTCGCTGCCGACCGCCTCGGCCCAGCGCTCCACGGCGGGCCCGGCCACCTCGACCGTCCGCCCGCAGCGGCGGCAGACCAGATGGTGGTGGTGGTCGCCGCTGGCGCACGCCCGGTAGACCGACTCGCCGTCGTCGGTGCGCAGGACGTCCACGTGGCCCTTGTCGGCCAGCGCCTGCAGCGCCCGGTAGACGGTGGTCAGCCCGATCTTGGCGCCTTCCGCGCGCATCTCGGCGTAGACGTCCTGCGCGCTGCGGAAGCCCTCGCTCTGGCGGAGGATCTCGTGTACGGCGTCGCGTCTGTTGCTCATGGGCGGGACTCCTGAGGTCGGCTTCGGCGTACGAATCTACCGAGCCCGAGGGCCAGGACGAACCCTCCCAGCGCGACGAGCACGATCAGCGCACCCGGCGGCGCCTCGACGTAGAAGGAGGTGGTGAGGCCGCCGACCGTGGCGACCACCCCGGAGGCCATGGCCAGCAGCATGGTGCTGCGGAACCCCCGGGTGAGCTGCTGGCCGGTCGCCACCGGGACCACCATCAGGGCGCTCACCAGCAGCAGCCCGACCACCCGCATGGCGATGACCACGGTCAGCGCCGCGGTGACGGCGATCAGCAGGCTGAGGAGGCGGACCGGCAGGCCTGCGGCCTTGGCGACCTCCTCGTCCTGGCAGAGGACGAACAGCTCCCGGCCGAAGACCGCCACCACGCCGAGCACCGCGACCGCGAGGGCGCCGATCACCCACACGTCCTGGAGGGTGACGGTGCTGATCGAGCCGAACAGGTAGGACATGAGGGTGGAGTTGCTCCCGCCGGGGGCGAGCGAGATGAGCAGCACGCCTCCGGCGATCCCGCCGTAGAACAGCAGGGCCAGCGCCACGTCGCCGCTGGTCCTGCCGCGTGCGCGGACCAGCTCGATGGCGACGGCGCCCAGCACCGAGACGAGCACGGCGGTCAGCACGGGGGCGGTGCCGGTGAGGAAGCCGAGCGCCACACCGGTCAGCGCGACGTGCCCGATGCCGTCGCCCAGCAGGGCCAGGCGGCGCTGCACGATGAAGGTGCCGACGGCCGGGGCGGTCAGGCCGATGAGGAGCGCCGCGATCATGGCCCGCTGCATGAAGTCGTACTGGAGCAGGTCGATCACGAGGTGGGTCTCCACTCCAGGGGGCTCGCCGGGGGCTCCTCGGCGTGCGGGTGCACGTGGTCGTGGCCGGGCAGCGCGTGCGCGCCGACCGCGTGCGGCGGCGGGCCGTCGTGGCAGACGCAGCCGTCGCGCAGGACCACCGCGCGGGTGATCAGGGGCTCCAGCGGGCCCAGCTCGTGGGCGACCAGCACGACCGTCCTGCCCTGGGCCACGAGCCCGGCGAGGGTGTCGGCCAGCAGCTGCTGGCTGGCCGCGTCCACGCCGGCCGTGGGCTCGTCCATGACGAAGGTGTCGGGCTCCCCGGCCAGGGCACGGGCGATCAGCACCCGCTGCTGCTGCCCGCCGGACAGCGCCTGCACCGGGTCTCCCGCCCGGTCGGCCAGGCCGACGGCCTCCAGGGCCCGCGTGGTCGCGGCGGTGTCGGCCGCGCTCGTCGGGCGCAGCCGGCGCTGCCGTGCGATCCGCCCGGAGGCGACGACCTCGCGGATCGTGGACGGCACGCCGCCGCCCACGGAGAGCCGCTGGGGCACGTAACCGATCCGCCACCAGTCGCGGAACCGGGCGGGCGGCGCGCCGTACAGGAGGGTGGAGCCCCCGGACAGGGGGGTCAGGCCGAGCAGGGCGCGGACGAGGGTGGACTTGCCCGACCCGTTCGCGCCGAGGACGGCCACCACCTCGCCGGAGCGGACGGTCAGGTCGATCCCGCGCAGCACCGGGCGGCGGTCCAGGCTGACCTGGCCGCCGCGCATGGTGAACGCTTCTTCTCTATCTGTCACGTGGTGCCTTCACGAGCAGCTGAGCGCCTTCTTGAGGGTGGTGAGGTTCTGCCGCATGGCGGACAGGTAGTCGCCGTCCGCCGGCCGGCTCTCGATCGGGTCGAGGACCGCGGTGGTGGCGCCGACCTCCTGGGCGAGAACCTCGGCGACCTTCGGGCTGACGAGGGTCTCGGTGAAAATGGTAGTCACTTTTTCCCGTTTGGCGATTTCGGCCACCTCGGCCAGGCGCGCGGGGGAGGGCTCGGCGTCCGGATCGACGCTGATCCCGACCTGCTTGAGCTTGTAGCGGTCGGCGAGGTAGCCGAAGGCCTCGTGGCCGGTGACGATGGAGCGCGAGGCGCAGTCGGCCAGGCCCTGGGCCAGTTCGCCGTCCAGAGCGGTGAGGTCGGCGGCGGCCTTCGCGGCGCGCTCCCGGTAGTCCGCGGCGCGGGCCGGGTCGGCGGCGGCCAGCTTCTCGCCCAGCCGGGTCGCGACGGTGGCGAACCGGCTCGGGTCGAGCCAGAGGTGCGGGTCGTAGGAGACGTCGGAGGCGCCGTGCCCGTGCTCCTCCTCGGCGTGGTCCTCCTCGGCGTGGCCCTCCTCCGCGTGCTCCTCGGCGGCGAGGGTCTTGACCAGGGTGGCGGCGTCGAAGCCCCGGTCGGCGGCGTGCTGCTCGACCGCCTCGTCCACGGCGGGCTGCACGCCCTTGACGTAGGCCACCAGGGAGGTCTTCTCCAGCCCCGCCACCTGGGCGGGCGTCAGCTCCAGGTCGTGCGGTTCGACGCCGGGCTCGGCCAGGCCGATGACGGTGACGTCGCCTCCTCCCACCCGCTCGGCCAGCCACTGCAGGGGGTACAGGGCCGCGGTGACCTCGGGGCGGCCTCCCCCCGCGCCGCCGGTGCCGCCGGCCGATTCGGCGGCACCGGAGCCGCAGGCGGCGGTGGCGGCGAGGAGGGCGGTCCCGGTGAGCAGGCTGGCTGCGCGCATGCGGATACGTCGGGAGGAGTCGGACATCATGTCCAACAGTATGCGCGTAAATGAAAACGGTTGTCAAAATCGAGGGGAGACTGTCGCCCGGTGGACCGGCCGGGATGGTGAGGAGCGGAACGGGCGGGGAGCGAGCCGGTGAAGGGCGGGGCCGAGGACTCCTCGCCGGAGCGGCCCTTCTGCGACCCGTCCCGGTGGATCCGGCCAGGGCGAGGCACTCCTCCCCGACCGGGCGGTGTCAGAAGGCTCCGAACCGGTCGGCGGCCAGCAGCAGGAGGAAGGTCAGCAGGGCGATCCGGAGGATGCGGCCCTTGATGGCCAGGGACGGCCAGGACATGTAGGCCAGCCAGCCGACGAACGCGATCACCGGGAGCACGGCGAGGCCGCCCCAGAAGGACGGCACCGCGAAACCGGCCAGGAGGAGGACGACGAGGAGCAGCGGAGGGACCCAGCGGGGGAGCTGGAACAGGAACACCAGGGGCGCGGCGCTGAACCGCTCGACCTTCTGCCGGAGCCCGGTCGCATCGGGGGTGAAGAACTGCTCGCCGGGCGGGAGCGGGCGCCGGGCAGCCGGGCGGCCGGGTCCGGTCGTGCGGCCGGAGGCGGCACGCCGGGCGAGAGGGTGCGCGGGACGCCCGGAGCCGGGACGCTCGGAGCTGCTGCTCTTGTCGGCCACGGCCAGAGCCTAACGCCGGGGCGTCCGGCATGACACGCTCCGGCGGGGCGCGTTCCGCCGTACCTCCGTTCCGCCGTACCTCCGGACCCCGCAGGCTCCCCGGACGCCGCCCGGGGCGTCCCGCTTGTGGCCGGGGGCGGGCCGTACGTAGACTCGGCGGCGGCGGACTCCCACGCCGAACCTCCTCGATCGGGCACCCACGCCGCCCGTGCTCCACGGAGGCAAAGGGGATTCACGTGCCTCGGGAGGCTGCGGGTCCCATGCGCGCCGACCGACGTCGCGGCGGGCCGACCGGCAGGCGTGGGCTGCGGGTGGCCGTACGCCGCGAGCGGAGTCAGCATGACCAGCAAGAAGCAGCTCAAGATCCGGATCCGGGCGCGGATGGCGAAGACCGGCGAGAGCTACACCGCCGCCCGCCGCCATGTCGTCGACCGGCCCGAGCCCGCGACCGACGGCGCCTGGACCTTCCACGGCGGGCGCCACCCGGGCAGCGCGGCCATCGCCGCGGTCCTCGCCAACCGGGGCCTCGCCGTCGGCGAGCCGATGGTCTTCCTCGCCGGAGGCGGCATCGGCGCCGGATACATCCTGTGGGAGTTCAAGCACGACGGCAGCCGCCACCTCACGCTCGGCTTCCGCAACCAGTGGCAGTACCACGACCGCTGGACGGCCAAGACCCTGGACCGGCTCGGCGTCGGTTTCACCGCGCACACCACCTCGGGGGCCAAGGGCGCGTCCGCCGCCCTCGCCGCGGAACTGGACGAGGGGCGGCCCTGCATCGTGCTGCCCGACCGCTACCACGTCGGCTACTGGGGTCTCCCGGAGAGCCTGGACGGGTACGGCGGGCACCCGGTCGTCGTCTACCGGAGCGACGGCGGGGACGTGCTCGTCGACGATCGGGGAGCGGCCCCGATCAGGGTGCCGCGGACGCGGATGGACGCCGCCCGGGCCCGCGTGCCGTCCTACAAGAACGTCATGCACGTCCTGAACCCCGACGGCCCCGCCGCCACCGACGACGGGCGGCTGGCCTCGGCCGCGCTGGAGGGGCTGCGCGACGCCGCCGAGCACCTGAGCGCGGCCTCCGAGTCGTTCTCGCTCCCGGCCTGGCGCAAGTGGTCGCGGATGATGGTCGACCGCCGCAACGCCAAGGGCTGGCCGAAGGTGTTCGCCGACGGACGCGGGCTGGCGGGGGCCCTGCTGTCGATGTGGGAGGGCGTGGAACCCGTCGGGACGGACGGCGGCAACCTCCGCGACCTGTTCGCCGACGGGCTGGAGGAGGCCGGCGCGCTGCTGGACCTGCCGCTCGCGGACCTGGCGGAGGAGTTCCGCCGGATCCACGGGCTCTGGCACGACCTGGCCGAGGCGGCCTTCCCGCTCGACGTCCCGGAGTTCGCCCGGATGCGCGCGCTCACCGCCCGGATCCGCGAGTCGCTGCTGGCGGAGGGTACGGCGGGCGGCGGCGCGGAGGAGGACCCCCGGGCGGCCGCGGCGGGAGCGGGAGCGGTGCTGCCGCAGGACGCGGTGGACGGAGCCGCGGAGCTGGGGGAGCTGCGGGCCGCGGTGGACCGGGCCTCGCCGGTCGGGGACCACGAGGCGCTCTTCGCCGGCCTGAGCACGCGTCTGGCCGGGATCCACCGGGCGGAGAGCGAGGCGGTCGCGGCCCTGCGGGACCTGGTGCGGGAGCGGGGACGCGGATGAGAGGGCCCTCTGGCATGCTGGGCGGATGCTCGCTCTCATCCGCTACTCGGTGCCGCCCGCGCGGGCCGGGGAGTTCCTGACCCAGGCGTACGACATCATCGACACGCTGGCCGCGCAGCCGGGCTACGTGCGCGGCCGCGTGTCGAGGTCGGTGGACGAGCCGGACCTGTGGGCGCTGGTCAGCGAGTGGGAGGGGGCGGGGTTCTACCGCCGGGCCCTCGGCGCGGCGCGGATGGCGATGTACCCGCTGATGACACTGATGATCAACGAGCCGAGCGCCTTCGAGGACGTCGAGCGCGGGTGACCGCACCGCCCGCCCGGCCGCCCGCCCGGGCGGAGGAGGACGCACCGGGACCGGCGCGGGGCGCGGCGGGCACGGGAGCGGACACGGGCGCAGCGCGCACGGACGCGATGTGCGCGCCCCGCCGTCCCGGGCTCCCCTAAGCTGGGAGCCCAGTCGATTCCTCGCCGACCTCCAGCCGGATGGAGATTTTCCCTTATGTCACGCCGTACGGACATCATGGACACCATCGTCAGCCTCTCGAAGCGACGTGGGCTCGTCTACCCCTCCAGCGAGATCTACGGAGGCCTGCGCGCGTCGTGGGACTACGGCCCGCTGGGCGTGGAGCTCAAGAACAACGTCAAGCGGCAGTGGTGGAAGTCCATGGTCCAGGCCCGGGAGGACGTCGTCGGCCTCGACTCGTGCGTCATCCTCGCCCGCGAGGTGTGGCAGGCCAGCGGCCACGTGGAGACCTTCACCGACCCGCTGACCGAGTGCCAGTCCTGCCACAAGCGCTACCGCGCCGACCACCTCGAAGAGGCCTACGCCGAGAAACACGGGAAGCCGGCGGCCGGCGGCCTGGCCGACATCACCTGCCCCAACTGCGGCAACAAGGGCGCCTTCACCGCGCCCAAGCAGTTCAGCGGCCTGCTGAAGACCTACCTCGGCGCGGTCGAGGACGAGTCGGGCCTGGCCTACCTGCGCCCGGAGACCGCGCAGGGCATCTTCATCAACTACCTCAACGTGCAGCAGTCGGCGCGCCGGAAGATCCCGTTCGGCATCGGCCAGATCGGCAAGTCGTTCCGGAACGAGATCACCCCCGGCAACTTCATCTTCCGCACCCGCGAGTTCGAGCAGATGGAGATGGAGTTCTTCGTCAAGCCCGGCACCGACGAGGAGTGGCACCAGTACTGGATCGACGAGCGCTTCCGCTGGTACGTCGACCTGGGCATCAGCAAGGACAACCTGCGGCTCTACGAGCACCCGCAGGAGAAGCTGTCCCACTACTCCAAGCGCACCGTCGACGTGGAGTACCGCTTCAACTTCACCGGAAGCGAGTGGGGCGAGCTGGAGGGCATCGCCAACCGCACGGACTTCGACCTGACCGCGCACGGCAAGGCCTCCGGCACCGACCTGAGCTTCTTCGAGCAGGACACGGGCGAGCGCTACGTGCCGTACGTGATCGAGCCGGCCGCCGGCGTCGACCGCGCGACGCTCACCTTCCTCATCGACGCCTACACCGAGGACGAGGCGCCCAACGCCAAGGGCGTCATGGAGAAGCGCACGGTCATGCGCCTCGACCACCGGCTCGCACCGGTCAAGGTCGCGGTCCTGCCGCTGTCGCGCAACGCCGATCTGTCGCCGAAGGCCAAGGACCTGGCCGCCCAGCTCCGCAGGCGCTGGAACGTCGAGTTCGACGACGCGGGCGCCATCGGCCGCCGCTACCGCCGCCAGGACGAGATCGGCACGCCGTTCTGCGTCACCGTCGACTTCGACACCCTGGACGACCACGCGGTGACCATCCGCGAGCGGGACTCCATGGCCCAGGAGCGGGTCGCCCTCGACCAGGTCGACTCCTACCTGCGGCAGCACCTCAACGACTGACCCGCCGCTCGTGACGTACGGCTCCCGCCCCCTCGGACGGGAGCCGTACCCGCCCCGGGGAGCGGCCGGCGGTCCCCGCGCAAGACGAACCGGTGAACCCGGCAGGTGATGCGGTGAAGCGACCCACGATCGATGACATCGCCCGCCGCGCGGGGGTCTCGAAGGGGGCCGTCTCGTTCGCGCTGAACGGCCGCCCCGGCGTGTCGGCGGAGACCCGGGACCGGATCCTGTCGATCGCCACCGAGCTCGGCTGGCAGCCGAGCAGCGTCGCCCGCGCGCTCTCGGAGGGCAGGGCCGACGTGCTGGGCCTCGTCGTGGCCCGCCCGGCCCGCACGCTGGGGCTCGAACCGTTCTTCATGCAGCTGATGTCCGGGATCGAGGCGGCGCTCTCGGCGGCCTCGGTGGGCCTGCTGCTGCAGATGACCGAGGATCCGCAGACGGAGACCGGGATCTACCGCCGCTGGTGGGCGCAGCGCCGGGTGGCCGGGGTGATCCTGGTGGACCTGCGGGTGGACGACCCGCGGGTCGCGGTCCTGGAGGAACTGGGGATGCCCGCCGTCGTCGTCGGCGGACCCGAGGGGGCCGGCCGGCTGCCCGCCGTCTGGAGCGACGACGCCGAGGCGATCGGGTCGGTGGTGGAGCACCTGGGAGCGCTGGGGCACCGCAGGATCGCCCGGGTGGCCGGCCCGGAGGTGCTGCGGCACACGGTCGTCAGGACCCGGGCGATGGAGGCGGCGGCCGCCGCGCGCGGCATGGAGAGCGTCACCGTGCACACCGACTACGGCGCCGACGCGGGAGCGGACGCGACCCTGCGGCTGCTGCGTTCCCGGTACCGGCCCACGGCGGTCGTGTACGACAACGACGTCATGGCGGTGGCGGGCACGGCGGCGGCCCAGAACGCCGGGATCGCCGTGCCGGAGCGGTTGTCGGTGGTGGCGTGGGACGACTCCGCGCTGTGCCGGCTGACCCGCCCGCACCTCACCGCGGTGAGCCGGGACATCGCCGCCTTCGGCGCGCGGGCCGCCCAGAGCCTGCTCGACCTGGTGGCGGGGGCGGAGGTCGGCTCGTGCCGGGACGCGACGCCCCGGCTGGTGGTCCGGGGGAGCACCGCACCGCCCGCGGAGTGAGCGGGGGCCCGCGGCCGCCCGATCACCGGGGACGCCGGTTCCGGGGAGCGCCGCGCCGCCCGCGGGGTGAGTGGGGCATCCGTTTTCACCCGGTTGACCGCGTCCGCGCCGGGGCGGGATCCTGCTGGACGGCGAGGCCGCGCGATCGGCGCGGTGGCACCGCGAGGAGGCGGCACCGCGAAGGGGTCCGGGCGGTCTTCCGGCTCTCCGGTCCGCTCGGCTCCGCCCCCCCTCACCTGACAAGGAGCTGACGATGTTCGTCGACATGCCGCTGGACCAGTTGCGCGGTTACCTGCCCGAGCGGCCGGAGCCCGCCGACTTCGACGCCTTCTGGGACCGTACGCTGACCGAGGCCCGCAAGCACGACCTCGGCGCGGTCTTCACCCCGCACCCGAGCGCGCTGACGGTGGCCGACGTCTACGACGTGACCTACGCCGGGTACGGCGGGCACGCGATCAAGGGCTGGCTGCTGGTGCCGCGCGGGGCGGAGGGCCCGGTGCCGTGCGTGGTGGAGTACATCGGCTACGGGGGCGGCCGGGGCCTGCCGATCGACTGGCTGCTGTGGCCGTCGTTCGGCTGGGCGGTGTTCGTGATGGACTCGCGGGGCCAGGGGGCGGGCGGCTGGCGGCGCGGTGACACCGCCGACCCGGAGCCGGGCACGGGCCCGCAGACCCCCGGTGTGATGACCAAGGGCATCCACGACCCGGACGACTACTACTACCGGCGGCTCTACACCGACGCCGTCCGGGCGGTGGAGGCGGCCAGGACCCACCCTGCGGTGGACCCCGGCAGGATCGCGGTGTCGGGCGGCAGCCAGGGCGGCGCCATCGCGCTGGCGGTCTCCGCCCTCGTGCCGGACCTCGCCTGCGCGCTGATCAGCGTGCCGTTCATGTGCCACATCCGGCACGCCACGCAGATCACGGACGAGAACCCCTACGCCGAGCTGGCCGTCTACTGCCGGGTCTTCAAGGACCGGGTGGAGGAGGTCTTCACGACCCTGTCGTACTTCGACGGGCTCAACTTCGCGGCCCGCTCCGCCGTCCCGGCGCTGTTCTCGGTGGGCCTGCGCGACGGCGTCACCCCGCCCTCCACGGTCTTCGCCGCCCACAACCACTACGCGGGGCCGAAGGAGATGCGGGTGTACCCGTACAACGGCCACGAGGGCGGCGAGTCCGCCCACGCCATGGAGCAGGCCGCGTTCCTGCGGGCGGCCCTCGGCGCCTGACGCCCGGCCGGTCCGGGCGCGAGTGACGAGTGCGGGGTACGGCGTGCGCGCCGTACCCCGCACTCGTCCTGCGCTCCCGCCGGTCCCGCGGGCGCCCGGTGCACCCGCATGAACCGCGGAGAACGATCTGGAATTGGTTTACACCAATTGGTTTATACCAATTCTCGGGGTGACCGATATCACCTGGAAAATGTTGCCGATTTTAATTGGATTAGACCGCAGAGTGGGCTTTGAGCTGCATGGACGTGCTTCACGGGTAAGGGTGGCGTTTCATTCGCTGCTTCATCGGTAGAGTCCCGACTAAGGCGAAGAGCGCGTCATTTGAAGCCGTAGAAGGAGCAGCCGTGCCCAAGTACGTATACGACTTCACCGAGGGCAACAAGGATCTCAAGGATCTGCTCGGCGGTAAGGGGGCCAATCTGGCCGAGATGACCAATCTCGGGCTGCCGGTCCCCCCCGGCTTCACGATCACCACTGAGGCGTGCCGCGGTTTCCTCGCCGGAGGCGCGCTCCCCGGCGGCCTGGAGGAGGAGATCGCCCTCCACCTGGCCGCGCTGGAGAGGCGGATGGGCCGCCGCCTGGGCCAGGCCGACGACCCCCTGCTGGTGAGCGTGCGCTCCGGCGCCAAGTTCTCCATGCCCGGCATGATGGAGACCGTCCTCAACATCGGCCTGAACGACGAGTCCGTGCGCGGCCTGGCCAAGCAGGCCGGCGGGAACGAGCGCTTCGCCTGGGACTCCTACCGCCGCCTGATCCAGATGTTCGGCAGGACCGTCCAGGGCATCGACGGTGAGCTGTTCGACGGGGCCCTGGAGCGGCTCAAGGCCGGCCGCAGCGACCTGGACCTGCAGGCCGAGGACTTCCAGCGCCTGGTCGAGACCTACAAGGAGATCGTCCGCACCGAGACCGGCGAGGACTTCCCCGCCGACCCCTACCGGCAGATGCGGATGGCCGTCGAGGCCGTCTTCGCCTCGTGGAACGCCCCGCGCGCGGTGCTCTACCGCCGCCAGGAGCGCATCCCGGCCGACCTGGGCACCGCCGTCAACGTCTGCTCGATGGTCTTCGGCAACTGCGGCATGGACTCGGGCACCGGCGTGGCCTTCACCCGCGACCCCGGCAGCGGCCAGCAGGGCGTCTACGGCGACTACCTGCAGAACGCCCAAGGCGAGGACGTGGTGGCCGGCATCCGCAACACCATGCCCCTGCAGGAGCTGGAGGCCATCGACAAGGACTCCTACGACGAGCTCATGCGGATCATGGAGAAGCTGGAGAACCACTACCGCGACCTGTGCGACATCGAGTTCACGGTCGAGCGCGGGAAGCTGTGGATGCTCCAGACCCGGGTGGGCAAGCGGACGGCCGCGGCCGCGTTCCGCATCGCCGTGCAGCTGGTGGACCAGGGCCTGATCGACCTCGACGAGGCGGTCACCCGCGTCACCGGCGACCAGCTCGCCCAGCTCATGTTCCCCCGCTTCGACGGCGGCGCGGGCAGGAAGCGGATCGCCAGGGGGATGAACGCCTCCCCGGGCGCGGCCGTCGGCAGGGCCGTCTTCTCCTCCGAGCGGGCCGTCGAGCTCGCCGCGGCGGGCGAGGCCGTGATCCTGGTCCGCCGGGAGACCAACCCCGACGACCTGTCCGGGATGATCGCCGCCCAGGGCGTGCTCACCTCGCGCGGCGGCAAGACCTCCCACGCCGCCGTGGTCGCCCGCGGCATGGGCAAGACCTGCGTCTGCGGGGCCGAGGAGCTGGAGGTCTCCGCCGCCGAGCGCCGCTTCACCGCCCCCGGCGGCGTCGTGGTCGCCGAGGGCGACGTCATCTCCATCGACGGCTCCAGCGGCGAGGTGTTCCTGGGCGAGGTGCCCGTGGTCGACTCCCCGGTCGTGGAGTACTTCGAGGGCGCCCCCGTCGGGGGTGACGAGCTGGTCGCCGCCGTGCACCGGATCATGTCCCACGCCGACTCCGCCCGCCGCCTGGCCGTGCGGGCCAACGCCGACAACGCCGAGGACGCCGCCCGCGCCCGGCGGTTCGGCGCCCAGGGCATCGGGCTGTGCCGTACCGAGCACATGTTCCTCGGCGACCGCCGGCAGCTGGTCGAGGACCTCGTCCTGGCCGACGGCGACGACGAGCGCGAGCGGGCGCTGGCCGCCCTGGAGCCGCTGCAGCGGGCGGACTTCACCGAGATCTTCCGGGCGATGGACGGCCTGCCCGTCACCGTCCGCCTGCTCGACCCGCCGCTCCACGAGTTCCTGCCCGACCACACCGAGCTCGCGGTCAAGGTCGCCCTCGCGGGGGACCGGGCCACCGGCCGGGACCGCAGGCTGCTGGCCGCGGTCAAGCGCCTGCACGAGCAGAACCCCATGCTGGGCCTGCGCGGCGTACGGCTCGGCCTGGTCGTCCCCGGCCTGTTCGCCATGCAGGTCCGGGCGATCGCCGAGGCGGCCAGGGCGGTGCCCGGCGCCCGCGCGGAGATCATGATCCCGCTCGTCGGCGCCGTCCAGGAGCTGGAGTGCGTCAGGGAGGAGGCGGCCGGGATCCTGGCGGAGGCGGGGGTCGAGGCGGCGGTCGGCACGATGATCGAGGTGCCGCGCGCCGCGCTCACCGCGGGCCAGATCGCCGAGGCCGCCGAGTTCTTCTCCTTCGGCACCAACGACCTCACCCAGATGACCTGGGGATTCTCCCGCGACGACGTCGAGGCCGCGTTCTTCTCCCGCTACCTGGACCTGGGGGTCTTCGGCGTCTCCCCGTTCGAGACCCTGGACCGCGCCGGCGTCGGCCGGCTCGTGCGGATCGCCGCCGAGGAGGGCCGCAGGGCCAGGCCCGGCCTCAAGCTCGGCATCTGCGGCGAGCACGGCGGCGACCCCGACTCGATCCACTTCTGCCACGAGGTCGGCCTGGACTACGTGTCCTGCTCGCCGTTCCGCGTGCCGGTCGCCCGGCTGGAGGCCGGCCGCGCGGCCCTGGCCTGCGCCGGTTCCGACACCCGCTGACGGGATCGGCCGCGGGGACCGCGCCGGGCCGCGTCCGCCGGGGAGGCGGGCGCGGCCCTCCCGCCGGTCCTCCCCGGCGGCCCTCCCGCCGGTCCCCCGCCGGCCCGTACGACCGGCCGCTGGAACCGTCCCCCGCGGCCGTCCGCGGACCCTCCGGCGCGGCGAGGAGTCCACCGGACTCCGCGGCGTCCCGGAGTGTTTACCGGCTGTCAGGCATGGACCGGTCCTATCGGGGATAAAATCACTGCACTTATGCATCGCTATGACGAGTCCGATCAGGCCCGATGGGTGCCGGAACCCCCCGGCAACCCCGAGCGAGGCCCGTTCGCCCGGGACCGCGCGCGCGTGCTGCACAGCGCCGGGCTGCGGCGGCTGGCGGCCAAGACGCAGGTGGTCGGACCGGGGGAGACCCTGGCCAGCGGGCAGCACATCCCCCGCACCCGGTTGACCCACTCCCTGGAGTGCGCGCAGATCGGCCGCGAGATGGGCGAGGCGCTCGGCCGCGACCCCGACCTGGTGGAGACCGCCTGCCTGGCCCACGACCTCGGGCATCCGCCCTTCGGGCACAACGGCGAGACCGCGCTGAACGAGGTCGCCGCCGCGTGCGGCGGCTTCGAGGGCAACGCGCAGAACCTGCGCCTGCTGACCCGGCTGGAGGCCAAGGTCCTCACCGAGGACGGCCGCAGCGCCGGGCTGAACCTCACCCGGGCCACCCTCGACGCGGCCTGCAAGTACCCCTGGCGCCGCCCGGAGCCGGTCGAGGGGGTCACCGGCCGGCAGCCGTACGGCGCCTACGACGACGACCTGCCGGTCTTCGAGTGGATCCGACAGGGCGCCCCGGCCGGCCGGGTGAGCTTCGAGGCGCAGATCATGGACTGGGCCGACGACGTCGCCTACTCGGTGCACGACCTGGAGGACGCCCTGCACGCGGGGGAGGTCACCCTGGGGATGCTGCGCGACGGGGCCGAGCGCCGCGACGTGTGCGCCACCACCCGCGCCTGGTACGCCCCGGAGGCGGACCCCGCCGAGCTGGAGGACGTCTTCGCCCGGCTGGTCGCCTCACCGCTCTGGCCGCGCGAGGTCGACGGCTCCATGTCCGGCCTCGCCGCGCTCAAGGGCCTCACCAGCGCGCTCATCGGCCGCTTCTGCAGGTCCGCCGAGGTGGCCACCCGGGAGGCGTACGGTCCGGCCCCCGGTCGCTACGGCGCGGAACTGGTCGTGCCGAGGTCCAGCCGCCTGGAGTGCGCGGTGCTCAAGGGGGTCACCGTCCACTACGTGATCACCCGGGAGGACCACAGCGCCAACCGGGCCCGGCAGCGGGAGCTGATCCACGACCTGGCCCGCCTGATCGCACGGAGCGCCCCCGACTCCCTGGAACCCGCGCTCCGGCCCGCCTTCGCCAGGGCGGGCGACGACGCCGCCCGGCTGCGCGTGGTCGTCGACCAGATCGCGTCGCTTACCGACACCTCGGCGGTCACCTGGCACCGCCGCCTGGGCGGGCGCTGACGGACTCCGGCCCACCCGGCACCGCCGCCTGAGGGAGCGCCGACGAACGCCGGCGGGCGTTCCCGGCGGGGGACCCGGCCTCGCCGGGAAGGCCCCGGCGGGAGCGTCACCCGTTCAGGGTGGTGACCTGCCTGCTCTCCTCCACCGGCTTCTTGCGCGGCTTCCTGGTGGGCGTGGGGGTGGGCTCCGGCTTGGATGTGCACAGGATCGCGCACGCGGGCGTCCGGCCGGTCCGCTTCACGAGGGCCCGCGTCTCGTCGGCGGGGGACAGGGTGCGGTTCCCCTTCAGCCAGGCGTCCAGGTAGTTCCAGGGCTTGACCATGCCCCGCCGCACCCACCACACGGAGGGCTCGGTCTTCCAGGAGATGGCGAAGTAGAGGTTGCTGGCGGTGTCGCGGGCGTTGCCGGAGTTGCCGATCTGCCCGAGCACCTGCCCGGTCTTGACCCGGGTGCCGGGTGCGATCCCCGGCGCGACCGAGTCGAGGTGGCCGCCCAGGTAGAGCACGCCGTCCTCCCCGGCGACCGTGACGAACCGGCCCTCGCGGTCCTGGCCCCGGTCGGTGGAGGGCTTCCACCGGTTCTTGATGTTGACCTCGTGGACCACGCCGTCCACCGGGGAGACGAACGAGCAGCCCTTGCCCGCCCAGATCGTGGTCTTGGGCAGCACCAGCAGCTTGCGCTGGTAGGTGGCCTCGCAACCCTGCACGGGGAAGGTGTAGGTGAACTCCGAGACCTTCGGCGGGGGCACCGGGACGGGCTCCTCGCCCTGGGGCGGCCGCACGGCCACCGGGGACGGCGAGGGCGTCGCGGAGCCGGTCTCGGCCGCCGGCGGCGGGATCGTCGCGGTCACCGAGTCCGGGGCCGCGACCAGCTCCGCGGAGGCCGGAGGCACCGTGCTGACACCCGCCACCCCGACCGGAGAGGCGCACGCTCCGGTGACGAGGACGGCGCCCGCCACGGCGGCCAGTCGTGCTATATGCCCCGATCTCATGATGTCCACCCGCATAAGTTATCCAGAATCGGCCGTTACCTTTGTAACGGACCTCATCATCGACCACGACCCGTTCGGGAAAGTCGCTTTGGGGTCGCTTCCCGGCGATCTCCGGCACCGCTCGGGCCCGCAGGCCGGTCCGGCAGGCTCGCCGGGCGCCGTCCGGGGGCCGTCCGGGGGCCGTCCGGGGGCAGTTCGCAGGCCGGCCCGGCAGGCCCGCGGGGGGTGGTCCGCAGGCCGGTCCGGCGCCGCCTGAGCTGTCGGAGCGCCGGACTAGACTCGCGGCGTGGCAGGCCGGATCAGTGATGAGGACATCGCGCTCGTGCGGGAGCGCTCACCGATCGCCGACGTCGTGGGCGAGCACATCCAGCTCCGCAACGCCGGCGGCGGCAACCTGAAGGGGCTCTGCCCCTTCCACGAGGAGAAGAGCCCTTCCTTCAACGTCACCCCCGCCCGCGGCTACTACTACTGCTTCGGCTGCTCCGAGGGCGGCGACGTCATCACCTTCGTGCGCCGGATGGAGCACCTGTCGTTCGGCGAGGCCGTGGAGCGGCTGGCGCAGCGGGCCGGCATCCAGCTCCGCTACGAGCAGGGCGGCTACGTCCCCGGGCGGGAGCAGGGTGAGCGCAGCAGGCTGATCGAGGCGCACCGGGCGGCCGCGGAGTTCTACGCGGCCAAGCTGGCCGACCCGGAGGCCGCGCCGGGCCGGAGGTTCCTGTCGGAGCGCGGCTTCGAGCGGGTCGACGCCGAGCGCTTCGGGGTCGGCTACGCGCCCGCCGGGTGGGAGGCGCTGACGCGGCACCTCCTGGCCCGCGGGTTCACCGCCGCCGAGCTGGTCAAGGGCGGGCTGGCCAAGGAGGGGCGCAGGGGGCCGATCGACCGCTTCCGGGGGCGGCTGGTCTGGCCGATCCGCGACATCACCGGCGACGTGATCGGGTTCGGCGCGCGCAAGCTGAACGACGCCGAGGACGGCCCCAAATACCTCAACACGCCGGAGAGCCCGCTCTACCGCAAGAGCGAGGTCCTCTACGGCGTCGACCTGGCCAAGCGGGAGATCTCCAAGCAGTCCCGGGCGGTGATCGTCGAGGGCTACACCGACGTGATGGCCTGCCACCTGGCGGGCGTGACGACGGCCGTGGCCACCTGCGGCACCGCGTTCGGCGCCGAGCACATCAAGGTGCTGCGGCGGCTGCTGCTGGACCACACCGGATCGCAGGGCGAGGTGGTCTTCACCTTCGACGGCGACTCGGCTGGGCAGAAGGCGGCGCTGCGCGCCTTCGCCGACGAGCAGAAGTTCGCCACCCAGACCTACGTGGCCGTGCAGCCCGACGGGCTCGACCCGTGCGACCTGCGGGTCACCAAGGGCGACGCGGCGGTCCGCGACCTGGTGGCGAGCCGGCAGCCGCTGTTCGCGTTCGCCATCCGCAGCGTGATCTCCCGCCACGACATGAGCACCAACGAGGGGCGGCTGGCCGCGCTGGACGCCGCCGCGCCGATCGTGGCGGGCATCAGGGACCGGGCGCTGCGCCAGCTCTACGGGGTGGACCTGGACCGCTGGCTCGGCTTCAACAACGAGCGGTTCGTGATGGACCGGATCGCCGAGGTGGCCATGGCCGCCAAGGACTCCAGAGACCCC
This sequence comes from Planomonospora parontospora, assembly GCA_014647935.1. Taxonomy (GTDB): domain Bacteria; phylum Actinomycetota; class Actinomycetes; order Streptosporangiales; family Streptosporangiaceae; genus Planomonospora; species Planomonospora parontospora. Next base: position 29,356 of record BMQD01000001.1, read on the forward strand.
AGGGGCGCCGCCTCGGGGAGGGCGCGCGAGGGCGGGCCGGGCGGGCCGGGTGGTCAACGGCCGAGGCGGGTCGCCGACCTGACCGACCCCGGGGTGCGGATCGAGGCCGAGGTGCTGAAGCTGGCCGTGCAGCGCCCGTCGCTGCTCGGCGACCGGTTCGACGCGATCGGCGCGGAGGCCTTCACCCGGCCCGAGCACGTCGCGCTGCACAGGCTGGTCATGGAGGCCGGGGGCACCGCGGCCGGCGGCGCGGGCGGACGCGAGTGGGTGGACCGCCTGCTCGCCCTCGCGGGCGAGGACCTGCGCGGGACGGTCACCCGGCTTGCCGTGGAGGAGCTCCGCGCGGACCTCGCGAACGAGCAGCGGTACGCCTCGGACCTGGTCGCCGCGCTGGAGGGCATCACGGTGTCGCGGGCGATCGAGCAGGTGAAGTCGCAACTGGAGCGGACCGACCTGGCCGGCGGACCGGAGGAGTACCGCCGGCTGTTCGCGGAGCTGAACGAGCTGGAGCGCCGGCGGCGCGTGCTGCGGGAGCAGGCCGCCGGAAGCTGATCACGTAATCAGCTTTAATTTCCTGACGCTCATTCGGCCAAACCCGAATAAGGTCTCGATCCGATAATGATTGAGACCTTACCTCCGGTGACAAAAATAGGCCTGCCGTTTCAGGTGACTAATACAGCAGACTGTCTCCCGTGGGTGCATCGGTGCTGCCAAGCGGGCCGCCTTCGGTAGACCAGGTGGCCGACCTCGTCGCGAAAGGAAGAGAGCGCGGAAGCGTCACGGTCGATGACGTCGCCGCAGCCCTCGACAAATCCGAGCTGCCGTCCGACGCGCTGGAGCGCGTCGTGCGGATGCTCGCCGAGAACGGAGTGGAGGTCCTCGAGCCCCAGAGCGAGGAGGAGACCCCCAAGTCCGATGAGGAGGATGTCGGGAAACGAGCGCCGACCAGTGACCTGGTCCGCATCTACCTGCGGGAGATCGGGCGGGTGCCGCTGCTCACGGCGGAGGAGGAGGTGGAGCTCGCCAAGTCCATCGAGGCGGGGCTGTTCGCCGAGGAGAAGCTGGCCGCCATCGCCTCCCGGCTGGCCTTCCCCGAACTGGGAGACCTCGTCTGGGAGGGCACGCGGGCCAAGCAGCGGCTGATCGAGGCCAACCTGCGGCTGGTCGTGTCGATCGCCAAGCGTTATGTGGGGCGCGGAATGCTGTTCCTGGATCTGATCCAGGAAGGCAACCTCGGTCTCATCCGGGCGGTCGAGAAATTCGACTACACCAAAGGCTACAAGTTCTCCACATATGCCACGTGGTGGATTCGGCAGGCGATCACCAGGGCCATCGCCGACCAGGCGCGCACGATTCGCATCCCGGTGCACATGGTCGAGACGATCAACAAGCTGGTCCGGGTCCAGCGCCAGCTCCACCAGGACCTCGGCCGCGAGCCCGCGCCGGAGGAGATCGCGCTGGAGATGGACCTCCCGATCGAGCGGGTGATCGAGATCCAGCGCATCGCCCAGGAGCCGGTCTCGCTCCAGTCGCCGATCGGCGAGGAGGACTCCGACCTCGGCGACTTCATCGAGGACGCCGACGCGGTGGTGCCGATGGAGGCCGCGGCCTTCATCATGCTGCAGGACCAGCTCGAGGAGATCCTCGCGACGCTGTCGGAGCGCGAGCAGCGCATCATCCAGTTGCGCTTCGGTCTCGCCGACGGGCATCCCCGGACGCTGGAGGAGGTCGGCAGGGAGTTCGGGGTGACCCGCGAGCGCATCCGCCAGATCGAGTCCAAGACCCTGGCGAAACTGCGCCACCCGACGCGGGCGCAGATCCTGCGCGACTACCTCGACTGACCTCCCGGTCGAGGAGATCGGACCGAGGGCCCCGGAGCGTGCTCCGGGGCCCTCGCCGTGGGAGGGGCCCGCGGCCGCACCGACGGCGGGGTGCGCCGCCCCGCGGAACCGCCGCCTTGTCGACCCGCGGCTCTGCGGCCCCGCGGCCCCGGTGTGCCGGGGCGGCGGTTCCGGTTCCGGCTCCGGCGAGGGGTTGTCCATGGAGCAGGTCAAGGAACCCGCTGACGCGGTTAACGCGCTCGCCGAGCCTCTCTCCGGCCAGGCCGCGGGTGCAGCAGGCTGATCTCCGCACCCGGAAAACCCGATCTTCTCATCGAGAAGGAGTGGAGGAACATATGACCGACCTCAGCCGTCGCAGGCTTCTGACCGGTACGGGACTGGCGATGGGCGCCGGTGCCGCGGCCGGTGCCGGGCTGGTACAGCTCGGGAAGCCGGAGCCTGCCTCGGCCGCCGCGTCCGGTGGATCGATCCCCTTCCACGGACTCCACCAGGCGGGGATCGCCACGCCCGTCCAGGAGCGCCTGCACTTCGCCTCCTTCGACCTCGGCACCCGGTCGGCGGCGGAGGCGGCGGGGCTGATGAAGGCCTGGACGGCGGCGGCGGTCCGGATGACCGCGGCGGAGGAGATCGGTCGCGGGGCGACCGGCAGGGCGCTGGCCCCGCCGGACGACACCGGGGAGACCCTGGAGATGCACGCCTCGCGGCTCACGCTGACGGTCGGCTTCGGCCCCTCCTTCTTCACCAGGCTGAACCTGCCGGCGCCGGACCGGCTGAGGGAGCTCCCGCCCTTCCGGGGCGACCGGCTCGACCCGGCCCGCAGCGGCGGCGACGTCTGCGTGCAGGCGTGCGCGGACGACCCGCAGGTGGCGGTGCACGCCGTACGGAACCTGGCGCGGATCGCGGCCGGCAAGGCGTCGCTGCGGTGGTCACAGATCGGGTTCGGCAGGACCGCCTCGACCACGCCGGAGGAGAAGACCCCGCGCAACCTGATGGGCTTCAAGGACGGCACCAACAACATCGCCATGGACGACCGCTCCAAGCTGAACCGGCACGTCTGGGTGGGGGAGGAGGGGCCCGGCTGGATGGAGGGCGGGTCCTACCTCGTCACCCGGCGGATCCGGATGCACCTCGACATCTGGGACCGGACCCCGTTGAAGCAGCAGGAGGACGTCATCGGCCGGTACAAGCGGACGGGCGCCCCGTACGGAGGCACCCGCGAGTTCGACCCGGTGCGGATCCACGCGCTCCCGCCCGCCTCCCACGTGCGGCTGGCCCACCCCGACTCGAACGGCGGATCCAGGATCCTGCGCCGGGGCTACTCCTACACCGACGGCACCGACGGCCAGGGACGGCTGGACGCGGGCCTGTTCTTCATCGCCTACCAGCGCGACCCGGAGGAGGGGTTCGTCAAGCTCCAGCGGTCGCTGTCGGCCCGGGACTCCCTCAACGCGTTCATCCAGCACGTCGGATCGGGCATCTGGGCCTGTCCCGGCGGGGTGAGGCCCGGGTCATTCTGGGGCGAGGCACTGTTTTCTTAGGAGATACGGGCGCAAACTGGGCAGATGGAAGCGCGGCCGGCCATAGACGACGCCGCGCTCGAGCGCGAGGCGTGGTCCGTGCTCGAGGCGAACCGGACGGGCACGGCCACCGTGCCCGCGCCCGGCCTGTATCCGCACCAGTGGAACTGGGATTCCACCTTCGTCGCACTCGGGCTGGCCCGGCGGGATCCCCGCCGGGCCGGGGAGGAACTGCTCAGCCTGCTGACCGGACAGTGGGGCACCGGCATGGTGCCCCACATCGTCTTCCGCCCGGCCCTGGCCGAGTCCTACTTCCCCGGCCCGTCCGTCTGGCGCTCCGCCGGCCACCCGGCGGCCCCGAGGGGGGTGCCCACCTCGGGGCTGACCCAGCCGCCGATGCAGGCGCTCGCCGCGTGGCGGGTGTGGCGCCACACCCGCGACACGGCGGACCGGGAGGAGGCCGACGCGCTCGTCCGGCGGCTCCACCCGATGCTGGCGGCCCAGCACGACTACCTGACCTCCTGCAGGGACCTGGGCGGGGGCGGGCTGGCCGCGATCGTCCATCCCTGGGAGTCGGGGATGGACGACAGCCCGGCCTGGGACGACCCGCTGGAGGCGCTCGCCGGGGCCCGCGACGCCCGCCTGCCGGGGGAGCCCTCCGACCGGCACCCCGGCGACCACCACGACCGCTACGTCTGGCTGGCCCTGCGCTACCGCGACTCCGGATACGACGGGGCCTACCTGCGCCAGGACCATCCCTTCGCGGTCGAGGACCCGATGTTCAACGGCATCTGGCTGGCCTCCTGCCACGCGCTCGCCGAACTGGCCCCGGTGGCCGGAGCGGATCCGAGGCCGTACGGCGAGGCCGCCGAGCGGATCCGGGCGGCGCTGCTGGAACGCCTGTGGAGCGGAGGCGCGTTCCAGGCGCGCGACCTGTGCGCCGGGCGGCTGATCCCCGTCTGCACGGTCGGCGGCTTCGGCCCGATGCTCGACCCCGGGATGCCCGCGGACCGGGTGGCGGAACTGGTGGGCGTGCTGGAGTCGGCGCGCTTCATGGGCGCCGCCGGATACCCGGTGCCGAGCTGCGAGATCCGCGCCTCCCGGTTCGACCGCTCCCGCTACTGGCGGGGACCGTCCTGGGTGAACACCAACTGGCTGTTGCGGCGGGCGGCGGCGCTGCACGGCCGGGACGACCTGGCCCGCCGGCTGGGCGCGGCGACCCTCCGCCTGGTACGGCAATCGGGCTTCCGCGAGTGCTTCGACCCGTTCGACGGCAGCGGCCGGGGCGGCCGGGACTTCTCCTGGTCGGCCGCGCTCACCCTCGACCTGCTCGCGGATAGCGTGGAGGCATGAGGCTCTTTCACCGCACGCCCGCAGAGGTCCGCGCCGCCGTCGTCCCGCCCGACCGGGTCCTGACCTACGCCCAGGGGCCGGACGGCTACGTGATCGCCACGGACCGGGCGCTGTATCTCGGGGAGACGCGGCTGCCGTGGTCCGGGATCGACCGCGGCCTCTGGGGCGAGGAGGGGCTGACGGTCGTCACCACGGACGGGCGGGAGCACCGGGTGCCGCTGCCCGAGCCGGGACGGGTCCCGGAGGCGGTGCGGGAGCGGGTGGTCTCCTCGATCCTGGTCAGCCAGTACGTGCCGCTGGACGCGCGCGGGGGAGTGAGGCTCGTGGCCCGGCGCGGGGAGGACGGAGAGGCGGTCTGGGACCTCGGGTTCGACGCGGGCCTCGACGGGAGCGATCCGGGCCTGCGGGCCCTGGCGGAGCAGGCGCTGGAAGGGGCCCGCCGGAGCTTCGGGATCTGATCGGGGCGGCGCTCCCCGGGCGTCTCGGACGTCACCGGCCTGACGCCCGGCGCCGGAGGACGCCTTCGGGACCTGACCGGGTCCGGCGCTCCCCGGGGGCGACCGCGCCGGCCGCGCGCCGTCCACGGGGCGCGGCCGGCGGTGCGGTCAGTAGGGCGAGCCGGTCCTGGCCTCCTCCGGCCAGCCGGTCCCGCTCCCGTCGTGCGCCTCGTCCGCACCGGAGTGGGGCAGGCGGCCGGCCACCTGCTCCTTGGCCATGGTGGTCACCTTGGAGACCTGGGCGCCGACCAGGCCGGCGGCCTCCTGCACGGACGGGTTGTCGGTCACCCGCTGGGCCATCCGCTTGATCTGCTCGTAACGCTCCCGGCCGGCCCGGCTACCAAGGACGTAGCCCACCGCCAGACCCGCGCAGAACATCATCCGATAACGCATCTCCACCTCCACAGGCGTGCTCAGCCGGACCCTACCCACGGATCGCGATTCCTCCCGCACCTACCCCGAGCCGTCGATGCGACACGCACTCCCGGAGTGCGCTAATCTATTCATGCGCCGCAGGGAGCAGGGGGAAAACCCCGGCTCACAAGGCGCAGAGCGCGATCCCGTGTAGCTCAATCGGCAGAGCAGCCGGCTGTTAACCGGCAGGTTATAGGTTCGAGTCCTATCGCGGGAGCCACCTCAGGAGGCCCCGGGAGCACCGCTCCCGGGGCCTCCTGTTGTTTTTCCCGCTCCCGCTGTCTCCGTTCGGGGGACAAATCACGGTGAATCACAGAAAATGATGGACGCCGCACTCTGCGTCGCCGTGAACGCGTCACCGTGACCACGCGAGTGATCAGCTGTTCGGTCACGTCGGTGGGCACGGCCACCGACCGCGTCCGGCGATCACGCCGGGGCCCGTGTCCACCGAGGCGGGCCACGCGACGGCGCGGGGCGCGGTCGCCGCGGACCACAGCGGTCGCAGTGGGGAAGGGCCACTGCGCGCAGGGCACAGGGCCGCCCGGAAACGGCCGCCGTGCCCGTGAGTCACACATGGGTGGTTGGTTCAGTGCTGACCTGGCGGAGGTCCCGGCGTCGTGCGCCGGAGCCGGTGCACGACGTCCGAGTTCCCCACGAGCCCGCGCCGGAGCGCGCGGCGCCGCACGCCGACACGGCGGCCGCGGAGGATTACCTGAGGCTGTTCCACGCGGAGAACCCCGCCGCGGGGCCGGTGGAGCCGCGGCTGCGCGAGGTGCGGGCCGAGATAGCGAGAACGGGGACCTACACGCACACGCCCGGCGAGCTGGTCTTCGGGGCCAGGGTGGCCTGGCGCAACAGCGGCAGGTGCATCGGGCGGCTCTACTGGAGGTCGCTGCGCGTCCGCGACCGCAGGCACGTGAGCAGTCCGGAGGGCGTGGCGGTGGAGTGCGTCGAGCACCTGCGGGACGCGGCGCCCGGCCGCCGGATCCGCCCGACGATCACGGTCTTCGCCCCGGACCGCCCCGGCGCGCCGGGGCCGAGGATCTGGAACGAGCAGCTGATCCGGTACGCCGGGTACGAACTGGACGACGGCTCGGTCGTCGGCGACCCCCGGTACGCCGCCTTCACCACCATGCTCCGCAAGCTCGGCTGGCAGGGCGGTCCGGGCACGCCGTTCGACGTGCTCCCGCTGGCGGTCTCGGCGGGGGGAGGGCCGCCGCTGCTGTCGGAGATCCCCGGCGACGCGGTGCTGGAGGTGCCCCTGTCCCATCCGTCCTACCCGTGGTTCGAGGAGTTCGGGCTGCGCTGGCACGCCGTACCGGCGATCTCGAACATGTGCCTGGAGATCGGCGGGATCTGCTACCGGGCGGCGCCGTTCAACGGGTGGTACATGGGAACCGAGATCGGTGCGCGGAACCTGGCCGACGAGGACCGCTACGGCATGCTGGCGGCCGTGGCCCGGCGGATGGGCCTGGACACCGGCAACGACCGCTCGCTCTGGCGCGACCACGCGCTGGTGGAGCTGAACGTCGCGGTGCTGCACTCCTTCGAGCGGGCGGGGGTGACGATGACCGACCACCACACCGAGGCGCGGCGCTTCCTGATCCACCTGGAGCGGGAGGAGAAGGCGGGCCGGGCCTGCCCGGCGGACTGGAGCTGGATCGTTCCGCCGATCTCGGGCTCGGCCACCCCGGTCTTCCACCGCTACTACACCGATCTGCAGCTGTCCCCGGCGTTCGTGCACCACCCCGACTCGCTGGAACGGGGGCTGGGCCGCGGCGCCGTACCGGGCTGGTGACCGGCGTGGTTCCGGGCCGGTGACCGGCGCGGATCCCGCAGGAGGGGGGCCGCCGCTGTCCCCGGAGGGGGAAACGGTGTAGAACGTTATTCTGTGGTTCGGAGGAAGGGGCGGAGAATGCTGGATCTGGTGCTGTCGTCGATCGACCGGGGCGTGCTGACCCTGACCTTCAACCGGCCGGACCGGCTCAACGCCTGGACCGACGCGATGGGCCGGCGCTACTTCGACCTCCTGGCCGAGGCCGAGAAGGACCCTGAGGTCCGCGTGATCGTCGTCACCGGGGCCGGGAGGGGCTTCTGCGCCGGGGCCGACTTCCAGACGCTCAACGCCATCCAGGACGGCTCCTACGCCGAGGAGCCGGACCCGCGCCCCCACACCTTCCCGACCACCGTCGGCAAGCCCGTCATCGCCGCGGTCAACGGCGCCTGCGCCGGGCTCGGCATGGTCCACGCCCTGGTCTGCGACCTGGTCTTCACCGCCGCGGAGGCCAAGTGGACCACCGCCTTCGCGCGGCGCGGGCTGATCGCGGAGTACGGGCTGTCCTGGATCCTGCCCCGGCTGATCGGCCAGGGCAGGGCCATGGACCTGCTGCTGTCGGGCCGGACCTTCACCGGGGCGGAGGCCGCCGGGCTCGGCCTGGCGGCCCGGTCGGTGCCCGGGGAGAACCTCCTGGAGGAGGTCGCCGCGTACGCCCGCGAGCTGGCGGTGCACAGCTCGCCGGCTTCGATGTCGGTGATGAAGCGCCAGATCTGGGGCGACTGGAACACCACCCTGGAGGCGGCGGAGACCGCGGCCCGGCGGCTGATGGCCGAATCCTTCGGCCGCCCGGACTTCGCCGAGGGCGTCGCCAGCTTCCTGGAGCGCCGCGAGCCCCGCTTCCCGCCGCTGTAGCCGGGGCCGCGGGCGGCGCGCTCAGGCGGTCCCGACCGCGGACGGCTCGTCGAACTGGGTCCGGTACAGCTCCTCGTAGCGGCCCCCGGCGGCGAGCAGTCCGGCGTGCGTGCCGCGCTCCACGATCCGCCCGTCCTCGACCACCAGGATGAGGTCGGCGGCCATGATCGTGGAGAGCCGGTGCGCGATCACCAGCGCCGTCCGCCCGTCCAGCGCCTCGCCCAGCGCCGCCTGCACCGCCGCCTCCGAGGTGGCGTCCAGGTGCGCGGTGGCCTCGTCGAGGATCACCACCCGGGGGCGGGCCAGCAGCAGCCGCGCGATCGTCAGCCGCTGGCGCTCGCCGCCGGAGAGCCGGTAGCCGCGCTCGCCCACCACCGTGTCCAGCCCGTCGGGGAGCGCGGCGACGAGCTCTCCGAGCCGGGCGCGGCGCAGCGCCTCCCAGAGCTCCTCCTCGTCCGCCTCCGGCCGCGCCAGCAGCAGGTTCTCCCGGATCGACTCGTGGAACAGGTGCCCGTCCTGGGTCACCATCCCGACAGTCTCGCGGATCGAGTCGGCCGACAGCTCCCGCACGTCCACCCCCGCCAGCCGTACGGCGCCGCCGTCGGCGTCGTACAGCCGCGGCAGCAGCTGCGCGATGGTCGACTTGCCCGCGCCGGACGAGCCCACCAGGGCGACGAGCTGCCCGGGCTCGGCGCGGAAGGAGATCCCGTGCAGCACCTCGGCGGCGTCGCGGCCGTCGAGGACCGCCACCTCCTCCAGGGAGGCGAGCGAGACCCGGTCCGCCGACGGGTAGCCGAAACGCACCTCGTCGAACTCCACCGAGACGGGCCCGTCGGGCACCCGCCGGGCATCCGGCCGGTCGGCGATCAGAGGCTTGAGGTCCAGCACCTCGAAGACCCGCTCGAAGCTCACCAGCGCGCTCATCACGTCCACCCGGGCCCCGGCCAGCGCGGTCAGCGGCGCGTACAGGCGGGTGATCAGCAGCGCGAGCGCGACGACCGAGCCCGCGTCCAGCCGCCCGCGCAGCGCGTAGAAGCCGCCGAGGCCGTAGACGAGCGCCAGCGCCAGCGCCGAGACCAGCGTCAGCGCGGTGACGAACGCCGACTGCACCATCGCCGTGCGCACCCCGATGTCGCGCACCCGCCGGGCCCGCGCGGCGAACTCGGCCGACTCCCGCGCCGGGCGGCCGAAGAGCTTGACGAGCGTCGCACCGGGCGCGGAGAACCGCTCCACCATCTGCGTGCCCATCGCCGCGTTGTGCCCGGCCGCCTCCAGCCGGAGCCGGGCCAGCCGGGCGCCCATCCGCCGCGCGGGCAGCACGAACACCGGGAGCAGCACCAGCGCGAGCAGGGTGATCTGCCAGGAGAGCCGGACCATCACGGCCAGCGTGAGCACGAGCGTCACCAGGTTGCCCGCCACCGTGGACAGGGTGTCGGTGAAGGCCCGCTGCGCGCCGATGACGTCGTTGTTCAACCGGCTGACCAGGGCACCGGTCCGGGTCCTGGTGAAGAAGGCGATCGGCATGCGCTGCACGTGGTCGAAGACGGCGGTGCGCAGGTCGAGGATCAGGCCCTCGCCGATGCCCGCCGACAGCCACCGGGTCAGCAGCCCGAGCCCGGCCTCCGCCACCGCGATGGCGGCGATGAGCGCGGCGAGCCCGACGACGACGTCCAGCGGCTCGCCCGCGACGATCGCGCCGACGGCGTCACCCGCGAGCACCGGCGTGGCCACCGTCAGGACGGCCGTCACCACGCTGAGCAGCAGGAAAACGGCCAGGCGGCGCCGGTGCGGCCGGGCGAAGGCGCCGATCCGCCGCAGCGTGGCCATCGAGAACGGGCGCCGCTCCTCCTGGGCGTTCATCGTCCGGTACAGCGCGTTCCAGGCGGTCATCTCCATGCTCATGACAGTCCCTCGTCCGTAGAAGCCGTGGATCCTCCTGGGATCATGAGGCGACCCTAGAACCTCAACTAAAGTTGAGGTCAAGCGCGTGAGGCGAGACGCCCCCACCGGCTCGACCCGATGGAGGACGCCTCTGCCGGTCCGGTCCGATGGAGGGCGTTTCCACCGGGCCGGACCGGTGCACCGCGGTGCTCCCACCGCCCCGGGCCGCTACGCCGTCGCGGGGACCCGCGCCGTCCGGTCGTCCGGCACGGTCCGGCCGAGGTTCCGGACGTCGGGCAGGAGCAGCACGCCCAGGCAGGAGACCGCGATCAGGGCCGCGGCGCCGTACAGGGTGGGGGCCGTGCCCACTGCGGCGGCCAGCGGTCCCGCCAGGGCCATGCCGAGCGGGGTCAGCCCCAGGGAGAGCAGCCAGTCGTAGGCGGACACCCGGGAGAGGGCCTCGGCCGGGATGTGCTCCTGCACGGCCGTCTCCCACAGGGGCGACATGAACGCCAGCCCGCCGACCATCAGCCCGTAGGCCGCCGCGACGACCGGCGCGGGCGCTCCGGCGGCGAGCAGCACGAACGGCGGCGCGCCGAGCGCGAGAGCCAGGTTGGCGGCCACCAGCGGCCTGCGCGGCCTGAACCGGAGCGCCAGCAGCGCGCCGCAGAGCGCGCCGGCCGTGCCGCCCTGCGCGATCATCCCCCAGGCCAGCTCACCGCCCAGGTGGGCGACGGCGATCGCCGGGCCGATGGTGATCAGCGCGCAGCGGCCGAGGTTCCACAGGGCGTGGCCGGCCAGGTTGGTCCAGTACCAGCGGTGCCGGCGCAGCTCCGCCCAGCCGTCGGCGAGCTGCCTGCCGAACCGCTCCCGCGGCGCGGGCGGGATCGGCGCCGGCCGGAGGCGGGCCAGCAGGGCCGCGCTGACCGCGAACGTCGCGGCGTCCAGGAGGAGCGCCCAGCCCGGCCCCGCGGTCAGCGCCAGCGCGGTCGCGATCCCCGGGCCGAGCAGCATGGAACCGCGGGCGGCGATCGACATCAGCGCGTTGGCGCGGGGCAGGTGCTCGGGGGCGACGGTCGCGGGCACCAGGCCGGTGGTGGCGGGCAGGAAGAAGGCGGAGGCCGCCCCGGAGACGGCGGCCAGCGCCGCGAGGTGGACGACGTCGATGGTGCCGGCGATCAGCTCGGCGCCCATGAGGGCGTGGGTCAGCGCGCGGACGAGGTCGGCGGCCAGCATCACCCGCTGGCGGGGGAGGCGGTCGGCCCAGACGCCGCCGGGCAGCATCAGCGCCACCGCGGCGACGGACTGGGCGGCCAGCACCAGCCCGAGATCGGTGGCGGAGCCGGTCGCGGTGACGATCGCCAGGGCGAGGGCCACGGGGGTGACCGCGTCGCCGAGGTGGGACAGGGCCTGGCCGGACCAGAGCAGGCGGAAGCGGGGGTCGCGGAGGGGAGTCACGGCGAGAATATTACTACGAAATCAAAATATATCTAGTCGTATTAACTGGCGCGGTCGCTAGGCTGGGGCGCATGGCGGAACCCGACTCCATCGATCGGCACATCGCGCACTGGTCGCGGGAGCTGCCCGACCTCGACCCCCGGACCGAGGGGATCATCACGCGCCTGCAGATGATCGTGCGGCGGATGAAGCGGGACAAGGAGTCGGGTCTGCTCGGGACGGGGCTCAAGTACTGGGAGTTCGAGGTGCTCCACCGGCTGGTCGCGGCGGGCGCGCCGTACCGGGTGGCGCCGACGGCGCTGGCCGAGTGGCTGGACACCCACCCCGCCACGATGACCAGCCGCCTCGACCGGCTGGAGCAGGCGGGGTACATCGCCCGGGAGCACGATCCGGGCGACCGGCGCCGTCTGCTCGTCACCCTCACCGGTCTCGGGCGGGAGCGATGGGAGGCGGTGATGGGCCGGAGGGGCGAGACGGAGGACCGGATGCTGGCCGTGCTCGACGACGGCGAGCAGGAGGCGCTGGCGGTCCTGCTCAGGAAACTGGTGGCCGGGATCGAGGCGGACGGCCCGCCGCTCATGCCCGACTGGCCGGCCGCACGCTGATCTGGGGTACACGTCCGCGTTCCGAGTCCCCCGCCCGCGGGCGGATCTCCCGTGGTACGGAGGGTCCGGATGGCGGGGGACGGTGACCGGGCGGAGGGCGGGGATCAGACGACGTGGGACAGCCAGTGGGGCGGGGTCGCGAAGGGGGCGGTGAAGGCGGTGACGGCCTCCATCAGGTGATCGGCCGTGGCGCGGGCGTTGGCGATGACCTCCGGGGGATAGGCGTAGCGGACCTGGTGCTCGGCGAACTCGTCCTCGTCATCGAGGAAGATCCGGCCGTCGCGCTTGCGGATCACGTCGAGGTCCAGGTCGACCATGGTGACCTCGCCGTCGCGCCACTCGGGCACCGTGGTGATGTCGCAGTAGATCTCGGTCCTGTCCGGCTCGGCGTTGAACAGGGCGGTCCACCAGGCGTCGCGGGGGAAGAGGAGCACGAACGGGTGCTCCCACGCGATCGGGGGCTCGGCGCCCTTGCGGCCGAGGGTGCCGGCGACGCAGCCGGTCCAGACCCCGTGCTCGTCCTCCCCGAGGAGCAGTGCGGTGTGGTGCCAGTGCAGGGAGCCGTCGTACTTTCGGTACGTGACGTTCACGGTTTCGAAGGGCATGTCCCGACCCTAGTCCTCCGGCCGCTCCAAGATCCGGCGGATCGCGCCTCGCCCGGAGGGGCGCGATCCGTCCCGGACGCCGCTCGCCGCCGCCGTCCCGCGCGTCAGTCCCGGTAGGCGGTGGCGTAGAGCTTCCACAGGTCCTCCGGCGTCAGCTCCCGGCCGCTGTCGTCGGCCGCGGCCTGGACGAGGCGGGCGAAGTCGGCCCGCCGCTCCTCCGGCAGCTCCAGCCCGTAGTGTTCGCGGAGCAGGTAGGCGACGCCGCCCCGGCCCGACTGGCTGTTGACCCGGATCACCGCCTCGTAGCTGCGCCCCACGTCGGAGGGGTCGATCGGCAGGTACGGCACGGACCAGTGGGCGTCCCGGCCGGCGCGGGCCAGGCCCTTGCCGATGGCGTCCTGATGGGTGCCGGAGAAGGCGGTGTAGACGAGGTCACCGCCGTAGGGGTGCCGGGGGTGGACCGGGATCCGGATGCACTCCTCCACGATGCGGCGGACGCGGTCGATGTCGGAGAAGTCCAGCATCGGGTCCACGCCCTGGGAGTACAGGTTGAGCGCGAGGGTGACCAGGTCGACGTTCCCGGTGCGCTCGCCGTTGCCGAACAGGCATCCCTCCACCCGCTGCGCGCCCGCGAGCATGGCCAGCTCGGCGCAGGCCGCCCCGGTGCCCCGATCGTTGTGCGGGTGGACCGAGAGCACGACCGACCCGCGGCGCTCCAGGTTGCGGTGCATGTACTCGATCTGGTCGGCGTATACGTTCGGGGAGGCGATCTCCACGGTGGCCGGCAGGTTGTGGACGACCGGCCGGTCGGGGGAGGCGTCCCAGAGCTCGGTGAGGCCGTTGCAGACCTCCAGTACGAAGTCCGGTTCGGTCAGGTTGAACACCTCCGGCGAGAACTCGAACCGGACGCCCTCGCCCGCCAGCCGGGCCATGCGCGTCGCGGCATCCCTGATCATGGCGTGCACCTCGGCCCGCCCGCGGCCGAGCACCACCTCGCGCCAGACTGGGGCGGTCGGGGTGTAGAGGTGGACGATGGCCCTGGGCAGTCCTTCGACGGCGGCGAACGTCTGCTCGATCAGGTCCGCACGGGCGGCCGTGAGGACCGAGACCGTCACGTCCTCGGGCACCGCTCCGCTGCGCACCAGGTGCCGGACGAAGCCGAAGTCGGTCCGGCTGGCCGCGGGGAAGCCGGCCACGATCTCCTTGAAACCCATCCCGACCAGCAGGTCGAACATGCGGCGCTTGCGGGGGGTGTCCATCGGCTCGGCCAGCGCCTGGTTGCCGTCGCGCAGGTCCTCGGAGACCCAGAGCGGGGCCTGGGTGATCCTGCGGGCGGGCCAGGTGCGGTCGGTCAGGGGGATCTCGACCCGCTCGTGGGCGGGCAGATACTTCTGGTACGGCATGCCGCTGGGGCGCTGCGGGTTCAGTCGCGGGTTCATCTCGGCCGTCCTCCGGTCGCTCGGTTCTCGCTCGGTCCTCGGTCGTTCGGGAGCCGACCGGCGGCACGGCACCCCGCGGCGGGGCGCCGGTCGGATCAGACCCCGCCGCGGCGGCCGAGAAGGAGACAGCGCAGCGACATGCCGATATGCTAAGCACACCTCAGCTCCTCAGACAACCTGAGAGGTAGAAATGTCCCTCGGCGCCCTCCGCCCCAGTTCCCTGGTCGACCAGGCCACCCGCCGCCTGCGCGACCAGATCACCTCGGGGGAGTGGCCGGTCGGCACCCGGCTGCCCGGCGAGACCACCCTGGCGAAGGACCTCGGAGTGGGCCGCTCCACCGTGCGCGAGGCCGTCCGCGCCCTGGCCGGGGCCGGGCTGGTGCGGGCGCGGCAGGGCGCCGGGGTCTTCGTGGTCGCCACCGAACCCGCCGAGGACTGGCCCGCCCGGCTCCGCCGCGCCGCCGTCGTCCACGTCTACGAGGTGCGCACGCTCGTCGAGGTGCAGGCCGCCCGGCTGGCCGCCGAGCGGAGGACCGGCGCCGACGTCGCGGCCCTCCACGAGGCGCTGGCCGCCCGGCGCGCCGCCGCCGCGGGCGACGACGCCGCCTTCGTGGACGCCGACATCGCCCTGCACGCCGCGGTGGTGGCGGCCGCGCACAACCCCGTGCTCACCGACCTGTTCGCCGAGTTCGTCCCCGCGCTCCGGCGGGGGCTGATCGATCTGGTGAACCTCCTCGGCCTCCGGCACGGGGACGGCAACCCGGGTGACGACACCCATGCCGCCCTGGTCGGGGCCGTCGAACGGGGAGACGCCGAGGCGGCCTGCCGTACGCTCCAGGACGAGCTGGACCACACGATGGCGCTGCTGCGCGAGGCGGCGCGGACCACCGGGCCGTAGGCGCCGGGACTGTTCCCGGTGGTCCCAGACGTGCAGCGGGTGGGTTACCGGTCAGGTCGGGCGGGGCCTCCGGCCGGGCGAGGTCGGCCGGAGGGCTCCCGGTCAGGCCAGGCGGCGGGCGCCCGCGGCCGGGGTCGCGGGGCGGACCTCCGGCGGGGCCCAGCCGCGCTCGGCGTAGGCCAGCAGCACCGAGTCCCGTACGGTCTCCACCCGGTCGTCGGCGACCAGCGCGATCGCCGATCCGCCGAACCCGCCGCCGGTCATCCGCGCCCCCCTGGCCCCACCCCGGACTGCGGCCTCCACGGCCACGTCCAGCTCCGGGCACGACACCTCGAACTGGTCGCGCAGCGACAGGTGTGAGACGTTCAGCAGTGCCCCGATCTCGCTCACGGCTCCGGCGCGCAGCAGCCCGACGACCGCCTCCACCCGGTGGTTCTCGGTCACCACGTGTTGCGTGCGCCTGCGTTCGTCCCCGGACAGCAGCGCCAGCGCCCCGGCCAGGTCGGTGACGTCGCGCAGGGCGTCCACGCCCAGCCGCGCGGCGGCGCTCTCGCAGTCCTGCCGCCGCCGGGCGTACTGGCCGTCGGCGAGCTCGTGGTGGACCCCGGTGTTGATGATCAGCAGCCGGAGACCGTGCGCGGCGAGGTCGAACGGGATGGCCCGGGTCCCCAGCGTCCGGCAGTCCAGGAAGAGGGCCTTGCCCTCCTCGCCGAGGGCCGACGCCGCCTGGTCCATGATCCCGCAGGGCATGCCGACGAAGTCGTTCTCGGCCTTCTGCGCGGCCAGCGCGATCTCCATCCGGGACAGGCCGAGGCCGTACAGCTCGTCGAGCGCGAGGCCGACCGCCACCTCCAGCGCGGCGCTCGACGACAGCCCCGCGCCCCGGGGCACGTCCCCGTCGATCACGATGTCCGCGCCCCGCACCGGGTGCCCGGCCTCCCGCAGCGCCCAGACCACCCCGACGGCGTACCGGGTCCAGCCCTCGGCCTGCCGCAGGTCCTCGACGGTGACCGCGGGCCCGGCCGCCTGGAGGGAGCGGAGGCGGACGAGGCCGTCCTGGCGGGGCGAGACCGCGGCGGTGACCCCCCACGGCACGGCGAACGGCAGCACGAACCCGCCGTTGTAGTCGGTGTGCTCGCCGATCAGGTTGACCCGCCCCGGCGCGTGCCAGACCCCGTGCGGCTCGGCGCCGAAGGACTCCCGGAAAGCCTCAACAACCCTCATGTTCCAACACTCCTCAACGCGGCCTCACCGTACCCTAGCGACCCCGGCCGTTGCTCCCACCGGATCAAGGTCACATCTTGGACCCGTCCGCCCGGTGGATGTGCGAACGGGGCGGACCTTTGGTTGAATGCGTCGGTACGGCTTGCGCGAGGGGCGGTAGCTCAGCCGGTTAGAGCAGGGGACTCATAATCCCTGGGTCGCGGGTTCGAGTCCCGCCCGCCCTACCCCTCACGACCTGCGGCGATGTCGTTTTCTTGATCGATTTCCTGTCCGGTTCGTCGCCTGGTGGGCACAGGGTGGGCATGCGCCGGACCATCGACAGGCCGTCGGGTGGTTCCCCGACCCCCTACGGCGCTCATTTTCCGAACGACAGCGGTCGGCTCCGGTCACGGGCAGGACGCATCGTGTGCCTCCCGGCTGCCATTGAGCCCACCGCCCACTGGTGGCCGGGGCCTTCGGGCAACCGGTATCCGGCGCGTCGCCTCTACTCTCCGCCCTGATGTCAACACATGGAGCCATTATGTGGAGATTTGCCCCACATGCGGACCGGCCCGATGAGTGGAGACGCCTCCGACCCCCGCTCTCCGTACAGCCCTCCGTATCCGCCGGTCTACTGCCCGGCGCCGTCCGCACCCTCGGCCCCTGCCTCCGGTCTGGCCACCGCCAGCCTCGTTGTCGGCATCCCGGGCATCCTCGGTGGCTGGTGCCTGTTCGGCCTGCCCTGTATGGCCGCGATCGCGCTCGGACATGCGGCCATGCGCGAGACGAAGACCGGCCGGCGCGGCGGCCATGGAGCCGCGATCGCGGGGCTGATCCTCGGGTACGTGTGCGTCGCCCCCATGGCGCTGATCACGATTTTGCCGGTCACGCTCTATGTGATCGGTAGCAGCTCGCCGTAGTCGCTGCGGCGCGAACGCGGAAGGGTCCCTAGAGAATGCCGACGACGAGCTCGGTCCGTTGAAGCGGCCTGACGGGCTGTGAAGACCACGGAGGCCCCCGCCCTGGTGAAGAGGGCGGGGGCCTTCGTCGTGCTCAGGGGCGGTGCCTCCTCGGGCTGCGGATGTCCTTGATGGTGACGACGTCGAACTGATCTGGATTTTCCGGTGGATCGTCCGTCCACATTCGCACCGCTACCCAGAGCCCTTTCCGGGGCTCGAACACCGTTATCTCCGGATCCGTGACGTCCTTTTTCCAGGGGAATCTTCCTTGCATGGCGCATCGGTTCTCGATCGCTTCGATGAGTTCTTCGACGCGCCGCCGATCTTCTGGCGTTGCTCCGGCTTTCCACGTTGTGACGATCTCTTCTGAGTGTCTAGTGATCCGAAGCTTCGCCACCGGCTACTCCCGTAGTCGCTTGACCAGGTCGCTGACGTCCATCAGGTCCTCGGCAGCGCTGGGCCCGGTAGGCGCTTGGAGGATCTCCTGCCGGGTGACCGGGTCGCCGTGGAGAAGGAGCGTCACATCCACACTGTTGGCGAAGTGGGTCAGATGGTCAACGTCACCTGTGCGGTTGAAAGCAGTCACCGCACAGTAAAGCGATCTGAATATCTCCCTTTGTTCGCGCGGATTTAGGCTGTCGTAAATCTCCATCGCGTCATTGATTTGCGGGTCATCGAGAGGGATTTCTCCGGGGCGGAGGTTGATGTCGGCCATGTCGGCTCCTTCGCTCTGCTCGGCGTCTGTCACGGTAGGGCTCTGCGTGGTGTCTCGTCTGGGGTTGTGATGAAACGGCATGTCAGGCGCGGGCGAGCTCGGCGGCGAGGATGACGACCTCGTTCCGGACCTCGATGCCGCGCTCGGCCAGCCGCTCCACGCCGAGCGTGGCGGTGACGTTGGCCGGAGCCACGAGGTCGGGCGCGACATTCAACAGGTAGTAGGTGAAGCCCCGGGTGTACCGCACGGGGCGTGCCTGCGGGCTCGGTGCGACTGCAGATTCAGTCGCACATTGCGCACCGGCGGACCGTCCATCTCGTCTACGCCGCACCCCGGCATCCCAAGGACACCGATGCGTGAAGCCGCTCGCAGGACGGGTTCTGAAGAGAAGCCATGACCGAGCCGCAGCGGACCTTCGTCCGCGGCGATGACGACCTGGATCTGCTCCCGGCCTGCCCGGGCGTCGCGGTCGAGGAGATGGAACGTGCTCACACGCGATGATCCGTAAGAGAGACGACCAGGGCCGAGGCGGTCGGGTAACCCAGGGCGCATCAAGGCCTTCGCGGAAGCATCGGAGCGGTTCGGCCTGTCACATGTTCGTCTGCGGGAATGGTGATGATGTCATAGCGCGGAGGTCGCGTCGGTGTGGGTGAAGTCGCCGCCTTTGAACAGCAGCGGTTCGTGTCTGTCTCGCGCCAGCGCGTAGGAGAAGCAGTCGCCGAAGTTCAGCCCTGCCTTGTGTCCGCTGCCTTTGCCGTAGTCCCAGTAGGCGCGGCGGGCGATCTGCGCCTGCTCCGGTGTGACGGGCAGGATCTCGATCCGTATTCGGGCCAGGAAGTCGTCCAGGAGCCGGGAGGCGGCTGGATCGCGGGTTCGTTCCACCACGGCGGCCAGCTCCACGTAGGTCGCAGCCGACATCCGGCGTGCCGGAGCATCCTGGATGGCCCGGGCGAAGTCGGCGGCGTCCGGCTCGCCGTTCAGGATCGCGACGATCGCGCTGGTGTCGATGATCATGCGGGGAGCCCGGTCTCCGGGTCGTAGAGGAAGTCGGCGGACAGATCCGCCGGACCGATCCGGGAGCGGATCTTCGCGGCGAGGGCGAGGAGATCGTCGGCCATCGCGGCATCCCGGGTCGCCTGGCGATCGGCGAGTAGGCGCTCACGCCGCTCCCTGAGGGCGGAGATGACCGCCGCGGTCTTGCTCTCCCCGGTGAGTGCGCTGACTTCAGCCGCCAGGCGATCGGCCTCGGGATTTTTGATGTTCAAGCTCATGGCCGCTCCTTTCTACCATTACTACCCTGTGATTCTACCTTTTCTAGTAATAGGCGTCCTTGTTTCGCGGAGCGCCCCAACTGCACTCGACCGTCCAGTCGGCGTGGACCGGCCGGATCGCCGGCCTATTCCGGCGGTGGATCATCGAGTTGTTCCGGAGAGATCGAAAACCGTTGGAAGATATTGGTTTGCCCTGGTTTTACCTCTGTGTGCCAGGGCAGGCGCCACGGATGTTACGGATCACTGCCACGGCCGTAGCTCTGCTCACCGGGCTGCTTGCCGTACCTTCAGCCTCGCCGGCCTCGCCGGCCCCGTCCACCTCGACGGTCACGCCCACGAGCCCGCCCGCCCATCCGTGCGCCGCGGCCACGCAGCGGTGCGAGGGCCGGATCCGGGTTCCGCTCGACTGGGGCGACCCCGCATCGGAACGGATCGAGGTGGCGTTCGCCTGGGTCCCCAGGAAGGGCGCCACCTCCACCGTCCTCGCCAACCCCGGAGGACCGCTGCCGGCGCTGCCGCTGCTCCCCGTGCTGGAACGGACGGTCGACCGGCAGAACCTCCTGGTCGTCGAACCGCGCGGACTGGGCGCGTCCAGCCCGCTCGACTGCCCCGGACTGGATCTGAACCGCCCGGAGAGCATCACCGCGTGCGCCGCGCACCTGGGCCCGCGGAGCCGGTTCTTCACCACCGACCAGGCCGTCGCCGACATGGACGCGGTCAGAAAAGCCCTGGGCCTGCCGAAAGTGACGTTCTACGGCATCTCCTACGGAACCCTGTTCGCCCAGGCCTACGCCGCCCGCTTCCCGGACAGCACCGCCGGGGTGTTCCTCGACAGCCTCGTCCCGGTCGGGAAGAACGGCTACGCGATCGAGCCCATCCGGGCCAGGACCGACCTGCTGGAGCTGACCTGCCGCTCGTCCCGGGACTGCGCGGCGACCTGGTCGGCGCTCGTCCGGCGGCTGCGCGACCGGCAGGACCCGGCGATCTCCATGCTGACGCTGCAGAGCCTGCTGCCCCACCTCCACGAGCCGGTGTTCGGCCGTGAACTCAACGCGGCCGCCGCGGCCTACCTGCGCGGCGACCCGCTGCCGCTGCGCCGCCTGGCCAAGGCCGCCGACGCGGCCCCGGTCCCGCCCCTGCGCGGACCCGGCTTCGCCGGCATGCTCTCCTACAAGTGCGGCGACGCGGCGTTCCCGTTCGGCCGGAAGGCCACGACCGCCGAGCGTGAGCGCCGGCTGAGCCGCTTCTACGACCAGAAGCGGCCGATGAGGCCGTTCACCGTCGCCGAGCTGGGCGGGACAACCGGATGGGCCAACTGGTGCCTCCACTGGCCCACGCCCCGCGACAACCCGCCGGTCCCGCGCCGCGCCGGCCACCCCGACGTGCCGACCGCGACCGTCGCCGGGGACTACGACACCCACACCCCCGCCGAGGTCGCCCGGTACTTCCCGCACGGCGAGCTGCTCCGGGTCATCGGCGGCGGGCACAGCACGACGCTCGGCGTGGACTGCGCCCGCCAGGCGCTGCGCTCGTTCCTCGCCCGGGCCGGCGAGCTCCCGCGCTCCTGCGACGTGTCGAGTCACCGCGCGCTCGCGGCCTTCCCCCGGACGGCGGAGGACCTGCCGGACGCCGGTGACCTCGACCGGCGTGTCGTCGCCGGATTCGCCGCCGCCTCCGACGCGCTGGTCCGGCGCGACCCAGGCTCGGCGTCCTACCGACGGCTGACGGAGGAGCCCGGTCTGCGCGGCGGACGACTGGTCTTCGACGACAAGGCGGCGACCATCCGCCTCGAGGACGTGCGTTTCGTGAGCGATCTGGCGGTGAGCGGCCAGGTCGTCCTGAATCCGGACCGTACGGCCACCGCCCGGCTGACCGTCGGCGGCGCCGAGGTCGTCCTGTCCTGGCCCGCGTTCCGTCCGCTGGACCCCGTCCCCGTCTCCGGCAGCTTCGACGGCCGGCCCTTCACCGCGCGGATCCCCGTCCGGTGAACCGGTCCTGACCCCCGTCCGGTGAACCGGTCCTGACCCCCGTCCGGTGAGCCGGTCCTGGCGCGATCCGCGGCCGGCCGGACTCACCCGGGACGGGGAGCGGCGACGCCGGTGCCGGTGGTGGCCTTTCATCCCGGCAGATCTCCCTTCCGCGCCGCTGCGATGATGAGCGCCCCGGAGACGGTCCCGGCGAAGAACGGGGACGGCACGAGAAGCACGCCGCCCACCAGGCACCACGCCGCGAGGCCCCAGCCGATTCCGGCGGGCACGGCCACCCCGCGCCCGGCGAGGTGCCAGATCAGGCAGCCCAGGAGGATCAGGGGCACGGCGAAGCTTCCCGGGCCGCCCCAGAAGACGGCCTCGTTCTGCAGGTGTTCCACCGTCCGGACGGCGTCCCCGGGTGGGAATACGAGCGGGACCGCCGCCCACATCCCCTGGTCCACCCAGCCGGTGATGTCCTCCCGGAAGGCGAGCGTCAGCAGGGACAGGTGTCCCGCCCCCAGCACGAGCATGATCCCGCTCGCCCAGCGGAGCAGTCGTTTTCCGGAGTTCATCGTGAGGTCCCTTCCGCATGGCCGGCTTCCGCTGGGTGACGGTCGCGTCGGGCTCGTTCCCATCGCCGATCCGGCGCCCGGCCGATGGGCTTGGACGGGCCGGAATCCGGGGTGACGGGATGGATCCGCTCCCCGCCGGTCACACCGGCGAGGTCTCCGCCGCCCATCACGTAGCCCGCCCCTCGCGCGGAGAGCCTTCCCGATTTCTATGTTGACCAGCATAGGCTATATCGATCGACATTCGATTTGCCATCCGGCATACCTGGTTAGATGGCCGCATGGCCGCCACGCGACGTATCGAGAGGACTCAGGAGAGCCGCCGGCTGCTGGTGACGGCCGCTGCCGAGCTCTTCGCGGAGAAGGGGTACCGGCAGACGAGCTTCATCGACATCGCGGAGCGGGCCGGCATCAGCCGCGGCTCCATCCCCTGGCACTTCGGCAACAAGCTGGGCCTGCTGGAATCGGTGGTCGACGACCGGCTCCAGGCCGTACTGGCCGGTCTCCCCCCGGTCCCGGGGGAGCCGGTCCCGGGGGAGCTCTCCGGTGACCCGCTGGACCAGGTCATGGACTTCATCCGCCTGCCCGCCACGCGTTTGTTCATCACCCTGCTCGCCGAGGCCGTGGAGGCCGGATCACCGATCCGCGAGCACTACGCGCGGCTGCACGCCGCGCTCCGGCAAGCGGTGCGGGCCCGGATACCGGCGGAGGCGCTCCCTCCGGGAACCACCTCCGAAGCGCTCACGGTCCTGCTGGTGGGGGCCGTCATCGGCGTTCACGCCCAGTGGCGGGTCGCTCCCGAGGCGGTCGACCTCGAGGCCGTCCGCGCCACGGTCCGAGCCCTGCTGCCGGCCGGCCTCGGGCTCGCCTGACGCCGTGGCGCCTACCGGATCAGGGCACCGTCCGGCAGGGCTCGGCTGCATCCGTTGCCGGACGGAGGAGACCGGACGGAGGAAAGTGGCGAGGGAGGCTCGGGAGCTGTGAGCGCCAGTAGGCCCAGGGGCCTACCTGGAATCGAACCAGGAGAGAAGGAAGCCCTCGAATGGCCTCGCCGCCGGATGCGAGGAGAGCGGGAGAGCTGGAGTTTCAATTTGGAAGATTGAGAAGGAAGCCCTCCCATGGCCTCGCGGCCCCCACGGTATCAGGCGGGGATCAGCTCGTGCAGCGTCGCGGCGGTGTACACCCGCGAGCCCGGTGGGAGCTCGGCCGGGGCCTCCAGCCCGATGTAGGTGGTCCGCCCGGTCGCGGCGGCGGTGGCGGTGGCGGCTGCGGCGGCGGTGGCGGCTGCGGCGGCAGGGGCGGTGGCCTTCGCGCGCAGCAGGTCGGCGAGGTAGCGGACCCGGAGGTGGTCGCGTTCCACGATCGCGCGCACCAGCAGCGACGTGGTCACCCGGTTGCCCTCGACCTGGTTGAACCGGGGGTGGCCCTTCAGGTAGAGGTGCAGCCACTTGACCCGCCAGAGCCCGTCGTCGCCGCGCAGGAAGACCAGCGGCAGGGCGATCCGGCCGGAGCCGCGCAGGTCCGACTTCATGCGCACGGTACGCGGCTCGAAGGGGCGGCCCTCCTGCTCGGCGTCCCTGGTCATGAAACCGAAGAACGCCTCGGCGGCCTCGTCGAACGGCTCCCCGGAGTAGATGTTGACCATCGGGATGATGATCGGCCGGGTCGCCTCGGCGAGGCGGACGTCGATGAACTCCGAGGCCCCGTCGGAGGCGTCGGTGAGGTCGCCCGAGTACTGCGCGAAGTCGCCCGAGTAGTTCGTCCAGGAGACCTGCTCCGGGTCGCCGTAGGAGGCGTCGAGCATGAGCGCCGACAGGTCGTAGTCGGTGCGCCGCTCGGCCTGGCGCCAGTGGACGAAGAACCTGAGCAGCTCCCCGTCCACCCGGGAGAGCGACCCGCGGGGGAGCATGCCGAGCCCGGGGGCGACCGCCTTGCCCGACAGGGGCAGGGCCACGTCGAGCACGCCGGGGTCGACGACGAGCTCGCCGGGGTCCGGGAGCCGGCGGGTGATCTCCTCGTCCAGGAGGGCGAGCAGCCGCTCCAGCGTCTCCCCGCCGAGCGGCGCGCGGCCGTCCGGCGTCGTCCACGCCCTGCCGTACCGGTTGACGAAGACGCGGCCGGCGGCGGGGGTGATCCGGTTCTGCAGGTGCTCGCGCAGGGAGAGCAGCACGCGGCCGGACGCCCGCCCGGCGGCCCCCGCGGCGGCGTCCAGGACGTCCGACGGGGACGAGCAGGTCCGCAGCAGGTGGTCGAGGCGGCGCAGCAGCGCGCCGGGGGCGTGCTCCAGCAGCCGGACGGCGTCGGCGGTACGGCCGGCCGACAGGGCGGCCTCCACCTGGCTGTCGAAGCCGGGGACCCTCCGGGTGCCCCTGGCCGTCTCGAAGACCTGGGCGGCCCGCGGGAACCGCGGGAACTCGTGCGGGTGCAGCCGCTCGCCGAGCCGCTTCCACTGCTCCCGGTGGCGCGCGACGTCGCCGTGCTTGGCCGGGGGCAGGCCGTCCAGCGCGGCCAGGAGGGCGCGGCGCTCGGCGCGGCGGAACGAGCGGAACCGGGTGGGCGCGGCCAGCGTGACATCGCCGCCGGAGGCGCCGCAGGCCAGCCGGAGCACGTCGGTCACCGTGTCGACGAGCAGGGGGAGACCGGCGGCCAGCCGTACCTCGTTGACGACGGCGCGGTTCTCGCGCACGGGGACGTGCTCCGGCTGCTCGGCGCAGAACGAGGCCAGCGCGCGCAGGGCCGCCAGGTCCTCGGCGGCGAGCGGCGCCTGCGAGCCCGCCAGCGAGAAGTAGAGGTCGCGCGCCTCGAACTCCAGGCTCCCGCCCGGCTCCAGTACGGTCACCCGGTCCCCGGCCAGCGGGACCAGCTCCGCGTGCGCGGCCAGCAGCTCGGCGTAGGTGTGCCGGTAGCGGCCGTACCCCGGCAGGCTCAGCAGGTCGAGCGTCGACGGCCGGACCCGCGCGGCGGCGGGGTCGAGCGCGGTGACGGGGTCGAGCGCGGTGACGGGGTCGAGCGCGGTGACGGGGTCGAGCAGCGCCTCGCGCAGCAGGCCGGCCCAGAACTCCACGGTGTCGGGCACGTTGGCGGGGAAGTCGATGAAGTAGGCGTTGTGCCGCACGTGGTCGCCGACCAGCCCGCGGACCGCGGCCAGGACGCGCACGCCGAGGTCGACCACCGTCTCGCCGGGCAGCGCGGCGAGGCGCGCGAGCAGGGCCGGCGAGCACGTGAACCCCACGCTCAGCAGCGCGGCGTCGAGCTGCCGGGCGGCCGTCTCGCCCCAGCCCGGCGCGGCGTCGGCGGGAACGTCGAGGGGGACCCGCAGTCGCCTGGCGATGACCAGGCTTTCCAGGGCGAGGTTTTCCGGAGCGAGGTTTTCCAGAGCGTCCACGGATGCACCTTATAGGCGGATAGGTGAGGCAATCGGGTGATCCGGACGCGGAGGTCCACGAGCGGCGGCTGCCCTGCGTCGTCGCGCTGGACGAGATGGCCGCCCCGCTCTCGGGCGTGCGGGCCGCGGCGGGCGGGCAGGACGTCCTCACGTCGGCTTCGAATTCCGCGAATCACCCGCAATCCACAGAATTCGACAATCGCTCAATTCTGCCGTCTTGCGAGCTGTACGCTCATGCCGGATTTCCCCCCGATCAAGGACGTGATTCGTCGGTGGCTGACCAGCGAGGCTTGGAGTCGATGAGTGCGTACGAGCGTCGATCCTGGGACCTGAGCCTGAGGCGCCTTCATGAGCCACCGCACAAGGCGCTCATGCCCAGGAAGGTTCGGGAATTCGCAAGCACGTCGGCCGATAAGGCCGCTCATTTCGCTGACGCGCACCTGCCGACGGCGAAGGTCAAGAGCATTGCGGAAAAGACCCTGAACGGGACTCTGGAACTCATCTTCAAGCCTGCCCTCTGCTCCGCGAGTTCCCAGAACGCACTGCGCGGGTACGCGAAGGAGCACCCGACCGTACGCACGCTGGAGGACCTGAAGAAGCTCGACCTCGAGGACCTCGACCGGTTCCGGCGCCGCAAGGGGCTGTACGTCACGACCTCGGCGGCGCAGGGGGCCGCCGCATCGCTTGTCGTCACCGGAACGGTGGTCTCGTCGACGGTCAGCGGAGGAGTGACGTCGGGCGCGGCGGTCGCTGCGATCGCGGCCGACGCGGTGGCCTCGTTGGCGATGATGGGCCGCAGCGTCGGCTCGGTGGCGGTGAGGTACGGATACGACGTCCGGCTTCCCGACGAAGAGCTGTTCGCGATGGGCGTGCTGTCCTTCGGGATGGCCGGCACGCTCGAAGCGAAGCAAGCGGCGCTCATGGCGCTGTCACGCCTCACGCAGCAGATGATGCGGAGGGCGACATGGAAGCAGCTCAATGAACATGTCCTCGTCGCGGTGATCGGGCGCGTTTATCAAGCGCTCGGCTTCCGGCTGATAAAGCGGAAGCTCGCTCAGACGGTGCCGCTCGTCGGGGTCGCGATCAACGCCGCGCTGAGCGCGAACATGACCCGGCACGTGTATCAGCGCGCGGAGGACGTCTACCGCATCCGGTTCCTGTCGGAGAAGTACGGCCTTGATCCGCAGGAATGGCTTCAAGACGCCACTCATGTCTACGACGATCCGGAGCCCGGAACGGATCTGCCGGATTTCGCCGGGATCCTCGATGAGGACAGGCAGCCACCGGTACCGCGTTCGTAGATCTCGATTCGTTCTGCCGAGAGCGCGCCCTCGGCTGCGTCATGGCGATGTCGGCCGATCTTCCCCTGGCCGCGCCGTGCGCGAGGGCACCGAACCGATCGGTCGCCGCCGTGCCGGGCCCGCAGGGCGGTCGGCGGTGACCCGTCGTGTCCGCACCTGGGAAGTGCGGGTCTTCACGGCTTGCGGGCGACCCCGCAGAACTGGGACACCTCTTCGGGCTCACCCCACGGGTCGGCCTCGGCGCGCCAGCGCGAACAGGACACCACGCCGGGTTCCAGGAGCTCCAGCCCGTCGAAGAACGTCGCGAGATGGCGGCGGTCGCGGGCCACGATCGGGGTGCCGCCCACCTCCATGAACCGCCGCATCGCCTCGTGCATGGCCTCACCGTGGACCTCGGCCGTGGCGTGCGCGATCGCCAGGTGACTGCCGGAGGGCAGGGCGTCGACCAGTTCCCGTACGACCTTCCCCGCCTCGGCGTCGTCGACGAGGTGGTGCAGGATGCCCAGCAGCATCAGCGCGACGGGCCGGGTGAAGTCGAGCGTCTGCGCGGCGACCCGCAGGATGTGCTGCGGGTCGCGCAGGTCGGCCTCGATGTACTGGGTGCGGCCCTCGGGCGTGCCGGCGAGCAGGGCGCGGGCGTGCGCCAGGACGATCGGGTCGTTGTCGACGTAGACGATCCGAGCCTCCGGGGCGATCCGCTGCGCGACCTCGTGGGTGTTGTCGGCGGTGGGCAGGCCCGTGCCGATGTCGAGGAACTGGCGGATGCCCGCCTCTCCCGCCAGGTGCCGTACGGCCCGGCCCAGGAACGCCCGGTCGGCGCGGGCCGCCTCGACGATGCCGGGGATGAGCTGCTTGACCATCTCCCCGGCCTCGCGGTCGGCCGGGTGGTGGTCCTTGCCGCCCAGCCAGTAGTTCCAGATGCGGGCCGAGTGCGGCCGGTCGAGGCCGAGGTCACGCGGGGCGCCGGATTCGCGGGGGGTGTCCATGGGCCAGGTCCATTCATGCGGGGGTTCGCGCCGAATACGACCGTCTCAGTTGATCATGTTCACGCGTGCCGCGGCAAGCCCCGTACGCCTTCCGCCTTCCGCCTTCCGCGCCCCGGGCCGGTCCGTGCCCCGCGTCACCACCGTTCGTGCCGGACCGCGGCGCTCAGCGGGGCGCGGCGGCGCCAGCCGTGCCGTTCCAGGTCGGGGGCCGGTTCGACGTGGGTGACCGGTCCCAGGCAGAGCCAGGCCACCGGGCGGATCCCGGACGGGATGCCGAGCAGGTGCCGGACGAACGGCTCGCGGTAGAACGAGACCCAGCCGACGCCCAGGTCCTCGGCGGTGGCCGCCAGCCACAGGTTCTGGATGGCCAGGCAGACCGAGTACAGACCGGTGTCGGCGATGGCGTGCCGGCCCAGGACCGCGGGGCCGGCGCGCTCGGCGTCGTAGGTGACGACCACCGAGAGGCTCGACTCCAGCACGCCGTCGACCTTGATCCGGGCGAACCGCTCGGCCTCGTCCCCGCTGAGGGACGCCGCGAAGACGGCGCGCTCCCGCTGGACGTGGTCGTGGAAGGCGTGGCGGGTACCGGGATCGCGCACGAGGACGAAGTCCCAGGGCTGGGAGAGCCCCACACTGGGCGCCGCGTGGGCGGCGGCCAGCACGCGGTCGAGGACGTCGCTGGGCACAGGTCCGCCGTTGAACTGGGACCGTACGTCGCGGCGGCGGTGGATGACGTCGTAGAGGCCGGTGTTCACAGGGACGTCGTTCACAGGGCAGGCTCCCGCTGCTCGTGCCGCCCCTCGGAGGCGGCGGGTGGAGCGAGGCCGGTCTTCGGACTCTCGGATCAACGCCTGCGCCGTCCGCCTTCCCAGCCTCAAGGCCAGTGGCCGCACACCTGTGCGTGGACGGCAGCTCCCCGATCACCGCGGCGGGCCCGTGCCGGAGTCACACCGGCTTCCCGATTCTCCTCCCCGCGGGGAGGCACCTCGCGTCAGTTCGTGCCGGACGCGACTGTAGCGCAGTCCGAGGACACGGGGGCGGGAGGGCCTGTTGGGCAGGGAGCGGGTGCCCCCGGTGTTGAGGCGGGCCGTCGTGATCACGCGGAATCCCGCCGTCCAGCTCGCCGACGCCGTTGTTGGCGACCAGGATGTCGCCGAGCGCGAATCCGCGCACGGCGTCGATCTCGTGGATGCGCCTGGCCGCTGGCGCCGAAGTATGGGTCGTACCCCCAACGCTAGGAAGCAGGCAGGTGGCGCACATCGAACTTCGGACGCGTGTCCCGCGACCAAAGTCGGTGCGCTCCGGGACGGATAGGAAGCTCCTTCACGTCTTTGGCGGCGCCCCGAAGGGACTGAGCTCTCTGGTCAGCCCAGGCAGTCACAGGGCTATCACCTTCGATCCATCTTCCGCGGGACCGGTAGGTCGAACCAGACGCTGGTTCCGGTCTGGCCGGTGCCGCACAGCCGGGTCCACTGGGCACCGCAGCGTCCGTAGGTGAGTTCGGTGACGATGCGCAGTCCACGCCCACCGAGTTCCAGCTCGTCGATGTGGTCCGGGACGACGACTGGGCGGTCGAGAAGATGTTCGATCAGCTCGGCTCCCGCACCGGTGTCGACCACTTCCACCCTGACCGGCACGCCATGGTCGTGCAGGATCCGCAGCTCGTAGGGCCCTGGAGCGTAGCTGACCGCGTTGGTGGCCAGCTCGGTGGTCACGACCTCCAGATCGGCCAGTACATCGGCGGTGGTGGAGAACCGGGATAGGTGGTCGCGCAGCAGTTCGCGGGCGCGGCGGGCCGCGCTATCAGGCGGCAGGCACCAGGCGATCATCCGGAAGCGTTCACCAGGTCTGCCGGGAGCCGGGGCGGGAGCGCGCTCGGTGAACATCGTTGTTCCTATCCGTAGAGGACGAGAGCGGTTCTGCGGCTCCGAGGGTGGCGGGGCCTGCTGGGACTGGTGCCAGGGCCGGTGGCGAAGACCCGTGCTTTTCGCCACTGGCCCTGGGCTGCGGAGGCCGGTGTCCGTGAGGAAGGAACCGAAGCCCGGACACCGGCCGCAGGAGTGTCCACGCCAGGCACGGGGGAGCGCTGGACGCGGACGGGCCAGCAGGGTGGGAACTGGCCTGGCTGCAATCCTGCGGCAGAAGGTCTATGTACGGAGAGTCGTGTAGCGCATACCCTCCGCATGTCGGATGGATGATCGGCTGAGCCGATCACTTTGACCGATGGGGCACGCCGATACCGCTTCGATCGCGGCGGGCCACTGGTTACCGTGGAGCCAACGGACACTCAGCCGTGGAGGGGGGCTGCATGAACGTCAGCCACGCCAATGAGCGGGCCATCGACCCCGTGGTCTGGGAAAGCCCGCAGATGCGCCAGGCCTTGTCCGTCCGGGACATGGCCACGGTCTACCGGCTGCTGCAGAGGATCGGGATCTCCCAGCACCGCATCGCCGCGCTCACCGCCCAGTCGCAGTCGGAGATCTCGGAGATCCTCAAGGGCCGTCAGGTGATGGCTTACGAGGTGCTGGCCCGCATTGCCGACGGATTGGGCATTCCCCGCGGCTTCATGGGTCTCGCCTACGACGCGTGTGCGGGCAGTCTCGCCGGGCCGGTGGCAGAGCCACCGGGTGATGGTGACGAGGACGAGAAGGTACGGCGCCTGCTCGCCCGTGCCGCGCAGGTGAGCATCGGTGCGGCGGTGGAGGACACCGAGGGGTGGACGCAGCCCCTGCCCCTGGTGCAGACGCCTGTGCCGCAAAAGATCGGCCTGGCTGATGTTGAGCAGATCGAGGCGGTGACCCGCACGCTTCGCGCGCTGGACTACCAGCACGGGGGCGGTATCTGCCGGGATGCGGTGGTGGCGCAGCTGGCCTGGTCACAACAGCTACTGCACGCCACCTGCTCACCACAGGTCGCTCTGCGGCTGCATCAGGCGCTGGCGGACCAGCACAACCTGGCGGGCTGGACCTCCTTCGACGTCGGCCTGTACGGCCCGGCTAGGAATCACCTGGCTCGCGCGCTGGAGCAGGCTAAGCACGCTGGAAACCCTTCCCTGGCGGCCAATGTCCTCTATCGGATGGGCCGTGTTCACCTGCACTGCGATCGTCTCCGGGACGCGCTGCGGTTCTTCCAGCTCGGCCAGATCTGTGCGCAGGACGCCAGCTGCGAGCGGACGGTGGCGATGCTGTGCGCCAACGAGGCATGGGCTTATGCGCTGCTGGGAGATGCCGAGCTCGCGCTGAAGTCACTCCACAGGGCACAGGATGAGTTCGCCCGCTCCTGCGACCACCCGTTCCCCGTCTGGGTGAGCTTTTTCGGCCCGGCCGACCTGGACGCTCTGAGCGGCATGGTCCATGCCGGCCTCACCGATGACCATCTCGATGTCGCCGTGGAGTTCCTCACCACCGCTCTTCGGCAGCGCGAGGCGAGCATGACGAGAAGCAGAGCCTTCGAGCTGACCGCCCTGGCGACAGTACAGCTACGCGCTGGCGAGATGGGCAGCGGAATCGGCAACGGCCACCACGCTGTCGTCCTGGCGACCCAGATCCGTTCGAAGAGGATCATCGATCGTCTCGCGCCTCTGCACGCAACCGCCACCAATCTGGTATCCGATTCCGATGCCCGGGACCTCGCCCAGCGCATCACGACGGTGCGCGCGGCATGACAACGACCACCGACGACGCGGGCGGCCTTACCCTCGATCGGCTCCGCACGCTGCTAGCAGCAGCCTGTGAGCAGGCAGCTCTACCGTCTAACGGTGCCGAGCTGATCAAGTTCACCAACAACGCCGTCTTCCGCCTCCACCAGGCCCCCGTCGTGGTGCGCATCGCCGGATCCACCGCCGCACGCGTCCGCGTGCCAACGGTGGTGCAGGTCGCCCGCTGGCTGGAGCAACATGACTTCCCGGCGGTACGGCTCCTGCCCGATGCCGAACAGCCGCTGCAGGTAGAGGGTCACCTGATCACCTTCTGGCAGTACGTACCGGAAGTGAGGCCGCGCCCCGGCGGTGCCGACCTGGCCGCACTGCTCCGGCGCCTGCACACCTTGCCCGATCCGTTGCAGAGCCTGCCACGGTGGCGGCCGATGACCGAGATTCGCCAGCGGCTGGCCGAACCCGAAGACCTTTCTTCCAGCGACCACGCCTTTCTCCTGGACGAGTGCGACACGCTCGAAGCGCAACTCGCCGCGCTCTGCTACGCGCTTGCGCCGGGGGTCATCCACGGGGACGCGTTCCTTGGCAACGTCATCGCTGGCCTCGAAGGCCCCGTACTGTGCGACTTCGACAGCACGACGATCGGCCCACGCGAATGGGACCTGGCCCCGGTAGCAGTCGGCAGCCTCCGGATGGACTACCCCGTGGGTGAGCACAGCGCACTCGCCGAGAGCTACGGCTTCGACGTGACTCAGTGGGAGGGATTCCCTGTCCTGCGGAGGCTCCGTGAGCTGAAGCTGGTGACCAGTGTCCTACCCGTCCTCCGGAGCAACCCACGGATACGGCCACAGTGGGAACACCGCATGCGCAGTTTCAAGGCTCGAGACATGATTGCCCGATGGCAGCCATATCGGTGATTACGCTGCCTCCGATAGCCTGATGTTTGCCCGGACAGCATCAGCTTGCACCAGTCGAAGCAACGACATCACTGACGGTAATCAACCGGAAGTGCTTGATCCATAGATCTTGACGATCTCTCGGCGAACAGGTTCGCCATCTGTAGAGCTTGTACTACCGAGCTTCTCCGCTGTCCGGAGGCCACCCATCACCTCGACACCCAGTATGAACTGGGAAGGTCGCTGGGACCGGACGCTGCCGCATGACTGTGGACATCACGGCTTAAAGATCAGCGGGTGTCTACATACGAACTTAGTGATCGTTTACCAGGCCACTAGACATAGCTGGTAGAACTGAGTTCACAGAAGAGTGCATGACCGGTGTCTCCAGGAGCCGGCTCTGTTCTGGAGGACCCTTGCCTTGAGGTACCGCTACGTAGTCGACGATGTAGCTTGCGGACGTGATCCGCAGCGGCGGAGAGAGACCGCCGTGATCTGGGCGCGTATAGTCGCGGCCTCCGAATCCGGAGATCCCCTCCGAGAACTTCTGGCCTGGTCTGGCGACGGGGTCTGTGATATCCGCGCCTACTACGCCAATGAAGGGTTCCTGGAACGCTTCAAGAGCCACAATGCTCTGGAGCTGCTGTCTGTGGTCATGGGATGGACGATCAGAGAGCTGCATGCTCAGGTGGGGGCAAGGTCCGAAGCTATCGAGATCATCCGGGCTGTTCTTCTGACGCTAGCGGATGAAAAGAGCGAGAGGCCCTCGAGGAGCGTAACGCGAGAAGCTGGAGTCTCAATATCGGGGGCGCCCTACCATGATCGTATTGGGAAGCCTCGAATGGAGATCATCTCGTTCGTCGATGTCCAGAGATCGGAAATCCTTAATATCGGCAATGTTGATCGCAGCCCGACGCGAAATCTGGAGTCGGAGGGAAACATCATGGACAGGATTGTCCGTGCCCTTGCAGACGCGGGATACCCGATGGGGATCTCATTGCTGGTAGAGAAAGTTGGCGGCGGAATTGACTCGGCGGACCTAAAGCGAAAAATCGGCATCGATGCAAGGTTCATCCGAAGTGATGTGGATATGTGGGCGTTGGCCGAATGGGGAATGCCAGCATATAAACCGATTAGAGATCTCATAGCCGATTTGGTGGATGGACATGGAGGGGCTATCTCCTCTAATGAGGTCGTAAGAGTGCTCACTCGAGACTTCTCCATAAAGGAATCGAGCCTGCGGCAAGCTATGTCGTCTCCGCCTTTTGGCGTGCGCGACGGAATGGTTAGACGCCTTTCCGACGTTGAAAATGGAAAATCCCACTACTCTCATGCCATACACGATGGCAGTGGCGACGAAGATGGGCCGTCCGCAGATGATCTCATCGGGTTGATGGGACTTTAATGCAGGGGAAGCAGGCTCTTCGAAATGCGGACCTTCGAGATGAGTATCGTAGCGACCGCGGTGATGTAGTCAGAGCGTTCTATATGCCGGCTCTAGCTGTAGCGCGGCAATACGATCGAGCGGTCGGGTACTTTACTGCTTCAAGTCTTGCTGTTCTCGGTAAAGGTATGGACGACTTCATTCAGCGCGGAGGTACGATGCGTATCGTTGCCTCACCTTACCTCGAACCAGACGACGTGGCTGATATTGAAGCCGGATACGAACTTCGTTCAGTGCTGGAACGCGCAGCTATCCGTGATCTGGAGCGTGCAGCAGAGAGCCGTCAAGCTGCGGTAGGTCTCGGCAAACTCGGCCGCCTGGTTAGTGAGGGCAGGCTTGATATCAAGCTGGCGTATGTATCATCCGGCAATCGCGTTGGAATGTATCACGAGAAAATCGGCATCTTCCGTGATGATAATGATCTTGTGGCCTTTAAAGGCAGCGCCAACGAGACTCTGTCTGGGATGGTCGGTAATTTTGAGTCCATAGAAGTATTTCGCAGCTGGGATGATCGGGACGCAGAGCGGGCGCTCCGTA
The DNA here is from genome assembly GCA_014647935.1 of Planomonospora parontospora. Classification (GTDB taxonomy): domain Bacteria; phylum Actinomycetota; class Actinomycetes; order Streptosporangiales; family Streptosporangiaceae; genus Planomonospora; species Planomonospora parontospora. Next base: position 63,441 of record BMQD01000001.1, read on the forward strand.
TCAGTAGAGATTTTGAGGCTCTATGGCAAGACAGAACCAACTTCCTTCGCGTTATCAACTTCACTGAGGCCGTCAGAGTTGTCACCGAGAGGTATCCCTCGGGTCTGGCGAGTGTCGGCGATATAGACGAGATTCCTGCCGATGGGGCCCCCATCTCTATTCCCAGGCAGGATGTCCCTGGGCTGTTGAGGATTCCCGAGAATTTGAACGTTCGGGACTATCAGAAGACGGCTGTAAGAAACTGGCTCAGCGAAAAAGGGCGCGGAATCTTCCGCATGGCAACGGGCACAGGTAAGACACTTACTGCGCTTACGGCAGCAGCCCAACTTGCGAAGGCTATGCAGAAAACCAATCAGTCGCTGCTCACTGTGGTAATCGTCCCCTACCAGCATCTAGTTGATCAATGGTCAAAGGACATCAGCTGGTTTGGAGTCGCACCGATCCGTGCGTATGAGTCAACGGCTGCTTGGTACCGTCATGCTTCGAACCTCCTCGACACCCTTATGCTCGGCTCTGCGAGCTGCGGGGTCATCGTCACAACGAACAAGACTTTTGGGGAAACGCACTTTCAGAACATCCTAGATCGCTACAGTGGGCAGCTACTAGTTATCGCGGATGAAGTACATAACCTTGGGGCAAAACACCTCCGGACGAAACTTCCCCTTCGGGCGAACTATCGCCTTGGCCTATCTGCCACGCCAGAGCGATGGTTTGACGATATGGGCAGCGCCGCGCTCACCGAATACTTCGGCAACATGGTATTCGAGATGGGGATAGGAGATGCGATCAAAGCTGGAGCACTGTGTCGTTACACCTATACGCCGGTTCTCGTAGAGCTGGATATTGAGGAAACCGAGCTATACGCCGACGTCACAGAGAAGATCGCAAAGATCCTTGCCTCGCAACAGTTTACTGAAGACGTAGATGATGACAGCCCGCTTGGTGCGCTACTCCGGAAACGTTCCAATATTCTTGGCCATGCGCGCGCAAAACTGCCGGCACTGAGAAGCCAGATTGAGAAGCGGCAGGATAGTTGGTATCAGCTGTTGTACTGCGCTGAAGGCCGACATCCGCTCGCGTACGAGGAGGGGGCACGGGAGGAGGATACGCAGCTAGACCAGGTGATGAATCTTCTGGGCAACGAACTCCGTATGCCAGCAGCGAGATACATTGCTGAAACTAAACGTGCGGAGCGGCAAGAGGTTTTGCGGCGATTCGGCGCGGGAGATGATCTCCAGATTTTAGCGTCCATGCGCTGTCTGGATGAGGGTGTCGATGTTCCCGCTGCGCGTACCGCTTACCTGCTTGCCAGTTCGTCCAACCCCCGCCAGTTCATTCAGCGCCGGGGACGTGTCCTCAGAAAAGCAGCAGGTAAGAGCATGGCTGATATCGTCGACTTCATTGTCATGCCGCCTGAAGGATCTGGCATCGTCCACTACGAGACCGAACGGCGCATGGTTGCTCGAGAGCTAACGAGGGTTACCGAGTTTGCGCACCTTGCGGAGAACGAAGCTGAAACGCTCGATATCCTACGGCCATTGCGGATCCGCTATGGGCTGCTTGATACTTAGGAAAAACCAACTGTTTGGTATGGCATCAGATATTAGGAGTTGCTATGGATGACGGTAAGACGGCTCAGGAGATCCTAGATGAGCTTTCGCCGGAGGCTAAGAAGCTTGCTCAACGCGTTCTAGAGCTTGAGCGAGAGTTTCTGCACATCAAGAATCCTACGATGATCGTTTCTAAGATCGCGGATGCTGCGAAGGAGCTGGTGAAGTGAAGCTGCTCAAGCTCACCCTAAACAACTTCCGTACCTTCTATGGACAGCAGGTCCTCGATCTGAGAGTGGATGACGACAAGCCTGCCATCCTCATCTTCGGTACTAACGGTGCTGGTAAAACAACACTGCTAAACGCCTTCACTTGGGCTCTTTATGGAGCTTACTCCCATGATGTGGAACAGCAGCAGCGTGTTATTCACGATCGCGCCTGGACAGACGCACCCTTTGGAACACCTGTCAGCGCGTCCGTGAAGCTGGAGTTCGAACATGAGGGCACGGTGTTCAGCGTATTGCGTGAAGTGGCGGTGGTAAAGGACTCCAGCGAGCAGAGCCTCGTGTCGGCTCGCCTTGTCGTTACCGAGATTCGGCACGGTGAAAGCGTCAAGGTCGAAAACGGTCAGGACCGGATCGAGAAGATCCTTCCTGAAGGTCTCCGCCGCTTCTTCTTCTTTAATGGTGAACGCATGGAGAAAATGTTCACCGACAATGAGAATAATAGTGAAGTTAAGCAGGCAATCAAGACTCTGCTGGGACTGGAGTCCATCGAACGCGCTATAGCTGACCACTTGCCTGCGGCAGTGAAGAGACTGGGCCGCGATATCAGCAAGGAGGGAGGCGGACGACTTAAGGCTCTTCACGATGAGAAGGAGAGCCTGGAGAAGAAGCAGATGGCAGCTCATGATGAGGCTCTTAAGCTCTCTAGTGATATAAGCAGCTATCAGGCTGAAGTCGATGCAGCTGAGCGGGCGCTACGCGCAAATAGTGAGACCGCGCCTATGCAGAAAGAGCGCCAAGAGATCGGCAAGCGGATCGACCTCGAGTTGCAGAAACTTCAGGAGCGGCAAAATCGTAAGCGAGATCTCATCTCTAAGAGCGGCTTCCTTGCCTTCACCGGCGGTATCGATGAAACCGTCATCGCTCTTGCGGAAGGAATGCGCCGCCGTCGAGAGCTTCCTGCTGGTATCCAGCGTGACTTCATTGATGCGCTTCTGGATGAGGGCGTCTGCATGTGCGGCACGCCTGTCTCAGTAGGTACGCCTGCCTACGATGAGCTGGAAAAGCGTCGTTATAACGCAGGTCTCGCCGATGTAGAGAGTCGGTGGATGTATGTCAGCGGTCAGGTAAAGCATCTATGTGACGAGCGCCATAACCTATCCGAGCAGCTGAAAGAGGTTACTCAGGATATTCAGGAGATTGAGAGCGCGATCACCCGACTTGATGAACAAAAGAGCGAGATCGACCGCAAGCTCGAAGGGGTCGACATTCTGGATGTCCAGCGCTTGGAGCGGCGCCGCAAGGAATTTGATGATAAACGAATCGATGCGCTCGCGGCACACCGGCGCAAGCAGGAGGAAATCGCGGAAATCGACAAAAGCATCGAGACCGTCAAGCGACGTTTTCACTCTGCCGAGGTCCAGGACGAGGCGTCACGTCGTGTTCAGCGCCAGATCAGACTCGTCAATGAGGTATTGGATTCCTTCCGCAAGATCCTCGAGCTCAAGACCGATGAGGTGCGCCGGCAACTTGATGCGAAAATCAAAGAGGTTTTCTCCCGCATTTTCTTTAAAACGTACACGCCGGAGCTCACCGACGGCTTTGAGCTACTGCTGAAGCAGTCTGACGCAGGTGACGCTATCCGTAGTACAGGGGAGAACCAGGTCCTTGGCCTCTCGTTCGTCGGTGCAGTCTCCGAGGTCGCAAAGCAAATGCACGATCGAAAAGCTAAGGGCGATAAGGAGAGCCTTACTGAGGGCGGCATTTACCCGGTCGTCATGGATGCACCATTTGGTAGCCTCGATCTGACCTACCAGGGGAAGGTTTCCGGTGCGCTGCCACGACTGACTTCGCAGATCGTCACTCTGCTCTCACAATCACAGTCTCGAGGCAAGGTCATGGAGAACCTCCAGGGCGCGGCAACTCGCCTGTATGTTCTCCGTGCGGTAACGCCGAATCGTGACGCCGCCGAGGAGACTATCGAGATTAACCATAGAGCCGTTCCATATGTAGTACATGGCGAATTCGAGCACACCGTTCTGGAAGAGGTAGCTATCTAATGGCGGCGGATGAGCGCTTCCGGAGGCCTGCCGAGCATGAGCGGCTGCTGAACGATCTCACGGCCAAGGATGGTCCTTTCCGTGCAATGGTTGACGCACTAATGTTCGCGGCGGCACTTGGCTGTCGAAAAGGTCGGCGAGAGCCTTTTGAGAAGGCTGGCGAAGCGATCCGGCTGTCCCTGATGGAAGGCCGCCAGTATGGTGATGTGCTTATAGACATGGTCGCGGCTTCCGAAGTCCAAGATGATCCGAAGATCCTCGCCGATGACCGGCTAAGTGAGCGCATTAAGATCTTTGAGGATTATGCCAACGGAGGCCTGTACTACCTCCAGGGTGAGATCAACGCGAGAGGTAGCAACGACCTCACCGCGATCGTCAGTAGCTTGGTAGTGGACGCTTTGGCCGCTCCGCCGAAACAAGAGATCACTGGCTCAGATCTGCTGGAGCTAGCTGAGCTCGATTACTGAACGCCATCGCGAGATTTCATGATCCACTGAGTGTGGCGGCATTATGGTGGATCGGTGACTCTGACGGGGCAGCAGACAGGCGGCGCTTGGGAGAGCGAGCGTCGCCTCACGGCGATTGGCAGGACAGCGCTCTCAGTGCCCGCCCGTCAGGCCGTGATTGACCAGCAGATCACTCCTGAGCACTCAGTTCTGGATTACGGGTGCGGGAGAGGGGATGACGTTCGAGCGCTCCAGGGCATGGACATCAGGGCGACCGGGTGGGACCCTCACTTTCATCCCGGTGGGTGCATCGGCCCTGCGGACGTGGTGCTTCTTACCTATGTCCTCAATGTCATCGAGGACCCGGAAGAGCGACGCCGTACTCTCATTGACGCGTGGCGACTCGCAAGCGAGACGCTCGTGGTGTCGACCCGTCTCACCTGGGAAAAGGCCAAGGTCAAAGGCGAGAGCTTCGGCGATGGAGTGATCACTAGCCGGCGAACATTCCAGCACCTGTTTAGCGCGAGTGAGCTTCGCAGCTACGTCGAAGCTGCGGCTGGTGTGCGGTGCGTTTCAGCCTCTCCCGGAGTCGTTTATGCCTTCAAACGAGACGAGGCGCGTCTCAGCTACCTGGCGCGTCGAATTGCTCCCGCAGCCACATGGCTCGCCTCCGATGACGCCGCCTCTGCGATCGCCTCGGTGGTCGACTACACCGAGCAGCGTGGGCGAGTACCGCGGATGGAGGAGATGCCAGCACAGATGGTGGAGCTCCTTGCCCACCTGAGCAGTTCGGAGCTCCATCGACTTGTACGTTCTTCCGCTGACCTCGACAAGGTAGCGGAAGGGGGAAGACGATCGACTCTGACGACGCTGCTCTTCCTTGGCGTGGAACTTTTCAATGGCCGGGGCCCTTTCAGCTGCCTTCCGCTCTCGGTGCAGCTTGATGTGAGAGCGTTCTTCAGCTCCTACAAGGAAGCATGTCAGCGTTCTGATCGGCTGCTGCTCAAACTCCGCGACGATGCCTACGTCCGTGGCGCTATGAACGGGTCCAGAGTTGGAAAGATCACCCCGACGGCTCTGTACGTTCACCGTCGTGCGGTCGATCACATGCCCGTTGTGCTGAGGCTGTACGAACACTGCGCCTCGATTGCGGCGGGCCGCCCCCAAGAGTGGACGATCGCAAAGCTCCGGCACCAGGGCAGAGGAGTGAGCTGGCTGGACTATCCGGAGTTCGACACGGATCCACATCCGCGGTTGCGATCCTCGTACATGGTCGATCTCGCTACGTTCAAGACCTCGTTCGCCTCTTATTGCGAGTCCGAGAACAGACCGCTGCTGCATCGCAAACACGAGTTCCTGCACCCGGATGACCCGAACGTACCGAAGTACCGGCGGCTCACAGAGAGCGAGCTCCGAGTCGGCCTCTACGCCAATCCTCACCTCATCGGAACCGAGCAGGGCTGGGAAGCCGAGCTTCTCCGATGCGGTCGGCAGCTCCGCGGCCACCGATTGATCATGCGGAAATGATGCCGGACTGGTAGTCGGCGATCACGCTCGTGAACTCATCGATGTCCAGCTCGTTCGCCTGGTCGGGAAACCATGAGAGCCGCAGGCCATTACTGGCCTGCTGCTCCGGGAGCCCCATCGCGGCCAGGACGTGGCTGGGGGTGTAGGACGCGCTCGTGCACGCAGACCCCGTGGCTACTGCAGCGTAGCTCTTCAGCTGGAGGATCAAGGCTTCGGTGTCCACATCGTCGAACGACAGGTTGAGGATGTGCGGCACCACGTGATCTTGATCGCCATGGAGATGGAACCGCGTCTTGCCGAGCCCGGTCAGCAGCCGCGAGCGAAACTCTTCGGCCGCCGCCAGCCACTTCGCGCGATCGGCTTCGAACACCTCAAGTGCCTTGGCCAGGCCCATGATGAGGGGGACAGGCAGAGTCCCGGGCCTGAGCTTGCGCTCCTGCCCGCCTCCGAACATCAGTGGAGTCAGCGGAACGGTATCCCGGCCCCGACGGCGGATCAGTAGGCCACCCACCCCCTTGGGTGCACCGACCTTGTGCCCACTGAAGCTGATGAGATCGATCGGGGCGCGGAGGCCGTCCGGTAGCTTCCCGAACCCCTGAGCCGCATCCACATGGAAGTAGGTAGGAGTGGACCGAAGATGCTCGGCGAGCGCGGCGACTGGCTGAATGATGCCGGTCTCGTTGTTCACCTGCATGATCGAGACAAGGAGAGTGTCTGGCCGCAAGCGCTCCAGTACGGCTTCCTCGCTTACTCGACCCGATGGTCCGGGCTCGATCAGCTCCACCTCGAACCCGCGGGACTGCAAGTGCTCGAGCGGCTCAAGAACGGCTTTGTGCTCGATGGCGCTGCTGATGATGTGGCGTCGCCCGTGCTTGCTCCCATGGGCTGCCAGACCGAGGATGGCGATGTTGTTGCTCTCGGTGGCGCCGCTGGTGAAAATCAGCTCATCTGGACGAGCAGCGAGGTGGGCGGCGATGCTTTCGCGGGCGCGGGCGACAGCCTTCTTGGCACGCGTGCCGTACCCATGGGTGCGGGAGCCGGCATTGCCGAAGTCTTCGCTCATCCAGTGCAGGACGACCTCAGCTACCTCGGGCAGCACCCTTGTCGTTGCAGCGGCGTCCAGGTAGGCGACCACGGTCCTCACCAGCTCCCAGGTTGTTGGGTCAGGTCACGTGTGTACGTTAAATCAGTGACGTACATACGCTACCGTGTATCGAGTGGCAACACACGCGCTGGCTCAGCATGGTGGGGAAGCGACCACCGCAGGCTTCGAGTACATCTTCCCGGCGATTCGGGGTGTACAGGCGGGGCGTGAGTATTACGTCTCGATGTGTCCTCTACGCCTGATACCCAAGATCTTTTTGTTCGATGAGGACGAGTTGGCACCGGAAGTCCGGGCACAGCGCATCCTGAACAAGGGACGGGTCCCTGCCCTTGCACGGTACATCCTTGAGAACCCTGATGATTACGTCTTCAGCGCGCTTACCGCCTCTGTCGACGGGGTGATGCGGTTCGTGGGTGTCTCGGCTCAGGGACCCGGCATGCGGGTCGGCCAGCTCCACATACCCATGGCATCACGCTTCCTGATCAACGATGGCCAGCACCGCCGCGCAGCCATCGAGGCCGCGTTGAAGGAGAACCAGGCGCTGGGTGATGAGACCATCGCCGTGGTGTTCTTCCACGATGCCGGGCTTGAGCGCAGCCAGCAGATGTTCGCGGACCTCAACCGCCACGCCGTACGGCCTGCTCGCTCCATCGGAGTCCTCTACGATCATCGAGACGAGTTGTCGCAGCTGACCCGGCTGCTCGCGCTGAAGAGCCCGGTGTTCCGCAACTTCGTTGAGATGGAGAGCAGCAACCTTTCTGCCCGGTCCCGAAAGCTGTTCACCCTCAGCGCTCTGTACTCCGCAACGAGCGCTCTGCTCCAAGGCCTGGAGCTCAACAGCAAAGATGCGGAGCGGCTGTCGTGGGGCTTCTGGGAGGCGGTAGACGAGCTGATCCCGGACTGGGGCGAGGTCCGAAGCCGATCTCTCTCCGCGGCGGAGGTCCGCAGACAGTACCTCCATACGCACGGGATCGCGCTCCACGCGCTAGGACTGCTCGGGAACACGCTGCTCCACGAATCGCCTGATCCGGAGGAGTGGAAGCCTCGTCTGGCGCCGCTCCGAGACGTCGACTGGTCTCGAACCAACCCCGACTGGGAGGGACGAGCGATCATCGGCGGCCGCGTCTCGAAGAATCATCAAAATGTCGTACTGACAGTGAATCATCTGCGGCAGCGACTCGGCCTCGAACTGAATGTCGAAGAGCGACAAGCAGAGGCCGCTTACCAGCGAGGAGAGCGATGAGCACCCCGACGCGCAGCGCCGTCATGCTGAACACGCCGGCTCGGCGAGTGATCCCGTTCGAGGCCCGGGGTGGGCTCGCCGCAGTCGTGAGCGAGCTCACCGCGGAGATTCAGGAGCTCTACCTCGCAGATCATGTGCCGTGGGTGGTGGGGTACAGCGGTGGTAAGGACTCGACCGCGGTGCTGCAGCTCGTCTGGATGGCCTTGCAAGGGCTGAGCGCCGAGCAGCGCACCAAGCCGGTATACGTCATCAGTACGGACACTCTTGTTGAGAACCCTGTCGTGGCCGCTTGGGTTACCCAATCCCTGAAGACCATGGGCAAGGCAGCGGAGGAGCAGCAGCTTCCGATGCAGCCGAACCGCTTGACGCCAGAAGTGAAGGACACGTTCTGGGTCGGGCTCATCGGGAAGGGATACCCAGCTCCTCGGCCTAAGTTCCGCTGGTGCACGGAGCGATTGAAGATCCGTCCGTCCAACTCCTTCATCCGTCGGGTCGTCCACGATCACGGCGAGGCGATCCTGGTGCTGGGCATCCGTAAGGCAGAGAGCCAAGCACGTGCTCGGGTGATGGAGAAGCATGAGAAGCGGCGGGTGCGGGACCGGCTTTCGCCCAACGGCAACCTTCCCAACTCCCTCGTCTACAGCCCCATTGAGGAGTGGAGCAACGACGAGGTCTGGACCTTCCTCATGCAGCAGCCCAACCCGTGGGGACATCCGAACAAGGATCTCCTCACCATGTACCAGGGCGCATCCAGCGATGGCGAGTGCCCGCTGGTCGTCGACAACACCACGCCTTCGTGTGGTGACAGCCGGTTCGGCTGCTGGACGTGCACTCTCGTCGACAAGGATAAATCCATGTCGGCAATGATCCAGAATGACGAGGAGAAGGAGTGGATGCTCCCTCTTCTGGAGCTGCGAGACGAGCTCGATGTCGCTGATGACAGCCATCTTCGTGACTTCCGCAAGATGAACGGAAGCATCCAGCTCTTCCACGACCGTGCGGTTCCCGGTCCGTATACCCAGAAGGCCCGTGAGGACTGGCTGAGCAAGTTGCTCAACGCTCAGACCTGGATCCGTCAGAACGCCCCGGACTATGTCCGCAACATCGAGCTTGTCACCATGGATGAGCTGCACGAGATCCGGCGGATCTGGGTCTTCGAGAAGCACGAGGTGGAAGACTCGCTTCCCCGGATCTACAAGAAGGAGACCGGAGAAGCGTTCCCCGGAGGACCGTTGGACCAGCACCTCGCGGTTGCGGCCGATGAAGTTGAGCTGCTCCGCGAAGTCTGCGATGGGGACGAACTTCACTTCAAGACGATGCGCGAACTGCTCGCGGTCGAGCGCAAGTTCCGCACGATGACCCGGCGCTCGGGGCTCTTCGAAGCGCTGGAGAGCACGATCAAGCGAGGGTACTACGTGGACGCGGACGATGCGTTGGAGCTCGCCCGTCGCAACCACCAGAACAAGATCGCCCCCGAACTCTCGCTCCTGGACGAAGAGAGCACCGATGCTCCTGCATGAGATCACCCTTGAGAACTTCGGCGCCTACAAGGGCAAGCAAGTACTCACTTTGAGTCCCAAGCCTGGTAGGCCGATCATTCTAATCGGGGGACTCAACGGGTGCGGTAAGACCACGCTGCTAGATGCCATCCAGCTGGTTCTTTATGGCTCGCGGGCGCGTTGCAGCAGTAGGGGGACTCGCTCCTACGAGGTGTTCCTTCGCGACAGCGTGAACCGGCAGGCCAGCCCCAAACAGGCGAGCGTCAAGCTCTGGTTCTCCACCACTGTTGAGGGAGAGCAACGCCACTATCGGATCGAGCGCTTCTGGCGGGTCAACGGTAAGAGCGTCCGTGAGTCGCTCATGGTCTTCGTCAACGGTGAGCACGACAAGGCCATCAGCGAGGCATGGGCGGACTATGTCGAGGATCTGCTGCCTCTCGAAGTCGCCTCCTTGTTCTTCTTCGATGGCGAGAAGATCGAGTCGCTCGCCGATCCCGAGCGCGCGGCCCCGGTCATCGAATCAGCAGTTCAGTCGCTCCTTGGGGTCAATACTGTCGAGCAGCTCCGTACGGATCTCCTCGCATTGCAGCGCCGGCAGAAGGTGAGCGATGAGGACAAGGCTGCTCTAGACCTGATCACTTCTATCGAGACTCAGCTCGAAGAGAATGAGGTGGCGAGAGCTGATGCCCACCAGCGGGTGGCATCGGCCAAAGCAACCCTCCTCCACGCTCGGAAAGATCTGAAGGACATCGAGGCGACCTTCGCGAAGGAAGGTGGTGATCTCTTCCGCCGCAGAGCTGAGCTACAGGCGCAGAAGGATCATGCCGAGAAGCGCCTCGTGAGTGTGAATGAGACTCTCTCCAACGTGACAGCAGCAGGTCCGCTTCCTCTTCTTCTGCTTAAGCCCCAACTGGACGCCTTGCAGGCCCAGGTCGCCCGTGAGGAGGAAGCAGCTCGCGAGGAGCAGATCCTCGATGCCCTGCAGGATAGGGACAAGGAGATCATCTCTCTGCTCAGTGACAAGGTCGCCCCTGGACCGCTAGAGCAGGTGATTCGTTTCCTTGATGAAGATCGTCAGAAGCGGGTAGCCAGCGCGGACACCCCCAGAGTGATCCAAATGTCTGTTACTGGGATCCAGCAGCTTCACTCCTTGGACCAGGTCCTCGACAGCGAGTGGCATCGTGCGCAGGAACTCCTCACAGAGGCCTCCGATCTCCGTGACCAGCTGGACTCACTTGATCGCCAGCTTGCCGGGGTCCCGGCGGAGGACGCGATCGCCGATCTCGTGGAGCAGCAAGACAACACACGCCGACGGGTACACGAGCTAGAGCGGGACCTGCACGCCCTCGAGGAAGTCCACGGCGCGCGTGTTCGTGAGCAGGAGAACCTAATGGCTGCCCGGGAGCGGGCGTATGCCAAGCGAGCGAACGACCTGGCGAAGATCGAGCATCGCTCACGCGTCATGTCCTACTCAGACCGCGCACGTAACACGCTCGAGAAGTTCGGCGATCTACTTCTGCGCCGCCATATCAGCCGTCTCGAAGTCGCAGTGCTGGATAGCTTCATGCGCTTGATGCGCAAGGAAGGGCTCATCGAGGACCTGCGCATCGACACGAACAAGTTCACGCTGACCCTAGTGGGCGTGGACGGGGAGGAACTCGACCCCGCACGGCTCAGTGCCGGCGAACGCCAGCTACTCGCAGTGTCCTTGCTCTGGGGCCTGGCTCGAGTGGCAGGCAGCCGGTTGCCTAGCGTGATCGACACCCCGCTCGGGCGCCTCGACAGCCGCCACCGGCAGAACCTGGTTGAGCGCTACTTCCCCCAGGCAAGCCACCAAGTCCTGCTGCTATCTACTGACGAGGAGATCGACGATGAGCTCCTGAACAGACTGATTCCAGCGATCGCTCAGACCTACACACTGGTTCACGACGACAGCACGTTCACAACCATGATCGAGCGCGGATACGGATGGGGGTCAACTAAGTATGTCGCTTGACACGATTCGGTTGTCACAGCCTGCGAAGGACCATCTCGTCAAGCTTAAGCGTGCCACTGGGATTAAGAACTGGAATGTCCTTTGTCGTTGGGCGCTCGCTTTCTCGCTAGCTGACCCGTCGACGCCGTTGGTGAAAGACATCGTGACGGATTCGAATATTGAGATGACATGGAAGACTCTTACCGGGACCTTTGGTGACGTCTATTTATCCCTACTGAAGCAACGCTGTGCGGTCGATGGTGAACCCCTTGCCGAAGAATCTGTTTCTAAAATCTTGAGCATCCATTTGCATCGTGGTATTGGCTATCTGGCCGGCCGTCGCGAGCTTGCAGATGTTAGCGATCTCGTGTCTATGTCTATGGCTGTAGTCAAAAAGAATTAAAAAACAATATTTTTGGTAGTATGCCTATCATGGCTCGATGATTAAATGTAATTGCCACAAAAGTTTAATTTTGCTTATTTAAATCACTGGCGGCGAGACGCCATTGAGAGATAAGTTCTCGCCGTCAGTGATCTGATTATTCGCCGAGTAGATCTTCCAGGCTTGCAGCTGGCACATTTTCGGATGTGCTGTCGTCGTCTTCGGTGATCACCGTGTCAGTATTATCGGAGGATTCCTCGACGGTAGTAAGGGCTTCCGGGGACTTGTCGAGCGAAGAAAGCCACTGCTCATATGAATCCTCGGGCAGATAAAACCAGTCCTTCAGTGCTCGCTTGATCGAGTTGCTTGCCGCCTGCTGAGCCTCCACGCGAAGCTTCGCCTCGGCGGAACCTGGCTTGCTTGTCTTTAGCGCCTTAAGTTGCTGGTCGGTACACAGCTTCAGGTATAGCTCTCGAGCAGAGCTAATCATCTGGTCGAAGCGGGACCGATCGGTGAACCACGACGAGATGTTCTCCCAGGCTGCCGGAGTGTCCAGCGCCTGCATCCAAAAGTATCGGAAGAAAACCGACTGAGCAGTATCCATGTTTGAAATCTGGTTCAACGGATGATTGACCTCAGTCTTGCTGAACGCGAGCCTGCGATCCTTTGCCTTACCTTGGTCTTGAGCGAAATAGGTGTTCCAGCCTTTCACCAACGCCTCAGCGAACGCAGGCAGGGCTTTGATATCCGCGCCGCCAGGCTGTTCTTTGCGAAGTTGCCACAGCGACCCTAGAACCAGCACCAGACCAAGCTGGCAGGCATGTGTGTTGAACACCGCGTAGGCGGCCTTTGACTTCTTAAGAGTTTCGGCTCTGCCGGATTCCAGGAATGCCTGGGCTCGGTAAGTCTCGAAGCTTTCCTCGCGAGCCCGTAGGGCTTCCCATGCCTTTATTACGTCCGACTTGGTTGCCCTTGTCCCGAGTGTCTTATTTTCCTGATAGTGCTCATAGCTGTCCCGTAGCGTCCAGAACACACCGACGCCGCCGAATAGTGCGTCATGGGCGAGGGTCAACCCAGTGTCGTCGACATGCCAGTCATCTTTCAAGAGTGTTAGTGCTTTGGCATGTGCGGCATATGGGGCTGTCTTCGATAGAACCGTTAAAATGCCGCGGCCCCAGGTCTCGGCGAACCGGTCGCTGATCGTATCTGCTTGGCCGATGGGGAATTCGGAGTTTCCGATCCTGTCCCGCTGGTAGGAGAAACCGCCGTCCTCAAACTGGGCTGGGAAGAGGCTGGTTAATTCTAGCTGCTCCCGCATGAAAGCGTCCTGCTCAGTAGGGCTTGGTCGACCCCCAAACCTCAAGGTTACGTCCTTAAGGTATTTCGGCGGACCGAATATGCAGCGGTCCACCGTCGATTTTAAGAGATTGATGTTCGTTAACACCGACCAGCGCGCAGGGCGGCTGGAGTTGACTTCAGGATTGTCGTATTCAACCGCGTACAGGGGCAGATAGGACTCGTCTTGTCCGTTTCGGAGCTCGCTAAGTAGTCGTCGCGTCAGTACATTGCTCAACTCGGCATCGGACAGCAGGATGATGCGAGACTCGGATGGAGGGCGAGCCTCCTTGTTGACGTCCACAAAGAGCTTGCGCGCGGCCTCGTGCGGCTTGGCGCCTTCCCCGGTTTGGTCGGGGAACCAGCAGACTGTCACCGGCACCTCGACCTTGCTCAGGTCCAGTTCGCCATGGTTGAAATCCTGCAGCGCTTGCCTGACCTGATTCTCGTAGAACGATCTGAACCTGGCCCCGGCGGAGTTCTGCCAGCTATTTGTCATTGTGCGCTCAACAGCGAGGAGCGCCATCGCACGGTGTTGTCCGTCCAAGACGACTAGCTGTGACTCAGTCTTGTTCCACCATAGTTTTCCGACACTCGCTGGGTGCAGCCGATCGTTACTACCGAGGAGCCGCTGCACCTGGAACGAGGTCCCCGCCTGTTCCTGTGCCCACCTTGCACCATCGTCCTCGACCACCGTCTGCATATCTAAGTCTGGAAAGTGTGATGGGCGCTTGTGGCGGAATGGAAGCAGCACCGCCACGATCGGAGGGAAGAACGCAGGACCAGTTGCCTGAGGTTTCAACAGATACGGAATAAGGCTGACTGCCACTCTATGGTCGTCTAGGTCACGCTGCAGAAGCTGATTGAAATCAAGATCTCCTGCCTCCATGATTTCCCGTACCGGAGACAAGCTCTTGGTCAGCTGACGTTCTGGGTCGTCAGAGTCCTCACCAAGCCGAGCTTTGGTCATGAGGTAGTCCACTCGGCCAGCTGGCGTAGAGAAGCTTCCCCACGTGCCCTGCACATAATCACGGAACGTAAGCTTGGTACCTGAGCCGAACATCACTATTGCCTTCCCAAAATCGGTGAGTACAGCCGATGTAGAAGCCACTCAGCTGACTCGGCCGTGTTCCGCAAATGCTTCTTCGTCACTTCGTCGTTCTCCTCGTCAGCCAGGTCGATAATCCAAGCTTCGAGGTGTTCCATTGCAATGCTCCGGGCAGCAGCACGCTGACCGAAGTTCTTCCCTCGAGCACGGATTATCTCCGCATCCTCAGGGTGCTCCCGCAGCCAGTCGTGGGTCCGAGTGTAATCCATGCGATGCTTACGAAGCCGCTCCTGTAAGTTCGTTGCAACGCCGATATACAGAGGAGACGAGAACACGGGAGAGGCTCTGTGGAGGATGCTCGACATCACTCGGCGCCTCTCTTCGGTGTCGAGTGATCCCACCAACGTCTCAAGTCGTTGTAGCAAGTCGTCATCCCCAGGTTGAGCACCTTCTGTAGGCTCACGAAGGGGATAGTCTAGCTCTAGAGAGCCCTCCCATTTTGCTCCGTACGATCCTCTGCCACTCAGGTTGATTGGCATTGGCTCATAGTATCCAGCGTACTTGCGTAACAGGTTCAAGAAGCTCCCAATTGCTTGATCGCCATCTGCGCTGGGCTTGGTCTTCCAGTCATGTGGGCCAGCACGAAAACTGACATACCAGGCATAAAGACCTGGTGACTCCGGGGCCTGATCGACATCGAGCATTGAAAAATGGCTGAGTTGGACACTGTCTGTCACTGTGTGCTGCCCTGTCCTTGCCTCGACTCCAGGATGATTTAGAGGTCATGTTCCGTACTCATACCCCACGGCGTTGATCTCCAGACTACGTGCAGACCGCGACAAATGTAGATCAAATCATGGTAGCGGGTGGCTTGTGGCGGCTCTTTGAACATGACGGGAGCGGAAGGCGCCCGCCGGGCCGTTAGCCTCGGACTTTCACGGTGAATTTCGCCGAGCTTGATCGTTTACATGAGAAAAGTGCCTGTGACCTGGAAGGATCGGACTTGTCTAAGGTCCCGTCCCCACCAGTCCACGAGGCACTTTTCACGTGAAGACCACCCCTTCCCACCGCAAGATCACCGTGTCCGCCGACGGCCCCGGCCTCATCTCCCACACCGGCGGCCTGCTCCTGCTCGAGACCCTGCGCACCACCGGCCTGGACCAGGCCCTCTCCGAGCACCTGCAGCCCTGGCGGACCGCCCGCGCGATCCACGACCCCGGCAAGACCATCACCGACCTCGCCCTCCCCTCGCCCTCGGCGGCGACTGCCTGGCCGACCTCGCCCTGCTGCGCACCCAACCGGAACTGTTCGGCCCCGTCGCCTCCGATCCCACCGTCTCCCGGCTCATCGACCGGCTCGCCGCCGACTCCACCCGGGCGTTGAAGGCCATCCGTGCCGCCCGCGCCACCGCTCGTGCCCGCGCCTGGCACCTGGCCGGACCCGCGGCTCCCGGCGCGGACGGCGAGCTGATCCCGATCGATCTGGACGCCACCATCGTCATCGCCCACTCCGACAAACAGCACGCGGCCCCGACCTGGAAGAAGACCTTCGGCTTCCACCCCTTGACCGTCTTCGCCGACCACGGCGCCGCCGGTTCCGGTGAACCCCTGGCCATCATGCTGCGGCCCGGCAACGCCGGCTCCAACACCGCCGCCGACCACATCACCGCCGTCCGCCTGGCCCAGGCCCAACTACCGCAACACCTCCGCCGCCAGGTATTGATCCGCACCGACGCCGGCGGTGGCACCCGCCCGTTCCTGTTCTGGCTGAGCAGGCCCGGCCGATGGCTGAAGTACTCGATCGGCTTCACCCTCACCGACGACATCGGCGCCGCGATCCTCCGCCTCCCGGCCACCGCATGGACACCGGCCTACGACGCAGACGGCCAGGTCCGGGCCGGCGCGTGGGTTGCCGAGATCACCGGCATGCTGGAGCTGGCCGACTGGCCGAAGGGCATGCGCGTCATCGTCCGCAAAGAACGCCCGCATCCAGGCGCGCAGCTGCGCTTCACCGATATCGACGGGCATCGCTTCACCTGCTTCGTCACCAACACCCGCGGCGGCCAGCTCGCCGACCTGGAACTGCGCCACCGCCGCCGGGCACGTTGCGAGGACCGCATCCGCTGCGCCAAGGACACCGGCCTGGCCAACCTGCCGCTGCACGACTTCGCCCAGAACGAGATCTGGTGCGAACTCGTCGCGCTGGCCTGCGAGCTGATCACGTGGATGCAGCTGCTCGCCCTGGACGGGCCGGCCCGCCGATACGAGCCCAAACGTCTGCGGCTGCGCCTGCTGGCGGTGGCCGGGCGGCTGGTCCGCGGGGGGCGCCGTGTCCGTCTGCGCCTCGCCGCACGCTGGCCCTGGGCTGATCAGATCGCCACTGCGGTCGCCCGCCTGCAAGCCTTGCCTGCACCGACCTGACCAGCGGAAACCCGTGTTCACGACGAGCAGGAGGAATCCAACGGGCCAGTAGAGCCCCACCCACCCGGCGCGACAGCCGAGTGATTGCGCTGGTCAGGTCGCGAAAACACACCGTAGCCGAACGCTTCAGCCGACCACACGAAGATCGTGAAAGATCAAGGCTAGTAGGCCTGGCTGGCTGCGGTGGACCGTGCGATCGGCGGGGCCGTCGGTATGAGCTCCGAGGACCTCATCGCCTTCGCTCGGCTCGCCGACGCCGTGATTACCGGCGAGGCGGACCATCAGGGGTCCAGTGGAGCCGGCTCCCGGAGTGACGCCCGCCACCGGTTCCGGTCCCAGGACCCGGGCTTACTTCGCGCCGCCCGCCCGCCAGTAGCCGCAGAACATGATGTGCTCCTTCGGCACGCCCGCGCCGACCCAGTGGCGGCGCAGGGCGACGGGCAGGGCCTGCTCGCCCACCACCCAGCCGAAGAACGGCTCGGCCGGCACCGGCAGCTCCCGGGCGGCGGCCAGCGCCGCCCGGCCGGGCACCTCGTGCGGGTCCTCGCGCGGCAGCCAGGTCACCTCCACCCCGGCGGGCGCGTCGAGGTCCTGCCGGTCCTCCGGGGAGGGCAGCTCGATGAGGGCCCGGCCTTCGGCGTCGCGGGGGAGTGAGCCGAGGATGGCGGCGGCGGCGGGCAGGCCGGTCTCGTCGGTCACCAGCATGACGCGGCGCGTCCCCACCGGGGGGTTGAAGGTGACGCCCTCGTCCAGGATCGCTACCTGATCGCCCTAGCGGCAGGTGAGCGCCCAGGTGGAGGCCGGACCTGCGGTCCCCTCCCCGGGCGAGCCGTGCAGCACGAAGTCCACGTCCAGCTCGGGGCCTCCGGCGCCTCCGGGACGGTAGGCGCGCACCGAGTAGTTGTGCAGGACGGGACGCGAGTGCTTGGGGATGGTGAGGTAGCGGGCGTAGGACAGCATGGTCAGCTTGCCGGGCAGCCGGGACAGGGAGCCGTCGGAGACCGGGAGGAACAGCCGGAACCACTGGTCGTAGCCCATCGGGGTGAAGCGGCCGATGTCCCCCTCCCCGAGGGTGACGCGCACGAAGTGGGGAGAGATCCGCTCGCTCCGCAGCACCCGCAGGGTGAGCAGCTCGGAGACCGCGGGCTTGACGCGCATCGCGTTCACGCTGGACTTCGCCATGGACACTCCTCGGCCTCGCGGAGGCGATCTCGGATAAGGACGATCTTGGTGGGAATCGTGGTCGGTGCCCGGAACCGGCCGGTCAGCCGTCCGCCTGCGCCCGGGAGCGCCACAGCAGCCAGACGAAGTACGGCGTGCCGAGCAGCGCGGTGACGAGCCCGGCGGGCACCTGGGCCGGGGCGATGACGGTGCGCCCGAGCGTGTCGGCCAGGCTCACCAGCAGGGCGCCGAGGAGCACGGCCACCGGGAGGACGCGGGCGTGGCCCGCGCCGACCAGGGCGCGGGCGGCGTGCGGGGCGATCAGGCCGACGAAGCCGACCACGCCCACGGCGGAGACCGCGGTGGCGGTCAGCAGCACCGAGCCGCCCAGGGCGGCCAGCCGTACCGGTTCCAGGGGGACGCCGAGGACGCGGGGGCTGTCCTCGTCCAGGGAGAGCAGGTCCAGGTCGCGGCGGAGCCAGACGATCAGCGGGAGCACCAGGGCCAGGGCCAGCGCGACCGGGATGAGCTGGGCGGGGACGCGGCCGTAGGTGGAACCGGACAGCCAGGTCAGCGCCATGGCGGTGTTCCAGGGGTCCGCCTTGACGATGATCAGCACGGTGACGGCGGTGCAGGCCGCCTGCACGCCGACGCCGATCAGCACCAGCCGGTCGGAGCTCAGCCCGCCGCGCCACGACAGCAGGTACACCGCGGCGGAGGCGGCCAGCGCCCCGGCGATGGCCGCCGCGAACATCGGCCAGATCCCGGCGAGCGGTGCGAGGGCCAGCAGCGAGACGGCGCCCACGCCCGCACCGGCGGTGACGCCGAGCATGCCCGGCTCGGCCAGCGGGTTGCGGCACACCGCCTGGACGGCCGTGCCCGCGGCGGCCAGCGCGGCGCCGGCGAGTACCGCGGCGAGCACCCGCGGATAGCGCTGGTCGAGCACGAAGGTGAGGCCGCGGCCGGTCCGGCCGTTCAGCCAGTTGACCAGGTCGCCGCCCAGGATCCAGGTGTCGCCGCCGAGCATGCCGAGGAAGACCGCTCCGGCGAGCAGGACCGCGCAGGCCGTCACCACGGTCAGGAAGGCGGCGCGCGAGCGGGCCGCGACCCGCACGATCGGCGGCTGGCGGGTCGGCCCGGCGTCCCGGTAGCGGCGGGCCAGCCACACCATCACCGCGGCGCCGAACAGCGAGGTGACCACGCCGGGCGGCACGTCCACGCCCGCCTGCCCGCCGAAGACGGCGCGCAGCCCGATGTCGGAGCCGAGGACGACGAGCACGCCGACGAGGCCCGCCAGCGGAACCGTCGTCCGGTGGCGGTGCACGCCCGGGAGCAGCCTGACGATCACCGGCGCGCACAGGCCCACGAACCCGATGGGGCCCGCGACGGTGACCGCGGCGGCGGCCAGCAGGACGGCCAGGAGCGTGAGCACCAGGCGCAGCCGCCCGACGTTGACGCCGAGCACCGTGGCGGTGTCGTCGCCCAGGGAGAGGATGTCGAGCCTCGGCCCGGCCAGCACGGCGGCGGCCATGGCCAGCAGGATCAGCGGGCCCAGCTGCGTGACGGCCTCGAGGTCGCTCTGCACGAGCGAGCCGCTGCCCCAGGCGAACAGCCCGTTGGTCTCCTCCTCGAAGAGGATCAGCAGCAGGTTGGTGAGCGAGTGGAGCGCCAGCGCGGTCGCCGAGCCCGCCAGGATCAGCCTGGTCGTGCCGGTCCGGCCGCCCGCGGCGAGCGCCATCACCAGGGCGGCCGCGGCCAGGCCGCCCAGCAGCGCGAGCAGGCCCGACATGAACAGCGGCAGCGTCAGGCCGAAGGCCGCCGCCGCGGCGACCGCGAAGTAGGCGCCGGCGCTGACCGCCAGCGTGTCGGGCGAGGCCATGGGGTTGCGGGAGACGGCCTGCAGCAGCGCGCCCGCCACGCCCAGGGCGACGCCGACGGTGATCCCGGCCAGCAGCCGGGGCAGCCGGGAGGCCAGCAGGATCCGGGCGGCCTCGCCGTCGGTGTCGCCGAACGGCAGCCGGATCAGGTCGAGCGCGCCGATCGACGACGTGCCCTGCGTCACGTGGACCGCGGCGGCCACGACGACCGCCGCCAGCGTCAGGAGGAGCACGCCGGCGCTCCCCAGCCGCCGCAGCGGGGTGGGGGGCGCCGGCGGGGCCTGGAGGGTGGTGCTCAACCGGTGTAGGCCTTCACGAGGGCCTCGGCGTACTGCTTGGAGGACAGCGGCCCGCCGAAGGTCCAGATGCCGTCGGGGAGCTTGACGACCTGCTTCTTCTCGACGAACGGCAGCTTCTTCCAGATGGCGTTCGAGGCCAGCCCGTCGGCGAAGACGTCGGTGCCGTCGGAGGCGTTGTAGAAGAAGCGGGTGTCGGGGTCCTTCAGCGCGGTCAGGCCCTCGACGTCGGTGGCGCCCAGGCCCCACACCGGGTCCACCTCGCCCGTCCAGGCGTTGACCAGGCCGAGCTCGGTGGCGACGTCGGAGACCAGCGCGCCCTTGCCGAACATGCGGATGGAGATCTTGCTGCCGTCCTTCCAGCCGTCGGCCATGGCGAACGGCTTGCCGGCGGCGCCCGCGGCGGCGAGCTTGCTCTTGCCGTCGGCCAGTGCGGCGTCGAAGTCGGCGAGGAGCTTGTCCGCCTCGGCGGTCTTGCCCAGCGCGGTGGCGATCAGCTTGAGGTCGCTCCGCATCCGGCCCAGGTTGTCGGTCGCGTCGCTGCCCTTGAAGGTGATGACGGGGACGAACTTCTCCAGCTGCGGCACCAGTGCGGAGTCGCGCTCGGCCTCCATGACGACCAGGTCGGGCTGGAGGGCGGCGATGGAGTCGACGCTCGGCTCCTGGCGGGTGCCGACGTCCTTGACCGAGGGGTCGAGCTTGGCCGCGGTCACCCAGGTGGCGTAGCCCTTGGTGTCGGCCACCCCGACCGGCATGACGCCGAGGCCGACCACCATCTCGGCCTCGCCCCACTCCAGGGCGACCACCTTGGTGGCGGGGCGGTCGAGGGTGACCTGCTTGCCGCGGCTGTCGGTCACCGTGACGGGGGCGGCGGAGGCGGGGGCCGTGCCGCCGGAGGCGGCCGGTTCGGGAGCGGCGGTCTCGGTGGTGCCGCAGGCGGCGAGCACGGCGGCGGCGGCCACGGCCACGAGGGCGGTGCGCAGGGGGTTCATGGTGTTCCTGTCAGGTTGTGGCGGGGACGCTTCTGGTGTGCCGGCCGATCGGCCGGGTGGACACCGTCCCCGTCCTCGGGTCGTGCGTGACCTCGATGCGGATGCCGTACACCTCGGTGAGCAGGTCCTCGGTGAGGACCTCGGCGGGCGGCCCGTCGGCCCGGACGCGGCCTCCGTGCAGCAGGACGACGTGGTCGGCCAGCTCGGCGGCCTGGTTCAGGTCGTGCAGGACGACGCCGACGGCCACGTCGTGGCCGTCGGCCAGGTCGCGCACCAGATCCAGCAGCTCGATCTGGTAGCGCAGGTCCAGGAAGGTGGTGGGCTCGTCCAGGAGCAGGACGCCGGTGTCCTGCGCCAGGCAGGTGGCCAGCCACACGCGCTGCAGCTCGCCGCCGGACAGCTCGTCCGCCGCGCGGTCGGCCATCGCGGTGACGCCGGTGAGCTCCATCGCCCTGGCGACCGCGGCGTCCCCCTCGGGGTCGCCCGCCCGCCACCGGCCCCGGTAGGGGTGCCTGCCGTACCCGATGACGTCCCGGACCCGCACGCCGGAGGGCGTGGGGCGGCTCTGCGCCAGCAGCGTGACCCGCTTGGCGAACTCCCGGGCCGACATGTCCAGCGCGGACACGTCGTCGGCCAGCGTCACCGTGCCCGCCTCCGGCCGGTGCAGCCGGGCCAGCGCCCGCAGCAGGGTGGACTTGCCGCTGCCGTTGGGGCCCACCAGGGCCGTCACGAGTCCGCGCCGCAGGGTGATGCGGCCGTTCTCGACGACGGTGGCGCCGTGGTAGCCCAGACGCAGGTCGGCTCCGCGCAGCGAGATCTTCTCGGTCACGGAGATTAGGTTAGGCTTACCTAGATAAATGTCAACTTTCAACTATTCGATCATGATTTGCCGGTCCGGCGCCGACCACCGACCCGCCGACCATGGGAAGGCCTCCTTTACACTTTTCCGGTGACCGAAACCCTGCCGCCGTGTCCCGAATGCTCCAGCGAGTACACCTATGAGATGGGCTCGCTCCTGGTCTGCCCGGAATGCGCGCACGAGTGGGACCCCGCGGCCGTGTCCGAGGGCACGACCGGTGACGGTGCGATCAGGGACGCGGTCGGCAACGTGCTGGCCGACGGGGACACGGTCACGGTGGTCAAGAGCCTCAAGGTCAAGGGCAGCGCCACCGGGATCAGGGCCGGCACCAAGGTGCGCAACATCCGCCTGGTGAACGGCGTGGACGGCCATGACATCGACTGCAGGATCGACGGCATCGGCGCCATGCAGCTCAAGTCCAGCGTGGTGAAGAAGGCCTGAGCCGGAGTGCTCCCGGTGACGGGAGGCACCCCGTCCCTCAGCGGTCCTCCTCGGCGTGTGCGGGGAAGGCGCCACCGGACACGGGCGGACCGGACTGTACGGAACCGTCGCCGGACGCCAGCAGGTCGCGCAGGGTCCTGGCGTGCGCGAGGATGCGGCTGGAGCCCTTGCGCGCCGCGAAGGCGGACAGGGCGGGGATCTCGCCCCGCGTCCGCGACCAGGGCGCGAGGCGGGCCGCCAGAGCGACCAGGTCGGTGTGGGCGTTGGTGGGGCGGCTGCCCTGGGCCGGCAGGAGCGAGGGCAGCGCCGTGTGGAGCACCGTCCACATGTGGTGGGCGGCCCCGTTCGCCGCCTCGCGTTCCACCCCGCTCACCAGGAGGCGCAGCGTGATCTCACCTCGGAGCACCCGCGCGGCGAGTTCCGCGCCGAGTTCCCCTGCGGGCAGCCCGTCGGAGGCGGCCAGGCTCCGGAGGGCACGGAGCGCGAGTCCGATGCCGTCGGGGAGGAGCGGCCCGGGGATGATCCGGTGCGCGAGCAGGACCGCGACGGCCTGTCCGGCGGGCCCCTCCGCGGCGGCGAGGTCGACCAGACGCAGCGAGTCCATCGCCGCGCTCCAGGCCGGCACCGGCTGGTGCGGCACGAGATGGGCGGCGACCACCTCCCGGTGGGAGGGCAGGACGGCGGCCCACCACTCCATGAGCCCGCCGAGGTGCCCGCCGGCCACCGGGTTGACGTGCCGGGGCTGATCGGCGAGCAGTTCGTCGATCAGCGGCAGGCCGGTGGGTTCGGCCCGCACGGTGGAGGTCATCCAGATCCGCGACCCGAGGCCGTCGTCCTCTCCGGACCGGGCCACCCGCACGACGGGATCGGGCAGTCCGCCGTCGGCCATCCAGCGGGCGGCCCGGCGGCCCTCCTCCGAGCCGAGCGCCGCGGCGCGGGCGGCCACCGCGGGGTCGATCCGCCGGGGCAGCCTGAGCAGCGCCTGCTGGAAGTCGGCGGGCAGCGGTACGGCGCCCGCCGCCTCCAGGGTCTCCAGCCTGGCCACCAGCTCGGCAGGGTCGAGCAGGCCGTTGGACAGGCTGGGTGTGGCGAGCAGCAACGGTGGCAGCGTCCCGGCTCTCAGCGCGGTGAGGACCTCCGCGTGGCGGAGCAGGACGAAACGGTGCAGCGGCGAGACGCGGCGACGCTCGGGCAGCCGATCGGCTGTCCCGGCCGGCACCGGCGGGAGCCCGTGCCCACGCCGGATCCGGTTGCGTTCCGCGGTGAAGGAGTTCTCGTAGGTGCGCCCGGGTCGCGCCAGCTCGGCGGCGAGAGCGGTCATCCAGTCGCCGGGATCCCGCCACTCGTCCGAGAGCAGCCGCTTCTCCCGGCTCTCGGGGATCGGGGCCAGCCGCGCGCGCAGCGACTCCCGGTCCCGTGCGGCGAGCCGGACGAAGGCGGCCAGGCTGCGTTCGGCCGCCTGCCAGTCTCTGCGCGGGTACAGGTCGGCGAGGTGCTCAGGGGTGTCCGGAGGCTCGGCCAGCGGAACCGGGCGGACCGGGGCGGGCAGCGTTCGCGGGACGAACGCCTCCTCCTCGGGAGCGGGTTCGGGACCGGCCTCGGGCTCCTCGACGCGCTCACCGCCGACCGCCGCGACCAGCCGGTTGCGCAGGCCGGGCGGGAGCGGTTCCAGCGCGTCGCGGATGACCTCGGCACCGAGCGGGGTGAAACGTCCGGCGTGCCGTACGGCGAGGCGGACGGCACGTTCCTGTACGGCCCGCGTCGGGTGGCCGAGAGCCATGACCAGCGCCGGAGCCAGCTCGTCGGCCCGGCCGGGCGCCTGCCGTACGGTCTCCTCCCACCAACTCAGCCCGGTGCGGACCAGACCGCCCTCGGGGCGGAAGAGCAGTCCTTCCAGCGCCTCCACCACGTCCACCGGGTCGAGGCCGGTCAGCCTCCGCAGATGCCTCAGGGCCGGTTCGGCCACGGGTCCGGGCGCGGCGGGCAGGAGCCGCAGGTAGTCGACGGCGTGCGGTTCGATCTCGGCGGGAGCGGGGGCGAGCAACTCGTGGAGGCGGGCGAAGAACCGCAGGTCGGGGCCTTCGCCGCCGCGCAGGAAGCGGCGCCGGCAGCCGTCGAGCAGAAGCGCGCGGTCCACCCGGCCCTCGGCCGCGAGCGCGTGGAGGGCGCCGAGCCAGGAGGTCGTGTCGGCCGGGTCCGGCCGCTCGCTCCGCAGCGCCCGGCCGACCCCCTCCGCTTCGAAGACGCGCGGCAGGAGGCGGTCGAGGAGCGGATCGGCCCGCAGTTCGCCGAGCCCGGCCTGCAGGGAGACCCAGCCGACCACGAGAGGATCGTGCTCGGGCGGGGCCGTGCCGGTACGGCGGAGCAGAGCGAGCGCCAGCGGCAGGTTCCCGTTACGGGAACGGCCCCACCGGCGGCCGCCGCGGACCCGGAGCGCGAGTCGCACGGCCAGGTCGGCCTGCCAGGGGACGGGCCGTGCGGTGATCACCTTGAGCAGCGGGTCGATCGCGCCGGTCGCCGGGTCTCCGGCCAGATCCCAGTCGCCGAGGTCCCTGCGATTGATCCAGGTCGCCACGGCCGCCGCGCCGCCGATCACACCCGCGCCCGCGACCCGCATCGCCCCGGTCCAGTTCCCGCCCCCGGGCCTGACCCTCCAGTCGTCGTGCCAGGTCGAGGCCCACGCATGCCGGTACTCCTCCTCGGAGGAGTACCGGCCGGCGGCGTGCAGCCGGTCCACCTCGGCCTGCCGGGCCCGGCGTTCCCGGTCGCGCCGGGCCTCGTGGTCCGCCGTCGCCCGCCACGCCCGATCCCGCGCCACCGCGATGTATCCGGGCAGTTCGCGTGCCGCCTCGCGCCGCCCGGCGTCGTCGAGCGCGGCCACCGCCGTGGCGATCCCGGGCACGTCACCGGTGTCGATGAGCTCTCGTACCCGGTCCCAGCCGGTCGGCTGGACGTCCTTCGGTCGCATGGCGCGGTTCTCCACGGTCAGAGGCTGAAGACGGATGGAGCCGTGATCCTCGCAGGAGCGGCCGACATTTACGGTTCGCCGCATCCCGGGATCTCCTTCCACCGCTCGCCATGACCGGTTCCGGCCGGCTCGCTAGGGCGGGGGAGGACCGCCCGTGAAGCGATCGCCCGCCGCCTCGATGCGGCGGATCTCGGCGCGGAAGAAGCGGGCGAGCTCGGCACAGGCGGCGGGGTCGACCGGGCCGCCCTCACGGGCGGGCAGGTCCGGGTAGGGGCTGCCGATGACGAAGATGTTCTCGTCGTTGTAGTTGTTGGCGGGCGCGGTGTAGTTGAAGGATCCGGCGACGACGACGGCCTCGTCGATGACCATGAGCTTGTGGTGGAGTTTGCCGAAGGCGGGGTCGCGCCTCGGGAAGTACAGCTCGATGCGGGCGCGGTCCAGGTCGTGGGTGGCCGCCCAGCTCTGCGCGCCCTGGCCGGGGTCCATCACGCCGGTGACGGTACGGCCGGCCGCCGCCAGGGCGATCATGGCGTCGTCGATGCCGGACGAGCCGGAGAAGGTGAAGATGGCGAAGTCGACGCGCGCGGTGGCCTTGAGCATCTGCTTCATGATCTCCAGCTCGGGCGCGTGGTCGGGGGCGAACAGCACCTTCACCGGCACGCCGCCGAGGCTGTAGGCGACGGGGACCTTGCCGTGGGCGCCCCGGCCGAACCGCCCCTCGCGCAGCTGGTCGAACTCGGCGGTGTACACCCGGCAGATCCGCGGGTCGTGGAAGACCACGACGTGGTTGAGGTTGCGGTGGCAGTCGGTGCGGGTGAAGTTCGCCGATCCCGACAGGATCGCCGACGTGGGCAGGGCGCGTTCGCGGTGGTCGCGGATGGCGAACTTCTGGTGGAAGATCGCCGGGTTGTAGTCCGCCTTCACGTCGACGTTGCAGCGCAGCAGCGCGGCCAGGATCCTCCGGTTCGGCTCCAGGCTGCGCGCCCCGTCCTCCTCGCCCCACTGGACCCGGCGGCGGGCCGCGGCCTCGTCCTCGCCGGGCCGTACGGTGACGGCCGGCGGCTTCGCGGAGACCAGGTAGTCCTGCTCCAGCACCATGCGGACGTCCACCCCGCGGAAGCGGGCGTCCAGGACGGCCTGGGCGATGGGCTCGGAGTCGAGCTCCTGCACGGCGATGTCCAGGGAGCGCCGGGCGCCGCCGATGAAATCGATGATCACCTGTTCGAGGTCGTCGGCCGCGCCCAGCTCGACCGGGCCGACGAAGGCTTCGATGGCGCCGCCGGCGAACGTCGTCATACTGCGAGCGTTTCACCATTAAAACCGACATACAAGATTAATCGCCTGGATCAGGCGAGGACCTCCGGGACGCCGGGGGTGAGCCAGTGCAGGCGGTCGGCGAGTCCCTCGGCCGCGAAGGCCGCGGTGACCTGGGCGGGGCCCTCGGTGAAGTGCTCCCAGGAGGCGTAGTGGATCGGGCAGACCCTGCGGGCCCCTAGCGAGCGGGTGAGCGCCGCGCCCTGCGCGCCGTCCATGCAGATCAGCTCGCCGCCGCCGAAGTTCTGGATGCGCGGGGCCCCCAGGTGCAGCAGCGCGGTGCCGACGGCGAACCGGCGGCCGATCTCGTCGAGCTCGTCGACGTAGACGGTGTCGCCGGAGATGTAGAGCGCCTCGTCCTCGCCGGGCTCCTCGACGACGAAGCCGGTGACGTCCCCGAAGGGGCCGTGCACGCCGGAGGTGCCGGTGACCCGCAGGGTCCTGCCGCCGGCGGTCAGCTCGCGGGTCTCCCAGGGCTCCAGTCCGGCGGCCCCGCCGCCGAGACGGCCGGCGCCGCTGACGGTGGTCAGCACCGGGCGCCCGTCGAGCAGCGTGCGGCCGACCGTGTCCAGGTTGTCGTAGTGCTCGTCGTGGCTGAGCAGGACGGCGTCCACCGGCGGCAGGTCGCGGGCCGCGATCGCCGGACCCTTGGTGCTGCGCAGGACGACGGGGCCGTAGTCGAACTCCGCCGGGGCGGGGTCGAAGACCGGGTCGGTGAGCAGGCGCAGCCCGCCGATCTCCAGCAGGACGGTCGCGGTGCCGATGTGCGTGACGGTGATCTTCATACGGGGTTCTCTCTCTTCGGTGGGCGCGCCTCGCCGGGGCGGGCGGGAGGCGCGGGGACGGGTCAGGCGGGGGCGGCGGTGCGGAACCTGCTCCGGTACTCGCCCGGAGTGATGCCCAGCCGGTCGCGGAAGACCCGGTGCAGGGTCTCCACCGAGCGGAACCCGCAGGCGCGGGCGATGTCGGACGGCAGGCGGGAGGTGCGCTCCAGCAGCCGGCGGGCGGCCTCCAGCCGCATGCCCTCGACGAACGCGCCCGGCGTGCTGCCGGTCTCGGCGCGGAAGACCCGGGCGAAGTTCCGCTCGCTCATCGCCATCCGCGCGGCCAGCGCGGGCACCGACAGGTCGGCGTCCAGGTGCTCGCCGATCCACAGCCGCAGGCCGCGGATGTCCTGCCTGCCGCCGGGGCGCTGCGCCAGGGGCACGCTGAACTGGCTCTGGCCGCCCGGCCGCTGCAGGTACATGACCATGGCGCGGGCCACCTCGAGCGCGAGCTCGTCGCCGTGGTCCTCGGCGACCAGCGCCAGGGCGAGGTCCATCGAGGAGGTGACGCCCGCGCTGGTCCACATCCGCCCCGAGCGGACGAAGATCGGATCAGGCTCGACCCGGATCCCGGGGTGGTCGGCGGCGAGCCGCCCGGCCGTCGCCCAGTGCGTGGTGGCGCGGTGCCCGTCCAGCAGGCCCGCGGCCGCGGTGACGTGCGCGCCCGCGCAGACCGACGCGACCCGGCCCGCCCGCGGGCCGGCCTCCCGCAGCCACGTCACCACGCCCGCGTCGACCTGCGGGACCGGCCCTTCCGGGCCGAGCAGCATCCGGCCCGGCACCAGCAGCGTGTCGATCGTCCCGCGCTGCTCGGAGAACAGCTCCTCCACGCAGAGCCGCACGCCGGAGAAGGTCGGCACGGGGCCGCGGCGCTCGCCGGCCAGCCGTACCTCGTAACCGGCGCGCCCGCCCAGGAACCGGTCGGCCATCGCGAAGACCTCGGCCGGACCGGTCACGTCCAGCGTGTCGACTCCGGGGAACATCGCGACCACGACCAGGTGGGGGACGGCGGAGGAAGGGCTCATGCCGTCAACTATCGGGGGACCGGCGGCCGTCCGCAATGACAGGTAATTGCAGGATCCCGCCATGATCGGCGGTTCGGGCGCCGCGCTCGTCCGGGATCCGACGGGCGGCAGGAGGTCCTCCGGCCCCGTTCATGAAAGTTTCACGGGCCATTGACGTTGGGAAAACGCTTTCCTACGGTGGGCTCTGTCCTTCACACGGACACGTGCACTCACGTGAGCGGCGCGTACTCGCTGGGGGGAATCCGCCATGCAGGCCGTCCCGGCCTGTCGGACCAGCAAGGAGTTCGGCTGTGAGAAGCAGATTCGACACCAAGGCCGCGGCCGTCGCCGTCATCGGCGCGCTCGCGGTCTCCGGCTGGGCGGCCGGCACCTCCGCCGCCGCCACCGCCCCGGCACCCGGCGCCTACACCCTCGTCAACGACGCCGGCGGTCTGTGCCTGACCGTCCCCGGAGCCAGTGGCTCCGACGGCGTCCAGCTCACCCACACCGGCTGCGGCGCCGCCAGCCAGACCTGGCAGCTGACCACCGCCGGCGGCGGCTTCCAGCTCAAGGCCGCCCACAGCGGCAAGTGCGCCGGCGTCAAGGACGCCTCCACCTCCGCCGGCAAGGCCGTCCAGCAGGAGGGCTGCACCGGCGCCGCCTCCCAGACCTGGAATCTCACCGCCTCCGGCTCCGCCTACCGGGTGGTCAACGCGGGCAGCGGCAAGTGCCTCAACACCAAGGACAACTCCACCGCCTCCGGCGCCCCCGTCCAGCAGAACTCCTGCGACTCGGCCGCCACCAAGCAGTGGCGCCTCGTCCCGGCGGGCGGCACCCCCACCGCCACCCCGACGGTCACCCCCACCGTGACCCCCACCGCCACCCCGACGGCGACTCCGACGGCGACTCCGACGGCGACTCCGACCAGCCCCGGGGGCAACGCGGGCGGCCTGGTCGGCTTCGCCACCCTGAGCAAGTACGGTCGGAACGGCACGAACGGCGGCGCGGGCGGCCAGACGGTGACCGTGACCACCTACGCGCAGCTGGCGGCCGCCGTCGCCGACGACACGCCCCGGATCGTCCGGGTGTCGGGCACGATCACCGGCACCGGCGCCAAGATGCTGGACGTCGGGTCGAACAAGACCGTCATCGGCGTCGGGTCGAACGCGACGATCAACGGCTTCGGCCTCGACGTCAACGGCTGGGGCCCCGAGGAGGTCGCCTGGGGCGGCGACCTCTGCGACCCCGCCGAGAAGGACAGGTTCACGCGCATCCAGAACGTGATCATCCGGAACCTGACCTTCCGGAACTCCGCCGACGACTCGGTCAACGTGCAGTGCTACTCGCACCACGTGTGGGTCGACCACAACACCTTCCACACGTCCGCCGACGGCTCGGTGGACGTCAAGCGCGGCTCCGACCTGGTGACCGTCTCCTACAACCGGTTCATCGGCACGGACAAGTCGATGCTGCTGGGCCACAGCGACAACAACGGCGCGCAGGACACGGGATACCTGAACGTCACCTACCACCACAACTGGTTCGACGGGTCGAACACCCGCCACCCGCGGGTGCGGTTCGGCTACGCCCACGTGTTCGCCAACTACGTGGAGGTCGACGACTACTTCCTCGGCCTGGGCGTCGGCGGCAGGATCTACGCCGAGAGCAACCACGTGAAGAGCGCCAAGACGATCACGCAGGACTTCGGCGACACGAAGCTCACCTGGACGGGCAGCAACTTCTACGACCCGGCCACGATCGGCCGGGCGCAGGACAGCGGCAAGACCGTCGACGACTGGCTGCGCGCCGACGGAAGCGTCGCGGCGCCGCCGTACGCCTACTCGGCCGGGACCGCCTCCGCCACCCCGCCCGCCGCGGGCGCGGGCGTCGCCGGCGCGGACTCGCTGCCGTAGCACCCCGCGGAAGCCGAGGAGCCCGGCCCCGTCGCGGGACCGGGCTCCCGGCGCGGAGGAGGCCTCCGTCTCCGGGACCGCCGACGGGTGCGCGTTCCCCCGAACGCGTCCTTGACACGGTCGGCGGGCGGACTCACCTTGTTGCGTACAGCGGTACCTGTCCCGCCCAGCGAAACGGAGGGCCGCGAACCGTGACGACGCACCTGCCGTCCAGCCCGCCACCGAGCCTGCCGCCGAGTCTGATCGCCACGCTCCCCGGCTCCTTCTACTCCGACGACGCCGTCTTCGCGCTGGAGCAGGAGCGCATCTTCGAGTCCATGTGGTTCTGCGCGGTGCGCGCCGCCGACCTCGCCGGACCGGGGGCGTTCAGGACGGTCCAGGTCGGCCGGGAGAGCGTGCTGGTCGCCAGGGCCGGGGACGGTTCGGTCCGGGCGTTCCTGAACGTCTGCCGCCACCGCGGCGCGCGGCTGTGCACGGAGGAGTCCGGGCGGGTACGGCGGGCCTTCTCCTGCCCCTACCACGCCTGGTCCTACGACCTGACCGGCAGGCTGGTCGCCGCGCCGAACCTGACGGAGATGCCCGACCTCGACCGCGTCGGGTACGGCCTGATCGACGTCCACGTGCGGGAGTGGCTCGGCTACGTGTGGGTCTGCCTGGCCGGCGAGCCGCCGTCGTTCGAGGCCTGCGTGGTCGGCGAGGTGACGGCCCGGCTCGGGGACGGCGACCCGATCGGCAACTACGGCGTCGACGGGCTGGAACTTGGCCGCAGGATCGTCTACGACGTCCGGGCCAACTGGAAGCTCATCGTCGAGAACTTCATGGAGTGCTACCACTGCGCCACGATCCATCCGGAGCTGGTCGGCGTGCTGCCCGAGTTCGCCGGGGGCTACGCGGCGCAGTACTACGTGGGCCACGGCGCGGAGTTCGGCCCGGACATCCGGGGGTTCACCGTCGACGGCTCCGAGGGCGTGGACCGCATCCCCGGTGTGACCGAGGAGCAGGACCGCCGTTACTACGCCGTCACGATCAAGCCGCAGGTCTTCGTCAACCTCGTCCCCGACCACGTGATCCTGCACCGGATGTTCCCCCTCGGCGCCGGGCGCACGGTCGTGGAGTGCGACTGGCTGTTCACCGGGGACGTCGTGGCCGGCGGGCGGGACATCGGACCCTCGGTGGAACTCTTCCACCGGGTCAACCTGCAGGACTTCGAGGCGTGCGAGCGGTGCCAGCCGTCGATGGGCTCGCGCGCGTACGCCCGGGGAGGCGTCCTGGTGCCGAGCGAGCACCACATCGGCGCGTTCCACGAGTGGGTGCGCGACAGGCTGGCCTGAGCGGGACTCCGATCGGTGCGTCCGGCCCGCACCCGCAGGCGGACGGGCCGCCCGGCACCGGCCGGTCGGCGACGCGACCGGGGTCGTTCCGGCAGGAGCCGTCAGCCCGGGTGGCCGAGGCGGTGGCCGATGTCCGCGGCACCGGCGACCAGGACGGGCGCGAGCTCGTGCAGGCGGTCCCCGCTGAACCGGTACGCCGGGCCGGAGGCGCTGACGGCGGCGACGACCTCGCCCTCGTAGGACCGGACGGGCGCGGCTATCGCGTTCAGCCCGATCTCGTACTCCTCGACGGTGACCGCGTAACCGCGTTCGCGCACCTCGCCGAGCTGCGCGTCGAGCGCGGCGGCCGAGGTGATCGTGTGCGGCGTGTACGCGTCGAGGCCCGCGGCGGCCAGCAGGCGCGCCCGGTGCCGGTCGTCGAGGTGGGCCAGGAGGACCTTCCCGCTCGACGTGGCGTGCAGCGGGGTGAGCTGCCCGACCCAGTTGTGCGCGGTGACCGCGGCGGGCCCGCGCACCTGGTCGAGGTTGACCGCGTAGTGGGAGCGGGCGACCGCGAGGTTGACGGTCTCGCCCAGCTCCTGCGCCAGGCGGCGGCAGACCGGGCGGCCCTGCTGGACCAGGTCGAGCCGGGCCGCGACGCCGCCGGCGAGCCGTACGACGCCGAACCCGAGACGGTACTTCCCGCGGTCCTCGGCCTGCTCGACCAGGCCGCGCGACTCGAGTGCGCCGAGCAGGCGGAAGGCGGTGGACCGGTGCACCCCGATCTCCGCGGCGAGCTCGCTCACGCCCGCCTCACCGCGCCGGGAGAGGATCTCCAGGATGCCGATGGCCCGGTCGACCGACTGCACCCCGCCGCCCCCGGTCCCGCCACCGCCCCCGGTCCCGCCGTCGTCCACCGAGTCGTCCACCGAGTCGTCCGCCGAGCCGCCCGCAACGTCCACAACCGCGCACTGTAGTACGGCTCCGCGCCCGGGACCCTTGACGGTCCGATCGGCAGAGGTGATTCTGTTTCTCGATGAGCATCCCGGTGCGTCATGCGCAACGGATCATCCAGCGGGCCGGAAGGCGGCGCTGACCGGAGGTGTGCGTGGCACGCATCGTCATCATCGGCGCCGGAGTGGTCGGAGCCGCCCTCGCCGACGAGCTCTCCGCCAGAGGCCGGAGCCGGTCCCCGGGCGACTCCGTCACCGTCGTCGACCAGGGACCGGTCCCGGCGACCGGCGGCTCCTCCTCCCACGCCCCCGGCCTGGTCTTCCAGACGAACCCGTCGAAGACCATGACCGAACTGGCCCGCTACACGGCCGGGAAGCTGACGGCGCTCGGCTGCTTCCTGCCGGTGGGCGGCCTGGAGGTGGCCACCACGCCCGAACGCCTCGCCGAGCTGCACCGCCGCCGGGGCTGGGCGGTCTCGTGGGGGCTCGACGCCCGCGTGCTGGCGCCCGCCGAATGCGTGGCGCTGCACCCGCTGCTCGACCCGGCCCGCGTGCTCGGCGGGCTGCACGTCCCCTCCGACGGGGTGGCGCAGGCCGTACGCGCGGTCGGGGTCCAGCTCGCGCGCGCCCGGGAGCGGGGGGTGCGCGTGCTGGACCGGCACGAGGTGCTCGACGTGCGGGTGCGGGGCGGCAGGGTGAGCGCCGTCGTCACCGACCGGGGGGACGTCCCCGCCGACGTCGTCGTGTGCTGCGCCGGGATCTGGGGGCCGAAGGTCGCGCGGATGGCCGGGATGGAGCTGCCGCTGACCCCGCTGGCGCACCAGCTCGCCTGGACCGGCCCGGTGCCCGCGCTCGCGGGCCAGGCGCGGGAGTGCGTCCGGCCGATCCTGCGCCACCAGGACGCCGACCTCTACTACCGCGACCGGTTCGACCGGCTCGGCGTCGGCTTCTACGGCCACCGCCCGATGCCGGTGGACCCCGGCGACATCCTCCCGTTCGGTGAGGCCCCGGTGATGCCGTCGGTCCTGGAGTTCACCCCGGAGGACTTCGCCCCGGCCTGGGAGGAGACGCGGTCGCTGCTGCCCGCGACGCGCGAGGCGGAGATCGCGGAGGGCGTGAACGGCCTGTTCTCCTTCACGACGGACAACCTGCCGCTGCTGGGGGAGTCGCCCGAGGTCGCGGGCTTCTGGGTGGCCGAGGCCGTCTGGGTCACCCACTCGGCGGGCGTCGCCAGGGCGGTGGCGGAGTGGCTGACCGACGGCCACTGCTCCTCGTTCGACCTGCACGAGTGCGACGTGAACAGGTTCGAGGCGCACCAGCTCGCTCCGGAGTACGTCCGCACCCGGAGCTGCCGGAACTTCGTCGAGGTCTACGACATCGTCCACCCGCGCCAGCCGCCGGAGGACCTCCGGCCGCTGCGCGTCAGCCCGTTCCACGCCCGGCAGCGCGAGCTCGGCGCGCACTTCCTGGAGGCGGCGGGCTGGGAGCGGCCCCAGTGGTACGACGCGAACGCCCCGCTGCTGGACGGCAGGGAGATCCACCGGCCGGGGGAGTGGGCGGCGCGCCACTGGTCGCCGATCGTCGGGGCGGAGGCCCGGGCGTCCCGCGAGTCGGTCGCGCTCTACGACATGACCCCGCTCAAGCGGATCGAGGTGAGCGGGCCCGGGGCCGCCGCCTTCCTGCGGCGCACGTCCACCGGCGACATCGGCAGGCCGGTCGGCGCGGTGACCTACTGCCTGCTGCTCGGCGAGGACGGCGGCATCCGCGGCGACATCACGGTCGCCAGGCTCGGCCCCGACCTCTTCCAGATCGGCGCGAACGGCGAGCTCGACCTCGACCGGCTGCGCCGGCACCTGCCCGCCGACGGCTCGGTGACCGTGCGCGACGTCACCGCGGGCACCTGCTGCGTCGGCGTCTGGGGGCCGCGCGCCCGCGACCTGGTGGCCCCGCTGGCGGGTCCCGCCTTCGACCGCGGCGGCTTCGGTTACTTCCGCGCCGCCCGCGGCTTCGTCGGCGCGGTCCCGGTCACCGCGCTCCGGCTCTCCTACATCGGGGAGCTCGGCTGGGAGCTCTACACCACGGCGGACCTGGGCGCCAAGCTGTGGGACACGCTCTGGGAGGCCGGGCGGCCGTACGGGATCGTCGCGGGCGGGCGGGGCGCGTTCGACAGCCTCCGGCTGGAGAAGGGCTACCGGTCGTTCGGCACGGACATGACCTTCGAGCACGACCCGTACGAGGCGGGCCTCGGCTTCGCCGTCCGGGAGGGCGGGGACGACTTCGTCGGGCGGGCGGCGCTGGAGGAGCGGCGGCGGGCCGTACGGCGCAGGCTCACCTGCCTGGTGACCGACGGGCCGGACGCGGTGGTGATGGGCGGGGAGCCCGTCCACGACGGGGACCGGCCGGTCGGATACGTCACCAGTGCCGCGTACGGCCACACGATCGGCAGGGGCATCGCCTACGCCTGGCTGCCCGCGGAGCTGGCCGTCCCCGGGCGGGAGATCGGGATCGGCTACTTCGACCGGCGCGTCCCCGCGGTGGTGGCGGACGAGCCGCTCTTCGACCCGGCGATGGAACGGCTGCGCGGGTGAGGCGCGGGTGAGAGGGGAGCACGCGGTGGACGACCTGCCGGACCCTCCCGGCGTGCTGTGGCGCGCTCCGGAGCCCCGCCGCTCGTACGACGTGGTGATCGTGGGAGCGGGCGGCCACGGCCTGGCGACGGCGTACTACCTGGCGAGGAACCACGGGATCACGGACGTCGCCGTCCTGGAGCGGGGGTGGCTCGCGGGCGGCAACATGGCCAGGAACACCGCGATCATCAGGTCCAACTACCTGTGGGACGAGAGCGCGGGCATCTACGAGCACGCGCTGAAGCTCTGGGAGGGGCTGGAGGAGGAGCTCGGCCACCCGCTGCTCTTCAGCCAGCGGGGCGTGCTCAACCTGGCGCACAGCCTCCAGGACGTGCGGGACGGCGTGCGCCGCGTCAACGCCAACCGGCTCAACGGCGTGGACGCCGAGTGGCTCGGCCCGGAGGAGGTCGGGGAGGTCTGCCCGATCGTCGACGTCTCACCGGACGTGCGCCATCCGGTGCTCGGGGCGACCTACCAGCCGCGCGCGGGCATCGCCAAGCACGACCACGTCGCCTGGGGGTTCGCCAGGGCGGCCGCGGAGCTGGGCGTCCACCTGGTCGAGCACTGCGAGGTCACCGGGATCGAGGTCGCGGGCGGGCGGGCCCGGGCCGTGCTGACGGCCGGGGGCCGCATCGCGGCCGGGACCGTCGCGCTCTGCGCGGCGGGGCGCACGTCCGTCGTCGCGGGCACGGCAGGCGTGGAGCTGCCGCTGCAGAGCCACACGCTCCAGGCGCTGGTGTCGGAGCTGCTCGAACCCGTGCATCCGACGGTCGTCATGTCCAACGCCGTGCACGTCTACGTCAGCCAGGCGCACAAGGGGGAGCTGGTCATGGGCGCGGGCATCGACGCGGCCAACTCCTACCGGCAGCGCGGCGCGTTCCACGTCGTCGAGCGGCAGATGGCGGCGGCGCTGGAGCTCTTCCCCGTCTTCGCCCGCGCGCACGTCCTGCGGACCTGGGCCGGCGTGGTCGACGTCAGCCCGGACGCCTCGCCGATCATCGGCCGCACCCCGGTCGACGGGCTGCTGGTCAACTGCGGCTGGGGGACCGGCGGGTTCAAGGCGACCCCGGGGGTGGGCTGGTGCTTCGCCCACACGATCGCGCACGGGGAGCCGCACCCGCTGGCCGCCCCCTTCTCGCTCGACCGCTTCACCACCGGTGCGCTCGTCGACGAGCACGGCGCGGCGGCGGTGGCGCACTAGGCGGGGCCGGGCGCAGGAGCGGTCGCGAGGTCGTGGACGGGACGTGCACAGACGCGGACGGAGGACAGGACGCGGACGGAGGACAGGACGCGGACGGGACCGGCCGCGTGGCCGGGCGCAGGAGCGGAGAGGAGTACCGGGCGGATGCTGCTGATCCCCTGCCCGTGGTGCGGGCCGCGGGACGAGACCGAGTTCCACTACGGCGGGCAGGCGCACGTGGCCTACCCCGCCGATCCGGGCGCGCTCACCGACGAGGAGTGGGCGCGCTACCTGTTCTTCCGCGACAACCCCGAAGGCGCCTTCGCCGAGCGGTGGAGTCACGCCGCCGGATGCCGCCGCTGGTTCAACGCCGTGCGGGACACCGCGACGAACCGGATCCACGCCGTCTACCGTCCCGGCGAGCCCCGGCCGGTGACGGGATGACGCGGGCGGCGGCGGGCGGGCGGATCGACCGGAGCCGGGTGCTGCGCTTCAGGTTCGACGGCCGCGACCTCACCGGCCACCCCGGCGACACCCTGGCCTCCGCGCTGCTCGCGGCGGGGGTCCGGCGGGTGGCGACCAGCGTCAGGTTCGGCCGTCCCCGCGGGATCTTCTCCGCGGGCCCGGAGGAGCCGAACGCGATCGTCCAGATCGAGGAGCCGTTCCCCGAGCCGATGCTGACCGCCACCACGGTCGAGCTGTACGACGGGCTGGTGGCGCGCGGGCTGTCCGGCCGGGGACGGCTGGCGGACAGGCCGGATCCGGCCCGCTACGACGCGGTGCACGCCCACTGCGACGTCCTCGTCGTGGGCGCGGGACCG
Source organism: Planomonospora parontospora (assembly GCA_014647935.1). Classification (GTDB taxonomy): domain Bacteria; phylum Actinomycetota; class Actinomycetes; order Streptosporangiales; family Streptosporangiaceae; genus Planomonospora; species Planomonospora parontospora. The sequence continues at coordinate 100,795 of BMQD01000001.1, forward strand.
GCCGGGCTCTCCGCGGCCCGCGCCGCCGCGGCGGACGGCGCCCGCGTCATCGTCGCGGACGAGCAGCCGGAGCCGGGCGGCGTCCTGCTCGGCCTGCCCGGAGGGGTCCCTCCCGGCTCCCTCGCCCCGCCCGGCGCGGTCCCCTCCGGCTCTCTCGGTCTGTCCGGTGCGCTCCCGCTCGTTTCCGGTGAATCGGCCGGCCCACCCGGCGCGGAATGGGCCGCCGCGACGGCGGCGGAGCTCTCGCGCCTCCCGGAGGTGCGGGTCCTGCCCAGGACCACGGTCGTCGGGCACTACGACGGCAACCACCTGGTGGCGGTGGAGCGGCGGACCGCCCATCTAGGCGCGGCGGCTCCGGCCTGGATGGCGCGGGAGCGGGTCTGGCGCATCCGGGCCCGCCGGGTCGTGCTGGCGACCGGTGCGCACGAGCGGCCGATCGCGTTCGCGGGCAACGACCTGCCCGGAGTGATGCTGGCCGGGGCGGCGCGTACCTACGCCAACCGCTACGCGGTGCTCCCGGGCCGCCGGGCCGTGGTCTTCACGACCGATGACGCCGCCTACGCCGCCGCGCTCGACCTCGCCGGCGCGGGCGTGCGGATCCTCGCCGTCGCCGACGCCCGTCCCGGGCCGAACGGGCGATGGCGGGAGCGGGTGCGGGAACACGGCATCGAGGTGCTCGCCGGCGGGGTGGTGGCCGAGGCGAGGGGGACGGGCGAGGTCACCTCCGTCGTCACCGGTGACGGCAGGGAGTTCGAGGCCGACCTGCTGCTGGTCTCCGGCGGCTGGAACCCCGTCGTCCACCTGTTCTGCCAGGTGGGCGGCACGGTCAGGTTCGACGACGGGCTGCAGGCGTTCGTGCCGGACACGCCGCCCCCGGCCGTGGAGGTCGCCGGAGCCGCCCGCGGTCTCACGTCCCTGCACGACTGCCTCGCCGACGGCGCGGCGGCGGGGACCAGGGCGGCCGAGGCGCTCGGCGGAGGGGGGAGCCGGGCGGGTACGGGGCGGCCGGGGACGGGGAGGGACCGTCAGGCGGGCGGCGGGAGCCCGGAGCGCAGAGGCGGGGTCCGGCGGGCGGCGGACGGGGCCCCGCAGGCGAACGGCCACGCGCTGTGGCTGGTGCCCGCCGACGACTGCTCCACGCACTTCGTCGACCTGCAGCGCGACGTGACCGTGGCCGACATCCGGCGGGCGACCGGAGCCGGGCTGCGCTCGGTCGAGCACGTCAAGCGCCACACCACGGCGGGCACGGCCCACGACCAGGGCAAGACCTCGGGGACGCTCGTGCCGGCGATCGTCGCGGGCGAGCTGGGCGTCCACGTGCGGGAGGTGGGCGTCACCTCGTTCCGCCCGCCGTACACGCCGGTGTCGTTCGCCGCGCTCGCCGGCCGCGACCGGGGTGCGCTGCACGACCCGGTACGGGTCACCCCGATGCACGGGTGGCACGTGGAGCGCGGCGCGGTCTTCGAGAACGCCGGGCAGTGGAAGCGGCCCCGCTACTACCCCCGCGAAGGCGAGGACATGGCGGCGGCGGTGCTGCGGGAGTGCCGCGCCGTGCGCGGGGGCGCCGGAGCGATGGACGTCTCCACCCTCGGCAAGATCGAGGTTCGGGGGCCGGACGCCGCCGGGTTCCTCGACAGGCTCTACACGAACCTGATGGGCACGCTGCGGCCCGGCTCGATCCGCTACGGCGTGATGTGCCGGGCCGACGGGATGGTGTTCGACGACGGGACGGTGATCCGCCTGGCGGAGGACCGGTTCCTGGCGACCACGACCACGGGCAACGCCGCCGCGGTGCTCGACTGGATGGAGGAGTGGCTGCAGACCGAGTGGCCGTCGCTGCGGGTGTACTGCACGTCGGTCACCGAGCAGTGGGCCACCGTGGCGCTCGCCGGTCCCGCCGCGCGCGACGTGCTGTCCGGCCTCGCCCCGCGGCTGGCCGCGGACGCGGCGGACTTCCCCTTCATGACCTGGCGGGACACCGAGGTGGCCGGGATGCCCGCCAGGGTGTGCAGGATCAGCTTCAGCGGCGAGCTGGCCTACGAGATCAACGTCGGCGCGTGGCACGGGCCCGCCCTCTGGAGCGCGGTCCTGGACACCGGCCGCGTCACGCCGTACGGGACCGAGGCCATGCACGTGCTGCGCGCGGAGAAGGGGTACCCGATCATCGGGCAGGACACCGACGGCACCGTCACCCCGGCCGATCTGGGCATGGAGTGGATGATCTCGAAGAAGAAGGCCGATTTCGTCGGCAGGCGCTCGCTCACCCGGGCCGACACCGTACGGCGGGACCGCAGGCACCTGGTCGGCCTGCTGCCGGAGGACCCGGGTCTGCTGATCCCCGAAGGGACCCAGCTGGTGGAGCACGAGCGGCTGCCCGCCCCGCCCGTCAGGTCGCTCGGCCACGTCACCTCCTCCTACCTCGGCGCCGGGCTCGGCCGTACCTTCGCGCTCGCGCTGGTGAGCGGCGGCCGGGACCGGATCGGCGACCGGATCTTCGCCGTCCTCGACGGCGGGCAGGCGCCCGTCGCCGTCGCCTCCCCCGTGCTGTACGACCCGGAAGGGGCACGCCGCGATGGCTGAGGGCGCGCCGGAGACGGGGCCGGAGACGGGGCCGGGAACGGTGGCGGGAGCCGGGAGGGCCGTCCGGCGCAGTCCGCTCGGCGGGTTCGCGCCGGTGGCGGGGGAGCGGGTCCGGATGGCGGAGACGCCGTTCCTGGCCCAGGTCGACGTCCGGGCCGACCCGCTGGGCGAGGCCGCGGCCGGGCTCGCCGCGGCCCTGGGCACGCCGCTCCCGGTACGGCCCGGCACGTACACGGGTCCCGTGACCGGTTACCCGCCCTGCTCGGTGTTCTGGCTGGGACCGGACAAGTGGCTGGTCGTCGGGGCGGAGGGCGGCACACCGCAGGAGGGCGGGCCGCCGGGAGGGGGTGCGGCGGCCGGGGGGAGCGGGCCGCCGGGAGGGAGCGGGACCCTGGGAGGGGGTGCCGCGGCCGGGGGGAGCGGGCCGTCCGGAGGGAGCGGGGCCCCGGGGGAGAGCGGGCTCGCCGCCCGGCTGCGGGCGGCCGCGGGCGACGGGCACGCCGCGGTCACCGACGTGTCCGCGCAGCGCACGGTGATCCGCCTGGCCGGACCGGCCGCCCGCGACGTGCTGGCCCACGGCTGCCCGCTCGACCTGCATCCCCGCGTCTTCGGGCCCGGGACGTGCGCCCGGAGCACGCTGGCCAGGGCCGATGTCCTGCTCGCCGCGGGGGAGGACGAGGAGTTCCAGATCTTCGTCCGGTCGTCGTTCGCCGCCTACCTGTGGGCCTGGCTGCTCGACGCGGCGACGGAGTACCTGCGCTGAGGGGCCGCGGGAGCGGTTCAGGGAAGGGGTCAGGAGGCGCCGGCGGGCCCGGTGCCGGCCAGGGCGTTTTCGAAGGCGGTGTACGCGTCCGGGGAGAACAGCACGAACCGCACGTCCGCCACCCGGGCCGGGGTGGCGCGCACGGTGCCGATCGCGATGCGGGCGGCGTCGTCCATCGGCCAGCCGTAGACCCCGGCGGAGACCGCGGGGAACGCGATGCTCGCCGCCCCCAGCTCGTCGGCGACCCTGAGCGACTCGCGGTAGCAGGAGGCGAGCAGCTCCGAGCGGTCCTCCTCGGCGGAGTGGACGGGACCGACGGTGTGGACGATCCAGCGGGCGGGGAGCTCCCCGGCCGTGGTCGCCACGGCCTGGCCGGTCGGCAGCCCTCCGCCGTAGTGCGAGGCGCGCAGTCTCCGGCACTCCGCGAGGATCGCCGGCCCTCCGCGCCGGTGGATCGCCCCGTCGACCCCGCCGCCGCCCAGCAGCGAGGAGTTGGCGGCGTTGACGACGACGTCGGCGTCCTGCTCGGTGATGTCCCCCTGGACCAGCGTGATCCGCATGGGAACGAGTCTGCCAGCGGACCGCGCATCGCGCGCCGTCCGGCGGCCGGGAAAGGGGACCGCCTGGAAGCACGCCCGCTGCGGCACCGCGCATGGCGCGCCGTCCGGCGGCCGTGAGGCCCGCCACCGGGTTTCGTTCAGCTCCCGATCCGGGACGCCGATCTGATGACGAGAGCGGCGGTCGCCGTTCCCCGCCGCCGGAGGACGCCTCCGGCGGGCGGACTCCCCGAACGACCTGCTGGAGGACGAGGGTGCGCAGCACGATTCCGAAGATCGCCGTCGCGATGGGCGCACTGGTGCTGACGGCGGCGGGCTGCGCCGTCGACGGCGCCTCCGCCTCCGAGCCGGCCGACCGCGGCACCGTCGGGATCACCCTGCCGACGACGGCCCGGCCGCGCTGGATCAAGGACGGCGGCAGCATGAGGAAGCAGCTGGAGCTGCTCGGCTACAAGACCGACCTGCGGTACGCCGAAGACGACGCCGCCACCCAGGCCGACCAGGTCGAGGAGATGGTGGACAACGGGGTCAAGGCCCTGGTCATCGGCGCCGTCGACGGTCCCGTCCTGAAGGACGTGCTGGAGAGGGCGGCCGCGGACGACATCCCGGTGATCTCCTACGACCGGCTGCTCCGGGGCACGCCGGACGTCGACTACTACGCCACCTTCGACAACTTCCGGGTCGGCGTGCTGCAGGGCAGGGCCATCGCCGACAGGCTCAAGCTCGCCACGGCCGAGGGACCCTTCAACCTCGAGTTGTTCGGCGGGTCGCCCACCGACAACAACGCCACGTTCTTCTTCAACGGCGCGATGAGCGTGCTGCAGCCCCACATCTCCTCCGGGAAGCTGGTGCTCAGGAGCGGCAAACGCGAGTTCGCCGACATCAGCACCGTCGGCTACGAGACGAAGCTGGCCCAGACCCGCATGACCGAGCTGCTGGAGAAGCACTACCGCTCGGCGTCCGTCCACGCGGTGCTCTCACCACTGGACCGGATGTCCCTGGGGATCGTCGCGGCCCTCCAGGCGGACGGGTACGGCACCGCCGCCAAGCCCATGCCGGTCGTGACCGGGCAGGACGTGGAGGTGGACTCGGTGAAGCTGATCGCCGCGGGCAAGCAGAGCGCGACGGTGTTCAAGGACACCCGCGAGCTGGCCAAGGTCGCGGTGCGGATGACCGACATGCTGCTGCGCGGTGAGACGCCCGAGGTCAACGACACCGAGCAGTACCACAACGGCGCGAAGACCATGTCCACCTTCCTGCTGCAGCCGGTGGACGTCGACGAGTCGAACTACGAGCGCATCCTCATCGACAGCGGCTACTACACCGCCGAGCAGATCAGCGGCTGACCGCCCCGCGGACCGGGGCCCGGCCCGCCCCGGTCGTCGCCCCTGCGGCCACCCCGATCATGACAGCGCCACCGGCGCGTAAGGAGCCCTTCCCGTGAACGTCCCGCCCGGCCACGCCCCCAAGCGCAGAGGAAAGCTGGCGACCGGCTTCCTCAACCGGCCCGTCGCCGTCAAACTCATGGCGCTGGTCGGCGCCAGCCTCCTGGCCCTGACGGCCTGCTTCGCCGTCACCGTCGTCAACAACCGTGCGGTCGACGCGGCGAACGAGCGCCTCAACCGGCTCAACGAGGCCAACGCCATCGTCCTGCAGCTGGACCGGATGGCCGCCGACCTGAAGGTCGGCGGACTGGAGTCGGTGGTCCGCGACGATCCCGCCCGGCAGCGGGAGACGCTCGACGCCCAGATCAAGAGCACCCGGGAGATGCTGGAGCGGCTGAAGGCCGTCGACGTCCCGGCCGGGCAGCGCGCCTCGGTGAGCCGCATCACGACGGTGTTCACCGAGTACATCGACGTCGTCGGGCACTTCGTCGACAACGCGGCGGCCGACCAGGCCCAGGCGCGGCGCAGCTGGCAGCAGGTCGGCGTCGACAACTACCTCACCGGCGCGGTGACCCGTAACGAGCGGGCCTTCTTCGCGCAGAGCATCGACCAGGCGAAGACGGACGCCGCCGCCAGCCGTGAGCGGGCGACGCAGCTGATCCTCGCCACCGTGGTGGTCACCGCCGTCATCCTGGTCCTGCTGGCCCGTGTCGTGGTGATCTCGATCACCCGCCCGCTGCTGCGGGTGCGCCGTTCCCTGGCGGCCATGGCCGACGGTGACATGACGGTCACCAGCGACGTCACCACCACCGACGAGGTGGGCCAGATGGCCCGCGCCATGGACCAGGCGCAGGCCAGCGTCCGGAACGTGGTGGCCTCGGTGTCGGCCTCGGCGCAGGCGGTGGCCGCGGCGGCCCAGGAGATGGCCTCGGCCACCGACGCGGTGGCGGAATCGGCCCGGCGCGCCGCGTCCGAGGCGCAGGCCGTCTCCGACACGGCGGCGTCGGTGTCGGAGAACGTCGAGATGGTCGCCACCGGCTCCGAGGAGATGGGCGCCTCGATCCAGGAGATCGCCGGCAGCGCCCTGGGGGCCGCCCGGGTGGCCGGGCAGGCGGTGGAGGTCGCCGGCCAGACGACCGCGCAGATCGGCAAGCTGGGGGAGTCGTCCAGGGAGATCGCCACCGTGGTGGCGCTCATCACCTCGATCGCCGAGCAGACGAACCTGCTCGCGCTCAACGCGACCATCGAGGCGGCGCGGGCGGGCGAGAGCGGCAAGGGGTTCGCCGTGGTCGCCAGCGAGGTCAAGGAACTGGCCCAGGAGACCGCCCGGGCCACCGAGGACATCTCCCGGCGGGTGCAGGCAATTCAGGACGACACCGCGGGGGCCGTCACCGCGATCGGCCGGATCAGTTCGGTGATCGGGCAGATCAACGACTCCCAGGGCGTCATCGCCAGCGCGGTGGAGGAGCAGACGGCCACCACCAACGAGATGAGCCGCAGTGTCACGGCGGTGGCGGAGGGCTCCCGTGACATCGCGGAGAACATCGCCGAGATCGCGAACGCGTCGCGGACGACCACCGAGAGCGTCGCCCGCTCCCAGCAGGCCGTCGGCGAGCTCAACGCGATGGCCCGCGAACTGCGGGACCTGGTGGCGCACTTCCGCTGCTGACGCGTCCCGGCGTCCGGGCCTCGACCGGTGGAGCTCGGACGTCGGGACGCGCCGCCCGGGCCCCGATCGGCCCGGACTCCGGGACGCGCCGTCCGGGCTCTACCGGTCGAGGCCGTCGCCGAGCGGGCGGGTGGCCGCCGCGAGGCCGTGCAGCACCTCCCCGTCGAGCCGCATGACCTCGATCTCGTCGAGCGCGCGGGCGCGCAGGCGGCGGTAGAAGCGCAGGGCGGGGTCGTTGGTGCGCAGCACCCACCACTCCAGGCGGCCGCAGCCGCGCTCCACCGCGAGCTGTGCGAGGTGGCCGAGCAGCGCCCGGCCCAGTCCGTCTCCCCGGTGCTCGGGGCGGACGTACAGGTCGTCGAGGTGGATGCCGGGCCGGCCGAGGATGGTGCTGTAGGTGGGATAGAACAGGGCGAAGCCGGCCGGTCGCCCGTCGACCGTCGCGACGACGGCCTCGGCCACCGGACGCGGACCGAACAGGGCCTCCGCCAGGTCCTGCGGCCGGGATGTGACCTCTCCTGGGAACTCCTCGACCTCGGCGAGTTCGACGACGAAGCGGTGCAGCACGTCGACGTCACCGGGCTCCGCCGGGCGGATGAGCGGCTTCGTGCGGATCTCGGGGGATTTCAGATCGTCCACCGGGGCATTCTGCCGCACCCTGCCGGAGTCCTCAGCGCCCCAGTCCTCAACGCCCGGATGTCCGGCCTCCACGGGGACCGGCGGCCGGGACCCATGGTCACGCCTCCCTCATTTACGCTACTGTAGTAGCGTAAATGAGGGAGGCAGGAATGAACCAGGCCCGGCGGGGACGGCCGCGTGACGCGCAGGTCGACGAGCGGGTGCTGCGAACGGCGGCCGGACTGCTCCTGGAGCGCGGCTACAACGGCTTGTCCATCGACGAGGTGGCCGAACGGGCCGGCGTCGCCAAGACCACGCTCTACCGCCGCTGGCCGACCAAGGACCACCTGGCCGTCGCGGTGGTGGCCCGGCTCCAGGACGACGACGGCATCGACGACACCGGTGACATCCGGCGGGACCTGACCGACTACATGGAGAAGATCGCCGACGCGCTCAACCGCATGCGCTCGGCCGGGAGGACAGCCGGACGCGACGACCGGTCGGCGGGGGTCGTGGCCGAACTCGTCGCCGCCGGTGCGCGCCACGACGACATCGGGGAGATGGGCCGCCAGGTCTACGCCCGGCGCAACGCGCTGGCCCTCGGGCTCATCGAGCGGGCGCGCCTGCGCGGGGAACTGCGGGCCGACCTCGACGCCGCCGTGCTCCTCGACCAGCTCGCCGGGGCCCTCTACTACCGCGTTCTGGTCACCGGAGCGCCGGTGGACCGCGCCTACGCCGAACGCCTCGTGGCCGCCGCGCTCGACGGCGCGATGAACCGGAAGGAAATCCCCCCGTGTCCGTGAAGGGTCTCGTCATCGGTTCCGTGTCCCTGGCTCTGGCCGCCCTCGCCGCCGGTGCACCGGTGCACCGGTGCCCGGCGCGCCGGCCGCCGCCCCGGCGCACGCCGGACCGCCTCCCCGCCCCGCCGGCGTTTCGTCCGCTGCGCCTTCCTCCGCGTCTTTCTCCCCGTTTTCCTCCGAGCCTTCCCCCGTGTCGTCCGCTGCGCCTTCCTCGGTGCGCGCCGCGCCGGTGCTGGAGGACCACCCGTGTCCCGTGCGGGTCCCGCCGGGCACCCGGTGCGGCTATCTGGTGGTCCCGCAGCGCCGCGACGTGCCGCAGGGGCCCACCGTCAAGGTGGGCTTCGCCGTACACCGCTCGACCGCGCCCGGCCGCGGCGCGGATCCGATCGTCTACACCAGCGGAGGTCCGGCGTCGGGCTCGATCCCCCTCACCGGCTACCTCGCCGACATGTTCCCCGACCGCGACGTGGTCGTGCTGGAGCAGCGCGGCAGCAGGTGGTCGCAGCCCCGGTTGGACTGCCCGGAGACGGTCCGCGCCGTGCTGGACACGCTCGCCACCCCCGGCCAGGCGGGGCAGGAGAGGGGCGTGATCGCCGTCGGAGCGACGGCGTGCCGCGACCGCCTCGGAGTGGACCTGAGGGGATTCCGAACCGGGGAGATCGCCGCCGACGTGGTGGATCTGCGGCAGGCTCTGGGATACGCGCGCTGGAATCTGTTCGGGGTCAGCTACTCGACCCGCTCCATGCTCGCGGCCGCCGCCGCGGACCCGCAGGGCACCCGCTCGGTGGTGCTGGACTCCTTCCTGCCTGCCGGCAAGGACTGGTACGACGACGCCGCCCGCGACCTGACCGAGGCGATCGGGAGGCTCGCCGGTCAGCGCTGGCCGGACCTGCCGGCGCGGTTCGAGCGGATGGTCGACCGGCTGAACCGCGACCCGGCGGTCGTGACGACCGACGACCCCCTGACCGGAAGGACGATCACCGTCCGGCTCACCGGCGACGACGTGGCGACGGTGATCGGCGAGGCCCTGCGCGAGGCCGAGGTGGTCCCGATCGTGCCCGTGCTGATCGACGGGCTGGCGGACGGCCGCGACGACCTGCTCCAGCCGCTGGCCGACGCGGCCGGCTCCGGGCTGACCAGCCACGAGTTCGGCCTCTACCACGCCGTCCAGTGCCAGGACGAGGCGCCCGACAACGCGTTCGCGCCCGCGCGGCCGCAGCTGTTCACCGTGGTGCACGACCAGGCGGTGTGCGACGCCTGGAAGCTGCCCGGCGCACCCGCCGCCGAGGCCGTCACCACGGCGCCCGTCCTGGTGGTGGGAGGCCGGTACGACCCGACGACGCCCACCCGCACCGCGGAGCCCGCCGCCCGGGCACTGCCGAACGCCCGGTTCGTGGAGTTCGCCGGGGTCGGGCACGCGGTGTTCCTGTCCAGCCGGTGCGGCCGGCAGACCATCGCCGCCTTCGTCGCCGATCCCGCGGCGGCCCCGCCCTGCGACCCCGCCCGGGCGGCCCACCGGGTGATCGGGCCGGAGCGGCTCCACCTCACCACGGCGGTGTACCGGGCGCAGCGGGAGCCCTGGACACTGCTGCCCTTCGGCTTGTTCGTCCTGACCGCGCTGGTGCAGCTCGGTGTGGGGCTGGCGCGCCCGCGCCGGCGCCTTCCCGCGCTGGTGGCGGGGGTGTGCGGCCTGACGCTGGCCGGGCTGACGGCCGACGCGCTGTACGGCGTGATCAAGGAGAACGAGGTCGTGCTGGGGATGGGGGTCCCCGCCGCCGTGCCGTGGTACGGCCTGTTGGCCTGGGCCGGTCTGGCCGTCACACTGGCGGCCGCCTGGCGGGCGCGGACCGCCCGCGCCTCCCGGCGGACGGGCGCGGGCGGGCTCCTCCGTGACCCGGCGGCGGCCCACCTCCTCGCCGCGGTGATCGCCGCCGGTTTCCTGGCCTGGTGGCACCTGCACCTGTGAAGGCGGTGGCGGGGCCAGGACGGGGGCGCGGCGTCGGCCGCGGGTGGCGGGCCGGGGACGGCGTCAGCCGCGGGTGGCGGGCGGCCAGCCGTGGCCCCAGCCGCCCTGCACCATGGTCTGGAACGCCCATCCGTCGGCGGTGCGCACCAGCAGATCGGCGTAGCGGGTCGACTGCCGGTTCCCCTCCTCATCGGTCATCGTCGTCTCCGTCTCGACGAGCACGAGGTTGGCGGTGAGGAAGCGCGGGGTCCGGACGGACTCCATCGCCAGGCCGGCCGTGCCGCCGCCCATGACCTCGGTCATCACCTCGACGAACTCCTCGCGGCTCCACTGCCGGACGGCGGCGGAGCCGCCGGGCACGTCGGTGGCCAGGTTGAGCGGGAAGACCGCCAGGCCGGCGATCTCCTCGACCGCGCCCCGCTCGGCCAGCGCGTCGTACCCGGCGAACCACGCCTCGATCGCCGCCACGTCCTCGGCACTCGGTGCGAACACCCCGTTCTCCGTGCCGTCCTGTCTCGCTGCGGTCTGCTCCACTGCCTTCTCCTTACGTCAGAACCTTCTCGTGCAGCGTACCGTACACCGTACGGAAATGGGGTGCGACTTTTCGGCGGGATCACCGTCGCCGGGATGGGGGGCGGCCGGCTCGGCCCGGCTCGCGTCAAGCGGCAGCTGGCCCTGCACCTCGCCGATCTCGACCGGCGCGGGCTGCTGCGGCTGGGCGATCCCGACGTCGCGGCCGTCCACTACTCCGCGCTCACCGGCTCGGCCTGGGGCTCCGCCCTCGAACCCGACCCGTCGGCGGAACGAGCCGCCGAACTCATGAACCTCGCGGTCGCCGCCTTCCTGCACGGATACGCGAGATGACCCCCCGTTCCCGTGCGGGTCGTCTCCTTCCCGCTCCTCCGTCCGCCCCGGCGTCCGCCGGTGTCCCCGGACCTGGTCCCGGCCGGTGCGCCGCCGCCTGACCGGGCGGATGCCGCCGCCTCGGGGGAGGTGGCGAGGCCGGCGGCCGGGCCCTGTCCGCGACCGTGCAGGGATCGCCGTACGGCAGGCCCGAGGTGAACGGAGTCCCCGGCCCGGAGGACTAGACCGCGGACCGTTTGCGGGCCGCGGCGACGACGCTGTCCAGGAGCCCGGGGAAGAGGGTGTCGAGGTCGTCGCGGCGCAGCGAGCTCAGTTTCGAGGTGCCGTGGTAGACCTGTCGGATGACCCCGGCCTCGCGCAGGACGCGGTAGTGGTGGGTGCCGGTGGACTTGCTGACGGCGAGCTCGATCTCCGAGCAGGGGACGCCCCGCCCGGACTCGGCGAGGAAGCGCACGATCCCCAGGCGCATGGGGTCGGCGAGGGCGTGCAGCACCGCCTCCAGCCGGATCTCCTCGATGCTCGGATGCTCCAGGATCCGTGCGGACATCGGCGACCCCCTTCTCCTCGTCCCGGCTCGATCGTACGACATCCATCGTAGTTTGACATTTATCGTAGTACGATGATTATCGTATAAAAGTCGGACTCCGGACGAGCCGTCCCCCCGAACGATCGAGAAGAGGTCCCCATGCTGTTCGAGCCCATCACCCTGCGGTCCCTGACGGTCCCCAACCGGATCTGGATGGCGCCGATGTGCCAGTACTCCGCCGCGACCGACGGCCCGGAGACCGGAGTGCCGCACGACTGGCACCTCTCCCACCTCGCCGCCCGGGCGGTGGGCGGCGCCGGGCTGATCCTCACCGAGGCCACGGCGGTCTCCCCGGAGGGCCGGATCAGCCCGGCCGACCTCGGGCTGTGGAACGGGCGGCAGGAGGAGGCGTTCACCCGGATCACCCGGCTCCTCAAGGAGCACGGAACGGTGCCCGGCATCCAGCTCGCGCACGCCGGGCGCAAGGCCTCCACCGGCCCGACCTGGCGCGGCGGAGGGCCGGTCGGCGAGGCCGACGGCGGCTGGCTGCCGGTCGCGCCGAGCCCGCTCCCGTTCGCGCCCGGCCACCCGGTCCCGCACGAGTTGACGGCGGACGAGATCCAGCGGGTCGTCGGCGACTTCGCCCGGGCGGCGGAGCGCGCGCTGCGGGCCGGCTTCCAGGTCGCGGAGGTGCACGGCGCGCACGGCTACCTGATCGGGGAGTTCCTCTCCCCGCACAGCAACCACCGCACCGACGGCTACGGCGGCTCGTTCGACGGCCGCGTCCGCCTCGCCCTCGAGGTCGTCGACGCCGTGCGGGCCGTCTGGCCCGAGGACCTGCCGGTGTTCTTCCGCGTCTCGGCCACCGACTGGCTCACCGAGAACCCCGAGGACGAGCGGGAGGGCTGGACCGCCGACGACACCGTCCGCCTGGCCAAGGAACTGCTCGCCCGCGGCGTGGACCTGCTCGACACCTCCACCGGCGGCAACGCCCCCGGCGCGCGGATCCCCACCGGCCCCGGCTACCAGGTGCCGTTCGCGGCCCGGGTCCGCGCCGAGACCGACCTGCCGGTCGCCGCCGTCGGCGAGATCACCGAGCCGCGCCAGGCCGAGGAGATCGTCGCCTCCGGCCAGGCCGACGCCGTACTGCTCGGCCGCGAGCTGCTGCGCAACCCCTACTGGCCGAACCTGGCCGCCCGCGAGCTGGGCGCGCAGCCCCGCTGGCCCGACCAGTACCACCGCGCGGTCTGACCCTCCGGGGCGTCCTCCATGGCGAGGCCGGTCCGGTGCCGGCCGACGTCGGCATCGCGGCCTACCGGATCGTGCAGGCGTCGCTGACGAACACCATCCGGCACGCGGGGGCCGCCACCGCGCGGGTACGGCTGCGGTGGTCGTCCGCGACCGGCGCCTGGACATCGTGGCCGGAGTGATCGTCACCGACGCCCGCCGGAACACGGCCGTCTGCCGGGACCTGGACTTCCCCGCCCTGGCGCGCGGATACCGCCGGGACGGCGCCGCGGTCATGTTCGTGCCCGCCCTGGACTTCGGCCGCGACGCCTGGCACCACTCCCGTCCGGCGGTGGTGCGCGGGGTGGAGAACGGCTTCTCGGTCGTGCGCAGCGCGGCGGACGGGCACCTGACGGTGAGCGACCAGTACGGCCGCGTGCTCGCCGAGCGGGCGGCGGGCGGCCGGGAGATCGCGACCGTCGTCACGTCCGTTCCGGTGGGCGGGAGCGCCACCCTCTACACCCGCTGGGGGGACTGGTTCGCCTGGCTCTGCCTCGCATCGGCCGCAGCCGTCGCGGGGCGGGCGGCCGTACGGCGGCGGACGCGGCCGGTGCGGAGGTCAGCGGACGGCCGGAGCCGGGACGGCGGGCCCTGAGCCGGCGGGCGCCGGAGAGGCCGCGGGCCGCCCGTCGCCCTGGAGCCGGTACGACGGCAGGCCGCGCCGCCTGATCAGCCACTCGGCGACGACGATGTTGGGCAGCCAGCACAGGAACGGCACCGCGTGGTAGGCATTGGCGAACACCGCGTCGAACTCGGCGTCCACGTCCGCGAACGGCGTCTGCACCATGATGAGGACGCCCAGCCAGGTCCGCAGGGTCACCGCGGCGTAGGTGAGCGCGTAGTTGCGGATCATCCAGGCCTGGTGGCCGGCCGGATCGCCGGCACGGATCGCCCGGTAGGCGCGCAGGGCGGTGTGCCCCCACAGCAGGGCCAGTGCGCCGAACCCGAAGAAGCCGACCATCCCGGCCGAGTTGAACGGCGCCATGACCAGGGAGGAGACGCTGCCCACCGCGATCGAGCCGAGGTAGATCCGGCCGATGACGCGGTGCGCGGTGCGGAACCGGCCGCGCAGCCGGCGGGAGAACTGCCAGGGCCCCAGCGCGAGGGCGATGGAGGCGCTGACGACGTGGATGTAGAAGGCCGCCTGCACCGCGGGCGGGGCGTCGGCGTAGGCGCTCGCCAGGCCCGCGTCGTCGGCGGCCAGGGTGCGGAGGCTGCCCTGCGCATAGAGGGCGAGCGAGTAGCCGGTGATCGCCAGTGCGGTCAGCAGGACCACGGTCCAGCCGAGGCGGGACCGGGGGCGGGTTCGCGGCCGCGGCGCCGGGCCGGGTGCCGTGGTGGTGACGCCGGGCATGCGTTCTCCCCATCGATGTTTAAAGCATTCACAATGTGAGCGTCTTAAACATAAAGGGCGATGTTAGAGTCGTCAACATGTCCGACGGCGATCGCACCCGAACCTCCTACCACCACGGTGCGCTCCGGCGGGCGCTGCTCGACGGCGCCCGCGACCTGCTCGCCGAGCGGGGCGCCGCCGCGTTCAGCCTCAGCGAGCTGGCCCGCCGGGTGGGGGTGAGCACCGCCGCGCCGTACCGGCACTTCACCGACAAGGACGCGCTGCTGGACGCCCTGGCGGAGGAGGGCTACATGGCCTTCCACGCCGGACTGGAGGCGGCCGCGCGCGCGGCCGCCGGCCCCGGGGACCGCATCGTCCGGCTGGGCGTGGTCTACCTGCGCTTCGCGGAGGAGACCCCCGCGCTCTTCGAGATCATGTTCCGGGACCGGCCGGGCCGCCCGTCCGGTCCCGCGACCTTCGAGCTGCTGGTCACCGCGGTGGGGCAGGCGCAGGACGCGGGCGCGCTGCGGTCCGGGCAGCCGCCGGTGGTCCTGGCCCGGACGATCTGGGCGCTGCTGCACGGGCTCGCGATCCTGGTCGGGCAGGGCGGCTTCGGCAAACTGGGCATCGACGAGCCCCGGGAGCGGCTCGTCGCCGAGAGCATGGCGGCGTTCCTGCGGGTCCGGCCGGAGGTCTGAGGGCGGCCCTTCCGTATACGCCGAGGGCCCGCCGCATCCGCCGGAGGAGACCCCGGCGGCGCGGCGGGCCCGGTGGGGGCGGCCGCTCAGCCGCCCGCGCCGGCGCGGCGCTTGGTCCAGACGTCGAAGGCGACGGCGATGAGCAGCACCAGCCCCTTGAAGAGCATCACCCGCTCGCTCGGCGCGCCGATGAGGGACATGCCGTTGTTGATCACGGCCATGATGAGGCCGCCGGTGATGGCGCCCACCACCTTGCCGACGCCGCCCTGCACGGCGGCGCCGCCGATGAACGCCGCCGCGATGGCGTCCAGCTCGAAGCTGTTGCCCGCGGTGGGACCGGCCTGGTTGAGCCGCCCGGCGAAGATGATGCCGGCCAGCGCCGAGAGCACGCCCATGTTGACGAAGAGCCAGAACGTGACGGACTTGACCTTGATGCCGGACAGGCTCGCGGCGTGCAGGTTGCCGCCGATGGCGTAGATGTGGCGGCCGAA
Source organism: Planomonospora parontospora (assembly GCA_014647935.1). Classification (GTDB taxonomy): domain Bacteria; phylum Actinomycetota; class Actinomycetes; order Streptosporangiales; family Streptosporangiaceae; genus Planomonospora; species Planomonospora parontospora. Next base: position 116,332 of record BMQD01000001.1, read on the forward strand.
GACGGCGCGGTTGGTCAGCAGCGTGTAGCCCAGCACGAGGACGGCGAGCAGCACCAGGACCCAGGGCAGGTTCTTGAACCGGGCCAGCTGCACGATGACCGTCATCACCACCGCGGCGGCGGCGATCATCTTGAGCGCGAACAGCGGCAGCGCGTCGACCTGCTGCCGGTAGCCGAGGCGCGCCTGGCGGGCCCGCCACTGGGTGCCGACGATCCCGGCCACGATGGCCAGCCCGACGATCAGGGTGAACAGGTCGGCGCCGCCGAGCGGGCCGAGGCCGACGTTGCCGAGGAAGCCGGGCAGGAAGCCGTTGGCCAGGGTCCGGACCTCGTCGGGGAAGGGGCCGATGCCCTGGTTGCCGAGCACGGTGAGGGTCAGCGCCCGGAAGATCAGCATTCCGGCCAGGGTGACGATGAACGCCGGGATGCCGAAGTAGGCGACCCAGTAGCCCTGCCAGGCCCCGATCAGCGCGCCGACCAGGAGCGTGATGAGGAGCGCCGGCGGCCACGGCATGCCCATGTCCACCATCAGCACCGCCGCGACGGCGCCGCTGACCGCCACCACCGAGCCCACCGACAGGTCGATGTGGCCGGCGATGATGATCAGGATCATGCCGATCGCGAGGATCAGGATGTAGGAGTTCTGCACCATGATGTTCGAGATGTTCTGCGGGCTGAGCAGACCACCGTCGGTCAGGATGGAGAACAGGACGATGATCAGCGCGAAGGCGACGTAGATGCCGCTCTCGCGCAGGTTGAAGGAGAACCGGCGGCCCGACGCCTTCGCGGGGGGCGGGCCGCCGCCCACGACCTCGGCCCCGGCGTCGGGGGCCGACGCCTTGCCGCTGCTCGTCTGTGTCATTACTCCTTCTCCCTGGTCATGAACTGCATGAGGCGCTCGGGGGTGGCCTCGGCTCGCGGCACCTCGCCGGTGATGCGCCCGGCCGACATCGCGTAGATGCGGTCGCAGAGACCGAGCAGCTCGGGAAGCTCCGAGGAGATCACGAGCACGGCCCGGCCCTGGTCGGCGAGCTGGTTGATGATGGCGTAGATCTCGTACTTGGCGCCCACGTCGATGCCGCGGGTGGGCTCGTCCAGGATCAGCACGTCGGGGTCAGTGAAGATCCACTTCGAGAGCACGACCTTCTGCTGGTTGCCGCCGCTGAGCTTCCCGGTGACCGCCAGCACGCTGGGAGCCTTGATGTTCATGTCGGCCCGGAAGCCGTCGGCGACCCTGTACTCCTCGTTGCCGTCGATCCAGCCGCGCCTGGCGAGCTTGCCCAGCGCGGCGGCCGAGACGTTGCGCTGGATGTCCTGGATGAGGTTGAGGCCGTACCGCTTGCGGTCCTCGGTGGCGTAGGCGATCTTGTGGGAGATGGCCTCGGTGACCGAGCGGAGCTGGATCTCCCTGCCGTCCTTGTAGACGCGCCCGGAGATGCCGACCCCGTAGCTGCGGCCGAACACGCTCATCGCCAGCTCGGTACGGCCGGCGCCCATGAGCCCGGCCAGGCCGACGATCTCGCCGCGGCGCAGCGTCAGGTTGGCGCCGGAGACGACGGCGCGCTCGGGCTGGGCCGGGCTGTGCACGGTCCAGTCCTCGATCCGCAGCACCTCCTCGCCGATCGTGGGCTCGTGCGGCGGGAACCGGTGCTCCAGGTCGCGGCCGACCATGCCGGAGATGATCCGGTCCTCGGTGACCTCGCCGCCCGACATGTCCAGCGTCTCGATGGTCCGGCCGTCGCGGATGATCGTGGTGGAGTCGGCGATGGCTTTGATCTCGTTCAGCTTGTGCGAGATGATCACCGAGGTGATGCCCTCGTCGCGCAGCCCGCGCAGCAGGTCGAGCAGGTGCGCGGAGTCCTCGTCGTTGAGCGCCGCGGTCGGCTCGTCGAGGATGAGCAGCCGGACCCGCTTCGACAGCGCCTTGGCGATCTCGACGAGCTGCTGCTTGCCCACCCCGATGTCCATCGCCCGCGTCACCGGGTTCTCCCGGAGCCCGACCCGCTCGAGGAGCGCGGCGGCCTCGGCGTTCGTGTGGTTCCAGTCGATCAGGCCGCGCCGGGTCCGCTCGTTGCCGAGGAAGATGTTCTCGGCGATCGACAGGTACGGGCTGAGCGCGAGCTCCTGGTGGATGATGACGATGCCGCGCCGCTCGCTGTCCCGGATGCCGGAGAACCGGCACGGCTCCCCGTCGAAGACGATCTCGCCGTCGTAGGAGCCGTGCGGGTACACCCCCGACAGGACCTTCATCAGCGTCGACTTGCCGGCGCCGTTCTCGCCGCAGACGGCGTGGATCTCGCCGCGCCGTACCGCCAGGTTGACGTCCTGGAGGGCCTTGACGCCCGGGAACGTCTTGGTGATGCCCCGCATCTGAAGTATGTGGTCGGTCATGCCGTCCGTCTCCCCCCTCGCGACCGGCGCCGGGCCGGCCCTTCGGGAGGAAGGACCGGCCCGGCGCCGCGCCGGTCTACTTGAGCTGGTCCTCGGTGTAGTAACCGGAGTCGACGAGGATCTGCTTGTAGTTGTCCTTGTAGACCACGACGGGCTCGAGCAGGTAGGACGGGACGACCTTGTTGCCGTTGTCGTAGTCGGTGGTGTTGTTCACCTCGGGCTTGCCGCCCTTGAGCACGGCGTCGGCCATCTTGACGGTGACCTCGGCGAGCTTGCGGGTGTCCTTGTAGATCGTCGCGTACTGCTCGTCGGCGATGATCGACTTCACCGAGGCGACCTCGGCGTCCTGGCCGGTGACGACCGGGTAGGGCTGGTCGGCGGTGCCGTACCCGCTGCTCTTCAGCGCGGACAGGATGCCGATGGACAGGCCGTCGTACGGCGAGAGCACGCCCTGGACCTTGGCGTCGGAGTAGGCCTTGGTGATCAGGTCCTCCATGCGCTTCTGCGCGGTGGCCGGGTCCCAGCGCAGGATGGCGACGGTCTTGAAGTCCGTCTCACCGCTCTTGACGACCAGGGTGCCCTTGTCGATGTACGGCTTGAGCACCTCCATGGCGCCGTTGTAGAAGAAGGTGGCGTTGTTGTCGTCGGGCGAGCCGGCGAAGATCTCGATGTTGAACGGGCCCTTGGCGTCGCCGTCGGAGCCGTCGGCCTTCTTCAGCCCGAGGCCCACCAGCAGCGAGGTCGCCTGCTGCACGCCGACCTTGTGGTTGTCGAAGGTGGCGTAGTAGTCGACGTTCGGGGTGTTGCGGATGAGCCGGTCGTAGGCGATCACCGGGATCTTGGCGTCGGCCGCCTGCTGCAGCTGCGTGGTGATCGCGGTGCCGTCGATCGAGGCGATGATCAGCAGCTTCGCGCCCTTGGTGATCTGGTTCTCGATCTGGTTGACCTGGGTGGGGATGTCGTTCTCCGCGTACTGCAGGTCGACCTTGTAACCCAGCTTCTCCAGGGAGCTCTTGACGTTGTCGCCGTCGTGGATCCACCGCTCGGACGACTTGGTGGGCATGGTGACGCCGACGAGGGCGCCCGTGGCCGACCCCGCGCTCGGCGCCGCCTCCTGGTCGACCGTCTTGGTGGCCGAGCCGCAGGCGGTCATCGCCAGGGCCATCGCCAGGCCGATCGGCACGGTGGCCAGCTTCGCGAGCCTCATGTTCTCTCCTTCAAGTGACGCGGACGCATTCACGGCCGCTGCGACCACGGCCCCTCCGCCGTGTCGCCCGGGTCTCTTGGTGCTCATCGGCGGTGTTAGCGTTCACATTCAGCGGCGGCGAACATACCGACGAATGTTTCAGGGGTGTGAACAGTTATCAAATGCCCAGGCAGGCCGCTAGTCAAGGTTTGTGACAGCACCGTGACATCACGGTCGGGCAGGGTGATCGGCGGGGGCATCCCGCCGGCCGCACCGGGTAGGGAGCCGCCATGAGGACGCTATGGCTCTTTGCGGACGGCGAGTGGCGGGCGAGCGCGAGCACCGGCACGATCGCCGTGGATGATCCGGCGACCGGCGAGCGCGTGGGCGAGTGCCCGCGCGGCTGCGCCGAGGACGTCGGGACCGCCGTGCGGTCGGCGCGCGCCGCCGCCCCCGGCTGGGCGCGCGTCGCCCCGGCCGAGCGCGGCGCGCGGCTGCGCCGCGCCGCCGCCCGGGTCAGGGAGCACGCCGACGAGCTGGCCCGGCTGGTGACGGCGGAGATGGGCAAGCCGCTGGCGGACGCGCGGGGCGGCGTGGAGGCCGGCGCCGGGACCCTGGAGCAGTACGCCGAGCTGGGGCCCCTGCGCGGCGGGCGCAGCCTCCAGGGCGGCTGGGGCGCGACCGACCTGATGGTCCGCGAGCCGCGCGGAGTGGTCGGCGTCATCACCCCCTGGAACGACCCGGTGGCGATCGCCTGCGGTCTGATCGGCGCCGCCCTGGTCACCGGGAACACCGTGGTGCACAAGCCCTCCGAGCGCACCCCGCACACCGGGGCCCGCCTGGTCGAACTGCTCGCCGACGACCTGCCGCCGGGTGTGCTCACCATGGTCGCGGGGGACCGGAGCGCCGGTGCGCCGCTCGCCGCCCACCCGGATCTGGACCTGCTCGCCCACGTGGGCTCCAGCGCCGCCGGGCGGGAGGTCGCCGCCGCGGCCCGGTGCCGGGTGCTGCGGGAGAACGGCGGCAAGGACCCGCTGATCGTGGACGCGGGGGTCGATCCGAAATGGGCCGCCGAGCAGGCCGCCCTGGGCTGCTTCGCCAACGCGGGCCAGATCTGCGTCTCCGTGGAGCGGATCTACGTCCACCGCTCCGTCGCCGAGCCGTTCACCACCTCCCTCGTCGCCGCGGCGGAGGCGCTGCGCACGGGCCCCGGCCTGGACGAGGCGACCACGCTCGGCCCGCTCGTCGACCGCAGGCAGCGCGAGACCGTGCACGGGCATGTGCGCGCGGCGGTCGCCGCGGGCGCGCGCCTGCTGGTCGGCGGCCGGATCCCCGACGGGCCCGGCGCCTTCTACCCGGCCACCGTGCTGGCCGACTGCACCGACGACATGGCGGTGCTGCGGGAGGAGACGTTCGGGCCGGTCGCGGCGGTCCGCGTGGTCGAGAGCTTCGACGAGGCGCTGGCCCTGGCCAACACGGGGGAGTACGGCCTGGCCGCCACGGTGCTCACCCCCTCGCTCGCCCACGTGCAGCGGGCCTGGCGCGAGCTGCGCGCGGGCACGGTGAAGGTCAACGCGGTCTTCGGAGGCGCGCCGGGCGGCGCGGCGCAGCCCCTCGGGGCGAGCGGGGAGGGCTTCGGGTACGGCCCCGAGCTGCTCGACGAGATGACCCACACCAAGGTCGTGCACATCGCCGTCCCTTGAGCCCTCCCTTGAACCGCCTCTTGAGCCGTCCTTGAACGGTCCGGGCCGTCCGCGGGTTGGGAGATTCCAGTAGCCGGAACGTGACCGCGGGCGTACGGTGAGTGCGCGAAAACCACGCCTCACTCCCCACAGGAGTCGCCCATGGGCACTTCGGACGGCCGGGTCCTCATCATCATCGTGATCGCGTCGATCGCGTTCTTCGTCGGGAGGCGCTTCCAGCGGACACGGGACACGTGGGCGGGCTGGGGGAGTGCGATCAAGGACGCGAAGACGGCGGCGGACAAGATCCCCAAGGCCAAGGCGGACGCCTGGGCCGCGGTCCGGGGCATGCTCGCGGTCGGCGTGGTCGTGCTGATCTTCTTCGCGGTGGTCGTGAACGCGCTGCGGTACGGCTGAGCGCCCCCGGCCCGCGCCGCGGCGAAACCGGCGCTCCGGTGCGGCCGGCCTCTCCGTCCGGGACCCGCCCCGGCCGAGCGCCCCGCCGGGAGCGGGTCAGGCCGACTCGCGCACCACCAGCTCCGCCGGGAGGATCACCGGATCGGCGGGACCGCCCTCCAGCAGGCGGAGCAGCAGGCGGGCGGAGGCCGCCGCCTGCTCGCCCATGGGGCTGCGCACCGTGGTGAGCGGGGGGTCGGTGTAGAGGGCGGCCTCGATGTCGTCGTAGCCCACGACGGCCACGTCGTCGGGGACCCGGCGGCCCGCCTCGCGCAGGGCCCGCAGGGCGCCGACGGCCATGAGGTCGTTGGCGGCGAACACCGCGTCCAGCGCCGGGTCGTCCTGCAGGAGCTGGCGCATGGCCGCCGCCCCGGAGGCCCGGGTGAAGTCGCCGATGGCGACGATCGACCGGCGGCCGGTGCCGCGCAGCGTGTCGCGGTAGGCGGTGAGCCTGTCCTGCGAGGCCGGCATGTCCAGCGGGCCGGAGATCGTGGCGATCCGGCGCCGCCCCCGGTCGAGCAGGTGCCGGATCGCCTGGGTGGCGCCGCCGAGGTTGTCGTTGTCGGCGAAGGGCACGTCCACCGGCGTGCCGAGCCTGCCCTGGGAGACCATCGGCAGCCCCAGCCGGGCCAGCGCGGCGGGCAGCGGGTCGGCGCCGTGCATCGACACGAGCATGACGCCGTCCACGTGCCCGGCCGAGACGAACCGCTGCACGCGCCGGTGGCTCTCGGCCGAGCCCGCGATCATCAGGACGACCTGCTTGCCCGCCGCCTCCAGCTCGCGGCTGGCGGCGCGGACGACCGCGGAGAACATCGGGTCGTCGGAGACGAGCCCGGCCGGCGGATCGGAGACGATCATGGCGATCGCGTCCGTGCGCTGGGTCACCAGGCTGCGGGCCGCGGGGTTGGGCACGTAGCCCAGCTCCTGCACGGCCCGCAGCACGAGCTCCCGGATCTCCGGGGTGACCGTGTCCTGGCCGTTGACGACCCGGGAGACGCTCGACTTGGACACTCCGGCCCGGGCGGCGACCGCCTCCAAGGTGGGTCGTTTCATGCCTTTTCGAGAACTCCGTTCCGCTGGATGACGTCGCGGTACCACAACGCGCTGTCCTTGAGGGTCCGCCGCTGGGTGCCGAAGTCGACGTGCACGATCCCGAACCTCCGGCGGTAGCCCTCGGCCCACTCGAAGTTGTCCAGCAACGACCACACGATATAGCCGCGCAGGTCCGCGCCGCCCTCGATCGCGGCGTGCACGGCGCGCAGGTGGCCGTCCAGGTAGGCGGTCCGGCGGGTGTCGCGGACCCTGCCGTCCTCCTCCACGGTGTCGTCGAAGGCCGCGCCGTTCTCGGTGACGATCAGCCCGACCCCGGGGTAGTCCGCCGAGAGCCGGAGCAGCAGCCGGGAGAGCCCGGTCGGCACGATCGGCCAGCCCATCGCGGTCAGCGGACCCTCGGCCGGGCAGAACCGCACGTCCTCGGTGCCCGGCCAGGCCGGGTTCGCCGGCTCGCCGGGGCCCGACTCCACCACGCAGGGGTTGTAGTAGTTGACCCCGACCAGGTCGATCGGCTGGCGGATGGTCTCCAGGTCGCCGTCGGCGAGATGTGCGAGCCCGCCGTGCCGTTCGACGATCTCCAGCACCTCGGCGGGGTACTCCCCGCGCAGCGCCGGGTCGAGGAACTGCCGGGTGAGCAGCGCGTCCACCCGGCGCACCGCCTCGGCGTCGGCCTCCGCGACCGGGGCCGAGGGGTCGGCCACCTGCGTGGGGGTCAGGACCGGTGCGGAGTTGACCACCAGGGAGATCTCCCGCGCTCCGGCCGCGCGCAGCGCCCGCGCCGCCAGGCCGTGGCCGAGCAGCAGGTGGTGGGCGGCGCGGAAGGCGGCCGCCGGGTCCCGCTCGCCCGGCGCGTGCACGCCGGAGGCGTAGCCCAGGAAGGCCGAGACCCACGGCTCGTTCAGCGTGGTCCAGTGCGCGACGCGGTCGCCCAGCCGGGCGTGCACGCGTTCGGCGTACTCGGCGAACCGGTGGGCGGTGTCGCGGTCGGCCCAGCCGCCGCGCTCCTGGAGGGCCTGCGGCAGGTCCCAGTGGTAGAGCGTCGTGTACGGGGTGATGCCCGCCGCGAGCAGCTCGTCGACGAGCCGGTCGTAGAAGGCGAGCCCCCGCGGATCGGCCGGGCCCGTGCCGTCGGCCTGGATCCGGGGCCAGGCCACCGAGAAGCGGTAGGCGTGCAGGCCCAGCTCGCCCATGAGCCGCACGTCCTCGGCGTAGCGGTGGTAGTGGTCGCAGGCTACGTCGCCGGTGTCGCCGCCGGCCACCTTGCCGGGCGTGTGGGAGAAGGCGTCCCAGATGGACCGGCCGCGGCCGTCCTCCTCCGCCGCCCCCTCGATCTGGTAGGACGCCGTCGCGGCGCCCCAGACGAAGCCTGCGGGGAAGTCCGCCCGCCCTTCGGTGAGGAGCGAAGGCGCGGTCCCCCGAGCGTTGACGACGGTCATCTTGACTCCTTCGTAGATGCCCCGGCCTTCAGGCCGGGACGAAAACGGAACTCCTGCCGAGCAGGGCAGGAAAAGCCGGTCCGCCGCCAGAGCGGACCGCGGAGCCTGCGGCACGGTCCGCGGGAAGCTGCCGTTGAACGTCCGGGAGTGGACGTGCGACTGCGGCGCGGTGCATGACCGTGACGTGAACGCGGCACGCAACATCCTGGCCGCCGGGCTGGCGGCGTCTGCCTGTGGAGATGGTGTGAGACCTCAACGGGAGTCCTCCCGGACGGGGCGGCCGTCGGTGAAGCAGGAACCCCAGCGGGCGACCGCTGGAACCCCCCGCCTTTAGGGCGGGGGAGGAAGTCAACCCTTGACGGCTCCTTGCATGATTCCTCCGATGATCTGCTTGCCGAGCAGGCCGAAGACGATGACCAGCGGCAGCGTGCCGAGCGCGGTGCCGGCCAGGCCGAGCACGTAGTCGTTGACGTAGCCGGCGGCCAGCGTGGACAGGGCGACCTGGACCGTCGGGTTCTCCGGGGTCAGGACGACCAGCGGCCAGAAGTAGTCGTTCCAGGCCGACATGAAGGTGAGCATGCCGAGGACGGCCGCGGCGGGGCGGGCGACGGGGAGCACCACGTGCCAGAACAGGCCCCAGGTGGTGCAGCCGTCGACCCGGCCGGCCTCCAGCAGCTCGGTCGGCAGGGCCCGCGACAGGTACTGCGTCATGAAGAAGACGCCGAACGCGTTGACCAGCGCGGGCACGATCAGCGCGTACAGCGTGCCGGTCCACTCCAGCTTCACCATGAGCATGTAGAGCGGGATGATGCCGAGCTGGGTCGGGACCATCATGGTCGCCACGGTGAGCAGCAGCAGCGCGTTCCTGCCGCGGAAGCGCAGCTTGGCGAAGGCGAACCCGGCCAGGGTGGAGAAGAACATCACCGCCAGGGCGATGGACCCGGCCACGATGACGGAGTTGGCCAGCGCCAGGGCGAAGGGCACGGTGTCGAAGACGCGGGCGACGTTGGCGAAGAAGTTCCCGCCGGGCACCAGCGGAGGCGGCACGTCCGCCAGCGCCGCGTTGTCGCGGGAGGCCACCACGACGCTGTAGTAGAGCGGGAGCGCGGAGAAGAACGCCACCGCCAGCAGGGTGAGGTAGGTGAGCCGGCGGGCGCCGTCGAAGCGGCGGCGGCCCGTTCCGGTCGCGGCGGGCGCCTTGGGCGGCCCGGGTGCCGGGGACGTCGGGGACGCGGGGGACATCGGCTGGGCGGTCACGTCAGACCTCCCTTCGCGCGGCGGGTGAGCAGGTAGTTGACGCCGGCGACCAGGATGATGAAGAGGAACATCATCCAGGAGATGGCCGAGGCGTAGCCGAAGTCGAGCCGGGTGAAGTTCTCGTAGATGAGCAGCGAGAGCGTCTGGTACTGCCGGTCCACGCCGCCGGTGACCATGTAGGAGCCGAACAGCAGCGGCTCGGCCAGGACCTGCATGGCGCCGATCGTCGAGGTGATGACGACGAAGACGATCGTCGGCTTGATCATCGGGATGGTGATCCTGCGCAGCTGGGTGAGCCCGCTCGCGCCGTCGAGGGTGGCGGCCTCGTACAGCTCGCGCGGTACGGCCTGCATCGCGGCCAGGAAGATCAGCGCGTTGTAGCCCGTCCACCGCCACATGATCATGACGGAGATGGCGGCGTGCGAGCTGGCCACGCCCTCGTTCCAGGCGACGCCCCCCACCCCGAACCAGGAGAGCATCCAGTTGATCATGCCGAAGTCCCGGCCGAACAGCTGGCTGAAGATCACCACCACCGCGACCACGCTGGTCACGTTGGGCAGCAGCAGCGTGATGCGCAGGAAGGTCTGCGCCCGCAGCGGCCGGTTGAGCAGGTGGGCCAGCCAGATGGCCAGCAGCAGCTGCGGGACCGTGGACAGCACCCCGATGGACAGGGTGTTGAAGGCGGCGTTCCAGAAGTAGTCGTCGGCGAGCAGCGTCCTGAAGTTCTCCAGGCCGACGAAGGCGTGCTCGTCCTCCAGCAGCGTCCACTCGTGCAGGCTCACCCAGGCGGTGTAGGCCAGGGGGAAGAGCCCGAAGGCGGAGAACAGCAGGAAGAAGGGGGCCACGTAGGCGTAGGGCGAGGCCCTGGTGTCGAGCTGGTGGACCAGGTGGCGGCGGAGGCCGCGGCGGGCCCGCACCGGTCTGCCCGGTGGGGCGGCCGCCGGGCGGTCCGGTGCGCGCGTGGCCATGGCGGCTCCTCTCGGAGACTCGGGTACGGGTTACTTGATCTTCTCGACGTCCCTGAGCGCCTGCGCCCAGGCCTCGTCGGGCTTCTGCTTGCCCTGCTCGATCCGCTGGAGGCCGTCGCCGAACGCCTTGAGGATGTCACCGGCCTTGGGGCCCACCTTCTGCGGCTTGAGCGCCTTGGCCGCGTCGGTGAAGATCTTCCCGATCGGGGCGTTGCCGAAGTACGGGTTGACGAACTCGGCGACGGCCGGGTCGTCGTACAGCTCGGGCAGCGAGGGCAGCGCGCTGGCCTCCTTGAAGAGCTTGATCTGGCTCTCCTTGCCGGTCAGCAGGTCGATCAGCTCGGCGGCCTCCTTGGGGTGCTTGCTCTGCTTGGGCACCATCAGGTGGGTGCCGCCCTGGTTGCCGCCGCCGCCGGGCACCGCGGCGATGTCCCAGGCGCCCTCACCGGGCTTCTGGTCCTTGATCGTGCCGGTCTTCCACGCGGGGCAGACCATGGTGGCGAAGCTGCCCTTGACGATGCCGGTGTTCCACGGCGGGGTGAAGGCGGGGAGCTTGGCGGACAGGCCCGCGTCGATCATCTTGACGGACAGGTCGAAGGCCTTCTTCACCTCCGGGTTGGTCCCGGCGATGACGTTGTACTGGTCGTCGTAGTAGCCGGTCGGGGCCTGGTCGACCATGGCGCGGAAGTGCTCGCCGGGGCCGTCGGTGAACTTGGCGCCGGGCACGTTCGCGGCGGTGAACTTCTTGCCCGCCTCGATGTACTGCTCCCAGGTCGGCCAGAGCGCCGAGACCTCGTCGCGGTCGGTGGGCAGGCCGGCCTTCTCGAACAGGTCGGGGCGGTAGCACATGGCCAGGCCGCCGACGTCGGTGCCCAGGCCCATGAGGGAGGAGCCGTCGTTGGAGACCCCCTGCTGCCACTTCCAGTCGAGGTACTCGCCCTGCCGCTTGTCCAGGCCGAACTGCTTGAGGTCGTGGAACTTGCCGGGGTTGGGGGTGAAGGCGCCGACGTAGCCGCCCTCGACGGCGACGACGTCCGCGGCTCCGGCCCCGGTGGCCAGCTGGGTGATGAGGTTGGTGTGGTGGTCGTTGAACTGCGCGCGCCGCTCCACGATCTCCACGTTGGGGTGGGTCTTCTTGAACTCCTCGTACAGCGGCGCGTAGTGGAAGTCGCTGAACAGCGCGACGGTCAGCTTGATCTTCTCGGCCGGCGCGCCGGAGCCGCCCGCGGAGGCGGTGCCGGTGTCGCCGCTGCCGCAGGCGGCCACGCTCACGGTCAGCGCGACCGCGGCGAGCATCGGGGCGAGGGGGCGGAGCTTGCCCATGGAACCCTCCCAGGGTCCTTATAAATGATCATGAAGAGAGCGCTCCCTGGAGAGGTTGTTCTCTCCCGAGCCCTCTGTCAACGGTCCGGCGCATAACGATCGCCGTTACCGAGCGGCTCCGGAGGGTTCTAGTTGAGAAAACGCTCCCTCGGATTTCTGTGGACAGTCCCAGTTCAAGAGGCGGTTTCGAAGCGGACGTGAGTTATGGGGGAGCGCTCCCACGAGTGCGTGGATCATTTCCAGTGGGAGCGCCGATCATCGCGGGGCGGCCGGCGGCGTACTTGACATCCCGGCGGCCGAGGGGGAACCTCTGCTGCGAGAGCGCTCCCTGATCTGCCGCCCGTCTGCGAGGAGGTGCCGTGCGGCCGCCTCGAGACTCCGGCCGCGTGTCGCTCCCGCTCATCACGTCGGCCTGAGCCGCCGCGCCGCTCCCGGCGCGGATGCCCGCCGGCCGCGTCCGCCGGTGACGGCTCCGGTGGCCGGGCCCTTCCCCGGGCCGCCGGTCCCGCCCCGGGGCGCCGTTCCGCGACGGTGTCCCGGGGTATCACCGTTGATATGACCAGAGAACCGGACGAATTAGCTCATTTCAACCCATTCGATCTACTCGATGCCGAGGCGGAGCGGCTGGACCGCCACTTCTCCCGGCTCGGGGCGGAGGCGTGGAACCTCCCCTCCCGGTGCGAGGGCTGGTCGGTGCGCGACGTCCTGGCCCACCTGGCCGGGGAGGAGCTGTACAACCACGCCTGCCTGGACGACGACGTCGGCGGGTTCTTCGCGATGCTCGCCCGCGAGGGCGTCGAGGGCGGCCTGGCGGGCTTCAACGACTGGTGCGTACGGCGCCGCCGCGGCCTGCCGGTGGAGGACGTGCTCACCGAGTGGCGGCACCGCAACGCGGAGACGCGCCGGCGGATGCGCGCGCTCGGCCGCGACGCGGTGCTGCCGACCGCGGCCGGGCCGTACCCGGTGGGCCTGCAGGCCTTCCACTACGCCTCCGAGTACGCCACCCACGCCGACGACGTGCGGGCGCCCGTGGGGGAGGACGAGACCGACCACCGGATCTGGTGGCGGACCGAGGTGGGCGTGTTCGCGCTCGCCGAACGGGACCCGGCGGTCCAGGTCGAGGTGACCGCCGAGCGCATCTGGGTGTGCGCGCACGGGGTGTGCGCCCAGGTGCCGGCGCCGGTCTTCGTCGAGGCCACGGTCGGCCGGCTGCCGGACGGCCTTCCGCTCGACCGGGGGCTGGGGGACGCGTTCGACCGCGAGCTCCGCTCCGAACTGCGTTGCCTGGCGTGATCGGAGGCGCTTTGCCGAGTCTTATCCGGTTTCGAAGGATCGTTCGGAGGTCGGCGGGAACGAGAACTGTCCGGCAACCGATCGCGCGGCGGGAGATCCCGCGGTGAGGAGGCGTCCCATGGCACTCATCGAACGAGAATGCGTCCGGCAGCTGCTGGAGTCGTCCGACCCGGAAGCGGCGCTGGTCTTCGTCCGCGGGGACTGCGTGGTCCTGCCGGAGGACCGGATCGACGACGAGCACCGCAGGCTGGTCGTCGCGCGCCGCCGCGACCTGGACCGCTTCCTCGGCGGCGGCACGATCACCGAGCAGCAGGTGGACCTGCTGGCCGAGCGGCTCGACAACGCCGTCCGGGACCTCGGCGCCTGAGGACGCCCGGATACGCCCGCGACGGCCGGTACGCCCGGAGGCGCCGGACGGCCGGAGGGCTGCGGAGCCGTTCCGGGGGAGCCGAGGGGGAACCGGCCCGGGCCGGGCGGCCGAGGCGCGGCCGGCTCAGCTCGCCGTGGGCTGCGAGGCGGCCGGGGAGGTGCGGCCGAGCAGGAACTCCTCCATCACGAGGGTGGCCGCCCCCAGCGCCACCGCGTCGGGGCCGAGGCGGCCCAGCACGATGGAGGCGGTCTCGTACGGCTGCGTCAGGGAGTTCTCGGCGGCGGCCTGCCTGATCCTCGTCATCCGGTGCTGCCCCAGCAGGAGCCCGGCCCACCCGCCGATGACGATGCGCTCGGGGTTGAACAGGTTGATCAGGTTGGCCAGGCCCGCTCCGAGGTAGTCGGCCGCCTCGTCGACGACGGGATGGCCCGAGGCGACCAGCTCGGCCAGGGCCGCCTGCTCGTCGACTGTCCCGGCGGGCATCCCGGCGCGCGACAGGATGCTCTCGGCCCCGATGTAGGCCTCCAGGCAGCCCCGGCCCCCGCAGCGGCAGGCCCGGCCCCGGAATTCGATCTTGGTGTGCCCCCACTCGCCGGCGCTGCTGTTGGCGCCGCGGTAGGTGATGCCGTCGGTGATGATGCTGGCCCCGGCCCCGGAGCCGATCAGCGCGACGATGGTGTGGCGGGTCCCGCGCCCGGCGCCGAACCAGAGCTCGGCCTGGCCCATCGTCTTGGCGCCGTTGTCGACGTAGAGGGGGAGCCGGGTGCCCGCGCGCAGGAGCGTGCCCAGGGGCACCGCGTCCCAGCCGAAGGTCTGCGCGTGGATGAGCGCCTCCGGCCCGCTCTCCACGATGCCGGGCACGCCGATGCCCACGCCCAGGACCCGGCCGGGGTCGACGCCGCTGCCGGCCAGGACGGTCTCGATGCCGGACAGGATGTGCTCGGCGACCAGACCGACGTCGTGCCGGGACGGGTGCAGGGGGTGGTCGGCCTTGGCGCGCTCGTTCATGTCGAGGTCGAACAGCTCGACGCGCACGTGGGTCTCGCCGACGTCCACCCCGATGGCGTAGCCGAACTCCGGGTCGACGCGGAGCAGCACCCGGGGGCGCCCGCCGTCGGACTCGACCAGGCCGGCCTCCACGACGACGCCGTCGGCGATGAGGTCGCCGGTCACGTTGCTGACCGAGGCGGCGCTCAGGCCGGTCAGCCGGGTGAGCTCGTGACGGCTGGTGGGCCCGGCGAAGTAGAGCGTCCGCAGCAGCACCGCCCGGTTCCCCTTGCGGAGGTCGCGTACCGTCCTGCGTTCGGGCCTGACCATGGTCTTCCTTCCCCCGGAGCTGCGGCCATGTTAGATCAGGCCGTGAAGTAAGTCATCCGGTGCCTGGCGCGGACGACGCCCCGCCGACTATGCCGGGTCCGGGCTCCCGGCGGCATGCCGCGCGCTGCGTTACCGAAGTGTTCCCAATCACATTCTATCTTTTTTTAAGGTTTGCACTATCTTGTGAGAGGTCTCCAGGAGCGCCTTGAGCTGTGGTGATACGCCACCGTGCGGGCGCGCAGCGCCGCCTCACACCCCCCGAAGGAGAATCACAATGGTCAGGAGAACACGCGGGGCCCTCGTGGCCGCGGCGATGGTGGCGGGGCTCGCCGCCTGCGGGAGCGGCGGCGCCGCGGAGCACGGCAGGACGCTGACGTTCTGGACGTTCCAGCCGCTCACCCCGCAGGGCGGGCAGATCCTGGAGAGGCTCCGGACGGACTTCGAGAAGGCCAACGGCGTCACGGTCAAGCTCGTCCAGATCCCCAAGGACGACTACAACACCAAGCTGGGCACCGCGATCGCCAGCAAGAACGTCCCCGACGGCGGCTACCTCGACCAGCCGCTGGTCTCCCGGTACGCGCTGGACGGCACGATCCTCCAGGTGCCCGCCGGGACGATCGACGAGAAGGAGTTCTACGCCGGAGGCCTGGAGACCAACAAGGTCGGTGGCAGGCTCTACGGCGTCCCCCTCGACATCACCACGGTCGGGCTCTACTACAACAAGAAGCTCGTGCCCACCCCGCCCAGGACCTGGGACGAGCTCAAGCAGGCCGCCGAGAGCGTGCACAGGGCGGACCCGAAGACCGCCGGCATCGTGGTGCCCAAGGGCGACGGCTACGGCGCCTGGATGTGGCCCGGCTTCGTGGCCGGCGCGGGCGGCACCCTCGTCGACGAGAAGGCGAAGAAGGTCACCTTCGACGAGCAGCCCGCCGTCGACGCCCTGCAGCTCTGGGTGGACCTGCTGAAGTCCTCCCCGCGGAGCATCACCGACGCCGACAAGGCGTTCGAGAACGGCCTGGCGGCCATGACGATCAGCGGCCCGTGGGACATCTCCACCATCCGGGACCAGTTCCCGGACCTGGACTTCGGCGTCGCGCCCCTGCCGTACAAGAATGAGCCCGCCAGCAACATCGGCGGCGAGAACGCCGTGGTCTTCACCGGCACGAAGAACGCCGACCTGGCCTGGAAGTGGCTCAAGCACCTGACCGCCCCCGACAGCAGCGTCGCGCTCGCCGAGGCGGTCGGCGGCTACCCGGCCAACATCGAGGGGGCCGGGATCGCGGCGGCCAAGATGGGACCCGAGCACGCGGTCTTCATCGAGGCGCTCAAGGCCACGCGCGCCCGGCCCGCCGTGCCGCAGTGGATCCAGATCAACGACGAGATCATCGCTCCGGCCCTGGAGTCGGCCCTCACCGGCAAGGTCGCGCCCAGGCAGGCGCTGAGCGAGGCGGGTGCCAAGGCCCGCACGCTGCTCGGCTGGAACGGCTGACCGGCCCGCCGGCGGACCCGACGCGAGAGAGGCAGATCCCGTGGCATCTCCGGTGCCGGCCGCAAGGCCCACCGCGGCGCCCGACCCCGGACGGCGCCGGCGCCGCCCGGGGACCGGGCGCCGCGACCATCTCGTCGGATGGCTCCTGGTCACTCCGGCGGTGGTGTACTTCGCCGTCTTCCTGCTCTATCCCGCGCTCTCGGCGCTGTACTACAGCTTCACCGACTGGGACTTGCGCAGCGAGGCGAACTGGGTGGGCCTGGCCAACTACGCCGACCTGTTCACCGACGACGTCAAGTACCCGCACTTCTGGAAGTCGGTGCGGGTCACCCTCCAGTACACGCTGATCGCGGTGCCGCTGACGCTGGGCACCGCCCTGGCACAGGCACTGCTGGTCAACGCGGTCCGCCGCGGCTCCAACGTGTTCCGGCTGCTGCTGTTCCTGCCGGTGGTCACCGCCGAGGCGGCGGTCGGAGCCATCTGGCGCTGGCTCTACGACCCGCAGTACGGCCTGATCAACAGTGTGCTGGGGCTGTTCGGGGTCCCGCCGCAGAACTGGCTCAACACCCCGGAACTGGTCATCCCGGCGCTCGCGTTCATCGCCGCCTGGCAGTGCGGCATCTCGATGATCATCTACCTGGCGGGGCTGAAGGGCATCCCCGCCTCGATCACCGAGGCGGCGACCATCGACGGCGCGGGACCGGTGCAGCGGTTCCGGAAGGTGGTGTTCCCGATGCTCCGGCCCACCACCTTCTACCTGCTGGTCACCGGGGTGATCGCGGCGCTGCAGGTGTTCGGCCTGGTCTACGTGATCTTCTCGGGCGGCGGCGGCAAGGGCGCCGCGGGCGGCCCTGAGCAGTCGGGCCTGGCCTACGTCCTGCACCTGTACCTGTTCGCGTTCCGCTACGACGCGATGGGTGCGGCCTGCGCCATGTCGTTCATCCTGCTCGTCTTCATCATGATCATCACCGCCGTGCAGTTCAGGTTCGTCAAGCAGGAGGCGGCGTGAACGCCGTTACATCAAGGACGCCGGGAACACCGGGAACACCGGGAACACCGGGAACGCCGGGAACGCCGGGGACACAGAGCGCACCGGGGAGGCCGGGACCGCCGGGGAGGTCCGGGACGCCGGCGGGGCCGGTCCGGTCCCGGCTGAGGCTCGCCCCCGTCTACGCGGCCCTCGTGGCGCTCGCGGCCGTCGCGGTCGTCCCGTTCGTCTGGATGCTCGCGACCTCCTTCAAGCACGGCCCGGACATCTACACCAAGGTGCCCAGCCTGCTGCCGCTGGACCGCAGGACGGGGGAGTGGTCCCCCACCCTGGAGAACTACTCCTACGTCCTCGACATCAGCGGCTTCGGCCAGGCGTTCCTCAACAGCCTCTGGGTCTGCCTCGTCCTGGTACCCGGCAAGCTGCTCCTGGACGCCTTCGCCGCCTACGCTTTCGCGCGCATTCCCTTCCCCGGGCGGGACAGGCTCTTCGTCGTCCTGCTCGCCGGGATGATGGTGCCCACGATCACGCTGCTGGTGCCCAGGGTCCACGTCACCCAGCAGCTCGGCATGTTCGACTCGCCCTGGGGCCTGATCGTGCCCAACCTGGTCTCGGTGCTGGACGTCTTCCTGCTCCGGCAGTTCTTCCGCTCCCTGCCGGCCGAGCTGGAGGAGGCCGCGCTCATCGACGGGGCCGGCCGGATGCAGATCTTCTGGCGGATCATCCTGCCGCTCTCCAAGCCGGTGCTCGCGGTCGTCACGATCACCAGCTTCATCTTCCACTGGAACGACCTGGTCTGGCCGCTGGTCGTGCTCAACAGCCCCGACCTGTACACGCTGCCGCTCGCGCTGCAGCAGCTCACCAGCCAGTGGGCGGGCCGCGCCTACTACATCATGGCCGGCGCCTCGCTGGCCGTCGTCCCCGTGGTCATCGTCCTGCTGGTCTTCCAGCGGCGCATCCTGGCCGGCATCGCGTTCACCGGCCTGAAGTCGTAGGCCCCGGTGCCGCCGGATCCGGCGGCACCGGCCCGGCCCGCCGTACCCGCCGGCCCGGGCCCGCCCGCCGACGCTCATCGGCACCCGTCCGCACCCGTTCGCGTCCGTCCGTATCCGCGGCAGACCCGTCCACACCTGTCCGTGTCCGTCCGTATCCGTGCGCACCCGCCGCAGGCCCGTGCGCGCTCGTCAGAAGGAGTCCTGCGTGACCATCGAGGTCCGCGACGGAGTCACCGTCCTCGACGGCGAGCCCCGGTTGCTCGTCACCGCCGACTACCCCTACTACCGCGACCGTCCCTCGGTCTGGGCGGACCGGATCACCGCGATCCGCGACGAACTGGGCATCACCATCGTCACCTGCTACATCCCCTGGCGGCACCACCAGCCGGAGGCCGGATCGCCGCCGGACTTCACCGGCTCCACCCACCCGAGCCGCGACGTCGTCGGCTTCCTCGCCCTGTGCCGCTCGCTCGGGGTCGAGGTCGTCGCCAAGCCGGGGCCGTTCATCCACGCCGAGACCGACTTCGGCGGCCTGCCCGACTGGGTCGACCCGGAGGCCGACGGTCTGATCGAGCCCCTGCTGGACGCGGCGGGAGCCCCCGCGCGCTGGGCCGGCCGGCAGCTGCCCGCCCCGCTCGGCGCGGTCTTCGACGCGCACGCGACCCGGTGGCTGGAGGCGGTCGGTGAGCAGGTCCTCGCGGGCGCCCGCCATCCGGACGGCCCCGTCGTCCTGGTGCAGATCGCCAACGAGGGCGTCTTCACCAACGGGGCGCTGCCCCTGTCGGCCTACGACTACAGCGCCTCGGGCCTGGCCTTCTTCCGGGCCGGGCTGGAGCGGCGGTACGGCACGCCGGAGGAGTACAACCGGGTCCACGCGACGGAGGTCCGCGGCTGGGACGAGATCGAGCCGCCCCGGGAGTGGACGGCGCCCGCGCGTCCGGAGGAGCAGCAGGCGTACGCCGACTGGGGCCGCTTCCACGCCGACTACCTCACCGAGGTCTACCACCGCTGGACCCGCGCGGTGGGCTGCGGCGTCCCGGTCGTGGTCAACCTGAACCCGCCCGCGGGCGACCACCACTCCTTCGACGACTGGCTGGCCCGGGTCCGCCCCGAGATGTGGAAAGGCGTCCACTACGGCTTCACCAACTGGATGGGCGTGGTCTCGGCGGATCCCGACGCGCAGGCCCGCTACGTGCTCGCCGCCAAGCGCGCGCCCGGCCCGAACCTGGAGGAGAACTGGGGGTTCTCCGAGCTCTACGACCGCGCCTACGCCGACGCGGCCACCAGCTTCCACCAGAGCCTGCTCGCCCTGGCCGCCGGGGCGACCGGTTTCAACGTCTACACCGCGGCGGGCACCTCGGGCTGGCCGCCCGGGCTCGACTCCGTGCACGCCGCGCCGTACCCCGACTGCGCGCCCATCGGCGCCGACGGCACGGCCGGTGCGAAGGCGCCCGCGGTGCGCGCGCTGGCGGAGTTCTTCGCCCGGCACGGAGCCGAGTTCCTGGAGTGCGCGCCGGTGCACGGCGGGGCGTTCGGGCTCTACCTGCCGTACGCGGGCATCGCCGCCTGGGCGCCGCCCGGCTCCGGCGCTCCGGAGTGCGGCCGCGCGCTGCGCGCCTTCCACGACCGCATGCGCGCCGCCGGGCTCGACTACCGGGTGCTGGACCTGGAGAGCGCGGACGCGCTGGAACCGGCCTCCTGCCCGCGCCTGACGGTCCCGGGCGGCCCGTTCATGCACCGCCGCGTCCAGCGGCTGCTGGCCGGGTACGTCGCGGGCGGCGGCCTCCTGGACGTCGACGGCGCCCTGCCCGAGCTGGACGAGGACCTGCGCCCGTGCCGGATCCTCGCCGATGCGCTCGGCGGGGCCGCGGTCCCGCAGGGCGGTACGGCGGACGCAGGCGGTGCGGCGGGCGTGGACGGCGTGGACGGCGTGGACGGCGCTCCTGGGACCGGCGGCACCGGGACCGGCGGCACCGAGGCCGGGGGGACGGCGCGCGGGCCCCGGGTGGTCGAGGGCGACGCCGACGCGTTCCTGCGGGTGCACCCGGACCGCGACGTCGCCTACCTGACGGTGCTGGCCATGAGCGGCCACGAAGGTCCCGTACGGATCGACCTGGACGGCCGGGAGACGGAGGTCGTCACCGCACGCGGCGGCGCGGCCGTCCTGCGCCTCGTCGCGGGCGCACTGGACGACTTCCTGGTCAAGGGCGTCAACGGCCACCTCGACTCGGCGGTCGCCGCCGCCGTCCGGACGGGAGGGGCGGTGTACGCGGCGGAGGAGCCCGCCGACCTGGTCCGGATCGAGGGGCCGGTGATCACGAGACCGTGTCAGCTCTCCCCGCTGGGGTAGGTAACCGGCGTTCCCCGCCGTGTCACGCGGATCCGGACCCGGGACGGCAGGACACGGCGGGCGTCGGGCCCGTCCCGGGCGGGGAGATTCGGGGGATCGATCCATGAGCCAGGACACGAGAACCGGCCGGGAGCGGCCGGGAACCGGCACGGCCGGCGCGCCGGGCCGGGTGACGGCCTCGGACTACTCGGGGCCGGGCGTCGAGGCCGAGCTCGGCCCGCACCGCACGGCGGCCGGGCACGACGGGTCCGCGCCCGGTGCGGGCGGCCCGGACGGCCATGGGGACTACGACACCCTCTACACCGCGCGGGCGTCGTCGGCGGGCGGCCGGGGCGGGCGGGTGACCACGGACGACGGGCTGCTCGATCTGGAGATGCGGGCCCCCCGCGAGCTCGGCGGGCCCGGAGGCGCCCCCAACCCGGAGCAGCTCCTGGCCGCGGCCTACGCGACCTGCTTCCACAGCTCCCTCGAACTGGTCGCCGGCCGGGGAGGCGCGGACACCGGCGGCGCCAGTGTCGACGCGGCCGTGGCGCTGCGCAAACGCGGCAAGAGCGACGACTACGCGATCGGCGTCGAGGTGACGGTCCGGATGCCCCGGGTTGACCGGGAGACCGCCGGGCGCCTCGCCGAGCAGGCGCACCGGCACTGCCCGTATTCCAAGGCGCTGCTGGGCTCCGCGGAGGTCGCGGTGCGCGTGGCCTGACCCCGGGTGGCGGGCCCGTGTCAATCTTGTCCCAGGAATCATCCCAGGAACGGGGACGGGCGGGAGCCCGCCGCCGGATCCGGGTAGTCAACCTCCGTCGCGACGACGCCGGCGGAGGTGCCCGCCGGGACGTCGTCGGAGTCCATACCGACGGCAGATCGACGGCAGATCGACGGCAGGGAGAAAGCCCATGCGGCAACGGAACACGGTCGTGCGCGCCGTGCACGACCTCGGGACGGCCATCTGGTTCGGGGGCGCGCTGATGGGCGCCGTCGGCCTCAACGGCGCCTCCTCCGAGGTGAGCGACAGGCGCGAGCGCACGCGGGTGGCGAACGCCGGATGGAACCGGTGGACGCCGGTCAACGCCGTGGGCATCGCGATGAACATCATCGGTTCGTTCGGCCTGCTGGCGGCGAACAAGGGACGGGTGGCCGCCCAGCGGGGCGTGGCCGCCAACTCCGTGGCCAAGGGGATCGTGACCGGTGCGGCGCTGGCCGCGACGGCCTACAGCAGGAAGCTCGGCGCCGAGCTCGACCGGGCCGGCGACGTGCCCGCGGAGGGCGGGGTGAAGCCGGACGAGGACACCCCGCTCGAGATCGCCACGGCGCAGCGGCGGCTGCGCGTCATGCAGTGGGTGGTCCCCGGCCTCACGGGCGTGCTGGTCGTCCTGACCTCCCTGCACGGCGAGCAGCAGCGGCCCGGGGAGGTCGTCCGGGGCGTGGTGCGCGGGGCCTTCTCCCGCTGACAGGGGCCGGCGGAACAGGAGCCACTCGACGAGGTGTCGAGTGGCTCCTGGTCGTCCGGCGGACCGCAGAGCCGTACCCGCTCAGCCCCGCCGGAGCGGTGGTGCCCCGGCGATCCGGGCACGGGCCTCGGCGCCGTCGGCGCCGTGGGACGCGGCGAACGGGGTGGGGACGAGCGGGGCCGAGGCGCCGCTCACGGGCGGCAGGCCGGCCTGCGGACCTCGGCGGGGAGTTCGGAGGAGGGCGGCTCGGAGGTGGTGGGCCCGGCGGAGGCGGGAGAGGAGCGCGGCGTACACGGGCGGTCGGGGAGCGCGAGGGTGAGGACCACCAGCACGGCCGTCAGGATGAACGTGGCGGCGACGACGCAGACGAGTTCCCGCCGGCTGGTGGTGTAGCCGAAGCGGTGGCACACGCCCCTGGCGGGCCGTGCCGCGTTCAGAGCGTCCATACGGCAGGCGAAGGCCCGGTCCTGCCTGCGGAGCGACTGCTCGATCTCCGCCAGGATCTGGCTCTCCCGCCGGGACAGGCTCACGACGTGCCGCCGGCGCGCGGAGGACCGGCTCGGCGGGGAGCCCGGGCGATCAGGTTGACACTGCTCAGAGGTGACATGGCCGTCCAAGAGAGGAGGGGGAGCACCTATCGGCTGTTTCATCCAGCCATCAGGACGAATTCCCCGTCGAGCCGTGATCACGCTGCGCCCGCGCGGAGATCGCAGAACTTTGGCACCGGAACGTCATCGGAGACCTGAATCTCACCTTTTCGTGGCTTTCATCTGGAACCATCCGCCCCGTCATGCGACCGCCCGCCCCGCCGTGCCGAAGGAACCGGCGCGATGGGGCGGGCGGCCGGACCGGCGGCCCGGAGAGTGAACGGCGGGTCACCGGCGGCTTGAAGAGCGGACAGCGGGTCGCCGGCGGCCCGGAGAGCGGGGGGCTCAACGGAAGGGCCGGCCCGTTCCCTCTCCCGGCAGGTAGCCTCCGTCGTCCTCCCCGGTCCGGCCGGACCCTCCGTCGGGATCGTCCTCGTCCCCGGAGACCCAGTCGAGGCCGGCCCCCACGTGCCCGCCCCCGGCCGCGGCCGTACGGTCCGGCCGCGGTCCGTCGTCGTCCGGACCGTCCTCCACCGGGCCCCTCGCCCGCCGGGCGGCGTCCTCCGGACGGTCGTACGGGCCGTCGGTGCCCTCCGGCATGGGGGAGGGGCTGGGCCCGGGGACCGTCTCGACGTGGTCGAGGTCGTCGGTGCGCGCGCCCACCGCCTTGGCGTCCGAGCCGGCCGTGCCCGGCTGCTCGTCGTCGGGGCCGGCCATGTATCCCATCGGTTCGGACCAGCCGCTCCTGGGCGCGGCGTCGTCGTTCGGATCACCGCCGGGCTTGGCGTTGGACCCGCGGATCGAGGCGGGGCCGACGTCGCCGCCCATGTCGTGCAGCTCGGGGTCGAAGGTCGTGCCCTTGAACTTCTCCCGCTCGGCCTCTCTGCGGCGCTCTTCCTCGCTCATCGCGTTCTCTCCTCCTGCCGCGCTCACTCGGGCTCCACCCGCATGGCGGCCTCCTCGGCCGTGTAGCCGCCGCCGTCCGGGCCCACCTCCTCGCCGATCAGATCGGCCTCGGTGTCGGAGCGCCCGCCCTGGTCGGGGTCGACCAGCCGGCCCGCGGGCCGGGGCTCGTCCCACACGGCGCCGGACGGCTCCTCCGGCTGCGCGGGGTAGCCGGCATCGACGCCGGTGTCCGGTTCGTACCCGGTGTCGAGATCGGAGCCCGGCCCCAGGCCGCTCTCGGCGCTCACCCCGCCGTCGAGGTCGTCCGGGATCTCCGGGTCCAGGCGCCGCTCCCCGGGGCCGGTCTCCTCGGACGGGTCGACCCCGAACACCGGCTGCTCCTCGGGCACCTCGCGGGCCAGGCGGCCCTCCAGCGGTTCGCCCTGGATCTGCTCGTCGACCGTGGTCCCGAAGTCGTCGACCGCGATGGGACGGTCGCCGGGAAGCGGCGCCTCCTGCGGATCCACCGCCCACTGCTGCTGCGGAGTGCCGTCCTGCAGGTCCGGGATGCCCTCGTCCTCGAACCGCGAATGCGGGTCGTGCTCCGGAATGTGCTCGCTCACAGCGACTCCTTCCTGCTGTTTCCCCTACCGTCCCCCGCTGCCCCCCGAGTCTCGGCGGTAACGGAGGCGGTGGAGTCAGATCTCCTCGGAGGGCTCGGTCGGGTCGAGCTGGCGCGGCTGGGACTCGGCGGCCACCTTGGGGTGGTGCAGGTCGAAGGCGGGCCGTTCGGAGCGGATGGTGGGGATGGAGGTGAAGTTGTGCCGCGGCGGCGGGCAGGAGGTGGCCCACTCCAGGGAGTTGCCGTACCCCCACGGATCGTCCACGGTCACCCGCGGCGCGTACTTGGCGGTGTGCCAGACGTTGTAGACGAACGGGAGCGTGGACAGGCCGAGGAGGAGGGCGCCGAGGGAGGAGACGATGTTCAGGTCGGTGAAGCCGTCGGCGGTGCTGTAGTCGGCGTAGCGGCGCGGGAAGCCCTCCACGCCGAGCCAGTGCTGGACCAGGAAGGTGGTGTGGAAGCCGATGAACAGCGTCCAGAAGTGCCACTTGCCGAGCGTGTCGTTGAGCATGCGGCCGGTCATCTTCGGCCACCAGAAGTAGAAACCGGCGAACATCGCGAAGACCACGGTGCCGAAGACGACGTAGTGGAAGTGCGCCACCACGAAGTAGGAGTCGTGGACGTGGAAGTCCAGCGGCGGGGAGGCCAGGATGATGCCGGTCAGGCCGCCGAACAGGAAGGTGACCAGGAAGCCGATGGCGAACAGCATCGGCGACTGCAGCACGATGTGCCCCCGCCACATGGTGCCGACCCAGTTGAAGAACTTCACCCCGGTCGGGACCGCGATGAGGAACGTCATGAACGAGAAGAACGGCAGCAGCACCTGGCCGGTCGGGAACATGTGGTGCGCCCAGACCGCCATGGACAGACCGGCGATGGCGATGGTCGCGCCGACCAGGCCGACGTAGCCGAAGATCGGCTTGCGGCTGAAGACCGGGATGACCTCGGTGATGATGCCGAAGAACGGCAGCGCGATGACGTAGACCTCGGGGTGGCCGAAGAACCAGAACAGATGCTGCCAGAGCAGCGGGCCGCCCGTCACCGGGTCGAAGATGTGCGTGCCGAGCTTGCGGTCGGCCAGCAGGCCCAGCAGGGCGGCGGCCAGCACCGGGAACGCCATCAGCACCAGCATCGAGGTGAGCAGCACGTTCCAGGTGAAGATCGGCATCCGGAACATGGTCAGTCCCGGCGCGCGCATGCAGATGATCGTGGTGATGAAGTTGACCGAGCCCAGGATGGTGCCCAGACCGGTCATCACCAGGCCCGAGATCCACAGGTCGCTGCCGGTCTGCGGGGAGAAGGTGTCGAGGGACAGCGTCGTGTAGGCCGTCCAGCCGAAGTCGGCGGCGCCGCCGTTGGTGAAGAAGCCGCTGACCGCGATCAACCCGCCGAACAGGAACAGCCAGTAGCTGACCATGTTCAGCCGGGGGAAGGCCACGTCCGGCGAGCCGATCTGCAGCGGCATGACCACGTTGGCGAACCCGGCGAAGAGGGGGGTGGCGAACAGCAGCAGCATGATCGCGCCGTGCATGGTGAACAGCTGGTTGTACAGCTGCTGGTGCACGATCTGCATGCCGGGCTGGGCGAGCTCGGCGCGGATGACGAGCGCCATGATCCCGCCGACCAGGAAGAATCCGAACGAGGTGATCAGGTAGAGGTAGCCGATCACCTTGTGGTCGGTGGAGGTCAGCCAGTGCACGACAACGGCGCCCCGGCGATGCCGGTGGACCGGGGCCAGCGGTGAGGTGAGCGGCTCCCCGGAGGGCTGTCTGTAGGTCGTCATCACTAGTCTCCACGTGGTCGGTGCCGCACCGGGGACCGGGGAACGCCGGCCCGCGGTCGCTCAGTGTGATCACCTAATTACCCCGCGGAGTCATGCCGAATCTGCTCCTTCCCTCATTCGGGGTGGTCTGTACGGTTTCGGCGGGCTCTCCGGAGGCGGGTGCGCCCGGCATGGACGGGCCGTCCGGGGGCAGACCTCCCGCATCGACGAGACCGACCGGGAGGGAACATGCCGCGATCCGATGAGGACAAGCCGCTCGCCGACCGCAGGGAGAACCCCGAGGTGCACGACGAGCCGGACATCGCCGGGGAGGCCGCGCCGTCCGAGACTGACCCGGCCAACCAGCCCGAGGGCGATCCGGACCGCCGGGTCTACGGACAGGACGAGGGGTACGAGAAGCCGACCGAGGTGTGACGCCGGAGCCCGGCAGGGCCGGGAGGCAGGCGCAAAGGCCGCTCGGAGGTGGATCTCCCGCTTAGGGGACCGAGGTAATCAAGCGGGCATCCCGCGGAAAAGCCTTGTTCGGCGCGGCCGCGTCGGCCGTGCGCGCACCGCTGCGTTTGCGACCTTGGCGGTGGGAGAGTCCCGCCGCGGCACCGGCCGGGGGCGCGGCGACCGGCGACGGCCCGTCGCCGGGCAGGCCCTCGGTGCCGGTCCGCGGGTGCAGAGAGGAAACCGCCGATGAGCACAGTCCAGGAGACCGACGTCGTCGCCGTGCTGACGCACGACCACCGCGAGGTCGAGCAGATGTTCACCGAGCTGGAGCGGCTGAGCCCGAGCGACATGGAGCGGCGCCGCCAGCTGACCGAGAAGGTCATCATCGAGCTGGTCCGCCACGCGGTCGCCGAGGAGGCCTACCTGTACCCGGCCGTCCGCAGGGTCGTGCCCGGTGGCGACCAGCTCGCCGACCGGGAACTGGCCGAGCACGCCGAGGCCGAGAAGACCATGAAGAGGTTGGAGCAGACCGACGTCGCCGATCCCGGCCACGCGGCCCTGCTCAAGCAGCTGATGATGGAGATCCGGACCCACATCCGGGAGGAGGAGGACGAGCTCTTCCCCCAGCTGCGCGCGCACAGCGACGTCTCCCAGCTCGCCGAGCTGGGGCGGAAGGTCCAGGCGATCAAGAAGATCGCCCCCACGCGACCGCACCCGGCCGCGCCGGACAAGCCTCCGGCCAACATGATGGTGGGGCCGCTGACCGGTCTGGTCGACCGGATGCGCGACGCGATCACCGGCCGCGGGAAGGACTAGCGCCCCCGGCCCGGCGCGGCCTCCGCACCGCTCGCGGTCGCCGCGCCCGGCCGCACCCGCCGGCTCCGGCCGCGCACACGGCCGGGCTCAGTCGTCGGAGGGCTCCTCCACGTCGTCGGGGGAGTCCGCTCCGGGCGGATGCGGGTCCACCCAGACCCCGCCCTCGGGGTCCCCTTCGGGCTGGGCGTCCGGCGACTGGGAGAGCGGGCTCTGCAGGTGCCGGGAGCCGCCGGGCGACAGGGTCTCCGGGCTCTCCCCGGTGTCCGGGCCGGACGTTCTCGGTTCCGCCATGGTGTTCCCCCCGTACGGGTCTGTCGGTACGGCCGGGCGCGCCCGGCCGCTGTCTCCCCACGTCAGGTTCTCAAAACCGGGCATACCCGGCAGTCGGGAGACCATGCGCCGCCCGGCCCGAGAAGATGATCAAGGGGATGGGGTCCCGCTCCGCCCCGGCGCGGACGCGAACCGGCGTGACGGCGGTTCAGTCCGGGGCGACGGACCGGTCGACGGTGCCGGGGGACAGCACGTGGTCGACGACCATGACGGCCGCGCCGATCACACCCGCCCGATCGCCCAGCTCGCTGGCGGTGATGGTCAGGTGCTGGGTGGCCAGGGGGAGCGACCTGCTGTAGATGACCTCGCGGAGCCCGGCCAGCACCTGCTCCCCGGCCTCGGAGAGGTCGCCGCCGATCACGATGACCGAGGGGTTGAAGAAGTTCACGATCGAGGCGAGGACGTCGCCGATCTCGCGTCCCGCCTGGCGGATGAGCTGGACGGCCTGGGTGTTGCCGCCCCGCACCAGGCGGACCACGTCACGGCTGTCCGCCGCCTCCACCCCCTGGGCGCGCAGCCGGGCGGCCATCGCGGCCCCCCCGGCGACGGCCTCCAGGCAGCCGGCGTTGCCGCACCGGCAGAC
Source organism: Planomonospora parontospora (assembly GCA_014647935.1). GTDB lineage: Bacteria > Actinomycetota > Actinomycetes > Streptosporangiales > Streptosporangiaceae > Planomonospora > Planomonospora parontospora. The sequence continues at coordinate 144,374 of BMQD01000001.1, forward strand.
GGTGTCGAGGGCCGAGGCGACCCGGATGTGCCCGATGTCCCCGGCCGCGCCCTGGGCGCCGCGGTGCAGGCGGCGGTCGCTGATGATGCCGCAGCCGATGCCGGTGCCGATCTTGACGAAGATGAGGTGGTCGGCCTCCGGGCGGGCGGCCCAGTGCTCGCCGAGGGCCATGATGTTCACGTCGTTGTCGGCGAGCACGGGCACGCCCAGCCGCCCGCCGAGCCACTCGGGGACGGGGAAGCCGTCCCAGCCCGGCATTATCGGCGGGTTGACCGGGCGTCCGGAGCCGTGCTCGACCGGGCCGGGCAGCCCGACGCCGATGCCGCACACCTCGGCCATCGAGTGGCCGGTCTCGGTGAGCATCTCCTCGAAGGTCCGCTGGAGCCAGGTGAGCGTCGGCTCGGGTCCCCGGTCTATCGGCATCTCGGCCGCACGCTCGGCCAGCACCTCGGTCGCCAGGTCGGTGACCGCGATCCTGGCGTGCGTGGCGCCGAGATCGGCGGCGAGGACGACGCGGGCGGAGCGGTTGAAGGTGAAGGCGACGGCGGGGCGCCCGCCCGAGGAGACCGCCTCCTCGGTGGGCACGATCCACTGCTGGCTGACGAGCGCGTCGAGCCGCTGGGCCAGGGTGGACCGGGCCAGACCGGTGAGCTGCACCAGCTCGGCCCGGGTGCGGGCCTGCCCGTCGCGCAGGATGCCCAGGAGCGTCCCCGCGCCGGAGATCGGACCGTCCCCCTCGCTCGGCATGCGCACAGTCAACACCCCTCGTTTCCGCCCGTCAAAGGGACTTGCGTCCGCGACACCCCTTCATTATGCCCATATCGGGGCTATCTTCGGCTGATCCCCGCCATAAGTGATGAGGCTCCCACCGTCCCGGTCCGCGCCCCGCCCGGCGGACCCGCAGACCCGGATGACCATGATCAAGCCGAGCGGTGAGGACCTCCCGGCGGCGGAGAACGGCGCCGCGGCCCGGCTGGACGCCACTGCGCGGCCAGACCCGCGGCCGCGCACCGGCCGGGCGATCCCGGTCACGGGAGCGCGGGGGTCTCCTCCTCGGCCAGCACCGAGGACGGGATCAGGGCGATCGCGCTGATCCCGCCGTAGGGGGAGGGGCGCAGGGTGACCTGGACGCCGTGCCGGGAGGCGAGCATGGCGACCACGAACAGGCCGAGCCGGTCGCTGTCGGCCAGGTCGAACTCCGGCCGCTCGGCCAGGCGGCGGTTGAGCTCGGCCAGCTCCGCGTCCGGGATGCCCAGACCGCGGTCCTCCACCTCGACGGCCAGCCCGGCCGCCGCCCACTCGGCCCGCACGATCACCCGGGTCTGCGGCGGGGAGAACACCGTCGCGTTCTCCACCAGCTCCGCGACCAGGTGGATGAGGTCGGCCACGGCCGCGCCGGTCAGCGAGGCCTGGGGCGCGGGCAGCACCCGCACCCGGGCGTACTCCTCGACCTCCGCCACGGCCGCGCGCAGCACGTCCACCACCGGGACCGGCTTGCGCCAGCCCCGGCCGGGCGCCGCGCCGGACAGGATGATCAGGTTCTCCGCGTGGCGGCGCATCCTGGTGGTCAGGTGGTCCAGGCGGTAGAGGTCGGAGAGCGTCTCCGGCTGCTCCTCCTTGCGCTGCATCGCCTCCAGCTGGGTGAGTTGGCGGTGCAGCAGCGACTGGTTGCGCCGGGCCAGGCTGACGAAGACCTGGCTGACGCCCCTGCGGAGCCTGGCCTGGTCCGCCGCCGCCTCGTAGGCGGTGTGCCGGACCGTGTCGAGCGCCTGCCCGATGTCGCGGATCTCCGGCGTGCCGCCGAGCGGGGGCAGCGCCTCCTCGGGGGCTTCCTGGCCCCGCCGGAGCCGCTCGACCAGCCGGGGCATCCGCACCTCCGCCAGCTGGATGGCCATGTCCCGCAGCTCGCCCAGCTCGGCGGCGAGCCGTGCGGCGAACCGGTGCGCCAGCACCACCGACAGGATCAGCATGATCAGGCCGAGTCCGCCCGCGACCGCGATCTGGACCAGGATGGCGACCGCGGCGGGGATGACCCGGGCCGTCAGCAGCGAGACCACCTCGACCTGCTGGCGCTCCACCTTGACCCAGAGCTGCTCCACCGGCGACAGGTCCGTCGGCAGCGTGCGGAAGGCCAGCGTCCGCGACTCCAGGTCGAGGAAGGCCCGGTAGGACGGGGAGGTGCCGAGCACGTCGTACGGCCCGCGCAGCTCGGTGTCGAGCCGGGCCAGGGCCTGCCGGTACACCAGCCGGCGGGCGGCGGCCATCTCGGCGAACGCGGCGTGCTCGGTGTCGGTCAGCCTCCCCCCGGCGCCCACGGCCGACAGCAGCGCCCGCTCCCTGGCCAGGAGCTCCTTGGCCTCGCCGAGTCCGGTGACCGACCGGGCCTGCTGGTAGATCGAGATGTCGGGGACCAGGATCATCCGGTCGTACATGCGGAACATCGAGTCGATGATGTTGTTGTAGGCGCGGATCACCCGGGTGGTGTCCGCACCGCGGGAGTCGACCAGGGCGCGGGCGGTGGGCAACTGGTCCAGCTCGGCGAAGAGCGTGGTGAGCCGGATGCGCATGTCGTCGCCGACCGCGTCCTGGGTCTCCGCCGACAGGGCGGTCCTGCGGAAGGCGGCGAGGGCCTGGTCGGACTCCAGCCGCTGCTGGACGACCGTCTCCTGGTCGGACCTGTCGCGCAGGTAGCGGGCCGAGTGCAGCCGCTCGTTCTGCAGCTCGACGACCGCCTTCTCCGAGGGCGTGGCCACCCTGTCGACCAGGGTGTTGATCTCCAGGAGCCGCATCCCGTCCCCGGCGGTCAGCGCCGCGGCGAAGCCCCAGAGCAGGACGAGGGAGACGATCGGCACCAGTAGCAGGGCGGTGATCCGGAAGCGGATCGGCCGGCCGGGATTGTCCATACGTCGCCTCGGGGGGAATTTCGTGATGAAATGCGCGATCAGAGATCGCTGCTGAGGCTACACCTCCTGCGGCCGGTCGGTCAGATCCCCCTCGCGTTCCCCACCTCGGAGGCACCCCGTGCGGCTACCGCGCACCCCGTCCGGCTGGACCATCGCCGTCTTCGGCCTGCTGGCCTTCCTCCTCGGCCTGCTCGGGCTCGTCTCACCCGGCACGACGCTGGAGATGCTCGGGTTCGAGGTGCTCCAGACGCGCGCCCCCGGCGACTACACCCTCGTCTACATGGCCGCCTCGTCGATGGCGGCGGTGAACATGGGCGTCTACTACATGCTCGCCTCGGCCGTGGACTTCCGCCCTTTCTTCCTCTGGACGGTCCCGTTCCGCCTGGTCACCTTCACCGTCTTCACCACCCTGGTGGTCACCGGCGAGGCGCCCGCGAAGTTCCTCGGCGTGGGCCTGTGGGAGGGCGCGGGCGCGCTGATCACCGGGGCGGCGCTGTGGTGGGAGAGCCGCCGGACGCCGGCCGTGCGGGCTGCCTGAAGAAGGCCGCGATCGCGGAAGGGTCCACCGGACCGGCGAGCAGGGCGAGCATCTCGTCCCTGCGCGCCGGGTCCACCTTGAACGGGTGGCCGAACACGCGCGGACCGGCCCCGTCGTGCAGCAGCCGGGTCAGCATCAGGTCGCCGGGCAGGGCCTGCTCGGGCAGGAGCTCGTCGGTCAGGGTCACCTCGCCGCCGTCGCCGTCGCCCAGGGTGATCTCCCGCCCGGTGACGCCGAGGACCTCCCAGAGCCGGAGCGGGGTCCGCCGCCACGACTCCAGCAGCGCGACCTCGTCCTTGCGCAGCCACTCGCCCCGCGCGTCCAGGAACTCGCCGACCACGTCGTACTCGAACAACGCCAGGTCGGCCAGGGCGTGCTCGGCCACCCGCACGCTCCGGGCCACCAGGTCGCCGACCAGGTGGCGGCGGGCCGGCCGGTAGAGGTAGGCGGTCAGCCGCCGGAACAGGTGCGCGGCCCGCGCGGGCAGCTCCTGGCCGGGATCGGTACGGCAGGCGGCGTACTCCTCCGCGTCCCGCAGGGCCGGTTCGAGACCGGCGTCGAGGGCGAGGGCCTCCTCGACGAGGCCGGCCGCCTCGAACGAGCGGCCCTCGCCCTCCGCGGACCGGGCGGCCAGCAGCAGCGCGACCGGCTCGGTCCGGGGCAGGGCCTTGACGAGGCCGGGAGGCAGCGGCTCCCGCTCCACCTCGTCGGCGACCCGGGCCAGGACCTCCGCCGACCGCGACAGGGAGGCGATCACCTCGGACAGGTCCGCGCCCTCGCTCAGGGATGGGAACTCGTTCATCCCTCCATTCTCGTACGGCCTCATCCCCTCATTCTCATACGGCCGCCGTACGAGAAGCGGCGCCGCCGCCCCAGCGGAGGGGACGGCGGCGCCGTTCGGGGGGTGCCGCGCCGTGCGCGGGACCGCGGCGGTGCCCGTGAGCAGCCCGGGCACCGCCGCGGAGGTGCTGCGACCGCGCCGCGGTCGTGCTACGGCGTCGTCACGCCGACGGTGAAGGCGCCGGTGCCGCTGTAGGCGTGGACCCGGACCCGGTAGGTGCCCGAGGTGCCGTTGTAGGTGAAGGACTCGTCAGGGCCGGAGCTCGTCCCGCTGGCCACGTTCACCCAGGAGGAGCCGCTCTGCTTCTGCAGGTAGAGGTCGAAGTCGGCGCCGTTCGGGCCGTCCAGGCAGAGCCGGTGGGTGCCCGAGCCGGCGGTGAAGCCGCTGCTGTAGAGGTTCTGGCCGGAGGACGTGGCCGAGCCGCTGAGCGTCCGGCCGTAGCCGGTGCAGCCGGTGGGCGGCGGCGGCTCGGTGCCGCCGTCCGTGGCCAGGGTCAGGCCGTACGCCGAGAGGATCTCGTTGACCGGCTGGTGGTAGGTGGTGCCGCCGGAGCTGCAGTTGCCGGAGCCGCCGGAGGTGACGCCCTGGGCCTGGTCGCCGGAGATGTAGGAGCCGCCGGAGTCGCCGGGCTCGGCGCACACGCTGGTGCGGGTCACGCCGGAGATGGTGCCCTCGGGGTAGGTGACGCTGGTGTTGTGCTGGCCGATGGTGCCGCAGTGGTATCCGGTGGTGGAGCCGGCCCGGCAGATGGAGGAGCCGACCGCCCGCTGCGTGGAGCCGCGGACCGGCAGGATGCCGGAGTTGTAGGCGTTCACGACGCCGGTCGGGGTCCACTGGCTGTTGACCTCGACCCAGGCGTAGTCGTTGCCCGGGAAGGACGAGCCGCGGAAGGTGCCCTGCGCGACCCGGTTGTGGCCCTGCGTGGCGGTGCCGACGTCGCCGCAGTGGCCGGCGGTGACGAAACCGCCCTGGCTGCCGGCCTTGGTCACGGAGAAGCCGACCGAGCAGCGGCCGCCCATGTAGTAGGCGTCGCCGCCGCGCACGTCGTAGAACGGCTGGGGCTGCTCGGCGGTCTGCCGGACGCGGACCAGGGAGGCGTCGGCGCCGCTGGCGTCCACGAAGGCCTGGGCCTCGGCGGTGTCGCGCGCCAGGACGACGACGCTGTTGTCCTGGACGTCGACGTACCAGGAGGCGATCGACCTGGGGGAGCCCTCGGCCTTGGCGTCGAGTGCGCCCTTGGCGGCGTCGAGCGTGGCGAGCGAGTGCCGGACCACCTTGGCCTGCGCCCCGGTCTTGAGGATGGCGGAGACCTTCGTGGAGTCGCTGGTCGCCACGACGAGCTCGGCGGTGGGCCCGGCCACCCAGGCTCCGCCGAACTGCTCGCCGAGCCGGGCGGCGAGCACCGGCTCGACCTTGGCGGCGGCGGCCTCGTTGACCAGACGGGTCTTCGCCTGGCCGGCGTCGATGCCGAGGTCGCGCACCAGGGCGTCGACCAGGCCGGGGGCGGGGGCGGGAGCCTTGGCGGCCATCGCCTTGGCCTCCGTGTACAGGGCGGCGGTCGTGTCGCCGGCGCCGGCCTTGCCCGGGGTGAGGGCGTCGTCCGGTCCGGCTTGGGCGAGGGCGGGGGTGGCCACCAGCGCGAGGGCGAGTGCGAAACCCGCCGTCGCGGCATTCCTGCGGAGCATGTGATCTCTCCTCATGTTCGGGGGGTGCGCCGTCAACGTAACGGCGGGCGCATGAGGCGCGGATCTACCAGTTCGCCCCTACCGCCGCGTTATGGGAGCGGGCGGAAGGGCGGAGGAGGGGGGATGGGCGTCGGGATCCTGCGGCGCGGTGCCGAAACGGGGGTCGCCGTCCAGCCAGGCCGCGTACCGCGCGCTCCGCCGGACGGCGTCGGCGTGGGCCGCCCGCGCGTGTTCGGCGATCACCGGCGCGACCCGGGCGACCGGCGACTCCGGGTGCCAGCCGAGCAGCTGCCGCCACCGCAGCGGGGCGCCCGCGAGCGGCAGCAGCCCCAGCCCGGCCGCGGGCTGGAAGGTCGCCTGGCACAGCGCGACGGCGCGGCCGACGGTGGCCAGGTGCATGCACGTGGCCACGTCGGTCTCGTAGACGGTCTTCGGGGTGAAACCCGCGCGGGCGCAGGCCGCCGCGAAGCAGTCGCTGAAGCAGCCGTCGCCGGGGGTGGCCGTCCACTGCTCGTCGGCCAGCTCGCCCAGCTCGACCTCCCTCCTTCCCGTCAGCCGGTGGTCCTCGCTGAGCAGCACGAAGACCGGATCCATCGCGATGGTCGTCCAGACGACCGGCCCGTCCACCGGCGGCGGGCTCTCCCCGCAGACGCCGATGATCGCGAAGTCCAGCCGCCCGGTGGTGAGCATCGCGTTCAGTTCCCTGGCCGACCAGGAGGTGTGGGTCGTCACCGGCGTCGACGGCCACGCCGTCGCGAGCCGGTCCACCAGCCCTCCGAGGATCGGTCCGTTGGTGGCGCCGAGCCGGTAGCGGGGGATCTCCCCGCACGCGTTGGCGAAGCGCACGGCCTCCTCCTGGAGCTCCCGGGCGGCGGGCAGCAGCACCCTCGCCCGGGCCAGCACCAGCTCTCCGAGAGGCGTGGGCCTGGCACCGTTGTGGTCGCGGTCGAAGAGAGATCCTCCCAGCACCCGCTCTATCCGTTTGAGCTGCGCGGTCAGCGCAGGCTGGGCCAGCCCGAGATGGGTGGCCGCCTTGGTGACGCTCCCGGCCTCGGCGACCGCGCGCACGATCCTGAGGTGTCGGAGCTCGAGATCCATACCGGGAAGGTAAGGCCCCGGCGGTATGGCCGCAATGAGAACAAGTCATGAAATCTGACTCATTTTCGTGGAATCGTTCCAATGGCGTATGCCGTACCGGAGGTGAGGACGGATCGTGACGGGGTAGGCGGATGCCATGACGATGGGAATCGATCCTAAGGACCTGTCAGAGGACGACCTGATCCGCGAGCTGCGCCAGCTGCACGCCACCCGGACGGACACGTTCCTGCACGGCTCGGCCGACGCGCTCGCCAACCACAGCACCCGGACCGAGGAGCTCGAGGAGGAGTACCTGCGCCGCCACCCCGAGCGCCAGGTCGATCCCGAACGGCTGCGCGAGGGCGCCCGGCAGCGCTGAGACCGGCCCGGCCGGGAGACCGGCGGGCCCCACCGAGGAGGTACGGCCATGCGAGACGATCCCCATGATGTCCAGACCCTGTCGACCGACGACATGACCGTCTACGAGGCCGTGGCCTACCTCGCCGTGGACGACCGCGTCGCCGAGACGGCGGACGTCGCCCACGTGGCGGCCCTGCCCGAGGAGACCGTGCGGCGGAGCCTCGCCGTCCTGGCTGAGAAGGGCTGGATCGAGGCCCGGGGCGGGGCCCACGTCCTCGGACCCCACGACTGGTCGGTGGAACGCTGAGTCCGGACGGCGCGGCGGTTCAGCCGCCGCGCCGGACGATCCGCCCGGCCTGCCCGCCGGTCTGCCCCGCCGACCGGGGCGGCGGCCGGCGGCCCGTTGACGATCCACACGTGCGCGTTCAGCACCAGGCCTTCCGTACGGCCTCGGCGACGGCCGGGGCCTGGGCGAGGCCGGCGTCGAAGGCCGGGCGCCACAGGGACGGGTCGAGGACGTTGGCGCCGAAGACGGCGGCGGACGCCTCGTCGGGGACGACGTGGGCGATCTCCGCGTCACCGAGCCGGGCGAGCTCGGCCGCGAAGCGGGCCCTGGGGGACAGGTGCGCCAGCGGTTCCAGGACCACCACGGCCGACGAGCCCTCCGCCAGGTTGGCGTTGGTCGCTGAGCGGACCCCGCCGTCCATGTAGCGGCGACCGCCGATCTCCACCGGCGGGAAGACGCACGGTACGGCGCAGCTGGAGGCGACCGCCGTGACCATGGGCACCCCGGAGCCGCGCTCCCAGACGACGAACTCCCCGGTGCCGCAGTCGACCGCGGTGATCATAAGCCGCCGCTCCGGCCACTCCTTCACCGGGAGCCGCTCGCCGACGGTCTCGATCCTGGCCCCGGTGTCCTCGACCGAGAGCGCCATCGCGCCCACCCGCCGCCGGGCCTCCCGCGGGTCGAGGGACGGGTCGTACAGGATGCCGAAGGCGGCCATCACCGCCTCCATGTCGACCGCCGGGACGGTCGCCCGGGTCTCCGATCCGGCCTGGGCCGCGACCGCGCCCTCCAGGTCCGCGCCGGTGGAGACGAGCGCCCCCACCACCGATCCGGCGGACGTGCCGACCACCAGGTCGGCCTCGCCCAGGTCCACCCCCGCCCGCCGGAGACCGGTGACGACCCCCGCCTCCCAGGCGATCCCCGCGACGCCTCCGCCGCCCAGCACCAGTGCTCTCGTCATGCGCCCATTCTTACCTGATCGCCCCTGGAAGTCCCGAAGGTTCCGCCGGGCGCCGGCCGTCCGCGGAGTCCTGTCCGTCCCGGTGCCCGGTCAGCCCTTGAGCCCGGAGCGCGAGATGCCCTCGATCACCCAGCGCTGGGCGACGAGGTAGAGCGCGATCACCGGCAGGCTGGCGATCACCGCCCCGGCCATCAGCAGGTCGTAGCGGATGCTGTTGGCGCCCTGGAAGTTGCCCAGGCCCGCGGGGAGGGTCAGCGAGTCGGGGCTGAGCAGGACGTAGATCGGCCACAGGAAGTCGTTCCAGTTGGTCAGGAAGGAGAGCAGGAACAGCGTCACCAGCGCCGGCCGGGCCAGGGGCAGGACGACGGCGGTGAAGATCTGCCAGCGGTTGCAGCCGTCCAGCTCGGCGGCCTCCTCCAGCTCACCGGGGAGGGTGAGGAAGAACTGCCGCAGGAAGAACACCCCGAACGCGCCCGCCGCGGCGGGGACGATCACCGCGGGCAGGCTGTCCACCCACGCGAGCTCGTTGACGATCAGGAAGTTGGGGATCAGGAGCACCACCGGCGGCACGAACAGCGTCGCCACGACCGTGGTGAAGATCGCGCCGCGCCCCCTGAACCGGAGCCGGGCCAGCGCGTACGCGGCGGGGGCCGCGGTGACCAGCACCAGCGCGGCGTGCCCGGTGGCGGCGATGAGGCTGTTGGCGAACCAGGTCAGGATCGGGCTGTCGGCGCTGGTGAGGATCTCACGGTAGGCGCCGGTGGAGAAGGGGTCCGGGATCCACTGCGGCTCGGTGGACCCGGAGCCCTCGCGGGTCTTGAAGGAAGTGGAGACCATGTAGACCAGTGGGCTGAGGTACAGCGCCGCCACCAGGGCGAGGACCAGGTGCAGCAGGGCCCGCCGCAGCCCGCGGGTGTCCCGGGGACCGGGGCTCCTGAGGTTCATCGGCTCTCCTTCGGGCGTGGAGGCCCCGCCTTCGGGCGCGGGGAGGGGGTCAACGCGCGCTCCTGTCCCGGAAGGCGCCGAACACCAGGGCGCTGGCCGCCATGAGGCAGGCGGCCAGGATGAAGCTCATGGCCGAGGCGGTGCCCATGTCGAACTGGCGCAGGCCGGTCTCGGCGATGAGGTAGATCGCGGTCTTGGTCTGGTCGGCGGGCGCGCCCGCCGTGATCAGGTAGGACTGCCCGAACATGTTGGCCGAGGCCAGGATGGTGGCGTTGACCACGAACACCGTGACCGGCCGCAGGCCCGGCAGGGTGACCGCGCGGAACCGCCGCCAGGCCGAGGCGCCGTCGACCATCGCGGCCTCGTGCAGCTCGCGCGGGATGTCCTGGAGCCCGGCCAGGAAGATGACCGCGTTCAGGCCCAGGGTCCACCACACGGTCACGCCGACCAGGGCGACCCAGGCGGGCGGCACGTCGGTGGTCCACTGCACGTCGAGGCCGAGGTAGTGGTTGACCAGGCCGATGTTCCCGTCGAGCAGGAACCTCCAGAGGAAGCCGACGACTGCGACCCCCAGCACGTAGGGGGCGAAGTAGACGGCGCGGTAGAGGTTGCGCCCGCGGAAGCGGCCGTTCATCAGCAGCGCCACCAGCAGCGGCAGCACGATCAGCAGCGGCACGGAGAACAGGGTGAAGATCCCGGTGGCCCGCATCGCCAGCCAGAAGCGCCCGCCGTCCACGCTGGACGGGTCGAACAGCTCGGTGTAGTTCTCCAGCCCGACGAACGGCTTGGCGGGCAGGTTGACGTCCCACTCGTGCAGGCTGGTCCAGAACCCGAAGCCGATCGGCAGGACCATGAAGACGGCGAAGAGGGCGAGGTAGGGCGCGAGGAAGGCGTACGGCGTCCACCACCGCATCCGGCGCGTGGCCCCGCCCGCGGCGGGCCCCGCCGCCCCGGACGGGCGCCCCGGCCGCTCCAGCACGGTCACCGGCCGCCCGTCCCCACCGGCCGGGGGCGCTCCCTCCTCCCGCGGCGCCGGGCCGGTCACCGGCCGTACTTCCGCTTGTTGTCGGCGAGCAGTTTGTCGGCCGTCGCCACGCCCTCCTTCAAGGCCTCGGCCGGGCTCGCCTGCTTCAGCACGGCCTTGGCCACCGCCAGCTCCAGCGCCTTGGACTGCACGTCGCCGACGCCGGGCAGGGCGGGCAGGAAGCGGAAGACGCCCACGTCCTTCGCCAGGCCCACCTGGGGCAGGTCCGCGACGGCGGGGTCCTCGCGGACGGAGTTGCGGGCCGGGATCATCCCGGCCTTGGCCCACTCGGTGGACCGGCGGCTGACGGAGTCGATGAAGGCCTTCGCGGCCTGCACCTTGTTCGGGTCCTTGCCCGCCTGGGAGGTGAGCACGAAGTTGTGCGAGGCACTCCACACCGCGGGGGTGCCGCCGATGTTCGGCACCGGGGACAGGCCCCACTGCAGCGACGGCGCGTTCGCCTTGAGGTCGTTGATCTGCCAGATGCCGTCCCAGGTGAGGCTGACCCTGCCGTTCTTGAAGGCGGCGTACTGGGTGTCGATCGCGACCTTGGGCGGGCTGAAGCCCTCGTCGATCTGCTCCACCATCCAGCTCAGCGCCCGGACCCCCTGCTCGGAGCCCCACAGGGCCTTCGCGCCGTCCTCGCTGTAGAGCTCCCCGCCGTGCTGCCAGAGCAGGGACATGAACATCAGGTGGGCCGGCCACTTGTTCGGCATCCAGAACGGGGTGGCGATCCCGGCCTTCTTGAGCTCCGCGAGGGCGTCGGCGTAGGAGGCCTTGTCCGCGGGCGCCTCGGACAGCCCGATCTTCTCCAGGTGCTCGCGGTTCCAGTAGTCGCCCAGGCCGTGCACGTCGAGCGGGACGCTGTAGCGCTTCCCGTCGAAGACCCCGGCGCTCCACACGGCGGGGATGAAGTCGGCCTCGGTCAGCTCCAGCGCCCCGACCACGTCGTCCAGCGGGATGAGGGTCCGCCGGGCGGCGAAGGTGCCGATCCAGTCGTTGTGGATGATCGCCACGTCCGGTCCCTTGCCGGCAGCGATGGCCGTGGGCATGGCCGGGTAGAGGTCCTCCCAGCGGCGGGTGATGTTGCGCACCTCGATCCGGCCGGAGAACTCCTTGTTGAACGCCTCCACCATGGCCCGCATGTGCGGCCCGTCGCCGCCGGTGAAGCCGTTCCAGTAGTCCAGGGTGACCTTGGGGCCGGTGTACTCGCCGCCGGAGAACGACGGAGCGGCCGAGGCGGGTGCGGAGGAGCCCGCGCCGATCTTGGTCCCGCCGCCGCAGGCGGCCAGGGCGGCGGTGAGGCCGGCGGCGCCGGTCAGGCCGAGGAAGGAGCGGCGGGAGAAGGAATCGCTCATGTCTTACTCCTGGGGGGCGAAGCGGACAATACTCCATGAAACTGGCGGGAGGGTGAGGGTGGCCCGGCGGCCGTCGAGGCGGAGCCCGGTGCCCGGGCGGGGGGCGACCCGGTCGGGGGCGGCGGCGGAGTTGACCGCCGAGAGGTCCGGGTCGGCGAGTTCCAGGTGCTCCACCGGGACCAGGCCGGCCGGGAGCGCCACCTCGAGCTCGCAGGGCCCGCGCCGGTCGCGGTTGACCACGAAGAGCGCCGTCTCGCCGGTGGCGTCGTCGAAGGTGGCGGTGGCCCAGACGGCGGGGGCCTCGCCGTACCTGGCGGTGGGGATCGCCGGGCACTCCGGCTCCACCCGGAGCACCTGGCCCCGGGCGTGCCGGGCGGTCAGCGCGAACGGGTGGAAGACGCTCTGCCGCCAGGCCGGGCCGCCCGGCTCCGTCCGGATCGGGGCGATCACGTTGGCCAGCTGGGCCTGGCAGGCGATGCCCACGCGGTCGGCGTTGCGCAGCAGCGTGATGAGCAGGCTGCCGACCACGACGGCGTCGGTGACGTCGTAGTCGTCCTCGATCAGGCGGGGGTGCTCGGCCCAGTCCAGCGCGGACTCGCCGGGGAAGCGGCTCTGGTACCAGACGTTCCACTCGTCGAAGGAGAGCTTGATCCGCCTGCGGCTGCGCAGCTTGGCGCCGACGTGGTCGGCGGTGGCGGCGATCGAGCGGATCATGTGGTCCATGTCGGCGGCGCTGGCCAGGAAGGAGTCGACGTCGCCGTCGGACGGGTCGTAGTAGGCGTGCAGCGAGATGTGGTCGACCATCTCGTAGGTCGCCTCCAGCACCTCGGCCTCCCACGCCCCGAACGTCGGCATGCCGCCGTTGGAGCTGCCGCAGGCCACCAGGGACAGGTCCGGGTCGAAGCGCTTGAGCGCCCGGGCGGTCTCGGCGGCGAGCCTGCCGTACTCGCGGGCGGTCTTGTGGCCCATCTGCCAGGGGCCGTCCAGCTCGTTGCCCAGGCACCACAGCCGCACGCCGTGCGGCTTGTCCACGCCGTGCGCGCGGCGCAGCTCCGACAGGCGGGTGCCGCCGGGGTAGTTGGCGTACTCCACCAGCTCCAGCGCCTCGGCCACGCCGCGGGTGCCCAGGTTGAGCGCCATCATCGGCTCCACCCCGGCCTTCGCCGCCCAGGCCATGAACTCGTTCAGCCCGAAGGCGTTGCCCTCCAGGCTCCGCCAGGCCAGGTCCAGCCGGGCGGGCCGGTCCTCCACCGGCCCGACGCCGTCCTCCCAGCGGTAGTTGGAGACGAAGTTCCCGCCGGGGTAGCGGACCAGGGTCACCCCGAGCTCGCGGGTCAGCTCCAGCACGTCGGTGCGGAAGCCGTCGGCGTCGGCCAGCGGGTGGCCGGGCTCGAAGACGCCGGTGTACACGCAGCGGCCCATGTGCTCGACGAACGAGCCGAACAGGCGGGGCTCCACCGGGGCGATCCGGAAGGCGGGATCCAGGGTGAGACGGGCGCTGGTCGTCGGCAAGACACGACCTCTCTGTCAACGCGGTGTTTCGGTGGTGCGTTTGTACAACGTTGTTCCAACGTTGTAAACAGGGGCGTAGGAGGTCGATACCGGGGCGTTACGATCGACCCCGTCGGATCGTGTACGGCTCGCGCAGCCGTACGGCCAGGGAGGTGGAAGCGGGTGGGGGTGAGCCTGCGCGACGTCGCGGATCTGGCGGGGGTGTCGGTGAAGACCGTCTCCAACGTGGTCAACGGGTACGCGCACGTCGCGCCCGCCACCCGCGCGAAGGTGGAGGAGGCGCTCTCCCGGCTCGACTACCGGCCCAACCTGTCGGCGCGCAACCTGCGGCGGGGGCGCACCGGCGTGATCGCCCTGGCGCTGCCCGAGCTCGACGCGCCCTACTTCGCGGAGCTGTCGAGGTTCGTCATCGACGCCGCGGCCGAGCAGCGGTGGCTGGTGGTCATCGAGCAGACCGACGGGAGCCTGGAGCGCGAGCGGCAGATCCTCGACGGGGTCCGCGACCACCGGGTGGACGGGCTGATCCTCAGCCCCATCGCGATCGGCGCCGACGAGCTCGCCGCCCGCACCGACGAGACGGCGCTGGTCCTGCTGGGCGAGCGCATCCACGACGGCCCGGCCGACCACGTGGCGATCGACAACGTCCGCGCCGCCCGCGACGTCACCGAGCACCTGATCGGCCTGGGCCGCACCCGCGTCGCCGCGCTGGGGGCCCAGGACAGCGCGGTCAGCGGTACGGCCCCGCTCCGGCTGGCCGGCTACCGGGAGGCGCTGGCCGCGCACGGCCTCCCGGAGACGGTGGTGCGGGTGGAGCGCTACCGGCGGGCGGACGGCGCGGCGGCGATGGCCGGGCTGCTCACCGGCGGCGACCGGCCCGACGCGGTCTTCTGCTTCAACGACCTGCTGGCGCTGGGGGCGCTGCGCGCGATCCTCTCCCGCGGCCTGCGGGTGCCCGAGGACATCGCGCTCGCCGGGCTCGACGACATCGAGGACGGCCGCTACAGCACCCCGACCCTGACCACGGTGGCCCCGGACAAGGCCGAACTGGCGCGGATCGCGGTGGACCTGCTGAGGCGGCGGATCGACGGGCGGTCCGGCCACGCGCCGCAGGAGGTCCGGGCCGGCTACCGCCTCATGGCCAGGGAGAGCACCCTGGGCCGTTGAGCCGGTTGAGCCGGTTGAGCCGGTTGAGCCGGTTGAGCCGGTTGAGCCGGTTGAGCCGGTTGAGCCGGTTGAGCCGGTTGAGCCCGTTGAGTGCGCCGGGTCCGCGGTCCGCTGAACGCCCTGGGGCGCCGAGCACCCTGAGCGCCCCGGGCTCGGCGATCCCGGTGAGGGCTCAGACGTCGCGGCCCCGCATCCCCCGCTGCGCCGGGTCGACGCCCCACGAGATGATCCGCTCCGGGCGGATGCGGATGACCTCCCGGCTGAGGTACGGCGAGGGCGGCTCGTGGTCCTCGACCGCCTCGGCCGTGCCCCGGATCTCCACGCCCCGGACGACCCAGGGGTCGGTCGAGGCGAGGTCGTCCACCACGAAGGCCACCCGGCCGTTCGCCCGGACGTTGCGGAACTTCCTGGTCGCGCCCATGGCGCGGCCGTAGATGTCGATCGTGCCCGTCGCGGGGTCGTAGTGGAAGCCGGTGGGGCTGTTCTGCACCGTGCCGTCGGGCGCCACGGTGGCCAGGCGGCCGAGCCGCTGCCCTCCGAGGTAGTCGAGCTCGGCCTGGGTGAACACGTGCGCGGAGGTCTCTGCGGTCGTCATGCGTCCAGGCTGCAACCTCAAGCTACCTTGAGGTCAACTTAGGATGGGCCCGTGTCCCAGACAACGGAACTCAGCGTCGGCCAGCTCTCCGCCCGCAGCGGGGTGGCGATCTCGGCCCTGCACTTCTACGAGGCCAAGGGCCTGATCCGCAGCCGCCGTACGGCGGGCAACCAGCGCCGCTACACCCGCGACACGCTGCGCAGGATCGCTTTCATCCGGGTCTCCCAGCGGGTCGGGATCCCGCTGAAGACGATCCAGCACGCGCTCTCCGCCCTGCCGGACGGGCGCACCCCGAACCGGGAGGACTGGGCCCGGCTCTCCGCGCTGTGGCGGACCGAGCTGGACGACCGGATCCGGCAGCTCCAGCGCCTGCGCGACGGGCTGACCGACTGCATCGGCTGCGGCTGCCTGTCCCTCGACCGCTGCGCGCTGGCCAACCCCGGCGACGTGCTGGCCGCCCGCGGCCCGGGATCGCGGCTGATGGTCGCCCCGGCGGCGGGCTGCGCCGTACCGGGGGAGGCGGCGGGCGCGGGGACGGCGGCCGGCGCCGGGGCGGGCGCCGTACCGGGGGAGGCGGGCACGGAGGCGGGCTTCGGGGTGTGCGCGGGGCCAGGCGGGGAGGCGGACTCCGGGGCGGGCGCGGGGCCGGGCACGGAGGCGGACTCCGGCGCCGCGTGAAAATTACATCGGAGCCGGAGTCTCACCTCGCCTTTGTTGGTTGGGAACTCAAACTAATTGACGATGCGTCCGCGGCCGTGTGAACCTCTGGGCGCTCATGCACGCGCATCACGGGCGGTCGGAGGTCAGGTTCCCGCTCTCTGATCGTGCATGGCGGTTCGTCCATTGCTCCGCGGAGGGAAACCGTACATGCGAAGAAGACTGGTCGGCGTGCTCGCCGCCTCGGCGCTGACATGCGCGGTGGCGGGCACCGCCGTCACGGGCGCGGCCGCGCAGACCGCCCCGGCCGGCGCCCTGTCGGCCGCCGCCACCGCCGTGGCCGCCGAGACCAACGAGTGGAAGAACGTCCGGATCGACGGCGGCGGGTTCGTCCCGGGCATCATCTTCAACCAGAAGGAGAAGAACCTCATCTACGCCCGCACCGACATCGGCGGGGCGTACCGGTGGGAGCAGTCCAGCAGGACCTGGGTCCCGCTGCTCGACTGGGTCGGCTGGGACAAGTGGGGCTACAACGGCGTGGTCAGCCTCGCCACCGACCCCGTGGAGACGAACCGCGTCTACGTCGCGGCCGGGATGTACACCAACGACTGGGACCCCAACAAGGGTGCGATCCTGCGCTCGGCGGACAAGGGGAAGACCTGGCAGGCCACCGAGCTGCCGTTCAAGCTCGGCGGCAACATGCCCGGCCGGGGGATGGGCGAGCGGCTGGTCGTGGACCCGAACGACAACCGCGTGATCTACCTCGGCGCGCCCGACGGCAACGGCCTGTGGCGCAGCACCGACAAGGGCGTCACCTGGGCCAAGGTCGCGAGCTTCCCCAACCCCGGGAACTACGCCGCCGACCCGGACGACCCCAACGGCTACCTGAGCCACCGGCCCGGCGTGGTCTGGGTGACCTTCGACCCGACCTCGGCGACGGCCGGCAAGACCACGCAGAAGATCTACGTCGGGGTGGCCGACAAGGAGAACACGGTCTACGGCTCCTCCGACGGCGGCGCCACCTGGACCCGCGTCGCCGGGCAGCCGACCGGCCACATCGCCCACAAGGGCGTGTTCGACCACACCAGCGGCACCCTGTACATCGCCACCAGCGACACCGGCGGGCCGTACGACGGGGCCAAGGGCGACGTGTGGAAGCTCGACACCAGGACCGGCGCGTGGACGCAGATCAGCCCGATCCCGTCCAGCTCCGCCGACGACTACTTCGGCTACAGCGGCCTGACCATCGACCGGCAGAACCCGAACACGATCATGGTCGCCACCCAGGTCTCCTGGTGGCCCGACGCGATCTTCTTCCGCTCGACCGACGCCGGCGCGACCTGGACCCGGATCTGGGACTGGGGCTCCTACCCCGAGCGGACCAAGCGCTACACGATGGACATCTCCTCCGCGCCGTGGCTGACCTTCGGGGCGAATCCGCAGCCGCCGGAGGAGGCGCCCAAGCTCGGCTGGATGAACGAGTCGGTGGAGATCGACCCGTTCGACTCCAACCGGATGATGTACGGCACCGGCGCCACGATCTACGGCACCGAGGACCTGAAGAAGTGGGACACCGGCGGCAAGTTCACCATCAAGCCCATGGTCGAGGGCCTGGAGGAGACCGCCGTCCTCGACCTGGTCAGCCCGCCCAGCGGCGCGCCCCTGGTCAGCGCGCTCGGTGACATCGGCGGCTTCCGCCACACCGACCTCACCAAGGTCCCGCCGATGATGTTCACCTCACCGACCTTCACCTCGGCCACCAGCCTCGACTACGCCGAGACCAGCCCGAACATCATGGTCCGCGCGGGCAACTTCACCGACGCCGACCGGCCGGGCGACAGCCACGTCGCCTTCTCCACCGACGGCGGCGCCAACTGGTTCCAGGGCACCGAGCCCGGCGGGATCAACGAGGGCGGCACCGTCGCCGCGGCCGCCGACGGCTCCCGGTTCGTCTGGGCGCCCAAGGGCGTGGCCGTCCACCACACGGTCGGTTACGGCAACGGCTGGACCGCCTCCACCGGCATCCCGACCGGCGCCGTGGTCGAGTCCGACCGGGTGAACGCCAAGAGGTTCTACGGCTTCAGCGCCGGGAGGTTCTACGTCAGCACCGACGGCGGCGCCACGTTCGCGGCCTCCGCGGCGACCGGCCTGCCCGCCGAGGGCAACGTCAAGTTCAAGGCCGTGCCCGGCCGCGAGGGCCACGTCTGGCTCGCAGGCGAGACCGGCCTGTTCCGCTCCACCGACGGCGGCGCCTCCTTCACCAAGCTGTCCGGCGTCACCTCAGCGGTGAACGTCGGCTTCGGCAAGGCCGCGGAGGGCCGGAACCACCCGGCGCTCTACGCGGTCGCCACGATCGGCGGCGTGACCGGTGTCTTCCGCTCCGACGACACCGGCGCCACCTGGGTCCGGGTCAACGACGACCAGCACCAGTACGGCAACATGGGCGAGGCCCTGACCGGCGACCCCCGGATCTACGGCCGCGTCTACCTGGGCACCAACGGCCGCGGCATCGTCTACGCCGACACCGGCGACGGCGGGACCACGCCCCCGGACGACGACACCACCGACCCGTCCAAGCCGGGCAGGCCGGCCGCCTCGGCGATCACCGCGACCGGCGCCACGCTGACCTGGACGGCCTCGACCGACGACGTCGGCGTCGAGGGCTACGACGTCTACCGCGAGGCCGGGGCCACGGACGTCAAGGTCGGCTCGCCCTCCTCGGCGTCGTTCGCCCTGACCGGGCTGACGGCCGACACCTCCTACACCTACTACGTCGTGGCCCGCGACGCGGCCGGCAACACCTCGGCCGCCTCCGACCCGGTGACCTTCAAGACCACCACCGGCGGATCCACCGAGGGCGGCTGCACCGCGGCCTACAGGGTGGCCAACTCCTGGCCCGGCGGCTTCCAGGGCGAGGTGACGGTCAAGAACACCGGCACCGCAGCCATCACCGGCTGGACCGTGAAGTGGACCTTCCCCGACGGCCAGAAGATCACCCAGCTCTGGAGCGGCGTGCACACCCAGACCGGGGCGGACGTCACCGTCAGGAACGCGGGCTGGAACGGCAACCTGAATGCGGGCGCCTCCACCTCGTTCGGCTTCGGGGCCGGCTGGACCGGCGCCAACGGCGTCCCCGCCGCCGTCACCTGCACCGCGGGCTGACCCGTGTGAACCGTTGAGGTGACCCGTGTGAGGTGACCCCGCGGGAGGCCCCGGCCGTACGGCGCGCCCGCCGTACGGCCGGTTCCGCCCGGCGGGACGGTCTTCCGGCCTCGCGCCCTCCGGGGGCACGAGGCCGGACTCGTCCGCGGGGAGGAGCGGAGCTCGGACGCGCGGGCCTATCCTGGAACGAAACCGACTGTCCGGGGGAACACGTGGCCATCTCAGACGGGGTGCGAGACACCCAGGACGGCGCCGGGCGACCGTCCGGGGCCGGTGACGCCGGTGACGCCGGAGCGGCGGAGGCGGAGGGCCCGGCCATGCGCGAGACCGGTGACGCGGAGAGTCCCTCCATGCGCGAGACCGGCGACGCCGAGGCGGTGAAGGCCGAGGCGGCCGAGCGCTCGCCCATCCGCTCGGGCCTGCACGGCCGGCTGGACGCGATCAGGTCCACCCGCGCCGGCCGCCTCACCCTGAAGATCGTCATCGGCACGCTCGGCGGCGTGCTGGTCGTCGCCGGGCTCATCATGGTGCCGTTCCCCGGCCCCGGCTGGGCGGTCGTCTTCGCCGGTCTCGCGGTGCTGGCCCTGGAGTTCCACTGGGCCCACCGGCTGCTGGAGTTCGGCAAGCGGACCCTGTCTGCCTGGATGGTCTGGCTCGGCCGGCAGCATCTCGCGGTCAAGGGCCTGGTCATCCTGGTCGCCGCCGCGACCGCCACCGCCATCGTCTACTTCGGCGTCAAGCTCAGCTTCGGCGTCGACCTGGTCCTCGAGGCCCAGAAGCTGCTCATCCGCTGACCCCGGGCAGGGACGGCCGGAGATCCGGCCCGGCCGCCTCGGCCGCCCGCGGCAGGCCGGTGAAGAGCGCCGGCAGGCCGGGCATCGCGGCGAGGGCGCGTCCCGGCGGGCGGATCAGGCAGGCGGGGCGAGCGTGTGCAGGTGCATCTCGACGAGCTCGTCCTCTCCGGCCGGCGACGGCTGGGCGAGCAGCCTGGCCAGCGCGAACCCGTTCCTCCTGGCGACCGCGCAGGAGGCGGGGTTGGCCACGGCGTGCCGCAGGTCCAGCCGGGACAGCCCCAGGCAGGCGAACGACCACCGGGCGACCGCGCCGAGCGCGTGACCGGCCACGCCGCGCCCGCGGGCGGCGGGCAGGACCCAGTAGCCGACCTCGCCGGTCCCGTCGCCGCGGGTCCGCACCCGGATGTGACCGAGCACCCCGCCGGTGGTCGAGTCCGCGACGGCGAAGGAGGCCGACGAGCCGTCGGCCCAGCCCCCGATCCGGTCGGCCAGCCAGGCATGCTCGTCGGGGATGTCGGGGGAGGCGGCCGTCCAGCGGCGGATCTCGGGGTCGCACAGGGCCGCGCCCACCACCCCGGCGTCCTCGGCGCGCCACGGCCGCAGGTGCAGCGTGCCCGCGGTGATCTCCATGGGTTCCACGCCGGGTGAGCCTACCGGGTCGGCGCTCCCCTCCCGCGAGGAGAGGCGGCGGCGGGCCGTGGCGCACCCTTGTTAGGCCAACCGATTCGTTATAGATCTCGAATCATGAGGATCTCCCGGCCTAGGCTGCGGCCGTGCCCCTGACCCACGGGATTCACCGACTGCTCCGCGGCGCCGCCATCGCGGTCGCGCTGACCGTGCCGGCCCCCACTGTCGCGCACACTGCCGCGCACGCCGGCGCGCACACGGCCGCGCCGGTGGACATCAAGCTGCCCGGCACCTCGGCGACCGTGCGGGAGGACTCCGCCGACCCCGCGCGGGTGACCTCCTACACGCTGAAGGGCGCCGCCTACCTGCGCCGGGGCACCGGGTTCGTGCGGAGGACCGGTGACGCGGAGGTCACCGTCGCGCCGAAGGGCGCCAGGGCGCTGGCGGTCCCGGCGGCCTACAGCTCCGGATACGACTCGGTGGTCCTCCTCGACGTCGCGTCGGGCAGGGGCACCCGGATCCGGACGGTGCGCAAGCCCCTGGTCACTAACTCCGCGCGCTGGTCCCGCGACGCGGGCAGGGCCGTCCTGACCGTCAGGAAGAAGTCCGGGTCGGCCTGGGCCACCACCGGGTTCGTGATCGTCGACGCGGCCGCCGGGTCGGCGCGGACGGTGACCGTGCCGGGGGTGGACGCCGCGGCGACCTTCCGGTGGAGCCCGGACGGCACCGAGCTCGTCGCGGGCCACCGGGGAGGCACCCGCTTCTACGGCCAGGACGGGTCGGTCCGGCGCACGCTGACCGGGACGGGCACGCCGGTCGGCGGCGAGGACGCCTTCTCGCCGTCGGGCCGCGCGCTGGCGACGTGGTGCCCGGCCTCCTACACCGAGCACGTCTGCGTCTGGAACCGCACCACGGGCAGGGTCGCCGCCCGGGTGGGCATCCGGCCGCAGAGCATCTGGGGCTGGTGGGACGAGAGGCACCTCATCGCGGTCGTGGCCTCCGGCGGGACCCGCCGCGTCGTGCTGAGCGACCTCACGGGCAGGACCGTCCGGACGCTGGCCGCCTTCTCCGCCGCCGACTGGGACAAGAAGCTCTATCTCGGCTACACCCGCAAATGACCCGGAGGGCTTCGCCGACCGCCGGCCGGGCGGGTCAGACGGTGAAGCCGGAGACCGCCTGACGGAGCTCACCCGACATGCGGGAGAGCTCGGCGGCGGCCCGTTGCGCCTGGTCGACGCCGGCCGCGGTGAGCTGTGCGGCGTGCGCCACCCCGCTGATGCTCTCGGTGATCTGGGACGAGCCGGTGGCGGCCTGGGTGACGTTGCGGCTGATCTCGTTGGTCGTCGCGGTCTGCTCCTCCACCGCGGAGGCGACCGCCGTGGAGAACGCGGTGATCTTCTCGATGACGCCGACGATCTGCTCGATGGCCTGGGTGGCGGTCCCGCTGTCGGTCTGGATGGCCTCGATCCGGCGGGAGATGTCGCTGGTGGCGCGAGCCGTCTCCTGCGCCAGGTCCTTGACCTCGCCGGCGACGACCGCGAAGCCCTTGCCGGCCTCGCCGGCACGGGCGGCCTCGATGGTGGCGTTGAGGGCCAGCAGATTGGTCTGCTCGGCGATCGAGGTGATCATGTTGATCACGTTCCCGATCTCCGAGCTGGAGACGCCCAGCTGCGCCACGGCCCGGTTGACCGCGTCGGCGATGGCGGTGGCCTCGTGCGCGACCCGGGCGGCCTCGGTGGCGCGCTCGGCGATCTCACCGATGGAGGCGTCCATCTCCTCGCTGCTGGCCGCCACGGTCTGGACGTTGGCGGAGACCTGCCCCGCGGTGGTGGACGCGATCTCGGCCCCGCGGCTGGTCTCCTGCGCGCCCACGGTGATCTGGTCGCTGATGGCCGACAGTTCGTCGGCGGCCTCACCGAGCGCGTTGCCGCTACGGCTGACCACGGTGACCGTTTCACGCAGGTGCCCGGTGGCCTTGTCCAGGGCCTGCGCCATGGTTCCGACCTCGTCGGTGCTGCGGACATCGGCGGAGACGGTCAGGTCCCCCTTCTCCAGCGCCGCGAGGACCCGGGCGACCCGGTCGATCGACCGGGTGACCAGGCGTGAGATCACCATGCCGAGGAGCAGTGAGGCGGCGAGGCCGCCGACCAGGACGATGATCGTGTTACGGCGGGTCTCGACGTACGCCGCCCGGGAGGCCTCGTTGTCGAGCCGGGCGGAGATGTTCTCGATCTCACCCAGGTTCTCCAGCGCGACGCTGACCTTCAGGAAGGCCGGGTTGGCCTCGCTGTCGCGGGCGAGGGCGAAGGCGGCGGAGTCGCCGGCCTCGGCGGCGGGCAGCAGCTTGGCGTCCCGGACGGCCCGGTACTCCTCGATGCCCTCCTCGAGCATGGCGATGCTCCTGTCCCGGCCGCCGCTCCGCTCCCGGGCGGTGTAGGCGGTGATCGCCTGGTCGAACCGCTCGTCTTCGGCGGACACACCGGCGACGAACTGCTCCCGGATGTTCGGTGAGGTCGACATCGCGCTGTCGAGCACGTTGGTGCGCATGCTCAGCGCCGCGTGCTCGAGAGCGCGGAGCTCGGTCAGGGCGCGCACGTTCTCCTGGTAGATCCGGTCGGAGTTGGCCTGCATCCCGGCCATGCTCATCAGCGAGGTGACGCCGATGCCGCCGGCGACGGCGGCGCCGAGCCCGACGATGATGAGGAACTTGCTCCGCAGCCGCCGATCGGCCAGCCAGCGCACGGCGAAGTTCCCCCGGGGCGGGGCGGGGACGCGGTCGAAGGGGGACCGGGCTTCCTGACTCATGGGTTCCTCGTACTCCGGTGTTTTCCGGTGGTGGACCGACAAGGGCGAACAGGCGACCCATCGGCCTGCTCCAGTTGTAACTGAGTGGTTATTCCGGGCGACCGGAATCCCACATTGCCCTCATGAAGCGCCGCGCGCGGCCGAACGAGGAGTGGGCCGGGAGGGACCACGCCGGCCGCCGGACAACACCTCGGTACCGCCGGCCGGTACCGACCCGAACGAGAATGACGGTGCTACATGCGTTCACGCCATCGGCTGCACAGGGCGTCCGCCTGCCTGCTCGGCGCGGCACTGATCGGCCTGACCGCCGCCTGCGGCACGGACGCCGCGGAAGGCGGCGCCGGTGCGGCCATGAAGGTCTGGGCACTGGAGGACCCGCAGAACGGCCCCATCATCCAGCTGGGCATCGACCAGTTCAACAAGGCGTCCGGGACGGACGCCGCACTCACGGCGTTCCCCAACGACCGGTACGGCCTGAAGCTCAAGTCGTCGCTCGGCGCCCTGAACTCCCCCGACGTCTTCTTCAACTGGGGCGGCGGCAACCTCGCCCAGTTCGTCAAGGAGAACACCGTGGCGGACCTGGACGCCGCCCTGCGCGACAACCCCGCGGTCGCCGAGGCGTTCATGCCCAGCGTGCTGGAGGTGGGCAAGGTGGGCGGGAAGCAGTACGGCCTGCCGATGAACGGAATCCAGCCCGTGGTGCTCTTCTACAACAAGAAGGTCTTCGCCGATGCGGGCCTGGAGCCTCCCCGGACCTACGACGACATGCTCAGGCTCGTCGACGCGTTCAAGGCGCGCGGCGTCATCCCGTTCGCGCTGCCCGGCACGCAGTCCTGGACGGAGCTGATGTGGCTGGAGTACCTGCTCGAGCGGGTCGGCGGCCCGGAGAAGTTCGCCGCGATCGCCGCCGGTGAGCGCGGCGCCTGGTCCGACCCGGCCGTGCTCCGGGCGCTGGAGATGTGCCGGGAGCTGGCGGAGCGGGGGGCGTTCGGTGAGGACTTCGCCTCGGTCAACTACGACAGCGCCGGTGCTCCGAAACTGCTCGCCACGGGCAGGGCCGCGATGTTCCTGATGGGCAGCTGGGAGTACTCCAGCCAGCTCAGCAACAACCCCGACTTCGTCACCGGCGGGGATCTCGGCTGGACGGCGTTCCCCGCGGTGTCCGACGGGGCCGGTGACCCGGCCGCCGTGGTGGGCAACCCCAGCAACTACTTCTCGGTGCGCTCCGGCACCCCGGCCACGGAGGAGGCCGTCGGCTTCCTGGTGAAGACGCTGACGTCGGACGCCTACCTCGACGCGCTCGTGGAGTCCGGCCAGGTGCCGGCGGTCAAGGGAGTGGACGAGAAGCTCGCCGGCAAGGCGAACGCCGACTTCACCACCTTCACCTACGGCCTCGTGGAGAACGCCCCGGCGTTCACCCAGTCATGGGACCAGGCCCTGCCCGCCTCGGTGAGCGCCGTGATGCTGGAGAACCTGAGGAAGCTGTTCCTCTCCCAGATCACACCCGAGGAGTACGTCAGTGCGATGGAGACGGCCGGCTGATCCCTCCCGGGACGGGGCGGCGTCATCGCCGCCCTGCTCCGGACCGGGACCGGCTCAGGGCGGCCGGGGTCAGAGGTAGAGGCCGGTGCCGTTGTCGGTCTGCGGGGTGGCGATGGCGTGCAGGTCGCGCTCGCGCATGACCAGGTAGGTCTGGCCGTGGACCTCGACCTCGTACTGGTCCTCGGGGTTGAACAGGACCTTGTCCCCGACCTTCACCGCGCGGGCGTTCGCGCCGACGCCGCAGACCTCGCCCCAGACGAGGCGGTTGGCGATCTTCACGGTCGCCGGGATCACTATGCCCGCGGTGCTGCGCCGCTCCTCGGACTCCTGCTCGACCTTGACCATGACGCGGTCGTGGAGCATCTGGATCTCGAACTTCGGGTCAGCCACAGCAGCAGTTTATGGGACGGGCGGAGCCGTACCGGCTGATCGGCGCCGCCCCGCCCGCGGGACCGCTGCGGCGGGACCGGACCGGAGCGGCCAGGGCATGCCCGGGAGCGCCGGGTAGGCTCACCGCGCATGACGGATCTCTCCCCCGATTCTGCCCGCCTGGTCGACGACTTCCTCGACTGGTACCTCGACGCGAACCCCGTCCGCGCCTCCCTCGCGGGTGCGCCGGGCCACGACCGCACCCTCGGCGACTTCACCGAGGCCGGCATCACCGCCCGGGAGGCGGAGGCGCGGCGCCGGCTGGCGCGGCTGGAGGCCGCCGGAGACGCGGACGGCGGGCAGGGCGAGGAGGGCGGCGGGTTCGAGGACCGGATCGACCGGGAGCTGGTCGTCTCCGCGCTCCGCGGGTCGGTCGCCCAGGAGGCCTGGCCGTCCTGGCGGCGCGACCCCTCCTTCTACGTCGGGCCGGTCTTCGCCTCGATGTTCAGCCCCTTCCTGCACCGGCTGGCCCCCGAGGCCGAGCTGGTGGACGCCGCCGTGGCGCGGCTGGCCGAGGTGCCGGGTGTGCTGGCGGCCTGCCGTACGAACCTGGACCGGGGGCTGGCGGCGCCGCTGCTGGTCGAGCGGGGGCTCGGCCAGGCGCGGACCGGCCGGCACTTCCTCACCGTGACCGTGCCCGGCCTGGTCGGCGACGAGCGGCTGCGCGCCCGGCTGGCGGAGGCGGCCGAGCCCGCGGCGGCGGCCTTCGACGCGCTGGTGGAGTTCCTCGGCGGCTTCGCGGCGGAGGGCGACTGGCGGATGGGCGAGGAGCTGTACTCCAGGCTGCTGCGCGAGCGGGAGATGCTCGACTACGGCGCGGCCGGGCTGCGCGAGCGCGGCAGGGCCGCCTACGACGAGCTCGACGCGGAGATGCGCGAGGTCGCCGCCAGGCTGCCGGGCGGGTCCGGCGACTGGCACGCGGCGATCGCCGCCCTCCAGGACGACCACGCGCCGACGCTGGAGGACATGCGCGCCGAGTACGAGGCCGAGACCGAGCGGGCCCGCCGGTTCGTGCGCGAGCGCGGCCTGGTGACCTTCGCCGAGGGCGAGGAGTGCCGGGTGGTGCCGTCGCCGGAGTTCCAGCGGCCCGTGCTGTCCGTCGCCTCCTACCTGTCGCCGCCGCCGCTGTCGGCCTCCCGGACCGGGCACTTCTTCGTACCGTTCACGCCGGACTCCTTCACCGCGGAGCAGGTCCGCCAGCGGCTGCGCACCAACGCCCGCGCGCAGATGCCCTCCATCGCGGTGCACGAGGCCTACCCCGGCCACCACTGGCACCTGTCGTGGGCGGCTGGCAACCCGCGCCGGGCCCGCAAGCTCTTCGGTACGCCGTACTTCGCCGAGGGCTGGGCCCTGTACGTGGAGAAGGCCATGCGCGAGCAGGGCTACTTCGCCGAGCCCGCCCAGGAGCTCGCCCACCTGGAGTTCCGGCTCTTCCGGGCGGCCCGCATCATCGTCGACACCTCGTTGCACTGCGGCGACATGAGCATCGAGGAGGCCGAGCTCTTCATGACGACGAAGTCCTCGCTCACCCCGGGCACCGCCAAGGGCGAGGTCGACCGCTACTGCGCGTGGCCCACGCAGGCGCCGTCCTACCTGACCGGGGCGCTGGAGATCGACCGGATCCGCGCCGACTACCTGGCCGCCGGGCGCGGTGACCTGCGCTCCTTCCACGACACCCTGGCCGGTTCCGGCAGCCTCCCCCTGGGCCTGGCCCGCCGGGTGGCGCTGGAAGGGCGGGCCGGGGCCGGCGGTACGGCGTGAGCCGCGCGGACGGCGCGGGCGCCGGACGTCCGGCGGGTCCCGGGTCCGGATCCGCGCCCGGGGCCGGGTGAGGCCCGGGTAGTTCAGTTCTACCGGGACGGGCGGACGGCGGGGACCGGGGCGCGGTGGGCGGCGTGGGAGGCCGAGCTGGCCAGCAGGCCCGCCGCGACCAGAGCCGTGACCACGGCCGACCAGACCAGGGCGCGGCCCATGCGCAGGCCGTACCCGCCGAGGGCCCAGGCCAGGCCGAGCAGCCAGCGCCGGGCGGGGCCGCTGGTGATCCGGCGCATCTCCAGGGCGGCGAAGTGGAAGTCGGCCGCGGTCGACTGGTCGTCCACGGCGGTGCGCAGGCGGGAGTACAGCACCGCCAGGCCGTGCGGAGTCGGCGGCGGTCCGTCTCCGGCCTGCGCCCAGCCCCGCCAGACGTGCTCGTCGGCCAGTGCCTGGCGCGGGGACCACCAGCGCAGCGGAGGCCACCGCCAGGCGAACCGCACCCCGTGCGGGGTGCGGGCGAACGTGCAGCCGGTCAGGCGCAGTCCCTCCGGGCGGCGCACGTCGGCCAGGCGGCAGGTGCTGAGGTCCACCCCGCTCAGGTGCAGCGACGCGGCGTCGACGCCGGACAGGGAGGTCACCCGGGACGAGCCCTGACCGGTGAGAGCGGCCGGGCCGCGCAGCGACGCCCCGTCCAGGGCGGCCTGGGCGTTCCTCAGGCGGACGGTCAGCGGACCGGCCACCGAGAGCCGGCGCAGGTCCACCGGGCAGCCCTCGGCCGACAGCACGAGGCGGGCGCCCACCTGGGCGTCGGTGAGGGCGAGGTGCCGCCGCGCCGCGGCCGGCGCCAGGTAGGCCGCGGCGGCGAACCGCGCCGCCTCGAACCCGGCCCGCCCGGCGAAACCCGTCCTGCGGAAGGAGGCGGCCCGGCCGAACCGGCAGCCGCGGAAGGCGGCGTCCCGGCCGAAGCGGGCGTCGTCGAAGGTGGTGAACCCCTGCAGGTCGGCGCTTTCGAAGGACGCGGTCCGGTCGAAGGCGGCGGAGCTGAACAGGGCGTCGCTGCCGACGGTCATCCGGTCGAAGGCGGCGTGCCCGCCCACGGCGACCTGGTGCAGGGAGAGCTCCCGGGCGAACCGGGCCTCGCGGAAGGAGGCGTTGCCGTCGAAGCGCGTGCCGAGAAACGAGGCCAGGTGGTGGAAGACGGAGCGGTCGAAGGTGGCGTCCGCGAGGAAGACGACGCCGTTGAAGAGGGCGGGACCGGAGAAGACGGCCCGGTCGAAGCGGGCCCGGCCGGGCCTGCGGCCGGTGGCCGCCAGGATCCGCTCCAGCAGCGCGTCCTCGACGAGCGTGCCCCGCAGGTCCACCGCCGAACCCGGGCGCAGGGCGCCGATGACCTCGTCGAGTCCACCGGAGTCGAGGTGGGCGAGGCAGCGTCCGCGGGACCGCTGCGCCACTCCTGCACAGTCCGGGAAAGCACAGGTGACCCAGCCCACGTCCAGAGTTCTCATAATCGAGTGATACGCCTTTTCCCGCCTGCGGGCGAGTGCCGTCACGCGAACGGGGGCGGTGCGGCCGACGGGTGCGGGCCGAGTCCGAAAAGCTACCTGCAGGTAACCGAAGTCACATGAGGGCCTCGCACAATCGGTGACGCGTCACTTGTGCGATGAAAGGTCGTTTTCCGTGCGGATCGCTCCGTTCGCCCGTCTGTCCCGCCCGTTCCGCTGGGCGGCCCGGGTCCTGTCCGTGCTCGTCGCCCTGGCGGTCGTCCTCGCCGGGGCGGCGACCTGGACGGTCCGCAGGTCCTTCCCGCAGCTGTCCGGCGAGCTCCGGCTCCCCGGCCTGGCCGCCCCGGTGACCGTGCACCGCGACGGGTACGGCATCCCGCACATCTACGCCGACACCGCCGCCGACCTGCTGAAGGCGCAGGGCTACGTGCACGCCCAGGACCGGTTCTGGGAGATGGACTTCCGCCGCAAGACGACCGCGGGCCGCCTGTCGGAGGTGTTCGGCGCCTCGACCCTGGAGATCGACAAGGTGGTCCGCACCCTCGGCTGGCGGCGCACCGCCGAGGCGGAGCTCCCCCTGCTGCTCCCGGAGACCCGCCAGGCCCTGGCGGACTACGCGGCGGGGGTGAACGCCTGGATGACCCGGCACGACGGCTTCGCCGCCAGGAGCCTCGAGTACGGCGTGCTCAAGCTCACCAACGGCGGCTACGAGCCCGAGCCCTGGACCCCGGCCGACTCCCTGGCCTGGCTCAAGGCCATGGCCTGGGACCTGCGCTCCAACATGGAGTCCGAGCTGGACCGGGCGCTGGTCGCCGCCCGGCTCCCCGCCGAGCGGGCCGCACAGCTGCACCCCGGCTACCCCTTCGACCGGCACCGGACGATCGTGACCGCCGCGCCCGCCGAGGAGTCCAAGGGCGGTCGGCCGGTCGAGGCGGTCGCCGCCGCCGGGGCGCTGGACCGGGTCGCGGCGCTGGTGGACGCCGCGCCCTCCCTCTTCGGGACCGCCGGCGGCGACCCCGCCGGGATCGGCTCCAACTCCTGGGTGGTGGGCGGGGCGCACACCGCCACCGGCAAGCCGCTGCTCGCCAACGACCCGCACCTCGGCCCCCGGATGCCGTCGATCTGGTACCAGGCCGGGCTGCACTGCCGTACCAAGAGCGCGGCCTGCCCCTACGACGTGGCCGGATACACCTTCGCGGGCCTGCCCGGCGTCGTCATCGGCCACAACGACAAGGTCGCCTGGGGCTTCACCAACCTCGGCCCCGACGTCACCGACCTGTACCTGGAGCGCACCCGGGGCGACACCGTCCTCGCCGGGAAGACCTGGGAGCCGATGCGGGTGCGCACCGAACGGATCGAGGTCGCCGGAGGTGAGCCGGTCGAGCTGAAGGTCCGCACGACCGGGCACGGCCCGATCGTCTCCGGCGTGCTCGGCGACGCCCGCGAGGCCGTGCCCGGGGCCGCGGCCCGCCTGGGCGAGCAGGCCGAGGGCCTGGAGGTGGCGCTGCGCTGGACCGCGCTCGACCCCGGCCGGACCGCCGACGCCATCCTGCTGATGAACCGCGCCGAGGACTTCGAGCAGTTCCGCAAGGGCGCGGCCTCCTTCGAGGCTCCCGCGCAGAACCTGATCTACGCCGACACCGCCGGGAACATCGGCTACCAGGCACCCGGAAAGATCCCGGTCCGCTCGAAGGGCGACGGCACCATGCCCGTGCCCGGCTGGACCGGGGAGCACGAGTGGACCGGCTTCATCCCGTTCGAGAAGCTGCCGTCCGTCTACAACCCGCCCGAGGGCTACATCGTCACCGCCAACAACGCGGTCGTGCGCCCGAGCGAGGAGCTGTTCCTGACCTCCGACTGGTCGCACGGCTACCGCTCCCAGCGGATCGTGGAGCGGATCGAGGAGGAGACCGCCAAGGGCGAGGTCACCGCCGAGACGATGCGCGCCCTGCTGATGGACGACCGCAACAACCTCGCCCCGGTCCTCGTCCCGCACCTGCTCCGGGTCGGTGCCCCCAACGACACGCTCGAGGGCTGGGACTTCGGCCAGGGCCGCGACTCGGCCGGGGCCGCCTACTTCAACGCCGTCTGGAGGCACCTGCTCGCCCGCACTTTCGAGGACGAGCTGACCGGCCCCACCCGGCCCGGCGGCGGCGACCGGTGGTACGAGGTGGTCCGCGCCCTCCTGGACAGGCCCGAAGACCCCTTCTGGGACGACGTGCGCACCAAGGGTGCGGCCGAGCGCCGCGACGACATGCTCAAGGCGGCCATGGCCGACGCCGACGCCGAGCTGCGCGAACGGCTGGGCGGCGACCCGGCCGAGTGGGCCTGGGGCGACCTGCACACCCTGGACCTGACCCACGAGACCTTCGGCACCAGCGGGATCGCGCCGGTCGAGTGGCTGTTCAACCGGGGACCGCTCCGCACGGCCGGCGGCAAGGACACCGTGAACGCCACCGGCTGGGACGCCACCGCCGGATACCAGGTCGACTGGGTGCCGTCGATGCGCATGGTGGCCGACCTGGCCGACCTGGACCGCTCGGAGTGGATCAACCTGACCGGCGCGTCCGGCCACGCCTTCCACGCCAACTACGACGACCAGGCCGAGCTCTGGGCCGACGGGAGGTTCACCCCGATGCGCTTCACCGAGCCCGCCGTACGGCAGGCCACCGAGAACACCCTCACGCTCATCCCGTGACCCCCTTCATCGGGGCGGGCCCCGCGTAGCCCCTGACCACCGTGTGGGTCCACGTGAACCCTGCGTGATCTCTGAGTGGGCCCCGCGCCGGTCCGCGTCCGGCGGACGCGGACCGGCGCGGAGGGCGCGTCGCCCGCCCACCGGCCGTCCCCGGCCGGGGAGTCGGCGGTGTGCCCGTGTCGGCAGCGTCCTGCCCGGGCCCTATGCTCTCCGCTCATGAATCCACTGAGCCGTTTCCTCCAGGTCTCCTTCATCCTGCTGGGATTCGTCTTTCTCGGTCTCGCCGTGCTGCGGGCGGGGGACTTCGGCGACTCCGACAACGTCGCGCTGGAGAGCTCGTCCGCTCTCATCTGGGACTGCAAGCCGAAGGGCGCCTCCGATCCCGGGGAGCAGAGGTGCGAGAGCGTCAAGCCCCTCGACATCCGGCTGATCGGGGAGGTGGACAACGAGGATTTCCAGTACGCGGTGGTGTTCGGCCTGATCGGCATCGGAATGCAGGCGGCGGCGGCCGCCGTCGCGGCGGGAGCCCGCCGGGCCCCCGGCCCGGGTACCGCCGCCGTCCCGGGCCCCGGCGCGCCGATGCCCACGGACCAGGGGCCGTACGGCCCGCCGCCGGGTCCGGTGCCGGGACCGGTGCCGTCCGGCCGGTGACCGAGGATCCCGGCCGGTGGTCGCGTGTCCCCGCCGGTGACCGCGTGTCCCGGTGGCGGACCGCGCGTCCGGGTCCGCGCTCAGCCCGAGGCCGTGGCGCGGGCGCGGCGGCGGACCTCCGGGACGATCAGCGGGGTGCCGCTCTGCGGGTCGGTGATGATCTCGCAGCGCAGGTCGTAGACGTCGCGGACCAGCTCGGCGGTGACGATCTCGGCGGGGTCGCCCTCGGCCACGATCCGGCCCTCGCGCATCACGATCAGGTGGGTGGCGTAGCGGCAGGCCTGGTTCAGGTCGTGCAGCACCGCGACCAGGGTGCGGCCCTGCTCGTGCAGGTCGGCGCAGAGGTCGAGGACCTCGATCTGGTGGGCGATGTCGAGGAAGGTCGTCGGCTCGTCGAGCAGCAGGATCGACGTCTCCTGGGCCAGCGCCATGGCCAGCCAGACGCGCTGGCGCTGGCCGCCGGAGAGCTCGTCCACGCACCGGTCGGCCAGGTCGGCCACGCCGGTCGCCTCCATGGCCGAGCCGACCGCGGTCTCGTCCTGCTTCGACCACTGCCGCATCAGCCGCTGGTGCGGGTAGCGGCCCCGGCCGACCAGGTCGGCGACGGTGATGCCGTCGGGCACGATCGAGCTCTGCGGCAGCAGGCCGAGCCGGCGGGCGACCTCCTTGGACGGCAGCGAGGTGATCAGGGAGCCGTCGAGGTGGACCGTCCCGGCCCGGGGCTTGAGCATGCGGGCCAGCGCCCGCAGCGTCGTGGACTTGCCGCACGCGTTCGGCCCGATGATCACGGTGAAGGAGCCGTCCGGGATCGCCACGTCCAGGCCGGAGGCGACCACGCGGTCGTCGTAGGAGAGCGTCAGTCCGGTGCCCTGCAGTCTCAACGTCGTTCCTTCCGGAGCATGTACACCAGGTACGTGCCGCCGATCGCGGCGGTCATGATCCCCACGGGCAGCTGGACCGGGGCCAGCAGGCGCTGCGCGGCCAGGTCGGCCGTCACCAGCAGGACCGCGCCCATCAGCGCGGAGGCGAGCATGGTGACGCCGGGGGAGCGGGTGAGCCGCCGCGCGAGCTGCGGGGCCGCCATCGCGACGAAGACCACCGGGCCGGTGGCGGCGGTGGCGACCCCGCACAGCAGCACGCCCACGGTGACCGCGGCCGCGCGCACCGGCTCGACGCGGATGCCGACGGCCTTGGCCGAGTCGTCGCCCATCTCCATCATCCGCAGCGGGCGGGAGACCAGAGCGCAGACCGGGAGCAGCAGCGCCAGGGCGCAGGCGACGGGGAGCGCGTGCTCCCAGCCGCGCCCGCCCAGGCTGCCGGTGAGCCAGGCCCCCGCGGTGGCGGCGTCGTTGATGTTGGCCCGGGTCAGCAGGTACCAGTCGGCGGAGGTGAGCAGCGCGCTGACCCCGATGCCGACGAGGATCAGCCGGTGGGCCTGCACGCCGTTGCGGAAGGAGAGCGCGTAGACCAGCAGCGCGCACGCCACGCAGCCGAGCAGCGAGCCGCCCGCGATCTGCCAGGAGGAGCCGCCCAGGACGACCGCGACGATGCCGCCGGTCGCCGCGCCCGCGGTGAACCCGATGAAGTCGGGGCTGCCGAGAGGGTTGCGGGTGATGCTCTGGAAGATCGCCCCGCTCAGCCCGAAGGCCGCGCCGACCAGCAGGCCGGTCACGACCCGGGGCGCGCGCAGCTTCCAGACGATGAGCTCGGCGGCCGGGGTGCCCCGGCCGAAGAGCGAGCCCACGATGTCGGGGACGGGCACGGTGAACTCGCCGGTCGACAGGGCGACCAGGCTGACGGCGACGCCCGCGGCGACGAGCAGGAGGCAGACGGCGAGGCCGCGCGGGGACAGGCGCAGCGACCAGGAGGCCAGGCGCAGGACGGTCATGGCGCGACGGACTCCGAGAGGGGGCGAGGTGGTCGTCATAGGGCGGCGAGCCTCCGGCGCCGGGCGAGGAGGATGAACACCGGCACCCCGACGACGGCCCACATGAGGCCGACCTGGATCTCGGCGGGGGAGGCGACGACCCGGCCGAGGACGTCGGCGCCGAGCAGGAGCACCGGGGTGAACACGACGGTGTACGGCAGCAGCCAGCGCTGGTCGGAGCCGGTGAGCAGGCGCACGCCGTGCGGCACGACCAGCCCGACGAACCAGATCGGCCCGGCCGCGGCGGTCGCCGACCCGCAGAGCAGGGTGACGGCGACGGCGGTCAGCGCGCGGGTGCGGCCGACGCCCACGCCCAGGGCGCGCCCCGCCTCGTCGCCGAGCGCCAGGGCGTTGAGCGGTCCGGCCAGGGCCAGGCCCAGGACCAGCCCGGCGGCCAGGAACGGCGCGAGCCGCACGGCGACGTCGGGGGTCGGCCCGGCCAGGGAGCCGGTCAGCCAGAACCGCATCCGGTCGAAGGTGGCGCTGTCGATCCGCAGGATCGCCGAGGACGCGGCGCCGAAGACCATGCCCAGGGCCACGCCGGCCAGCGCCAGCCGTACCGGGGTGGAGCCGGCGCGGCCCGCCGAGCCCAGCGCGTAGACCAGCACGGCGGCCGCGGCCGCCCCGGCGAAGGCGAACCAGACGTAGAGGGCGGGGTCGGAGATCCCCAGCAGGCCGAGGGCGGCGGCGACGCCGAGCGCGGCGCCGCTGTTGACGCCCAGCAGGCCGGGATCGGCCAGCGGGTTGCGGGTCAGGCTCTGCATGAGCGCCCCGGCCAGGCCGAGGGCCGCGCCGACGCCGAGGCCGAGGAAGGTGCGCGGCACGCGCAGCTCCCGGATCACGGTGTGGTCGGCCGAGCCGTCCGGGGCGGTCAGCGCGTCGACGACCGTGGAGAGCGGGACGGAGCGGGACCCCACCGCGATGCTGACCGCCGCCAGCAGCACCAGCGCTCCGACCCCGGCCAGCAGCCCCGCGGCCAGCAGGGCGGCACGCCGCGCCTGCCCGGCCCGTGCGTCGCCCGAGGCGACCGTGACCACATCGGCCGTGCTCACCGGGCCCCCTTTCACATCCTCGCTTAGGCAAGGCTAATCTAAACCCGAAGTAATAAGGTGAGCCTATCCTTTAGAGAGGGAAAAATGTCCCTGCCTGTCCTGTCCCGGCGAGGCGTCCTGGCCGTCGGCCTCGGTGCAGCCCTGTTCGCTCTCGCCGCCTGCGGAGGCCAGCCGGAGACCACCTCTCCCGCCGCGGGCGCCGCCTCCCCCGCCGCGGCGGAGGCCGGTCCGTGGACCTTCACCGACGACCGCGGCAAGAAGATCGACCTGCCCAAGCGGCCGACCCGGGTCGTCGCCCAGGTGGGCGCCGCCGCCGCGCTCTGGGACTTCGGCGTCCGGCCCATCGCGGTCTTCGGCCCGCACCGGCTGAAGGACGGCAGCAAGGACCCCCAGGTCGGCCCGGTCGACATCACCAAGGTCGAGTCGCTCGGCAACGTCTGGGACGAGTTCAACGTCGAGAAGTACATCTCGCTCCAGCCCGAACTGCTCGTCAGCGGCATGTACACCGCCGACAAGGACACGCTCTGGTACGTCCCGGAGAAGTCCGCCGCCACCATCGAGCAGGTCGCCCCCACGCTCGGCGTGCGGCTGGTCGGCAAGACCCTGCCCGAGGTGATCGGCCGGTACGGCGAGATCGCCGCCGCGCTCGGCGCCGACCTGAACGCCCCCGACGTGACGGCGGCCAAGGCGAAGTTCGAGGCGGCGGGCAAGGCGCTGCCCACGCCCGAGGCGAAGAAGCTGAAGATCATGGTCATGGCGGGCGGCCCCGACTCGCTGTGGGTCGCCGACCCGAAGGACCACGTGGACGTGCGCCACTTCAAGGAGCTGGGCCTGGACGTCGTCGTGCCGGAGAAGGTCGACGAGACGGGCTTCTGGCAGACGCTGAGCTGGGAGAACGCCGACACCTACGAGGCGGACGTGATCCTCGTCGACGCCCGCACCCAGTCGATGAAGGTCGAGGAGATGATGAAGAAGCCGACCTTCGCGAAGCTCCCCGCGGTCAAGGCCGGCCAGGTCTACCCCTGGCACGCCGAGGAGCGCTACAGCTACCAGGGCTACGCGTCGGTGCTGGAGGAGCTCGCCGCGAACCTCGCCAAGGCGAAGAAGCTGTGACACCGGCCGGGGCGGAGCGGCCCCGGCCATCCGGCCGGGCGCGGAGGTCCTGACCGGCGGAGCCGCCCCGGTGGGCCGATCGGGCGGGAGGTCCCGACCGGCGGAGCCCCGGGATCCGCGTGGATCCCGGGGCTCCGTTACGCGTAGGCGCCCCGGACCTCGACGATGTCCGACAGCGGGAACTCCAGGTAGTCCCCGGCCTCCTCGCACCACGCGTCGAGCACGCCGCTGCGCAGCTCACCGTGGCTGATGGTGGCGGTCAGGCCGTCGGCCAGCGTGATCGCCGCCCGTACGCCCCGGTCCACCACGAAGCCGAGCAGGGACTGCTGGGCGGTCGGCAGCCGGGAGGCCATGCGGCCGATGACCGCCCAGGTGCGACCCGGCGCCTGCCCGCCCTCGCAGCCGGTGGCGAGCAGCCGCCGGGCGTGCTCGCGGGGATCGGGCGCGGGCTCCGCCAGCGAATGGACCGGCTGGTCCAGCTCGGCCACCTGCCCGCCGGGCAGCAGGATCAGCCGGCCGCCGTCCTGCGGCTCCTCGATCCGGGTCCGGCGCACGGTGATCTCCCCGGTGTCGTCGACCGGCACCGGGGCGTAGCCGTTCTCGCGCAGCGCGGCCAGGGTCCGCTCGGCCGGCACCGAGCTGGCCAGCACGGTGGGCGCGAGCAGGCGCAGACCAAGCCGGGACAGCCGCCGGTGGGCGGCGATCTCGGCCAGCAGTGCCGGGTCGGAGGCCTGCACGATGCAGGCGACCGCGGTCACGGTGACCTCCCCGTGCCGCCTGGCCACGTCGCGCACGAGGTACTCCAGGGGCTGCGGAACCGTCCCCGCCTCGGCGAGGTCGGCCAGCAGCCCGTCGGCGGTGTGGCCGGCGTCGAGCGCGCCGCGCACGCTCGCCGGGGTGAACCGCCAGACCGAGGCCGTGCCGCGCGACTCGCGCTCGGCGGCGCGGTCCAGCAGCGCCGCCAGCTCCGTCGAGGGCGGGCCGGTCACCACCGCCGTCAGGTCCGCGCCGAACAGGGCGCTGCGCCGGACGCTGGCCATGGCGCGGGTGGAGCACTCCACCAGCCCCGGATCGTGCTCGACGGCCGGGCAGGAGTCGTCGCCCTCGTCCCCGGCGCCGGCGTCCAGGGCGGCCAGCGCGCGGCCCAGATCGGTGACGGCGCCGTGCACGACGAGCCCGAGCAGCCGGGCCTCCTCCAGCACCCCCGGAGTGCACTCGGCCAGCAGCGCCGGGTCCAGGAGCGGGGCGTGCCAGTGGACGAGGCGGACCAGGCCGCCGGTGTCGGTGCAGGCCGTACTCGCCGGGAGGCGGGCCAGCACGCCGAGCACCGCCCGGCGGATCCGGGCCACCGCGGCCCCGGCGGGGTCGTCGCCGAGCACCGTGCCGTACTTGCCGCGCGTCCGGCGCAGCGACGAGCGCTCCATCCGCCACCACGCCGCCAGCAGCACCCGGAGCCGGGCCGGCGCGTCGTCCAGCCGCCAGCGGTCGAACCGGTCGGTGGGCACCAGCCCGCCGGCCGGCTCGTCCCAGGCCAGCAGGCGGGCCACCGCGCACACCTCCAGCAGCAGCCGGGTCTCGTCCTCGTCGCAGCCGGTCTCCCTGGCGACCCGGCGGACCTCCCGCACGCCGACCCCGCCGGCCTTGAGCAGCGGCAGCGGCGTCTTGGCGGTGTTCTCCAGCATGGCGGCGCAGCGCTCGACCACGTGCGGGGCGGCCAGGGTCATCAGGTGGTCGACGGTCTCCGGGTCGACCGGCAGCGTGGCGAGGTCGGGGGGATCGGGCGTGAAGGGCGGCCGGTAGTCGGGACCGCGCAGCGCGAGCGCCACCTCCCGGGGCATCTCGGCCACGTTCCAGCTGGGCCGGAAGAGCAGGCCGTGGTCGGCGGCCCACTTCTCCGGGGAGCCGGGCACGACGAACCGGCCGCCGTCCACGTCGCTGACCGGCCCGTCCCAGGCGAAGCCCTCCAGCAACCGGGCGGTGCCCTCCGGGGCGCGGGTCAGGAGGGCGGTGACCCGGCCGGCGTCGGACAGCACCTCGGCGATCGCGGCGGCCGTGCGCCGCTTGGAACCGGCGGGCAGGCCGAGCGAGCGCGCGAGCGAACGCAGGGCGTCCGCGCTGACCGTCCAGGAGTCGAGGTAGCGGGCGAGCGGTTCGCCGAGCCCGCAGGGAGACGTCCACCAGCGGGCGAGCGCGCCGGCGATCCGGATGCGGCCCTCGTCGTCCTGCCAGGCCAGGGCGTGGTCGGACAGCAGGGCGAGCCAGGGGGCCGGTGCCTCCTCGGGCACCCGCAGGAAGCGGGCCAGCTCGGCGGAGCCGACCTGGTCGCCGAGGGCCAGCGCGGCCTCCACGACCTCCAGCGCGGGCAGCGGCAGCGCGCGCAGCGCCTCCATCACGGCGAAGCCGTTGCCCAGCCGCTGGGCCAGCGTGCCCAGGCGGCGCGGCCACGGGGGAGCGATGGCGTCCGGCCGGTTGGCCAGGATCCGGGCGAGCCGCTCCTCGTCGAGGGTCTTCAACCAGCCGAGCAGGTGATCGTCCATCTCGCAGCTCTCTTATGGAATCGTGCGTGGGGGACTCTCCGGGAGCCGTCGGGGAGAGCGGGAAGCCGCTCCCTTCAGGGAGTGCAGGAGTCACCAACGGTAATGCAGAGGGCATTCCCATAGGGGCTGCACCACGCAGAACGCGACAAGCTTGGCCGAACGAGCGCGGTGCGGCGCACGGCGGGGGAGTGGCCGGTCCCGGGTCCGGCGGCGGGGGAAGCGCCGGGCCCGGGACCGCCGGGCGCCAGGTGAGGGGAAGAGGCGGCGCCTTTTCCGGGGAGGGCTTCGGGGCGTCCCGGAGGACGCGGTGCTTCGGGGGGGGGGCGAGGTCGGGGGGCGAGGGGACGGAGTCGGTACGGAGGGCGGCCGGAGCGCCGGGTCCGGGGCCGTCAGGCCCGCAGGACCGCCCAGACGATTTTGCCGTACGGAGCGAGCGGTGCCCAGCCCCAGCGGACGCTCAGCGACTCCACGATGTGCAGTCCCAGTCCGCCGACCTCGAGCGGAGAGGGGTCGCGGAGGGTGGGGGATCCGGCACCCGGGTCGTTGAGCGCGCACACGACCATGCGGTCCCTGCGGATCAGTGACAGCCGGACCGGTTCCCTGGTGCGGTCCGCGGCCAGCCGGAGACCGTGCCTGATGGCGTTGGTGGCCAGCTCCGAGACGACGATCCCCATGTTCTCGCCGAGGTCGTCGAGCCGCCAACCGGAGAGCGTCCCGGTCGCGAAGCTGCGCGCGGAGTGCACCGACTCGGCGTGCGGAGGGAGCACGAAGGTGGCGCTGGCCGCCGAACCGGCCGCCGGGAGGCCGGACGGCGCCGGAGACGAGGAGGGCGCGGTCAGGAGGTCACGCGCCGGATCGGGCCACCAGCCGACGGGGGGCCACCAGTCGAGCGCCGTCCAGGCGGGGCGCGGGGGCGCGATGTGGGCGGACTGCACGCAGATCATGATGGCCTGAACTCCCGTGCATGTGCAAGAGCGAATGCACGTGCACGAGGTGGTTGCAACCGCTACGGTTACCCCTGTTTCGGTAATCCGGAAGGAAAGGGGATCTTGTCCGCGGTCGGGGATTCCCGGGCCGCGAAGTGACACACTGTCGATCAGGAAGCGAGCAAGGAGCACCACGTGTCCATCGATCCGCCGGGTACCGGTTCCACTGTTCGGCGCATCATGCTCGGCGCGAGCCTGCGCCGGCTGCGGGAGGAGAAGGGGCTCACCCGGGAGGTGGCCGGATTCCACATCCGCGCCTCCGAGTCCAAGATCAGCCGCATGGAACTGGGACGCGTCGGCTTCAAGACGCGCGACGTGGAGGACCTGCTCACCCTGTACGGCGTGCTCGACGACGCGGAGCGGCGCAGCCTGCTGGAGATGGTCCGCGAGGCGAACACCCCCGGGTGGTGGCACAAGTACGGCGACCTGCTGCCGAACTGGTTCGCCACCTACGTGGGACTGGAGGAGGCGGCGAACGTGATCCGCACCTACGAGGTGCAGTTCGTGCCCGGTCTCCTGCAGACGTCGGCCTACGCGCGCACCGTGATCCGGCTGGGCCACCCGGACGTGCCGGACGCCGAGATCGAGCGCCGCGTGCACATGCGCATGCAGCGGCAGGAGCGCCTGACGAAGAAGGACGGACCCCGCCTGTGGGCCGTCATCGACGAGGCGGCGCTGAAACGGCCGATCGGAGGCCGGGAGGTCATGTGCGAGCAGCTCCGGCACCTGCTGGAGGTGGCCACCCTCCCCAACATCACCATCCAGGTGATGCCCTTCCGGTTCGGCATGCACGCGGCCGAGGGCGGCGCGTTCAGCATCCTGCGATTCCCCCAGTCCGACCTGTCGGACGTCGTCTATGTCGAGCAGCTCTGGGGTGCCCTCTACCTGGACAAACGTGAGGACATCGACCCCTACCTCACGGCCATGGAGCAGCTGTGCGTGGAGAGCACCACGCCCGGGGGCACCGCCGAGATCCTCGGCGACCTTCTCAGAGAGATGTAAATGGAGCAGACCTACAACGGCATGCCGGCCACGGACCTGGCCGGGGCCCGCTGGCGCAAGAGCCGCCACAGCAACTCGCAGGGCAACTGCGTCGAGCTCGCCGAACTGCCGGACGGCAGCGTCGCGGTCCGTAACTCCCGGTTCCCCGACGGTCCCGCCCTGATCTACACCCGTGACGAGATCCGCGCGCTGGTGCTCGGGGTCAAGGACGGGGAGTTCGACGGCCTGGTGGTGTAACGCCGTTTTTACCTCCGCGCGCGCAGGTTAACCTGCGCGCGCCGGTGGCGTAACAGGCGGAGCCGGCCGCCCGGGCAGAGTTCGAGCCACACCGAACCTGGGGGCTCGAGATGATCGACCAGATGACCCTGTATCCCGTGGCCGACGACGTGCTGCTCGCGCCGGGCGGCCGCGTCGTGATCCGCACCTACGGCGTCGCCCCGGCGGCCGGGCGGGACGGCGAGCGCACTCCGGTGGCCTACCGCACCTGGGTCACCGGGGTGCGCGACCAGCCGCGCTACTGGCACTGGGGCCGCTTCGAGGACGCCTGCCACGGCCACCGGCAGGTCGTGGAGTGGCTGACCGGCCGGGGACCGCTGCCCGCCGCCGCGGCGGCCTGAGCGGCGCGCCGTACGGCGGACGGTGCGCGTACCGCGTGTCTGCGCGGCGGGATCAGGGCCGACCCGGGCAGGAGACGAGCTCCTCGATCACCAGGCCAGCGCCGATCCCGAGCAGCCAGACGTCCTTGGCGATGGCGTTGCCATCCGGAGTCGGGCGCAGGCTGCCCTCCTGCCGCAGGCCGGGCGTCTTCAGGTAGAGGCCGAGCAGCCCTCCGGCGAAGGCCGTGAGCGCGGCTCCGGCCAGCATCGACGGCACCACCGGGATCAGCAGCGCCGCACCCAGGGCGATCTCGGCCCGGGAGAGCAGCCGGGTGAACTCCTCGGGGTCCATGTCCTCGAGGAACGGGTAGGTCCCCGCCGCCATCCCGTGGAGTCCCGCGGCGGTCTGCTTGTCGGCGTCCTGCTTGCCGAGCCCCGAGTTGAGGATGATCGCCCCGGCGGCGAACCGGGCGGGGAGCTGGTGTGCGCGAGCCAGGAACCTCATGAGTCCTCCCAGCGGTGGTCGGGCCTGAATCCCGATCCCTACCCCCGTCTCCCCGCCCCCCGACGGCCGGGCCGGTAGTGCTTTGTTAGATCAGTGGCGCCGCCGGCGGGACGGCGCCCCGGTCCGGCCGGGGCGTCAGACCGGGGCGTTCCAGGTGAGGAGCACCGGCCTGCCGTGCTCGAAACCGAGGCGGGAGTAGGTGCCGGTGTCCAGGCGCAGGAAGCGGCCGTCCTCGGGCGGCCGGCCGAGCCAGCGGGCGGCCAGGATCCGCAGGTAGTGGCCGTGGGCGACCAGCGCCACCGCGCCCTCCGCCCGGCGGGCGCGGGCGATGACCCGGTCGGCGCGGGCGCCGACCTGGGCGATGCTCTCACCCGGGTGCGCGTCGTCGCCGGGGATCACGCCGTCATGCCACAGGTACCAGTCGGGACGGGTCTCGCGGATCGACGCGGTGGTGATGCCCTCGTAGCCGCCGTAGTCCCACTCCCACATGTCCGGGTCGGTCTCGTAGCGCTCCAGCCCGGCGAGCTCGGCCGTCCGCCGCGCCCGCAGGGCGGGGCTGACCAGCACCAGGCCGAAACCCCCGCCGGCGACCAGCGGGGCGAGCGCCCGCGCCTGGTCCTCGCCCCTGGCGGTGAGGGGCATGTCGGTGCGCCCGGTGTGCCGCCTGTCCCGGCTCCACTCGGTCTCGCCGTGCCGCAGCAGAATCATCTCGTCCATCGTGGAATCATCATGCCGGTACGGCCCGCGCCCGCTCGCTGCCGCCCCCGGCGGAGTCCCCGCGCCCCGCCGACGCCCCGTGGATTCCGGAGATCCGTGGCAAGCTGGATTCGTGACGATATCTGTGGGTCTGGTCGGTGCGGGGCCATGGGCGGAGATGGTGCACGCGCCGACGCTGGCGGCCGGGCCGCACACGAAGCTGGCGGGGGTGTGGGCGCGCAGGCCCGAGGTGGCCGCCCGGTTCGGCGCCCCGGTCTTCGACCGGATCGAGGAGCTGTTCGACGTCTGCGAGGCGGTGGTCTTCTCGGTGCCGCCGGCCGTGCAGGCCGAGCTCGGGGTGCTCGCCGCGAAGGCGGGCAAGGCGCTGCTGCTGGAGAAGCCGCTCGCGGCCGACCTGGACGGGGCGCGGCGGCTGGCCGACGCGGTCGGCGAGGCGGGGGTGGCCTCGCAGATGTGCCTGACCTGGCGCTACTCGGCGGCCACCCGCGCGTTCCTGGCCCGGGTGTCGGCCGTCGAGCCGTTCGGCGGGTACGCCGCCAACGTCTCCGGGGCTCTGCTCGGCGGGCACTTCGCCACCCCTTGGCGGCTGGAGCGCGGTGCGGTCCTCGACGTCGGCCCGCACATGATCGACATGCTGGACGCCGCCCTCGGCACGGTCACCGGGGTGCGCGCGCACGGCAATCCGACGGGCTGGGTCGGCCTGCTGCTGGAGCACGAGACCGGCGCGGTCAGCGAGGCCTCGCTCTGCATGAGCGTGCCGGGACCGACCCCGCCCTCCCGGGTGGAGGTGTACGGCAGGCTCGGCAGCGAGTCCCTCGACGGCGACGCGCTCGGTGCCGACGCCTTCCCCACGATGGTCGCCGAGTTCGCCGAGACCGTGCGCCGCGGCGGGCACCCCCTCGACGCCGCGCACGGCCTGCGCCTCCAGGAGATCATCGCCGAGGCCGAGGCCCAGCTCGGCTGAGCCCGCCGGGCGCCGCCCGGGGCGCCCCGCCGCCGTGCCCCGGGTTGGTGCGCGCACCCCGCGGCGCGGGAGCACGTGGGAGGATTGATACCGTTCGTCCGACGCGCGGTGTGGAGCGAAGTCCGGTGCGAGTCCGGCGCTGTCCCGCAACTGTCATGGCCCCCGCAGGGCCGAGCCAGGTCGCCTCCCGCCGCGCCGACGCCGTCAACCCTCGTGGAAAGGGGTGATCCGTCGTGGTTCTCGCGGGTCCTCGTTTCCAGTAAGCGAAAGGACCTCCCGTGAGGCCCGTACGTACCGCCTTCGCGGGCGCCCTCCTGAGCGCGCTGGCCCTGGCCGGCTGCGGTCAGAGCCCGGCCCCCACCACCGCCGCCTCCTCCGCGGGGGCCGCCACCCCCGCCCCCTCCGCGAAGGGCTTCCCCGCCACGGTCGAGGCGGGCAACGGCTCCGT
Source organism: Planomonospora parontospora (assembly GCA_014647935.1). Classification (GTDB taxonomy): domain Bacteria; phylum Actinomycetota; class Actinomycetes; order Streptosporangiales; family Streptosporangiaceae; genus Planomonospora; species Planomonospora parontospora. The sequence continues at coordinate 188,092 of BMQD01000001.1, forward strand.
CACCATCACCGCCCGGCCCGAGCGGATCGTCTCCCTGTCGCCCACCGCGACCGAGACCCTGTTCGCCGTCGGCGCCGGCCCCCAGGTGGTCGCGGTGGACGACCAGTCCAACCACCCGGCCGAGGCGCCCAGGACGGACCTGTCCGGATTCAAGCCGAACGCCGAGGCGATCATCGCGCAGAAGCCCGACCTGGTCGTCCTCGCCACCGACACCGACGGCATCGTCGCCAAGCTCGGCAAGGTCGGCGTCCCGGTGCTGCTGGAGCCGGCCGCCGCCGAGCTCGACGAGGCCTACGACCAGATCACCGACCTCGGCGCGGCCACCGGCAACCAGGCCAAGGCCGAGGAGGTCGTGGCCGGGATGAAGAAGAAGATCGAAGAGGTCGTGGCGGCGGCGCCCAAGGACAAGAAGCTCACCTACTACCACGAGCTGGACACCACGCCCTACTCGGTGACCTCCACCACCTTCGTGGGCCAGGTCTACGCCCTGTTCGGCCTGACCAACATCGCCGACAAGGCCCCCGACCTGGCCGGCGGCTACCCCAAGCTCTCCGCGGAGTTCGTCGCCCAGGCCGACCCCGACCTGATCTTCCTCGCCGACACCAAGTGCTGCGGCCAGTCCGGGGAGACCCTGGCCAAGCGCCCCGGCTGGTCGAAGCTCTCCGCCGTCACCGGCGACCGGGTCATCGCCCTCGACGACGACGTCGCCTCCCGCTGGGGCCCGCGGGTCGCCGACCTCGCCCAGCAGGTCGGCGAGGCCGTGAGCAAGGCCGCGTCCGAGTAGGTGACCGGCTCCTCCCGGCTGAGGCCCGGCGCGCTCGCCCTCGCGCTCGGCGCCCTGCTCGCCAGCATGGTCGCCGGGCTGCTGGCCGGGGCCGCGGACATCGCCCCCGGCGGGGTCGTGCTGCAGCTGCTCGACTGGCTCCCGCTGGTCTCCGCCGACTCCGGGCTCGCCCCCGTCGAGCGGAACCTGCTGCTGGAGCTGCGGCTGCCCCGGGTCCTGCTCGGGGCGCTCGTCGGCGGCCTGCTCGCCGTCGCCGGAGCCGCCTACCAGGGCGTGTTCCGCAACCCGCTCGCCGACCCCTACCTGCTGGGCGCCGCGGCCGGGGCCGGGCTCACCACCACGGCGGCGATCGTGTTCCTGAAGGGGAACGGCGAGGCCCTCGTCATCCCGGTCGCGGCCTTCACCGGAGCCGTCGGCGGCGTCCTGCTCGCCTACGCCCTGGGCAACGTCGCGGGCCGGGGCGGCGGAACCGCCACCCTGGTCCTCGCCGGGGTCGCCGTCTCGTCCTTCCTGACCGCGGTCCAGACGTTCGTCCAGCAGCTCGGCGTCGACGAGCTGGAGCGCATCTACGCCTGGATCCTCGGCGACGTCGGCGGCGGCTGGGGGCAGATCACCCTGGCCGCCCCCTACGCGGCCGTCTCGGTGGGGGTCCTGCTGCTGCACGGGCGGCTGCTCGACGTGCTCTCGGTCGGCGACGACGAGGCCGCCAGCCTCGGCCTGCGCGCCGCCCGGGTACGGCTGGCCGTCCTGCTCGCCGCCTCCCTGGCCACCGCCGCGGCCGTCGCCGTCAGCGGGCTGATCGGCTTCGTCGGCATCGTCGTCCCGCACGTCGTGCGCCGCCTGGCCGGAGGCTCCTACCGGATCGTGCTCCCGCTCTCCCTGCTCGGCGGCGCTGCCTTCCTGGTCCTGGCCGACGTGCTCGCCCGGACCGTCCTGGCCCCGGCGGAACTGCCCATCGGCGTGGTCACCGCCTTCGTCGGCGCGCCGTTCTTCGTCGCCGTCCTGCGCATGACCAGGCAGGCGGGCGCATGAGCCGGATCCTGGCGCGCGACCTGGAGGTCGTCCTCGACGGCAGGACCGTGCTGGCCGGTGTCGGCCTGGTGGTGAGCCGCGGCGACTGGCTCGCCGTGATCGGCGCCAACGGCGCGGGCAAGTCCACCCTGCTCAAGGCCTTGGCCGGGGTGCTGCCCTGCTCGGGGGAGGTGCTCGTCGACGACGTCCCCGTCCGGCGGCTCAAGCCCCGGGAGCGGGCCCGGCTGATCGCCTACGCTCCCCAGTCCCCGGCCCTGCCGGCCGACATGACCGTGTTCGACTACGCCCTGCTGGGCCGCACGCCGTACATCCCCTATCTGGGCAGGGAGGGCCGCGCCGACCGCGAGGTGACGGCGTCGGTGCTGGAGCGGCTCGACCTGGAGCCGTTCGCCTCCCGGCGGCTCGGCCGGCTGTCCGGCGGCGAGCGCCAGCGGGTGGTGCTGGCCAGGGCGCTGGTCCAGCAGGCGCCGGTCCTGCTGCTCGACGAGCCCACCACCGCCCTCGACCTGGGCCACCAGCAGCAGGTCCTGGAGCTGGTGGACCGGCTCCGGCTGGCCGACGGGCTGACCGTGGTCACGACCCTGCACGACCTGAGCGTGGCCGGGCAGTACGCCGACACGATGACGCTGGTCTCCCGCGGTAGGGTGGCGGCCTCGGGAGCCCCCGCGGACGTGCTCACCGAGAAGCTGATCGACGAGCACTTCGGCGCCCGCGTCCGGATCGAGACCGGTCCCGGCGGCAGGCCCGGAGTCCACCTGGAGCGCCCCGATGACACCGAGCCCCCCGCATCCGGTCCCTGAACCGCTCCTCGCGCCGCGGCCCCCTGAGCCGGCCGGACCCGGTTCCGGTTCCGGACGGGACGGCGCCGGACCCGGGGCCCCGCGGAGGGGCGGGCCGGACGGCGCCCGAGCGGAGGCCGCGGGGCGGGGCCGCCTCGCGGGGGGCTCCTTCGAGCTGAGCCACCGCCGCGAGGACGGCGTCCGGCTGGCCTCGCTGCTGTGGCGGCCCGGTCCCGGCTGGCGGGCGATCTCCTCGGCCATGGTCGGCGGCGGCATCGGGCCGGCCGAGTGGGTGCTGAACGCCCAGGTGCCCGGCGGCTACGCGCGCATGGACCCGGTGGACCACCTGCGGGAGATGGCCCCGGCCGGGCCCGGCGTCGGCATGCTCACCGCCGCCGCGGTGGACCGCTTCACCCGGGCGGCCGACGGGGGAGCGGAGGCCGTGGCCACGGTGGGCCTGCGCGTCCCCACCTGGGCCGCCGCCCCCGAGGGGGTCCCCGACCCCGAGCTCGCCCCCCTGCACCGGCCGGGGACGATCAACATCATCGTCGCCGTACCAGTCCCGGTGAGCGACGCCGCCCTGGTCAACCTGGTCATGACGGTGACCGAGGCCAAGACCCAGGCCCTGGTCGAGGAGGGCTTCGGCTGCACCGGCACCGCCTCCGACGCGGTCTGCGTCGCCGCACCCGAGGCCGGACCCGGTGACGCTCCCGGGGAACTGTTCGGCGGCCCCCGCTCCGTCTGGGGCGCCCGCGCCGCCCGCGCCGTGCACCGGGCCGTACGGCAGGGCGCCCGCGACTGGGCAGGGCGTGACGGGACGCGCACATGAAGTGAGGAAAGGATGGGAAGTGGCATGTCGGCGAGGACGGGAATCCGCATACTGGGCCGGTGACGATGATGGCAACGACGGAGCCTGCGACGGAGCCGAAGGGCGAGCGGACGGTTCTCCAGGGGAAGCCGCCATTCACTGTCGATGACCTGCTGCAGTTCCCCGACGACGGGAACCGCTACCAAGATGCGGGCCAGTGCTCCGGCCTTCAGGCCGGGGTGAAGGCCCGTGCGGGAGTGTCCGCTAGGGCGCGAGCGTGCCCTGACCGGACTGCTCTCGCTGTCCGGCCCACCAGGCGTAGGAGACGATGACGGCGCGGGGTTCACCGTGGCGTTCCACGATGGTCGCTTCGCCGGTGAAGTGGGCGACGTCGATGCGGCGGCCCAGGGTGTCGCGGAGTTCTCGAACACTCATACGCTCAGTCATGGCACCAATGGTACTATCAGTACCGTGCAGCTTCGATACCAGTACCGCCTCTACCCGACGCCCGCCCAGCGCCAAGCGCTGGCGCGGGCGTTCGGATGCGCGCGGACGGTGTACAACGACGCCCTGCGCGCACGGCGGCAAGCCCACGCGAACGGCCTGCCGTACGTCTCCGATGGGGATCTGTCGAAGCGGGTCATCACCGCGGCGAAGCGGACGCCGGAACGCTCCTGGCTGGGCGAGGTCTCCGCCGTGGTGCTCCAGCAGGCGCTGGCCGACCTGAACACCGCTTACCGGAACTTCTTCGCTTCCCTGACGGGTAAGCGCAAGGGGCCGAAGGCCGTCCCGCCCCGGTACCGGTCCCGCAAGGACCGGCGGCAGGCCATCCGCTTCACCAAGAACGCCCGGTTCTCGGTCACGGCGGGCGGGAAGCTGCGCCTGCCGAAGATCGGCGACGTACCCGTGCGCTGGTCGCGGAATCTGCCTGCCGAACCGTCGTCGGTGACGGTCATCAAGGACGCGGCCGGACGATACTTCGCCTCCTTCGTGGCCGAGGCGCGCCGGGACTTCGCGCACAAGCTCTCCACGCGACTCATCCGCGAGAACCAAGCGGTGTACGTGGAGGACCTGTGCGTCAACGGCCTGGCCCGCACGAAGCTGGCCAAATCCGTGCACGATGCGGGCTGGTCGCAGTTCACGGCGATGCTCACCTACAAGGCCGCCCGCCACGGGCGGCACCTCGGAAAGATCGACCGGTGGTTCCCGTCATCCAAGATGTGCGGGTCCTGCGGGGTCGTCGCCGAGTCCCTGCCGCTGAACGTCCGATCGTGGTCCTGCCCGTGCGGGGCGGTCCACGACCGGGACGTCAACGCCGCGAGGAACATCCTGGCCGCCGGACGGGCGGACAGGTTAAACGCCTGTGGAGACCAGGTGAGACCGGGGTCTGCCCCGGCGCAGGTCGGTGAAGCAGGAAGCCTCAGAGGCGCCGCATGACGCGGCACGGGCTGAATCCCCGGCCTTCAGGCCGGGGAGCGCGTCAAGAGCTCTTCAACGGGAGCCTGCTGGTGAGTCCCTCGCCTGTCCCCCTGCACCAGTACGCGATCCTGCGCCTCGTGTGGATTCTCGAAAACGCCGCGCCGCCGGAGCTGCAGCCGTTGCAGGAGGTCAACCTCCGGGTGGGGCCCGTGACTTCTCCATCCCCGACCTCGTCGTGGTGCCGGCGGAGACCGTCGAGGCGAACGAGCTGATGTTCCGGCCGGAGGACGTCCTGCCGGCGGTCGAGGTGGTCGGCCCCAGCACCCAGGGGAGGGACCGGCACCTGAAGCGGTCCGCCTACGCCGCCGCGGGCATCCCCGTCTACTGGCGGATCGAGCTCGACGACGGGCCGTCCCTGCACGTCCACGAGCTCGCCGGTGACGAGTACAAGCCCGCCGAGAAGCACGAGGCGGGGGAGACCGCCACCCTGGTCGTCCCGTTCGAGGTCTCCTTCGACCCCGCCGCGCTGCTCCGCCGCCGCGGCTGACGGGAACCGGAGAACCGGGCCGACGGGAGCCGGAGAGCCGATCGTTTCCCGATCGATCCGTCATCGGTGCGGCGCTCTATTGACTTCCGGCGATAGGTTGCCACCCTGGTCATATCCCCTAGGGAGTGGTGATGCGGCGGCTCGGAACGGCTCTGGCACTCCTCGGCGGCCTGGCGCTCGCGGTCGCCGCGATGCCCGCTGCCCTGGCACACGAACACCCCAGCGGGATCACCGACCTGGTGACCCCCGCGGTGGTGCGCGTCGAGGCGACGGCGAAGGTGGACATCACCCTGCTCGACCACCTCGGCGAGCTGGTCCACGTCGAGCGGAGCTACGAGGTGCCGATCGGCAGCGGCACCGGAACCGTGGTCAACCCCGACGGCGCGGTCGTCACCCTGACCCGCGTGGTGGAGACCGGCAAGGACGTCGCGGTGTACGCCGCGAACCGCATCTTCGCCGAGCACCACAAGGTGAAGATCCCCGACGACTTCGAGCGGCACAAGCTCTCCGACGACAGGCTCGACCACCACCTGCAGGAGTGCTACCCGCCGAAGAGCTCCACGGCGACCTGCATCGCCGACGTCAGCACCGAGATCCGGATCTTCCCCAACATCGCCCCCGCCGACGCCGAGGGGTTCCGGGCCGAGATCGCCCGCGCCGGGGACGGGCCCGACAGCCCGGCGGTGCTGGTGCCGGTCGGGCGCGCCGACGGCGGGGCGGGCATGCCCACCGCGCCGCTGGCCGCCAAGGTGCCCGACAAGGAGGGCTCGCCGGTCGCGGTCGCCGGGTTCACCGGGCGGCCCGCGGCCGACCGGCCGGAGACCGTGGAGATCGCGCACCTGCAGGCCGGGGGTGCCGGGGACGGCGGGAGGCGGTTCAAGGACCCCGAGGGCAAGGCCGACGAGCCGGTGAAGCTGGGCGCCCTCGTCGACAAGGGGCTGCTCGGAGGCCCGGTGATCGAGGACAAGAAGGGCGAGGTCGTCGGGCTGCTCGTGGGCGGCGGCAAGGAGGCCCGGATGATCGGCGTCCGGGAGATCACCACGGCGCTGGCCGAGGCGAAGGTGCCCGCGCGGCGCGGCCCGATCGACGCCGCGTTCGAGCAGGCGCTGACCCGCTTCCACACCGAGTACTACGGTGACGCCGTCCCGGCCTTCCAGCGCGTCCTGGAGCTGTATCCCGGCCACGTCGTGGCCGCCGCGCACCTGAAGACCGCGCAGGCCAAGCGCGGCACCGCCGAGGACGAGGGCACCAAGCGGGCCGCCGCCGCGGACGAGGACGCGGGTGGCGGAGGAGTGCCGCTCTGGCCGTTCCTGGCCGGCGGCGGCGTGCTGGTGGCCGCGGTGGCCGCCGGGGCGCTGCTGCTGTGGCGGCGCGGGGCCGCGCAGGACCCGGACCCCGCGGAGGCCGGGACCGTCGAGACGGGCGTGCCGGTCCCCGAGCCGCCCGTCGCCATCCCGCGCCGGCCCCCGGTCGACGAGGGGGCCAACCCCACGGTGGTGGTCGGGCGCTCCTTCCCCGCCCTGCCGAAGATCGCACCCGGAGACCCGCCCACCGGTCCCGGCGGGCCGTCCGCGGCTCCGGGCGGGCCGTCCACCGGCCCCGGCAGACCCGTGCTGGTCGCCCGCGACCCCGGGCGACCGGAGGGGACCGCGCCGAACGGCGGCGACACCGCCGCGGGAGCCGCGGGAGCCGGAGCGGGGGCCGCCGGGACGAACCCGGGCGCGGCCGTCCAGAAGTACTGCACCGCCTGCGGGATGCGGCTGGGCCACGCCCACCGGTTCTGCGGCTTCTGCGGCCACCCGGCCGAGGCGTGACGGCGCCGGTGAACGAGAGAGCGCTCATCGGCCAGGAAGTGGCCGGCTACTACGTCGAGGACGTCATCGGCAAGGGCGGCATGGCCGTGGTCTACCTCGCGGTGGACTCGCGGCTCAACCGCCGGGTCGCGCTGAAGGTCCTCAACCCGCTGCTCGGCGAGGACGACCGGTTCCGCCAGCGCTTCATCCTGGAGTCGCGGACGGTCGCCAGCATCGACCACCCCAACATCATCCCGATCTACGAGGCGGACGCCGCGGCCGACGGCACCCTCTACATCGCGATGCGCTACGTCGACGGCCCCGACCTGCGCCGCCTGTTCTACGACCGGGGACCGCTCCCGGTCAGCCAGGTCAGCCGGATCTTCACGCAGGTCGCCGCCGCGCTGGACACCTCGCACGCGCACGACCTGATCCACCGTGACGTCAAGCCCGCCAACATCCTGATCGCCGGGCACACCGAGGGCGAGCACGTCTACCTCACCGACTTCGGCATCACCAAGCACCGCACCTCCATCTCCGGGCTGACCCAGACCGACCAGTTCATCGGCACCCCCCGCTACATGTCGCCCGAGCAGATCAACAAGGAGACCATCGACGGACGCTGCGACCAGTACGGCCTGGCCTGCGTGGTCTACGAGGCGCTGGCGGGACGGTTGCCGTTCCAGCGCGACAACGAGATCGCGCTGCTCTGGGCGCACCTGGCCGAGCCGCCGACGCCGCTCAGCACCCTCCGGCCCGAGCTGCCGCCGGAGGTCGACGGGGTGATGGCACGGGCGCTGGCCAAGGCGCCGGAGCAGCGCTACGACAGCTGCGCCGAGTTCGTCACCGCGCTGCGCGACGCGATCAGCGGCCAGTCCTACCAGCTGCAGCAGACCCGGCCGGCCGCCGGGCGCCCGGCAAGGCCGCGCGCCCGCGCCGGCGGGCGGCGCATCCTCCTCGGGGCCGGGGCGGCGATCGCCGCGGTCATCGCGCTGGTGGCGGTGCTCGCCGTGATCCTGCGGGGCGATGACGCGTGGGCCGCCTACCGGGGCTCGGCCGCGGTGCCGGTCGCGTTCGAGCACCCGGCCGGCTGGACGACGATCCAGCACGCGGACGTGTTCACGGTCTCCGCTCCCCGCGCCGAGGAGTTCCGGACCCTGTTCAGCACGCCGGTCACCGCCGACTGGGCGGCGGTCAACGAGATCATCAAGACCGACCCGGAGGAGGCCACCGGCGTCTACGCGCAGACGCTGGACACGCTCGACCCGCGCGGCGGCGCCCAGCAGCTCCAGGAGACGCTGCAGTCCTCGCTGCCCGGCACGGTGAGCGTCTTCTCCGAGGTGGTGCAGGTCCGGGTCGGCGGGCGGCCCGCCGTACGGCTGGAGGGGGCGATCGCCGACCCGCAGCAGGGCGGCCGGCTCGACTTCGTCGGCTACGCCGTGGAGCGGCCGGATGAACCCGCCCTGATGATCTACTTCTGCGCGTCGGGCCGCTGCGACGACACGCTGGCGGGCCGGCTCGTGCGGAGCGTGACCTTCCCGGAGTCATGAGGGCGGCCGAGGCCGGCGCCGGAGACTCAGCGACGCCGGCGGCAGGGAGGCGTCGGGCTCGGCGGCGCCGGCGGCCCGGAGGTCGCGTCTCAGCCGACCGCCGCGCCCGGCCGCACCACCCCGGACTCGTAGGCGAACACCACCGCCTGGGCGCGGTCGCGCAGGTGCAGCTTCATGAGCACCCGCGCCACGTGCGTCTTGACGGTCGCCTCGCCGACGAAGAGCTCCTTGGCGATCTCGGCGTTGGTCAGGCCACGGGCCAGGAACCGCAGCACCTCCAGCTCCCGCGGCGTCAGCTCGCCGAGCCGGGGCGGGGGCGCGGGCTCGTGGCGGCCGGCGAAGGAGGCGATGACCCGCGTGGTCACCGCCGGGTCCAGCAGGGCGTCACCGCCGACCACGACGCGGACGGCCTCGACGAGCTGCTCGGGCGGGGAGACCTTGAGCAGGAAGCCGCTGGTCCCCGCCCGCAGCGCGGCGTAGAGGTTCTCGTCGGTGTCGAAGGTGGTCAGCATGACGACCCGGGGCGGGTCCGGCTGGTCGAGCAGCTGCCGGGCCGCGGTGAGGCCGTCCATGCGGGGCATGGAGATGTCCATCAGGACGATGTCCGGCCGGGTGCGGCGGGCCACCGCGACGGCCTCCAGCCCGTCGGCGGCCTCCCCGACGACCTCCATGCCGGGCTCGCTCTCCACCACGAGCTTCAGGCCCGCGCGGACCATCGCCTGGTCGTCGGCGATCACGATGCGGATGACGTCACTCATACCAGGACCTCCAGGGAGAGCGGGAGCCGTGCATGGACCCGGAACCCGCCCTCGGCGCGCGGGCCGGCCTCGAACGTGCCGCCGAACAGGGTGGCGCGCTCGCGCATGCCGATGAGGCCGTTGCCGGTCGACAGCTCCGGAGCCGAGCCCGCACCGCCGGTGTCGAGGACCTCCACCTCCACGGAGTCGTCCAGGTAGGCGACGCGGACGGAGATCTCGGACTCGTCCGCGTGCTTGACCGCGTTGGTGAGCGCCTCCTGCGCGATGCGGTAGGCGGACAGGTCCAGACCCGGTGCGAGCCGTACGGGCTCGCCGGTGACGGACAGCGTGATGCGCAGGCCCGAGGAGGCGAGCGAGGCGACGGTGGTGGCGAGCATGTCCAGTCCCGGCTGCGGGATGGCCTCGTCCAGCGGCATGCGCAGCGCGCCGAGCATGACGCGCAGTTCCTCGACCGCCTCGCGGCCCGAGCGCTCGATGCCGAGCAGCGCGTCGGCGTCGCCGCCGCCCCTCCGGCGCAGCACCCCGGCCTGCATGACCATCATGCTCACGCTGTGCGCGACGACGTCGTGCAGCTCGCGGGCGATGCGGGTGCGCTCCTCGGCGACGGCCTCGGCGGCCCGGCGCTCCCGGTCGCGTTCCAGCCGTACGGCGTGCTCGGCCAGGCGGCGGGCCCGGGTGGCGTAGGCGTTGACCGCCAGGCCGGTGAGGTAGGCGGAGCCGAAGACGACGGTCAGGAAGATGACCTCCTCCGCCGGGAGCCACCGGTGGTCCACCGCGCCGGAGTCGAAGACGAGGACGCCGGTCACGGCCCAGGCCAGGCCGGGCCTGAACGGCAGTTCCGCGCCGACGGTGTGGAAGACGAGCAGCAGGGAGAACAGCTGCCAGACCTGGCAGTGCTCGTAGCCCTGCCGGTGCCAGGCGTACTGGACGAGGATCATCAGGATGAAGACCGCGACCGGGGCCTTGCGGCGGAACCAGACGAGCACGCCGGTGACGAGCGCCTGGCCGATCCACCACAGTTCGGGGGTCTCGGCCGCGCCGTACTCGGTCGCGACGGTGAACGCCTCGAGCGTGCCGAGGGCGATGATCGCGGCGCCGATCAGCAGATCGACTCTCGGCACCGTGCGGAGGTGCCGGGAGAGGGGGAGGGGAAGCGCCATGCGGGGAGACTAAACCCTCGCGTCGCTATTGCATATAGGACAAAACCCCTGCCCAAGTGGCTTGCAAGTGGGCCACAAGTCCCCCCGGAGGGGCCATCGGCCCTCCGGGGGGACGGTATCCCCGGTTCCGCCGGGATCCCGGCTCCCTCGGGGGCGGTGTGCCGCCCCTCACCGGTGTCCCGGCCCCACCGGGTCCCGGCCTCATCGGCGCCCCGCCTCCACCGGGAGCCGGCTCCACCGGTGAAGCGGCGGAGCCGGTGGGACTCAGGCCCCGACGCCCGCGGCCGGCGCGGACGCGACGGCGGTGGAGGCGGTGGGGTAGTAGGAGATCCACTCGTCGCGGCTCATCCGGAGCATCCTGACGCCGAGGGCGCCCAGCGCGGCCACCGGGATGCCCCAGAGCACGACGGTCGCCGGGCCGTACCCGACGAACATCGAGCCGCCGTAGCCGACCGCGAGGACGAGCGGGATCCACCAGTGGGCGAAGCCGGCCCGCCAGGCGCCGACGGCCAGGACCGGCATGCCGAAGATGGCGAAGAAGATCCACGGCATCTGGAAGCCGAAAATGACGCCGGGCAGGTTCACCATCTCGTCCATGATGCGGGTGGCCTCCTCGGGGCTGTGGTGCCGGCCGAGCCACCACTCCACCGGATCGGCCATCAGCAGGCCCGACAGGTTGATGTAGCCGAGGATGACGAGCGGGCCGGCGATGTGCCCGAACACCGCCGCGCGGCGGCGCATCACGTGCAGCAGGCCGAGGGCGGCCAGCGCCATCAGCAGGTACGCCCAGTGGTAGAGCACCGACTGGACCTGGGCGAGGACGGGGTCGTCGCCGAAGCTGACCGCCTCGCGCTCGTCGCCCCAGGTCCCGGGGTCGAGGATGACGGCGATCGCCTGGAGGAGCGGGGCGACGATCAGCAGCACGCCGGAGGCGACGCGCCTGAAGTCTGCGGAGTCCTTGAACACGGGGTTTCCCTGCCTGTGCGGAGTCACGGTGCGCAGGCGCCGGGGTGGACGCGGGTGCGGATCCCGCCGCCTCCGGTACGGATCCCGTGGGGAGCCGCCTGCGTGGAACTGTCGCCAGGAAGGTATTCCGCCGCCCGCCGCGGGGGCGTCCGCCGCGGGGCTGATCCGGCGTCCTCCTGGCGGGGTAAGAGGCGTCCCCCGGGGTCCCCTCCGGAGCCATGGCCTGAGCCCGCGATCCCCGATCCGTGATCCCTGGCCCCCGATCCGCAGCCCGTGGTCCGCAACCCGTGGTCCGTGGTCCGCGATCCCCGGTCCGTGCTCCCTGCTTCGCAGTCCTCGGTTCGCAATCCGCGATCCGGAGCGGGTCGGCGTCACTCCGCTGCCGCCTGTGCCCGGCCGGGGCTTCGGCGCCTGGACGGCGTCTCAGAATATGGACGACACTTCCGGCATCCGGTCGGAACTCCGGAGTCCGGCCGGTGCTCCGAGGATCACCGAAGATGAAGGTTTCCTTACCCGTGCCGGGGGTCTGAGCTGGTGTTCCGTGCTGGACGATGGTTCCCCGGCCCCTTCCTGCCGTCCATCGCCCGGGGATCCGGAAGTCCTGCCGGCGGGCAGGACGCGCGCATCTTCCAGGGTCGGTAAACGGCGTGTTACGGGCATCTCATAAGGTCTAGACCAAAGCTGTGAGATCCGACAATCAGGAAGACAAGTGATGTTGCACGAGAAACTGGCATCCATCTACGACAGCGTCCTGCGCCGGAACCCGGGGGAGACCGAGTTCCACCAGGCCGTCCGGGAAGTGCTGGAGAGCATCGGGCCGGTCCTCGGGAAGCATCCCGAATACGCCGAGTCGAAGATCATCGAGCGGATCTGCGAGCCCGAGCGGCAGATCATCTTCCGGGTGCCGTGGGAGGACGACCAGGGCGAGGTGCACATCAACCGGGGCTTCCGGGTCGAGTTCAACAGCGCGCTGGGCCCGTACAAGGGCGGTCTGCGCTTCCACCCCTCGGTCTACCTCGGCATCGTGAAGTTCCTCGGCTTCGAGCAGATCTTCAAGAACAGCCTCACCGGCCTGCCCATCGGCGGCGGCAAGGGCGGCTCGGACTTCGACCCCAAGGGCCGGTCCCAGCGCGAGATCATGCGCTTCTGCCAGAGCTTCATGACCGAGCTCTACCGCCACATCGGCGAGTACACCGACGTCCCCGCCGGTGACATCGGCGTCGGCGGGCGCGAGGTCGGCTACCTGTTCGGCCAGTACAAGCGCATCACCAACCGCTACGAGTCCGGCGTGATCACCGGCAAGGGCCTCAGCTACGGCGGCGCCCAGGTGCGCACCGAGGCCACCGGGTACGGCTGCGCGTTCTTCGTCGAGGAGATGCTCAAGGCCCGGGGCACGTCCTTCGACGGCAAGCGCGTCGTGGTCTCCGGCTCCGGCAACGTCGCGATCTACACGACCGAGAAGGTCCAGCAGCTCGGCGGCACCGTCATCGCCTGCTCCGACTCCTCCGGCTACGTCGTCGACGAGAAGGGCATCGACCTCGACCTGCTCAAGCAGGTCAAGGAGGTCGAGCGGCTGCGCGTGGACGTCTACGCCAAGCGCCGCGGCGGCGAAGCCAGGTTCGTGGCGGGCCGGAGCATCTGGGAGGTGCCGTGCGAGGTGGCGATGCCGTCCGCCACCCAGAACGAGCTCACCGGCCGCGACGCCGAGACGCTGGTGCGCAACGGCTGCGTCGCGGTCGGCGAGGGCGCCAACATGCCCACCATGCCGGAGGGCATCCGGGTCTTCCGGGAGGCCGGCGTGGCCTTCGGCCTGGGCAAGGCCGCCAACGCGGGCGGCGTGGCCACCAGCGCGCTGGAGATGCAGCAGAACGCCAGCCGTGACTCGTGGAGCTTCGAGTTCTCCGAGCGCCGCCTCCAGGAGATCATGCGCGACATCCACGCCCGCTGCCTGAAGACGGCCGACGAGTACGGCATGCCGGGCGACTACGTGGCCGGCGCCAACATCGACGGTTTCAAGCGGGTCGCCGACGCCATGCTCTCCCTCGGCCTGATCTGACCTCCTCCGGCCCGCCGGGCGGCGGCGCGTCAGTCGCCGACGGCGCGGCGGAGGCCGGTGAGGGAGGCGGCCAGCAGCCGGGCGCGGCCGGTGGACTCGGCGTAGTCGGCCAGCACCGCGCACAGGCACACCGCGAGCACGCGCGCCGCCAGCTCGCGCCCGGGACCGACGGGCCGCCCGTAGGCCGAGAGCAGAGCCGTACGGGCGGCCCCGTCGAAACCGGCGTAGGCGAGTGAGAGGTCGACCGCCGGGTCGGCCCGGCACAGGTCGCCCCAGTCGATGACGCCGGTCGCCCGCCCGTCCGGGCCGACCAGCAGGTGCCGCAGGTGCAGGTCGCCGTGGGAGACGACCGCGGGGCCGGGAGGCGGGCCCGCCTTCTCGCCGTCGGCGAGGAGCCGGTCGACGGCCGGGTCCGGGGTCCACACGCCGCGCCGCACCAGCCGGCCCAGCCGCTCCCGGGCCATCGGCGCCCGGACGCCCGGGTCGCCCCGGCGCATCGGGTCGACGGGCAGGCCGCCGCCCGCCGCGACGGCCAGCTCCGGATCGTGCAGGGCGCGCAGGAACGCGCCAAGGCCGGCGGCGGCCCGCACCCGCCCGTCGGCGGAGAGCTCCGCTTCGGCCAGTTCCTCGCCGGGGATCAGCTCCGCGCCCCAGAACGGCCACGGATAGGCGCCGGACGGCCGCCCGACCCGGGCCGGCACCGGCAGGGCCAGCGGCAGCCGTTCCGCCAGGGCGGGCAGCGTCGCGATCTCCCGCTCGACACCGGGCAGCGCGACGGCCCGGCGCGGGAACCGGAACGCCCAGCGCTCGCCGACGAGGTGGACGGTGTTGTCCCAACCGGTGGCCAGCAGCCGGACCGGCGCCCCGCGCAGGTCGGGGAACTGCGCGCCGACCAGCGCCGCCGCGTCGCCCTCCCGGACGTCCTGCTCGGCCGCCCACTCCGGCGCCGCGCCCGTCACCGACGCCCCCGCCGGGCCGCCGCCCGCCCCGGATGTGCTCCCCGGACCACTGATCGCCATGGCCGTCACGCTATCGGGTGGCGGGGCGCCGCCGCCCCCTCGGCCGCGGCCGAGGGGGCGGCGGGGGAGGCCGCTTGTCCGTGATCCGGGAGCGCTCACGGGCCGGAGGGGGCGATGGCCGGCGGATCTCCGGGCGCCGAAGATGTCCTGCGCCCGCTGGAGCCGGCCGTCGGAGCGCTCTTCTCCGTGAGAAGTGGCCGGGACCGTCCGCGCGGCTCCTCAGAGCACCTCCGCGAACTCCCTCGGCAGCTGGGAGAGCACGTCGTCGAGCTCTCCGGGCGCGGTGGCCAGGCGCAGCGCGGAGAAGACCGAGTGCACGTCCTCCCTGATCTCGGAGACGTCCGCTCCCGAGCGTTCGCTGACCCGCCGGACGAATTCGTCGAGCCCGAAGTCGTCGGGGGTCTCGCGGTCCGAGAGCAGCAGGTCCTGCATCGACTCGGGCAGCTGGGACGCCAGGTCGTCGGCCTCCTCGGGGGTCAGGCGCTCGGCCAGTGTCTCCAGCGTGGCCTGGGTCAGGATCTCCGCCTGGTCCTGGGTGAGCCCTGACTCGTTGCACACCACTCTGATGAATTCGCCCTCGTTCATGGCGTTTCCTCCCCTCCTATCCGGTTCGGAGGCGTGCCCGGTCCCCACGGCGCCAAACGATCCTTGACCAAGCCGTGAACCGGCCGCCGCCCGTCCGGCGTCCGGGCCCCGCGCATCCGCCTCCGCGCCCCGGCGTGCGGGCTCCACGTGTCCGGGCTCCGCGGGTCCGGCCCCCGCGCCCCGGTGCCCGGTCGCTATGGAACGGCGGCTGACAGGAAGGGGCTCGGGTCGCCGGTGTAGGAGACGTACAGGCGGTCGCGGGCCCGGGTGCAGGCGACGAAGAGCAGGCTGCGCTCCCGCTGCAGGTCCAGCGCGCGGGTGACCGGGTCCTCGTCCTCGGCGGTCAGCACGGACGGGTGCGGGACCAGCCCGGCCGAGGCGCCGATGACCGCGACGCAGCGGAACTCCAGGCCCTTGGCCTTGTGCATCAGGCCGACCTGCACGGTGTCGCGCTCGTCGCCGCCGCCCAGGAACGCCGTGGGCACGCCCGCGGCGGTCAGCGTCTCCCGCGCCGCCCTGGCCATGCCGAAGAACCGGGTGATCACGGCGATCGCGGAGGGCTCCACGCCGGAGTCCAGCCAGACGCGGACCTGGCCGGCCAGCGCGGCCATCTCGGTGGCGGCGTCGGCGGCCCGCAGCACCGCCGGCCGGTCGCCCCGGACGGGGGAGCGGTAGCCCTCCAGGTCGTCGTCGGCCCCGTCCAGGCCCGCCGCGGACGTGCCGCCCAGGATCGGCACGGCCCAGTCGAGGATCTCCTGCGTGGTCCGGTAGCTGATCCGCACCCGGTGGCTGCGCCCCCGCACCTCGATGCCCAGCGACGACAGCGAGACCCGGTGGTCGTGGATCCGCTGGTGCGGGTCGCCGGTCAGGAACAGGTCGTCGGGACCGGGCGCCACCGCCGCGCGCAGCAGCCGCCACTGCGCCGGGTGCAGGTCCTGCGCCTCGTCGACCACCACGTGCCGGTACGGCGGCGCCGCCCGTTCCCGCAGCAGCCGGGCGGCCTCGTCGGCCAGTTGCAGGTAGGTCCAGCGCCCCGCCGCCCGGAGCCGGCCGGTCTCCTCGGCGATCACCCGCCAGACGGCCGCCCGGCGGCCGCGGGGCAGCCGGGTCCCCCGGCCGGGACGCGCGCAGGCGAGGTACGCCTCCTCGTCGCGGATGTCCTGCGCCAGGACGACCTGCTCCCACTCGCGCAGCAGGAAGCCTCCGCCGTACGGCAGGCCGGAGCGCCGCGCGGCCGCGTCCCAGGCCCGTTCGAGGTCGGGCCGGGAGACCGTCTGCGGGTAGAGGCCGAGCGCGCCGCGGACGGTGCGCATGGCCAGCCGGTCGATCCCGGAGACCTCGACGCGCCGGTAGGCCCGCTCGTCGCCGACGAGCAGGGCGAGCTGGCGGTCGAGCGCCTCGGCGAGGTTGCGGGCGTAGGTGGTCAGCAGCACCGTCCCGCCGGGACCGTGCGCGGCGAGCCGGTGCGCGAGGTGGGCGGCCCGGTGCAGGGCGATGGTCGTCTTGCCGGTCCCGGGACCGCCCGAGACCTGGGCCGGGCCGGAGTACGACCCGCGGTAGGCGATCCGGTGCTGCTCGGGGTGGAGGAAGGTCCGCCAGACCACGAACGGGCGGGAGCGCGCGTCACCCAGCTCGTCCGGTCCGGCCGCGGCGGAGGTGCTCACGCGCGGATGCACTCCTCCGTGTCGCCGGTCCGTGTCACCGGGCGGGTCCCGACCGGGTCCGCATCCCCGCGGATCCCATGCAGAGGATAAGGGGTGTGTCGATATTCGGGCAAGATGTGTATATTTTCCCTCAATGAGACCGGATGGCAGGAGGATTTTTCGTGAGGGCATTCCCGCGGGTGCTGTTCGATGAGGCACACAGTGAGTCGTGGACCATCCGGCGGGAGGTGGCCGAGGCCATGAACCCGGGCCATCCGGACGACAACAGCTACGCCCGCGCCGCCGAGCTGCTCCGCCGCCTGGGCCACACCGTCACCGCGCACACCGGGGACACCGTCGGAAGCACCGTCGGAAGCGCTGCCGGGAACGCCGCCGAGGGTGCGGACGGGAGCGCGGCGGGAGGCGCCGCCGGAGGCGGGGGCGCGATCACCCCGGCCGTCCTCGACGGCGCCGACGTGCTCGTGATCGCCCACCCCTCGGCCGGCCGCTGGGAGCGCACCACCGGCCTGGGCAGCCCGGTCTTCCCCGCCGAGGAGCTCGACGCGATCGAGACCTACGTCGCCGGGGGCGGCGGCCTCGTCGTGCTGGCCGAGTGCGAGCAGGACAAGTACGGCAGCAACCTCGCCGACCTCCTCGACGTCTTCGGCGTCCGCGTCGAGCACACCACCGTGCAGGACCCCCGCAACGCCCACAACGGCGTGGCCTCCTGGGTGATGGGCGTGCCCGGCGAGACCGGGGCGGAGGACCTCCTGGCCGGGGCCCACCGCGCCTGCTTCTACCGGGCGGGCGTCCTGTCCGCCGACCCCGGGCTCGCCCCCGGGGACGTCACCGTGCTCTTCTCGACCTCCCCGACCGCCGATCCGGCCGGCCGGCCGCTCGCGCTGGCCGTACGGCACGGCAGGGGGCGCGTCGTCGTGGTCGCCGACTCCGACCTGTTCGGCGACGACTCGATCGGCGAGTACGACCACGCCGCGCTCTGGGGCAACCTCGTCACCTGGGCCGCCCGGGTCCCCGAGCGGGCCGAGCGGATCGGCGGCGACGCCCGGGCCGCCTTCGCCGGGCTCAAGGACGCGGTGGAGCGGCTCCAGCCGCTGCAGGCCAAGGACGGCTCGATCGAGGGGGACCGCGACCTGGCCGTCGCGCTGATCTCCGAGATCGTCGACCGGATCACCGAGCTGGCGCCGCGCTTCCCGCACGACGCGGCCTACCTCGACGCGGTCGTCGCGGACTTCGGCAAGTGGGTCGCGCAGGGCCTCGGCGTCCCCGACTTCCTCGACTCGCTCGACGCCTTCCACCCCGACGCCCAGCGGATCGACGGCCTGGAGCACCTCGTCGTCTTCCCGATGTACACGCAGAACGGCAGCACCCGCCGGCACGTCGAGGCCGTCTGGATCCGGACCGTCTGGCCGCAGTGGCTCGCCGAGCTGGAGGGCGCCCGCTACGACAACCCGATGTTCGTGCCGATCGCCTTCGAGGACTTCACCTCCGGCTACGACACCGACTCCGCGGTGCTCTTCCCCGAGACCGTCGCGGTCCGCGAGACCCCGGCCCGCTTCACCTGGGGCGGCATCTTCTGCGACCGCGAGGCCGCCCGCTTCCGCCGGGTCGGCCGGGCCGCGGCCGACACGCTCAAGCTGGCCCTGCCGCCGGACGCGGCCCGGCTGCTGGAGTCGCAGGAGCTGGCCCAGGACACCTTCGTGCTCTGGGACCTGATCCACGACCGCACCCACAGCCACGGCGACCTGCCGTTCGACCCGTTCATGATCAAGCAGCGCATGCCGTACTGGCTCTACTCCCTGGAGGAGCTGCGCTGCGACCTGACCGCGTTCGGCGAGGCGGTGCGGCTGGAGGCCGAGGGCGTGCCGCACGCCCGGTACGTCCAGCACGCGATCCTGTTCGACCGGCTGTTCCGCTTCCCGATCACCGGCGGGCGGGTCCGCAACTACGACGGCCTCGGCGGCCAGCTGCTCTTCGCCTACCTGCACCGCAACGACGTCGTCCGGTGGACCGACAACCGGCTCAGCGTCGACTGGTCCCGGCTCGCCGACACCGTCGCCGACCTGCGCGGCGAGGTGGAGAAGCTCTACCGCGACGGCATCGACCGCTCCAAGCTCGCCCACTGGCTGGCCGCGCACGAGCTCGTCGCGGCCTACGTCGAGCCGCACCCGGCCTCGGTCTGGGCGAGGGGAGTGGACGCCCTGCCCACGGACGGTTTCCCGAAGGCGGTGGTGGACGCGGTGCTGCCCGACGAGTTCCCGCTGAGCATGTTCTACGAGGCGCTGCGCCGTAAGCTCGGCGAGGTCGTCGACTCCACGAAGGGGATCCGAGCATGATCATCGTCGTCGCGGGCGCGGCGGGCCCGGCGGGCCAGGCCGCCGTCCGCCGCTTCACCGCCCAGGGCCACACCGTCATCGGCGTCGACAAGTCCGGCGCCGACGGCACACTCGCGGTCGACCTGCTCGACTTCGAGGCCGTGCGCGGGCTCGCCGCGGACATCCGGGCCGAGCACGGCCGCGTCGACGGCCTGGTGCACCTGGTCGGCGGCTGGCGCGGGTCGAAGACCTTCGCCGAGACGAGGCTGGAGGACTGGGCGCTCCTGCACGACCTGCTGGTGCGCACCCTCCAGCACGTCACCCTGGCCTTCGAACCGCTGCTCAAGGAGAGCGCGCGCGGCCGGTTCGCGATCGTCTCCGCCAAGGCCGCCGAGCGGCCCACCCAGGGCAACGCGGCGTACGGCACCGCCAAGGCCGCCGCCGAGGCGTGGACCCTGGCCTTCGCCGACGCCCTGGAGGGGACCGGCGCGACCGCGAACATCCTGGTCGTCAAGGCGCTCGTGCACGAGGGCATGCGCGCCGCGGACCCCGACAGGAGGTTCCCCGGCTTCACCGACGTCGACGACCTCGCCGCGGCGATCGAGGGCCTGTGGGACACCGAGGCCAACGGCACCCGAATGGACCTGACGAAGTGACGGACGCGATAACGGGCGGAGCGGCGGGCGCGATGACGGACGCGATGACGGACGCGATGACGGACGCGATGACGGGCGCAACGGCCGGAACCGCGGACACCGCGGGAACCGCGCCGACCGGCCCGGAAGGCGCGCCGACCGGCGCCGTCCGCAGGCACGATCCGGCGGTGAAGGGCTTCGCCAGCGACAACTACGCCGGCGTGCACCCGGAGATCCTCGCCGCGATCGCGCTCGCCAACGGCGGGCACCAGACCGCCTACGGCGACGACGTCTACACCGAGGCGCTGCAGGAGGTCTTCCGCGCCCACTTCGGCCCGGCCGCCCAGGCCTGGCCGGTGTTCAACGGCACCGGCGCCAACGTGGTCGCGCTGCGCGCGATGACCGCGCACTGGGAGGCCGTGGTCTGCGCCGAGTCGGCGCACATCCACACCGACGAGGGCGGCGCGCCGGAGCGTACGGCCGGGCTCAAGCTGCTGCCCGTGGCCACCCCGGACGGCAAGCTCACCCCCGAGCTGATCGACCGGCAGGCCTGGGGCTTCGGCGACGAGCACCGCGCCCAGCCGAAGGTCGTCTCGATCACGCAGACGACCGAGCTGGGCACGCTCTACACGCCGGAGGAGATCAGGGCGATCTGCGAGCACGCCCACGGGCTCGGCATGCTCGTCCACCTCGACGGCGCCCGGATCACCAACGCCGCCGCCGCGCTGGACGTGCCGCTGCGCGCGTTCACCGCGGACGCCGGGGTGGACGTGCTCTCCTTCGGCGGCACCAAGGCCGGGATGATGTTCGGCGAGGCCGTCGTGGTGCTGAACCCGGACGCCGTGCGCGGTCTGCGCTACCTGCGCAAGACCGCGATGCAGCTGGCCTCCAAGATGCGGTTCGTCTCGGTGCAGTTCGAGGCGCTGCTCGCCGGGGACCTGTGGCTGCGCAACGCCCGCAACGCCAACGCGATGGCCCGGCGGCTCGCCGACGCGGTCCGGGACGTGCCCGGCGTGGAGATCCCGCGCCCGGTCGAGGCCAACGCGGTCTTCGCGATCCTGCCGCGGGACGCCACCGAGCGGCTGCAGAAGCGCTTCCGCTTCTACACCTGGAACGAGGCCACCGGCGAGGTCCGCTGGATGACCGCGTTCGACACCACCGAGGCCGACGTCGACGCCTTCGCCGCCGCCGTCGCCGAGGAGGTAGGATTCCCGGCATGAACCACCGCAGCCTGGGTCTGTGGCGGGCCGCCCTCCGGCGGACCCGCTAGCCAGCCCCGACTGCGCACACGAAAACGGCCGCCGTTCACCGGCGGCCTTTTCCTTTCCCTCCCCGCGGCCGGTGGTCCGGCGGTCCCTCACCGAGAAGGGGACCAACCATGACCAAGCGCGTCTTCTCCGCGTTCAAGCCGACCGGCCGGCTGACGCTCGGCAACTACCTCGGCGCGATCCTGCCCGCCGTACGGCTCCAGGACGAGGCCGACTGCGTCTACGCCGTCGCCGACCTGCACGCCCTGACGATCAGGCACGACCCCGGACGGCTGCGCGCCCGCACCCGCGAGGCGGCGACCCTGCTGCTCGCCTGCGGCCTGGACCGCTCCGGGGTCTACGTGCAGTCGCGGGTGCCCGCCCACACGGAGCTGGCCTACCTGCTGGAGAGCACCGCCCACTACGGCGAGATGCGCCGGATGATCCAGTTCAAGGAGAAGTCGGCGGGTCAGCGGGAGGTGCGCCTGTCCCTGCTGACCTACCCCGCGCTGATGGCCGCCGACATCCTGCTGCACCGGGCGGACCTCGTCCCGGTGGGGGAGGACCAGCGCCAGCACGTCGAGCTCACCCGGGACCTGGCCCTGCGCTTCAACCACCTGTACGGCGAGACCTTCACGGTCCCCGAGGCGGTGCACCCGCGCCTGGCCGCCCGCGTCATGGACCTGGCCGAGCCCACCGCCAAGATGGGCAAGTCCGACGGCTCCGACGCGGGGACGGTCCACCTGCTGGACGAGCCGGCCGAGGTCCGGCGCAAGATCATGCGTGCGGTCACCGACTCCGGCACGGAGGTCCGCCACGACCCGGAGGCGAAGCCGGGGGTGTCGAACCTGCTGACCCTGCTCGCCGCCTGCACCGGGCGGCCGGTCGAGTCGCTCTCCTACGCCTCGTACGGCGCGCTCAAGAAGGACGCGGCCGAGGCGGTCACCGAGACGCTGGCCCCGGTCCGGCGGCGCTTCGGCGAGCTCTCGGCCGACCCGGCGGAACTCGACCGGCTGCTGGAGGGGCACGCCGCCCGGGCGGCCGGGCGCGCCTCGGAGGTCGTGGCGGCCGCCCGCCGGGCGATGGGCCTGGCCTGAGAGAGGTCTCCGGCGGCCGCGTCCGGGCCCGCCCGGAGACCGGACGGCCGACCCGGCCCCGGGTACGGCCGCGGGCCCGTCCCGGGCGCGGCCGCACCCGGGACGGGACCGGCCCGAGGACCGGAGCGGGCCCCCGAGCGGGTGGGGCGCGTGGTCAGTGCTTGTGGCCCGTCTCCTGCTCGTACTGGGTGAGCTGCTGCTCCAGAGCCTTCATGAGCTCGAAGACCTGGCTCGGAGGGATGCGGATCCGGCTGACGATCCGGGTCGGCACGCTGACGAAGTGCTGGCCCGACGAGGGGTCGTTGGCCAGCTGGGGCGGTCTGGTGATCACCGCGAAGTCCAGGACGAAACCATCCTGGGTGTGCCACACCGAGGCGAAGTTGGCGTACTGCCCCATCTCGACCTCGGCGGAGATGCTCACCTCCAGGCGGTTCTCCGGCTCGTCGTTCACCACTTAAGTCTCCTCCGGCCAGATCGGTTCCGCCATGCCGCCCCGGCCGGAATCCGGCCGCGCAGGGAACGCGCTGACACTATTCACATGTACGCCTGACTCATTGCCGTATGGACGGCAGCGGCTGGGCACCCCGCTGCTTCAGCATGTCCTTCATCAGTTTGATCTCTCCGTCCTGCGTGTTCACGATGTGCCGCGCCATCGTGACCACCTCGTCACGATCGGAGAGCCTGATCAGGGCCTCCGCCATCTGCACGCCGCCCTCGTGGTGGCGGATCATGAGCTGGAGGAAGAGGATCTCCTGCTCCCTGCCGGCCGCCTTGCGGAGCCGGTCGAGCTCCGCCGCGCTCGCCATGCCGGGCATGGCGGCGGGGGCGCCGGCCGTACCGCCGTGCCCGTGACCGGCCATCCAGGCCATCGAGGGCCGCTCGGTCGCCTGGCCGAGCTCCCACTGCTGCAGCCAGCCCATGAACATGCCGCGCTGGGCGGTCTGCGTGACGATGATGTCGTAGGCGAGCAGGCGGAGCGCGTCGTCGGAACTGCCGTCCCTGGCGATGAACGACATCTCCACCGCCTGGGCGTGGTGGGAGGCCATGTCGCGGGCGAACCCGGCCTCGGCGGAGGCGTCGGTCGGCTCGCCGGTCCGGCCCAGGACGAGCACCGCGACGGCGAGCGCGACGAGGCAGGCCAGAGCCGCGGCGACGACCAGGCGCCGCCGGGGGTGCGGAGTGCTGCCGACGGGATTTTCCATTGCCCGCCAAGCCTACTCATCCCGGTCGGCCCTGCGTCCTCGCGTCCCTCGCATCCCTTATTCTCCACATACGCCACTAGGGCATAAGGTGACCCGGAGCTGGTTGCCGGGTGGAGGACTGATGTCAAAGGACAAGGCGCAGGCGCGGCGGGAGACGCTCGCCAGGATGCGCGCGGAGCAGAAGGCCAAGGAGCGCAAGACCGCTCTGATGATGTGGGGCGGCGGAGGCCTCGTCATCCTCCTGCTCGTCGGGCTGGTCGGCTTCTACCTGGTCGACCAGGCGGGCAAGACCTCGCTGGACGCGGTCACCAGCGCCAAGTACCCCGGCAGCCTCCACGTCCAGACCAAGGTCTCCTACAAGGAGAACCCGCCGATGGGCGGGGAGCACCATCCCGCCTGGCAGAACTGCGGGATCTACGACGCGCCGATCAACAACGAGAACGCCGTGCACTCGATGGAGCACGGCGCCGTGTGGATCACCTACCAGCCGGACCTGCCCAAGGACCAGGTGGACGTCCTCAAGGAGCTGGCCTCCAAGGACTACATGCTGCTGAGCCCGTACCCCGGCCTGCCCGCCAAGGTCGTGGTCAGCGCCTGGAACAAGCAGCTCAAGCTGGAGGGCGCGGACGACCCGCGCCTGCCCAAGTTCATCGCCAAGTTCAAGCAGGGACCCGAGACGCCCGAGCTGGGCGCCTCCTGCGACAGCGATGTGACCACCACGACCGCCGAGCAGCCGATCCCGACGGCCTCCCCGAGCCCGTCCGACCCGCCGCACGCGACCCCGACCGCGATCCCGTCGCCGAGCGCCACGCCCACGTCCTGACCCCGGCGGTCCCGGGCGGGATCAGGACCCCGGCCGGGAGCCCGCCCCGCCCCTCACCCTGCGCGACCGGCGGCCCCCTCGCGGGGCCGGCCGCCGGCCGCCCCTCCGGCGGCGGTCCGCCGCGGGCCGGAGCCGTCCGCCGGTGACCGGGGGACGGCAGGCGGGGGGCGGGTCGAGGAAGGAAGGGGGCCGGGGCGGAGGCGGTCCCCCCGGCCACAGGACGGCCACGGTGACGATCGCGGAGACCGTCAGCAGCGCGCCCGGCAGGACCTCCAGGAGCACGGCGAGCAACATGGGAACCTCCGGGTCTCGCCGTGCGCGGACGGGCACGGCGGTGTGGACGGAGGTCTTCCCGCACCCTCCCCGGAGGGGAGGGCCGCCCCGCCGGGTCTTCCCGGATCGGCGGGGACCGTGGTGACGGTCGGGGCGTCGGACGGCGGGTACTCCCCTCCGAGCTGTGCTTCCACTATCCGCCTCCCGGCGTACCTGGTCAAACACCCCGTGCGGAGGGACGGCCCCGAGGACCCCGGCCGCCGCCGGACGACCGGCCCCCGCGTTGACAACCTTCCGGCGTGCTCTAGCCTGGTGGCGAGGGGAGTACTTCCCAAGCGCCGGTCCGGTCAGTACGGACGCCCCAGAGCGTCCTCGGACGGCCGCCCGCTCCACGCGGGTGAAGGAGACCTCGAACGATCACGCACGTTCGAGGAGACCCCATGCCCGCTGAGGCACGCCTGCTCTCGGCCGACCTCGAGACGATCGGCACGCCGGGGATGTGGACGATCAGCGTCGTCGTCCTGCTGCTGCTGCTCGTCCTCGACTCCCTGCTGACCCGGCGCCCGCACGAGGTGCGGATGCGCGAGGCGGTGGGCTGGTCGGTCTTCTACCTGGTGCTGCCCCTCGTCTTCGGTGTCTACCTCTGGGTGGACCACGGCTCCACCGTGTCGGTGGAGTTCTTCACCGGCTACGTGGTGGAGAAGTCGCTGTCGGTGGACAACCTGTTCGTCTTCATGCTGCTGCTGGCCGCCTTCGCGGTCCCGGCTGCCCTGGCCCAGCGGGTCCTGCTGTACGGCATCGTCGGGGCGCTGGTGCTGCGCGTGATCTTCATCGCGCTCGGGGCGGCCGTCCTGCAGAGCGGCACCTGGGCGTTCCTGCTCTTCGGCGGGGTGCTGATCGTCACCGCCGTGAAGATCCTCAGAGACGCGCTGGGCGGGCACGAGCAGGAGGTAGACATCTCCTCCATGCGCACGGTCCGGCTGCTGCGCCGCTTCATGCCGGTCACCAGCGACTACCGGGGCTTCCGGATGGTGGTCCGGGAGGGAGGCCGCCGTGCCCTCACCCCGCTCGCACTGGCCGTCGTGGCCGTCTTCGCCACCGACATCGTCTTCGCCGTCGACTCGGTGCCCGCGGTGTACGGCGTGACGGAGGATCCGTACATCGTCTTCGCCACGAACGCCTTCGCCCTGCTGGGCCTGCGGGCGCTCTACTTCGTCCTGCAGGGCGTCCTGACGAAGCTGCGGCACCTCAACCACGGGCTCAGCATCATCCTGGCCTTCATCGGGGTCAAGCTCATCCTGCACTGGGCGCACGGCATCTGGACGTGGCTCCCGGAGATCCCCACCCTGGTCTCGCTGGGGGTCATCATCGGTGTCCTGGCCACGGTCACGGCCACGAGCGTGTACGCCAACCGCCGCGACGACCGCCGCGACCCGGACTCGGTGTCCTCGCCCGCCGGGCGCTGACCGCGCGGCGGCGGCCCGCAGGGGGCCGCCGGAACCGTCAGGGCAGACGGGGTGTCAAGGGAGGAGGATCCGCTCCAGAGGCACCGCCTCCAGCCCGTGCGCCTCGGCCACGGGGCGGTTGGTCAGGTGCCCCTCGTGCGTGTTCAGGCCCAGCGCCAGCGACGGGTCGCGGCGCAGGGCCTCCCGCCAGCCCAGCTCCGCGATGGACAGGGCGTAGGGCAGGGTCACGTTGGTCAGCGCGTGGGTCGAGGTGTGCGGGACCGCGCCGGGCATGTTGGCCACGCAGTAGAACACCGAGTCGTGCACGTGGTAGGTGGGGTCGGCGTGGGTCGTCGGCCGGGAGTCCTCGAAGCAGCCGCCCTGGTCGATGGAGATGTCCACCAGGACCGAGCCGGGCCTCATCCGGCTGACGAGGTCGTTGCTGACCAGGGTGGGGGCCTTCGCGCCGGGCACCAGCACGGCGCCGATGACCAGGTCGGCGTCCAGGACGGCGCGCTCGATCTCGTACATGTTCGAGGCGACCGTACGGCAGTGCCCCCGGTAGACGGCGTCGGCCTGGCGGAGCCGGTCGATGCTCCTGTCCAGCAGCACCACCTCGGCGTGCATGCCCAGCGCGATGACGGCGGCGTTCATGCCGGACACCCCCGCGCCGATCACCACCACCCTGGCCGCGTGCACGCCCGGCACCCCGCCCATGAGCACGCCGCGCCCGCCGCCCTGCCGCATCAGGTGGTAGGCCCCGACCTGCGGGGCGAGCCGGCCCGCCACCTCCGACATCGGCGCCAGCAGCGGCAGGCGGCCGTCGGGGGTCTGCACGGTCTCGTAGGCGACGCCCGTGACCCCGGCGTCCAGCATGGCGCGGGTGCAGCCCTCGGAGGCCGCCAGGTGCAGGTAGGTGAACAGCACCTGTCCCTTGCGCATCCGGTGGTACTCCTCGGGGACGGGCTCCTTCACCTTCAGGACGAGCTCGCCCTCCGCCCACACCTCGTCGGCCGAGTCCAGGATGGTCGCGCCGGCGCGCTCGAAGGAGGAGTCCGGGATGGACGACCCGGCCCCGGCGTCCTTCTCCACGAAGACCCGGTGGCCCTGCCGGACGAACTCATGGGCTCCGGCCGGGGTGAGCGCCACGCGGTACTCGTGGTTCTTGACCTCTCGGGGAACTGCGATCCTCACGACTCCTCCAGGGGTTCGCCGCCTGCGGTCCTCCTTCACTTTGCGTTCCCGGGGAAAAGGCCACCATGCCCATGATGGAAGGAATCAACCGGTGTTGACGACAATCTGTCAGCGGCCGCAGCTCATCGTGTTTCTCGAACCGGCCTTTACCGGTTGATTACGCACTCGCTGTGGAGATCGGTAGGCTCACGCCAGCACACGTGGAGAACGCGGGGATATGACGATGGGGAAGCACTCGGGACCCGGCGCGACGCCGGAGCCGCAGGGACCTCCACCGGCTCCGTCCGGCCCGCCGGCCCCCGGAGCCGGGCCGGCCTCCGGAACGGCCCCCGGCCCGGCGCGGACCGGGGCGTTCCCCGGCGGCGGCGCGTTCCCCGGTCCGAACTCCGGCCCGCCGCAGCCGGGCGCGGCTCCCGGGCGGACTCCCGGAGCGGCCTCCGGGGGCGCCGGGCCCGGAACGGTCCCCGGACGGGCGCCCGGAGTGCCGGGCGGGCCGAGGGCCAGCCGGGCCACCACCGCCGTCCTCGTCGTCGCGCTGGTCCTCGTGGTGCTGACCACCGGCGTGCTCGCCACCATCGCGGTGCTCATGACCCGCAACCCCGGTGTGCCGCTGGGCGCCCCGCCGCCGCAGCGGCTGCCGGCGCCCATCCACTTCGCCCCGGTCACCGCCGCGCAGTCGGGACCGTGCACGACCCCCGAGGGCGTCCCCGACGAGGCCGGGCAGGTCTGCTACGAGGTCGCCGCAGGGGTCGACGTGACCGCCGTCCGGGGGATCGACGCGGTCCGGGGGGGCGACGGCTTCTACGCGGTCCGGATCACCTTCGCGCCCGCGTTCCGCGACCGGATCAACAGCCTGACCGAGGAGGCGGTCGACCAGCAGATCGCCATCGTCGTCGGCGGGAGGGTCCTGGCGGCCCCCCGGGTCGGCGAGGTGATCACCGAGGACAGCATGCAGATCGCCGGCTCCTTCACCAGGGAGCAGGCCGAGGCGATGGTCGCCCGGCTGCGCGGCACCCCGGCGGGCACGTCCCCGCCGCCCGCCACCCCGCCGACGACCGCGCCGACCGGCGCACCGGCCACCACCCCGCCCCCCACCGGTCCCACCGGGACGAATCCGACCGGCTTCGGGCCGACCGGTGCCCCGGCCGCGACGAACCCGGCGGCCACCGCGCCCGCCACCCCTCCGGCCAGCGCGCCCGCCACCGGCACGACGGCCCCGGCCGGCCGGGCCACCACGGCTCCCGCCGCCGCCCCCTCCGGCCGGACCGGGGCGGACCGGGCGGGAGCGGGCGGCACGGACCGCAGGTTCGGCACCTGCCGGGAGGCGACCGAGGCCGGCTACGGTCCGTACTTCAAGGAGAGCGACCCGGAGTACGCCTGGTACGCCGACGGGGACGGGGACGGCGTCGCCTGCGACAGCGACCGCCCCTGACAGCCCGTCCACCGTCGGGCGGCGGCCCGCCGCAAGACGTCGGCCGCCGCGCTCACCGCCCACCACAAGACGTCCACCGCAAGACGTCCACCGCAAGACGCCCGCCGTCCTCGGCCACCGTCTTCGGCCGTCGTCTTCGGCCGCCGCCGGTCCGCCGGCCCCGGCCTCGGTCAGGCGATGACCTGCTCGACGGCGCCGATGCCGAAATACACCGTGAAGACCAGCGTGACCACCCAGAGCAGCCACGGGATCTCCCGGCCCCGGCCGAGCGCCGCCTGGATCACCGTGTAGGAGATCACGCCCGCGCCGACGCCGTTGGTGATGCCGTAGGTGAACGGCATGATGGCGATCGTCAGGAAGGCCGGGATCGCCAGGGACAGGTCGTCCCAGGGCACGTTCTTGGCCTGGGTCATCATCAGCGCCCCGACCAGCACGAGCGCGGGCGCCGCCGCCGCGGCCGGGACGACCGTCGCGAGCGGGGTGAACAGCAGCGACAGCGTGAACAGGCCGCCGGTGGCCAGGGCGGCCAGACCGGTCCTGGCGCCTTCGCCGACCCCGGCCGCCGACTCGACGAAGACCGTCCCGGCCGAGGCCCCGGCGAGCCCGCCGATCGCGCCGGACACGCCGTCCACCGTCAGGATGGCGCCCAGCCGGGGGACGCGGCCCCGCTCGTCCACCAGCCCGGCCTCGTCGCTGACGCCGATGATGGTCCCCATCGCGTCGAAGAAACCGGACAGCACGAGCGTGAACAGCACGACCGTGGCGGTCACCGCCCCGGCCCGGGCGAACCCGCCGAACAGGTCCACCTGCCCGAGGAGCCCGAAGTCCGGGGCCGAGACCACCGCCTCCGGCAACCGGGGCACCACGACGCCCCAGCTCGCCGGGTCGACCCTCGCCACCGAGTCCACCGCGACCGCGGCCAGCGCGGTGACCACGATGGCGATCAGGATGGCCGCCGGGACCCGGCGCACGTAGAGCACGACCATCAGCAGCAACCCCAGGCAGAACAGCGCCACCGGCCAGCCCGACAGGTGCCCGGCCGTGCCCAGCTGCACGGGCGTGCCGGTGCCGGGAGCGACGAACCCGGCGTCGACCAGGCCGATCAGCGCGATGAACATGCCGATGCCCACGCTGATCGCGTGCTTGAGCGCGAGCGGGATGGCGTTCATGATGAGCTGCCGGAGCCCCGAGACGGCCAGCAGCACGATCACCAGGCCCTCCAGCACGACCAGCCCCATGGCCTGCGCCCAGGTCATGTGCGGCGCGGCCTGGTAGGCGACCACCGCGTTCAGCCCCAGCCCCGTCGCCAGGCCGAACGGCGCGTTGCCGGCCACGGCCATCAGCAGGGTGCTCACCGCCGCGGTCAGGATGGTGGCCGTGGTGAGCTGCGGCACCGACAGGCGCGCCCCCGTGACGTCGGCGGCGCCGCCCAGGATGATCGGGTTGAGCAGGACGATGTAGGCCATCGCCATGAACGTGGTGACACCGCCCCGGACCTCCCGGCCGACCGTCGTCCCGCGCGCCGACAGCTCGAAGAAGCGATCCACCGGTCCCCCCTCTCAACGGCGGGGGACGCCCGCTTCCTACCCGCTCAGCGCGATGTCATGGGGGCGGATCGGCACCCGGGGCAGGTCCAGCCCGGTCGCGGCCCGCACGGCCGCGGCCACCGCCGGGGTCGACGAGAGCGTGGGCGGCTCGCCCGCGCCCCGCAGGCCGTACGGCGCGTGCGGGTCGGGGTTCTCCAGGATCGAGACCCGCATCGGCGGCATGTCCAGGACGGTGGGGATCAGGTAGTCGGTGAACGACGGGTTCAGCACCCGCCCGCCCGCGACCTGGATCTCCTCCATCAGCGCCAGGCCGAGCCCCTGCGCCGAACCGCCGTGGATCTGCCCCTCCAGCGCGAGCCGGTTCAGCACCCGGCCCACGTCCTGCACGGCCGCCAGTTCCACCACCTTGACCAGGCCGAGCTCGGTGTCGACGTCGACGACCGCCCGGTGCACGCACAGTGCGAGCTGCGTGTGGGAGTCGCCCTGCCCGGTGACCGGGTCCATCGGGAACGTCGGCCGGTGGCGGTACTCGCGCGTCTCCTCCACCGGGCCGTGCCGCTCCAGCGCCTCGGCGAGCGGGACCCCGCCGGCGCACAGCTCCTCCAGCCGGTCCCGCACGGCCCGGCAGGCCGCCCTGACCGCGCCCCCGGTGACGTAGGACTGCCGGGAGGCCGACGACGACCCCGCGGAGCCGACCGAGGTGTCGGCCCCGGCGACCGTCACCCGGCCGACGCCCAGACCGCCCAGCTCGGTGCGGGCGACCTGCTCCTGGACCATGACCAGCCCCTGGCCGACCTCCGCCGCCGCGGTGTGCACCAGCGCGTGCGGCTCGCCGCCGAGCAGCTCCACCCGGACCCGGGCGGTGGAGTGGTCGTCGAAGCCCTCGGAGAAGCAGATGTTCTTGATGCCGACGCCGTACCCGACGCCGCGCCGCACCCCCTCGCCGCGGGTGGTCCGCCCCGCGCCGCCCGGCAGGTCCAGCAGGCCGCCCGCCGGCTCCGGGGGCAGCGGCATCGCGGCGAGCTCGCGGAGCATCCCGGCGAGCGGCGCGGGGGAGTCGACGACCTGCCCGGTGGCCAGCCGCGACCCCTGGGAGACGGCGTTGCGGACCCTGATCTCCACCGGGTCGAGGCCGCACGCCTCGGCCAGCCGGTCCATCTGCGACTCGTAGGCGTAGCAGGCCTGCACCGCGCCGAAGCCGCGCATCGCCCCGCAGGGCGGGTTGTTGGTGTAGACGCCGTAGGCGTCGAGGCGGACGTTCGGCACCTCGTACGGCCCGACCCCGAGCGAGGCGGCGTTGCCCACCACGGCGCGGGAGGAGGAGCAGTACGCGCCGCCGTCGAGCAGGATCTCCGCCTTCACGTAGAGCAGCCTCCCGTCGCGGGTCGCGCCGTGCTCGTAGCGCATCCGGGCCGGGTGCCGGTGCACGTGGCCGAAGAACGACTCCTCGCGGTGGTAGACCATCTTGACGGGCCGGCCGGTGCGCAGCGCCAGCATGCACGCGTGGATCTGCATGGACAGGTCCTCCCGGGCGCCGAACGCGCCGCCCACGCCGGCCAGCGAGAGCCGTACCCTCTCCGGCGGCAGCCCCAGGCACGGCGCGATCTGGTCGCGGTCCGCGTGCAGCCACTGGGTCGCGACGAACAGGTCCACCCCGCCGTCCTCGGCGGGCACGGCCAGGCCGGACTCGGGGCCGAGGAAGGCCTGGTCCTGCATGCCCACCTCGTACTCGCCGGCGACCACGACGGGGGCGGTGAGGTCCGCGGCGTCGTCGAGCCCGGCGCCGACCCGGACCGGCTGGTGGCGGAGCACGTTGCCCTGCTCGTGAACCTTCGGGCAGTCCGGGTCGAAGGCGGCCCGGCGCGGGTCGGTCACCGCCTCGCGGACCTCGTACTCCACGACGATCGCCGCGGCGGCCCGCCGGGCCCGCTCGGGGTGGTCGGCGGCCACCAGCGCGACCGGCTCGCCCTGGTAGCGGACCCGGTCGATCGCGAGCACCGGCTGGTCCCGGTGCTCCAGGCCGTAGTACTTCTCGCCCGGCACGTCCTCGCAGGTGAGCACGGCCAGCACGCCCGGCATGGCCAGGGCGGGACCGACGTCGACCGACCGGATCCACGCCGACGGGTGCGGGCTGCGCAGGGTCACACCCCAGACCATGTCCGCCAGGTACAGGTCGGAGGAGTAGGCGAACTCACCGGTCACCTTCAGCGTCCCGTCGGGCCGCAGCAGGCTCTCCCCGATGCCCGGGCTCTGCCGTGTCTCGATCTCGCTCACGACCTCAGTACATCAGCGCAGCTCAGAGCCGGTCCATGGCAGATAACGCGGAACGCGGGGCCCCGCGGCTGGCGACTGTTGCGGTCGTCACCGGGCGAGGCGCAGCCGCTCCGGGTCCCCGGCCTGCGGCGGCCCGGCCCGCCGGGGGGAGGACCTCCGGGCCTCCTCGATGGCCGCGTGCTCGGCCAGCGCCTTCTTCTCGGTGTTGGAGTCCCGCAGCCCTCGGGAGGTCTCCACGGCCTGCCACGCGTGAGCTGCCGCCTGGTCGAGCTCACCGAGGAGGCGGCAGGAACGGGCGAGCCCGAGCAGGAGGTAGGACTCCATCGCCACCATCCTGA
Source organism: Planomonospora parontospora (assembly GCA_014647935.1). Classification (GTDB taxonomy): domain Bacteria; phylum Actinomycetota; class Actinomycetes; order Streptosporangiales; family Streptosporangiaceae; genus Planomonospora; species Planomonospora parontospora. Next base: position 220,831 of record BMQD01000001.1, read on the forward strand.
TCGTGCGGACGCAGTCCAGGGCGTCGGTGAAGGCCGACTTGGCCAGGGCCGGTTCGCCCCGGCTGAGGTGGAGCTCGCCGAGCGCCTCCAGCTCGGAGCCCTGCTGGTAGACGTTGCCGTCCCGCCGGGACAGGGACAGGGACTTCTCCAGTACGGCCAGCGCCTGGTCGAAGCGGCCCAGCCGGTGGTAGGCCTCGCCGATGATGCCCAGCGCGTAGTACTCGCCCGACGAGTGGCCGATCCTCCTGGCGATCACGCGCTGCGCCTCGGCGTGGCCGACGGCCTCCTCGTAGCGCCCCATCTCGAAGCAGGACCTGGCGAGGCCGCCGAGCGCGCGCTGCTCGCCGTGGGCGTTGCCCAGCTCGCGGCTGATCGCCAGATGCCGCTCGAAGTGGGCGACGGACTCCGGTAGCTGGAGCCGCGCGCAGAGCGCGACACCCGTGTGATTGTGCGCGAGCGCTTCGATGGAGCGGTCGCCCAGCCTCCTCGCGGCCTCCAGCATCCGCTGGTTCACCGTGAGCATGTACGACACGTGATGGCCGTAGAGCAGATGCCAGTGGAGCCTGATGGCCAGGGCGGCCCCCAGGCGCACGGTCCGCTCACCCGGGGACGCCATGGCCTGGGAGGCGGCGGACAGGAGGTTGGCCCGTTCCTCCTCCATCCATTCGTAGGCCTGCTCACGCGAGGTGAGGGGAGCGGGAACGGCGTGGAGGTCGATCTCCGGCAGCCCGTGGGAGGGATAGCGGAGCAGGGTCCCGGCCAGGACCGCCGTCGCGGTGTAGAAGTCGAGGACCCGGTTCAGCGCGGCGGTGGTCTCCTCCGGGTCCTGCAGGGCGGCCCGCTCGCGGGCGAAGAGCCGCACCAGGTCGTGCAGACGGTATCTCCCCGGCTCGTCGCACTCGGCCAGATGCGCGTCCACCAGCCGCTCCATCGCCCGCTCCGCCTCTTCGGCGGGTCCGCCGAGCAGAGCCGCGACCATGAGGGGGGTCACGTCGGCCACCTGCAGCACGCCGAGCATGCGCAGGGTCCGCGCGGCCAGCCGGTCGAGCGGGTGCGCACCGCCCGCCAGCAGGTCGTAACTGACCGCCAGGCTGGAGCGGACCGCCAGGTCGCCCGCCTCCAGCTCGTGCAGCCGCCGCCGCTCGTCCTCCAGGCGCTCCACCAGGTCGGCCACCGTCCAGCGCGGCCGGTTCGCCAGCCGGGCCCCCGCGATGCCCACGGCCAGGGGCAGCCGCCCGCAGAGCTCGATCAGCCGTCCCGTCGCCCGGACGTCCTCGGCGGCCCGCCCGGCACCGATCAGCTTCGCGAACATGGCCGAGGCCTCGGTCCGGAGCAGCTCGCCGATCCGCACCCGCGCGCAGTCGTCGACCAGGGCGAAGCTCTCCCGGCTGGTGACCAGGATCGCGCTCCCCACCGGGACCGAGAGCAACGGGCGGATCTGGGCCAGGTCGGCGGCGTCGTCCAGCACCACGAGGACCCTCCGCCCGTCGAGCCTGGTCCGCCAGAGGGCCGCCGCCCCGTCCACGTCGTCGGGTACGGCCTGCGGGGAGACCCCCAGGTCGCGGAGGAACCGGCCGAGCACCTCCAGCGGCTCCAGCCGTCGGAGGCCGGGCGTGGCCCCGTGCAGGTTGGTGTAGAGCCACCCGTCGGGGAAGTCGCGGCCGACCGCGTGCGCGGCCCGGACGGCCAGCGCCGACTTGCCCGACCCGGGTGGCCCGGTGATCGCGACCACGTGGTGCGGCGGGCCGCCGTCCCAGGGGGCGAGCAGGGAGCGCAGCCGGACGAGCTCCTCGGCGCGCCCGACGAAACCGGCGAGATCACGCGGTAGCTGCCGCGGTGGCGCCGGACGGGGCTCGGCCGGCCGCGAGGCGCGGTCCGAGGCGGGCGGGGCCGGGCCGGAGCCGGAGGTGAGGATGCGCCGGTGGAGCTCCTGGATGTCCCGGCCCGGGTCCAGGCCGGTCTCCGTCACGAGCGCCTTCCTGAACCGCTGGTAGGCGTCGAGCGCACCGGCCCGGTCCCCCGACCGGTGCAGGCCCAGCATGAGCTGCCGCTGGAGCCGCTCCCGGAGCGGATGGCCGGCGGCCGCCGCGCGCAGCCGGGAGACGGCCTCCGCGTTCCTGCCGAGATGGAGCTGGAGCTCCGCGAGCTCCTCGAGGACGGAGAGCCGCTCCTCCGTGAGGTGATCGGCGGCCCGGTCCAGCACACGGCTCCCCCCGGCGTCCTGGAGGGCGTCGCCCCGCCACAGGCCGAGAGCCTGCTCGAAGCACCGGCACGCGGTCTCCAGGTCCCCTTCACGGGCCGCTCGCCTGCCGCGCCGTACGAGGTCCTGGAAGACGAGGACGTCGAGCTCGTCCGGCCGGAGCGTGATGAGGTATCCCGCGCCGTGCGTCGTGATCGGCGCGGAGCGCGGATCGTCGGGGGAGAGCAGCTTGCGCAGCGTGTGGACGTAGGTCTTGAGGTTCTGCTCGGCCGACGGCGGAGGGGCCGCATCCCACAGGGACTCCGTGAGGTGGCCGCCGGAGACGGGGGTGTTGGCCCTGAGCAGGAGCGCCGCCAGGAGTTGCCGGTGCTTGCGGCGCCGGACGGGGACGAACCCCCCGTCGGCGTGGCGCACCGTCAGGACGCCCAGTACCGAAAATCTCACCGACGAGTCCCCATCCCATTGGCGCCCGGGCCGTCCCCGGTGTTCCCATGAGCTTCAGGCGGAGGATGATATTTGATCGTCCGCTTAATTCACCAGGTTGGCCAATTGCATCGGTCTGTAATGTACCGGTGGTGTACCGGCGGTTAATTGAATGGCTTTCCGGTCCGTGATCCGCGCTCGGACGCGTCTCCGTCGCCGGCCGCGCTCATTGTCCGTTCGCCCCGCGCCCCGGACGGCTCTGTCACCGGCTTTCCGCAGGATGATGCGCCGGACGTCCCCCGGAAGCAGTGCGGGGAATTCCTCGGAGAAGACGCGGGGTCCGCGGAAAGAGGGCTCCGCGACACATCGTCCCGATGGTGCGGCGGGAAAATCCGGCCGTCCGGAGGATTTCAGCGGGCGAATGGCGTCACGCTCTTGTACCGGACCGCGAAGTGTGATTTTCTCGCGCCATGCCGCTGTCGTCGCGGGGCGACGACGGGCGGATCGGGCGACAACGGGGGTGGATCATCTATGTGGGGTGGACGCTCGGCGCGTCCCGGTTTGGGGGTGCGGAACGCATATGCCGAGCGTCCGGGCGCACACGTCGGCGCGCACCGACGTGTGCCGCTACGACGGGTCATCGCGGTCGACCTGTCGTTATGAACGAGCTGCGGCCTGCTACTCGGCGTGCGGAGCCGGGCCGTACTGGACTACGATTTTCTTCTCCGCGGGGGCGGACGAGGCGGCGCCTGCGGCCGTAGCATTAACCGAAACGGCGAATAGGGCCGTGACCAAGGCGGCGAGGGCAGAGATGGCGAGACGTCGACGCACGGGGGGACTCCTGTCGTAGGTTCTGCTGCTCGACCAACATCTTTCAAGGAGCAACGTGGCTGGTCAAGACTTGGTCGGACAGCGTATCAAGACCATGCGTCGTCAGCGTGGCCTATCTCAGGCGCAGCTTGCGCATCCCGAACTGTCCGACAGCTATGTCTCCCTCATCGAGAGCGGTAAGCGCACCCCGACCCCGGCCGTGCTGGAGTTGCTGGCGCAGAAACTCGACTGCTCGCTCACTTATCTGATCAACGGTGTGACGACCGAGCAGATGCGGGAGATCGAGCTGGGGCTGGGTTACGCCAGGCTCGCCATGGAGAACGGCGAGGTCGTCGAGGCGCGCACCCGCTACGCCGAACTCCTCGCCGACGAGGGCCTCGCCGGGCTGCCGCAGCTGCGCCAGGAGACCGAGTACGGCCTGGCGCTCGCCTCCCGGGCCTGCGGCGACCTCGACGCGGCGATCTCCCTGCTGATCGGACTGCGTGAGCGCGACGGGTCGGAGATCTCCCCGGAGCGGCACATCGACATCGTGACCCAGCTCTCCATCTGCTACCGCGAGCAGGGCAGGCTCGCGCAGGCGGTGCAGGTCGTGGAGGAGATCCTGGGCGGAGCCGTCCGGCCCGCCTGGACCGACGGGCTGATCAGACTGGGGGTGCAGGCGCTCGCCGCCTACATCGAGCGGGGAGACCTGCTGCGCGCCCGTCACTTCTCCGCGGAGCTCGTCGCCGCGGCCGAGACGCTGGGCACCCCCACGGCGCTCACGCTCGCGTACTGGGAGGCGGCGATCCTGGCGTTCGAGACCGGGTGCGGTGAGGAGGCCGCCGCCTACTTCGGGCGGGCGGTGGCGATCCAGTCCGAGCACGGGGAGGCCCAGCGGTACGCCCGGCTCCGCGTCGCCCATGCGGTGATCATGATCGAGACGCGCCCGGAGGAGGCCGCGTCCTGGCGGGACCTGCTGATGAAGGTGGAGAAGGACCTCGGGGAGAGCCCCGTCAACCCGATGGACAAGATGCGCTGCGCGGTGGGTCTCGCCCGGGCCGAGCTCCTGCTCGGTTCTCCGCAGAAGGCCGAACTGCACATCCGGTCGGTCCTGGACATGCTCGACGGCATGCCGGAGGACCTGCAGGCCGATGCGCACCTCGTGGCCGGCCAGACCTTCGCCGAGCTCGGCAGGGCGGAGGAGGGCACGCGGGAGCTGGCGGCGGCGGCCGCGCTGCTGGAGCCGCTGCCCGTCACGCGCTACACCTCCCACTCCTGGCTGACCGCCGCGCGGATCCTGGAGCGCATCGACGAGACCGACCGGAGCGTGGAGGCCTACCAGCGGGCCCTGGCCTGCGCGGGCCTGTAGAGCACACACGGAGGTGGGGACCGCGCGTCGGCGTCGGTAGCCTTGGGGGTGCCATGAAGACTTCCCCTTTCGCGGCCGCCCTCGCACTTCTCGCGGTCCTCGTCCTCGGTACGGCCCTCGCCTCGCCGGCCCTCGCCCACGACGCGCTCAAGAGCAGCGACCCTGCCGCGAACGCGAAGGTGGAGAGCCTGGAGGAGGTGAAGCTGACGTTCACCGCCCGGGTGCGCTTCCCCAACGTCGTCGTGCGCGACGGGGACGACACGCCCCGCCAGGCCGGCAAGGCCGCGGTGGACGGCACGGTGGTGACGCAGAAGGTCGAGGCCGGGCTCCCGCCGGGCAGATACGTCATCGCCTACCGGGTGGTCTCCTCCGACGGCCACCCGATCGAGGGGGAGATCCCGTTCACCCTGACCGGTTCCCCGGACGCCTCCCCGGCCCCGGCCGAGAGCGCGGCCCCGGCGGAGAGCCCGGCGCCTGACGAGAGCGACTCCGCCGGGAGCGCCGCCCCGAGCGGGAGCGCGGCCCCGGCCGAGACCGCCCCGACCGCGCCCCCGGCGGCCGCCACCCCGGCCGCCGGCACGGAGGACTCCGGCGGAGTGCCCGGCTGGGCGTGGCTCGTCTTCGGCGGCGTGACCGGCATCGGCATCGGCCTGTTCCTCAGCATGCGCAACAGGAAGCAGCCGTGAGCGGGCGGGCCGGGAGCAACGGTGGCGGGGAGCCCGAGCCGGGCGGGAACGGCCGGACGGTGCGCCTCGCGCTGGCCGGGGCGGGCGCGGCCGTCGCCGCCCTGGTGATCGCCATGGTCGCGGGCGGCGCCGCGACCCCCCGCATCATCCCGGGCCTGCCCGACCAGGGCATGCTCACCCGCTGGGGACTGCCGCTGTCCAAGCTGGTGATGGACGTGACGGGCGTGCTCACCGTGGGCGCGCTGCTGGCCGCTGCGATCCTCCTGCCCAGCGACAAGGGCCTGCTCGGCAGGCCCGCCCTCGTCTACGTGAAGGCCGCCTCGTGGCTCGGCCTCGTCTGGGCCGCCGCCGCGGCGGCGACGATGGTCTTCAGCCTGTCCGAGGCGCTCGGCATGCCCGTCGCCGACGTGCTCGGCGGCGACGAGCTGACCAGCTACGCCAGCCAGGTCTCGCAGGGCATCGCGCTCACCCTGGTGGTGCTCTTCGCGGTGGCCATCGCCCTGTTCGCCCGCGGGGCGATCACCGTCGGCTCGGCCGGCGGCCTGCTCGTGCTCGCCCTGATCACCCTGCTCCCGCCCGCGCTGACCGGTCACTCCGCCTCCTCGCCCAACCACGACCTGGCCACCACCGGCGTCGCCGTGCACCTGGTGGTCCTCGCACTCTGGGTGGGCGGGCTCGGCGTGCTCTGCGCCCACGCGGTGCGCCGGCAGCCGCACTTGGAGGTCGCCGCCGCCCGCTTCTCCGCGCTGGCGCTGTGGTGCTTCCTCGGCACCGGGCTGTCGGGCCTGTTCAGCGTGCTGGCCCGGCTCACCTCGGTCTCGGAGCTGTTCACCTCCGCCTACGGAGCGCTGCTGCTGGCCAAGACGGCGGCGTTCGCGCTGCTGGGCGCGGCCGGCTGGTGGCACCGCAGGCGCACCCTGCCGGGTCTGGCCTCGGGCGGGAGCCGTACGTTCGTCCGGTTCGCCACCGGGGAGATCGTGGTGATGTTCGCGGCGGTCGGGCTGGCCGTGGCGCTCTCCCGTACCGCGCCGCCCCCGGCGATCCTCCCGGTCGACCGGGCCTTCGAGCTCCTCGGCTACACCATGCCGCCGGAGATCTCCCTGGCGAACCTGGCCTCGCTGTGGTGGTTCGACCTGTTCTCCGGCACGCTGGCCGCCCTGCTCGGCGGACTCTACCTCGCCGGGGTCGTACGGCTCGCCCGGCGCGGCGACGCCTGGCCGTGGGGCCGCACCGCCGCGTGGTCCACCGGGGTGCTGATCCTGGTCCTCGCGACCCAGAGCGGAGTGGCCCGCTACGCCAAGGTGCTGTTCAGCGTGCACATGGCCGAGCACATGACGCTCTCCATGCTGATCCCGATCTTCCTGGTCCTCGGCGCCCCGGTCACCCTGGCGCTGCGGGCGCTCAAGCCCGCCGTGCGCCGCGGTGACCGGGGACCCCGCGAGTGGCTGACCACGATCCTGCACAGCAGGTTCGTCCGCTTCGCCGGCCACCCGGCGATCGCGACCGCGATCTTCATCGTCTCCACCTACGCGCTGTACTTCACCCCGCTGTTCGCCGAGGCGATGGAGGAGCACCTCGGCCACATCGCGATGACGGTGCACTTCCTGGTCAGCGGCTGCCTGTTCTTCTGGGTGATCATCGGCGTGGACCCGGCCCCGCACAAGCTGCCGCACGTCGCCCGGCTGGTCGTGCTGTTCGTCACCATGCCCTTCCACGCGTTCTTCGGCATCGCGCTGATGAGCATGGGCACCGTGCTGGCCGCCGGCTGGTACGACCAGCTCGGCCGGACCTGGGGCGAGTCCTCGCTCGCCGACCAGCGGACCGGCGGCGCCATCGCCTGGGGCTTCGGCGAGATCCCGACGCTGATCGTGCTGCTCGCGCTGGCCTTCCAGTGGTGGCGCGACGACGACCGCAGGGCCCGGCGTGCCGACCGCCGGGCGGACGCCGTCGCCGCCCGCACCGGAGGCAGCGGCGACGCCGAACTCGACGCCTACAACGATTTTCTGGCAAAGCTCGACAAGCGTGATCGCGCCGAGTAGCCCTGCGGCTACGGCCTTCTATCCCCTCACCGCTGCCTTACGCGTCGAGAGGTAGCCTTTCGATCAGGGGGAATGGGTAGACATCCCAGCGGGTGCGGCGTCCGACTGTCGCGCACCATGCTCATTCACGTGCCCGGTCGGGGGACCGGCGGTAGCCGTGCGCGTCAGGAGGAGTTGGCGTATGTCCGAGGAGCTTCGCATGCGCGGGGGACAGAGCCTCGCGCAGGCGCTGGAGGAGCGTCTCGCCGACTGGTCGGCGCGCACGGGGATCACTGTGGAGATCTGGGCGCTCCCCTCCCGCGACGCCTCCCACCTGGTCGTCCGGGCCGTCCTGGCCGCGCTCGCCGAGGCGCTGTCGAACGTGGAACGGCACAGCCTGGCCAAGACCGTCTCGGTCGCGGTGACGACGGGGGACCGGGGGCTGCGGATGACCGTGAGCGACCACGGGATCGGGTTCGACGGCGCGGCCGTCGGGCGGGGCATCACCGCCATGCGGGCCCAGCTGAAGGAGGTCGGCGGCGCGCTCACCGTCAACGGGGTGCCCGGCGGCGGCACCACGGTCACCGCGACGGTGCCGCGCGGGAGGGTCTGAGCGGCCGCGGCGGCCGAGGCCGTACGCGGCGATGCCCCCGGCGCGGGCCCGGAACGGCCGTCGGCCCGCAGGGGTCGCCTGCGGGCCCGGAACGGCCTGGGCCCGCGGAGACTCGCCTGCGGGCCTGCGGGAGTAGTCCGGGGCCGGGCCGGCCGGGGCGCGCGGACCGGCGCGCCCGGACGGCTACGGCAGCGTCAGGATCTCGTGGCCCGTGTCGGTGACGAGGACGGTGTGCTCGAACTGGGCGGTCCGCTTGCGGTCCCTGGTGACGGCGGTCCAGCCGTCGGGCCAGATGTCGTAGTCGATGGTGCCGAGCGTCAGCATGGGCTCGATGGTGAACGTCATGCCGGGCTCCAGGGTGACCGCCAGCGACGGGTCGTCGTAGTGCGGGACGACCAGGCCGGAGTGGAAGGTCGTGCCGATGCCGTGGCCGGTGAAGTCGCGCACGACGCCGTAGCCGAACCGCTTGGCGTAGGCCTCGATGATCCGGCCGACCACGTTGAGCTGGCGGCCCGGCGCGACGGCCTTGATGGCCCGGTTGGTGGCCTCCAGCGTGCGCTCGACCAGCAGGCGCGACTCCTCGTCCACGTCGCCGACCAGGAAGGTGGCGTCGGTGTCGCCGTGCACGCCGCCGATGAAGGCCGTGATGTCGACGTTGACGATGTCGCCGTCGCGCAGCACCGTGTCGTCCGGGATGCCGTGGCAGATGACCTCGTTGATCGAGGTGCACAGCGACTTGGGGTAGCCCCGGTAGCCGAGGGTGCTGGGGTAGGCGCCGTGGTCGAGCAGGAACTCGTGGCCGATCCGGTCGAGCTCGTCGGTGGTCACCCCCGGCGCCACGTGCCGGCCCACCTCCTGGAGCGCCTGGGCGGCGATCCGGCCGGCGACCCGCATCCTCTCGATGATCTCCGGAGTCTTGACGTCGGGTTCGCCGGTCTTCGGGGTTTTCTTCCCGACGTACTCCGGCCGCTGGATGTGGGCGGGAACCTTGCGCAGGGGCGAGACCCGCCCGGGCTGGAGCACTGTCGTCATGGTTGCACAGTCTAATTGCCGTTCGCACCGGGCAGGATTGCCGCTATGAGTGATCAGTGGTGGTTCTGCCTGAAGCACATGGCGGTCGAGCCCGAGCAGGGCTGCCCGAACAAGGACCGCATGGGCCCGTACGAGACCCGCCAGGCCGCGGCCGACGCCCTCAGGACCGCGGCCGACCGCAACGAGAGGTGGAAGGACGAGGACGAGGCCTGGGAGAAGGACTGAACGACCGGACGGCGGGGGCCGGCCTGCTTCCCCCGGGCGGCCGGGACCATCAGGACCGCACCGGGTTCGCGGCCTGTGCCGCGGGCAGGACCGGTCCCCGAGGGGGCAGGACCGGTCCCCGAGCGGCTAGGGCCGGTCTCCGACGACCGCGTACGCCCGCACGGGGAAGGTGCCCATGCCCGCGACCATCGGCGGGGCGGCGTGGAGGCGGAACCCCGTGTCGGGCAGCGCGGCCAGGCCGGTCAGGTGCTCCACGATCGGGATCCCCGCGCCCAGCAGCAGCGTGTGCGCGGGGCGCTCGCCGCGCGGCGGGGTGTCGTCGATGTTCAGCGAGTCGATCCCGACGAGCGCCGGGCCCCGGTCGGCGAGCCACTTCGCCGCCTCCGGCTCGAGGTAGGGGTGGTCGCGGAAGTAGGCCTCGGTGCCGAAGTGGCGGTCCCAGCCGGTCTGCAGGAGGACGGCCCTGCCCCGCACGTCGAGGCCCTCCAGCAGGCCGACGCCGACCGAGCGCAGGCCCTCGGCCCGCACCACCAGGCCGGGCAGGTCGGCGAGCGCCTCCAGCGGCACCTCCGACAGGTCCGGGCCGTCCGGGTAGCGGTGGTGCGGGGTGTCGAGGTAGGTGCCGGTGTTGGCGACCAGCTCGATGCTGCCGATGTGGAACTCGGTGCCCGGCGCGTAGACCTCGCGAGAGGCCTCCCGGCTCAGGTGCGCGCCGAGCCGGGGTCCGGGGACGCCCGGGTAGGTGACCATCCCCTCGGTGATCCGGTGGCTCAGCTCGATCAGTCGGGTCACGGGACGTTCACCGCTTTCTTCTCGGATCGGTCCGGCGCGGGTCGCGCGACGGCATCGAGGAGATGGTCCCGGCAACGGTCCTTGTAGCGCAAGTTAAGTGTCCTAAACCTCATCGTAAGCTGAGCTGCATGGAGATCGACCCCCGCCGCCTCCGGGTCCTGCACGAGGTCGCCCGGCGCGGCGGCGTCATGCTGGCGGCCGAGGCGCTGCACGTCACCCCCTCCGCCGTCTCCCAGCAACTGGCCCTGCTGGAACGGGAGGTGGGACTCGCGCTGATCGACCGCTCCCAGCGCCGGGCCGTGCTGACCCCCGCCGGCGCCGTCCTCGCCCGGTACGCCGAGCGGGTGGAGGAGGAGCTGGCCGAGGCCAGGCGGGAGCTCATCCGCTTCACCGAGCGGCTGTCCGGCCCGGTCTCCGTCGCGGCGTTCCCCACCGCCATCCGGCACCTGCTGGTGCCCGCCCTGGCCGCGCTGGCGGAACGCCACCCGCGGGTCGAGCCCCGCGTCGTCGAGCTGTACGGCCCCGCCGCGCTGCGGGAGCTCCGGCTCGGCGGGGTGGACGTGGCCATCGTCGAGCACGACGCCGACCGGCCCGCCCCGATGCCCGCGTCACTGGTCGCCCACCGGCTCCACGTGGACGAGTACCGCATCGTCGTGCCGTCCGGCTGGGGGGAGGCCCCCCGCGACGTGGCCGCCCTGGCGGACCTGCCCTGGGTGGCCGGCCATCCCGACCAGGCCTGCGGCCACGCGCTGGAGCGGCTCGCCGCCCTGCACGGCTTCACCCCGCGCCGGGCGCACGTGATCGAGGAGTTCCCGCCCGCGCTCGCCCTGGTCGCGGCGGGGCACGGGGCGGCGATCGTGCCGTCCCTGGCCCTGCTGGAGACCCCCGGCGGCGAGGTCGTGGTCACCGGCATCACCGGGGTGGGCGCACGGCGGCTGGACGCGGTCACCCGGGCCGGCCGTACCGGGTCGAGGAGGCCGGACCCCGTGCAGGCCGTGGTCGTCGACGCGCTGCGGGAGGCCGCGGCCGGCCTGGCGGAGCGGATCGGGAGCGGGGGAGGACGCGCCGGTGACCGCAGGACCGACCGCGCCGCCCGGAGGGCGGGTCGAGGCCGCGGGGGCGGGGACGGGGACGGGGGCGGTCCGCAGCGGTGAGCGCGGGGCCCGCCGCCCGGCGGGTCAGTCCGGGACGTGCGGGCCGCTGAGCCGCTCCAGCAGCCGGGCGAGGCGGGCGCGGAGACCGGCCTGGTGCCCGGCGGGGCGGGGCTCCTCGCCCGCGGCCATGCTCACCAGGTGCTGGGCCCCGTCGAAGGAGAGGGGGGCGCGGGCGGGGACCGCCAGCGCGTCGTGGGCCAGGCCCTCGAGGTCGGGGTCGCCGCCGTCCAGGGCGAGGATCGTCGCCCCGGTACGGCGGGCGTCGCTCACCCGCTCCAGCAGCGGGTCGGGCGCCCGCTCCTCGGCCACCACGAACAGCGTCTCCCCCCGCCGGGCCCTCTCGATCCGCTCCAGGCCGATCCGCAGGTGGGCGGGGGCGTCCGGGGGCGGGGACCAGCGGACCAGCGTCGGAGTGAGCTGGGGCAGGCCGGAGAGCCGGGCCTCGTCGCCGAGGTGCGCGGCCAGGTGCCAGGGCTCCCCGGCCGGGGTGCCGACCACCAGCAGGCCGCCGGGGGAGCGCGTCGTGCGCAGGGCGCGTCCCAGCTCGCGGGTGCGCTCCACCCACCCGGTCGACTCCAGGACCTCGCGCAGCAGGGCCACCGATCCACCGTCCATGCGGACAATCGTGCCCCAGCCGCCCCGGGGCCGTCCGCGGAACGCGGGCCTGGCATCATCTGGCGTGGAGGCGGGACGGACCCGGGGACGGGCCGGTCACCGCCGGCGGAGCGGACCGCACGCGCCGAGGCCGACGGGCCCGGTCCGCGGCGGCCGAGGACGACGAGGAGCGACGAGTGAGCACTGACCTTCCGGACGTGAGCGGGCTGTCCATCGGGATCCTGGGCGGCACCGGCGACCAGGGCAAGGGACTGGCCAGGCGGTTCGCCCTCGCCGGGCACACCGTGCTGATCGGGTCGCGCAGCGAGGAGCGGGCCCGGGAGGCGGCGGAGGCCGTCGGTGCGCGGGCGCGCGGGGCGGACAACGCGACCGTGGCCGCCGAGGCCGACATCGTGATCGTGGCGGTGCCGTGGGACGGCCACAAGGCCACCCTGGAGTCGCTCCGTGCCGAGCTGGCCGGGAAGATCGTCGTCGACTGCGTCAACCCGCTGGGCTTCGACAAGCAGGGTGCCTACGCCCTGCCCGTGGAGGAGGGCAGCGCCGCCCAGCAGGCCGCCGCGGTCCTGCCCGACAGCCGCGTGGTCGCGGCCTTCCACCACGTCTCGGCCGTCCTGCTGCTGGACCCCGAGGTCGACGAGGTCGAGCTGGACGTGCTGGTCCTGGGCGACGACCGCGAGGCCACCGACACCGTGCAGGCGCTGGCCGGGCGGATCGCCGGCGTCCGTGGCGTGTACGGCGGCCGCCTGCGCAACGCCCACCAGGTGGAGGCGCTGACCGCCAACCTGATCTCGGTCAACCGCCGCTACAAGGCCCACGCCGGCCTCCGCCTCACCGACGTCTGACCGGTCAGATCCAGCCCGCGTCCTGCGCGATGCGGATGGCGTCGACCTTGTTGCGGGCGCCGGTCTTGCCGACGGCGCCGGTCAGGTAGTTGCGCACGGTCCCGGCGGACAGGTGCAGCCGGGCGGCGATCTCCTCGGCCGGGGCGCCGCGCGCGGCCTCGGCGAGCACCTCCCGTTCCCGGGCGGTGAGCGGGCTGGCGCCGTACTCCATGGCGGCGGTGACCAGCTCCGGGTCGAGCACCCGGAGCCCCTGGGCGGTGCGCCGGATCGCGTCGGCGAGGCGGTCGCCGGGGGCGTCCTTGACCAGGAACGCCTCGATGCCGCCCGCCAGCGCCCGGCGCACCTCGCCGGGCCGGCCCAGCGCGGTGAGGATCAGGACCCGGCAGCCGGGCAGCCTCTCCCGCAGTTCCGACGCGGCGGTGATGCCGTCGAGCGCGGGCAGGTCGATGTCCAGGACCGCCACGTCCGGCCGGGTCCGCAGGGCCGCCGGGACGATCTCGTCGCCCCGGACGACCTCGACGACCACCTCGATGTCGGACTCCAGCCGGAGCAGCGCGACGAGGGCCGAGCGGATCATGTGCATGTCCTCGGCGAGGAGCACCCGGATCACGCGGGCACCTCCACCGCGAGCCGGAACCCGCCGCCCGGGGTCCGCTCGGCGCGCAGGGAGCCGCCGAGGCCGCCCGCCCGCTCCCGCAGCCCGGCCAGCCCGGCGCCGTCGCCCGCCCGCTCCCGCAGTCCGGTCGGCCCGGCGCCGTCGCCCGCCCGCTCCCGCAGTCCGGTCGGCCCGGCGCCGTCGCCCGCCCGCTCCCCCGGCACGGAACCGCCGGCCGGCCGCTCGGGGGCGCCGTCGTTGACCACCTCCAGCCGCACGGTCCCCGCGGTCCGCGAGGTGCTGATCGAGCAGGTCGTCGCCCGGCTGTGCCGGACCAGGTTGGTGATCCCCTCGCGCACCGCCCAGGCCAGGGCCTCGTCGACCGGCCGGGCCAGGTCCAGGTCGGCGAGGTTGGCCTGGACCTCGACTCCGGAGGCCGCCAGCAGCGCCGTGCCCCGCCGCACCTCCTCGCGCAGGGACATCTCCCGGTAGCCGCGCGCGACCTGCCGCACGTCCTGCGCCGCGTCCCTGGCCACCTGGACCAGGTCGGCGAGTTCGCGGCCGGCCGCGTCGGGGTCGCGCCCGGCGAGCCTGCGGGCCAGGTCGCCCTTGAGTGCGATCGCGGTCAGGCTGCTGCCCAGCCCGTCGTGCAGGTCCCGGGAGATGCGCAGCCGCTCGCGCAGCACCGCCGCCTCCGCCAGCTGGGTCCTGGCCTGCTCCAGTTCCCGGCTCACCACCACCAGCCGGGTCACCCCGTAGATCACGAATCCGGTGACGATGAGGGTGACGACCTGGTAGAAGGCGTGCTGCAGCTGCGCGGGCTGCGTGGCGTAGCGCCAGCCCAGGGCGAACTGGGCCGCCGTCATCGGGACCAGGCAGCCCAGGGCCGCCGGCGGGCGCAGGCGCAGGAGCACCGAGCCGAGCAGGATGGTCGGCGTCCCGGTCCACCAGTAGCCCAGGTACTCGAGGTGGGCGTCGAGGACCGGGATGGGCGCGTAGGCCGCGACCGCCTCCACCGCGAGCAGGACCGTGGGGGCACCGGGCTCCGCGCCGCGCAGCGCGGAGCGCAGGTGCAGGAAGAACGGCACGAAGAAGCCGGGCAGGCAGGTCGCGAGCACCACGAGCCCGGGCGTCCCGCCGAGCCGGGCGATCGTGATGACCGGGAAGACCGTGAAGCCCACGGCGATCAGCACGACCAGGCCCACGGCCAGGCGCTGGGGGGTGATTCTCATGTCCGGAAACATATGCTTTCGTCAGGACTTATGACCTGCGGGGCTCCCACCGGAACCAGCGGCCGATCGCGAACACCCCGAGCAGCGCCCACCCGGCGAGGACCAGGAGGGGGGCGGCCGCCGCCTGCAGATCCCCGGCGAGGGTCCCGTCGGCGGCATAGGCCGTACGGGCCAGGTCGACCACCGCCCCGGTGGGCAGGAACCCCAGCACCGTGCCGACCCAGCCGGGGAGCATCTCCAGGAGCGGGCCGAACCCGCCCGAGGCGGCCCCGGCGAGGAAGAAGAACGGCAGGGTCATCACACCGGCGACCTCGGTGCGCGGGACGGCCGCGGTGAACGCGGTGCCGAGCAGGCACAGGACGGTGGCCCCGGCGACCACGGCCACCAGGTACAGCAGCGGGTCGCGGGGGACCGGCAGGCCCGTCGTCGCGTACAGCGCCACCGAGACCACGGCGGTCAGCAGCGTGGTCTGCACGACCAGGTTGCCGATCTCACCGCCGAGGACGTCCCGGTCGCTCAGCCCGGTGGACCGCATCCGCTTGAGCAGGAGCTGGTCGCGGCGGGCGGTGAGCGTCACCGCGATCTGGTTGAACGTCGCGATGACGACGATCATCGCGAGCACCCCCAGGTGCGCGTCGAGCACGGCCTCCGCGCCGCCCCGGAGCCGGTCCGTCAGCAGCGGCATGCCGATGCCCAGCCCCAGGGAGAGGGTCACGGACGTGCTCAGCGCGACCTTGTCGCGCCAGTAGAGCCGGCCGCCGAAACGGGCCACCACCGCCAGATCACGTGCGGACACGCTCACGCCACCTCCGCCTTCGGGGAAGTCCCCTCGCCCGCGGCGAGGTCCAGGAACAGGTCTTCGAGGGTCGCCGTGCGGACCTCCAGGCCGCGCAGGCGCAGGCCCCGCTCGCCCGCCCAGCCCAGCAGGGTCTGCGCGGCCAGGTCGGGGTCCTCCACCCGGCAGACCGCGGTGCGGCCCTCCACCGAGGCGACCGGGACCGGCAGGTCCTCCGGCGCGACGCCGGCGGGCAGCTCGAAGGCGACCCGGCCCGCCCGGGCGGCCAGCGTCTCGGCCATGCCGCCGGAGGCGACCACCCGGCCCCCGTCCATGATCGCCATGTTGGCGGCCAGCCGCTGGGCCTCGTCCAGGTAGTGGGTGGTCAGCAGGATCGCGGTGCCCTGCCCGGCGAGGCCCCGGATGACCTCCCAGGTGTTCTTCCGGGCCTCGGGGTCCATCCCGGTGGTCGGCTCGTCGAGGAAGAGCACGTCGGGACGGCTCAGCACGGCCAGCGCCAGGTCCAGGCGACGTTTCTCGCCACCGGAGAGCTGGCGCACCCTCGTGCCCGCCTTGGCGTCCAGCCCGGCCAGGCCGAGCGCCTCGTCGCGCGGCCGGGGCGCGGCGACGAAGTCCCGCCAGGCGTCCACGGTCTGCGCCACGGTCAGGTCGGGGAAGAAGCCCGCCTCCTGGAGCATGATGCCGGTGCGCCTGCGCACCCGGACCCGGTCCCGGGCCGGGTCCAGCCCGAGGACCCGCACCGTCCCGGAGTCGGCCCGCCGGAACCCGGCCAGCACCTCGACCGTCGTGGTCTTGCCCGCGCCGTTCCGCCCGAGCAGGGCGAAGACCTCCCCTTCCCCGACGGAGAACGAGACGTCTCTCACCGCCTCGAACCCCCCGTAGCCCTTCACCAGCCCGTCCACCTCGATCGCTGTCATGCCGACGATCCTCCAGGGCGGCACGACCCGGGAACAGTGAGGAATTCACCTCAGTCCGCCCAGGATGCCTCGGCCTTCAGGCCGGGGAGGAATGGGCGCCCCGTCAGGGATGGTCCGGCGGAGCCGGGACGGCCTGCTGCACGATGTGCAGCACCTGCGCGTGCAGGGATCGGTGCTCATGTTCGGCCAACTCCTTGAGCCGTGCGTGAAGGTCGTCGGGAAGCCGCAACGTGATCTGTTTCATGTCGGCAGAATACCCGCCGGACCCCATCTCTCCGATGGTAAATTGATGGCATGTCCCGGTACCGGCTCTCCCCCACCCCCGCCCAGGAGGCGGCGCTGGCGGAGCACTGCGCGCACGCCAGGTTCGTGTGGAACCTCGCCGTCGAGCAGCACGCGCACTGGAAGCCGGGCCGCAAGGGCGCGCCGGGCTTCGCCGAGCAGTGCCGCCAGCTCACCGAAGCGCGAGCGGCCTTCGGCTGGCTGGCCGCCGGGTCGATCGTCGTGCAGCAGCAGGCGCTGAAGGATTTCGCCCAGGCCATGGCGAACTTCTTCGGCGGCACCCACCGCAAGCCGACCTGGCGCAGACGCGGCCGGAGTGAGGGGTTCCGGATCGTCGCCGTCAAAGCCGACCATGTGCGACGCCTGTCGCGCAACACCGGCGAGGTGAAGATCCCGAAAGTCGGCTGGGTGCGGTTCCGCTGGTCCCGCGCCGTGCCCGGCGGCGCGAAGTCCTACCGGATCACCCGGGATGCGGCCGGGCGCTGGCATGTCGCGTTCGCCGCCGTCCCGCAGCCGGTGCCCGCGCCCGCAACGGGTGAGGCCGTCGGCGTGGACCGGGGTGTGGCCGCCTCGGCGGCGCTGTCGACCGGCCAACTGCTGACCGCTCCCGGGCTGCGCGAGCCCGAGGCCAGGCGGCTGCTGCGGCTTGAGCGGAAACTCGCCCGCGCCCGCCGCGGTTCCCACCGGCGGGCGAAGGTCAAGGCCGCCCTCGCGAAGCTGAAGGCCCGCCAGAGCGACCGGCGCAGGGACTGGGTGGAGAAGACCTCCACCGACCTGGCGCGCCGGTTCGACGTCATCGCCGTCGAAGACCTGAAGATCCGGAACATGACCCGGTCGGCGAAGGGCACCGTCGAGCAGCCGGGAACGAACGTCCGCCAGAAAGCAGGGCTGAACCGGGCCATCCTCGCCGCCGGGTGGGGGCGGCTCGTGACCCGTCTGGAGGACAAGGCCCCCGGCCGCGTCGTCAAGATCAACCCCGCGTACACGTCGCAGACCTGCAACACCTGCGGGCACCGCGCCCCGGACAACCGCGAGAGCCAAGCGGTCTTCCGGTGCGTCGCCTGCGGGCATCGGGCCGACGCCGATGTGAACGCGGCCTGCAACCTCCGGGACACCGCCGTGGGGCGCACGGTGGCTGAGCGGGGAGGCTCGCCGTTGGGCGGGCCGGTGAACCGCGAACCTCAACGCGACCTCCTCCTTGTGGGGTAGTCGCCGTTGGAATCCCCCGTCTTCAGACGGGGGAGGACGTCAAGACTCGGCGGTCACGACCCGCCGGGCGGGGCGGCGGTGACCGGGGCGGGAGCCGGCACGGCGGCCGGGACGCGGACCGGGGGTCCGGCCGAGGGCGGTGCGGGGCCGGCGGGGCGGCCGCCGGGCGGACTCCCGAGGTGATCGCGAGGAGTGGGTCGTGACGACCCCTGGACGGGGCGAGATGAGCTGTTCGTCTACATTGAAGCGGACAGTGGACTAATCGTCCTTATTGGACCTGGCCATCATCTCGTTGAGCGGACATCTTTGACACATGAGTGAGCTTCGCCCGGAGACCCGTACCGTCCACCTTCCCCAGCCGCCGCTGGAGGGCAGCCGCCCGATCACGGTGCCGCTCTACCAGACCTCCGGCTTCGTCTTCGACGACCCGGCGGTCTTCGCCGACGGGATGAACCGCCCCGACGGGCCGTTCGTCTACGGCCGGCTGTCGAACCCGACGGTCCGCTCCCTGGAGGAGGCCGTCGCGGACCTGGAGGGCGGCGTCGGCGCCGTGGCCACCGGCTCGGGCATGGGCGCGATCAACTCGGTGCTGCTCGGCCTGCTCCGGCCGGGCGACCACGTGATCGCGCAGAAGGCCCTCTACGGCGGCACCGCCGGGGCGCTCAACGACCTGGTCGCGCGGTTCGGCGTCGAGGTCTCCTACGTCCCCGAGGACGACCCCGCCGCGCTGCGCGCCGCCGTACGGCCGTCCACGAAGCTGGTCTACCTGGAGACGATCGCCAACCCGGTGACCCAGGTGGCCGACCTGCCGGGGATGTGCGCCGCGGCGCGCGAGGCCGGGCTGGTCTCGGTGGTGGACAACACCTTCGCCTCGCCGATCCTGTGCCGCCCGATCGAGCACGGCGCCGACATCGTGGTGCACTCCACCACCAAGTACCTGGGCGGCCACACCGACGTGCTCGGCGGCATCGCGGTCTTCGCCTCCGACGAGCTGCACCGTACGGTGTGGAAGTACGCCACCGGCCTGGGCGCGACCGCCGACCCGTTCGCCGCCTGGCTGACCCTGCGCGGCATCCAGACGCTGCCGCTGCGCATGGAGCGCCACTGCGCCAACGCCCACGAGCTGGCGCTGCGGCTGGACGCCCACCCGGCGGTCGCGGCCGTGCACTGGCCCGGCCTGCCCTCGCACCCCTCGCACGCGCTGGCCGCCAAGCTGCTGCCGGGCTTCGGCGGGGTCTTCTCCTTCGACCTCGTCGGCGGGCGCGCCGCCGGGGAGCGGTTCATGAGCGCGGTACGGCTGGCGCTGCTGGCCCCCTCGCTCGGCGGCGTGGAGACGCTGATCCTGCACCCGGCGACCACCTCCCACAAGTCGCTGACGGCCGAGGAACTGGCCCGGCACGGGATCGGCGAGGGGACCGTCCGGGTGGCGGTCGGAATCGAGCACGTCGAGGACCTGTGGGCCGACTTCGAGCAGGCGCTCTCCCGGTCCTGAACCGGTCCTGAACCGGCCCTGAACCGGCCCTGGAACGGCCCGCTGGACCGGCCCTGGACCGACGGACCGCCCCTGAGAAGCGGGCGCTCTTTCGGTCCTGAGTCCTGAGCCTGCCCCGGAAAGGGACTGTGACCTGCGGTCATGACCTGGGTTCCCGAGCCGGGGCGCGGTAGCATCGGGGCGGGCGGTCCGCTTTCCGGGCCGCCCTTCCGTGAGCGTCCTGCGGGGGTGGCGCGATGCCGCTGAAGAGCTACGGGGTCCTGGCCGGCCGGGCCGTCGAGCGGCGGCGGGAGGGGTCGACCGACACCCCCCACTACCAGCTCCACCTGACCGACGACGCGGGGGTCTCATACCGGGTCGCGGTCAACGTCCTGTCCCAGCAGGCCCCCTCCGAGCTGCTCTACCACGCCGACGAGGACTTCCGGCACCCGCTGACCGCGCTGCTGCCGCGGACCGCCGGGGGCTGGACCGCCCTGGCGTCCGCCCCCGGCGGGGCCGCGCTGGACTTCGTCCGGGGCAACCTGTTCGACCCGGCCGCGATGCGAGCGCTCCCGCCCGACGTGCCCGGGGTGGACAACGACCTGGCGGACAAGTTCGACCACTACGTCGAGCGGGCCGTCGCCGACCCCGCCGCGATCGTCTACGCCTTCGGCGAGCGGTGGGGTCCCGAACCCCGCACCCGGGACAAGGTCTTCGGCTTCCTGCCCGGCAACGGCGTGCACGACATCCACATGAACCAGGGCAATTCGCGGCGCTTCCGCGGCGACGACGGCGTCTGGCAGGACGGCGGGCTACTGCTGTCCTTCCCGGGCGAGTCGCGGTGGGTGGCGATCTTCCTGGCCTTCCAGTCCCAGTCCTGGCACACCGACGACGTCACCGGGCACGCCCTGGACGAGGTCCCGTCCCGGCCCGGCCCCGGCGAGGAGCCCGTCCGGATCGTGGCCGCGCTGGTCAACCCCGCCGGACCCGGGCCGGGAGGTGAGACCGTCACCCTGCTGAACGCCTCGCCCGCCCCGGTGGACCTCGACGGCTGGCGGCTCGCCGACCGGCGGGGGAACGCCCTCCCGCTCCCGGCGGGGGCGCTGGCCCCCGGCGCGGTCCTCGCCGTGCCGGTCGGGGAGCCGTTCGCGCTGGACGACGGCGGCGGCACGATCACCCTGCTGGACGCGGCCGGACTCAGGGTCCACGGGGTCTCCTACACTTCGGCGCAGGGCCGGCGCGAGGGCTGGACGCTGACCTTCTGAGGTGTGATCCGGGATATGGGCGAGGGGTACCGCGGGTGAGCGTGTCGACGGAGGACGTGGAGCGGGCGGCGGTGCGCATCGCGGGGCATGCCCGCCGTACCCCGCTGCTGGAGGCGGAGCCGGGGCTGCTGCTGAAGCTGGAGACCGTGCAGCACTCCGGGTCGTTCAAGGCCAGGGGCGGCTTCAACCGCGCCCTGGCCGCGCGGGAGGCGGGAGACCTGCCCGAGGCGGGACTGATCGCGGCCAGCGGCGGCAACCACGGCCTGGCGGTGGCGCACGTCGCGCGGGCGCTGGGGCTGCGGGCCGAGATCTTCGTCCCGACGGTGTCCAGCCCGGTGAAGGTGGCCGGGCTGCGGGCGCTGGAGGCGGAGGTGACCCAGACCGGTGCGATCTACGCCGAGGCCTACGAGGCCTCCGTCAAGCGGGCCGCGGAGACCGGAGCACTGGAGATCCACGCCTACGACCAGCCCGACGTGGTCGCCGGTCAGGGCACGGTCGGGCTGGAGGTGCTGGAGCAGAGCGGGGGGGTCGACACCGTGCTCGTCGCCGTCGGCGGCGGCGGGCTGGTCGCGGGGGTGACGGCCGCGCTCGGCGGCCGGGCCCGGGTCGTGGCGGTGGAGCCCGAGCGGATCCCGACCCTGAACCGCGCCCTGGCCGCCGGAGGGCCGGTCCGGGTGGAGGTGAGCGGGGTGGGCGCCGACGCGCTCGGCGCCAGCCTGATCGGCCGGATCGCCTACGACGTCACCAGCGCCGCCGGGGTGGAGAGCGTCCTGGTGCCCGACGAGGCCATCGTCGAGGCCCGCCACGAGCTGTGGCGGTCCTACCGGGTCGCCGCCGAGCACGCCGGAGCCGCGGCCCTGGCCGCCCTGCGCTGCGGCGCCTACACGCCCGCCCCCGGGGAGCGGGTCGCCGTCATCGTCTGCGGCGCCAACACCGACCCCGCCACACTCGCCTGACGGGAACCGGCGGGCCGGCATCGGGCAGGCCTCTGCGGGCAGGCCCGGCGCCGGGTGGCCGCCGGTGGGTGAGTGCTTCCACGGCCCGGACCCGATGCCCGACGCGGACCGGCGCCGCCCGCCGTACCGGCCTGGTGGTACGGCGGGCGGCCGGTGGGATCAGCGGTAGCTGTGCTCGGCGGTGGGGAAGGCCCCGCTGGTCACCTCGTCGGCGAAGGCGCGGACCGCGCGGTCCATCTCCTCGGCCAGGTTGAAGTACTTCTTGACGAACTTGGCCGGGCGGGCGGTGAGGCCCATCAGGTCCTGCCAGACGAGGACCTGGGCGTCGGTGGCCGGACCGGCGCCGATGCCGATCGTGGGGATCGGCAGGGAGGCCGTGACCCGCTCGGCCAGGTCGGCGGGGACGCACTCCAGGACGACGGAGAAGGCCCCGGCCGCCGCCAGGTCCTTGGCGTCGGCCATCAGCTCGTCGCCCGACTGGCCGCGGCCCTGCACCCGGTAGCCGCCGAAGGCGTTGACCGACTGCGGGGTCAGGCCGAGGTGGGCCATGACCGGGATGCCGGCCGCGACCAGGGCCTCGACCTGGGGGAGGACCCTGCGCCCGCCCTCCAGCTTGACCGCGTGGGCGCCCGCCTCCTTCATGAACCGCACGGCCGTCTCCAGCGCCTGCTGGGTGGAGGCCTGGTAGGAGCCGAACGGCAGGTCGGCGACGACCAGCGCCCGGGAGGAGCCGCGCACCACGGCCGCGGTCAGCGGCATCAGGTCGTCGACGGAGACGGGCAGCGTCGAGTCGTGGCCGTAGACGACCATGGCGGCCGAGTCGCCGACGAGCAGCACCGGGATGCCGGCCTCGTCGAAGACCCGGGCGGTCATCGCGTCGTACGCGGTGACCATCGGCCACTTCTCGCCGCGCTCCTTGGCGGCGGCGATGTCGCGCACGGTGATCCTTCGCCCGGACTGCCCGCCGTACAGGGCGGTGGTCTGCGGGACGGAGACGGAAGAGGGCACGGAAGAGGACACGGAAAGCCTCCTGAGAGTCTCGAGGCGCCCCTGTGGCGTCCCCGGACGGTTCCGATGATGACATGCGTCCGATGGGTTAAACACCCCTTGACTCGCCGGTAATCCGGTGGCGGGGGTGTCGGCCGGGTGCGGCACAATGCAGGCGGAGGTAAGCAATAAAAATGGCAATGGAACCTTACCGTCGTCTGCTGGCGCTGCCCGGGGTGCGGACGCTGCTGCTCGTGGGCCTGCTCGCGCGCATCCCGTCCACCGCGGTGAACATCACCCTCGTCCTGCACGTGGCCGAGGGACTCGGTCTCGGCTATACCTGGGCGGGCGTGGTGACCGCGGCCTGCACGGCGGGCATGGCGGTGGGGGCGCCGCTGGCCGGGCGGTTCGTCGACTCCTACGGCCTGCGCCCCGTCCTGCTGACGACCACCGCCGCCCAGGCGCTCTTCTGGGCCACGGCGTGGGCGATGCCGTTCCCCGTGCTGGTCGTCGCCTCCGCGCTGGCGGGCCTGCTGGCGCTGCCGGTGTTCAGCGTGATCCGGCAGTGCCTGGCGGCCATGGTCCCCGAGGACCAGCGCAGGATCGGCTTCTCCGCGGACTCGATCCTGGTGGAGCTGTCCTACATGGCCGGGCCCGCGCTCGGGGTGGCCGGGATGACCGCGCTCGGCGGCAGGTGGACGATGTGCGCCATCGCGGCCGGTCTGGTCGGCTCCGGGACGGCGCTGGTCATGCTGAACCCGCCGGTCCGCTCCGCCGAGGAACTGGCCGCTCCGGCGGAGAAGGTCTCCCGGCGCCGGTGGCTGACCCCGGGACTGGTCACCCTGCTAGGCACCGCCTCGGCGGCCACCTTCGTGCTGACCGCCACCGAGCTGTCGCTGGTCGCGACGATGAACCGGGCGGGCGACACGGCCTGGACGGGGTTGGCGATCGGGATCTGGTGCCTCTACTCGCTGCTGGGCGGCCTCGTCTACGGCGGGCTGCCCCGGGGTTTCTCCCCCCTGGTCCTGATCGGCGCCATGGGCCTGCTCACCGTCCCGGTCGGCCTGGTGGGGGACGACTGGCGCTGGGTGCTCATCGCGCTCGTCCCGGCCGGGGTGCTGTGCGCGCCCGGCATCTCCTCCACCGTCGAGGCGGTCACCCGCATGGTGCCGGCCGGGGCCCGGGGCGAGGCGATGGGCCTGCACGGCACGGCGCTCCTGCTGGGCGGGGCGGTCTCCGCGCCGGTCGCAGGCGCGGTCATCGACGGCCCCGGCCCGGGCTGGGCCTTCGCGGCCGCCGGTCTGGTGAGCGTGGCGATGGTGCTGGTCGCCCTGCCGTTCCGCGCGGGGTCGCGCCCTCCGACGGGGGAGCCCGGACCGGTCACCGCGAAGACGACCGCCTGACCCCGGGCGCACGGGGGAGGTGAACGCGGGGTTAATACGAAACGGTGCTGTTGCGTATCGAAATAGATAGCGATACGCTCTCGTTGCGAAACTAGAGCGTATCGAAACAGGGGTTCCCGTGGACCAGAAGCTCGGTCATCCGAGACGTTGGCAGATCCTCGGAGTGCTGGTCTTCAGCCTCCTGGCGGTCGTGCTCGACAACACCATCCTCAACGTCGCACTGAAGACGATCGCCGACCCGGCCGAAGGGCTGGGCGCCACCCAGAGCGAGCTCGAGTGGGCGATCAACTCCTACACCCTCGTCTTCGCCGGACTGCTGTTCACCTTCGGGGTGATCGGCGACCGGACCGGCCGCAAGCGCATGCTGCTGATCGGCATGGTCCTGTTCGGTCTGTCCTCGCTGGCCAGCGCCTACGCCCAGGACCCGATGCAGCTGATCGTCGCCCGCGCGTTCATGGGCGTGGGCGGAGCCGCGATCATGCCCGCCACGCTGGCGATCATCTCCAACGTCTTCCCGCCGGCCGAGCGCGGCAAGGCGATCGGCGTCTGGGCCGGCGGCGTCGGCCTGGCCGTGGCGATCGGCCCCATCACCGGAGGGCTGCTCATTGAGCACTTCTGGTGGGGCTCGGTCTTCCTGATCAACCTGCCGATCGTGCTGGTCAGCATGGTGCTGATCGGACTGGTCGTGCCCGAGTCGCGCGACCCCCGGCCGTCCAGGCTCGACCCGGTCGGCGTGCTGCTGTCCATCGTGGGCCTCGTCGCCGTCACCTACGGCATCATCCGCGGAGGCGAGCTCGCCACGGTCGCCAGCGCCGAGGTCCTCGTCCCGACGATTCTGGGCCTGGCCGTCCTGGCCGCCTTCGTCTGGTACGAGCGCCGCATCGACCACCCGGCCTTCGACGTCACCTACTTCCGCGACCCGCGCTTCTCCACCGCGATCGCCATGGTCGGCATCGTGTTCTTCGCGATGATGGGCGCGATGTTCTTCCTGGTCTTCTACCTGCAGATCGTGCTGGGCTTCAGCGCGCTGCAGGCCGGGGCCCTGATGATCCCGTTCGCCGCGGCGCAGCTCATCTTCGCCCCGCTCAGCCAGCGGATGGCCGGGCGCTTCGGCGCCAAGCCGACGGCGACCGTCAGCATGGTGATCGTGGCCGCCGCGCTGGCCGCCTACGCGCTGATGGACCGGCACACCCCGATCCTCTTCATCGAGGTCGTCTTCTTCGTCCAGGGCGCGGCGATGGCCAACATCATGCCCCCGGCGACCACCGCCATCATGGAGGCGCTGCCCCGCGAGAAGGCCGGTGTCGGCTCGGCCATGAGCAACACCGTCCGCCAGGTCGCCGGCGCGCTCGGCGTCGCCCTGCTCGGCTCGCTGCTCTCGGCCGCCTACCGCGACGGGATCACCCCGGCTCTGGCCGGTCTGCCGGAGGACGCCCGGCACCTCGCCGGCGAGTCCCTGCCCGGCACCCTCGCCGTCGCCCAAGGGCTCGGCGAGCGCGGCGCCGCGCTGATGGAGCCCGCCTTCCGGGCCTTCCTGGACGGCATGCACCTCACCGCCCTGGTCTCGGCCGGCATCGCCCTGGCCGGAGCGCTGGTGGTGCTGAAGTGGCTGCCCGGCAAGCACGCCCCCGCCGCGGAACCGGACAGGGAGCACGGCAAGGAACCAGCGGTAGTGTAGGCGCGCTATGACGACCACGGACGAGACCCGGCCCGCCCGCCCCGCGGGCCGTCCCCGCAGCGCCAGGGCGGAGAAGGCGATCATCGAGGCGACCCTCGACCTGATCAGTGAGAGCGTGAGCCTCTCCGAGCTCTCCATCGAGGCCGTCGCCGCCCGCGCGGGCGTCGGCAAGACCACGATCTACCGGCGCTGGTCCAGCAAGGAGGACCTGGTCGTCGACGCGCTGGCCACGCTCAAGGCGCCGATCCCTCCGCTGGAGGGCCGGACCGTCCGCGAGGACCTCGCCGTCTACCTGGAGGTCATCGGCCGGGAGGCGTGCGACGTGCGGAGCCGGTGCGTGATGAACATCGCGATGAACGAGGCGGGCCGCCACCCCCAGCTGGTGGAGCGGATCCGGCAGGCGGTGATCAAGCCCCGCCGGGAGGCGCTGGGGGCGCTGCTGCGCCGGGGGATCGAGACGGGCGAGCTCCGGCCCGACCTCGACCTCCCGGTCGCGATGGCGACGGTGGTCGGCAGCATGATGTGGTACGTCAAGTCGGCCGGGTTCGGCGGGGTCGAGGAGCACCCCGAGGATCTCGTCGAGCGCATGGTCGACCACCTCATGGCCGGTCTCGCGCCCCGCTGAGCGCCCGTACGGCCCGTCGGCGACGCGGCCGGGTGAGGACGCTGCCGGCCGGCGGCGCGGTCCGACCGGGACGGCCGGTCAGCGGCGGCGCGGTCCGGCCAGGACGGCCGGGTCGAAGGTGATCTCGTACGGCTCGGCCAGGGAGAGCGTCTGCCCGGCCCGCGCCGCCGCGACCTTGACGTACTCGCCCTCCTCGGCGGTGAACACCTCCACCAGGGGCACCGCGCCCTCCTCGCCGTGCAGCTCCACCCGCATGAACACCGGGACGCCGGCGGCGGCGTAGGAGGAGGGCTTGACGATGAAAAGGAGGGATCGGTCCGTGCCCGGGCGCGGCTCCGTCGTCACCCGGGCACGGACCGATCTCAGGGAGGGCCGGAGGCCGGCCGTCAGGGGGCGGTCTCGCGCCAGCGGTTGGTGATGGGCAGGCGGCGGTCGCGGCCGAAGTTCTTCGGGGTGATCTTCGGGCCCGGCGGGTACTGCCGCCGCTTGTACTCGGCCAGGTCGACCAGGCGGATGACCC
This sequence comes from Planomonospora parontospora, assembly GCA_014647935.1. Classification (GTDB taxonomy): domain Bacteria; phylum Actinomycetota; class Actinomycetes; order Streptosporangiales; family Streptosporangiaceae; genus Planomonospora; species Planomonospora parontospora. The sequence continues at coordinate 247,546 of BMQD01000001.1, forward strand.
GGGCGACCAGGTCGGGGTCGTGCCCGGCGGCGACCAGGGAGGCCGAGCCCATGTCCTTCTCCACGTAGTCGTCCAGGAGCCGGTCCAGCACGTCGTACTCCGGCAGGGAGTCGGTGTCGCGCTGGCCGGGGCGGAGCTCGGCGCTGGGCTCCTTGGTGATGGAGTTCTCCGGGATCGGCGGGACCGCGAAGCCGTGCAGGAACTCGCTCTCGAGGCCCGCCTGGGCGTTGCGCCAGCGGGCCAGCTCCCACACCAGGGTCTTGAGCACGTCCTTGATGGGGGCGAAGCCGCCCGCGGAGTCGCCGTAGAGCGTCGAGTAGCCGGTGGCCAGCTCGCTCTTGTTGCCGGTGGTCAGGACCAGGTGGCCGTGCTCGTTGGACAGGCCCATCAGGATCATGCCGCGCACCCGGGCCTGGAGGTTCTCCTCCGACAGGCCGGTCAGCGAGAGCTCCTTCTCGAAGGCCTCCACCATGGCGGCGATCGGCACGACCCGGGCGTTGACCCCCTGCCGGTCGACGAGCTCCTGGGCGTCGCCGAGGGAGTGGTCGGAGGAGTAGCGCGAGGGCATCAGCACCACGTGGACCCGGTCGGGGCCGATCGCGTCGGAGGCGATGGTGGCCGTCAGCGCCGAGTCGATGCCGCCGGACAAGCCGAGGATGACCGACCGGAAGCCGTTCTTGGCGACGTAGTCGCGCACGGCCAGCACCAGCGCGCTGTAGACCTCGGCGGTGTCGTCCAGGTGCCCGGCGACCGACGGGGGCTCGGGGTCGTACGGCTCCAGCGGGCGGGCCGACAGCTCCAGCCGCTCCACCGTGATGACGGTCCCGTCCCCGGCGTCCACCTCGAAGGAGCCGAGCCCGCCGTACGTGGCCTCGGGCAGGTCCAGGTCGGTCACCAGCAGCTCCTCGGTGAACCGCGCGGCCCGCGCGACCAGCTCGCCCGAGGCGGAGACGACGATCGAGTCGCCGTCGAAGACCAGCTCGTCCTGCCCGCCGACCTGGTTGGCGTAGGCGAGCGCGCATCCGGCCTCCCGCGCCCGCCGGGAGACGAGCTCCAGGCGCACGTCGTCCTTCTCCCGCTCGTACGGCGAGGCGTTCGGCACCACCAGCAGCCCGGCTCCGGCCTCGGCCGCCACCGCGACCGGGCCGCCGTCCTGCCAGAGGTCCTCGCAGACCGCGATCGCCACGTCGACGCCGTGCAGCCGGAAGATCGGCAACCGGTCGCCGCGCACGAAGTAGCGGTACTCGTCGAAGACGCCGTAGTTCGGCAGGTGGTGCTTGGCGGTCCTGGCGACCACCTGCCCCCGGTACAGGAGCGCCGCCGCGTCCAGCGGGGCGCCCTTGGGCTGCCCCACGCGCGGGGCGCGGTCGGCGCGGTCGACGTAGCCGACGACCACGGGGATCTCGCCGAGCCCCTCCTCGGCCAGCCGCCGGGCCGCGGCCTCGACCGCCGCGATGGACGCCTCCACGAACGAGTTCCGCAGCACCAGGTCCTCGACCGGGTAGCCGGTGAGGAACATCTCGGTGAAGACCGCCAGATGCGCGCCGCGGTCGGCGGCGCGGCGGGTCCACTCGACGAGCTTGTCGGCGTTGGCGGTCAGGTCGCCGACCGCGGGGTTGGTCTGGGCAAGTGCGATTCGGAGTTGAGCCACGCTCCCACCCTATTCCCGGGCGGCGGAGGGCCGGTCCCGTGGATCCCGCAGGACTCCCCGCCGGCGGGAACCCCCGCCGGCGGGGAACCGCCACCGCTCCGGACCGCGGGCGCGGGCGGTCCGGAGGTCCCCGGCGGAGCCGCCGGGGAGGTGCCGGTCAGAGCCGGTCAGAGCCGGTCAGAGCCGGTCAGAGCCGGTCAGGGCTCAGTTGGCGGCGCTGGTGGTGGAGTTGCTGCTGGCGCCGCCGGGACCGGCCTGGCTGTAGGACTGCTTGAAGAAGACGCCGCTGCCGTGACCGCCGTGGCCTCCACCGGTGCCGGACAGGACGCTGCTGTTGAAGGCGCCGAACTTGCCGGCGCTGCTGGAGTTCTGCTCGAAGCTCGTGCCGCCGCCGGCCAGGGCGGCGGTCTGGAAGGCCAGTCCCAGGGCCGAGGCGGCTCCCGCGATCACCAGGGCACGCCGCAACTTCGTCATGGTCATGGTGGATGTTTCCTCTCTGTTCCGCCGGCCTCCGCCGGCGCATGGGATGGAGCACCCTAAAGGGCCCTGTGCGACGGCCCGGACGAGCCGGGAACCGCCGTACGCCAGCTGTGCTTCCCTGGCCTCCTCCGGCCGAAAACACGAAGTGTAACGATCTAACTACTGATGGACATGATCGATAAACACATTGATCAACCCTTGCGAGACGCCCGGCGCGTCTTCTCCCGGCCGGGAGGAGCCGGGGGGCGGCCGGGCCCGCACGCCCGGCCGGGCGTGCGGCGGTCAGCCGGGCAGGGGGAGGACGGCCTCCACGGCCGTGCCGCCGCCGGGGGCGCCGACGATCACACAGCTCCCGCCGAGCTCGGTGGCGCGCTCGCGCATCGAGACCAGGCCGATCCCCGACCGGGACGCCTCGGGCAGGCCGCGCCCGTCGTCGGTGATCCGGACCGTGAGCGAGGAGCCCTCGTGCCGCAGGCAGACCGTCGCGGTGCGCGCCCGGGCGTGCTTGCGCACGTTGGTCAGGGCCTCCTGGGCGATCCGGTAGGCCGCCACCTCCACCGCCGCCGGGAGGTCGGACAGTTCGCCCGAGGTCTCCACCGTCACCGGCGGCTCCCCCTCGGACGCCAGGGCCCGCACGGCGCCGGCCAGCCCGAGCTCGTCCAGGGTCGGCGGGCGCAGGCCGTACACCAGCTCCCTGATCTCCTGGCTGACCGAGTCCATCCCGCTGCGCAGGTCGAGCAGGAGCCGGTCGGCGGAGGCCGGGGCGGCGCGCAGGCTGATCCTGGCCATGTTGATCGACATGGCCATGTCGGTCAGCGCGTGGCCCAGCCCGTCGTGCAGGTCCCGGCGGAGACGGCGGCGCTCCTCCTCCCGGGCGGTCAGGATGCGCTCGCGGGAGCGCTGCAGGTCGGCGGTCATCCGTACGGCGTGCGCCACGTCGGCCACGTACGGCGTCGCCGCGGCGATCAGCCGCTCGTTGTGGGCCGCGGCGAACCTGCGCGGCCCCGGTGAGCCGATCAGCAGGCGGCCGACCGGCTCGCCGTGCCAGACCAGCGGCACCGCGCGCGGCGCGGGCCCCGGCAGGCCGAGCGTCACCCGCCGGGAGCCCGGGCCGCGCACCTCGATCGTGACGCCGGTGACGCAGAGCCCGTCGCGGATCACGGCGGCGACGGCCGCCAGCGCGCCCGCGGGCTCGGCCTCCCCGACCTCCCGGGCCAGCCGGGCGGCCAGGACCGCCGGGTCGCCGTGCGTGCCGTACATGAGCCGGTCGACCAGGCGCCGGAGCAGGTGGCGGAGCGGGTGGAAGAAGGCGCCCGCGAACAGCGCGGCGACCAGGCCGCCGACCCGGTCGTAGTCCGACAGGGCCATCCCGGCGAGGGCGCCCGCGCCGAAGTAGACGACGCTGACCGCGGCGACCAGCCCGGCGGCCACGAAGGCCCGGCTGATCACGGTGTCGATGCCGTACAGCCGGTAGCGCAGCACGGAGAAGGCGATGGCCACCGGGATCAGGCCGGTCCAGATCGTGGCGGCCAGCCACCAGTCCGGTCCGGCGATCAGGCAGACGCTGTAGACCGCGAAGGCCGACAGCGGCCAGGCGATCTGCCGGCGGACGACGGGATCGGCCCGGCGCAGGCGCAGGACCAGGGAGAGCACGGCCGTGACCACGAGCGCCGAGACCAGGGTGCTGAGGACCAGCAGCGACGGCCGGTGGTAGGGGGCCAGCGCCTCCACCGCGAGCGGGTTGGGGATCACCCGCGGGTAGGGGTAGACCTCCGGGCGGGGCGTCGGGCGGAGGATCTGCACGGTGGCCTGCACGACCAGCACGGCGACGCCCAGCGCCGCGACCGGCCGCCAGCGCGGCGACGGCAGGCGGCCGTCGGGGGAGTGCAGCGGGAGGACGACGGCGAGCAGCATGCCGCCGGTGCCCCAGCCCACGACGCTGAGCCAGCGCAGGTAGCCGGCGGCGGTGAGGTCCCCGGAGGAGGCGGCGGCGAACATGGCCGAGTCCGCGAAGACGTGGACCGCGCAGCCCAGGCCGCCGGCGCACATCAGCCAGCCCGTGATCGGGCGGACGCCGTGCGCCAGCAGGAACGCGCCCACCACGGGGAAGATCAGCCCCGCCGCGTGGTCGGGGGAGGCGGGCACGTCGAGGGACCACTCGGGCGGCAGGCCCAGGCCCGCGGCGGACCCGGTGACGGTGAGCGCCACGGCCAGCACGGCGACCACGACGGGGGCGAGCCGCCGCGGCGAGGCCAGCAGCGCGGCCACCGGGCCCCGGCGCGGGACGTCGAGGCTGACGGCGTCCACGACGCGGCGCGGCACGCCCCCGGCGCCGGTCACGACGCGGCGCGGCACATCCCGGGCACCGGTCACGACGCGGCGCGGCACATCCCGGGCACCGGTCGCGACGCCGTCGCGCGACCCCGTGCCCGAGGTGCCCCCCGCCTCCACGTACACCGCTACCTGCTCACGTCACCGGGGTTGACCAGGCCGGATTCGTACGCCGCGACGACGAGCTGCGCGCGGTCGAACAGCCCCAGGTGCGCCAGGAGCTTGCCCACCGACTCGGCCACGGACGGCTCGGAGACCGACAGGGTCGCGGCGATCTGCCGGTTGGTGAGCCCGCGGGCGATCAGTTTCAGCAGATCCAGCTCGGCGTCGCCGAGGCCGGCGAGCGCGGGCGGGGCCGCGGGGTCGGAGTGCCCGGCGAAGGCCGCGATCAGCCGGGTGGTGACGGCCGGGTCGATCAGCGCGTCCCCGGCCTGCGCGGCGCGCATCGCGGTGATGAGCTGCTCGGGGGCCGAGGTCTTGAGGACGAAGCCGCTCACCCCGGCTCGCAGGGCGGAGTAGAGGTTGTCGTCGGTGCCGAACGTGGTCATCATGATCACCTTGGGCGGGTCCTCGTCGGCGAGGATGCGGCGGGCGGCGGTCAGGCCGTCCAGCCGGGGCATCTGGATGTCCATCAGCACCAGGTCGGGACGGGTCTCGCGGACCAGCGCGATCGCCTGCTCGCCGTTCTCGGCCTCCCCGGCGAGTTCGAAGCCCGGTTCGCTGTCCAGCACCACCCGCAGGCCGGTGCGGACCAGCGCCTGGTCGTCGACCACGACGACGCGGAGGGTCTCGGTCGCCGTTCCCAGGGGCGTCCCCGGGGGTGTCCCCGCCTCCCCGGGCGCCTCCGGGGCCGCGACCCGGACGGTCTGGGCGGCCCGGGGGGCGGGCGGGTCCAGATGGGGGGCCTGGGCGAGCATGTCCGACTCCAGGCGCTGCAGCGTGGCGCCCAGGTCCAGCCCGAGCTCGTCGCGGAGCACGGCCCTGGCCCGCCGGAGCGCGCCGAGGGCGTCCCCCTGCCGGCCGCCCCGGTAGAGGGCCAGGGCGAGCAGCCGCCAGGCCTCCTCCCGGAGCGGGTGGGCCGAGACGTGCGCCTCCAGGTCCGCGACCAGGGCGGCGGAGTGGCCGAGGGCCAGCCCGGCGTCGGCCCGGCGCTCGACCGCGGTCAGCCGGAGCTCCTCCAGCCGCCCCGCCTCGGTCACCGCCCAGGCCAGGTCGGAGAACTCGGCCAGCGCCGGTCCCCGCCAGAGCGCGAGCGCCTCCTCCGTGCGCGCCCACACCGCGGCCGGGTCGCCGTCGAGTTTGACGGCGCCCTCGAAACGCCAGGAGTCCACCTGCTCGGCGGTGGCGCGCAGCGCGTAGCCCGGCGGGGCCGAGACCAGGACCCCGGCCTCCTTGCGGGGGGCGCGGTCCGGCTCCAGCGCGCGCCGCAGCCGCGAGACGTATCCCTGGATGGTGGACAGGGCCTGGGCGGGGGGTTCGCCCGGCCAGAGCTCGTCGATGAGCACGCTCACCGGGACGGCGCGGCCACCGGCCACGAGCAGCCGGGCAAGCACCGCCATCTGGCGTTGACCGCCGAGGTCGAGCACCACGTCGCCGTGGCGCGCCTGGAACGGTCCGAGGGCACGGAAAGTCAGCATCGCAGTGGTAAGGGTACGACCACCTGGACTATGGCAATACGGCAAAATTCACCATCGTTCGCATCCTGTAAGGAATCGGTTATCCGGTCGGGCCCGTCTCGACGGCCGTGCCGCTGGCCAGCGGAAGCACCGCCTCAACCACGGTGCCGCCCTCCGGCGGAGAGGTGATCATGCAGGTTCCGCCGAGTTCCGCGGCCCTCTCGCGCATCGACGCCAGCCCGACCCCCGAGCGCCGGCCCGCGGGCACGCCCACGCCGTCGTCGCTCACCCGGACGCTCAGCTGCCCGCCCCGCTCCAGCGAGACCCGGACCGTGCGGGCGCGGGCGTGCCGGCGCGCGTTGGTCAGGGCCTCCTGCACGATCCGGTAGGCCGCGACCTCGACGGCGGCCGACAGCCCGGTGAGGTCGCCGCGCACCTCGACCGCGACCTCCGGCCCGGCCATCTCCCCGATGGCGCCGGCCAGGCCGAGGTCGTCCAGGGCCGGCGGGCGCAGGCCGTACACCAGGTGCCTGATGTCGCTGGTGACGCTGTCCATGCCGGAGCGCAGGCCGTCGAGCAGCCGCTCGGCGCTCTCGGGGGAGGTGTGCAGGGAGAGCCGGGCCGCGTTGATGGACATGGCCATGCCGCTGAGCGACTGGCCGAGGCCGTCGTGCAGGTCGCGGCGGAGGCGGCGGCGCTCCTCCTCGCGTGTGGCGATGATCCGCTCACGCGAGCGCCGCAGCGTGTCGACCAGCAGGACCGCGTGGGCGGCGTCCGCGATGTACGGCGTGAGCGCGGAGACGACCCGCTCGTTGTGCGCCGCGGGCAGCCGCCGGGCTCCGGGGCGGCCGATGAGCAGCCGGCCGACCGGCTCGCCGTGCCAGACCAGCGGGACCCGCCGGGCCACCTCGCCGAGCTCACCCGAGACCTCGTCGGTCGGCCCGGCGTGGGGTCCGGCGGTCCCGGCGGTCCCGGTGGCGGGCCGGGGCGAGAAGCGCACGGCCACGCCGGTGACGGAGAGCCCCTCGCGCAGCACCTCCAGGGCCGCCTGCAGCCCTCCGGCCGGGTCGGCCCGCTGCAGCCGGGACCGCACCTCCGCGGCCAGTGCCACCGGATCGCCCCTGCTGCCGTAGAGCAGGCGGTCGGCGCCGCGCTGGAGCACCCCACGGAGCGGGTGGAAGAACGCCCCCGCGCAGAGCGCGGCGAGCAGGCCGCCGATCCGGTCCACGTCGGACAGCAGCAGGCTCGAGGCGGTGCCCACCGCCACGTAGACGCCGCCGATGACGCCCACCAGGCCGGCGCCGACCAGCGCGCGGGTGATCAGCGTGTCGATGCCGTAGAGCCGGTGCCGCAGGATGGCGAACGCGATCGCGGCGGGGACGAGCGGGATGGTGAACGAGGCCAGCCACCAGACCGGGTCGCCGACCACCCAGGGGACGACCACGGTCGTCGTCGCCACCAGCGGGCAGAGGATCCGCCGCCGGTCGAGCGGATCCGCCCCGCGCAGGCGCCCGGCGAGGGAGGCGACCGCCAGCACCATGGACGCGGCCGACAGCCAGTGCAGGACCTCTCTGAGGACCGGCTGCGCGGGGACCGCCCGGAGGAGGACCGCCGCCTGGAGCAGACCGTCCAGCGCCATGACCGCGCCCGCGAAGACGATCAGGGGGCGCCACCGGCGCGAGGGCGGCCGGCCGGTCGGATGCACCAGCGGCAGCAGCACGCCCAGCAGGAACGAGGCCAGCGCCCAGCTCTGGCCGACGATCACCCACAGCAGCACGGGCGCGTCCGGGGAGTACGGGGTCGGGGCGTGCAGCCGGGCGACGTTGGCCGCCAGGATGTTGGCGGCGCAGGCCAGCCCGCCCACCGCCAGCAGCCAGCCGACGAGCAGCCGCGGGCGCTGGAAGACCAGCAGGGCTCCGAAGATCGGGAAGGCGGTCCCCGCCACGTCCTCGGGGGCGAACGGCAGCGGAGTGTAGGGGGACTGCGGGAGCCGGGCGGTCACCCAGATGTCGGCGAGTTCCATGGCGACGGCCGCCGCGGCGATCGCCGCCGCCGCGGCCCGCGCCCGCCCGGGGCCCACCACGGCGGACAGCCTGTCCAGCCCGCGCATACGGTCGGTCCTTTCACGAAACACGATGTGAGAGGACCCTAACCGGCGCGGACAGCAATCCAATCAAACCGGATCGGATCGGATCAACGGACGATCAACGCGCCGGTCCGGCCTCCGCCGCCGCGGACTCCTCCGCCGCCGCCGCGCGTGCCCGGCGGCGCAGCGCCGGGCCGATCGCGAGCAGGCCCGCGGCGGCCACCAGCTCGATCGCCCCGACGACCGGCCAGAGGACGGCGGGACCGGCCGCCAGCAGCCGGGTGCCGAGCAGCGGGGCGAGCATAGTCCCGGCCGACCAGGCGAAGCCGTACATCCCGGAGTAGCGCCCGCGCAGGTGGGCGGGGGCGAGCGCGGCCACGACCGCCCCGGGGACGCCCGCCGTGATGATCTCCCCCAGCGTCCAGACGACCACCGTGGCGGCGTACCCGGCGACGCCTGAGACGAAGGCGGTCAGCGCGAAGCCCCCGCCGATGACCGCGAACCCGGCGGCCAGCACGGTGCTGTGGTCCCGCCTGCCGAGCCAGTCGCCGGTCAGCGGCTGGACCAGCACGATCAGGATGCCGTTGACCGCCATGACCAGGCCGTAGGCCGAGGGGGACAGGCCCGCGCCGGTCATCGCCAGCGGCAGGGTGGTGAACGCCTGGGCGTAGACCAGGGTGGAGAGCACGGAGATCACGATGAAGGCGACCATCAGGCGATCGGCGAAGACGGCGCCGTAGCCGCCGCCCGCCGCCCGCCCGCCCGGCGCGGGCCGGGTCTCCGGCACCGCCCGCCACACCAGCAGCCCGAAGAGCACCGAGGTGGTCGCGTTGAAGGCGAACATCCAGCCGTACCCGGCCTCGGCGAACCAGCCGCCGGCGACCATGGCGACCGCGAAGCCGAGGTTCAGCGCCCAGAAGAGCAGGCCGTAGGCGCGGGGCCGGTCCTCCGGCGCGACCAGGTCGGCCACCAGGGCGTTGGCCGCGGGCCGGTAGGCGTCGATCGTCACGCCGAGCACGAACATCAGCGCCACGATCGCGGGCAGCGAGGCGGCGGCCCCCAGCGCCCCCATGGTGGCGGCGGTGGCGACCATGCCGCCGGTCAGCGTGACCCGCCGCCCGAACCGGTCGGCCAGCCAGCCCGCCAGCGGCTGCGAGATCAGCGAGCCCGCCCCGAAGACCGCCATCACCGCGCCCGCGGCGGCCAGGGACATGCCGCGGGCCTGCGTCAGGTACACGCCGATGAACGGCTCGACCATCATGCCCACCCGGTTGACCAGGGTCCCGGTCCACAGCGCCCAGAAGGCGCGGGGGAGGCCGCCGATCTTCGATCGCAGGAACGAGGGGCTGGTGAGGGTCGTGCTCGTCATGGGACCAGGTTTGGACAGCCGGTCGTGCGGATGCGAACCTTTTAGCCGTGCCTGAACAGTCGTGCGGTTCCCGGAAGGCCTCCTGCCACGTCGAGTGGATCTTCGCTCCCGACGACGTGGCCCGGATCCGCTTCGCCTTCTCGCCCATCTGGGAGCTGGTCGCCAGCCTGCGCACGCTCCGCGACCCGGCCCGGCACTCCCTCCACCTGCCCTGGCTGCGCGCCGTACGGCCCCGCCTGGCGGGCCTGGACCTGTCGGAGCTGTTCGCGCTGGTCCCGCAGCGCGGCTACCTCGTGGACTTCGTCACCCCCACACCCGACACGCCGATGCCCGACTTCGCCGCCGAGCTGGAACGGGTACGGCGCACGCCGCCCGACCGGGCCGCCGCGGAGGCCGGCTGGGTGGCCGGGGCCGACCCCCGCGTCATCGAGCGGTTCCGGGCGGACCCGGCGGCCGGGGTGGCGCGGGTCGCCGACACCCTGCAGCGCTACTGGGAGACGGCCTTCGCCGACTTCTGGCCCCGGGTCCACGCGCTGCTGGAGGGCGAGGTGATGCGCCGCTCCCGGCAGCTCGCCGCCGGCGGCGCCCGGGAGCTCTTCGCCGACCTGCACCCGAACGTCAGCTGGCGCGGCGACCGGCTCGCGGTGGTGCGGAACTGGTCCTACTCCGCGCCGCTGGGCGGCGACGGGCTGGTGCTGGTGCCCACCGCCTTCTGGTGGCCGGACACGGCCGCGGTGGTCGAGCCGTACCAGCCGATGCTCGTCTACCCGGCGAACGGGGTCGGCACCCTCTGGGCGGTGAGCCCGCCGCCCGCCCCCGGCGCGCTCGCCGCGCTGATCGGCCGGACCCGCGCGCAGATCCTCACCGCCCTCGCCGACCCGTCGACCACCACGGCCCTGGCGCGCCGCATGGAGCTCACCCCGGGCGCGGTCAGCCAGCACCTGACCGTCCTGGCCGGAGGCGGGCTGGTCACCCGCCACCGCCTCGGCCGCGAGGTCGTCTACCGGCGCACGCCGGTGGGCGACTCCCTGGTCTGCGCCTCCTGAACGTCCCTGGTCTGCGCCTTCTGAACGGCGGGGGCGGGGGAGGCGGCGGGGGTGCGGCAGGAGTCCAGGAGATGCTCCAGGTGGGCCCGGGAGACGGTCAGGAACGCGCAGGCCACCCGCGTCACGTCGCGGCCCGCGGCCGGCCCGAGGCCGTGCCGCTCCACGAGCACGGGGACCGTCCAGGCCGCCGTCCACAACTCCTCCATCCGGGCCACCAGCCGCTCGACGATCCGCTCCGCGGCCGCCTCGCCGCGGTGCCCGGTCGTACGGTGCCCGGCTGTACGGTGCCCGGCCGTGAAGTCGCCGCACCAGGCGACGACGTCGCCGCCCGCCTCGACGAGCGCCCGCCACCGGCGGTCGGCGGCCACCCGGGCCGGCACCTCCACCCCCAGGCACGGCTCCACCAGATCGAACAGGTAGGGACCGGAGACGGCCCTGCCCCGCGCGGAGCGGTCCGCCGTCCAGAGCGGGAGCGGAGGGGCGGCCGGGGGAGCGGGCGGCGGGGACGCGGGTGAATGCCGGGAAGCGGGTGGCGGCGGCGGGGACGCGGGTGAATGCCGGGAAGCGGGTGGCGCGGCGTCGAGCAGGGCCGCGCGCTGGGCGGTCAGCCCCGCCAGGAACCGCTCCCGCCACTCCGGGCCCATGTCCGCGGCGGACTCGCGCCACAGCCCGGCGAAGGCCCGCTCCACCGGCCGCGGCCCCGGCTCGGCGCCCTCCGCCACCATGAGCACCCCGGCGTAGGCGTCGGACTCCTCACGGAACCGGCGGGCCCAGGCCAGCCAGCGCGCGAACAGGGCGGCCGCGCCGGTGTCGCACCGGGCGAGCGCCCGCCCCGCCACGCGGTGGAGGGCCGCCGCCCGGTCGACCTCCAGGCCGGTCAGGCGGGACCACTCGATGAGCGCGGCCTCGATCCGGTGGACCGACGGATGCATGGGGCACGGCGCCGACATCGCCGCGAGCCGCTCGGTGAGCGGGGCCAGCAGCGCGGCCGTGCGGGGCGGGGTGCGGAGTTGGGTGCGCATCGTCGTCTTCCCCCCGGATCGGAACATCACGTCTTTTCCCGATCGCTCACTGTAGTGAGGCGGTCACCCGGGTTCCGCGGAGGCGCGACGGGGAGAACGGAGGGGAATGCCGGGCGGAGGACCGAGGAGCACCGACGAGGACGGAGGCGGGCGGAGCGGTGCCGCGGACGGTCCCGATGCCGCACGCCACCGTGATTCCTCGTAACGTGTGCGAAACACGCAGCGGGCAGACTGGTAGGCGACCAGGAGTGTCGCACCACGTCGGCGGTGACTCCTCCGCTCCCTGAAGGGAGCGGCTTCTCGCTCTCCTCTGCCGAGGTAGGCGACGGACAAGCCCTGCCCGTTTCAAGCAAAAAGACTGTAACAGGGAAGCGATTCCCCTGCCGGTTGAACCTGGCAGCCCTCTCGCTAGATCTGATGGAGGAAAGCATTGGACCGTCAGCAGGAGTTCGTCCTCCGCACTCTCGAGGAGCGCGACATCCGGTTCATCCGGCTGTGGTTCACCGACGTGCTCGGGTTCCTCAAGTCGGTGGCCATCGCCCCGGCCGAGCTCGAAGGGGCCTTCGCCGAGGGCATCGGGTTCGACGGCTCGGCGATCGAGGGGTTCGCCCGGGTCTACGAGTCGGACATGCTGGCCAAGCCAGACCCCTCCACCTTCCAGATCCTGCCCTGGCGCAGCGAGAACCCGGCCGCGGCCCGGATGTTCTGCGACATCCTCATGCCGGACGGCTCCCCCTCGCACGCCGACCCGCGCTGGGTGCTCAAGCGGGCCCTGGCCAAGGCCTCCGACATGGGCTTCAGCTTCTACACCCACCCCGAGGTCGAGTTCTTCCTGCTGAAGAACCGGCCCGAGCGCGGCACGCGCCCGGAGCCGATCGACGAGGGCGGCTACTTCGACCACACCCCGCACAGCTCCGGCCACGACTTCCGGCGCAACGCGATCATGATGCTGGAGTCGATGGGCATCTCGGTGGAGTTCAGCCACCACGAGGGCGCCCCCGGCCAGCAGGAGATCGACCTGCGCTACGCCGACGCGCTCACCACCGCCGACAACATCATGACCTTCCGGCTGGTGATGAAGGAGGTCGCGCTGGAGCAGGGCATCTGGGCGAGCTTCATGCCCAAGCCCTTCACCGAGCACCCCGGCTCCGGCATGCACACCCACATGTCGCTGTTCGAGGGCGACCGCAACGCCTTCTACGAGCCCGGCGCCGACTACCAGCTCTCCAAGATCGGCCGGTCCTTCATCGGCGGCCTGCTCACCCACGCCGCGGAGATCACCGCGGTCTGCAACCAGTGGGTCAACTCCTACAAGCGCCTGTGGGGCGGGGCCGAGGCCATCGCCGGGCAGGGCGGTGAGGCCCCCAGCTACATCTCCTGGGGCCACAACAACCGCTCGGCCCTGGTGCGCGTTCCGATGTACAAGCCGCACAAGAGCGGCTCCACCCGCATTGAGTTCCGCTCCCTCGACTCGGCCTGCAACCCCTACCTGGCCTTCGCGCTGATCCTCGCGGCCGGGCTGAAGGGCATCGAGGAGGGCTACGAGATGCCGCCGGGCGCCGAGGACGACGTCTGGGCGCTGACCAGCGCCGAGCGCCGGGCCCTGGGCATCGCGCCGCTCCCGCAGTCGCTGGACGAGGCCATCGCCGTCATGGAGCGCAGCGAACTGGTCGCCGAGACCCTCGGCGAGCACGTCTTCGACTACTTCCTGCGCAACAAGCGCGCCGAGTGGAACGACTACCGCCGCCAGGTCACCGAGTTCGAACTGGGCCGCTACCTGCCGGTCCTGTAGGGCCAGGTCAGGCCGCTTCTCACTTCGTAAAGGTCGTGGGGCCGGACGGTGGCGAACCGTCCGGCCCCTGGCTTTCGCGCAGGTCCGGGACCGGGGGACGACCACCGGCGCGCTCGGCGGCGGAGGCTCGTCGGCGCCGGTAGCCGCCCTCGATCCCGAACAATCTTGTCATCCGGTGCGTCCAAGACAGCTGGGACACGTCACGGAGGTGCACGGGTGGGGCGGACGGGGCTGGCGCCGGAGGATCCGGAGCGGCTGGGCGGCTACCGGCTGGCCGCGAGGCTCGGGGCCGGAGGCCAGGGGGTCGTCTACGAGGCCTGCGACGAGGCCGGCGTCAGGGTCGCGGTCAAGGTGCTGCACGGCGACGTGGTGGCCGACCCGGTGCTGCGGGCGCGCTTCGCCGGGGAGGCGGCCGCGGCGCAGCGGGTCGTCTCGCGCTGCACCGCCCGGCTGATCGCGGCGGAGAAGGACGGGCCGGAGCCGTACATCGTCAGCGAGTACGTCGACGGACCCAGTCTGCGCGAGGCCGTGCGGGCGGACGGGGTGCTGTCGGGCGACCGGCTGGTCGGGCTCGCCGCCGCGGTCGCGACCGCGCTGGCCGCCATCCACGAGGCCGGCGTCGTCCACCGCGACCTCAAACCGGACGACGTGCTGCTCGGTCCCGACGGCCCCCGCGTCGTCGACTTCGGCATCGCCCGGACCAGGCGGACGTCGTCCGCCTTCCCCGCCCGGGTGGTCGGCTCCCCTCCGTACACGGCCCCGGAGGTGCTGACCGCGGCCCGGATCGGTCCCGCCGCGGACGTGTTCGCCTGGGGCGCGGTGGTGCTGTTCGCGGCGACCGGGCGCAGCCCGTTCGAGGCGGGCAGCGTGGGTGCGATCCTGCACCGGGTCCTCACCGGTGAGCCGTCGACGGACGCGCTGCCCGAGCCCTTGCGGTCGCTGGCCGCCGCCGCGCTGGACAAGGACCCCGGCGCCCGTCCCTCCTCCCGCGACCTGCTGCTCGGCCTGCCCGGCTGGAGCGGTGGCGGCCGGGGCGGAGCGTCGCCGGGACTCGCCGGGATCGTCCTACCGGAGGATTTTCGGGTGTTCTGAGCGGATTCGTCCCGCGGTTGGTGGGCAGTGTGCGCTCCATGGGGCGGTCATGGGATCCTCTGGTGCGAAAGTGCCTGCTGAGACGTGTGCTCCATGGCGCCTCCAGCGGCGTCATACCCCCGTCACCGATGGTCCGCAAGGCGTCACCGACCCCTGGTCGGCTGTACACGCAACCACTTCGGTAAAATCGGTTGGTCCTTTTCTTGTTGAAACTTGACACTTAATCGCCATGCAAGGCGACAAGGAGGTGCGGCATGACGACGGCTGCCGGTCTGCAGACCGTGGTGACCGTTCCGGCACGTTTCCGCGGACCCGAGGGCACCGCGAACGGCGGATGGATCGCGGGCACGGTCTCCGAGGCGCTGAACGGCGCCCGGCACGGCTCGGCCGTCGAGGTGACGCTGCACGCGCCCACCCCGCTGGAGACCCCGCTGGACCTGCGCCAGCTCGCCAACACCGCCACCCTCACGCGGGGCGACGAGCTCCTCGTGGAGGCGATCGACGTCGCCGAGCCGCTCGACGCCCCGGCGTTCGTGCCCTTCGGCGACGCGGCCCACGCCGAGCGGGGCTTCCCGGGCCTGGCCGGGCACGCCTTCCCCGGCTGCTTCGTCTGCGGGCTGCGCGCCCCCGGCGACGGCCTGCGGATCTTCCCCGGCCCGGTGGAGGGCACCGACCTGGTCGCGGCGGGCTGGCGTGTGCCGATGACCGTCACCGACGAGGACGGCGTCGTCCCCGACGCGGTCATCTGGGCCGCGCTCGACTGCGCCACCGGCTGGGCCCACTTCGCGCCCGGCGAGTTCGCGCTCCTCGGCCGCCTGACCGCGCGGGTCCACCGCCGTGTCTACCCCGGCGGCACCTACTCCGTGGTCGCCCGCGCCACCGGCCGCGAGGGCCGCAAGCTCTTCGGCGAGAGCGCGATCTACGAGGTGGACGGCACCCTGGTGGCCGCCGCCAAGGCGACCTGGATCATGCCGGCCTGAGCGTCGCCGTGCAGCTGCCCGTACGGCCGGCCGTACGGGCAGACCCGCCCGCGGGCCGTACGGCGGGGGCGGGGGCGGGGCAGGACACCCGGGCGCGCCCGGGGCCCCGGCGGCACGGCGTGTGCCCGCGATCCCCTGATGCGAAGATGGGGAGGCGTCGGCTGTGCCCGTGACCGGAGACGAGGGAGGGGCGGTGAGCACCGTGCCCCGGATCCAGACGACCGCCGGACGACTGGCCCGGCTCGGATTCGTCGACGGGGCCAGGGCCGAGCGCCTGCTCGGCGAGCTGGGCCCCGAGACGGCCGGAGACCTCGGTCTGCTGGACTCCCTGGTCGCCACCGCCGATCCCGACCTGGCGCTCACCTCGCTCACCCGGCTGGCCGAGCGGGACCCGGGCGTCCTCGGGGCGCTCCGCGCGGATCCCGGCGTGCGGGCCAGGCTGCTGCGCGTCCTCGGCGTCAGCGCCGCCCTGGGAGAGCACGTCGTCCGGCACCCGGAGCACCGGCGGCTGCTCGAAGGCGAGCGGGCCGCGGACCGGCCGTCCGGCGGCGAGCTCCGCGCCGGGCTGCTCCTGTCCGTCGGAGCCGACCCCGACGAGGCCGAACCGCGCGCCGCGGGCTCCGGTACGGAGGTCCTGTCCGCGCTGCGCGTCGCCTACCGGGGCCGCCTGCTCCACCTGGCCGCGCGCGACCTGGCCGGGGAGATGACGCTCGCCGAGGTCACCGCGGAGCTGTCCGCCCTGGCCGGCGCCGCGCTGGAGGCGGGGCTCGCCGTCGCGCGCTCCCAGCACCCCGAGTGCGACGGGGTACGGCTGGCCGTCATCGGCATGGGCAAGTGCGGCGCCCGGGAGCTCAACTACATCAGCGACGTCGACGTGATCTTCGTCGCCGAGCCCGGCGAGGGGATGGACGAGACGCAGGCAGTCCGGCTCGCCACCCGCCTGGCCCAGGGGATGATGCGCGCCTGCTCGACCGCCACCCCCGAAGGCTCCCTGTGGGAGGTGGACGCCGCGCTGCGCCCCGAGGGCAAGGCCGGGCCGCTGGTGCGGACCCTCGCCAGCCACCGGGCCTACTACCGGCGCTGGGCCAAGACGTGGGAGTTCCAGGCGCTGCTGAAGGCCCGCCCGGTCGCGGGCGACCCGGAGCTCGGCGGCCGCTACGCCGACACCGTCGACGAGCTGGTCTGGCAGGCCGTGGGCAGGGAGGGGTTCGTCGAGGACGTGCAGGCGATGCGCCGCCGCGTGGAGGCCCATGTCCGGGCCGAGGAGGCCGGGCGGCAGATCAAGCTCGGCCCCGGAGGCCTGCGCGACATCGAGTTCGCCGTCCAGCTCCTCCAGCTCGTGCACGGCCGCGCCGACCCGCTGCTGCGCCGCCGCGCCACGCTCTCCGCGCTGGCGGCCCTGTCCCGGGGCGGCTACGTCGGGCGGGAGGACGCCAGGGCGCTCGCCGAGGCCTACACGTTCCTGCGCCAGATCGAGCACCTGCTCCAGCTCCACCGGCTCCGCCGTACGCACGTGGTGCCCGAGTCCGAGGCCGACCTGCGGCGGCTCGGGCGGGCGCTGGGCATGAGCGCCGACCCGGTGGGGGAGTTCACCACCCGGTGGAAGCGGCACGCGAACCAGGCCCGCCGCCTGCACGAGAAGCTGTTCTACCGGCCGCTGCTGGCGGCCGTGGCCCGGCTGCCCGAGTCCGAGGTGCGCCTGTCCGCCGCCGCCGCGCAGGCCCGGCTGGAGGCGCTCGGCTACGCCGACCCCGCCGGGGCGCTGCGCCACATCGGCGCACTGACCAGCGGGGTCTCCCGGAGGGCGGCGATCCAGCGCACGCTGCTGCCGGTCATGCTCGGCTGGTTCGCCGACGCCCCCGACCCTGACGCGGGCCTGCTCGGCTTCCGCCAGATCTCCGACCGGCTGGGCACCACCCCGTGGTACCTCCGGCTGCTGCGCGACGAGACCGCGGTGGCCGAACGGCTGGCACGGCTCCTGGGCACCGGCCGGTACGTCACCGGGCTGCTGCTGCACGCCCCCGAGGCCGTCGCGATGCTCGGCTCCGACAGCCAGCTGGACCCCCGGCCCGCGCGGGCACTGCTGGCGGAGGCCCGGGCCACGGTCGGCCGCTACCCCGGGGACGCCGAGACCGGGGTCGTCGCGGCGCGGGCCCTGCGCCGCCGGGAACTGCTGCGCACCGCGGTGGCGGACCTGACCGGGCGCCTCGACGTCGAGCAGGTCGGCCAGGCGCTGTCCGCGCTCAACGACGTGACGGTCCAGGCCGCCCTGGACGCCGCGATCGGCAAGATCGAGATGGAGCGGCGGACCCCGCTGGGCACCAGGTTCGCGGTGATCGCCATGGGCCGCCTCGGCGGGCTGGAGTGCTCCTACGGCAGCGACGCCGACGTGATGTTCGTGCACGCGCCGCTGCCCGGCACGGCCGAGAAGGAGGCCGCCGGCGTCGCCCACGCGGTGGCCAACGAGCTGCGCCGCCTGCTGGCTCTGCCCGCCCCCGACCCGCCGCTGCTCGTCGACGCCGGGCTGCGTCCCGAGGGCAAGGCCGGGCCGCTGGTCCGCACGCTCGCCTCCTACGCCGCCTACTACGGGCGCTGGTCGGCCCCCTGGGAGTCCCAGGCGCTGCTGCGCGCCCGCTTCTGCGCCGGGGACGCGGACCTGGGCGGGGAGTTCCTGGCGCTGGCCGACCCGCTGCGCTATCCGGCCGGGGGCGTCCCCGACGAGGCCGTACGGGAGATCCGCAGGCTGAAGGCGCGGATGGAGGCCGAGCGGCTGCCGCGCGGGGCCGACCCGGCCCTGCACACCAAGCTCGGCCGGGGCGGGCTGTCGGATGTGGAGTGGGTGGCCCAGCTCGTCCAGCTCCGCCACGCCTGGGAGCTGCCGTCACTGCGGACCACCCGCACCCTGGAGGCGCTGCGCGCGGCGGTCGCCGAAGGGCTGCTGTCCGCCGAGGACGAGGCCGTGCTCGCCGAGGCCTGGCGGCTCGCCTCCCGCATCCGCGACGCGATCATGCTGGTCCGGGGCCGCGCCGCCGACTCCATCCCCGCGGACGTGCGCGAGCGCACGCTCCTGTCCCGGGCGCTCGGCTACCCGCCGGAGGCCAGTGAGGACTTCCTGGACGACTACCGCCGCGTCACCCGGCGGGCCCGCCAGGTCGTGGAGCGCGTCTTCTACGAGAACTGACCGTGCCGGGGCCGGGATCCGGCGTCGCCGGGGACCGTTCGCCGCGAGGGCGCGAGGGCGCGAGGGCGCGAGGGCGCGAGGGCGCGAGGGCGCGAGGGCGCGAGGCGTGAGGGTCGGCGTCCGCGAGGATCGGCTTCCACGGGGCCCGGTCCTCGCGAGAGTCGGCCGCTGCGAGGGCCGGTTTTTACCGAAACCGAAGAGTCGCCTTGCACCGGTAGTGCCGTGCGTGTAGTAACGGTGCGGGTGATCTCTTGTGATATCGGTCTACGTCGATCTGGCCATCGGGCTGGTGCTGGCCTTCCTGCTGCTCTCGCTCCTGGTGAGCGGGGTCAACGAGGCCTTCGTCCGGCTGCTCGGCATCCGGAGCAAGTTCCTCTGGGCCTACCTCCGCGACACCATGGACGGAGGAGCCGCTGACGGGACGTCGTGGATCCCGTCCAAGATCGCCGACGTCTTCGCCAAGCTGCCCTTCTCCAAGAACGATCCGCGGCCCGAGCACAGCCCCGACCCTGCCCCTCCCGTGGTCGCGCCTATGCCGGTCGACCCCACCGCCGTGCTGGCGGCCGAGGAACCCGTCCCCGACGTGGACATGACCGCGCGGCTCTACCGGCGGCTGCAGGAGATCGACCACCCCAAGGGGGCGCGGACCACCATCGCCGACATCCCGCCCGAGCGCTTCTCCGGCGCGGTCATGGAGCTGGTCTCCGCCGAGGAGGGTGGGGTGGACGGCCTGCTGACCAAGCTGGAGGCCGTCGGCAGTCCGCTGGCGGGGCACCTCAAGGGCGTCTGGGAGGGCGCCCAGCGCGATCTGGACAAGTTCCGCAAGGGCGTCGAGAACTGGTTCGACGGCGAGATGCAGCGCCTGTCCACGCTGTACCGCCGCTACGTCAAGTGGGTGCTGTTCGCGCTCGGCGCGGCGCTGACCCTGCTGCTGGGCATGGACGCGCTGGAGTACGGCAAGACCCTGCTGCGCGACAACGCCTACCGGGCCGCGGTGGCGGCCGTGGCGGAGGGCGGCCAGGAGGCGCTCGCCGGCCTGCGGGAGCGGTGCGATCCCACGGTCTCGACCGACGCCCTCGGCTGCGTGACCGAGTCCTTCAGCTCGCCGGCCCTCGTCAAGATCTTCGACCACTCCATCGTGAGCGTCTCCCTCCCGCCGGACGGCGGCGACCCGTCCTTCAACTGGAACGGCGCCGTCTGGTGGGACCGCCTCATCACCCCCGGCCACTGGCCCGGCTACGTCCTGACCATGATCGCCCTGCTGTTCGGCGCCCCCTTCTGGTGGGACGTGCTGCGCCGCCTCACCGGCTTCCGGCACCGCTCGTAGCCGCCCGGACGGCGCGGCCGCACCGTCCGGGCGGCCCGGGGCTAACGCAGCGCCGCGAGGACCCTGTCGACGTGCTCCAGCGGCTCGGAACCGACCGGGCGGAGCACCACGGTGTCGGCACCGGCCTCCCACAGCGACCGCACGACGTCGGCCGCCTCCCCGGCGGAACCCGCCGCCATCGGCACGTCCTCCGGCGCGACGCCCAAAAAGCCCGCCTGCTCCACCGCGGCGGGCCGTACGGCCTCGCGGACCCGCTCCGGGTCGTCGCCGACGTACAGGTGGACGAAGACCACCAGCTCGTGGTCGTCCTTCCCGCCGCCCGCGGAGATCATCTCACGGGCCTCCCCGACCCGCTGGGGACCGAACCCCTCGGGCAGGATCGTGCCCTGCGCCACCCGTCCGGACAGCTCCAGCGACCGGGGGCGCACCACCCCGGCGAGCACCGGCGGCGGCACGGCGGGCGGATGCACCAGGCTCACCCCGTCGAGCCGTACGGCCCGGCCCTCGAGGGTGACCGTCTCCCCGCGCAGGAGCGCCCGCACGGCCACGACGGTCTCCTCCAGCAGGGCCAGGGGCGACGGCGCGAGGGCCCCCACCCGGCGCATCCAGTCCTGTACGCCGTGGCCGATCCCGGCGGCCAGCCGGTGGGGGTGCACACGCGCCAGGTTGCCGAGCTCCATGGCCAGCAGGGCCGGATTGCGCAGCGGGGCGGGGGTGATCCCGATGCCGACGCGGAGCCGCTCGGTGACGGCGAGCGCGGTGGCCGCCGACGAGATCGATCCGGTCCAGCCCAGGTCCTCCACCACCCACAGGTCCTCGACCTGGGTGTCGTCCAGGCTGCGGGCGAAGGGGATGAGGGACTCGGGGGGAAGGTCGCGTTCGAACATCACGCCCAGGCGCATGTCTCTCCTCTGGATCGGCCGGTGGTCACAGGTATCGGAAGTATCCGGCGAAATCCTCGATCCGGGTGACGGGATCGGTGCGGACCTCGGTGCCGGTTCTCAATGCACTGATCATCATGCCCTGGCCGACGTGGACCCCGCCCCGTTGTCCATATGCCGTCCGGGGTGATCGGCTCGGCGAGCGGGCGCCCGGTCCGCCGAACGGCCTATGGGAGCGGATGAGACCCGGCGGCAAGGTTGACGTGACAGCACGGCACGCCTTCCGGGGCCGCCGAGCACGTCTTGCCCGTACAACCTGAGGAGCTGTTGACATGAGATCCAGAGTGATCCGGCCAGTGGTCGCCGCCATCGCCCTGTCGTTGGCCGCGACCATGACGATCGGCACATCGGCCTCGGCCGCATCGTCCCTCACGGGTCAAGACGCCCAGTGGCGCGTGTCCGGCACGGCGAAGATCCACTTCGAGCCGGCGGCCACCGATGACATCACCTTCGCCATCGTCGCGCGCGGCGTCTTCACCGAGGCGAAGGGCACCATCAAGGTCGGCCACCACCGCTCTGACGGCAACGGCGGAGGATTCGAGGCGGACGTGGACTGCCTCGTGGCGGGAGGTCCGGTGGCGACGGTGACCGCTGTCGTCAGCACCTCCACCTCGCTTCCGGTCGGTGAGAGGATCGCGGTCAGCGTCTATGACGGCGGGACGGACGGGTTCGGCGGCAGCCGCGATCGGATCGGCTGGAGCTGGTCGGTACCGACCGGCAAGGTGCAGCCCTGCATGGCGCCCGCGACGTTCGCCACTGTTGAGAGGGGCGGGTTCACCGTCGCCGGCAAGGGCTGGCCCGAACCTCCCGCACAGCCGGCTACCGGGAAGTAGCGCCACTGTCGGCTCATCCGCATGCCGTTGCCTTTCAGGGAGACCGGTGCCGGAATCAGCGGTAGCACGCTCTGCCATGGGAATGGCAGAGCGTGACGATCGCGGCCTGAGCCGGCCGCTGCGGTCGTACGGCGAGTACCGGCAGACCCCCGGCCGCGGCATCGGTCAGACGGCCGCCTCGTCCCCGAGGGACGCTGGCGCTGACCCAGGCGGTCAGCGCCGTCTCCGCCGTCTCGGGCGCGGCGCGCAGTCGTCGGCGGATCTCCGTGCCCGGCAGACCGGGCAGCCGCCAGTCCACCACCAAGTCCGCTGTCGGGCCACTCGGTCTGTTCCTGCACCGGGCCGAGGAAGGGGCCGGACGCGGCCGGTGGCCTTCATGCCTCAGGGTTTCGCGGGAACCGGATCCGGCACGCCTGGAACGGGAGAACGCGAGAGCCCCTGACCGGTGGAAACGGAGGTCAAAGGCTCTGTCGGTATATGCGTGGTGTGCGGTCGGCGGGTGACTGCGATCAATCGTGGCTCCCCACCGGTCAGAGCGCCTGGGCCTCCCAGACGTACCTGACCTGCGCGGTCTTGCCCTGAGCGTCGTTGCTCTCCGGAACGGCCGGCAGCAGCCAGGACACCCGGTACCACCGGGTGTCACCCTGCTGGGCGGTCCACACGTCGCTGTTGCTGTCCGCGTAGTTGCGGGGCAGGTCGGTCATGTGGAAGTCGGCGTTGTTCGCGCTGCCGAACACATACGGCGCCTCGCTGTTGCGGACGTAGTTCTCGCACTCGGGATCGGCGACGGCCCAGCCCTGGTCGGTCTCGACGCTGTTGGTGCCGTGGTCGACGCTCGTCAGCAGGTACGGGGCCAGATCGCCGTTGACCTCGGCGTGCAGCTTGATGTTGGCGGTCATGGTCCCGGTGTAGACGACCTTGATGCAGGTCGATCCGCCCGAGTTCGGCCGGTCGGTCGCGGCCACGCCGGTGTCGGCCAGCTGCAGCGCCGGGTAGGTGTCGGAGGAGTTGACGTTGAAGACGCTGAACGCCGCCGCGCCGTCCCGGTCACTGTTGATCTCGACGCTGCCGGCGTTCCAGTTGCTGTCGCGGTTGTCGGTCTGGGCGGTGAACGCCGCCTGGGAAGCGTTCCAGATGAGGCCGGCGCCCCCCACCAGGCCCACGATGGTCACGAGGCTCCCGATCGGGAGGGTCTTGCGGCGGCGGCGAGGGCGGGGACGGCGGTGGCTGGCCGGTGTCCGGGTCTCTGAGTCGATGGTGATGGTCATGACCTTCTATCGGCGGCGCCGGCCCCTTCTGTAAGAGTCCGGGCGGTCGTTCTTCGTCACGGAGGGCACGAACATCAGAGCCAGTCCCGCAAGCCCGGTCAGGGCCAGCAGGCCGTACCGGTGCTCGTGCAGCCAGAGGGCGGGCAGCCCGATGTAGGGGACCAGCAGTCGGGGCAGGCCGATGACCGAGGACTCCGGCACCGGGGTGGAGTCGATGTCCTTGTTGGCGTCGCCCTTGGTGATGAGAGCCTTGCCGGGTGCGTGCTCGACCACCCGGTGGATCAGCGTGGAATCGGGACGGGCCGGGTTGTCCACCAGCACCATCACCCCGGGCACGGCCTGGTCGGCGCCGGTCGGCTCGACGATCACCACGTCGCCGGGACGCAGCGCCGGCATCATCGAGCCCGACATGACCACCTGGCTCTGCCAGCCGAACAGCACCGGCGCCAAAGAGGCCACCAGGAAGAACACGACCAGCCCGCGCATCAGGCGGGCGGCGATGTCGGTCACCCACCAGGCTGCTCGGCCCAGCCTGCGCAGGCCGGTAGGGACTATTGCGACGGGCAGGGAGTGGGTTGTCACGACTGAAACCATTCTTGTGGGGGTGGACGATGCCGTCCTATCGGCCGCCGCGGCACTGATCTGAAGCAAGGACCTCACCAGGTGACCCCTCGTCCGGCAGCGACGGCCGGAAAACAGCCGTTCGATCACGCCCGAGGGCGTTGTGGGCCCTTCCGCGGAGCTGGACAGGTCGGCGACGGACAGCTAGTCCGCTGCCTCCATGGCATCGGCGTGGCGGCGGTGGATGCGAGCGTCCAAGTCTGGGGACCGCGGTGTGGCGACGCGGGTGGACAGGCCGCCACCGGGCCGGCGCAAAAGGACGCGCTCTTCCTCCCCGCGCGGGGAAGAAGAGCGCGTGTCATGCGGGCGCGGACGCGAGTCTCAGCCCGCGCCGGGGCCCCGCCGCTTCTTGGCCTTCGTCACCTTCTTCTTCGCCTTGGCCGCAGCCTTCGCCTTCGCGGCGGCCTTCGCCTTTGCGGCGGCCTTCGCGGCGGCCTTGGCCTTGTCCGCGGCGGTCGGCTTGGCCGCAGGCTTGGGCTTGGCAGCGGGAGCCGGCTTCGGCAGGGTGGGGTTCGTCGGCAGCGTGGGCAGGGTCGGCGCGATGGAGACGGGCGTGCAGGTGTTCAGCAGCACCGAGACCGAGTCGGTGTCGTAGCTCGTCGTCACCAGATCGGGCTTGCCGTCACCGTTGAAGTCGCCCGTCATGGGCTCGGACGGGGCGTAGCCGACCGGATAGGCGACACCCGCGGCGAAGGTGCCGTCGCCGTTGCCCGCCAGCACGGAGATCGAACCGTCCCAGTCGGACACCAGCAGGTCGGCCTTGCCGTCGCCGTTGACGTCGGCGACCGTGGTGCCGCCGGGTTCTCCGGCCTCCTGGACGAGAGGGGGCTGGAAACCCCCGCCGGCGGCGCCCAGCAGCACCGCGATCTGGGTGCCCGGGTACGACGCCGCGACCAGGTCGGTGCGGCCGTCGCCGTTGAACTCGCCGGTGACGACGAGGGCGGGGTTGACCCCGGCGGGGATCGGGCCGGCCGGAGTGAAGGTGCCGTCGCCGTCACCGGTCAGCAGCTCGACGGTGGAGCTGCCGCTGTCGAGGTAGACGACGTCGAGGCGGCCGTCGTTGTCGAAGTCACCGGGTACGGCCGTGTACACCTCCCCGGGGGTGGTGTGGGCCGCGGCCGGGGTGAGGGCGCCGTCGCCGTCGTTGAGCAGCACCCTGACGCTGCCGTCGCCGACGTTGCCGGAGGCGGTGAACAGCACGTCCGGGGCGCCGTCGTCGTTGAAGTCGCCCACGGCGACGCGGTGGACCCGGTAGCCCAGGCCGTTGTAGGCGACGGGCGCGGCGAAGGTGCCGTCGCCGTTGCCGCGCAGGGTCGCCACCCCGCCGGAGCTGTTGTTGGCCACGACCAGGTCGATGTCGCCGTCGCCGTCGAGGTCGGCCGATTGGATGTGGATGGGGAATTCACCCCCGGCGGGGATGTGTGCGGCGGCGGCGAAGGTGCCGTCGCCGTTGCCCCGCAGGACCGACAGCGTGTCGGCCTCGGAGTTGGCCGCGACCACGTCCGGCCTGCCGTCGTCGTCGAGGTCGGCCACCGTCACCGACTGAGGCATGTCACCGACGGGGTGGCCGACGTAGGGGGCGAAGTTCGCGCCCATGCAGAAGGGGCCGCTGGGGGCGGCGGCCTGGGCGGGTGCGGCCACGACGGCCAGGCCGCCGCTGGTCAGGGCGACCGCGGCCAGCAGGGCGGCACTGCGGCGGCGGACGGCCGGGCCGGTCAAAGCGCGATGGGGCGCGTTCACGAGAGCTCCTCCATGAGCCGATGGGGACACCTGGCGCGGGCCCTTCCTGGGCACAACGGGCGCAGCAGGCGCAGATGAACCTCCCATCGGAGGCAACAGACGCTTTATGAGAAGTCAGAGCGAGGTAATGTCTTTGGGGCCCGGTGCTTGTGGGACCAAAGGCACCTCCCGCCACCGACGAGCGGTGCGGACCCGTCGAGCGCCAGCCCGACAGCGATGCGGGAACAGCCGCCGCCGACCCCGGCGCCTCGGCCCGCCGAACCGGCCTGCGAGGAGGATCGGTACAGGAATCAGCGGTAGCGGACTGAGCCCGGTGTCGGTTCGGTGGCGAGCCCGGTCAGGCCGGCTGGCCGGGCAGGCAGGCAGGAGGCCGGCCCCGGGCGGCGCGCCACCCCTCGGCCCGAAGAGGAGGACCCCGTGTCCCATTCCGTGCGACATCCGCTGTTCGCCCGCTACTACGCCCGTGCCAGTCTCTCCATGGAGCGCGGCCTCGCCCGCCACCGCACCGCTCTGCTCGCAGGCCTGTCCGGGACCGTCATCGAGATCGGCGCGGGCAACGGTCTGAACTTCACCCACTACCCCGCCACCGTCATCCACGTCCTGGCCGTCGAGCCCGAACCGCACCTGCGCGGCATCGCCGAGCGCAACGCCGCCCGCGCGCCCGTCCCCATCACCGTCGTCGACGGCCTCGCCGACGACCTGCCCGCCGCCGACGCCTCCTTCGACGCGGCCGTCGCATCTCTGGTGCTGTGCACCGTTGCGGATGCGGGAGCCGCGCTCGCCGAGATCACCCGCATCCTGGTGCCCGGCGGCCAGTTGCGCTTCCTGGAGCATGTCCGCTCCCCACGTTCCGGGACGGCCCGCATCCAGCGCCTGCTGGACGCCGCCTTCTGGCCGCGGATCGGCGGCGGCTGCCACTGCGCCCGCGACACCGCCGCAGCCCTGCGGGAGGCCGGGTTCACCATCGACCGGCTCACTCGCCTGACCAGCGAAGACACCGCGATACCGTTTCCCGCATCCCCCCAGATCCTCGGTACCGCCACCCGCCCCCGCTGACCGGCGGGAGCGAGCATGCCCCGGTCACGGCGCGGCGGCCGGGTCGCGGAACGGTCGCAGTCCGGCATGCGCGACCCCTCCCTTTGCGGGGGGCATTCGGCACGGGCAGGACTTCGGCGCTGAGCAGTGGCCCGGCCTGAGCAGGGCGGTGATCGCCCACCCCGTGCAGGTGAGTCCGGTCGCGCCTTGCCCGGCTCCAGGCGGATGCGGAGCCGGGCAAGGCGCGTCATCGGCTCAGGGCAGCTGAGGAGAAGCCGCGAATCCTTCCCCGCCTGCTCGATGCGAATGGAACCGCGGCTTCCGAAGCCGTCACATGGCGCCCTGCTGTGCCCTTCCGTTCCCCCGGGTTTCGGCCTCCGCCCCCACCGGCCGAGCCGCCATGCGGAGCGGTTCCTCTGCAGTTCACCGTGGTTCCGGAAGCCTGGGACTCATCTCTCACCGCTGGGAGATCACAGACGCGCAGGTGCTGCCGTACGTCCAGACTGAGGTCTGGACTGAGGGGCCTGCGAAGCAGGGTCGGCGTCCGCACCTGCGGTGTCCGGGGTCGTCGCGGGCTCGGGCTGCCGTGCCTGGCGGCTGCTCCAGACGAACAGGTAGCGGCGGATGATCTGCACGGTGGGCGCGGGCAGGGAGTGGAAGCTCACCACGATGTGCTGGCCGATGCCGTCGGGGGCTTCGCGCACGATGGTGACCTTCCCGATGTGGCTGACGACCCCGGTGCTGAGCATGACCTGGACGTGCAGTTCCTCGCCTACGGCGATGTCGGAGGCCGGCGCCCAGCAGCGCAGCGCTTTTTCGCTCAGGTCCAGCAGGGTGCTGTTGAAGGTGACGGCGGGCTGGGCGGTCAGGGTGGAGATGCGCATCTTCTCCCCGCCGCCGCCGCGTTCGTGTCGGCGGCGGCCGGCCTGGCGCGGCTCGCCCAGCGGGCGCAGGTGCCAGCGCTCTGCCGGGCCGGTGGTGATTCTCTCCAGCAGGACCGGCAGCACGACGCGGCCGTCCTCGTTGATCCAGGACACGGTCAGGTGGCTGCCGACCTCGGCGGCCACCAGTTTCTTGGCGTCGGCGGGCGCGGCGATGACGATCGTGTCGGCGGTGATCGCCTCCAGCCGGGAGCGGTGCCCGGTGTCGTCGTCGACGCAGACGTACAGAGCGCTTTTCGGCAGGGGGAGGTGACTCATGGGACCACATCCTTGTGATCACGGGAAACGGTGGACGGGAACGGTCTGCCTCAGGCGGCACGGTGGCGGCCCTTGCCGACGTGCGCGCCACCGCCGTCGGGAAAGCCCGTCCGTCGGTGCGCTCCTGCAGAGTAGGCAAGCACGTTACGTGCTTTATCCATTACTTCTCGCATCCGTTTGAGAGGTTTCTCACCCGGTGGTCGAGCCGATTCCACCCTGGCCGCACGCGAGCGAGGATGTGCTGGATCCGCGGATGAGGCGAGGTCTGGCCGATCTCCAGGACGCGGAGGCCGGGGATCCATGAGGAGACCGCGGCCGTGCTGCGCGGCGAAGGGCCGGACGGCCGCACGCGGTGAAATCCGCAGGCGGCGGGCCGACCGCGTTCCGCCGCAGCCGGGAGGCCTCTGTTGCCTGTGGAACGACGACCTGCAGGGCCGGTTGCTGCGCCACGACCGCGACGGGTTCGCGCCCGTGGCCGCAGGACGCGGCCACACCCTGATCGATCCCGGCGGTTACCGGGAGCCCGTCGCCGACCTGTGCGCGCACATCGACCGTCTGCGCCGCCACGGCGCCCAGATCGTCACCCGTGCGGCCACCGCGGCCGACCTGGCGCTGTTCCACGGCCAGGCCCGCTCATCCGGGCTGCGTCCGCGGCTGATCACCTGCTCACGGTGGCTGGCCTACCCCCACGCCGGAGCCGCCGGTTCGTGCGCCGGAGGCGGGGAACTGGCCCGGGCGCGGGTGGCCACCCTGGTCTACTGGGCGCCGGACCACCCCTACCGCTCCAGTATGGACGGCGCCACCGCCGCCGACCTGGCCGCGGCCTACCAGCAGGGCACCGGCAACCCCTGGCTGCAGCCTCTCGGGCTGGCCCACGCCCTCATCGAGGTCGCCTGCCACGCCCTGGCCGAGGCCGCCGATCCCACCGACCGCGGCGCCATCGCCCAGGCGATCGCCCGCACCCGCACCGAGACCATGGCCGGACCGCTGGACTGGACGAACGGTCCCACCCCGAACATCGCCCTCGTGCCGCTGGCCGGCGGCCAGTGGCAGGAAACCCGTCACGGGCACGACCTCGCGGTGGTCACCAGCACCGCGCTGCCGGACCTGCCCGTCACCGCGGACCTGCTGACGGCATGATGGCCCGGGTGTCCGAGCAGGACGGCCTCCTCCCCACTGCTCCCTCCCCGCGGCTCCCTGACCCGGCCGATCCGCAGCGGCCCCGAACCGCCCGGCCGGTCCGGGGCTCTGCGCGCTTCGCCCGTCTCCTCCTCGACCGGAGGCGATGGTGTTATGCGGCACCGTCCACGGCATCGCCGCACAACGGCAGGTCCAGCAGACCCGCCAGGCGGCGCAGGAAAGGCGGCACGTTGATCATACGGGCCGCGCCCGTGCGGCACAGCTCGGCCAGCAGGCACATCCCGCCGGTGTCGATGAACCGCAGCTGCCCGGCATCGATCAGGAGATGATCGCCGCCGTGCCCGGCGCAGGTCAGCGTCTGCTCCAGTGCGGTGCGGTTGGTGGCGTCGATCTCGCCGATCAGTCGGACGAGAGTCCCGCTGGGCGCGGGGCGGCAGGTCAGGCGCAGCTGATGGTCGACATACAGGAGCGCGTCGACGGTGTCGTGAGCCACGACGGCATGGGCTACGGTGACGCCGGATGCGGAGACGCCGGAGACTTCGCTGTGCTGGTTGATCACGGCGTGGCAGGCGAGGACGGGACCTGGACGGCGGTGCCGCCGGGCAGGGCGCAGGCGCGGACGAGCTGGCAGGCACGCATGGGGACCCCGCTCAGAAAGGGAGACCGGTTGACTGACATCATCTCACCCGCAGCCTGTTTCTAGAAGACACTTACCGGAAAAGAACTTCGGATAAGATCTTAGGGCAGAGACCTATCCGCCTCGTCCCCGGCCTACCGGACCGATCCGTCCCGAAAGAGATGACATGGCTCCACCCAGCCCTGGCGAACCCGCCTCCACCTGGACGTTCCTGACTCATCACGCCCGGGTGCTGCTGGAGATCGCCCGCGATCCGCAGGTGCGCCTGCGCGACATCGCCGATCGCATCGGCATCACCGAACGCGCCGTGCAAGGCATCGTGTCCGACCTGCACCGGGAGGGTTACCTGACCCGCGGCAAGGTCGGCCGCCGCAACCACTACACCCTCAACCTCGAACGCGGCTTTCGCTATCCGACCGAGGCCGGCCTGCCCGTCGGCCTGCTCATCGACCTGTTCACCCAGCGCGACCTGCCCCCCGGCCACGCACCCGCCGGTGCCGCGACGGTCCCGGGCGACGCTGCCGCGCATCGATCGGGCGCCGCTGCTTCCCGCTGACGCCTTCGATCCGCGGCAGGCGTAGATGCCTGCCGAGGTGACGCCCATGGCAGTGGAGGGGCGTCTGACGACCACCCGACGAGCCGCGAGTCCAGGCGAAGGCCCTCCGGGAGCCTTCTGCGGGAGCCGCTCGTCAACGCCGAACTACGCCGTCGCCCTCCACGGCTCAGCGCGTGCTCGGTCGCGGCCGTGACGTCCGCCTGCCGACCAGCAGCAACGCGCCGACGGCCGTCACGATCCCGACGGCGATGAGCGGCACCAGCGCCGGAAAACCCCACCCGGTGGCCACCAGACCGAACAGCGGCGGGCCGAGCAACGAGCCGAGACTGCCCGCCTGGGCGACCACGCCGTTGCCGACATCCGCATGGTCGAGCCGCTCCAGCACCATCGGAAGGGCGGCGAAGACCAGGGCGCCCAGGAACCCGTTCTCGATCGAGATGACCGCGGCACCGCCTTGCACGGCCGCCGGCGAGTCCGGGCCGCTGAACATGACCCAGGCCGCGGGTACGGCGCCCAGCCCGGCCAGTGCCAGCACCCTCACCGGTGTGCCCCGGCGCAGCAGCATCCCCACGGCCAGTCCGCCCAGGACGCTCAGCAGCGAGATCACCGAGGTGACGGCGCCGGCGGCGGAGGCCGAGTGGCCGTGCTGCTCGATGAGCAGCGTGGGCAGCAGCACGATGACCGGAACCGTCACCAGGGCGGCCAGGCAGAACGCCGCAGCCAGCATCCCCGGCCACACCAGCGCCCCGGCCCGCGGCACGGGACCGGCCGCCACCTGCCGCCCCGGACCACTCGGCAGCTTCACTCGCACCACGAGCGCCATCACGAGCGTCAGCGCGGCGATCACGCCGATCCAGCCGCGCCAGCCCAGAGCCGAACCGATCGCACCTCCGGCGAGCGTGCTCGCGCCGAGGCCCATCGGCACGAACGTGGCCCAGATCGACAAGGCCGTACCCCGGTCCCGCTCGGTGGCCAGCCGCAGGACCAGCGCCGGGCAGGCGATGGTGACCAGGAGGTATCCGACACCCTCCGCGCCGCGGGCGACCAGCAGCCAGGCGAAGTCACCGGCGGCCACGCCGGCCGCACCCACCGCCGCGATCAATACCAGGCCGGTGACCAGCGACCGCTCCGCGCCGAAGCGGCGCACCAGGTATCCGCCGGGCAGGCCGGCGGCCGCGCCGACACCGACGACCGCCGAGATCACCCAGCCCAGTTGCGACAGCGACAATCCGAGCTGGGCCGCCACCGCGGGCCCGACCGAGGCGAATTTGCCGAAGCTCATCGCCGCGACGACCCCGCCCAGGTAGACGATGGCGATCGTCGACCAGGCAGAGCGTCGCGGGTGTTCTGCCGACTGCGGAGGTGTGCCCGGTGCCAGGGGCTCCATGGGTCTCCCTTCGTGTGCCGTTCCAGGCTTCGATCATGGTCTTGCCCCCGTGCCGTTTCAATGCGGTGGCGCTGCCGGCGGGCGCCCGTCGGCCCGGTGCGGCCCGGTGCGGCCCGTTCCGCGCTCGTCACACCGCCGCGCCCCGAGCCGCCTCCGGTCCGCCGATCCGCCGGCCGCCTGGCCGAGCTGCACGCCCTGGACGTGCTTCCCGAGCCGTCCTTCACCGCCATCGTCGCCCTGGCGGCCTTCGCCTGCGGCGCCCCGATCACCCTGGTCAACCTGATCAACGCCACCGGCCAGCACTTCAAGGGCCGCTACGGCACCGCCGCACCGGGCATGGACCTGCGCATCGCTTTCTGCCCGCATGCCATCTGCGGGCGTTCCCTGCTGGAGGTGCCCGACGCGCCGGCCGACCCCCGCTTCCGCGACGATCCGCTGGTGAGCGGTGAGCCGTACGTGCGCCTCTACGCCGGCGTCCCCGTCCTCAGCCATGACCACGCGCTCGGCACGGTGCGCGTGATGGACCACCGGCCCCGCCGCCTGAGCGACGCCCAGCGCCAAGCCCTGGCCACGCTGGCCAACGACGCCGCCGGCCTGCTGCAACTGCACCACTACGCCGCCCGGACCGACCAGGCTCTGGTACGGCTGCGCCGCATCGACGCGGTCAAGAACCAGTCCCTGCGCACCGTCAACCACGAGCTGCTCACCCCGCTGGCCTCGATCCGCTCCTCGGTGCAGCTTGTGCGCGACGGTGACCTGGACGCCGCCACCCAGGAGCGGTTCCTGGAATCGAACACGATCGCGCCGCGGGCGGTGACCACCTGCGGGCGGGTCAGCCAGGTGGTACGGCATGTCCTTTCGGTGCATCGGCCCGGGATCGGATGGGGGGCAGGTCCCCTACCGCGGGCGCGGCCCAGCGCGGGCCGTCAATGACTGGTAAAGAGATGCTTGACTCCATCTCGCCCGGATTCCGCGATCGCAGGCGCAGCTGGATGCGCTCACCG
Source organism: Planomonospora parontospora (assembly GCA_014647935.1). Classification (GTDB taxonomy): domain Bacteria; phylum Actinomycetota; class Actinomycetes; order Streptosporangiales; family Streptosporangiaceae; genus Planomonospora; species Planomonospora parontospora. The sequence goes on from BMQD01000001.1 coordinate 279,880, forward strand.
CAGCCGGGTGCCGACGCATCTTCGCCGACAAGAAGTCCGGCAGAACCGCTGAGCGGCCCGAGGCGGTCGCCTGCCACGCCTTCCCGACCGCCGGGGACACGCTGGCGGTGCCGTCGCCGGATCGCTACGGCCGCTCGCCGGCCGCCCGCCTGCAGGTGGCCACGGCCTCCGGCCTCTGGATCGGCCGGTGGTCACAGGTATCGGAAATATCCGGCGAAATCCTCGATCCGGGTGACGGGATCGGTGCGGACCTCGGTGCCGGTTCTCAACGCATTGATCATCATGCCCTGGCCGACATAGATCCCGACATGGTGGGTCCGCACTCTGCGCCTGCTCACCTCGCCGTAGAAGACAAGGTCGCCGGGGCGGGCGTGCGCGGCCGGGACCCTGGTGAGCCGCCGGAGGTGGTCGTCGGTGTTCCCCGGGCCCAGGACATCGCGGCCGTAGGCCAGGTGGTAGACCCACCGGGCCAGGCCGGAGCAGTCGAGGCCGAGGGTCCCGGCGGCCGGGCACGGCCTGATCGACCCCCGGTACCCCCGGCACGTCCCCAGGGAGGGGCCGGGCCGCTCGCCGTGGCCGCCGCCCCAGGAGTAGGGGATCGCGCCGCCCTCCCAGCCCTGCCGGGCGTGTCCCGCCTGGATCGCGCGGGCGACGGCGACCAGCCGGTCCGGCGCGACGGAGGGCCGTACCGGGACCGAGGCGCTCGCGAACGGCAGGAGCAGCGCGAGCACGACCGCGGCCGCCGGTCGCCGGTGGCGCGCGGGAGCCCTCCCGGAGGCCTCGGTCATCCTGGTGAATCCTGTCCTATCGCGATAAGTCAAGATTCATTCTGTCGGACGGCCCGCCGTTCCGCGTGGGCACCGAAGAGACCGGTGCCGGTGCCGGTGCCGGTGTCGGCACCGGGCGAAGGCGGGGAGGCCGTGGCGGCCGGTGACCGGCCTGCTCAGTCGCAGTCATCGATGTCGATGTCGACCTTCTTCTTCGTCTTCTTCGGCTTCGGCTTCTGGTCCGCCGTGGAACCGGTGGAGGCCTGGACGAACCGGGTGGTCGCCGTGATGCCGGCCGAGGCGGCGCACGCCTCGTCGTCCACGCTGCAGGCGACGAGCGAGGACAGGGCGATGACGATGACGCCGACGGTGGTGGCGACGGTGCGGAACACGGTTTTCTCCTGAATGTGCGGTTCTGTGCCCTCAATGAATACCGATGACCGCTTGCAAAGCGCTGGGACGCCACTTGCGTCCCGGGAGTTTCGGGTCCGGTACGGCCGGAGCCGCTGCAGCGGCGGTGCGGAACGTACCGGCCGCGGGGGCCGGTGAGACGGGGAGGGCGGTCCCCGTAGCGCGGCGACCGTCAGGCCGGCGGCCAGTTCCCGAGGACGGCGTCGAGGGCGTCCAGGGTCCTGGACCAGGAGGCGTCCGCCTCCCGGGGAGTGCGGCGGAACCCGCCCGCCATCTCCAGGCTGACGTAGCCGTGGAACGTGCTGTGCAGCATCCGCACCGCATCCGTCTGGTCGGGCTCCGGCAGGCGGTATCCGCGCAGTATCGCCCTCGTCATCTCCGCGTGCCGGATCGCCGGGCCGATGTCCAGCGCCTCCGAGTCGAGTTCGATCTGCATCGCGGCGTACCTGCCCGGATGCTCTTTGGCGTAGTCTCGGTAGGCGTTCGCGAAGGCCACCAGCGCGTCCTTGCCCGCGCGGCCCGCCAGAGCGGCGGCGGCCCTGTCGGCGAGCTCCGCCAGAGCGAGCAGCGCCACCCTGACTCTCAGCTCCTGTGCGTCTTTGACGTGCGAGTACAGCGCCGCGGGCTTGACGCCGAACCCGCGTGCGAGCACCGAGACGGTCACGTTCTGGAAACCGATCTCGTCGGCCAGATCCGCCGCCGCCCGGGTCAGACGTTCCGCGGTCAGCCCTGCTCGTGCCATGCCCCATCCTTCTTAAAGGTTTTAAGTATTTGCCTATCTGCTTTAAGAAAGACTAGCCTCCCCGCTCATGAGACCCGTCACCGAACACGACATCCGCACCTCGTTCGTCAACTGCTCCAAGGGCGAGGCCAAGCGCCTCGGCCTCCCCAAGGATCTCGCCGACCAGCCCTGGGAAGACCTCGACTTCCTCGGCTGGCGAGATTCGGGCGCGCCCGAACGCGCCTACCTGGTCACCGAACGCGACGGCCGCCTCGTCGGCATCTCCCTCCGGGCGACGACCGGCGGGTCGCGCGGATTCACCTCGCGCAGCATGTGCTCGCTGTGCCTGACCACGCACCCCGGCGGCGGCGTGGCGCTGATGACCGCGCGCCGGACCGGCGAGCCCGGCCGCCAGGGCAACTCGGTCGGGCAGTACCTCTGCACCGACCTCGCCTGTTCGCTCTACACGCGGGGGAGGAAGCAGGCCGCGGGGGACGGGGTGATCGTCGTGGAGGAGTCCCTCACCCCGGAGGAGAAGGCCGTCCGTACCCGGGCCAACCTGCACTCCTTCCTGGACAAGGTGACCGGATGACCGTACGGGTGAGCGGGCGGGCACGCCGCCTCACCGGGGTCGCCTCGGGCGCGGGATGCGGAAAGCCCCCGGTAAGGCCCCTCAGACGGGTGGCTGTTCCTCGGGAAGCGACGGCCGGACGTGATCACGCATGGCTTCCTCGCACGCGCCGGATGTGAGGAAGTTGCGGCGCGCCTGGGTCAAGCTCAGGCGACCGTTCGGGCCACCCAGTACGACATCGGCGTCCGGGTCGTCCTGGCCGTCGTCCTCCCAGAAGCACACCGGGCAGATCTCGAAACCGCCCCTCTCGTCCAAGGTCACGTACCCGCAGCATGGACACGCGTACGGTCCATCCTCCGCACCTCGAAGCACTGGGTAGTTGCGCATTTCAGGGCCCACGGCGGCCAGCGTAATCGCTGAGATCGCGAGTCCCGGGGACGTTTACCAAGCCCCTTGACCCCAGGACGTTGGAATATGCGTTTCCGCAGCTCAATGGCCTCGGGCAGGACATGGAGAGCGTCGGGGGCGTGATACTCGTTCGATTGCATGGCGTGTGGTTCCCGCCTGGTCCCCGTCCGGGATAGGCCGGGATCCGGACGACCGGTTCCTACGGGGCCGGGGAGCCGTACCCGACCACGCGCCGAGCACCCGCCACCGCCTCCTTCAATGCCGTCCGATCCACATCCCCACCCCACCCCACCGGACACCCTCGATCATGAATGATGAGTGAGTGCGACCTGCGCGCGTGCTTCTTCTACGGGTAGTCCGGTTGAGGTGCCCCATGACTTCCGGACACGGACCCAAGTAGGGTTCACCATGAGTCCGGAAGTCATGGGGCATCCCACACCCCGACGGCCAGACATGATCACCGTCCGGCCGCCTCGCTCGAGCGTTTTCGCCCTGGAAACCTTTGGTGAAAGTCGCCGCACCGAACTCGGATTTAGCCATGCGGCAGTGCTGGAGGTCGAGGTCGATGAGGGTGGCGCCGGTCAAGTCGAGGCGCATGCCGTCCCAGGAGTGAGCATCGGCAGGGTGGCCGCCGCGGCCGGAGCCGGATCGGGGGAGGAAGAGCGGCACATCCATGCAGGCAGGCCCATACCGGCCATATCGGCGCGCGGAGGCGTCCCACTCCCGTGCGGCCCATGGATCGTTACCGACTCGGAGCCACTTCCACCCGGGCCGCGCGGCCGAGGTCCCATGCTCCCGAACCTACGACGGGCGAAACAGGACGCCGGCGGGGAACCGGTCATTGCCGGGCCATCATAGTCTCGTCGACCATGACGATCTCCACAACGATCACGCCGACGATGGGAACGACATGATCCGAGACGATCTGTTGACCGGTCCACCCGGCGAGACCGCCGGTGCCGCCCTCGCCCGGCTGAATGAGTTCAATAACGCGCTGCACGGTTCGGACTGGATTTACCAGGTCGAGTACCGGCCGGTGGGGGCCCACGCCCTCGTCGAGGCGGAGCACTACCTCAAGACGACCCTGCCTCCGAGCTACGTCCGCTTGCTGTCGGCCTATGGTCTGCCCCTGCTGCGGTATGGCAAGGACGGTAGGCCCGGTCCTCTGTTGCTGGAGCCCGGCGAGCTGCGCCGGGGAGACTTCTATCTGTGGGAGGAGGACTACCTCGACCACGTGCCGGTGGAGGAGCGCGACGCGGTCATGGACCGGCTCCGGAACTCGGTGTCGTTTCGCCGCCCGGACGAGGGTGCCGATAACTACGACATGTTCCGTACGGACATGGTCAACGCCGACGGCGAAATGCCGGTCACCAGCTATCAGCACGACATGGTTTACGTCGATCCCGAGAGATTCGCCACGTTCGACCGGTACATCGCCGCACTCGTCGATAAGTACAACCGGAAACAGGCGGCGGCCGGACCCGACTACTTCCAATGACCGAGGCTTTGGGCGGCACCGTTGTCGGGTTCTGACCCATTTTTGATGACGGGGTAACTCTGTGCGAGGTGGTCGGCCTGCGCAACACCACAAAGCCGGCTCCGGCTCTCAAGGAGTCGCGCCCCCTGAGCCACCGCCACTGAGCGTTTTTCATCCTGTCGGTGCTGCCACCTGATCGGTAGGGTCTGGCACGCCACCTGCTCGCCTGATTAACTGGCGCTGTGCTGACCTCCCGGAACTCAACCCGGTCCTCTGGGCGAGCCTTAGTGAAACTGATCGTAGTAACGCCGCTGATGGGCGTCGTGCTCGCCCTGGGCATGTGGTGGTTGCTGGCAGGGGGGTGGGACGCCCTGCTGGATGCTCTGCCGATATGGCTGCCGCATACCCGTCAGTAGCCACGGACCCCGATGCATGAGGCGCTTTTCATCTTGAGTGGCGGGCCCGTGGCAAGGTGCGGGACCTTCCCACGGGCTTCCGTTTCCACGGCCTGCGGCACTGCCTCGCGTCGCCGCTGATCGCCTCGGGCGCGGACGTCGAGGTCGTCCAGGCCCGCCTGCGGCACGCGAGCGCCAAGACGACGCCCGGCACCTACGGCCGCGTGCGCCGGACTCCGACGGGCTGACACGGGCCGCGATCGACGCCGCGTTCGCCGCCCGGACGGAGCCGAAGCAGACGGGAGCCGCGCGATGAACGTGCAGCTCACCGCGCGGTGACCGGTCAGACGTCGTAGTAGAGCTCGAACTCGTGCGGGTGCGGGCGCAGGCGGATCGGGTCGACCTCGTTCTCACGCTTGTAGGAGATCCAGGTCTCGATCAGGTCCTGGGTGAAGACGCCGCCCTCCAGGAGGTACTCGTGGTCGGCCTCCAGTGCGGCCAGCACCTCCGGCAGCGAACCGGGCACCTGCGGGATGTTGCGGGCCTCCTCCGGCGGGAGCTCGTAGAGGTCCTTGTCGACCGGCTCGACCGGCTCGATCTTGTTGCGGATGCCGTCGATGCCGGCCATCAACTGGGCGGCGAAGGCGAAGTACGGGTTGCAGGAGGGGTCCGGCACGCGGAACTCGATGCGCTTGGCCTTCGGGTTGGAGCCCGTGATCGGGATGCGGATGCACGCCGAGCGGTTGCGCTGGGAGTAGACCAGGTTGACCGGGGCCTCGTAGCCGGGGACCAGGCGGTGGTAGGAGTTCACCGTCGGGTTGGTGAAGGCCAGCAGCGAGGGGGCGTGCTTGAGCAGGCCGCCGATGTAGTAGCGGGCGGTGTCGGACAGGCCCGCGTAGCCGACCTCGTCGTAGAAGAGCGGCTCGCCGTCCTTCCAGAGCGACTGGTGGCAGTGCATGCCCGAGCCGTTGTCACCGAAGATCGGCTTGGGCATGAAGGTGACGGTGTGGCCGTGCTCCAGGGCCGTGCTCTTGACGATGTACTTGTACAGCATCAGGGTGTCGGCGGCCTTGAGCAGCGTGTTGAACCGGAAGTCGATCTCGGCCTGGCCGGCGGTGCCCACCTCGTGGTGCTGCATCTCCACGTCGATGCCCGCGTCGATGAGGCGGCGGACCATCTCCGAGCGCAGGTCGGTGAAGTGGTCCATCGGCGGCACCGGGAAGTATCCGCCCTTGTAGCGCGGCTTGTAGCCGAGGTTGCCGCCCTCCTGGGCCTTGCCGGTGTTCCAGGCGCCCTCGATGGAGTCGATGTGGTAGTAGCTGGCGTGCGCGCTGGTCTCGAAGCGCACGTCGTCGAAGATGTAGAACTCCGCCTCGGGACCGAAGTAGACCGTGTCGGCGATGCCGGTGCCGCGGAGGTACTCCTCGGCCTTGCGGGCCACGTTGCGCGGGTCGCGGCTGTAGGCCTCGCCCGTCAGCGGGTCGTGCACGAAGAAGTTGAGGTTCAGGGTCTTGTGCTGCCGGAACGGGTCCAGCACCGCCGTCGACGGGTCGGGCAGCAGCAGCATGTCCGACTCGTGGATCGCCTGGAAGCCGCGGATCGACGATCCGTCGAACATCAGGCCGTCGGTGAAGACGCTGGAGCCGAAGTTCTCCGTGGGGAAGGTGAAGTGGTGCGTCGTCCCGGGCAGGTCGGTGAACCTGACATCGACGAACTGCACTCCTTCGTCCTTGATGAACTTCAGGACGTCGTCGGCGGAGTTGAACACGCGAACCTCCCAAGGGGCACGGGCTATCGGACCGAAAGTAGGCCTGTGCCGTTACCGCCCCGTGTCTCGTTTGTTTCACCCGTGTTAAGCGGAGCCCCCTCCACGGTAGCCTGGAGGGCGGGTGTCATCGAGTGGGAGCAACGCCTCCTTTGCCCGGTTTTCAGGTTCTGGACGCGAGCCAGCAGTCCCCGTCGGAGCGGTCCGCCAGGTCGTACGGATCCACCGGGGCGCCGGTGGCCCTGGTGGCCTCCTCGTCCTCGGGGGAGTCCTCGTAGGACGGATGCACGAAGGCGTCGTCGACGTCGCACCGGACGCCCGTGACGCCGCCGGAGCGCCAGTCGCGGATCCAGATCACCGGTTCGCCGTCCTCCCGGTACATCCCGACCTCGCCCAGCCTGCGGGCGATGACCCGCCTGGTGGTGTACGGCAGGCCCGGGCGGTGCACGGCGTAGACGAACAGGTAGTCCACCTTGACCAGGGCGCCGGAGGCCCCGTCCTCCCGGAAGGAGGAGAGCTTCGCCGTCCCGTGGACCTTGATCACATCGGTGGCGAGGCTGGCGCTCCCCGGGGCGAAGCTGGTCAGCCAGTACCGGGTGTCGACGTGCTCGCCCCGCCGCTTCTTCTTCCCGTCGACGTTCTGCAGGAACCACGCGCGGTCCCTGGCGGGCAGCAGCCTGGCGAAGGGCACGGGATCGCCCTCGAGCAGGGTGCGGTGGTCCAGGTTGGAGGCCTCGAGCAGGGCGCGGGTCCGGCCGAGCAGCCTGGCGACGTCCTTCTTTCCCAGCCCGCCGACCGCCCTGGCGGGCGGCATCACCAGGCCCTCGGCCCCGTCGGCGTAGTCGGCGGCCGGAGAGCCGTCGAAGGGGGAGGGCACCATCGGTTCCGCCCCCGGTGCCGCCGTCTCCTCCGGGGCCGGGACGGGACTCTCCTCGAAGACGGGAAGCCGCTCGGCCAGGACGGTGCGTGCGGAGTCCAGGAGCTCCGGCCGGTAGGTGACGAGCACCCCCGCCGCGGCCACCAGGACCGCGGTGACCGCGGCCGCGGACGCCGCGATGATCCGCCGCCGGCGGCGGCGCCTGAACCGGGGCAGGTGCGCCCATTCCCGCTCGACGGCCCGGCTCCGCTTCCGGCGCTCCTCATCGTCGATCTGGGCGGTGAGCTCCTGGAAGCGCCGGTCGATGTCGTCCATGTCTGACACTGGGGGGTGCTCCGGCGGCAAGTGGTGAGTGAGAAGACTGGCGACCATAATGGACGCTTTTGTCCCGTCTGGGAAATCGGCCCCGCCGGGTTCGGGGGCGGACCCGGCGGCGGATACCGTTGAGGGCATGAGCAGCAGGCAGCAGCCCCGGTGGACCCAGACGTGGCTCGGCGGGGTCAGATCCGCCGGAATCGACCTGGGCTATCCCGGGGAGCGGCTCGGGCTGCCCGAGGAGGGCAGCGGCGCGGTAGCCGGATTCGGCCGCCGGCTCGGTGCCATCGTGATCGACTGGCTCATCTGCACCTGGGCCATCGCCCAGGGCTTCCTCGGCGTCGACCCCGTCGAGCGGGGATGGGTCCCGCTCGCGATCTTCGCGGGCACGACCCTGCTCCTGGTGGGCACCATGGGGATGACCTTCGGCATGCGCCTGCTCGGCATCCGCGTGGCCGCGCTCGACGGCGGCCGTCCCGGTCCGGTGGCCGTCGCGGTCCGCACGCTGCTGCTCTGCCTGGCCGTACCCGCGCTGATCTGGGACCGCGACCAGCGGGGCCTGCACGACCGCGCGGCGAACACGGTGGTCGTGCGGATGTGACCCGTACGGCGGGCGGCCGGCGGATGTGACGGCCGCCCGCAGGCGACCGGTCGGTGCGCGACCGGCCCGCGCGGTCCATCGGCGAGACCGACGCCGAAGGGAACAGCACCGGCGGGAGCAGCGCCGGACCGGGCGGAAACCGGGCCGCCTCTCAGCGCGGCCGGACGCAGGTGAAGATCGCGGTGCCGGGCAGGTGGCGGCCGCGCAGCGGACTCCACCCGCCCCAGACCCGGTCGTGGCCCGGCGGCCACTCCGGCTCCGTCAGCGCCGCCAGTACCAGCCCCGCCGCCGTGACGCAGCCGACCCAGTCGGCCATCGTCCGGTGGTGCTCCACGTAGCTCGGCTCCCCGTCGGGGCCGACCTCCACGTACGGCGAGCGGTCGAAGTAGGAGCGGTCGGCGGTCAGCCCGCGGGGCCCGGGATCGTCGGGGAAGGCCCAGCGGACCGGGTGGCTGACCGAGAAGACGAAACGGCCGCCGGGCCGCAGCACCCGCCGGGTCTCGGCGAGCACGGCCGTCGCGTCCGCCACGAACGGCAGCGCCCCGTACGCCGAGCAGGCCAGGTCGAACGACTCGTCGGCGAAGGGCAGCGCCCCGGCGTCGGCCTGCACCACCGGCAGGGCCCGGCCGCCGGGACCGCCACTGCGACCACCGCGGTGACCATGACCGTGACCACCGCCGGGACCGTCCTCGGCCGCGTGGTCGAGGTCGATCCGGCGGGAGTGCTGGAGCTGGCGGAACGACAGGTCGAAGGCGGCCACCCGGGCGCCCTGCCCGGCCAGCCACCTCCCGCACTGGCCCGCGCCGCAGCCGATCTCCAGGACGTCCCTGCCCGCCACGTCGCCCAGCAGGCGGGCGTCGGCCTCGTCGAGGCCCTCGGGGCACCAGACGAAACCGGCGTCCCGCAGGAAGGGGCCGTGCTCCGCCTGGTAGTCGTCCGCGGCGCCGTCCCACCAGCCGCGGTTGGCCCGCGAGGTGGCGACGGCGTCCACCGGACGGCGCTCGACCCCTTCCGGGGACATCAGCGCATCTTCGGGCGGGGCATCTTCGCGCCGCGCGGCAGCGGGCCCTTGGGCATCGGCAGCGTCTGGGGCAGCGCCTTGAGCCGGTTGTTGATCTCGTAGACCGCGGGCTTCTTGAGGTTGCGGGGCAGCTTCATCAGGTGCCGCTGGAGCTTGCCGATCGGGATCTGGCCCTCGCCGTCACCGGACTGGACGTCGTAGACCGGCACGTCGAGCGCGACCCGCTGGACCCGCTTCTTCTCGGCGACGAGCATCTTCTGCACGCGGCTGCCCGGCCCCTCGGAGACCAGGATGATGCCCGGGTAGCCGACGACGCGGTGCACGATGTCCTGGTCGCGGTTGACCGCGACGGCCGGGGTGACCTCCCAGTTGCCGCGCATGCCCTGCAGGATCGCCGCGGCGGCGCCGGGCTGGCCGTGGAGCATGGAGTACTGCGCCTTCTGGGCGAGCTGGCCGAACACGACCAGGCCGACGGTGAGGGCCAGCATCACGCCGATGACGTAGAGCGGCCACCAGCCCGTGACCAGGCCGATCACCACGCACAGGACGAGCGTGCCGAGCGCCGACGCGTAGACGATCGGCATGCCCTTCGGGTCGGCCTGCTTGATGATCTTGGCGATCATGCGGAGCTGCTTGACGCGCCCCGGGGTCTCTGGGACTTCGGGCTTCTTGGCCATGCTCAGAAGGATACAAATCCCGGGGTCAAGAAATGAAAATGTGACCTTCCCGCGCCGCTCCGCGGAGGGTGTCCGGAAAGGGCCGCGGCAGGCGGGCAGGCAGGCGGTGGAGAATCCGCGGTGGACCGGAGCGGTACGGCGGGCGGCGGGCCCCGCGCCGGCCGGAGCGGGGCGGGGAGAGCGGAAAGGCCCCGCGCCGGGCGCGGAGCCTTTCGGAGACGGAGAAGGCCGGAGCCCCGGGAAGCGGAGCCGTCAGGCGTTCTGACGGGCTTCGACGGCCTGCTTGTAGAGGCGCCCGGCCCGGTAGGAGGAGCGGACCAGCGGTCCGGACATGACCCCGGCGAAGCCGATGGCCTCGGCGTCCTTCTGGAACTGCACGAACTCCTCGGGCTTGACCCAGCGCTCCACCGGGTGGTGGCGCGGGGTGGGCCGGAGGTACTGGGTGACGGTGAGCAGGTCGCACCCGGCCTCGTGCAGGTCGCGCATGGCCTCCAGCACCTCCTCCGGCTCCTCGCCCATGCCCAGGATCAGGTTGGACTTGGTCACCAGCCCGGCCCGGCGGGCCTTGGTGATCACTTCCAGGGAGCGCTCGTAGCGGAAGCCGGGGCGGATGCGCTTGAAGATCCGCGGCACGGTCTCGATGTTGTGCGCGAACACCTCGGGACGGGCGGAGAAGACCTCCTCCAGCTGGCCCTGGTCGCCGTTGAAGTCGGGGACCAGCAGCTCGACGCCGCAGCCGGGGAGCAGCGCGTGGATCTGCCGGGCGGTCTCGGCGTACAGCCAGGCGCCGCCGTCGGGCAGGTCGTCGCGGGCGACGCCGGTCACGGTCGCGTAGTTGAGGCCCATCTGGCGGACCGACTCGGCGACGCGGCGCGGCTCGTCGGTGTCGTACTCCTTGGGCTTGCCGGTGTCGATCTGGCAGAAGTCGCACCGCCGGGTGCACTGGTCGCCGCCGATGAGGAAGGTCGCCTCGCGGTCCTCCCAGCACTCCGAGATGTTGGGACATCCGGCTTCCTGGCAGACGGTGTGCAGACCCTCGCGTGCGACCAGCGCCCGCAGCTCGGTGTGGTTGGGCCCGGTCCGGAACCGGGTCTTGATCCACTCGGGCTTCTTCTCGATGGGGGTCTCGGCGTTGCGAACCTCCAGGCGGAGGAGCTTTCGGCCTTCTGGAGCTACGGTCACGCCTCTCACCTTACGTCCCCCCGCGCCGGGAAGCGGACCCGGGGCGGCGGGGCGGCGGGCGGGGCGGTCGAGGACCGCCGCGGGAACGGCAGGGGAACGCCGGGGGAGCGGCAGGGGGCCGCCGCGGGAACGCCGTGGGCGCCGCAGAGACCGGGTCCCCGCGCCGGAGAGCGCCCACCCCTACCGCCTGAAGAGGTCCTCCTCGGGCAGGTCGCGGCTCTCCGCGCCGAGGGCCTCGGCCAGGTGCTTCTCGGCGTACGGCATGACGTCGTCGACCACGATCCGGCGCCCGGTCTCGGCCGACAGCGAGGAAACGCCGGCGTCGGCGAACCCGCAGGGGACGATGCGGTTGTACCAGCTCGGGTCGTTGGAGCAGTTGAGCGCGTAGCCGTGCATCGTGACGCCGCCGGCCACCCGGATGCCGACCGCGCCGACCTGCCGGTCCGGCAGGCCGTGGGAGGGGTCGCCGGGGACCCAGACGCCGCTGCGCCCGGCCACCCGGCCGGCCTGCACCCCGAAGTCGGCGCAGACCTTGATGAGCGACTCCTCCAGCAGGCCGATGTAGGTGACCACGTCCAGGCGCTCGTGCAGCCGGACGATCGGGTAGCAGACGAGCTGGCCCGGACCGTGCCAGGTGATCCGGCCTCCGCGGTCGACGTCGATGACGGGCGTGCCGTCACCGGGCCGCTCGTGCGGGGCGGTGCGCCGCCCGGCGGTGTAGACCGGGGCGTGCTCGAGCATCAGGCAGGTGTCGGGCGCCTCCCCGGCCACCCGCCGGGCGTGGATCCGCCGCTGGAGATCCCAGGCCTGCTCGTAGGGGACATCGACGCCGAGACGGACGACTGCCAGCTCACTCACGGTTCAAGAGTAGTTGACCGGTCCGACATCAGGACGTGAGGAGGCGGGGCTCGATGCGGAACTCCTTGACCCCGTCCGCGCCGTCGTGCTCGACCCGGTAGGCGCAGGCGCCCTGCCGTACGCTGACGGCCTGGATGAACTCGGTGCCGACGTAGTGGAGCCCGACGCCCTCGTCGGCGGCGTAGCCGTCGGGCAGCTCGCCGGAGGCCACCGACGCGTGCAGCAGCTCGTGCCGCTGCGGGTCGGAGTCGTAGTGCACGCCGCACGAGTAGGGCAGCAGCGCCAGACCGTCGGACCACGGCCGCAGGGCGGGGCCGAAGGAGTCGGTGTTGCCGCCGACGTGCCAGCAGAGCGCGCCCGCGCTCTGCCCGGACAGCACCACGCCCGCGTGCCAGGCCTCCTCGAAGGCCTCGTCCAGGCCGTGCAGCCGCCACAGCGCCGCCAGGTTGGCCACGCTGCCGCCGCTGACGTAGATCATGTCCTGGCTCAGGATCCACTCGCGAGGGTCCTCGACGTTGGGCATCGGGAAGACCGTCAGGTGGCTGAGCTCGACGTCCCACTCGCGGAACGCCCCGTACATCTTCAGCAGCCACTCCGCGTCGTCGCCCGTCGCGGTGGCCAGCAGGCCCAGCCTGGGCCGGTCCTGGCCGGTCAGGTCGAGGCCGTAGCGCAGGAGCCCGCTCGCCTCGACGAAGCCGTAGCGGGCGGAGGGGCGGAACGAGCCGCCGCCGATGGCGAGGATGTGCGACTGGCCGGATCTGCTCATGATGTCGATCTCCCCGGTGACTCCAGTGGGAACAGGGACCCTAGAGTACGGCGGAGAGTGCCTCGTTGAGGTGGATATGCCGGAACGCGTAGCCCGAGTCGAGCAGCCGCCGGGGGAGCACCCGCTGCCCGGTCAGCACGCCCTCCTGCGCGAACCCGCCGAGCGCGGCGCGCAGCACGGGGGCGGGCACGGGCAGCGGCATCGCCGGTCGGCGCACCGCCCGCGCCAGCGCCGCGGTGAACGCGGCGTTGGTCACCGGCTCCGGCGCGGTCAGGTTCACCGGCCCCTGGACGGCCCGCTCGCCCATGACGTGCCGTACGGCGCGCACCCAGTCGTCCACGGAGATCCACGACCAGTACTGGCGCCCGGAGCCGAGCGGCGCGCCCAGGCCCAGCTTGAAGATCGGCAGGACGCGGCGGAGCATGCCGCCCTCGCCGCTGAGCACCAGCCCGGTCCGGAGCGTCGCCGTCCTGATCCCCGCGGCGGCGGCCGGCTCGGCCTCGGCCTCCCAGGCCCGGACCACCTCCGCGAGGAAGCCCTCACCGGAGGGGGCGGACTCGTCCACCTCGCGGTCGCCGGTGTCCCCGTAGTAGCCGACCGCGGACCCCGACAGCAGCACCGCGGGCGGGGCCGAGAGCCGGGTCAGCGCCGTCACCAGCGTGCGGGTGCCCTCCACCCGGCTGCGCAGGACCTCGCGCCTGTGCTCCTCGGTCCAGCGGCGGTCGCCGATCCCCGCGCCGGCGAGGTGGACCACCGCCTCGGCCCCCTCCAGGGCCGCCGGGTCGATGAGGCCCTTGCCCGGGTTCCAGAACGACTCGTCGGCGCTCTGCGGCGCCCGCCGCACCAGCCGGACCACCCGGACGCCGTCGGCCCGCAGGGATCTGATCAGCGCCGAGCCGAGCAACCCGGAGGAACCCGTCACGATGGTCGTCATGCGGCCAATCTAACCGGCCGTTCCCGGGATCCCCCGGAGGCGGGTCCCGGGAGAGGGTGCGGAGCACGCCCCCCGGGCGGCGGGACCCGGGCGGCGGGACATGGACGCGGGGACACCGCCTCGCCGGGATCCACCGGGAGAACCGGGATCCGCCGGCAGAAAAGGACCGGGCCGGTCCGCGCGAGGCGGACCGGCCCGGCCGGGGAGAACGGGGACTAGGCGTTGAGGCCCAGCTGGTTCTCGAAGCGGCCCTCCTCGAGACGGCGCTTGACCGTCGTCAGGAAGCGGGCCGCGTCGGCGCCGTCGACCAGGCGGTGGTCGTAGCTGAGCGCGAGGTAGACCATGGAGCGGACGGCGATGACCTCGCCGTCGGGGGTGTCCACCACGACCGGGCGCTTGACGACCGAGCCGGTGCCCAGCATGCCGACCTGCGGCTGGTTGAGGATCGGCGTGTCGAACAGCGCGCCGCGGCTGCCGGTGTTGGTCAGCGTGAACGTGCCGCCGGTGATCTCGTCCGGGCTCACCTTGTTGGTGCGGGTGCGCTCGGCCAGGTCGGCGATCTTGCGGGCCAGCCCGGCGATGTTGAGGTCGCCGGCGTTCTTGATCACCGGGACGAGCAGACCGCGCTCGGTGTCCGTCGCGAAGCCGAGGTGCTCGACGTCGAAGTAGGTCACCTCGTTGGTCTCGCTGTTGATCGTGGCGTTCAGCTTGGGGTGCTGCTTGAGCGCCTCGATCGTCGCCAGGGCGAAGAACGGCATGAAGGAGAGCTTGACGCCCTCACGCCGCTGGAACTCGCCCTTGGCCTGGTCGCGCAGGCGCGCGATCCTGGTGACGTCGACCTCGACCACCGTGGTGAGCTGCGCCGAGACCTGCAGCGACTCGACCATGCGCTTGGCGATGGTCTGACGCAGGCGCGACATCTTCTCGGTGCGGCCGCGCAGGGTCGTGTCCACCGAGACCGGCTCGGGAGCCGGGGCGGCGGCCTGCGGGGCGGCCTGCGCCGGGGCGGCGGCCTGCGGGGCGGGCGCGGCGGCCGGCGCCTGGGCGGGGGTCCGCTCGCGCTGGGCGCGCGCGGCCTCCAGCACGTCCTGCTTGCGGATGCGGCCGCCGACGCCGGTGCCGTTCAGGCTGTCGAGGTCCACGTTGTGCTCGCCGGCGAGCTTGCGGACCAGCGGCGTGACGTAGGGGCTCTCGGCGGACGGCTGGGGAGCCGCGGCCGGGGCCTGCGGCGCCGGGGCGGGGGCCTGCGGCGCGGGCGGGGCCTGGGGAGCCGGAGCCGGAGCGGCGGCCTGCGGGGCCGGCGCGGGCGCCGGGGGAGCGGGCGGGGCCGCCTGGGGGGCGGGGGCCTGCGGGGCGGGCTGCGGGATCGAGGAGATCGGCGCCTGCGGGGCGGGCTCCGGCTCGGGGGCCGGCTCCGGCTCCGGGGCCGCCGGGGCCTCGGCGGGGGCGGCGGCGCCCTCGGTGGCGTTCTCGTCGATGAGGGCGAGCTCGGTGCCGACCTCGACGGTCTCGTCCTCAGCGACGATGATCTTGGTGAGGATTCCGGCCGCGGGCGACGGGATCTCGGTGTCCACCTTGTCGGTGGACACCTCGAGGAGCGGCTCGTCGGCCTCGACGCGCTCGCCCTCCTTCTTCAGCCAGCGGGTGACGGTGCCCTCGGTGACGCTCTCGCCGAGCTGGGGCATCTGTACGGACTTCGGCATGGTGTCTTCTCTCGCGTTCCGAGTGAGGGCTTCGACTAGTTGTGGACGTGCAGCGGCTTGCCGGCCAGGGCGAGCATCGCCTCGCCGACGGCCTCCGACTGGGTCGGGTGGGCGTGGATGAGCTGGGCGACCTCGGAGGGCAGGGCCTCCCAGTTGTAGATCAGCTGGCCCTCGGTGACGAGCTCGCCGATGCGGCGGCCCACCATGTGGATGCCGAGCACCGGGCCGTCCTTCTGCGCGATGACCTTCACCGCGCCCTGGGTGCCCAGGATCTGGCTCTTGGGGTTGCCCGCGAGGTCGTAGGTCATCTCCACGATCTCGTGGCCCTTCTCCCGGGCCTGGGCCGAGGTGATGCCGATCGAGGCGACCTCGGGGTCGGAGTAGGTGATGCGGGGCACGCCGTCGTAGTCGATCGCGGGCGGGTTGAGCCCGGCGATGTGCTCGGCGACCATGATCCCCTCGGCGAAGCCGGCGTGGGCGAGCTGCAGGGTCGGGATCAGGTCGCCGACCGCGTAGACGCCCGGCACGCTGGTCTGGCAGTGCTCGTCGACGACGACGGTGCCGCGCTCGATGGCGATGCCGTTCTCCTCGAAGCCCATGCCGGCGGTGACGGCGCCGCGGCCGACGGCCACCAGCAGCAGCTCGGCCTCCAGGGTCTTGCCGTTGGCCAGGCTGACGACCACGCCGGTGTCGGTGGTCTTGACGCCCTCGAAGAAGACGCCCAGCTCCTGCTTGATGCCGCGGCGGCGGAAGGCGCGCTCCAGCAGCTTGGAGCTGGACTCCTCCTCCAGCGGGAGCAGGTGCGGCAGGCCCTCGACGATCGTCACCTCGGCGCCGAAGGAGCGCCAGACGCTGGCGAACTCCACGCCGATGACGCCGCCGCCGAGGACGACCACCGAGGCCGGCACGCGGTCGAGCTTGAGCGCGTGCTCGCTGGTGATGATCCGCTCGCCGTCGATCTCCAGGCCGGGCAGCGACCTGGGCGCCGAGCCCGTGGCCAGCACGATGTTGCGGCCCTCGTAGACGTCGTCGCCCACGGCGATGCGGTTGGGGCCGACCAGGCGGCCCTCGCCCTCGACGATCGTGATGCCCTTGCTCTTCAGCAGGCCCTGCACGCCCTTCCAGGCGCGGGTGACGATCTTGTCCTTGAACGCGTGGACCGCGGGGACGTCGATGCCCTCGAAACGGGCCTTGACGCCGTAGCTCTCACTCTCGCGCGTCTCGTCGGCCACCTCCGCGGAGTGGAGGAGGGCCTTGGTGGGGATGCATCCCCGGTGCAGGCACGTGCCGCCGATCTTGTCCTTCTCGATCAGCACGACCGTCTTGCCCAGCTCGGCCGCCCGCAGAGCGCAGGCATACCCACCGCTACCGCCACCCAGGACGACGATGTCGTAGGGGCCGCTGCCATCAGCCACAGGAATGCTCCTTGTCGGATCGTTATGCCGCCGGGGGCCGGCTTCTGACCGGGCCCCGGCAAGCGCATCTTTTCACTTGTCCACGCCGCGTGTTCCCTGCTCGCGCAGGGTTTGACCTCAGCGCGAGTACTGTTCGGCGAGGCCGACGAGGGTCCGGGTGATCGCCCCGGTCCCGCCCTTCGGCGTGTAGCCGTGCGGTTCGCCCTTGTTGAAGGCGGGACCGGCCATGTCGATGTGCGCCCACCGCACGCCCTCCGGCACGAACTCCCGCAGGAAGATGGCCGCGGTCAGCATGCCCCCGAAGCGCTCGGGGTGCAGGTTGGCGATGTCGGCGACGGGGGAGTCGAGCCCCTTGCGGAGCTCGTCGGGCAGGGGCATGCCCCAGGTGCTCTCGCCCTGCTCGGCGGCGATCCGGACGACCTCCTCGCGGAGCTCGTCGTCGTTGGCCATGACGCCGGCCGTACGCCAGCCGAGCGCGACGATCTGCGCGCCGGTGAGCGTGGCGACGTCCACGATCAGGTCGGGGGAGTCCTCGCCCGCGCGGGCGATGCCGTCGATCAGGACCAGGCGGCCCTCGGCGTCGGTGTCGAGCACCTCCACGGTCTTGCCCGCGTAGCTGGTGAACACGTCCGACGGGCGCTGGGCGGTGCCGCTGGGCATGTTCTCGGCCAGGCACAGGTAGCCGACCGCGTTGACCTTCAGGCCGAGCCGGGCGATCGCGACGAGCGCGCCGAAGACCGCGCCCGCGCCGCCCATGTCGGACTTCATCCAGTCCATCGAGGCGGTCGGCTTGAGCGACAGGCCGCCGGAGTCGAAGGTGATGCCCTTGCCGACGAACGCGACCGTCTTGGCGGCCTCCGGGTGACTGTAGGCGAGCCGGACCAGGCGGGGCGGGTTGACCGAGCCCTGGCCGACGGCGACGATGCCGCCGTAGCCGCCCTCCTTGAGGGCCTTCTCGTCCAGGACCTCCACCGACAGGCCGGCCTCGGCGCCGGTCTGCTCGGCGATCTCGGCGAAGCGGGCCGGCCACAGGTCCGAGGGCGGGGTGTTGACCAGGTCGCGGACCAGGGAGACGGAGGCGGCGACGGTGGCGGCGCGCCCGACGGCGGCCTCGGCCCCCTCGGCGCGGCTGAGCACGGTGATCTCGTCGACCGGGGCGGTCTGCTCCCCGCCGGTGCGGTATCTGGTGAAGGAGTAGGCGCCGAGCAGCCCGCCCAGGGCCAGCGCGGCGGTCCGCTCCGCGTCCGCGGCGGGCAGGGCGAGGGCGACGCGGCCGGTCCCGGCCAGGGCGCGGGTCGCGGTGCCCGCAGCGCGGCGCAGGACCTCGGGGTCGTAGTCCCCCTCGGGGGCGTCGCCGAGGCCGACGGCGACGAGGAGCGGGGCGGTCAGCGCGCCGAAGGTCGGAACCTTGGCGATCTCACCCGGCTTGCCCTTGACGCCCATGGCGCCGAGGGTGGCGGCGAGCCTGCCGCCGAGCGCCTCGTCGAGCCCTTCGGCCCCGGGGGCGGCGCGCAGGCCGTCCGGACCGGTGTGGACTCCGACGACCAGCGCTTCGGTATCGAAAGAGACGACGTTGTCACTTGAGTTCAGCCGCACAGTGGTCACGTAGGCCGATGCTAGTCCTGCCGGGGCCGTACGCATAAACGAGGGGTCGTCCTACCAATCGGTAAACCTTGAATGGTGCTATTAGGAGTAGCTTAATCGCATATCTGGTGCTACTGTCGATAGCACCATGTTGCTCACTCTGGATCTGAACGACCCCCGGCCGCTGCACGAACAGGTCGCCGGGACGATCCGCCGCGCCATCGCCGACGGGTCCTACACCCCCGGTGACCGGCTGCCGCCCGCCCGCGACCTGGCGGACGCGCTCGGCATCAACGCCAACACCGTCCTGCGCGCGCTGCGCGAGCTGCGGGACGAGGGCCTGCTGGAGTTCCGCCGCGGCCGGGGCGTCAGCGTGCTGAACCGCCCGGACGCCCGCGGGGCGCTGGCGGAGGCCGTGCGCGAACTGCTCGCCGAGGCCGACCGGTACGGCTACGGCCCCGAAGAAGTCATCCACATCATCAGGGAGCTCTCATGACCGACTCCGCCCGCCGGCCGTCCACGTCCGCCCCGCCGGGCGGCCGCGCCTCCTCCCGGGGGTTCGCCGTCGCCGTCGCCGCCGTCTGGGGCGCGCTCGTCACCGCGGCCCTGGTCGCCGTGACGCTCGCGCTCCGCGACCGCCTGCCCGAGCCGATGGCGGTCCACTGGAGCGGCGGCTCCGTCCCGGACCGGAGCATGCCCTTCGCCGGCGACCTGGCCACCGGTCTGGCCCTGTGGGGCGTGGCCTGGCTGTTCCTGCTCGGTGCCGCGCTGCACGGCGCGGCCCTGCGCGGGCGGCCGACGCGCGTGCAGTGGTGGGGCTTCCTGTTCGGCTGGGCGGTGTTCGCGCTGGGTGTCCAGGGCGCCACGCTCCTGGCCAACCTCGACGCGGGCGACTGGCGGCGGGCCCTGCTGCCCGGCTGGACGGTCCTCGCCGTCCTGGGCGCCGCCGTCGCGGTGGGCGTGCTCGCGGGATGGCTCGCCAGGGGCGGGCCGGACCGGGCCCCGGACCCCGAGGCGAAGGCGCCGAGCCTGCGGCTCCGCCCCGGCCGGCGCGCGGTCTGGGTGAGCCGCACCTCCAACCCGTGGCTGCTCGCCCTCTCGGGGGTGGCGCTGACCGGCTCGGCCGGAGCGGTCGTGCTGGCCGTCATGGGGGTCCTGGACGGCCCCGCCGCCTGGACCACCGCCGCGGCCACCGCTCTCACCGCGCTGCTCGGGCTCGCCACCGCCACGATCCAGGTCAGGGTCGACGCGGGCGGGCTGCGGATCGGCTTCGGGCCGCTGGCCCGGCCCGCCTACCGGGTGCCCGCCGGTGCCATCGAGTCGGCCCGGGCGGAGCGGGCGACCCCCGGTCAGGTCGGGGGATGGGGACTGCGGGGCGTGCCCGGCACCGGCCGGACGACCCTCATGCTCCGCGGCGGCGAGCACCTGGTGGTCCGCCGCACCACGGGCGGTGAGTTCGCCGTCTCCGCCGACGACGCCGAGCGCGGCGCCGCCCTCCTCAACGCCTACGCCGCCGAGAGCGACGCACTCCGCCCATGACCGGACCCCGCCGCCACGAGCCCTACCGCCCGGCCGATCCGCACGCCGGAGCAGAGCCCTCACCACGTTCCCCTCCGGCCCGCCCCCTCCGTCCGCGGGCGGGCCGGTCCCGCCTGTGAAAGGTGACGCCATGCCCCGCCGACCCACCGACCTGTGGGTGTTCCTGTCCGTCGCGTTCGGCCTGTCCTGGCTGATCGCCTCCCCCCTCTGGCTCGGGGGCGTCGCACTCGGCTCCCCGGCCGCCCTGGCGATCAGCCTGGCGATGATGTCCACCCCCGCCCTCGGCGTCCTGGCCGTCCGGCTGCACGGCGGCCGCAGCGGAGCGCCCGGGGCATCCCGGCGCGAGTGGGCCGCGGGCACCGGCCTGACCCTCGGGGAGCGCCGGGGCCGCACGGTGGCGTTCGTCGTGCTGGCCTGGCTCGGCACCCCGCTGCTGGTCGCCGCGGCGACCGCGGCCAGCGCCGCCCTCGGCCTGCTCAGCCTCGACCTCGACGGCCTCAGCCTGTTCCGGCGCAGCCTCGCCGGGGCCGCTCCCGGCCAGACCCCCGTCGCCGACCCGCATGTCCTGCTCGCCGCCCAGCTCGCGGTGGCGGTGCTGGTCGGGCCGCTGGCCAACACGGTCGCGGCGCTCGGCGAGGAGTGGGGCTGGCGCGGCTGGCTGCTGCCCCGGCTGATGCCGCTGGGCACCGCGCGGGCGCTGCTGCTGTCCGGGGTCATCTGGGGGGCCTGGCACGCCCCGCTCACCCTGCTCGGCTACAACTACCCGGCGCTCGGCGCCTGGGCGGCGCCCTTCTTCGTCGTCTTCTGCGTGCCGTACGGAGCCCTGCTCGGCTGGCTCCGGCTGTACTCCGGCAGCGTCTGGCCCGCGGCCGTCGGCCACGGCGCGCTCAACGCCACGGCGGGCGTCCCGCTGCTCCTGGGCGACGCCGCCGCCCCGCCGGACCTCGTCGTCGCCGGGATCACCGGCCTGGTCGGCTCGGCGCTGCTGGCGGCGGTCTCCGCCGTGCTGTTCAGGCGCTGGCCGGTACGGCGGCCCGCCGTGTCACGGTCCGAAGCCGCCGTCTGAGCACGCCCTCCGAAAGCGTCGCCCGCAGGCCACCGCCCACCGCCCACCGGCCGAGGTCGTGGTCCGGGTCCTCGGCGGGGGGCGTCTTCCGCCCCGTCGCGCCCGGATGGTCCGGCAGGGCTGACCACAGGGCTCAGGGCTCACCACAGGGCCACGCAGGCCAGCAGTGCGGCGGCCGCGGCGGTCTCGGCGAGCGCGCCGAGCACGTCCCCGGTGATCCCGCCCAGCCGCCGCACCGCCCGGCGCCGCAGCACCGACGCGGCGAGCAGCCCGGCCGCCACCGCCGGAAGGCCGAGGAACAGGACGAGCGGCGACCAGCTCGCGGGCAGATCGGCAGCTGGGGCGAGGGACACGCCCACCACGTCCGAGCGGACCGGATCCGCCTCCGTCCCCTCGAGCTGCGCGTAGGAACCGATGCCCGTGCCCTCCACGGAGGTGTACTCCTCGTAGCGGCGGCCGAAGGCGTCGTCCGGGGGGAGCAGGCGAAGGGCCCCCAGGCAGTAAGCGGACGTCAGCACCGCCAGGCCGGCGAGGGACAGGGCGGTCGCGGCCAGGGCGGGGCCGCGCCGTACGGTGCCCGCGACCGTCGCGCCGAGCCCGCCCGGCCGGGCCGCCGGGACGCCCTCCCGGCAGGCCCAGGTGATCGCCAGCCGCCCCGTGACGCAGGCGGCGACCAGCGCGACGGGCCCGTACCCGGCGGCGGAGGCCTCCGCCAGCGCCGCGACCTGGACGCCCAGCACCAGGACCAGCGTCACCACGCCGAAGGGGCCGATGTCGGAGCGCTTCATGATGTCCAGGGCCTGCTCGGCGGGCCTGCCGCTGCCCAGCCCGTCGGCGAGGTCGGCCAGCCCGTCCAGGTGCAGGGCCCGGGTGAGCAGCGCGAGCGTGCCGACCGCCAGGACCGAGGCGAGCAGCGGCGAGACCCCCAGCCAGAGCGCGGCCGAGAGCACGACCGCGGCGACCCCGCCGAGCAGCGCGCCGACCAGCGGGGCGAGCGCCATCGCCCGTCCGCCCGCCCGGCGGTCCACGGTCCCCGGCCGCACCGGGAACACGCTCAGCGTGCCGACCGCCAGCCGGAGCCCGTCACCGAACGCGGACGGGCGCCCGGAGCGGCCCGGGCTCAGGGAGCCGTCCGGATCCCCGGCCTCCGCCGAGCCCCCGGAGTCCTGTGAGTCTTCGCGAGGGTCAGGTCCGCCGGAATCTCCGGCGCCCTCGGAATCTCCGGGGACCCCGGGACCGCCGGAAGCCCCGGGCCCGCCGGGCCCGCCGGTGTTCTCGGGGGTGCCGGTGCCCTCCGGGGGCGGTTCTCCAGACATGACCGACGATCGTAGTGCCGGGTCGTCCCCCCGCCGGGACGGGACGGTCCGGCCGGGAGCGGACCGTCAGACGGGCAGCGGGAGCAGGCGCCCGGCGACGACGAGGGCCACCTCCTCCGACTCGGCGGCCAGGCGCTGGTTGAGGCGGCCCAGCACGTCGCGGAAGAGCCGCCCGCCGGAGGTGGCGGGGACCACACCGAGGCCGACCTCGTCGGAGACGGCGACGACGCGCGCCCGCGTCCGCCGCCACGCCGCCACCAGTTCGTCGCAGCGCGCCTCCACCCGGGCGAGCGCCTCCGGGGCCCGGTCCCAGGCGCCGCACCCGTCGAGGACGGCGGTGACCCAGGTGCCCAGCCCGTCGACCAGCAGGGGGGACCGCGCCTCCGCCAGCAGCCCGGCCAGGTCCGTGGTCTCGGCCGTGCTCCAGTGGGCGGGACGCCGCTCCCGGTGGGCCCGGATCCGGCCGAGCCACTCCGGGTCGCCGTCCCCGGACGGCCCCGTCGCCGCGTAGACGACCTCGGGCTCGGCCAGCAGCCGCAGCTCGGCCTCGGCCGACTTGCCCGACCGCGACCCGCCCAGCAGCAGGGTCCGGCGCGGCGGCTCCGGCCGGGCGGGCGCGGGTCCGCGGGCGTCGAGGAGCGTCCCGTCGGGTACGGCCCGCACCCCCCACAGCGCGAGCCGCCGCTCCAGCTCGGCCTCGCTCGGCACCCGGTGGTCGATCCCGACGGCGACGACGTGGGTGCGGCCGGTCACCAGGCCCAGGCGCCGCAGCAGGCCCAGCCGCTCCGGCCGGTCCAGCACGTCGAGGAGCACGACGTCGTAGGGACCGTCCGCGGGGCCCGGGACGAAGCCGGGGGCCGCGTGCAGCAGGCGGCCGCCGTCCGCGGCGACCACGGTGAAACCGTCCTGCGGCAGCGGGCGGCCGTCGACGAGGACCCGGGTGGGGCGGCGGGGGGCGGGCAGGCGGCCGCAGGAGGCGCAGGGGCAGCCGGGAACGGGCCGGCCGAGCGGCCCCGCCGTACCCTCGAACAGGACTTCCACTCGGAAAGGGTCGCACGGCGCGGCGGATGTCCGGTGCGCCGGACTTCGAGATCACGTAGGCTCGCGGAGCCGCCGGGAGACCAGTCGGGGCCGGCGGCGGCACCGGCGAGAGGGAGCGTGTGGCATGGCGTGGCGCTGGCGTTACGAGGACGCGAACGGCGGAGAGGTGACCGAGGGCGTCATGCCGGTCGACGAGTTCACCAGTCAGGCCGACGCGGAGTCCTGGCTCGGCGAGAACTGGCGCGAGCTGCTCGCCGCCAGCGTGGAGAAGGTCACCCTCCTGGAGGACGACCGGGTCGAGTACGCCGGGATGTCACTGCGCGAGGAGTAGGAGCGGCCCCCGCTCCCCGCACCGGGGAACGGGGGCGTCGCCGTCGCGGCTACGGGCGCTTGGGCGGGCTGACGGTCTTGGCCGGGTCCCGCTCGACGATCGGGTCCAGCACGTCGTCGATCTTCTTCAGCACCTCGGCGTCCAGCTTCACCCCGGCGGCCTTGACGTTGTCCCGGACCTGCTCGGGCCTGGTCGCGCCGACGATGGCGGAGGAGACGTTCGGGTTCTGCAGCACCCACGCCACCGCGAGCTGGGCCATGCTCAGGCCGAGGTCGGCGGCGATCGGCTTCAGCTCCTGGACGCGGGTGAGCACGTCGTCGGAGAGCATCCGGGAGATGAAGTTGCCCCCGGTCGGGTCGGTGGCCCGCGAGCCGGCGGGCGGCGGCTGTCCCGGGAGATACTTGCCGGTGAGCACGCCCTGGGCGATCGGGGACCAGACGACCTGGCCGAGGCCCTCCTTCTGGCACAGCGGCACGACCTCGGCCTCGATGACCCGCCACAGCATGGAGTACTGCGGCTGGTTGGAGACCAGGCGGTCGAAGCCCATCTCGTCGGCGATCTTCAGCGCCGCGGCGATCTGCTCGGCGTTCCACTCGCTGACGCCGACGTAGAGGACCTTGCCCTGGCGGACCAGGTCGTCGAAGGTCTTGAGGGTCTCCTCGAGGGGCGTCTCGTGGTCGAACCGGTGCGCCTGGTACAGGTCGACGTAGTCGGTCTGCAGGCGGCGCAGCGAGCCGTGGATCGACTCGGTGATGTGCTTGCGGGACAGCCCGCGGTCGTTGGGGCCGGGGCCCGTCGGCCAGTAGACCTTGGTGAAGATCTCCAGAGACTCCCGGCGCACGCCCTTGAGCGCGCGGCCGAGCACTTCCTCCGCCTTGGTCCCGGCGTAGACGTCGGCGGTGTCGAAGGTGGTGATCCCCTCGTCGAGCGCCGCCTTCACACATTCCTTGGCGGCGTCCTCCTCGACCTGGGAGCCGTGCGTGATCCAATTGCCGTAGCTGATCTCACTGACCATGAGACCGCTGCGGCCGAGGTGACGGAATTCCATGTCTTCGACCCTAGTAGGCGCCGGCTGAAGATCTGATCCGGGATACTCTGCCCGGCGTGCGGCATTCGGTCACTTATCGATGGGTACGGCTTGCGCTCGCGACGGCGGTGGTCGTCGCGGCGGTCGCCGCGGCCGTGCGTCTGCGCCGCCGCCCGGCTCCCTCCGGCGCGCAGCCGGCGCCGGGGGAGGGGGCAGTCCGCGGGATGCGGGTTCCCGGCGGGCGGGAGGACCCGCCGCGGGGGTCCGCGCCGGACTCCCCGCCGGACTCCGCACCCGGCTCCCCGGCATGGCCGCCTGTCCCGGTCCTCGGTGCTCCGACGGCCGCCGACCTGGCGCGTCTCGCCCGCGAGCCGTACGAGCCGAAGCCTCTGCCGCCGCCGAGGCCGCCGCTGGACGAGGCGACCCGCAGGAGGGTGGTGCGCTGGGGCTCCGCGGTGATCGCCCTGTGCGTGCTGGTCTTCGCCGCCCAGGCGCTGGAGACGGCGGTCTTCTCCGAGGAACCCGCCACCGAGGTCACGGCCGAGGCCGTCGTGACGATGTGCGATCCGCCGGAGGCGGCCGGAGGCCGCGAGGGCATGGAGCCGGGCCTCATCGACTGTGGGAAGGACGGTCTCGGGGACGGCTGGACCGGGGACGGGGCGTGGATCGCCGGTGCGGGCGGGGGCACCGGCTTCACGGAGCCGGCCCCGACCCCCGCCCCGGCCTCCTCCGGAGGCCCGGAGAGCACCGGCGGCACCGGCGGCACCGGTGCCGCCGAGGCGGAGCCGACCGGGACCGTCCCCGACCGGGACTGCTCCCCGGCCGTGCGCGCGCCGGTGGTGCGCGCCGCGGACCCGAGGGTGGTCCGGGCGGTGAACCGGCAGTGGCGGCGGATCGAGCGGTGGCTGAAGGCCAACGCGCCGGAGACCCACCGGAGGCTCCCCGGCCCCGCCCGCGCGCGGACGATCGCGGTCGCCGAGGCGCAGATGGGCCTGCGCTTCCCCGACGACCTGAAGGCCTCCCTGCTCCGGCACGGCGGCTCCGCCGGCGGCGACCCGGAGAGCTGGGGGTTCCCCTTCTTCCTGCACTCGAGCATGGACGTGCGGGGGATCCGCGACACGTGGCGGCGCCTCTGCGGGATCGACGCCGAGGATCTCACCGACCCCCGCACGGAGTGGTGGGACGGCAGGATGATCCCGGTCGGCGAGGACGGGCTCGGCAACCACCTGGTGGTCGACTCGGTCCGGCGCGACGTCGGGGAGACGGACCACGAGGGGGACATGGACTTCGCCCCGGGGGGTGTGCCGATCCGCTCCCACCACGCGCTGCTGCGGATGACCGCCGACGCACTGGAGAGCGGCGGCTCCATCGGCTACTGGAGGCCGGTGGCGAGCGGGGGAACGCTCGACTGGAGGATCGAGGACGAGGACTGACGGCCACGGGGGCCACGCCCGGTACGGCTCACCGGGATCGCGCCCGGTACGGCGGGGCGCGGCCGCACCGGGAGGGCGGCCGGGCGCACCGGGAGGGCGGCAGGCTGCTGCGGGAGGGCGGCAGGCGAGAGCCCCGCCCCTCCGCGCGGAGGAACGGGGCTCGGGGGGCGGGTCCTACTTCTTCGGCGGGACCGGCTTGCCGCCGGGGAGGAACTGCGGCGGCGGGAAGCGCAGCTTGCGGATCTGCAGCGCGCGCATCGCCGCGTAGAAGCCGACGCCCCGCAGGCTCTCGCCGGGGAACTTCTCGGCGGCGAGCTTCTTGACCTTCCAGGACACCCAGATCGAGGTGAACAGGACGCCGAGCATCATGATCGGCCAGCCGATCCCGATCACGGCCGCGGTGACCTGCCCGCGGACGGCGACTGGGGGGATCCAGGTGAGCAGCAGGATGGCCAGGGAGAACGGCAGGAAGTACTGGCTGACCAGGCGGCGGGAGTCGACCCAGTCACGGGCGAATTTGCGGACCGGCCCCCGGTCGCGGGCCGGGAAGTAGCGCTCGTCGCCGCGCATCATGCCCTCGCGGGCCTTGGCGCGGTCGGCGGCCTGGCGCTCGCGGAGGTTCTTGTAGGCCTCTTTGCGGTTCTTGGGAGCGGTCACCGGCTGGCGGCGACGGCCTTCGGCGTCCCGGCGCTTGGGTGTGGGACGCCCCTTGCCCGCAGGCTTAGGATCGGTGGCGGAGACGGGGGAATCGTCCGCGGTGGTCTGGGTACGTCGGAACACAAGGTCAGCCTACCGGGACTGCAACTTAGTGACGCCCCCGTGCGTTATGCGTAGGGTGAACCCTATGTGGCTCCGCCGCTCTTGCCGGGGGCCGGAATCACTGGGGTGGCCTGAAGCGCATTTGAAGAAGGGGACGGCCGACGCGCATGAGCGTGATGAAGAGACTTTCCATGATCTTCAAGTCCAAGGCCAACGAGGCCCTGGACAAGATGGAGGATCCGCGCCAGACCTTGGACTACTCCTATCAGCGGCAGCTGGAGCTGCTGCAGAAGGTGCGCCGGGGCGTGGCCGACGTCGCAACCTCGCGCAAGAGGGTCGAGCTGCAGATCAACCAGATCGAGGCGCAGGCGCGCAAGCTGGAGGAGCAGGGGCGCAAGGCGCTCAGCGTGGGCCGTGAGGACCTCGCCCGCGAGGCGCTGACCCGCCGCAATGGCCTGCAGACCCAGATCGCCGACCTGAAGGTGCAGCACGACAACCTGCAGGCGGAGGAGGAGAAGCTCACCCACGCCTCGCACCGCCTCCAGGCCAAGGTCGACGCCTTCCGCACGCGCAAGGAGACGATCAAGGCCACCTACACCGCGGCCGAGGCGCAGACGCGGATCAACGAGGCCTTCTCCGGCATCTCCGAGGAGATGGGCGACGTCGGCCTGGCGATCCAGCGCGCAGAGGACAAGACCGCGCAGATGCAGGCGCGGGCCGGGGCCATCGACGAGCTGCTCGCCAGCGGCGCGCTGGACGACTTCAGCGGGTCGCGCGGCGACGACATCCAGGCGGAGCTGGACCGGATGGGCGGCGGCACCGACGTCGAGCTGGAGATCGCCCGGATGAAGGCCGAGCTGGGCCAGGCGCCCGCGCCGAAGAGCGCGATCGAGCAGGGGCAGCCGCAGCAGCAGCCGGCCCCGCAGCAGCAGCAGTACCAGCAGCAGCCGCCGCAGGCCGAGCCGTACGGCCAGCCGCAGCAGCCGACCCAGCAGTACCGCCAGCCGGGGGAGGGCCAGTGATCGTTCGCATCATGGGCGAGGGGCAGGTCGAGATCGCGGCCGACGACCTCGCCGCGCTCAACAAGCTGGACGGCGAGCTGGAGGCGGCCATCCAGGCGGGGGACGAGGAGACCTTCCGGGGCCGGCTGCACGCCCTGCTGGACAAGGTCCGCGAGGTCGGCCGGGAGCTGCCGGACGAGAGCCTGGAGCCGTCGGAGCTGATCCTGCCGCCGGCCGACGCCTCGATGGAGGAGGTCAGGGAGATGCTGGGGGACGAGGGCCTGATCCCCGGATAGCGCGCCTTCCTCCACGGATGCCCGGAGCGGAGCGGATCCGCCCCGGGCCGGGCCCTCCCGGCATCGGGTGGGCCTTTTCTGTGTCCCTACCCCGGGGTTGATGTGCAGGTTACGGAGATTTGCCCTCACAATGGGACAGAAAAAGCCCAGTGAGAGAGGGTGTCGCTATGCCGGACCTTGCGCCCTTGCGCCCCGGGGACCCCGAGCGGGTGCGCGAGTACCGGCTCACCGCGCGCCTCGGCGAGGGGGGCCAGGGAACGGTCTACCTCGGTGAGTCCGAGTCGGGAGCGCGCGTCGCGGTCAAGCTGCTCCGTGCCGACCTCGCACAGGACGAGGAGGCTTTGGAACGTTTCGTTCGCGAGGTCAGCACGACCCAGCGGGTCTCGCCGTTCTGCACCGCCGCGGTGCTGGACACCGGAGTGGACCAGCACCGGCCGTACATCGTCAGCGAGTACATCGACGGCCCGACGCTCGACGCGGTCGTGGCCGCCGAGGGCCCGCGCTCGGGCTCGGCGCTGCACCGCCTCGCGATCGGCACGGTCACCGCGCTCGTCGCGATCCACCAGGCGGGGATCGTGCACCGCGACTTCAAGCCGTCCAACGTGCTGCTCGCGCCCGACGGCCCCCGCGTCATCGACTTCGGCATCGCCAAGGCCCTCGACCGGACCTCGACGCTGACCGCGATGGCGATCGGCACCCCCTCCTACATGACCCCCGAGCAGCTCGCGGGGGAGGCGGCCGGCTCGGCCGCCGACATGTTCGCCTGGGGCTGCACCATGGTCTTCGCCGCCACCGGGGCGCCGCCGTTCGGCACCGACAGCCTGCCGGCGATCTTCAACCGCATCATGAACGCCGAGCCGGACCTGTCGGCCATCGGCGACGCCGCCCTGCGCGAGCTGGTGGGCGACTGCCTGGCCAAGGACGCCAAGCTCCGCCCGACGGCGAGCGAGGCGCTGATGCGCCTGCTCGGCCACAGCGGCGCGGGCACGACGGGCGGTGCGCCCCCGGTCCCGCCCCAGGGCATCCTCGCCGAGGGCTCGGCCGCGGCCGCCCAGCAGACCGGCCCGGGTCCGGACGGCTTCCCCCACCCGCAGGGCGCCCAGGGCCACCCGCCGCACCGGACCGGACCCGGAGGCTTCGCCCACCAGGCCGGACCGGGCGGGTTCGCCCACCCGGCCGGCCCCGGCGGCCACCCCCACCCGGCCGGCCCCGGCGGCCACCCCCAGCAGACCGGCCCGGGCGGCTTACCGCAGCAGGCGGGACCGGGCGGCTACCCGCCGCACCAGACCGGCCCCGGCGGGTTCGGGCAGACCACGTACGGCGTCCCGCCGCAGGGCGGCGCGCCCTACCCCGGTCCCGAGGGGCACCCGGGCGGCGTGTTCGCGCAGCCCACGGCCCCCGGCGGGCAGGCGCCGCACCCGGGCCCCGGCGGGTACGGCCAGCAGCCTCCGTACGGCGCGCCGCAGGGCGCCGCGCCGTACGGCGGCCCAGGCGGGCGGGGCGGTGGCCACGGCGGACCCGGGGGGCAGGGCGCCGGGGCGCGCGGGACCGGGCGGGTGCGCCGGGTCTGGATCGCGGTCGGCGCGGGGCTCGCGGTGGCGCTCGTCGCCGGCGGCGGCGTCACGCTGGCGCTGCGGGACGGCGGGTCCGAGGTGACGCCGTCCCCCTCGGCGGCCGCCAGCGCGCCCGCGACGCAGGACGCCACGCCCAGCCCGGCCGCCGCCCGGGTGCCGGAGGCCGACCGGGAGATCAAGCTCCCGGGCAGCTCCACCACGATCCACGAGAGCGACGAGGACCCGATCCGGCTGACCTCCTACAGCCTGGAGACGGCCGGGAAGTTCCACGTCTACGCCCGCGAGCACGGCGCGAACGACTTCGCCGCCGCCGACCAGTACATCGACTACACGGTGAACCCCGAGGGGACCGGGGCGCTGGCCACCGACCTGAAGTACGACACGGAAAGCTACGCCCTGGTCTCGATCATCGACCGGGCCGGCGGCGCGGTGAACAAGGTCAGGCTCACCAAGGCGCCGGTCTACCCGTCTCTGCCGCAGTGGTCGCCGGACGGGAGCAAGGGACTGGTCACGCTGTACCGGGCGGACACCGACGCGACCAAGCCCAGCCACCCGTACGGCTACGCGATCATCGACATCGCCACCCGGAAGGCGAAGATCGTCAAGGTGAAGGAGAAGGACGCCGGGACGTGGAGCTACTTCTGGCGGGGTGACGGCCGCGCGGTCGGCACCTGGGCGATCGACGGCGACACCCACCGCATCCGCTTCTACGACCTGCAGGGCACGATCCTGCAGACCCTGCTCGACGTGGGCAAGCCGCTCACCGTCGAGGGGGAGGACGTCAACCCGTCCGGGTCGCTGATCATGACGTACTGCAAGGGGACCGAGCAGGAGATCTGCGTCTGGTCCACCGCCGCCGACGGGGAGCCGCAGGCCCGCATCCCCTTCGTGACGGAGCGGGTCGTCGGCTGGTACGACGACCAGCACATCGCGGCCTGGCGGGCGAGGGGCTCCGGCTTCGAGGCGGTCGTGATCGACCTGAAGGGCGAGGTCAAGCGGGTGCTCGCGGAGACCGCGGACGCCAAGGAGTACGAGAAGCAGTTCATGCGCTACACCCGGGTGAGCTGACCCGCCGTACTCCGCCCGGGCCCGGGCGGAGTACGGCGGTCCGGGCGTGCTCCGGCCACCGGGACACGGCCTCTGCGAGGGTACGGCGAAGGCCCCGGCGCACGGCCGGGGCCTTCAGGGTGCCACGGGGGTCCGCGGCGGCCCGGTCCCGCGACAGGCGGGACCGGGGGTCACGGCAGGGCGAGCATCCGGTCCAGGGCGACCTTGGCCCAGTGGGTGGTGTCGGGGTCCACGGTGATCCGGTTGACGACCTGGCCGGCGGCCAGGGACTCCAGCGCCCAGACCAGGTGCGGCAGGTCGATCCGGTTCATCGTCGAGCAGTAGCAGACGGTCCGGTCCAGGAACGACACGTTCTTGTCGGGGAACATCGCCCCGAGCCGCTTGACCAGGTTGAGCTCGGTGCCGATGGCCCAGGAGGAGCCGGCCGGGGCCTCGGTGAGCTTCTTGATGATGTGCTCGGTCGAGCCGACGTGGTCGGCCTTGACGACCACCTCGTGCCGGCACTCGGGGTGGACCAGCACGTTGACGCCGGGGATGCGCGCCCGGACGTCGTCCACGCTCTCCGCGGTGAACCGGCCGTGCACCGAGCAGTGCCCCCGCCACAGGATCATCTTGGCGTCGCGGAGCTGCTGCTCGGTCAGGCCGCCGTTCGGCCGGTGCGGGTTGTAGACGACGCAGTCGTCCAGGGACAGGCCCATCTCCAGCACGGCCGTGTTGCGGCCCAGGTGCTGGTCGGGCAGGAACAGCACCTTCTCGCCGCGGGAGAAGGCCCAGTCCAGGGCCCGGCGCGCGTTGGAGGAGGTGCACACGGCGCCGCCGTTGCGCCCGCAGAACGCCTTGATGTCGGCGCTGGAGTTCATGTAGGTGATCGGCACCGTGACGTCGGCGATGCCGGCGTCGGCGAGCGCGTCCCAGCACTCCTCGACCTGGTCGAAGGTGGCCATGTCGGCCATGGAGCACCCGGCCGCCATGTCCGGGAGCACGACCTTCTGGGAGTCGCCGGTCAGGATGTCGGCCGACTCGGCCATGAAGTGCACGCCGCAGAAGACGATGTACTCGGCCTCGGGACGGGCCGCGGCCTGCTGGGCGAGCTTGAACGAGTCGCCGGTCACGTCGGCGAACCGGATGACCTCGTCGCGCTGGTAGTGGTGGCCGAGCACGAAGACCCGGTCGCCGAGCGCCGCCTTGGCCCGCTCCGCGCGCTCCACGAGCGCCGGATCGGAGGCCGGCGGCAGCTCACCCGGGCAGTCCACCCCGCGCTCACTGTGCGGGTCGGCCTGGCGGCCGAGGACGAAGAGCGGAAGCCCGGTCTCGGTGGTCGTCACGACCACACCCCCTTATCGTCTAAGTGACGACTAATCATGACACACGGTCCGGGGGATTTATTCCGAGGGGGCGGGGGATCGGAATGCATGGCATCCCGCGGGTGTTGGTAGCGTCTGAGAAGGACGTCAGAAACAGACAGCCGTTCAGACGGGCGGTTGACGTAGACGCGGGAGTCACCACATGTCGGTTGAGAGCAGCGAGACCACGGCGCAGGGCCTGATCCTGAGCGACGCGGCCGCGGCCAAGGTCAAGAGCCTGCTGGAGCAGCAGGGCGAGGAGGGCCTCCAGCTGCGTGTGGCCGTGCAGCCCGGCGGCTGCTCCGGCCTGCGCTACCAGCTCTTCTTCGACGACCGTTCGATGGACGGCGACGTCGTCACGGACTTCAACGGTGTCAGCGTGGTCACCGACCGGATGAGCGCGCCGTACCTCGTGGGCGCCACGGTCGACTTCGTCGACACGATCGAGAAGCAGGGCTTCACGATCGACAACCCGAACGCCACGGGCTCCTGCGCCTGCGGCGACTCGTTCAACTGAGCCGGCCGTACGGCCGACACGCCTGAAAAGCCCTGCCGGGTGAGACGTTCCTCACCCGGCAGGGCTTTCACGTGCCATGACTTGGCGTATTCTTGCGTGGCTCACCGCCCGAAGATGCTGACAACGAGGAGAAGGATCCCGTGCGCATCGCCGTCACCGGCTCAATCGCGACCGACCATCTGATGACCTTCCCGGGCAGGTTCGGTGATCAGCTGATCGCCGACCAGCTCGACCGGGTCTCCCTGTCGTTCCTCGTAGACGACCTGCAAGTCCGCCGTGGCGGCTGCGCGGCCAACATCGCCTTCGGCATGGGCTGTCTGGGCCTGTCGCCGATCCTGGTCGGCGCGGTCGGCGCCGACTTCGCCGACTACCGCTCCTGGCTGGAGCGCCACGGCGTCGACTGCGGCTCGGTGCACATCTCCGAGACGTACCACACGGCCCGCTTCCTGTGCACCACCGACGAGGAGCACAACCAGATCGCGTCGTTCTACACCGGCGCGATGGCCGACGCCCGGCTGATCGAGCTGCAGCCGATCGCCGACCGGGTGGGCGGCCTCGACCTGGTGCTGGTCAGCCCCAACGACCCCGACGCGATGCTCCGGCACACCGACGAGGCCCGCCAGCGCGGGATCCCGTTCGCCGCCGACCCCTCCCAGCAGCTGGCCCGCATGTCCGGCGAGGACATCCGCCTGCTGATCGACGGCGCCGCCTACCTGTTCAGCAACGACTACGAGAAGGGCCTGATCGAGCAGAAGACGGGCTGGTCCGACGAGGAGGTCCTCGACCGGGTCGGCGTCCGCATCACCACGCTCGGTCCCAAGGGCGCCGTGATCGACCGCAAGGGCGAGCCGTCGCTGCACGTCTCCCCGGCCCCCGAGCTCGGCAAGGCCGACCCCACCGGCGTCGGCGACGCCTTCCGTGCGGGCTTCCTGGCGGGTCTGGCCTGGGGCCTGTCCCCGGAGCGCTGCGGCCAGATCGGCAACCTCACCGCCACGCACGTCCTGGAGCGCGTCGGCTGCCAGGAGTACGAGCTCGGCCAGAAGGTCTTCCTGGAGCGCTTCACCGACGCCTACGGCGCCGAGGCCGCCGCCGAGGTGGCCGGGTTCGTGCGCTGCCACCACGCCTGACCCCGCCGGGCCCCGGGACCGGTCTCCACGGACCGGCCCCGGACCTCGCCGGGGTCTCAGGCCCTGGCGTAGACGCGGTGGACGAAGTCCGCGAGCTTGTCGTCCGGCAGGTTCTTGGCCAGGTCGGCCTCACTGATCATGCCGACGATCCGGCCGTTCTCGATCACCGGGAGCCGCTTGATCTGGTTCTGCTCCATCTTGGTGAGGGCTTCTTCGACGCTGGCCTCGGCCGGCACCCAGACCAGCCCGGTGGCGAGCTCTCCGGCGGTGGTCCGCGCCGGGTCCTTGCCCTCGGCGATGCACTTCACGATGATGTCGCGATCGGTGATGATCCCCTTGAGCCGGTCGTCGCTGCCGCAGATGGGCAGCGCCCCGACGTTCATCTCCCGCATGAGCTGCGCGGCGCGGTCGAGCGTCTCCTCGGCCTGGATGCACTGGCAGCCGGCGCTCATCAGATCCTTGGCGGTCTCCCCGCTCATGGTGTCTCCCCCCGAGAACGTATGAACAGTACTTCGGGGGGAGCCGTACCCGTTTTCGGGCGAATCAGTAATTGCGCCGCACGTGGATCGCCCAGCCGCCCTCGGGGAGCTCATGGCTGGCCACGTGGCGGTGGGACTTCAGCCGGCACCAGGCGGGCACGTCCGTGAAGGCCGCGGGGTCGTCGGCGAGGACGGAGACGACCGCGTTCAGCGGGACCTCGTTGATCCGCTCGGCGAGCATGATGATCGGGATCGGGCACTTCTTGCCCAGCGCGTCGATGGTCAGCGCCGGCGGCTGCACGGCCTCCTCCGCAGGGGCCTGTCTGGACGACATCACGCTCTCACTCCCCGACTTCTTCCTCACGACCTGACCCCGGCCTCCTCGCGGATCCTGCGCACCGTCTCCGGCAGCAGGGCGAGGAAGCGGTCGACGTCCGCGGCGGACGCGCCCCGGGGCAGCGATACCCGGACATTCCCATGCGTAAGCACGCCCATGGCTTCCAGGACGTGCGATGGACGAAGCGTACTCGCCGTGCAGGAACTTCCGGAGGACACGGCGAAACCGGCCCGGTCCAGCTCGGTCAGCAGCGCCTCGCCCTCCACGTAGAGGCAGGAGAAGGTGACGATGTGCGGCACCCGTGCGACGGGATCGCCGATCACCTCGACGTCGGGGACGAGCCGGGGCACCTCGGACCTGATCCGGTCGACCAGCGCCGACAGGCGCTCGCCCTCGCGGGCCGACTCGGCCGCCATGGCCCGCAGCGCGGCGGCCGCCGCGACCACCGCGGGCACGTTCTCGAACCCCGGGACCCGGCGGCGCTCCCGGTCGTCCTCCGGCAGCGGGCTGCGCCACCGGGTGCCCTTGCGGACCGCCAGCACGCCGACGCCGGCGGGCCCGCCCCACTTGTGCGCGCTGGCGGTCAGCACCGACCACCCGGCGGGCACCGGCAGGCGGCCCGCCGTCTGCGCGGCGTCCACCAGCAGCGGCACCCCGGCCGCGGCGCACGCCTCCGCGGCCTCGGCCACCGGCTGGACCGTGCCGACCTCGTGGTTGGCGCTCTGCAGGCAGGCCAGCGCCGTGCCCTCGGCGGCGACGGCGGCGCCGAACTCGGCCGGATCGACCATGCCGGTACGGCCGACGCCCACCGGGGCCACCTCGCCGCCGTCGCGCTCGTGCACGCCCGCGGCGTGCAGCACGCTGGAGTGCTCCACCGCCGAGACGACCAGGCGGCGGCCCGCGCGGCGCCGCCCCGCCAGGGCGCCCAGCACGCCCAGATGGACCGCCTGGGTGCCGGACGCGGTGAAGGAGACCTCGTCCGGCCGGGCGCCGAGCACCTCGGCGATCTCCTCCCGCGCCTGTTCCAGTAACATCCTTGCCCGGCGGGCCGGACCGTACAGCCGTGCGGGGTCGGCCCAGCCGGCGTCGAGCGCCGCCACCAGCGCCTCGCGTGCCCGGGGATGCAGCGGCTCGGTGGAGGCCGCGTCGAAGTACGCCACGCCCCAATCGTCGCATCCCGCACGCCACAACCGGGGGCGGGCGGGGGACCGGGGGCGGTCCGCGCTAATGTGTCCCCCAGCGTGAAGCTGTGAACTGCATGCTGTGAACCTGAATAAACGACCGCCCAGGAGCGACTCTTGGGCTTCATCTGTGGGGTAGGCGATCCGTGAGTCCGACCCGCCGTTCTGCACGGCGTCCGTTGGCCCGCCGCCGGGTGCCACGCACTGCCGCTCTGGCGCTGCTGCTGGTGTCCGCGACGGCGTGCAGTGCCGAAGAGTGGTCCCGAGGCGGCATGCCGAAGGGCATCACCAAGCAGGCCGAGGCCGTCCAGAGTCTGTGGAACGGATCCTGGATCGCGGCGCTCGCCACCGGCGCGGTCGTGTGGGGCCTGATCCTGTGGTCCGCCGCGTTCCACCGCAAGCGGAAGAACTCCGCGGAGCTGCCGCCGCAGGTGCGCTACAACCTGCCGATCGAGATGCTCTACACGATCGTGCCGCTGATCATGGTCAGCGTGCTGTTCTACTTCACCGCCCGGGACCAGAACTACATCAACGAGATGTCGGCCACCCCGGACGTGAAGGTCAAGGTGGAGGGCTTCCAGTGGAGCTGGCGCTTCACCACCGAGGCGGGCGGCAAGCAGGCCCAGGTCATCGGCAGGCCCGCGGACAGCTACAAGGCCGCCGAGGCCCCGGAGCTGGTGCTCCCGGTGAAGAAGCGGATCGAGTTCGACCTGGTCTCGCCGGACGTCATCCACTCCTTCTGGGTGCCGGCCTTCCAGTTCAAGCGCGACGTGATTCCGGGCGTGCAGAACAAGTTCCAGGTCGAGACGCTGGATGAGCCCGGCGTCTACGCCGGTCGCTGCGCCGAGCTGTGCGGTGTGGACCACAGCCGGATGCTCTTCCGCGTGAAGCTCGTCTCCCAGGCCGAATTCGACCAGTACATCGCTAGCCAGGCGGGTGCCCAGTGACCGCAGAAAACCAGCCCGGCGCCCCCGCGCCGGTGCCGACCCGCAAGGGTTCGATCATCGCGAAGTGGGCGTCGTCCACCGACCACAAGGTGATCGGCAACCTCTACTTCATCACCTCGTTCGTGTTCTTCCTGATCGGCGGCGTGATGGCGCTGGTCATGCGGGCGGAGCTGGCCCAGCCGGGCCTGCAGTTCACCAGCAACGAGCAGTTCAACCAGCTGTTCACCATGCACGGCACGGTCATGCTGCTGATGTTCGCCACCCCGCTGTTCGCCGGCTTCGCCAACGCGATCATGCCGCTGCAGATCGGCGCGCCCGACGTGGCGTTCCCCCGCCTGAACATGGTCAGCTACTGGCTCTTCCTGTTCGGCAGCACCATCGCCCTGTCGGGCTTCTTCACCCCGAACGGCGCGGCCAGCTTCGGCTGGTTCGCCTACACCCCGCTGTCGAACGCGATCAGCTCGCCGGGCATCGGCGGCGACCTGTGGATCGCCGGCCTGACCATCAGCGGTCTGGGCACGATCCTCGGCTCGGTCAACTTCATCACCACGATCGTCTGCATGCGCGCGCCGGGACTGACCATGTTCCGGATGTCGATCTTCACCTGGAACATCCTGCTCACCTCGATCCTGGTGCTGATGGCCTTCCCGGTGCTGGCCGCCGCGCTGCTCGCGCTGTACTCCGACCGCAAGCTCGGCACCCACATCTTCGACCCGGCCACCGGCGGCGCGCTGCTCTGGCAGCACCTGTTCTGGTTCTTCGGCCACCCCGAGGTGTACATCATCGCGCTGCCGTTCTTCGGCATCGTGACGGAGATCCTGCCGGTCTTCAGCCGCAAGCCGCTCTTCGGCTACATCGGCCTGGTCGGCGCGACCATCGCCATCGCCGGTCTGTCGATCACCGTGTGGGCGCACCACATGTTCCCGACCGGCCAGGTGCTGCTGCCGTTCTTCTCGTTCATGACGTTCCTCATCGCGGTCCCGACCGGCGTGAAGTTCTTCAACTGGATCGGCACCATGTGGCGGGGCCACCTGTCGTTCGAGTCGCCGATGCTGTTCTCGGTCGGCTTCCTGGTCACCTTCCTGTTCGGCGGCCTGACCGGCGTCATCCTGGCCTCCCCGCCGCTGGACTTCCAGGTGACGGACTCCTACTTCGTGGTGGCGCACTTCCACTACGTCGTCTTCGGCACCGTGGTCTTCGCGATGTTCGCCGGCTTCTACTTCTGGTGGCCGAAGCTCACCGGCAAGATGCTCAACGACGCGCTCGGCAAGTTCCACTTCTGGACGCTGTTCGTCGGCTTCCACGCCACCTTCCTGGTCCAGCACTGGCTGGGCGCGCAGGGCTTCCCGCGCCGCTACGCCGACTACAGCCCGATCGACGGCTTCACCGACCTGAACATGGTCTCCTCGGTGGGCGCGTTCCTGCTGGGTGCCTCCACGCTGCCGTTCCTCTACAACGTGTGGAAGACGGCCAAGAGCGCGCCCAAGGTCACCGTGGACGACCCGTGGGGCTACGGCAACTCCCTGGAGTGGGCCACCTCCTGCCCGCCGCCGCGGCACAACTTCACCTCGCTGCCGCGCATCCGGTCCGAGCGTCCCGCGTTCGACCTCAAGCACCCGTACGCCCCGGCCAAGCGTGAGCTGGAGGAGGTCCGATGAAGGTTCAGGGCTGGCTGTTCATCCTCTGCGGCATCTTCTTCGCCGCGGTGGACGTCGTCTACTGGTTCTGGTCCAAGGAGCCGGTCGGCACGACGGCGATGGCGATCTCGGTCGGCTTCGCGCTCATGATCGGTTACTACCTGATGTACACCGCCCGGCGGATCGGCGACCAGCCGTCGGACGACAAGCAGGGCGAGATCAGCGACGACGCGGGCGAGCTGGGCTTCTTCAGCCCGCACAGCTGGTGGCCGCTCTTCGTCTGCCTGGCCGTCGCGCTCGCCACCGTGGGCCTGGTCATCGGCTGGTGGCTGTTCATCATCGGCGTCTTCGCGATCATCATGGCCATGATCGGTTTCGTCTTCGAGTACTACCGGGGCAACTTCTCGCACTGAGCTCACTGAGCTCACTGAGCTCACTGAGCTCACTGAGTTCAGTGAGCGCACTGGGTGCGCCGAGCGGGCCGAGAGGCAGCGAGGGCGTCACCGGGACGCCCTCCGGACACCGGAAGCGGGCCGTGGAATTCCTTCCACGGCCCGCTTTTTGGATTTGTTTGAGGTTTGTTGATCACTCGCGTATCTCTGCGGCGTGCTCGCCCGCTTACTCCGGGTAATAACGAAATCTGGAGACAGTCCGGGAAGAGGGAGTGCACGTGCGGCAGGCGATCCGTGGTTCGACCTATGGGCCGGGGCTGCTCGCCCTGATGCTGGCGGTGTCATGCCCGGCGGCCGCCGCCGCGGGCGCCGAGGGCGAGACGGAGCCGTCCGCGCGGGCCGGCGCGGCCGCGCCGCAGGCGGTGCGCGAGAAGCCCGCCGTGATGGTGATGCCCTCCGACGGCAGCCAGGGGGTGCCGACCGACACGACCGTCCTGGTCGGCGTCCGGGGAGGGACCCTGGAGAAGGTCACCGTACGGGCCGTGAAGGGCTCCAAGGGCTCTGCCGGGGCGGCGCTGCCGGGCGTGCTGAGCGCCGACGGCACCCAGTGGCGGAGCCGGGGGACGGCGGCCCCCGGGACCACCTACGAGGTCACCGTGCTGGCGGCCGATCCGGAGGGCGGCACGATGGAGTCCACCAGCTCCTTCACCACGGTCCGGGCCGCCGAGGGCTTCGCCGTGCAGAGCCTCCTGCCGCACAGGGATTACACCGGCCTCACCGTGGGCGTCGGCATGCCCATCATGATCACATTCGATCGGGACGTCACCGACCGGCTCTCCGTCGAGCGCAACCTGCTGCTGCGCACCTCCAAGCCGGTCCACGGCGCCTGGCACTGGTTCGACGACCGGAACGTGCACTTCCGGCCGAAGCGGTTCTGGCCCGCCCACACCCGGGTCCGCCTGGAGGCGCGGCTGTCGGGGGTGCGCGGCGGCGAGGGCCTGTACGGCAGGCGCGACCACGTCCTCGACTTCCGGATCGGCAGGTCCCAGATCACCTCGGGCAGCGTCCACGCCCACCGCCTGACGGTCCGGCGCGACGGCGAGGAGATCAGGGAGATCCCGATGAGCGCGGGGCAGGGCGGCGTCTGGAAGTACCACACGACCAGCGGTATCCACCTGGCCATGTCCCGCGAGCCGGTGACCATCATGATCTCGCCCGGCATCGGTCCCGGTCAGCCCGGTTACTACCGCAAGACCGTCTACAACACCGTCCGGATCTCCAACAGCGGCGAGTACGTCCACAGCGCCCCGTGGTCGGTCGGCTCGCAGGGCCGCGCCAACGTGAGCCACGGCTGCGTCAACGTCAGCCCGGCCAACGCGCGCTGGTTCATCGACAACACCCTGATCGGCGACCCCATCATCATCACCGGCTCGCCCCGCGAGCTCGAACCCACCAACGGCTGGGGCCACTGGCAGGAGGACTGGGCGCAGTGGACCAGGTGGAGCACGCTCAAGGGCTTCACCACCGAGGGGATCGGGTCCTCCGCCGGCCAGTGACGGCGGGGCGGACCGGCCCCGGGTCCTCCGCCGACCGGTGAAGGCAGGACGGACCGTCCGCCGGATGCGCCGGATGCGCCTGACGGGATGGAACCCGGGCAGGGGCGGGAACGACGGAGGGCCCGGGCGGATGATCCGCCCGGGCCCTCTTCTTCCGCCGTGCCGCCGGTCCGTCAGTGGACGGCGGGCTTGTCGTCCCCGCCGGCGCCGACGGCCGCGTGGTCGTCGTGGCCGTGGCCGTCACCGTGGCCGTCGTCCAGCGGGATCTTCTCGCCGCCGTAGGCGGCGCTCATCTTGGCCCGGAGCCTGCCGATCGGGCCGCGCAGGGCCTTCGGCGGGACGCCGTCGGAGCCGTTCCCGGCGCCCGGAAGGGTCGGGACGGCCTCCTTGCCGCGCATGTGGGCCTCGATGTCCTGCGCCGGGGGCACGTGGACCTCGATGTACTCGCCGTGGGGCAGGCGCTTGATGACGCCCGACTCCACGCCGTGCCCGATGATCGCCGCGTCCTTGCGCTGCAGGCCGAGGCAGATGCGGTAGGTGACCACGTAGGCGATCACCGGGGCCACGAAGACCAGGACCCGGCCCACGTAGGTGGTCCAGTTCAGCGAGACGTGCAGGACCCAGGAGAGCTCGTCGTTCGCGCCCAGCAGCCAGAGCACGCCGTAGAACGTCATCGCGGAGATGCCGATCGCGGTGCGGTGCGGGTTGTTGCGGGGACGGTCCACGACGTGGTGCTCGCGGTTGTCGCCGGTGATCCAGCGTTCGGCGAACGGGTACACCGCCAGGCCCGTCATGATGATGCCCATCGGGACGAGTGCCGGGATCAGCACGCTCAGCGGGAGCGTGCCGCCGCCCTGCCCGAACAGGTTGACCTCCCACGAGGGCATCAGGCGCAGCGCGCCCTCCAGGAAGCCCATGTAGAAGTCGGGCTGCGAACCCGCCGAAATGTCCGCCGGCGTGTAGGGGCCGAACAGCCAGATCGGGTTGATCTGGGCGAAGGTCCCCAGCAGAGCGATGACGCCGAAGGTGAACATGAAGTAGGCGCCGGCCTTGGCCATGAAGGCCGGGTAGAACGGCGCGCCCACCACGTTCTTGTTCGTCCGGCCCTTGCCCGGCATCTGGGTGTGCTTCTGCACCCACATGAGGATCATGTGGGCGGAGATCAGGCCCAGCAGGATGCCCGGGATGAGCAGGATGTGCAGCGAGTAGAACCGGGAGATGACATCCTCACCCGGATATTCGCCGCCGAACAGGAAGAACGTGATCCAGGTGCCGACCAGCGGCAGCGAGATGGCCACGCCTTCGGTGATCCGCAGACCGGCGCCGGAGAGCAGGTCGTCGGGGAGGGAGTAGCCGGTCAGGCCCTCCAGCAGGGCCAGGGTCAGCAGGCCGACGCCGATCAGCCAGTTCAGCTCGCGCGGCTTGCGGTAGGCCCCGGTGAAGAACACGCGGAGCATGTGGACCATCATGCCGGCCACGAACAGCAGCGCCGCCCAGTGGTGCATCTGCCGCATCAGCAGGCCGCCGCGGACGTCGAAGCTGATCTCCAGCGTCGAGGCGTACGCCGCCGACATGCCGATGCCCTGGAGCGGGGCGTAGGAGCCCTCGTAGATCACGTGCTCCATGCTGGGCTTGAAGAAGAACGTCAGGAACGTGCCGGTCAGCAGCAGGACGATGAACGAGTAGAGCGCGATCTCACCCAGCAGGAACGACCAGTGGTCCGGGAACACCTTGCGGAGGTTGCGCCGCATGAAGTTCCCGGCGCCCAGCCGGTCGTCGAGGAACGAGCTGGTGCCGGCGATGGGCTTCGGGACGGTTCCGGTGCTCACGACTGGCCTCCCTTCTCACGGGCTTCGGCCTCGGCGTCGCCGCGTTCCCAGAAGCTGGGCCCCGGCGGGACCGGGAAGTCGGCGGTGGCCACGAGGTAGCCCTCGCCGTCCACCGCGATGGGCAGCTGGGGCAGCGGCCGGGCGGCCGGGCCGAAGACGACCTTGGCGCCGTCGGCTGCGTCGAAGGTCGACTGGTGGCACGGGCACAGGATGTGGTGCGTGGTCTGCTCGTACAGTGCAGCGGGGCAGCCGACGTGCGTGCAGATTTTAGAGTATGCGACGATCCCGTCCGGTGCCCAGTTGCGGTTGGTGCCGGACTTGAGCTCCTCGGGGCGGAACTTGATCAGGATGAGCGTGGACTTGGCCAGCTCGTTCAGATCGTGCTCGTAGCCCTCGGGGACCACCGACAGGATGCCGCCGGGGGAGTTGAAGTCCGCCGCGCGGATCGGCGCGCCGGTGCCCTCGACGACGAGCCTGCGCTGCTTGCCCTCCTTGGTCTTCTCACCCCAGACGGTGTGCCGCAGCTTCTTCGGGAAGTCGGCGTACTCGTGCGGGCCGAGGTCCTTCAGCAGCACCAGCGGCGCCAGGCCGAGCGGAGCCGCGGCGGCCAGCAGCGTACGGCGCAGCAGCGGCCGCTTGGTGATGCCGCTCTCGGCCGCGCCCTGCAGGAAGGTCTCGCCGACGTACGCCCGGGTCTCGCCGTCGGAGGCCATCTCGTGGCGCTCCTGGACGAGCTTGTACTTGGGCATGACCATGCGGACCCAGACCACGATGCCCGAGGCCAGGGCCAGCAGCGCCACCGTGAGCGAGCTGCCCAGGGCCAGGTTCGAGGTCGCCGCGCTGTCCAGGTCGCCGACCTGGAAGGCCACGTAGGAGACGATGAACGCGATGCCCGCCAGGAACGTGAGGAGGAAGCAGAAGGCGGCGATCCGCTCGCCCTTCTTCGCCGTCGCCTCGTCCTGCAGGTCCACGCCGGGGACCTCGGCCGGGCCGGTGCGCTCCTCGGCGCCGAGCAGCGGCGTGCCGGTGGCGGCGTGCGAGGGAGTGCCGATGACGCGCTTGGGAACGCGCTCACCCGGCTGCTCGATGTCGTGATTGTTGTCTGTCATTGGGCCTGTCGCCTCTTCGCGGTGATCCAGATAGCGGCCAGCGAGAGAAGGCTGAGACCCACGATCCAGGCGACCAGGCCCTCGGTGACGGGGCCGATGCGGCCGAGGTCGGCGCCACCCGGGTCCTTCTGCTCGCGCACGCCCACGATGTAGGCGATCATGTCCCGCTTCTGCTCGGG
The DNA here is from genome assembly GCA_014647935.1 of Planomonospora parontospora. Taxonomy (GTDB): domain Bacteria; phylum Actinomycetota; class Actinomycetes; order Streptosporangiales; family Streptosporangiaceae; genus Planomonospora; species Planomonospora parontospora. Next base: position 323,412 of record BMQD01000001.1, read on the forward strand.
GGTGATGATGCTGTCGTTGAACACCGGCATGGCCTGCGGACCGGTGATCATGGCCTCGTAGATCTGCCTCTCGCTGGCCGGGTAGAGCGGAGGCGCGTACTTGCCCTGGGTCAGCGCGCCGCCCTCGCCGGTGAAGTTGTGGCACTGGATGCAGTTGGCGCGGAAGAGCTCACCGCCCTTGGCCTTGTCGCCCTTGGAGGCGTCGACCTGCTCGGCCGTCGGGATGGTCGGGCCGCCGCCGAGCGACTGGATGTACGCCGCGAGCTGCCGGACGGTGTCGTCGTTCACCCACGGTGCGGGCTGCTTGCGCGGGGCCTGCGCTCCGGGGTTGGACAGGGGCATGCGGCCGCTGCTGACCTGGAAGTCCACGGAGGCGGCGCCCACGCCCACGAGGCCGGGACCGCGGTCCTCGACGCCCTCGGCGTTGAGGCCGTGGCAGCTGGAGCAGCTCTGCTCGAAGAGCTTCTTGCCCTCCGCCACGTCGTCGGCCTTGCCGGAGGCGATGGCCGCGTCGGCCCGCTCACTCGTCGGGGCCGCCAGGGTGTAGGTGAACCCCAGCAGCCCCAAGGCCAGAAGCAGGACGGCGTATCTCGCGAGGGGATGCCGCCGCCCAGCGGTGATCCTATTCACAGAGATCCCCGATTCCTTAATGGATGCCATAGATGGTCACGAAAAGGCCGATCCAGACCACGTCGACGAAGTGCCAGTAGTAGGACACGACGATCGCGCTGGTCGCCTGCTCACGGGTGAAGCGCTTCGCGGCGTACGTGCGTCCCAGCATGAACAGGAACGCGATCAGTCCACCGGTCACGTGGAGGCCGTGGAAGCCCGTGGTCAGGTAGAACACCGAGTCGTACGGACCGTGCGACAGGGTGTGCCCCTCGTGGACCAGCTGGCTGTACTCGTACAGCTGACCGGCGACGAAGACGGCGCCCATCAGGAAGCTGACGATGTACCAGAAGCGCAGCTTGGCGACCTGGCCCTTCTCGGCGGCCCACACGCCCAGCTGGCAGGTCACACTCGACAGGACCAGGATGATCGTGTTGGCCAACGCGAACGGGACGTTGAGGTGGGCCTCGGGCCAGGGCTGGCCCTGGCCGAGGCTCACCGACCGGATGGTGAAGTACATCGCGAACAGCGCCGCGAAGAACATGAGCTCGGAGGACAGCCAGACGATCGTCCCGACGCTGACCAGGTCAGGTCTGTTGGACGAGTGTGCTGTCGTCGTCGTTGAGATTGCGGATGCTGTCGCCACGGGCAGCATTATTGCGGCTCCCCTGGTCGGGTCGCCGCACGGCCCCCCGGTAGGAGGGGTAAACGTCCCTTTAATCGGGACGTAAGGGGCAATCCGCGCCCTGTTGTCTCCGGTCTGGGTCTCCGGGCGGGCCGACCGGTAGCATCCCAGGTGACCATACATCGACAAGGGATAGTGAGCGCGACCTTGAGCACCGACGACAAGATGAGGGTCCTCGTCTACAGCGACGACGCCAGCACCCGGCAGAGGGTGCGCGAGGCGATCGGCCGCCGCCCCGCCGCCGACGTGCCCCTCGTGGAGATCGTGGAGTGCGCCACCCACGCGAAGGTCGTCCAGCACTTCGACTCGGGCGTCATCGACGTCGCGGTGCTCGACGGCGAGGCCAAGCCGGCCGGTGGCATGGGCGTCGCCCGGCAGGCCAAGGACGAGGTCCACGACTGCCCGCCGATCTGCCTGCTGATCGCCCGCCGCGACGACCGCTGGCTGGCCGAGTGGTCGCGCGCCGAGGCCGTCGTGCCCCAGCCGATCGACCCCGTGGTGCTGGCCGACACCGTCGCCGACCTGATGCGCCGCCGGCTCTCCACCCGCCTGCCCGCGCACTAGGAGACAGCCGGGCCAGGAGAGACCCGGGCGACGCCCGGGAGACACGGAGAGGCCGCCACGGCCGCCCCTGACCGGGCCGGCCCGGTCAGGCCGGCCCCGTTCTCCGCCGCAACCCCGACCGCCGTTGCACGACCGGTAGACCACTCTGGAGACCCTCATGGACGCGCGCACCACCTGGCCCGCGCTGCTGTCGGCCCTGCTCGCGGGTGAGCACCTGACGGCGGACGAGACCGCCTGGGCGATGAAAGAGATCATGTCCGGTTCGGCGACCCCCGCGCAGATCGCCGGTTTCGCCGTGGCGCTGCGCGCCAAGGGCGAGACGGTCTCGGAGGTGACCGGCATGGCCCGCACGATGCTGGAGCTGGCCGCCCCGCTCTCGGTCGAGGGCCCGGTCGTGGACATCGTGGGCACCGGCGGGGACCAGGCGCACACGGTGAACGTCTCCACCATGGCGGCGATCGTGGCCGCCGCGGCCGGCGCCCGGGTGGTCAAGCACGGCAACCGGGCGGCCTCCTCCTCCTGCGGAGCCGCCGACGTGCTGGAGCACCTCGGCGTCGTGCTCGACCTGGCCCCGGCGGACACCGCCAGGGTCGCCGCCGAGGCGGGCATCGCCTTCTGCTTCGCGCCGGTCTACCACCCCGCGTTCCGTTTCACCGGCCCGCCGCGCAAGGAGCTGGGCGTGCCGACGGTCTTCAACTTCCTCGGCCCGCTGACCAACCCGGCCCGCCCGGCCGCCCAGGCGATCGGGGTCTACGACGCCCGCATGCTCCCGGTCGTGGCCGGGGTCTTCGCCGAGCGGGGCGTGTCCGCCCTGGTCTTCCGGGGCGACGACGGACTCGACGAGCTCACCATCGCCACCACCTCCACGGTCTGGATCGTCCGGGACGGCGTCGCAACGCAGACCGTCTTCGACCCGGCCGTGCTCGGCATCCCCCGGGCCGGGGCGGACGCGCTGCGCGGCGGGGACGTGGCCTTCAACGCGCAGGCCGTGCACGACCTCCTCGGCGGCAGGACCGGGCCGGTGCGCGACGCGGTGCTGCTCAACGCCGCCGCCGCGCTGGTCGCACTGGACGGCGCGGGCGACGACCTGGACGCCGCGATGGCCGCGGCCCACACCCGGGCCGCCGAGGCCGTGGACTCCGGAGCGGCCGCCGCCGCCCTCGCCCGCTGGATCGAGGTCAGCGGGTCCCTGCGGCCGGGCCGGTGACGGCGGAGCCGCGGCCCTGACGGGAGCCGGAGGGCACTCACCTCGGGGGAGGACGGGGCATCCGTCTGCGAGGGGACGCGGGGCCTCCGGCGGAGGCCGTACATTGCCCGTCATGCTCCGTGCCGACCTGCCGATCTCCGTCTCCCCGTGGTCCGTGCCCGGGATCTCCGCGCCCGGGGGGACCCGGTGAGCGGGCTCCTGCCCCTGTCCCTGTCCGCGGTGGCCGTCCTCGCCGCGGCGGCGGCGTGGCTCGCCCGCGACCGCCGGCGTCTGGCCCGGCGGCTCCGGGACGAGCAGGCCGAGCGGGCCGGGCAGCGGGACGCCCTGGCCCGCGCCGCGCTGACCCGGGAGCGGGCGCGCATCGCCCACGAACTGCACGACGTGGTCGCCCACGGGGTCAGCATGATGACGCTCGGCGTCGGCGCGGGACGAATGATCATGGACAAGGACCCGGTCCGGGCCCGGGAGACGCTCTGGGCGGCCGAGGAGTCCGGCCGCCAGGCGCTCACCGAGCTGCAGCGCGCGCTGGGACTGCTGAGCGCCGAGGGCGCCGAGGGCGGGGCGCGGACCAGGGCGCCCCAGCCCCGGCTGGCCGACCTCGCCGACCTGCTGGCCCGGGTGCGCACCGAGGGGCTCTCGGTGGACGTGGTCGAGGACGGCAGGCCCGTCGAGATCGGCCCGGCCCTGGAGCTGTCGGCCTACCGGATCGTCCAGGAGGCGCTGGGCAACACGCTGCGGCACACCGGGGCCCGGTCGGCCTGCGTGACGCTGCGCTGGCGGCCGGGCTTCCTGGACCTCCTGGTCCGCGACGACGGGCGGGCCGGCCCCGGGGCGGGCACGGGGACCGCGGACACCGCGGGGCCGGCCCTGGTCGGGATCAGGGAGCGCGTCACGCTGTTCGGCGGGACGCTGGAGACCGTGCCCCTGGAGGAGGGCGGGTCCGAGCTCCGGGCCCGGCTGCCCACGGCGGACGCCCGGGCGACCTACCCGCCCTGGGAGGCGGTCAGTCCGCCTCGTTGAGGCCGATGGAGAAGGCCGCCTCGAGGTCGTGCCGGGAGTAGGCGCGGAAGGCGATGTGCGTCTCGGTGTGCAGCACCCCGTCCACCTTGTTGATCCGGCCGGGGACGACCTCGGCGATCTCCTCGTAGGCCGCGACGCGGACCATGACCAGCAGGTCGTATTCGCCGGTGATGGAGTAGACCTCGCTCACCCCGTCGATCTCGGCGATCGTCTGGGCGACCTCGGGGATCCGGTCCACCTCGGCGTTGATGTGCACGATCGCGGTGACCACGAGCTTCCTCCTCGTTGAGTACGGCTTGTCTGGTGCCGAAGTTATCAGCGCAGCGGTCGGCCCTCGCGCCGCCGGTGCGCTTCCCCCTGCCCCGGCCCGGCCCGGTAGGCCCGCTCGAGCCGCGCCATCAGGCGGGCCGACCCGGTGATCGGCAGGCTCCACCCGGCACCGGTCCCGCTCGCGGTTCCAGCCCGGTCGCTCGCGGTTCCAGCCCGGTCGCTCGCCGCCCGGTCCCGGTCGCCCCCCGTCTCCTTGCCGTCGCCCCCCGTCCCGCTCTCCGCTCCGTCCGCTCCGCTCTCCGCCGGCTCCCCCGCGGGGTCTCCGGCTCCGCCCTCGATCCGGACCAGCCGCACGCCCGGTCCCTCCAGCCAGCGCAGCACGCACTCGGTCTCCTCCGCGCCGGCCGCGGGGGTGGGCCCGGGACCGGGCACGACGGTCTCGGCGGTGGCCGTCAGCGCGTCCACGAACGGCGCCGGATGGGCGCCCGCGGGCATCACCCCGGCCGAGGCCAGGCGGCCGTACCGGACGACGTGGATCTCCCAGCGGCCGTCCGCGGCGGGGGCGGCGGCCACCAGCTGCGGGATCGAGGTCAGCGACCGGAGCCGCTGCATGCGGGCCGAGGCGCGGACGTAAGCGGCGAGCCGGTCGCGGTCGGCGGCGGCCTCCTCGTAGCGCTCCTCCAGGGCCAGCCGGGCCATCCTCGCCTCGACCGCGGCGAAGACCGGGGCGGCGTCCACCTCCATGGCCCGGCGGGCGGCCGCGGCGTGCCGGCCGTACTCCTCGGGGCTCTGCCGGCCCTCGCACGGCGCGCCGCACCTGCCGATCCCGGCCAGCGCGCACGCGGGACGGCCCCTGCGCGGGGAGAGCCGCTCGGTGCACTGGCGCAGCGGCACCGCCTCGTGCAGCGCGGTGCGGGCGTCGTCGGCGGCGCGGACGCTGGTGAACGGGCCCAGGTAGGCGGCCCGGTCGTCCTTGACCTCCCGGACGATCGACAGGCGGGGGAAGGGCTCGTCGGTGAGCTTGAGCCAGACGACCTTCTCCGGGAAGCGGGACCTGCGGTTGTAGCGGGGCTTGGCCGCGCCGATCAGCCGCAGCTCCCGCACCTCGGCCTCCAGCGGGGTCGCGCAGACGATCGGCCGGACCCGTGCGGCGATGCCGACCATCTCCCGGATCCGGGGGCGGGTCTCGCTCGCGGTGAAGTAGCTCCGCACCCGGGTGCGGAGGTTGACGCTCTTGCCGACGTAGAGCGCGTCGCCGCGCTCGTCCTCGAAGACGTAGACGCCCGGCGCGGCGGGGACCGCCTCGGCCAGGTGCCGTTTGCGGCGCTGCTCCGGCGTGGGCGCGCGAGTGAAGCCCTTGAGCTCCTCCAGGGTGTGCACGCCGAAGGAGCCCGCCCGCTCGATGAGCGCGTGCAGCACGTCCACCGTGGCGCGGGCGTCGGAGAGGGCGCGGTGGCAGGGCTCGGTCGAGCTGAAGAGCCGGGCCAGCGTGGCCAGCTTGCAGTTGGGCGCCTCGTCGCGGGTCAGCAGTCTGCGGGCGAGGGTGACGGTGTCGACGACGGGATGGGCGGGCGGGGGGTATCCGAAGGCGGCGCAGGCGGCCTTGACGAATCCGACGTCGAAGCCCGCGTTGTGCGCCACCAGGGTGGAGCCCGCGGCGAACTCCAGGAAGGAGGGGAGCACGGACTCGATCCGGGGGGCCTGCGCGACCATGGCGTCGGTGATGCCGGTCAGCACCGAGATGAACGGCGGGATCGGCGTCCCGGGGTGGACCAGGGTGGCGAACTCGCCCAGCACCTGCCCGCCCCGGACCTTGACGGCGCCGATCTCGGTGATCGCGTGCTCACCCGCCGAGACGCCCGTGGTCTCCAGGTCGAAGACCACGAAGGTGATCTGGCTGAGCGGGGTGCCCAGCTCGTCCAGCGTTCCCTGCACGGCATGTTCCACGGTCACGACCATAGGAGCCGCGACCGACATTCGGCGCCGGCGGTCCCGGCCGGAGAGCGGACCCGGTGGCTCGGAGAGCGGACCCCGCCCGGAGAGCGGTCCCGGTGGCCCGTCCGGAGAGCGGCCGGAAGCGGGCACGGCATCGACTTTGGTCGGTTCCGGGACGCCTCCTCTGGTCGTAATGTCATGACATGTGACCGAACGCGCGCTGGAGTACCGGTGGCTGCTGCCCGCGACCCTGCAGGACGCCCCGGAGGGGAGGCGGCCGGCGGTCCGGCGCTCGACCCGCGACTGGATCGTGGACATCGCCGTCTTCCTGCTCTCCGCCGGGCTGGGGCTGATCACGGCGGACGAGGTGCACGGCCTGGTCGGCGCCACCGAACCGATCCGCGCGATCGACCAGTTGGTGGGCGCGCTCGCGTGCGTCGCCGTATGGCTGCGCCGGCGCTGGCCGGTGGGGCTCGCCCTCGTGCTCACCCTCGTCTCGACCGTCTCCAACATGGCGAGCGTGCCCGCCCTGGTGGCGCTGTTCACGGTGGTGGTGCACCGGCCGTTCCGCCCCATGGCGCTGGTGGTGGGGGCGAACCTGCTGACGCTCCCGGTCTACCTGCAGCTGTGGCCCGACCCAACGATGCCCTACGCCATGGAGGCGCTGGTGTCGGTGCTGGTCCTGCTGGTCGTGGTGGGCTGGGGGATGTTCGTGCGGGCGCGCCGGCAGCTCGTGCTCTCCCTGCGCGACCGGGCGGAGCGGGCCGAGGTGGAGGCGGAGTTCCAGGTGACGCGGGCCAGGCGGCTGGAGCGCGAGAGGATCGCCCGCGAGATGCACGACGTGCTCGCCCACCGGCTCTCCCTGCTCAGCGTGCACGCGGGTGCGCTGGAGTACCGGCCGGACATGCCGCCGCGGGACGTGGCCAGGGCGGCGGAGGTGATCCGCTCGGGCGCGCACCAGGCGCTCCAGGACCTGCGCGAGGTCATCGGCGTGCTCCGGCTCGGCTCCGGGGACCCGGAGGACGGCGGCGGCTCCGCGACCGCCGGGGAGGCCGTGTCCGACCGGCCGGACCGGCCCCAGCCGACCCTGGCGACCCTGGAGGACCTGGTGGAGGAGTCCCGGCTGGCGGGCACGGAGGTGGAGTTCGACCTGCGGGTCGGCGACCCGTCCGGGGTCCCCGCGGGGCTCGGCCGCAACGCCTACCGGATCGTGCAGGAGGGGCTGACCAACGCGCGCAAGCACGCCGCCGACGCGCCGGTGGAGCTCGCCGTGGCGGGCGGGCCCGGCGAGGGGCTCACCGTCGAGGTCGTCAATCCCGTGACGGGCGGCCGGTCCGTGCCGGGCAGCGGCACCGGGCTGATCGGGCTCACCGAGCGGGCCGAACTCATGGGAGGCCGTCTGGAGTACGGCCCGGCGCCCGACGGCCGGTTCCGGCTCGGCGCGTGGCTGCCGTGGCCGGAATGAGCGGGGCGGGCGGTGTGGAACAGCATGGACGATGCGGGTGATATGAGCGGTACGGATGAGGCGGGTGCCCCCGGTGGCACGGATGGCACGGACGGTTCCCGCGGTGCTGGCGGTGTCAGGAGCGGTGCGGGCGGTACGGACGGGAGCGGTGTGGGCGGTGCTGAGGGTGTCAGGAGCGGTGCGGGCGGTACGGGCGGCGGCCCGGTCGGCCTGGCCGGCCCGGGGGATGTGACCGGTGGGGAGGCGTCGCCGCGCCCGGTGATCCGGGTGCTGATCGTGGACGACGACGCCCTCGTCCGGGCGGGGCTCGCGATGATCCTCGGCGGTTCCGGTGACATCGCCGTCGTGGGGGAGGGGGCGGACGGGGACGAGGTGCCGGGCCTGGTGGCCCGGCACCGGCCCGACGTGGTGCTGATGGACATCCGCATGCCCAGGGTGGACGGCCTGACCGCGACCGAGCGGCTGCGCGCCGCCGCTCCGGCGCCCGAGGTGGTCGTCCTGACGACGTTCCACGCCGACGCCCAGGTGCTGCGGGCGCTGCGGGCCGGAGCGGCCGGGTTCCTGCTCAAGGACATCCCGCCCGCGGACCTGGTGGCCGCGATCCGCCGGGTCGGGGCGGGCGAACCCATCCTCTCGCCTGCGGTGACCCGCCAGCTCATCGCGCACGTCGCCGACGACGGCGCCGGCGCGCGCCGTGAGCGGGCGCTGGGGCTGCTGTCCGGTCTCAGCGACCGGGAGCGGGAGGTCGCGCTCGCGGTCGGCAGGGGGAGGTCGAACGCGGAGATCGCCGCCGAGCTGTACATGAGCGTGGCGACGGTCAAGGCCCACGTCTCCCGGATCCTGGCCAAGCTGGGGCTGAACAACCGCGTCCAGATCGCGCTGACCGTCCAGGACGCCGGGCACCTCGGCTAGCCGGCCCCCGCCGTGCCGTACGGCGGGGGCCCCTCGCCGTACGGAGGCCGCGGCCGGTGTCCCACCGTGTCGGGGGCGGGGTGGGAGGGCCGTACCCTTGACGGATAGACCGATCCGAGTAGGGGCCGTTGATGAGTTCAGCCGGAGAGGGCCTGTCTCGTCCGCTGCCCGAGCAGGTCCGCTCACACGTCGTGGACCTGGCGTCCCAGGTCCTGGGATCCATGCCCGCCGCCGCCGTGCCGCCGCCGCTGCGCAACATCGCCAGGTTCGAGCCGCGCAAGCGCGCCCGGCTGGGCAGCACGCCGATCGCGGCGCAGCTGGAGACGGACAAGGAGTTCCGGGAGGCCGTCGCCGAGGTCCTGACGGCGAGCCTGCCCGAGCTGGTCGCCGGGCTGGCGGAGGGTGCCGTCCCCCCGGCCGCCGAGCCCGTCCTGGTCGCCGCCGCGGCCTATCTGACCAGGCCGCCCGGCTGGGTGGAGATGGTGGAGACCGCCCGCGCCGATCTGGAGCGCTCGGCGGCCGTCGCGGAGGGTTCGGCGCAGGAGCAGGCGGTCACCCGGCTGCGCGAGCAGCTGGCCGCGCAGAAGACCGCGGCCAGGGAGGAGTCCGAGCGGCTGCGCGAGCAGCTCAAGGCCGCCCGGGCGGAGGTCTCCGATCTGCGCCACAAGCTGCACGCGGCCCGGGAGCGGGCCAGGGCGGCCGAGGCGCACGCCGCCGCGATGGAGGAGGCCGCGCAGGAGGCCAGGGCCGCCGCCGCGTCGGCGGGCAGTGCGGGGGAGAGCGAGCTGCGCCGCCTGCGGGAGCGCCTGTCCGACTCCGAGCGGCAGCTGGAGGCCGCCCGCCGGGCCGCTCGCGAAGGCCGCAGCGAGGAGGACACCAAGGTCCGCGTGCTGCTCGACGCGCTCGCGGACGCCGCGGCCGGGCTGCGCAGGGAGCTGGCGCTGCCCTCGGGCATCAACCGGCCGGCCGACTCGGTCGCCTCGGTCGCCCCCGGCAGGCCGGGGGTCCGGGCGGTGCCCGCCCGGGCGCTCGCCGACGACGACCCCGCCCTGCTCGACCAGCTGCTCGCGCTGCCGCAGATCCATCTGATCGTGGACGGCTACAACGTGACCAAGACCGGTTACGGCACCCTCACCCTGGCCGACCAGCGCAACCGTCTGCTGACCGGGCTCGGCGCGCTGTACGCGCAGACCCGCACCGAGCTGACCTGCGTCTTCGACGGCGCCGAGCTGGACGGGCCGGTCCCGGTGTCGGCGCCGCGAGGGGTCCGGGTGCTGTTCAGCGCGCCGGGGCAGATCGCCGACGACCTGATCCGCCAGCTGGTCCGCGCCGAGCCCGTCGGGCGGGCGCTCGCGGTGGTCTCCTCCGACCGCGAGGTGGCCGAGTCGGTCCGCCGCATGGGGGCGCGTCCGGTGCCCGCCGCACTGCTCCTGAAGCGTCTCGGACGCGCCTGAGTCCTCCGCGGCCGCTCGTCGTCTCCGCCGGGCCGCGTGCCCGGTGAGAGCGGGAAGGCGGGGAAGCGGGCGAAAAGGTGAGCTGGACCTTACTGGTTCTGTACTATTCGCCCCAGGTCTTTACGGCGGGAGGGCGTAGTAGTGGCCGTGGCGGGTATGCCGAAGTGTTATGGGCGGGTGCCCGTGGCGGCCGGACTGGCTCTCGTGGCGCTCCTGCTGCCGGCGTTGCCGGCCGGTGACGCGCTCGCCGAGCCGAAGCCGACGATCGCCGAGGCCAAGAAGAAGCTGGAGAAGCTCAACGACCAGGCCGACAAGATCGTCGAGAAGTACAACCAGGCCGGCGAGAAGTGGAAGAAGGCCCGCACGCGCTACCGGACGCTCAACGGCGCCCTGGAGAAGCAGAGCGCGAAGGTCGCCGGGCTGCGCCGGGAACTGGTCGCGATGGCCGTCAGCGGCTACCAGGCGGGCACGGTGACCGGCTGGGAGAGCCTGATCACCCGGCCCGACCCGAGTGACCTGCTGAGCGGCCTGGCCGCGGTGGACCAGATGTCGGCCCTGCGCGCCCAGTCCCTCAACGCCTTCGACGAGGCCACCAAGACCCTGCGGACCGACCGGGACGAGGCCAAGGCCGCCCTGTCCGAGGCCGACGAGTACCGCGACGAGCTGGCCGAGCAGAAGGCCAAGGCCGACAAGATGGTCAAGGCCCAGATCAAGCTCCTGCGCGAGCTCGGCGCCTACCGGGCGGGCAACCCGAACAGCCCCGGCATCACCTACACCGGCTCCGCCTCGGGGAGCGCCCGCAAGGCGCTCCAGTTCGCCTTCGCCCAGGTCGGCAAGCCGTACCAGTACGGTGGCACGGGACCCGGCGGCTGGGACTGCTCCGGCCTGCTCCAGGCCGCCTGGCGCGCCGGGGGCGTCAGCCTCCCGCGGACGACCTGGGAGCAGTGGAGCTGGGGTGCGAGCCGCAGGGTCTCCCTGGACGACCTCCAGCCCGGGGACCTCATCTTCAGCGAGGGCCTGGGACACGTGAGCATGTACGTCGGCGGCGGCCAGATCGTCCACGCCCCGCAGACCGGCGACGTCGTGAAGGTCGTCGACCTGTCGGCGTACGGCCGCCGCCTGGTGGGCGCGGTCCGTCCCTGACGCCGCCCCGCTCCCGTCCCGGAAGCCGCCCCCGCCCCGTCCTGCCCCGTCCCCGCCCCCGCCCCGTCCTGCCCCGTCCCCGTCCCCGTCTGTGCTGCCCGAGCCCGCGAGCCCCGCGCTCGCGGGCTCTTCCGTGTCCGGCCAAGATCATTACTCCTGTTACTGGAGTTACGGGAGTGACAACGTTCAGGCAGCGGATCTCCAAATGTGACGAGGGTCATATCGCGGTGGTGGACTCGCCGTTATCCAGCGGTTATGAAAAGAGGGAAGAGGCTCCCCGATCTTCGGACGGGGCAGCGTCTTTGCCGATGTTTGGGGATCGGGGTAACTTCTGGCGTCGCGACGAGCAAGCCATGCCGTCGCAGTGCACCGGCCTCTCAGGCTGTGTCCAGATGAATAATCCAAGCGGTCACGCGAAGCACCTACACCGTCGTGACCTGCCGAATCCATGCAGCCATGAGGCATGGAACCGGGGAACCAAAGGCATGCTCCCATTGCCAGGGGTGAATCGGCACGCCGTTGTGCCATAGGGCGTCTTCCCTGCCCGAATCCGTCAGCTAACCCGGTAGGCATCAGTGGAAGTCCCAAGGAGAAATCCTGTCTACCACCCTGCAGAACCCCTGTTCGTCGCGCCTTTTTCGCCTTTCCGTGGGCGGTTTCGCGCTCACTCTGACCGCGTCGGCCGGTGCGGTCGGAATGAATTCCGCGCAGGCGCGGGCGGCGGCGAACGGCGCGACCGTGGTACAGGCCGGAACCGTCGCGGTCACCCGGATGAGCGGTGCCCCCCTCACCGGGGCGAGCACCAAGGCGGTCACCAGGCTGAGCAAGGCCGCGCGGCAGAAGGCGAAGGCGGCGAAGGCCGTCTCGGTGGCCAAGCGGCAGGTCGGCGCCCCCTACCGCTGGGGCGGGACCGGTCCCCGTGCGTTCGACTGCTCGGGCCTGGCGCAGTACTCCTGGCGCAAGGCGGGGGTACGGCTCCCGCGGATCACGCACAGCCAGTACCGCGCCGTCAGGAAGAAGGTATCGTGGCGCAGCCTGCGCCCCGGTGACCTGCTCTTCTTCTATGGCAAGGGCCACGTCGGCATCTACGTCGGCAAGGGGAGGATGGTCCACGCGCCGAGCAGCGGCAGGACGGTCCGGATCGTGAAGCTGAAGCACTACTACCGTTCCTCCTTCGCCGGAGCGGTCCGCCCCGGCGGCTGACCGGGCCGTCCGGCGGCGGGCGTGCCGCCGGACGGCGCAGGTGCCGAGCGGCCCCGCCCGTCCCCGCGACGGACGGGGCCGCTCCGCGTCCGGTACGGGGACCGCTCCGTGCCCGGCGCCCGGGCGGATCCGCCGACCCGCGTCGCGTAGCATCGGCGCACATGTCCGTCCCCCAGGGGCGCCGCGCCGTACTCGCCGGGATGCTGGCGCTCACGGGCGCCGCGCTGGCCGCGTCCGCGCCGCTCCCGGCCGTCCCGTGGCCGGGAGCCGTCGTGGTCCGCGGGGAGGGCTCGGTCGTCGTCGGGGACCGCGCCGTCGCCGGTCTGCTGGCGGACCTCGCCGCCCGGGCCGACCGCGCCCGCCGCAGGATCGCCGCGATCTGGGGGCCCGTCCGCCCGGTGGTCCTGTTCCCGGAGACCGACGCGCAGGCCGCGGTGCTCGCGGGCGCCTCCGGGGTCGCGGCCACGCGCGGGCTGGCCGCGCTGGCCACCGCGGACCGGGTGGTCGTCCTGCCGGGCGGCTACGCGCGGCTCAGCGAGGTCGGCAGGGACGTGGTCCTCACCCACGAGCTCGTCCACGTGGCCACCGGCGCGACCCGGGGCGGCCGGGTGCCGATGTGGCTGTCGGAGGGGTTCGCCGACTACGTCGGCTACGCGGGCACGGGGCTGGACGTCCGCCGGGTCGCCGCGGAGCTGGCCCGGGAGGTGCGGGCGGGCGTGCTGCCGGACCGGCTGCCCGGTCCGGGGGACTTCGCCCCCGGCGGGGCGCGGCTCCCGCAGGTCTACGAGGAGGCCTGGCTCGCCTGCCGCTACGTCGCCGCACGTTTCGGCGAGCGGGCCCTCGTGAGGCTCTACGGTAGCGATGTCGGGACCACGCTCGGCCTGACCGCGGCGGAGTTCACCGCGGGCTGGCGCGACCACCTCCGGAAGGAACTCGCATGACGTCGAGCACCGCGCGGGCGCCCGGCGCCCGGCCCGGGAGCCCGCGGGCGGCGGGGTGGGCGCTGGCCGCCCTCGGCGCGGTCACCCTGGCGGTCGTGGCGCTCAGCACGCCGTGGCGGGCGCTGCCCGCGGCGGCGCCGCGGGTGGAGCCGGACCCGGCCCGCGACTTCACCGCCGGGCAGATCGCCCGGTCCCAGGCGTTCGACGCCGTGGTGGGCCCGCCCGCCTACCTGTCGCTCGGCCTGACCCTGGTGGTGGCCGGGCTGCTGGTGGCCACCCCGCTGGGCGCGCGGCTGCTGGAACGGCTTCCGGGGGGACGGTGGTGGCTGCGGGTGCTGCTCGGCGTGCTCGCCGTCACGGTGGCGGTGGAGCTCGTGCGCTGGCCGCTCGGGATGTGGCAGGAGGTCCACCTGCGGGACTACGGCCTGTCCACGCAGGACTGGCCGTCGTGGACCGCCGACCGGCTCAAGAACATCGGGATCAGGACCGCGCTCACCGCGGTCATGGTGCTGGCCGTCGTCGCGCTGGCCCGGCGCTTCGCGCGCTGGTGGATCCCCGCCGCGCTGGGCGCCTTCACACTGACCGTGACCGTCTCCTTCGCCTATCCGGTGCTGGTGGAGCCGGTCTTCAACGACTTCTCGCCGATGGCCGCCGGGCCGCTCCGCGACGACCTGCTCGCCATGGCCGAGCGCGACGGCGTGCCGGTCGAGGACGTGCTCGTCGCCGACGCCTCCCGCCGGACCACCGCGCTCAACGCCTACGTCTCCGGATTCGGCGCGACCCGCAGGATCGTGGTCTACGACACGCTGCTGCGGGCACCGGCCGAGGAGGTCGAGCTGGTCGTGGCGCACGAGCTGGGCCACGCCGCCAGCGGGGACGTGCTGTACGGCACGCTGGTCGGCGCGCTGGGCGCGGCCTGCGGGGCGTGCCTGCTGTACCTCGTCGCCTCGTCGGGCCCGGTGCGCCGGCGCAGCGGGGGCGCCTCGCCGGCCGACCCGCGGGCCGCCGGTCTGGTCATGGGGCTGCTGAGCCTGGCCACCGTGCTCTCCGGGCCGGTGCAGAACGCGGTCAGCAGGCAGATCGAGGCCCGGGCCGACGTGCACGCGCTGAACCTGACGCGGGACCCGGTCACGTTCGCGGCCATGCAGAAGCGGCTGGCCGTGGCCAATATTTCTGATTTATCACCAGATGTCGTTGAATATGTTCTTTATGCCTCCCACCCCGCCATCCCGGAGCGGATCGCCGCGGCGCGCTCCTGGGCCGCGCTGAACGGCCTGCCGGAGCCGTGAAGCGCACGCTGATCGTCACCAACGACTTCCCGCCCCGCCCCGGCGGCATCCAGTCGTTCGTGCACGGGCTCGCCGTCCGCATGCCCCCGGGCTCGGTGGTCGTCTACGCCCCCCGCTGGGCCGGGTGCGAGGCGTTCGACGCGCGCCAGCCGTACCCCGTCGTGCGCCACCCCACCTCGCTGATGCTCCCCACCCCGCCGGTGGCCCGCCGGGCCGCCGGCCTGCTCGCCGAGCACAAGTGCGACACGGTGGTGTTCGGGGCGGCGGCCCCGCTCGGCCTGCTCGCGCCGCGGCTCCGGGCGGCGGGGGCGGAGCGCGTCGTGATGCTGACCCACGGCCACGAGGCGTCCTGGGCCCGCGTCCCGGCGGCCCGGCGGCTGCTGGCCGCGATCGGCGGCCATGCCGACGCGGTCACCTACCTGGGTGAGTACACCCGGCGGCTGCTCGCCGCGGTGATCCCGGAGGAGAAGCTGGTACGGCTCGCGCCGGGGGTGGACACCGGCGTGTTCTCCCCGGGGGCGAAGCCGTCCGGGAAGGGCTCCGCGCTCCGGTCGTGGTGCGCCGCCGGGCCGGTGGTGGTCTGCGTCTCCCGGCTGGTGCCGCGCAAGGGCCAGGACACGCTGCTCCGCGCCTGGCCCCGGGTGCTGCGGGCAGTGCCGGACGCCCGGCTGCTGCTGGTCGGCGGCGGGCCGTACCGGGGGAGCCTGGAACGGCTGGCCGGCCGCCTGGGCCTGCGCGACTCGGTCCGGCTGACCGGGTCCGTGACCGCCGAGGACCTGCCCGGCTACTTCGCCCTGGGGGACGTGTTCGCGATGCCCTGCCGCACCCGGCTGGGCGGCATCGACGTCGAGGGGCTCGGCATTGTCTACCTGGAGGCGTCGGCCAGCGGGCTGCCGGTGCTGGCGGGCTCCTCGGGCGGGGCGCCCGACGCGGTGCTGCACGGTGAGACCGGCCTCGTCGTGGACGGCGGCTCGGCCGGGGCGGTGGCGGCCGCGCTGGTGGAGCTGCTCGGCGATCCGGCCCGCGCCCGGGCGATGGGGGAGCGCGGGCGCGAGTGGGCCGGCCGGGAGTGGAGCTGGGACCTGGTGGCGTCCCGGTTCCTCCGGATCCTGGACCCGGACCTCTGAAGGACGCGGCCGGAACCGGGTGCCCGGAGCAGGCGCGGTCCCGGAGCAGGCGCGGTCCCGGAGCGGGCGGGGCGGGCGGAGCGCGGCCGCCCCGGGACCGCGGCTCCGCGGGCTCAGCCGTACAGCTCGTCGACCTGCTTGGCGAAGTCGCGCATCACGACGTTGCGCTTGATCGACTGCTTCGGCGTGACGTGCCCGGTCTCCTCGCTGAGCTCGATGTCGAGGATCGTGAACTTCCTGATCTGCTCGGCCTTGGAGACCGACCGGTTGGCGTCGTCGACGGCCTTCTGCACCTCGGCGACGATCACCGGGTCGGTGCTGAGCTCGGCCAGGGTGGCCCCCTCCCGGCCGTTGGCGGCCTTCCACGGCTCCAGCGCCTCGGGGTCGAGGGTGACCAGCGCGGCGACGAACGGCCTGTCGTCGCCGACCACCAGCGCCTGGCTGACCAGGGGGTGGGCGCGGATGCGGTCCTCCAGCGGGGCGGGGGCGACGTTCTTGCCCGCCGCGGTGACGAGGATCTCCTTCTTGCGGCCGGTGATGCGCACGTAGCCCTCGGCGTCGAGCTCGCCGATGTCGCCGGTGTGGAACCAGCCGTCGGCGTCGATCGCCTCGGCGGTGGCCTCGTCGTTCTTCCAGTAGCCCTTGAAGATGTGGCGGCCCTTGACGAGGATCTCCCCGTCGTCGGCGATGCCGACGGTGACGCCGGGGAACGGCTTGCCGACGGTGCCGATCTTGTTGGCGCCGGGCATGTTGACCGTGGAGGGCGCGGAGGTCTCGGTCAGGCCCCAGCCCTCCAGGACCTCGATGCCCACACCCCGGAAGAAGTGGCCCAGCCGCTCGCCCAGGGCCGAACCGCCGGTCACGGCGGTGCGCAGGTTGCCGCCGGTGGCGGCGCGCAGCTTGCCGTAGACCAGCTTGTCGAACAGGGCGTGCTTGAGCCTGAGGCCGAGCCCGGCGCCGCCGGAGGACTCCGCCCGGCTCCACGCGATGGCCGTGCCCGCCGCGGCGTGGAAGATCTTGGCCTTGCCCTCGGCCGTGGCCTTCTGCTCGGCGCCGTTGTAGACCTTCTCGAACACGCGCGGCACGCCGAGCAGGAAGGTGGGCTTGAACGCCTGCAGGTCGGGGGCGACGTTCTTCATGTTCGGGGTGTGCCCCATGACCGTGCCGGTCTCGATGAGCACGAGCTGGATGACGCGGGCGAACACGTGCGCGAGCGGCAGGAAGAGCAGCACGGAGCGGTTCTCCACGGTGAACAGCCGCTCCAGCGGGCCGTGGGCCACGTTCCGCGCGGTGAACAGCAGGTTGTCGTGGGTCAGCCGGCAGCCCTTGGGCAGGCCGGTGGTGCCGGAGGTGTAGACGATCGTGGCCAGGTCGGCGATGCCGCGCCCGCTCCTGCGCTCCTCCAGCGTCCCGTCGGAGACCCCGGCGCCGGCCGCGGTCAGCTCGGCGACGGCCCCGCCGCCCGCACCGCCCTCGATGCGCCAGACGTGCTCCAGCCCGCCGAGCTCGGGAAGGACCTCGCGGACGGTCTCCTCGTGGGACTCCAGCTCCACGAAGATCGCCTTGGCGCCGCTGTCGGAGACGATCCACTTCACCTGCTCGGCGGAGGAGGTCTCGTAGACCGGCACGCCGACCGCGCCGGCGGACCAGATCGCGTAGTCGATCACGGTCCACTCGTAGCGGGTGCGCGACATCAGGGCCACCCGGTCGCCCGGCTCGACGCCCGCGGCGATCAGACCCTTGGCCACGGCGGCGACCTGGTCGCGGAACTCCCCGGCGGTGACGGCGACCCAGTCCTCGCCGACCTTCCGGCGCAGGGCGACGGCGCCCGGTTCCCGCTCGGCGCGCTGGAACACCGTGTCGGTCAGGTTGGCGGAAGAGGGGACGTCCACCAGCACGGGAACGCTGTACTCGCGCACGGGTCACTCCTGAATACGCACGGATCGAGATGGGTCAACAGGAAGTTATCGCGATAAGTTACGCGTGGGTAGTTTCGTCACCCAGGCGTTACGAAGGGCGATTTCACGCTATCAGCCTCCTCCTGTGGGACCCCCTGAAGCGACCGTCGTCCGAGGCGTCGCATCCCATTTGTTACTTATGTCGGAATTCTGGACCGAAGGGCCGGACGCCGACTGGCTAGGATGTCCGCCATGCGGGTTCATGTCGTCAGCGATGTGCACGGAAGGGCCGACGCCCTGGCCCGCGCGGGGGACGGCGCCGACGCGCTGGTCTGCCTGGGGGACCTGATCCTCTTCGTCGACTACGACGACCACTCCCAGGGCATCTTCGCCGAGCTCTTCGGCGCGGAGCGGGCCGCCGAGTTCATCGCGCTGCGCACCGCCAAGCGGTTCGACGAGGCCCGCGCCATGTCCGCCGGGCTCTGGGCGTCGCTGGACGGCGACCCGCGCGACCACATCGAACGCTCCGTCCGCCGCCAGTACGGCGAGCTCTTCGCCGCGATGCCCGTCCCGGCCTACCTCACCCCCGGCAACGTGGACCTGCCGCGCTACTGGCCGGAGTACGCCCGCCCGGGCCACCGCGTGCTGGACGGGGAGACCGCCGAGATCGGCGGCCTGCGGTTCGGTTTCGTCGGAGGCGGGCTGCGCACGCCGTACCGGACGCCGAACGAGATCGACGACGAGGAGTTCGCCCGCAAGGTCGAGGCGGTCGGCGAGGTGGACGTGCTCTGCTGCCACATCCCCCCGGCGGTCCCCGAGCTCCTCTACGACGTCGTCGCCCGCCGTTTCGAGCGGGGCAGCGAGGCGACCCTGGAGGCGATCAGGCGGACCCGGCCGCGCTACGCCCTCTTCGGCCACGTGCACCAGCCCCTGGCGAGCCGGGTGCGGATCGGCCGGACCGAGTGCGTCAACGTGGGCCACTTCCGGGGCACCGGGACGCCCTTCGTGCTGGAGTGGTGAGGCCGGGGCGGTGAGATCGCCGGGCTGAGGCGGGCGCGGGGGAAGCGGTAGTACGGTAACCCCATGGCTGATCGCACGACCTCGAGCATCACGATCGGCGCGGACCGGTCGACCATCATGACGGTGATCGCCGACTTCGGCGCCTACCCCGAGTGGGCGGGGCAGGTGAAGTCCGCGCAGGTCCTGTCCACCGGGCCGGACGGCCGCCCGGAGCGGGTCAGGTTCGTCCTGGACGCGGGCGTGATCAGTGACGAGTACTCCCTCGCCTACACCTGGCACGGCGACGAGTCCGTCGACTGGGTCGTCGCCGAGGGCGGGAAGATGGTCTCCGGCCTCACCGGCAGCTACCGCCTGGCCGAGACGGGCGGCGGCACCGAGGTGACCTACGAGCTCGCCGTGGACCTCAAGGTCCCGATGATCGGCATGATCAAGCGGAAGGCGGAGAAGGTCATCATCGACACCGCCCTGAAGGGGCTGAAGAAGCGCGTCGAGAGCGCATGACGCGGGTCCTGCTCTTCACGGGCAAGGGCGGGGTCGGCAAGACGACCGCGGCGGCGGCCACCGCCGTCCTCGCGGCCAGGTCCGGCCTCAAGACGCTGGTGGTCTCCACCGACACCGCGCACTCGCTGGCCGACGCGCTCGGGGTGACCGCCGCCGCCGAGCCCTCCGAGATCGAGCCCTGCCTCTACCTGCACCAGGTCGACACGCAGCGGTCGCTGGAGCGCCAGTGGGGCGAGCTGCGCGACTACGCCCGCGGGGTCTTCGCCGAGCTGGGCCTCGACGCGGTCACCGCCGAGGAGATCACGGTGCTGCCCGGCGCGGAGGAGGTCATCGCCCTGCTGGAGCTGCGCGAGCAGGCCGCGACCGGGCGCTGGGACGTGATCGTCGTCGACTGCGCGCCCACCGCCGAGACGCTCCGGCTGCTCGCCCTGCCCGAGGCCCTCGACTGGCACGTCAACCGGCTGCTCCCGGTCGGCAGGCGGCTGCTGCGCACGCTCTCCCCGCTGGTGCGCCGGGTGGCGATGGTCAGCGTCCCGGACGACCACGTGGTCGGCGCGGGCGAGCGCCTGCACCGGGCGCTGATGGAGGTCCGCGAGCTGCTCACCGGCCCGGACGCCAGCGTCCGGCTGGTGCTCACCCCCGAGGCCGTGGTGCTCGCCGAGGCCCGCCGCACGCTCACCTCCCTCAGCCTGTACGGCTACCGCGTCGACGCCGCGATCGCCAACCGCGTCTTCCCCGCCGAGGGGGCCGACCCGTGGCGGGAGCGGTGGGTGGCCGCCCAGACCAGGCACCTGGCCGAGGTGGCGGAGTCCTTCGCGCCGCTGCCCGTGCACACCGTCCCCTACCTGGACGCCGAGCCCGTCGGCCCGGACGCGCTGGCCCGCGTCGCCGAGGCCATGTACGGCCGGACCGATCCCTTCGCCCCGCCCGGAGGGGAGCCGCCGCTGCGGATCACCGCCGAGGGCGAGCTCCTGCTGACCCTGCCGCTCGCCGAGAAGGGCGAGGTGGACCTGGCCAGGAAGGGCGACGAGCTGATCGTCACCGTGGGCCCCTACCGCAGGGTCCTGGCTCTGCCCGCGGCACTGGCCCGCAGGGGCGTGCGGGACGCCGCGCTCTCGGACGGCCGTCTGCGGGTACGGTTCCAATCGGGAGGGCCAGATGACTGAGAACACCGGAAACACCAGCAACCCGGACGGCGTGAGCGATCAGACCGGCCGGCACGACCGGAACGGCCGCGAAGCCGGGAGCGAGGGGAGAGCGGACCGCGGGACCGGGGACACCGCCGGGACGGCGGGCCCCGGCGCCCCCCGGGGCGGCGGGGGCGACCCGCTCGGGAACGCGGCCGAGGAGGCGCTCAAGCTCTTCGACGCGCTCCAGCGCAAGGCCGCGCGGGAACTGCGCAAGAACCTGGTCAAGGGCACGATGACCGGGTTCGGCAGCGCGTTCTCCGGAGGCGGCCGCGGCGCCAGGGACGTGTGGGAGGAGGCGGTCTCCGACCACGACGAGGAGTACATCTGCCGCGCCTGCCCCGTCTGCCGCGCCATGGCGGCGCAGCGCGAGTCCGGCGGCCAGGTGACCGACCACCTGGTGCAGGCCGGCTCCGAGCTCTTCGCCGCGTTCAAGTCGGCCGTCGACGCGCTGAACAGGCCCTCGGCCGCGCAGCGGGCGCGGGAGCGTGAGGCCTCGCGGGAGGACACCCCCGTGGAGCACATCGACCTGGGGTGAGCCCAGAGGGAAAGGGTGAGAGATGGCGCTGACCATCGGCGTTGACATCGGCGGCACCAAGATCGCGGCGGGCGTCGTGGACGACGGCGGGCGGATCGTCGCGCAGTCTCTGCGGCCCACTCCGGCCGACAACCCCGAACGCGTCGCGGACACCATCGCCGACGCGGTGGCGGAGCTGGCGAAGGACCGGGAGGTCGAGGCCGTCGGTCTCGGCGCCGCCGGGTTCATCGACGAGACCCGCTCGCTGGTACGGTTCGCGCCCAACCTCGCCTGGCGTGAGGAGCCGCTGCAGAAGAAGGTCTCCGACCTGATCGGCCTGCCCGTCGTGGTGGAGAACGACGCCAACGCGATGGCGTGGGCCGAGGCGAGGTTCGGCGCGGGCCGCGGGGAGAGCCACGTCGTGTGCGTGACCGTCGGCACCGGCATCGGCGGCGGCATGGTGCTGGACGGCGCCCTCTACCGGGGCCGCTGGGGCATGGGCGCCGAGTTCGGGCACATGCAGGTGGTCCCCGAGGGGCGCCTGTGCGGCTGCGGCAACCTCGGCTGCTGGGAGCAGTACGCCAGCGGCAACGCGCTGGTCACCGAGGCCAGGCTGATCGCGGAGGCCGACCCGGCGCGGGCGGCCCGGCTGCTGGAGATCGCCGGGGGCGGCCCCGCCGACATCGAGGGCCCCGAGATCACCGACGCCGCCCGCGAGGGCGATCCGGCGGCGCTGGCCGCATTCTCCTCGATGGCCGAGTGGCTCGGCCGGGGACTGAGCGACCTCGCCGCGGTGCTCGACCCCGGCTGCTTCATCCTCGGCGGCGGCGTCTCGCGCGCCGCCGACCTCTGGATCGACCAGGTCCGCGACTCCTTCGGCCGCCACCTGACCGGCCGGGGCCACCGCCCCTTGGCCGACATCCGCCTGGCCGAGCTCGGTGCCTCCGCCGGCCTCGTCGGCGCCGCCGACCTCGCCCGCCGGCGCTGACCGGAAGGCGCCGGCCGGAGGCGTCGATCGGAGTCGCCGACCGGAGGAGGCGACCGGAAGGCGCCCGCCGGGCGGCCGGAGGCGCTGGCACGGGGTCCCCGCCGCGGTTACGCTGACGTTCCCGTCGGCGCGAGGTCACCTGCGAGGTCACCGTGGTGCTCAGGGTCGCCAGCTACAACGTGCGTTCCATGCGCGACGACGTCGCGGCGCTGGGGCGGGTGGTCGCCGCCCTCCGCGCCGACGTGCTCTGCGTGCAGGAGGCGCCCCGCTTCCTGTGCTGGCGCTGCAGACGGCGGCGGCTGGCCGCCTTCGGCGGCCTGCGGGTCGCCGCGGGGCTGCGGGCGGGGGGCCTGGCCGTGCTGACCGGACCGGGCGTACGGCTGCTGCACGGCGAGGGCCGCCTGCTGAGACACTTCCCCGGTCTGGAACGGCGGGCGATCGCGATCGCCGTGGTGGAGGCGGAGGGCGCCCGGGTGGCCGTCGGCTGCGTCCACCTGGATCTCGACCAGGAAGCCCGGCTGCACCACGCCGGCGAGGCGCTGGACCTGGTCGAGGAGGTCGCCGGCCGGTTCGGTGCGCTGCCCGTGCTCGCGGGGGACATCAACGAGCAGGCGCACCAGCCCGCCTGGCGGCACCTCACCGGGCGGCTGGCCGACTGCTACGCCGTCTCGCCGCGCGGCGACGGCCTCACCTTCCCCGCCCGGAACCCGGGCAAGCGCATCGACGCGGTCTTCGCGGTGGCGGGCGTCTCCGTGGTCTCCTGCGGCGGGATCGAGGCGGACCCCGCCGACCTGGCCGCCGCCACCGACCACCTGCCGGTGGTCGCCGAGCTGGACTGCGCCCGGTCCCCCCACGGGCGCGACCCCCGCGGCTGAACGCGCCCGCGGGGGCCGCGCCCGCGAGGGGACGCGCCGCCCGCGCAGGGCGCGCCGGACAGGGCGGGGCAGGGTGTCCCCGCCGGGCGCGTACCGCGGGAGGCGGCCGGGGGTACGGCCGAGGACGGGGAGCCGCACACATGGAGCGGGCATCACCCGTACCATTTGGTGCATGACCCGTCGCCTTCCGCGGCGTGCCCTGGCGCTGTGCGCGGGAGGCCTGCTTCTGCCCTTCCTGCACGCGCCGGCCGCGCACGCCGATCCCGTCCGCCCGCCCGCGGCGGAGGCCTGGCAGGCACCGGCGACCGCCCGGCTGAGCAGTGACGGATCCCTGTCCGACGTCGCCGGGCTCTCCGCCGGGAACGTGTGGGCGGTGGGCCAGCAGAGCGTGTGGGACGTCTGGCAGAGCCGGGGGGCCATCACCCACTGGAACGGCCGGACCTGGACCGAGGTCCCCATCCGCAACGACCCCACCGGGGCCGGGCTCCTGCGCTCGGTCGCGGCGGCGTCGGCGACCGAGCTGTGGGCGGTGGGGGAGGGCCACGACGGCCTGCCGTACCTCGCGAGGGGGGACGGCTCGGCCTTCGACCGGGTCACCGTCGACACCCTGCACGTGGGCGACTGGCTGGGCGGGGTGGCGGCCGTCCCGGACCGGGTGGTCGCCGTGGGACGCCGCGCCAGGCAACCGCTGATCGTCACCGGTTCGGGCGGGAAGTGGACGCTCACCGCCGCCGAAGGGCGCGGCACGCTGTACGGCGTCGCGGTGACCGCCAAGGGGGACGGCTGGGCGGTCGGCGACACCGGCGGCAAACCGCTGATCATGAGGTCGTCCGGCGGGCAGTGGAAGTCCTTCCCCGCTCCGGACATCCCTGGCGGCTACCTGCGCGACGTCCACCTCAACGGGTCCAGGCGCGCACTGGCCGTCGGCGGCGTCTACCGCGACTCGGGGCAGGTCGTCCCGCTGGTCCTGTCCTGGAACGGCAAGAAGTGGTCCAGGGTGGACCTGCCCGACCAGGACGTGCGGCTGTACGGCGTGACCGGCGACCGCAAGAACCGCTTCTGGATCTCCGGAGTCGACCTGACGCGTCCGGGGGAGGCGTTCCTGCTCCGTTACGACGGCCGCAGGGTCAAGACGCTGCACGGCGCTCCGCCCTCGGCCCCCCGGACGATCAGGCTCCAGTCGGCGGCCTACCTGCCCGGCACGGGCACGATCTGGACCGTCGGCCACGTGGTGGACGGCAACGGGCGCTACACCGACGTGATCGAGCGCTTCGCGACGAAGAGCCCGGCCGGCCAGGGAGACTCCGCCCGGTCCAGGTCGTGAGGTCCGGCCCGGACGCGGGGGCTCAGAGGACGGCGCCGTCGTCCCAGCCGGAGCCGCCGGGCGGGCCGTCCCCCATCCGCACCACCAGCGCCACGAAACCGCCGATGAACGCGGCGACCGCGGTGAACAGCGCCCAGCCGCGCAGCTCCCACCCGGCCGCGGCGGTCACCAGCAGGTAGGCGGGACCGCCGAACAGGGCCGTCCACGCGATCTTGGCGGTGGCGTCGGTCTTGGGCAGCGGCGGCGGCGGAGGAGGCACGTAGTGCCCCTCGTCGTCCTCCTGCCCGGCGGCGGGATCGGAGTCGGTGCCGGCGTCGGTGCGGCCGTCCTCCTCCGCCACGGGGAGGCCGTCCTCCTCCGGGATCCTGACCACCCGGCGCGGGGGATCGGCGGGGAGGTTCTCGCTGTCCGGCCACGGCTGGTCGGCCGAGTCGCGCTCGGCGGTATCGTTGAAGGACGCGACGATCTGCCGCCAGACCTCGTCCTCGTCGCTCTGCGGTGTCACCTAGCTGGGCCCGTCGCTCATGGCCTGATCACTTCCTTCTCCGGAGACCGCGCATCCCCCGCTGGCGATCAGTCTCTCTGCAAGGGTACAGAGGCGTTCGTCCTGATGAACTCCAGGCTCTCCGCAAAGATCCGGTCGGCGTCGTTGTCGAGCGTCGCGACGTGGTAGCTGTCGGCGAGCTCGACCACGTCCAGATTCCCCCCGGTCAGCCTCTCACGAAGAATACGCACACTGGTCGGCTTGACCACATGGTCCTGCGGGCTGTGGAAGACCAGAACGGGCTGGGTCACCCTGTCCAGCTCGGCCTGGGTCAGCGCCCAGAGACGGGGGAGGCTCGCCGCGGCCTTGACCGGGGTGCGCGTGTAGCCCACCTCGACCGTCCCCTCCTTCTTGATGTCGCCCGCGACCCCCTGGACCGAGGGGACGAACAACCGCAGCAGCGGCGCGAGCCTGAGCAGCGGGACGTCGTTGGCGATCGAGGGGTTGACGACGACCACGCCCCTGATGCCCTCGCCGTGCACCTCGGCCAGGCGCAGCGCCATGCATCCGCCCAGTGACAGGCCCGCCACGAAGACCTCGGGGCACCGCCCCCGCAGGTCCGCCAGCGTCTTGTCCAGCTCGGCGTACCAGTCCTCCCAGCGGGTGCGGTTCATCTCCTGCCAGGTGGTGCCGTGCCCGGGGAGCCGGGGCAGCGCCACGGTCAGCCCCGCCTCGGCGAGGTGCTCCGCCCAGGGCCGCAGCGACTGCGGAGAGCCGGTGAAGCCGTGGCAGAGCAGCACCCCGACCGGGCCTCCCGCGTGGTGGTACGGTTCCGCGCCGGACATGATTGGCATTGTGACTCCTTGTCAGGCTTGCCTGATCGTCGCATGTTCGGGGCCTGTTTTGCGAGAGGGTGATTTGTGCGGTTTGGCGGTGTAGGTGACGGAGCCTCGAGGTGGGAAGATAACTCCAGGTCGCTTCCTGTCAACCAAAGGAGCATCGAGTGTTCTACTGGGTGGTGAAGGCCATCCTCGCGCCCCTTCTCCGTCTGATCTTCCGCCCCTGGGAGGAGGGGGTGGAGAACGTGCCGAAGGAGGGCCCGGTGATCCTGGCCGGCAACCACCTGTCGTTCGCCGACCACTTCTTCGGGGCGTTGTTCCTTCCGCGCAAGGTGATCTCCCTCGGCAAGGCCGAGTACTTCACGGGCAGGGGCCTCAAGGGGATGCTCAGCCGGGCCTTCTTCAGCGGCGTCGGCACCGTGCCGATCGACCGCTCCGGAGGCAAGGCCAGCGAGGCGGCGATCCGCACCGGCCTGCGCGTGCTGAGCGAGGGCAACGTGCTCGGCATCTACCCCGAGGGTACCCGTTCCCACGACGGCCGCCTCTACAAGGGCAAGACCGGTGTGGCGCGGCTGGCGCTGGAGTCCCGTGCGCCGGTCATCCCGTGGGCGATGGTCAGCACCTTCGAGATGATGCCCCCCGGCCGCCCCCTCCCGCGCCTGGGCATCCGCCCGGGCGTGAGGTTCGGCAAGCCGCTGGACTTCTCCCGCTACTACGGCATGGAGGAGGACCGCCTGGTCCTGCGCGCCGTCACCGACGAGATCATGTACGCCCTGATGGAGCTGGGCGGCCAGGAGTACGTCGACAAGTACGCCGCGAGCGCCAAGGCCGAGGCGGCCCAGGCGGCGAAGGAGGCGAAGAAGGCCGGGCGGCGTTGAACGGCGCGGGGGACCCGCCCGGGCCCCGCCGTCCGGCCCGGCTCCGGCCGCGGGCCCGGTCCCGTTTCTCGTTCCGCCCCTTGCCCGGGCGCCCGCTCCGGGCCGGACCGCCGCGGGCCGCCACCGCTACCGCCGCGGTCGCCTGCGGCGGCGCGCTCGGCGCGCTGGCCCGCCACGGCCTGGGCGCGGCGCTGCCGACCGCGCCGGGTGGCTTCCCCTGGACCACCCTGGCGGTCAACGTCCTCGGCTGCCTGCTG
Source organism: Planomonospora parontospora (assembly GCA_014647935.1). GTDB lineage: Bacteria > Actinomycetota > Actinomycetes > Streptosporangiales > Streptosporangiaceae > Planomonospora > Planomonospora parontospora. The sequence continues at coordinate 350,004 of BMQD01000001.1, forward strand.
ATCGGGGCGCTCGTCGTGGTGCTCGTGGCGCTGGAGCCCCACCCGCTGGCCGGGTCCTTCCTGTCCACCGGGGTGCTGGGCGGGTTCACCACCTTCTCCTCCTTCGCCGTGGACGTGGAGGAACTGGTCCGTCTGGGCCGGCCGGCCACGGCACTCTCCTATCTCGTCGCCACCCCGGTCCTGGCGGTGTCGGCGGCACTCGCCGGGACGGTCCTGGCAAGGCGGGCGCAGCGGGCGCGGCGGGAGCGCCGGGCGGGATGAGCGTGCTGCTGGTGGCGCTGGGCGGAGCGGCCGGGGCGGCGCTGCGGCACCTGGCGGCCTCGCGCTCCGGCCCCCGCTTCCCGTGGGGGATCCTCGCGGCGAACACGGCCGCCTCGTTCCTGCTCGGCCTGCTGGCGGCCGGAGCGGCCGCCGGGTGGCTCCCGGGCTGGGCGCTCACTCTGGGCGGCGCCGGCTTCTGCGGGGCGCTGAGCACCTACAGCACGCTCGCCTACGACGTGCTGCGCCTGGCCGAGGCCGGCGAGCGGCGCCTGGCCGCGGCGAACCTGGCGCTCACGCTGGCGGCAGGCCTGGCGGCGGGGTTCGCCGGAGCGGCCGTCGGCCGGATAGCCTGGTAGGACCGATGGGATGAACAGGGTCAACGGGATGGCGGGGGCGCATCGTCGCGCATCGCCGCCTCCATCTTCCGCATGACGCGGGTCATCGTCTCCAGTTCGCCCGGCTCCAGCAGGTCGATGAGGAGCGCGCGGACGACGGCGACGTGGCCCGGTGCGGTGCGTTCGAGACACGCCATGCCCTCACCGGTCAGCGCGGCCAGCACCCCGCGCTCGTCGGAGGGGCAGGTCTCCCGGGTCACCAGGCCCATCGTCTCGAGCCTGCTGATCTGATAGGTCAGCCCGCTCTTGGAGGCCACCACGCCGCGGGCGAGCTCGGTCATGCGGAGCCGTCGGCCGGGGGCGGCGGAGAGCCGCGCGAGGATCTCGTACTGGGCGTGGGTCAAGCCCGCGTCCGCTTTCAGCTGTTCCTCGACGCGCCGTTCGAGCAGATGGGAGGCGGTCAGATAGGCAGTCCACGCGACCATCTCATGCTCGTCGAGCCATCGCGTCCCCGTCATCCACTCAGTCTACAGGTTGTTTGAATTTGAACTATCTGCTTAGGTGGTGGTTCGAATTCGAACCATGGGAGGCGTCATGTTCGGTGTGATCGATCGAGTCAGGCCCATCGTGTTCCTGGTGGGACGCGTCGTCATCGGCGTGATCTTCTTGGTGCACGGCTGGATGAAGTTCAGCTCCGGGCTGTCGGGGACGACGGCGTTCTTCGAGTCGGTCGGGATCCCTCTGGCGGGCCTGGCGGCGCCGGCGGTGGCGGTCCTGGAGGTCGTGGGCGGGATCGCCCTCATCGTGGGCGCCGCGCTCCCGGTCTTCGGCACGCTGCTCGCGCTCAACATGCTCGGCGCGATCCTGTTCGTCCACGGGTCGGCGGGGTTCGCCGCGGACAAGGGCGGCTACGAGTACGTCCTCGCCCTGGCGGCGGCCAGTCTGATGATCGGCTTCAGCGGAGGCGGGGCCCTGGCCGTCGACTCCCTCTGGCAGCACCGCCGCGGCCGTACGGGCGCCACGACCTCGGTCTGATCGCTGCCGCACGGCCCTCGCCGTACGGGCGTCACGGCCTCGCGGGGCAGGACGCCTAGCCGCCGTAGACGTGCTCGCGGATCTGCCGGATGTGCTCCGGAGTCGTACGGCAGCAGCCGCCGACGAAGTCCGAACCCGCGGCGTGCCATTCCGCAGCCGCCGCGCCGAACTCGGCCGGGTCGGCCAGACCGCGCCAGCGGCGGGCCGCGGCGTCCCAGGTCTCGCCGGAGTTGGGGTAGACCATGACGGGTTTGCCCTCGATCTGCCCGATCAGGCTGGGGATGTGGCGCGGCGCGGTGCAGTTGACGCCGACGGCGAGGACCTGGGGGTGGCCCGCGAACAACCCGGCGGCCCGGCGTATGGGGGTGCCGTCGCTGATGCGCTCACCGTCGCGGCAGGAGAAGCTGATCCACGCCCGCACGCCCGGGGTCTCGTCGAGCAGCCGCCTCAGCGCGCGGGCCTCGGCGTACGACGGGACGGTCTCGCACGCCAGGAAGTCGGCTCCGCCGCCGGCCAGGATGTGCCAGCGCTCCCGGTGCCAGGCGACCAGGCCGTCCTCGTCGAGGTCGTAGTCGCCGGTGTACTCGGCGCCGTTGGCGAGGTAGGCGCCGTACGGGCCGACGCTGGCGGCCACCGCGCCCTCGCCGTGGGCGTCCCGCGCCTCGGCGGCCAGGCGGATCGAGAGCAGGATCAGCTCCTCGGCCCGGCGGGCGGACAGACCTCGGCGCACGAACGCCGGGATGCTCGCCTGGTAACTCGCCGTGGTCGCCACCTGCGCTCCCGCGGCGTAGTAGTCGAGATGGGCCTGCCGGATCAGCGAGGGGTCCTCCACCAGGAGCTTCGCCGACCACAGCTCGTCGCCCAGGTCCGCGCCCAGGGACTCCAGATGGGTGGCCAGACCGCCGTCGAGAATCACCACCCCGCCACTGTACGTCACAGGCGGCGGGGTGATCCGGCGGACGATCTCGAAGCCGCCGGGACGGCCCGGCGGCCGGCCGCTCCGGCCGGCCGGCCACCGGGCCCGGCGGTCACCGCTTCCAGAAGGGACGGCGCCGCTCCGGCTCGCTCAGCGCCTCCAGGGTCCGGACGGCCTGCCGCCACAGCACGTCCGCGTCCGCGCCGGGTCCCGCCGACGCCAGCTCCCCGGCCAGCGCCTCCAGCTCCGGATGGCCGCCGAGGAAGACGGCCAGGGCGGCCAGGCGGCTGCCCAGGTCGGACAGCAGGCGCAGCCGCTCGGCGGGCGGGAGGGACTCGGCGGCCCGCAGCCGCCGGAGCTCCTCGGCCAGTTGCGTGCGCAGGGCGTCGCCTGGCGCACCGGAGCCGGCCGGGACCCCGGCGGGGGAGGCGGGACGCGGGACGGACCGGGACCTCATCGGCGCGCGCGGGACGGGGGCTCCGCCCGGCGGCACGGGGAACGCGTCGCGGCCCGCGTCCGGGAACGCGCCGATCCCCGTGTCGGGGACCGGGCCGGCCTCCGTGTCCGGGAAGGCGTCCGGGAGCGCGCCGGGGAAGGCCTCCGGCAGGGCCCCGGCGGACCCGCCCGGCGCGCCCGCGCCGTACCCCGGAGCGGGGGAGGCGGGCGGTGCGCCGGGAGCGGCCGCCCGCGGGGCGGGCATGGGAGCAGGCATGGCCGCGTTCATGGTCGGGGGCATCGAGGCCAGGAGCATCGGCGCGGCCGCGGCCGCGGGCGTCTCCCAGCCGCGGGGCAGCTCCACCGGCTGGATCACCCGGTGCTCCGGGCCGCCCTCGGCGGCCACCCGGCTGTCGACCGCGACGAACGCGGTGAACCGGCAGAGCACGCCGTACTCCAGCGAGGTCGAGACGATCTCCTCCTCCAGCGAGCGGTCCCCGGCGGCGTAGCGGTCCTCCAGGTCGCGCAGCCGGGCGCGCGCCCAGATCGAGCGCACCGCGGGGTTGTGCGCGCGCGTCCCGGTGATCCGCCGCTCCCAGGGCCGCCCGGCGGCGTCCAGGCCGCGCAGGACCACGCTCGCGGAGGCCCCGGCCGCGCCCCGGTAGCGGCCGTGGACGGTCAGCGGCACGCCGGGGTAGACCGAGCCGAGGCGGCCGGTCGAGCCGGGGAGCGGGTCGAGGCCGTCTCCCGCCAGGGACAGGTCGGTGACCAGCGGCGCGCCGATCCTGCGGTGGATGTGCTCCATGGCCTCGTCCAGCCGGTCCTCCGACTCCACCAGCTCGCACCGGCCCGCGCCGAGCCCGGCCAGCCGGCCCAGGAAGCCCGCGTTGACGGCCTGGTCGATGCCGACCGTGTGCACCCGCACGCCGGCCAGCCGCCCCGCGGTCCGCTCCAGGATCCGGTCCTCGTCGCCCACCTGCCCGTCGGTGACCAGCACCAGCACCCGGTCCCGGGAGGAGTCGCCGAGCAGCGCGGCGGCGCGCTCCAGCGGCTCCACCATCTCGGTGCCGCCGCGCGCCTCCAGCCGGGCGAGGTACTCCACCGCCCGGTAGCGGTTGCGGTCGGTGGCCCGCACCAGCTCGCCGCCGCCCTCGCCGGGCCGCCCGGGGTGCTCCACCACGGTGTCGAAGGCGAGCACGGCGAACCGGTCGTCGCCGGTCAGCGTGTCGACGATGCGGGCGGCGGCGCGCCGGGCGGCGACCATCTTCCAGCCGGTCATGCTGCCCGAGCGGTCCAGCACCAGCACGACGTCCTTCGGCGCGGGCGCGGAGGGCCCCGGCTCCGGGACCACGGACAGCGCGAACGTGCCCTCGTCTCCGTCCCCCGGGCCGTCCGGGTCGGGGACGAGGGTCAGGGCGGTGGAGGCGTCGAAGTGCAGCCGCAGGACGAAGTCGCGGTCCAGCCGCTCACCGGGCGCCAGCCGTACGGTGCGGCCGTCCTGCAGGACGGTGTGCAGGCTGGAGCGGACCTCGCGCAGCTCCAGCCCGGCGGCGTCGACCGCGACCGCGAGCGAGAGCCGCACCGGGTGCGGGAAGCCGGGCAGCAGCACCGGCGGGGTGATGCGCGAGGCGTCGGGCACCGCGTCGGTGTCGGCGGCCCAGCCGTCGCCGGCCTGCCCGCCGTCGAGCGGGGTCCCGGGGATGTAGCGGGGGGCGACGACCAGCGGGAAGCGGAACGTCGCCGCGCCGTCCTCATAGGGGAGCGGCTGGTCGAGCGTGAGCCGTACGGTGACCCGCTCGCCCGGCACGATGTTGCCGACCCGGATGGTGAAGACGTCGGGCCGGTCCTCCTCGGCGATGGCCGCCCGCCGTCCCTCGGCGACCGCCCGGTCGTAGTCGGCCCTGGCCCGGCCGCGCTCCTTCAGCGCACCCTCGACGACGTGCCCGTCGGCCTCCATGCGGAAGGCCGTCACCGCGGCCCGGTCGGGCAGCGGGAAGACGTAGGTCGCCTCCAGCGCCACGTCGAAGGCGTTGCGGAAGCACTGCGTCACCGTCACCCCGGCGGCCAGGCCGGCGACCTCGGCGGCGACGTCCACGCTCTCCAGGGGCAGGTTGCCGCGCTCGGTGACGAGCGCGCCCAGGCCGGCGTCGGGGACCGGCTCGCACTCGTCCGGCCGCAGCGGGGTGATGGAGTTGATCGTCATGGCTTTCCTTCCGGAGAGGCGAGCCCACGCTCGCGCAGGACCGCCAGGAGCGTCTCGGACGCGGCGGCGATCCCGGCGAGGTCGTCGTGGGACGGGACACGGCTCGCGCCGTCGAGCAGGAGGGTCACGCCCGCGGCCAGCCGTACCGCGGGCACGGCCGAGGCGGCGGAGGGAACCGGGGGCGGGGAGGCGGGTGAGGGGGAGCCGGGCGTCCCGTTCCACGCCGGGGTGGGAGGGTCGGGCGGGCCGTTCCGTGCCGGGGCGGGGGGAACGGGCGGGCCGTTCCGTGCCGGGGCGGGCGGGCCGGTCCAGAAGCGCGGGCGGGCCTCGCGGGGCGCCGGGCTCCCGTCCGGGGAGGCGGGGAGGCGGGCGATCGCCTCCAGGGCCTGGTCGGTCGCCCCGGCGAGCTCGGCCTGGATCTCGGCGATGCTCCGGCCCTCGGCCTGCCGCCGCTTGACGGCGATCAGCTGGAGCAGGTGGCGCCTGCCGTACAGCGCGACGCGGCCCCGGCGGGCGGCCGGCGGGTCGAGCAGGCCGATCGTGGCGTACCACCGGACGAGGCGCTCGTTGGGCACGTCCCTGACCCGCCCGCCCTGGCGGGCGGCCGGGGGGAGGGCCGCCGAGGCGCGCTCCACCAGTTCGCCGATCGTCCATTCCATGCCCTCATAGTGACACTGCAATTATTACAGTGTCAACATAGGTCCGGTATCGGTGGGTATGGGCGGCTCTGGTTTGCAACGAGACAGACCGATACCGACAACGGAGGTACGTCCCATGGCCACCATCACCGGCCCGCTCCAGCCCGGTGACAAGAAGATCGTCGGAGAGGCCCTGCAGGGCGCGCTCATCGATCTCCTCGATCTCTCGCTCCTGGGCAAGCAGGCCCACTGGAATGTGATCGGCCGCAACTTCCGCCAGATCCACCTGCACCTGGACGAGATCGTGGGGTTCGCGCGGGCGCACGCCGACACCGTCGCCGAGCGGGCGGTGGCGCTCGACATCACGCCCGACGGCCGCGCGTCCGCCATCGCTGGCACCACGAAGGTGCCCCAGCTCGACTCCGGCTACCTGGACGTCGACAAGGTCGTCGCGGCGATGACGGACATCCTGGAGTCCATCGGCCGCAGGATGCGCGAGCGGGTCGACGCCACCGCCGAGGCCGACCCCGTCACCCAGGACATCTTCATCGCCGTCACCCAGGACGTGGAGAAGCACCACTGGATGATGCAGGCGCAGCGCTGAACGGCCCGCCCGGCCGCTGAGGCGGCGCCCCGGCGGGTGCTTTCCGCCAGGGCGCCCCGACGCGGTGCGCGAAGGCGTCCCGGCCCGGCGCCGGGGCGCCTTCGCGCGCCGCGATCCGCCGAGGGGCCGCAGGGGGGGGCGCGACCCGCCGGAGGAGGGGCGCGGCCGGTCGGCGATCAGAGCGGATCGGTCGAAACGCGTGCCTTCCGGGTTTCCGCAGAGTTTCAATCGGGACGGTGGCCGTGTTCACCCGGGTCCGGTCGACTGGCCCGCGTACCGTGAAGGCAGCGAGGAGGCGCCATGCTCCGCCGTACGTTGTTGCGCACCGGAGGACTGACCGCGGGTGCGGCGTTGACGGGATCCCTCTGGCAGGGGGCCGCGTGCGTGTCTGCGCGGGGGACGGGCCACTACGGGCCGCTCCGCGCGCCCGACGCGAACGGCGTCGCGCTGCCCGAGGGCTTCACCAGCAGGATCGTCGCCCGCACCGGCCGCAGGGTCGGCGGGATGCTCTGGCACGCGGCGCCCGACGGCGGGGCCTGCTTCCCCGACGGCGCCGGCTGGATCTACGTGTCCAACTCCGAGATCCCGCTGCTCGGCGGGGCCTCGGCGATCAGGTTCGGGGCCGGCGGCGAGATCCTCGGCGCCTACCGGATCCTCTCGGGCACCAACCTCAACTGCGCCGGCGGGCGCACGCCCTGGAACACCTGGCTGTCGTGCGAGGAGACCCTGCGGGGCCGCGTGTTCGAGTGCGACCCGTACGGTGGGCGCGCCGCGATGCCGCGCCTGGCCATGGGCCGGTTCAAGCACGAGGCCGCCGCCTGCGACCCCGACCGGCAGGTGGTCTACCTCACCGAGGACGAGCGGGACGGCTGCTTCTACCGGTTCCGGCCGGACGTGTGGGGCGACCTGACGGCCGGGCGGCTGGAGGTGCTCTGCGGGAACGGCGGCGGCGGGAAAGGCGGCGGCGGGGGCGCGATCACCGGGCCGGTGACCTGGGAGCGGGTGCCCAATCCCGCCGCGCCGCTGAAGGCGACCCGGCACCAGGTGGGGGCCGCCCTGCACTTCTCCGGCGGTGAGGGCTGCCACTACGACGGCGGGGTCTGCTTCTTCACCACCAAGGGCGACAACCGGGTGTGGGCCTACGACGCGGAGAACGGCCGCCTGGAGATCGCCTACGACGCCGCCTCCCCGCTGACCGGGGTGGACAACATCACCGGCACCCCCGCCGGAGACCTGTACGTGGCCGAGGACGGCGGGAACATGGAGATCAACCTGATCACCCCGGACCGGTTGGTCTCGCCGTTCCTCAGGGTCGACGGCCACGCCGGATCGGAGATCACCGGCCCGGCCTTCTCCCCGGACGGCCGCCGGCTGTACTTCTCCTCCCAGCGCGGCGCCCGGGGCGACTCCGCCGGGACCGACGGCGTCACCTACGAGGTCACCGGCCCGTTCCGCGGCTGAGCGTCCCGTTCCCGGCACCGCCCGGGACGGCCCGTCGCCGCCGGGGCGGTCGGGGACGGCCCGGGGGCGCTCCGTCGCCGCCGGCCGCCGGTGGCCTTCCCCCGGTCTCCGGGCCGCCCGTGGCCTTCTCCCGCCTCCGGGGCCGGGATGCGCCGGAGCGGTGGTGCGCGGGGAGATCCTCGCCCCGGAATCGGTCTGCGGCACGTCCGGGTCCGGGCCGGGCGGGATCGCCGGTCGCCGGCCGGGGGTAGGTGCCGGAGGCGGGGCGGGAACGCCAGAGCCCGCCTCCCCGCCTCCTCGCCGCGCTTCTCCGCGGCTCGCCCGCCTGACAGGGAGCAGACCCGTGACCGATGTGAGAGTCTCCGTCATCTACTACTCCTCGACCGGCACCGTCCACGCGATGGCCAGGCGGCTGGCGAGCGCCGCGGAGGAGGCGGGCGCGCGGGTCCGGCTCCGGCAGGTGCCCGAGCTGGCCCCGGAGGAGGCGATCGCCTCCAACGCGGCGTGGAGCCAGCACTTCGACGACACCAAGAACGAGCCGAAGGCCGTGCCCGACGACATCGTGGAGGCCGACGCGGTGCTGCTGGGCACGCCGACCCGCTACGGCAACGTCTCCAGCCAGCTCAAGCAGTTCATCGACACCCTCGGCCCCCAGTGGTCGCAGGGGATGCTGGCCGACAAGGTCTACGCCGGGTTCACCGCGACCATGACCGCGCACGGCGGCCAGGAGTCCACCCTGCTGGCCCTCTACAACACCATCTACCACTTCGGCGGGCTGGTGGTGGCGCCCGGCTACACGGACCCGTCGAAGTTCGCCGACGGCAACCCCTACGGCGTCTCCCACGTCACCGGCGGCACCAACAGCGACCCGCTGACCGACGTGCAGTACACGGCCCTGGACCACATGGCCAGGCGGGTGGTGACCATCGCCGGGCGGCTGAAGGCCGGAGCCGCGGGCTGACCCGTGGGACCCGCCGTGAGGTGACTGCGCTAAGGTCACGGACCGGTCAAGAGTCGATGACGGCGGGAGAATCATGGCGGAGATCGCATATGTCGGCGGATACACCCCGGACACCGGGGGGTCGGGCGCCGGGATCGTGCTGATGGAACTGGACGGCCTGGCCCGGCGCGGCGCGACGGCGGCCCCGGGGCCGTCCTTCCTCGCCGTCCACCCCCGCCTTCCCGTGCTCTACGCGGTGGGCGAGGCCGAGCGCGGCACCGTGGAGGTCTTCGCCCGGGGCGCGGACGGCGTGCCGTCGCCGCTGGCCAGCCGTTCCAGCGAGGGCTCGTTCCCCTGCCACCTGGCCGTGAACCCGGCGGGCACGCTGCTGGCGGTGGCCAACTACGGCGACGGCACGGTGAGCGTGCACGGCATCGACGAGGCGGGACTGCTCACCACCGTGCAGGCCTTCCCCTACCGCGAGGGCGCCCACGCCCACCAGGCGACCTTCGGCCCCGACGGCGTGCTGTACGTGACCGACCTGGGCGCCGACGAGGTCCGCCGCTTCACGGTCGAGGGCGGCCGCGAGGTCGCCCCGCACCCCGGCGGCCCGGTACGGCTCGCGGCCGGCATGGGGCCCCGGCACATGGCCCGGGCCGGGGACCGCTGGTACGTGGCCGGGGAACTGGACGGCACGGTCCGCGCCTACGACTCCGACTGGCGGGAGACCGCGGTCGCGGCGGCCAGCGGCACCGGAGCCGAGAACCATCCCTCCCACCTGGAGGTGTCCGGGCGGTTCGTCTACGTCGCCAACCGGGGGCCGGACACGATCGCGGTGCTGTCCGCGCCCGGTCTGGAGAAGGTCGCCGAGGTGCCCTGCGGGGGTGCCTGGCCGCGCCACTTCGCCGTCGCGCGCGGCCGGATGTACGTGGCCAACCAGAACTCCGGCGGCGTCGCCGTACTGCCGATGGAGGACGGGGTGCCGCAGCGGGCCGAGGCGGTCTTCGAGAGCGGCACGCCGTCGTGCGTGCTCCCGCTGCCGGGGAGGTGAGCGCCGCGGCCGCGGCCGCGGGGTGGGGGGCGGGCGAGCACCTGCCGGGGCGCGGGCGCCGCGACCGCCGGGCGACCGCTGGGAGTCCGCCGCGGACCCGGGGCGGACGGCGCGTGGACGCCGACCGCCGTTTGGTCTAGACCACTGGGCCGCTCTGGAGGCAGAATGCCATGCGTCGGCGTGGGAGATCCCCGCCGGTCGTGTCACCCCGCTTAGTCTGGCCTTATCACCTCGGAACCACCACCGGAGGATGCCATGCGTATTGGAGTGTTGACCGGGGGCGGCGACTGCCCCGGCCTGAACGCCGTTATCCGTGCCGTCGTGCGCAAGGGAGCGGGCGTCTACGGCCACGAGTTCGTCGGATTCCGGGACGGCTGGCGCGGCCCGCTGGAGGGCGACACCATGCCGCTGGACATCCAGGCGGTGCGGGGCATCCTGCCCCGGGGCGGCACGATCCTCGGCTCCTCGCGGACCAATCCGATCAAGATCGAGGGTGGCGTCGAGAAGATCAAGGACAACCTCGCGCAGACCGGGGTGGACGCCCTGATCGCCATCGGCGGCGAGGACACCCTCGGCGTCGCCACGCAGCTCTTCGAACGGGGCGTGAAGGTCGTCGGCGTGCCCAAGACGATCGACAACGACCTCAACGCCACCGACTACACCTTCGGCTTCGACACGGCCGTCAACATCGCCGTGGAGGCGATCGACCGGCTGCACACCACCGCCGAGTCCCACCACCGCGCGCTGATCTGCGAGGTCATGGGCCGCCACGCGGGCTGGATCGCGCTGCACGCCGGCATGGCCGCGGGCGCCAACGTCATCCTGATCCCGGAGAAGCCGTTCGACATCGACCGGGTCTGCGCCTACGTCGAGTCCCGCTTCAAGACCCGCTACGCGCCCATCATCGTGGTCGCCGAGGGCGCCCACCCCGTCGAGGGCCAGATGGCGCTGCAGACGGGCGAGCTCGACGCCTTCGGCCACGTCCGGCTGGGCGGCATCGGCGAGACGCTCGCCAAGGAGATCGAGAAGCGCACGGGCAAGGAGGCCCGCACCACCGTGCTGGGCCACATCCAGCGGGGCGGCACGCCCACGGCCTTCGACCGGGTGCTCGCCACCCGCTTCGGCCTGCAGGCCATCGACGCGGTGCACGACGGCGAGTTCGGCGTCATGGTCGCCCTGCAGGGCACGGACATCGTCCGCGTCCCCCTGCAGGAGGGCACCAAGGAGCTGAAGACGGTGCCGCCCGGCCGCTACGAGGAGGCCGAGGTCTTCTTCGGCTGAGTCCGCGTCCCGGCGCCGGGCCCCGTCCGGGCCCGCGGCGCCGGCCGGGCCTCACCGTCCGGAGGGGTCGAACAGCGACGGATCCTCCGGGCGGGGGGCGGCCCCGGTGCGCGGGAGGGCGGGGAAGCCCTCGGTCCGCGGGAGGGCGGGGAAACCCTCCGTGGCCCGGTCGTCCAGCCGGGCCATCACCTCGGCGTCCTCCCGCAGCTCCTGCTCGGAGGGGGACAGGACGACGCTCAGCAGCAGGCCCAGGGTGAGCAGGCCGACCAGCGCCAGCAGCGGCAGCAGGAAGTCGACGCCCTGCGCCCCGCCGACCGGGGCCGGGGACGCCGCCGGCTGCACGTCCATGGCGAACATGCCGGTGTAGTGCATGCCGCAGACCGCGACAGCCATGATCAGCGCAGCGCCGCCGGTGGCCGGGACGCCGCGCACCCGCAGGGTGAACCAGAGCGCCACGGTGGAGGCGGCGATCGCGATCGCCGCCGACGCGCCGACGAGCACCGGGTCGTAGGAGACGTGCGCGGGCATGTTCATCGCGGCCATGCCGAGATAGTGCATGCCGGCCACGCCTAGCCCGGTGAGCAGGCCGCCGCCGAGGAGTGCCGCGGTTCTCGGCCCGCCGTACGAGACCATGAAGAGGCCCGCGCCGACCACGGCGATCGCCAGGACGGCCGAGCCGACGGTGAGGGGCACGTCGTAGCGGATCTGCGCGCCGTCGACGGAGAAGCCCATCATGGCGACGAAGTGCATGACCCAGATGCCGGTGCCGCCGATGGACAGCGCGCCGCCGATCAGCCAGCGCGCCCGGGCGGGACCTCCGGCCGTCCGCGCCTTGGCGGTGAGCACGAGGCCGAGCATGCAGCCGACCCCCGACATGAGGTAGGCCAGTACAGGGGTCACCAGGCCGTAGGAGAAGTGGTCGACGTGAGACATGGTCCAGTTCTTTGCGAGAGGGAATTACCTCATTATTACCCTTAATGGACATATGTGATGGCTGAGAGGCTTAAGGGTCAATGGGGATGGAAGTCCCGTTCTGGCGGACGGTAGCGGTCTTCCGTGTCGCCTCCCTCGGCTACGCGGCGCTTCTGCTCGTCCGCGCCGGAGGCTACGAGCACCCGGCGGCCGCCTGGACTGTGATCGGAGTCATGGCGCTGTGGACCGCGGCGACGATCTTCGCCTACTCCGTCGAGGAGCTCCGCGGCCGGCCGCTGCTCGCCGCCGACATGCTCGTGACCGTCGGCTGCCTGCTGAGCACGCCCGCGATCCAGGGCCCGCACCAGCAGGGCAGCATGCCGATCACCGCCACCTGGATGGGCGGCGCCGTACTGGCCTGGGGCGTGCACGGCGGGCGCCGGGCCGGAGCCGCGGCCGCGGCGATCGTCTCGCTGGCCGACCTGTGGACGCGCGACGTGTTCGGCTCCGGCGCCGGGGACCTGCCGGTCAACGGAACCGTGCTGCTCTTCCTGGCGGGCGTGCTGGTCGGGCACGTGGCGCGGCTGGCCCGGCAGGCCGAGGCCCGCATGCAGCAGGCGATCGAGCTGGAGGCGGCGGGCCGGGAGCGCGAACGGCTCGCCCGCGGCATCCACGACTCCGTGCTCCAGGTGCTCGCGCTGGTCCAGCGGCGCGGCCTGCGGATCGGCGGGGAGGCGGCGGAGCTGGGCAGGCTCGCCGGAGAACAGGAGGCCGCCCTGCGAGAGCTGGTCAGGCTCCGTCCGGAGGCGCCCACGGCGGGCACCGCCGACCTGGGCGCCCTGCTGCGGGCGTACTCCTCGGGCACGGTCACCGTCTCCACCCCGGCCACCCCGCTGACGCTGCCCGCCCGGACCGCCGGGGAGATGGCCGCGGCGGCGGGGGCGGCCCTGGACAACGTCGTACGGCACTGCGGGGCGCGGGCCCCCGCCTGGGTCTTCGCCGAGGACGACGGCGGGACGGTCACCGTGACGGTCCGCGACGAGGGGCCGGGCATCCCCGCCGGCCTCCTGGAGCAGGCCGAGGCGGAGGGCCGCCTCGGCGTCGCCCAGTCGATCCGGGGCCGGATCGCCGACTTGGGCGGGACGGTCACCGTGGTGTCCGGGCCCGGGCGCGGCACCGAGATCGAGATGTCCGTCCCGGTCAGTCCGTCGGCGAGGGGCTGACCGGAGCGGTGGGCGAGGGGCTGACCGGCGCCCCGGGGGTGGGGTTGAGCGGAGAGGTCGGGGAGGGGGCCGCCGGGGCCGAGGGCCAGGGTGAGAGCGTGGCCCGCCACTCGGTGGCCGGCATCACCGGGACCTGGAGCCGGGCCGTCCCGGCCTGCTGGAAGCGCAGCTCCACGGGGACGAAGCCGCCGACGGACAGCTGCCTGCTCGCTCCCGTCAGCAGGGCCACGGGCACCGGGCCGGTGCCGACGGGCTGCCGGACCGGCAGGTCGACGCCGCCGCCGGGTATCTCCGCCCCGTGGAACACGCCCGGCGCGCTGATCGCGACGAGGCGGTCGGGGGCGGTCCGGTTGTTGATCAGGACCATGTGCAGCGGGGCCCCGGCCCCGGAGGCCAGCGCCTTCCCGGTGGAGTCGCCCACGAGGATCACGTTCCTGATCGCGATGCCGTCCTGGAAGCCGTTCCCGCCGTCGTTCGGGGCCATCTCCTCCTGGCCGATCTCCGGCGCGAGCCGTTCGTTGCCGCAGGAACAGGCGGTCAGGGCCAGCGCGGCCACCAGCAACATCCTGAAGCGTCTCGTCATGTCACTCCTCCCGGCTCGTCCGGATCCATCTCCGTCTTCCGTGGAGGGATATCCCGCCCGCGAGCCATTTTTTCGCCATCCGCCCGGCTTCCGGGGATCCCCGGTCCCACCGGTCCGGCGGGACCGGGGCGGGACGGCGGTCCCGTGCGGTAATACGCTGGCCGGATGCGGGTGATGGTGGTGGACGACCACCCGATGTGGCGGGACGCGGTGGCGCGGGATCTGGCCGAGGCGGGATACGAGGTGGTGGCCGCGGTCGGCGAGGGCCGGCAGGCGCTCCGGGTGGCCGCGGCCGTACGGCCCGAGGTGGTCGTGCTGGACCTGCAGCTGCCCGACCTGTCCGGGGTGGAGGTGGCCCGGGGGCTGGCGGCGGCGGCGGACGCGCCGCCCCGGGTGCTGGTGCTGTCGGCCAGCGGCGAGCAGGACGACGTGCTGGAGGCGGTCAAGGCCGGCGCGTCCGGCTACCTGCTGAAGTCGTCGAGCCGCGAGGAGTTCCTCGACGCCGTCCGGCGCACCGCCGAGGGCGACGCGGTGTTCACCCCCGGACTGGCCGGCCTGGTCCTGGGGGAGTACCGCCGGCTGGCCGCCCGGCCCGTCCCGGCGGAGGGGCCGCGCCTGACCGAGCGGGAGACCGAGGTGCTGCGCCTGGTGGCCAAGGGGCTGTCCTACCGGCAGATCGCCGAGCGGCTCGTGCTGTCCCACCGGACCGTGCAGAACCACGTCCAGAACACGTTGAACAAGCTCCAGCTCCACAACCGCGTCGAACTCGTCCGCTACGCCATCGAGCAGGGCCTCGACGGGTCGTAGGCGGGACTAAAGTGGCCCCGGTGCGGTGTTGCCTGTTGACGGCCGCCCGCGACACCCGGCGGTCGCCCCACGACCCTTCCCCCGACGCTCCACCGGAGGTTCCACCATGGCCGTGTCCGCACTGGGCGAGCCCTGCGTTCTGCTCAAGCTGGGCGAGGTCGTCCTGAAGGGAAACAACCGAGAGGTCTTCGAGCAGCGGTTGCAGGCCAACATCAAGGCGGCCCTGAAGGAGTTCGGCTTCAAGGTGGACGTGCGGCAGCGCCACGGCGTCATCGCGCTGTTCCTGCCGGAGGGGACGAGCGCCGAGACCGCCGACGCGGTCGCCGAGCGGGTCGCCTACGTGCCGGGCCTGGTCTGGATCCACCGGGCCTGGCGGGTCGCCAAGGACCCGGACGCGGTCCTCAAGGCCGCGATCGAGCTGCTCGCCGACCGCGAGGACGTCAAGCGCGGGGTCTCCTTCGCGGTGCGCTCCCGCCGCCGCGACAAGCGCTTCCCGCTGACCTCGATGCAGCTCGACCGCACCGTCGGCGGCGAGCTCAACGACATCTACGGCCTCCCGGTGGACCTGAAGAACCCCGAGCTGGTCGTCTCCATCGAGGTGGACCGCGACGAGGTCTTCGTGCACACCGACGGGCTGCCCGGCCAGGGCGGCCTGCCGGTCGGCACCAGCGGGCGCGGCCTGGTCCTGATGTCCGGCGGCATCGACTCCCCGGTCGCCGCCTACCGGATGATGCGCCGCGGCCTGCGGGTGGACTTCCTGCACTTCTCCGGCATCCCCTTCACCACCTCCGAGTCCATCTACAAGGCGTACGCGCTGGTGCGCGCCCTGGACAAGTTCCAGGGCAGGTCCCGCCTGTGGGTGGTGCCGTTCGGCAAGGCGCAGCAGTCCATCAAGGCCTCCGGCCAGGACCGCCTGGCGGTCATCGCCCAGCGCCGCCTGATGCTGAAGACCGCCGAGGAGGTCGCCCACCGCCTCCGCGCCGGGGCGCTGGTCACCGGCGACTCCTTGGGCCAGGTCTCCTCCCAGACGCTGCAGAACATCACCGCCCAGGACGACGCGGTCGACCTGCCGATCCTGCGCCCGCTGATCGGCCTCGACAAGACCGAGATCATGGCGGAGGCCCGCCGCATCGGCACCCTGGCGATCTCCGAGCTCCCGGACGAGGACTGCTGCACCCTGCTGGCGCCCCGCCGGGCCGAGACGGCGGCCAAGATCGCCGACCTGAAGCAGATCGAGAAGCGCCTCGACGCCGAGGAGCTCGCCGTGCAGCTGGCCGACTCCCTGCAGGAGTACAAACTGGAGGGCTGAGGGCCCCGCCCCCGCCGTCAGTCGACCTTGAAGGGGTCGTGCTCGGCCAGGAGCCTCTCCAGGCGGGCCTGGTCGACCCGGGTGGTGACGTCGGAGAGCTCCTGGCGGTCGCGCACGCACTTGGCCAGGGTGAAGGTCGAGGTCACGACGTAGAGGACGCCGATGGACAGGAAGGCGCGGACCCAGGTGTCCACCGGGAGGTAGGCCAGGCCGATGGCGACGGCCGAGACGGACACACCGAAGGACAGCACCGCCTGGACGTAGAAGGCGCCGGTGTTCTTGGGCTGGATCGCTTTCGTCATGCCGTCCAGGGTCCGGCTCCGGGAGGGGGCCGCGCGTCCGTGCGGATACTCAGTCGCCCGTGAGTCGTCCACGGGTCGTTCATGAGTACGTGCGGCGGTCCGCGCCGCGGCGCCGCGAGGGGCGGAAGGCGTCGGACGGCCCTTCGCGCGCAGGGCGAGGCCCCGTCCGCACCGGACGGGGCCTCGCCTGCGCGCCTTATGGAGAACCGGCGGTCTACCACAGACCGCCGTAGAGACCGCCTCCGGTGCCGGTGCACAGGTTGGTGCTGGCGGCACCCTGCGGGCCCGCCGCCGACTGGTTGGCGTTGTAGTAGGAGTTGCCGCCGTAACCGCCGAAACCGAAGCCGCCGTAGCCACAGCCACCGGTCTGGTAGCCGCCGGCCAGGGCGGCGGAGGCGGCGGAGAGCACCAGCGTGGCCGCGGCGGCACCGGTGAGCGCGATGCGAGACAAGGTCTTGCTCATGGAACTGGGTTTCCTTTCTCCGTCCGGCCCGTCACGGGCCGGGACTCGATCGTCTCCGGCTCCCTCCTGGCCGCCTCTCGGCGGGGACGGAGCCGGTCCCGGAACCTCAATACCCGTCACTCGCACTTTGAACACATATAGTCACCAATCAGCTACTAATAGTGAACAAGTATCGCGAGTGATGAAAAATCACCTCGTCCAGCGGATCGTCCGCCTCAGTCGCCGCTCCGCCTCGGTCGCCGCTCCGCCTACCTGTCGGTCAGGCGGAGGCCGGGCCGGTCGGGCGGGTCAGGCGGGTCAGGCGGAGGCCAGGGCGTCGCCGACCGCGCTCTTGCCCAGCAGGGGCGGGAGCTGGCGCATCACCCGGGCGAGCTCCCGCAGGTCCCCGTTGACCAGGGCCTGGGGACCGTCGCACAGAGCCTGCTCCGGGTGCGGGTGGACGTCGATGATCACTCCGTCGGAGCCGACCGCGATGGCGGCGCGGGTGAGCGGCAGGACCAGGTCGCGGCGGCCGCCGGAGTGGGACGGGTCGACGATGACCGGCAGGTGCGACAGGCGCTGGGCGACCGGGACGGCGGAGACGTCCAGGGTGTTGCGGGTGGCGGTCTCGAAGGTGCGGATCCCGCGCTCGCACAGCACGATGTCCAGGTTGCCGCGCTGGGCGATGTACTCGGCGGCCATCAGCCACTCCTCGATGGTGGCGTTCATGCCGCGCTTGAGCATGACGGGCTTGCCGACCCCGCCCACGGCCTGGAGCAGTGCGAAGTTCTGCGCGTTGCGGGTGCCGATCTGCAGCATGTCCGCGTAGGAGGCGACCAGGTCGACGTCGTGGGCGTCGACGACCTCGGTGACGATCGGCAGCCCGGTCGCGGTGCGCACGTCGGCGAGGATGCGCAGCCCTTCCTCGCCCAGGCCCTGGAAGGCGTAGGGGGAGGTGCGCGGCTTGTAGGCGCCGCCGCGCAGTAGGGTGGCCCCGGCGGCCTTGGCCATCTCGGCGGCTTCCAGCGTCTGCTGCGGGGTCTCCACCGCGCACGGACCGGCGATCAGCGTCACGGTGCCCGGCCCGATCGGCACGCCGCCGACGCGGACCGTGGAGCGCTCCGGATGGTTGTCGCGGCTGACCAGCTTGTACGGCGCGGTCACCCGCATCACGTCCGCCACTCCCCGCATGCTGCGCAGATTCAGCGCACCGAACTGGGCGACGTCGCCGACCAGGCCGATGATCGTACGGTTCACGCCCCGGCTGACGAACGCGCTGCCGCCCGCCGCGGTGATGACCTCAACGATCGTCTCGATGTCTTCCCGGGTGGCCTCGGGGGCCATGACGATGACCATGTCTCTCCTTGTCGTGAGCGGCCGGGGTGAGCGGCCTGCGGGAAAACGAAAAGGCCCCGGGTCCGAAATCCGGACCCGGGGCCTTCGCGTTCGCCTGGCTGTCAGCGCAGCATCTGGAGGCGAACGGTCCGACCCACGGGTCCGTCGCCATACCAAAACCAGAACACGGTACGCATCGCCGGAATGCTAGCGCACCCGCGCCCACGCAGGCGCTCCCGTCTCATCTGGCGGAACGCGTGTTCCCGCGGCGCCCGGCGCCCGGGCAAAGAGGGAGCCGCCCGTCCGCCGGGAAACGGGCGGTGGCAGGATTGCCCCGTGCCAACGGGGAAACGGCGAGGGGAGTGATGGTGGATCGGACCCAGGATCCGCTGGAGGAGGACCGCCTGCCCCCCGGGCAGTACGTCCCCAGAGGGCGTCCGGTGATCCACTACGGCAGGGTGCCGACCTTCCGCCCGGCGACGTGGGAGTTGCAGGTCATGGGGGCGACCGCGTCGGGCGAACCGCACCGCTTCTCCTGGGAGCGCTTCTCCGAACTGCCCCGCACGACGGTCCTGGCGGACTTCCACTGCGTCACCAAGTTCTCGATCATGGGCAACGAGTGGTCCGGGGTGTCCGCGGCCACGCTGCTGGAGATCGCCCCGCCCGCGCCCGCGGCCGGGCACGTGATGATCTGGGGCGAGTACGGCTACAGCGCCAACGTCAGGATGAGCGACTTCGCGCGGGAGCACACCCTGCTGGCGACGGAGCTGGACGGCAAGCCCCTCTCGCCGGAGCGCGGCTACCCGGTCCGGGCGGTCGTCCCGCACCTGTACGCGTGGAAGAGCGTCAAGTGGGTGCGCGCCGTGGAGTACATGGTGGAGGACCGGCGCGGCTTCTGGGAGGAGCGCGGTTACCACAACATCGCCGACCCGTGGCGGGAGCAGCGCTACTCGTACCAGGAGGAACCGGGCGAAGGCCCGCCCTGACCGGAGGCCGGGCCGGGCCGACGGACCCCGGTCCTCCGCGGTCCCGCGCCTCCCCGGAACACGGCCGGGATGACGCGTTGTAGCCGGATCTTTACCCATTGCTCGCCGTATCGCTTGCGGTCCCGGTGCCCAGTGGGCAACGTGTGGGCCATGTTGCGCGTCTTGGCCGTCGATGACGAGATCCCCGCCCTGGCGGAGCTGGCCCGCCTGCTCCGCCAGGATCCCCGCATCGAGCACGTCTCCACCGCCTCCGGCGGCGTCCGAGCGCTCCAGGACATGGTCGCGATGATCGGCGCGGGGGAGCGGCTGGACGGCCTCTTCCTGGAGATCCGGATGGCCGGCCTCGACGGCCTGGACCTGGCCAGGCTCGTCGCCGGGTTTCCCCGGCCGCCCCGCCTGGTCTTCGTCACCGCCCACGAGGAGTGCGCCGTGCAGGCGTTCGACCTGGAGGCGGTGGACTACGTGCTCAAGCCGGTGCGCGCCGACCGGCTGGCGGAGGCCGTCCGGCGGCTGGAGGCCGCGCTGCCGGCGGCGGCCGCGCCCGCGCCGGGTCCGGAGGACGTCATCCCGGTCGAACTCGGCGGGCGGACCCGGTTCGTCCCCCGGCAGTCGGTCTGGTTCGCCGAAGCCAGGGGAGACTACGTGCGGCTGCACACCGTCGACGGCAGCTACCTGATCCGCATGTCGCTGGCCGCGCTGGAGCGGCGCTGGTCCGGTGCGGGGTTCATCCGCATCCACCGCAGCACGCTGGTGTCGGCGCGGCACGTCAAGGAGATGCGCTTCGACGGAGGCAGGGCGGTGCTCCAGGTCGGCACCGAGACGCTGCCGATCAGCCGCCGCCACACCCGGCAGGTCCGCGAGCAGCTGGTCCGCCAGTTCCAGGGCCGGCCTCCGGCCGCCGGGACATGAGCCGGTGATGGTGGGTGTGGAGTCTTCCGGCGGTGCGGGGAACCGTTCGTCGTAGGCCGATGACCGCTCGTCGTGTCGCCACTCTCCGCACACCGATAACTACACACCGTTCAACGCGCTGCTCGGAAAGCCGGTTTCCCCTGATCAGGCGCCCCCATAGTGTTCCTGCATCGGAGAGCCGATCCACCCGGCCAGGGGGGACGGAGCCGCAGGGCTCACAGGATCTGGCGGGTGGAGTTCCGGGTGGGCGGCGGTGGACGGCCGCCCGGCCGCCGGACCCTGAAACCCGGGGGGGAGGGTCCGGCGGTCTCCGGTGTGAGGGGGACGCCCGCGACGACTCGCGGGCCGAGACGTGATCCGGCCCCACGGGGGCGGCCGGATCGCGGGCCGGGCGTCCGTCGCATCCCCGGCGGCGGGGTGTCCCGGCGCCGCCGGGGCGCGTGCCGTCGCCGGACCGCGGAGGGCCGGCGGGGCGCAGGGCACCGCCGGACGGCAGCGGGCCCCGGACGGCGGAGGGCCGGGGCCGCGGAGCGACCGGGGAACGCCCCGCAGCGGCCGGGGATCGCGGGCCGGGAGCCGTCAGAGCTCGTCGCGGAGCTTCTTCAGCAGCTCGATGTCCTCGCGGTGCTTGTCGGCGCCGCCGGGGGTCTCGATGCAGAGCGGGATCCCGGCGGCGGCCGGGTGGCGCATCAGCTCGGCGAACGCCGCGGCGCCGATGTGGCCCGCGCCGATGTTCTCGTGCCGGTCCTTCTTGGAACCGCACACGTCCTTGGAGTCGTTGGCGTGGATCAGCCGGAGCCGTCCCGGCGCGACTGAGTGCAGGCAGTCGAGGGTCTCGCGCACCCCCTCCGCGGTCGACAGGTCGTGGCCGGCGGCGAAGGCGTGGCAGGTATCCAGGCAGACGCCGGCCTTCGGGTGCCAGTCGAGCGCCGCCAGGTAGGGCTCGAGCTCCTGGACGGTCGCGCAGAGCATGCCGCCCTGCCCGGCCATCGGCTCCAGCAGCAGGTCGGGGCCGTCATCGGGGAGCTCCTCCAGGAGCGGGAGCAGGTGCTCGCGCAGCTGGCGCAGGGCTTCGTCGCGGGTCTGGCTCACCGCCGACCCGGTGTGCACGACCAGTCCTCTGGCGCCGATGGCCGCGCTGCGCAGCAGGCCGTGCCGTACGGTCGCCACCGACTTCTCCAGGGTGTCGGCGCTGGGCGTGCCGAGGTTGACGAGGTAGGGGGCGTGCACGAAGGTCACCGTGCCCGACGCGCGGAGCAGCTCGTCCTGGGCCGGGTCGCCCGCGGCCAGGGCCCAGCCGCGGGGGTTGGTGACGAACACCTGGATCATCTCGGCGCCGATGTCCGCGGCGGACCGCAGTCCGCCCTTGGCCAGGCCTCCGGTGACGGAGACGTGCCCGCCGATGAGGGAGAGAGAAGTCATGATGCCGCCCAGTCTAGGCGCTGACCGCGACGGTTCCGGGAAGGGTGACGGGAGTGGACGGTCGCAGCGCGAGAGCGGATCCCTGGACGTGCCCGTTGGCAGCATCTGCCGCGGAGCCGGGCGCCTCTGGTCAGGATCCGCCGAAGAGGCATGCCGGGGCCGGTGTGTGTACTGCTGCCATGCCGAACACGGGACCGGACACGGGGCCGGGCACAGGTCCGCGTGCGGAGCCGGGAACGGGGCCGGGCACGGGACCGGGCACGGGACCGGACGGGGGATCCCCGGCGGGACTGGCCGGATTCAACGCGCTCGGCGCCGCCGAGGCGGAGGCCGGGCTGCTGGCGTGCTGCGCCTCGCCGGTCTTCGCCCGCGCCGTCGCCGCGGGGCGCCCCTACCGGGACCTCGCCGGGCTGACCGCGGCGGCGGGCGCGGCCGTACGGGAACTGGACTGGCCGCAGGTGCTCCGGGCGCTGGCCGCGCACCCGCGGATCGGTGAGCGCGCCGCCGGGACCGGCCGGGAGTCCGCCTGGTCGCGCCGCGAGCAGTCCGGCACGGCCGGGGCCGGGCGGGAGGTGCTCGACGCGCTCGCCGAGGGCAACCGCCGCTACGAGGAGCGCTTCGGCCACGTCTACCTGGTCTGCGCCACCGGCCTGTCGGCCGCGGAGCTGCTCGAGCGCCTGCGGGGAAGGCTGGCCTGCGACGAGGAGACCGAGCGCCGGACCGTCCGGACCGAACTGGAGAAGATCACCCTGCTGCGGCTGGCGGGACTGCTGGGGGAGGAGCCATGAGCCTGTCCACGCACGTGCTCGACGCGGCGGTCGGCCGCCCCGCCGAGGGCGTCGCCGTACGGCTGCTGGCGGACGACGGGACACTCCTCGCGGAGGGGAGCACCGACGCCGACGGCCGGATCACCGGGTGGCGGACGGGGCCGGGCGTGCACCGGCTGGTCTTCGGCACCGGCGCCTACTTCGCCGCGCGCGGCACGGACTCCTTCCACCCGGAGGTCTGCGTGGCCTTCCGGGTCGACGACCCGGACGAGCACCACCACGTGCCGCTGCTGCTGAGCCCGTTCGCCTACTCGACCTACCGGGGGAGCTAGCGTGACCGTCGTCCTCGGCCCCAACCGCTACGGCAAGGCGGAGACCCGCCTGGTCCGCGTCACCCGCGACGGCGGCGTCCACCACCTCAAGGACCTCAACGTCAGCACGGCGCTCTCCGGCGACATGGAGGACGCCCACCTGACCGGGGACAACTCCGCGGTGCTCCCGACCGACACGCAGAAGAACACCGTCTACGCCTTCGCCCGCAGGCACGGGGTGGACCAGATCGAGGAGTTCGCGCTCCTGCTGGCCCGGCACCACGTCGGCTCCCAGCCGTCGATCCGGCACGCCCGGGTGGAGATCGAGGAGTACTCCTGGGATCGGATCACGCCCGCGGGCGACCCCGGAGACCGGCGGCACTCCTTCGTCCGCTCGGGCGCCGGGGTGCGCACCTGCGTCGTCCACCACGACGCCGACGGCCGCACCACCGTGGTCTCCGGCCTGGCGGACCTGACGGTCATGAACACGACCGGTTCGGAGTTCCACGGGTTCGCCCGCGACGAGTACACCACCCTGGCGCCCGCCACCGACCGGATCCTGGCCACCGCCGTGACGGCGCGCTGGCGGCACGCCTCGCCGGACCCGCCCCCCGGCGGCTCCTACGCGGAGTCCCACGCCGAGGTACGGCGCTGCCTGCTGGAGGCGTTCGCGCAGACGCACAGCCTCTCCCTCCAGCAGACCCTCTACGCGATGGGCAGGAGGGCGCTGGAGACCCGCCCGGAGATCTGCGAGGTACGGCTCGCGCTGCCCAACCGGCACCACTTCCCGGTGGACCTGGAGCCGTTCGGGCTGGACAACCCCGGGGAGGTCTTCTACGCCGCCGACCGCCCCTACGGGCTGATCGAGGGCGCGGTCCTGTCCGAGGGCGCCCCCGGCGCCGGCTTCGCGTGGGACTGACGGAGGTGACGGCGATGGACTTCCTGCGGCCCCGGAGCTGGGCGGAGGCGCTGGCGGCCAAGGCGGAGCGGCCGGAGGCGCTGCCCGTCCAGGGCGGCACCGACGTGATGGTCGAGATCAACTTCGCCGTCCGCCGCCCGGAGGCGCTCCTGGACCTGAACCGGGTCGCCGAGCTCACCGCATGGTCCGCCGAGGAGGACGGCCGGCTCCGGGTCGGCGCGGGCGTGCCGTACACGCGGCTGATCGACGAGCTCGGCGACCGGCTGCCGGGCCTGGCGCAGGCCGCGCGGACGGTCGGCTCGCCGCAGATCCGCAACCGGGGCACCGTGGGCGGCAACCTGGGGGCGGCCTCCCCCGCCGGGGACGGCCACCCGCCGCTGCTGGCCGCGGACGCGGTGGTCGAGGTCGAGTCCGCCGCCCGCGGCGTGCGGATGATCCCGGTGGCGGAGTTCTACCTGGGGGTCAAGCGCAGCGCGCTGGAGCCCGACGAGCTGATCCGGGCGTTCTGGGCGCACCCGGCCACCGGGCCCCAGTACTTCTCCAAGGTGGGCACCCGCAACGCGATGGTGATCGCGGTCTGCTCGTTCGCCCTGGTGCTCCGCCCCGGTGAGCGGCGGGTGGGCACCGGCGTCGGCTCGGCCGCCCCGACGCCCCGCCGGGCCGCGGCCGCCGAGGAGTTCCTGGCCGCCGAGCTCGACTGGGACGGGCCGCTCGACGAGGCCGTGCTCGTCCGCTTCGGCGAGCTGGTGGCCGGGGCGGCCGCCCCGATCGACGACGTACGCGGCACCGCCGCCTACCGCCGGCACGCCCTGTCCGTGCTGGCCCGCCGCACCCTGACCTGGGCCTGGAACGACCTGCGGGCCGCGGGCCCCGAGAGGAGGACCGGCTGATGCGCGTCACCTTCACCGTGAACGGCCGCCGCCGGACGGCCGACGACGTCTGGGAGGGCGAGAGCCTGCTGTACGTCCTGCGCGAGCGCCTGGGCCTGCCCGGCTCCAAGAACGCCTGCGAGCAGGGCGAGTGCGGCTCCTGCACGGTCTACCTCGACGGCGTGACCGTCTGCGCCTGCCTGGTCGCGGCCGGCCAGGCCGAGGGCCGCGAGGTCCGCACCGTCGAGGGGCTCGCCGACGGCGACCGGCTCGACGAGGTCCAGCGGGCCTTCGTCGAGTGCGGCGCCGTCCAGTGCGGGTTCTGCACCCCCGGCCTCGTCGTCCAGGCGCACGACCTGATCGAGCGGACCGGGCGCCCCTCCGACCCGGAGATCCGCGAGGCCCTCGCCGGCAACCTGTGCCGGTGCACCGGCTACGAGAAGATCCTCGACGCGGTGCGGCTCGCCGCGGCCCGCAGGGCCGAGCGCGGGGAGGCCCGCCGGTGAGCCCGGCGGCGGCTCCCGCGCCCGGCGGCGCGGGCCGGAGCGCGGGTACGGGTGCGGGCCGGAGCGCGGGCCGGGGCATCGGTACAGGCGTGAGCAGGGGCGCGGGTACGGGCGTAGGCGGAGGAGGGCGGCGCGGGGGCACCGTCCTGATCGAGAACGCGTACATCGCCCCGGTGACCGGCGAGGAGATCCCCCGGGGGTACATCAGGATCGACGGCGACCGGATCACCGCCCTCGGCCCCGGCCCGGCCCCGGCGATGAGCGCCACGCAGGGGGTGGAGTGGATCGACGGGAGCGGCTGCCTGGCCACCCCGGGCCTGGTCAACACCCACCACCACCTCTACCAGTGGGCCAGCCAGGGGCTCGCCCAGGACGCCGCGCTCTTCGACTGGCTGGTGGCGCTCTACCCGGTCTGGGCGGCGATGGACGCCGAGGTCGTGCACGGCGCGGCGGGCGCCGGGCTGGGCTTCCTCGCCCTGTCCGGCTGCACCACCTCCTCCGACCACCACTACGTCTTCCCGAAGGGCCGCGGCGACCTGCTCGCCGCGGAGATCGAGGCGGCCCGCGAGGTGGGCGTGCGCTTCCACCCCGCGCGCGGCTCGATGGACCGGGGCCGCTCGGCGGGCGGCCTGCCGCCGGACAGCGTGGTCGAGCGGCTCGACGACATCCTCACCGCCACGGCCGAGGCGATCGACGCCCACCACGACCCGTCCTTCTCGTCGAAGCTGCGCATCGCGGTCGCGCCCTGCTCGCCGTTCTCCGTCAGCGCCGACCTGATGACCGAGGCCGCCGCGCTGGCCCGGGACAAGGGCGTGCGCCTGCACACCCACCTCGCCGAGACCCTGGACGAGGAGGAGCACTGCCTGGCGCAGCTGGGGCTGCGCCCGGTCGGCTACCTGGAGCGGCTCGGCTGGCTCGGCCCGGACGTGTGGGTCGCCCACGCGGTGCACCTCGGCGACGCCGACATCGACGTCTTCGCGCAGACCGGCACCGGCTCGGCGCACTGCCCCAGCTCCAACGGCCGCCTCGGCGCGGGCGTCGCGCGGGTGGCGGAGATGCTCCGGCGCGGCGCCGTCGTCGGCCTCGGCGTGGACGGCAGCGCCTCCGCCGAGCTGACCTCGATGTCCGGCGAGATGCGCCAGGCCCTGCTCCTGCAGCGGGCGCGGTACGGTCCCGCCGCGCTGACCACCCGCCAGGCCCTGGAGATCGCCACCCTCGGCGGCGCGCGCAACCTCGGCCGCGAGGCCGAGATCGGCTCGCTGGAGCCGGGCAAGCTCGCCGACGTCGCGCTCTGGCGGACGGACACCCCCTTCGCCTCGGCCGTGGCCGACCCGGTCGCCGCCCTCGTCCTCGGCGCCCGGCAGCCGCCGCTGGCCCGGCTGCTGGTGGGCGGGGAGACGATCGTGGCGGACGACGAGCTGCGCACCGTCGCCCAGGACGAACTCGGCCGGGCGGGAGGCGCCGCCCACCGCCGCCTCATGCGCCTGGCCGGGGAGCAGGGGCTCGCGACCGCCGGGGAGGTCGGACCTCCGCCGGGACAAATGTGATGATGGTGCTCCACATCACCGGATCCGGGCGTGCGGCCCTGCCCGCTCGCACCGGGCAGGGCCGCACGCCCTGTGATTCTCCACCAGGGAGCAAGGTTGTCTGAGCCGTCGGGGCACATCGTCATCGCCCCGGACAAGTTCAAGGGATCGCTGACCGGAGCCGAGGTCGCCGCCCGCGTCGCGGCGGGTCTGCGCCGGTCCGACCCGGAGGTCGCCGTGGTCGCGCTGCCGGTGGCCGACGGCGGCGACGGGACCGTCGACGCCGTCGTGGCCTGCGGGTTCGAGCGCGTGGAGGTCCAGGTGACCGGGCCGGTCGGCGAACCGGTCCAGGCCGCCTACGCCTGGCACCCGTCCGGCACGGCGGCCGGGCCCGATCCGTCCGGCCCGGCCGGGCCGGGGGTGCCCACGGCGGTGATCGAGCTGGCCGAGGCCTCCGGGCTCCGGCGCCTGCCGCCCGCCGAGACGCCCGCCGAGGTCCCGGCAGGGGTTCCGGCCGGGAGTACGCCCGCCGGGACCTCCTCCGGGGAGACGCCGGGATCGCCCGGACCGGCGGGCCCGGCCGCGCACGGCGGGGTCAGGCTCGCCCCGCTCACCGCGACCAGCCGCGGCACCGGCGAGCTCATCGCGCACGCCGTACGGCGCGGCGCCCGCCGGATCGTCCTCGGCCTGGGCGGCAGCGCCTGCACCGACGGCGGCGCCGGGATGATGGCGGCGCTCGGCGTGCGCTTCCTGGACGCGGACGGCCGGGAACTGCCGCCCGGCGGAGCCGCCCTGCGGGACCTGGCGCGGATCGACACCTCCGGGCTCGTGCCGCTGGACGGCGTGGAGTTCGTGGTGGCCTGCGACGTGGACAACCCGCTGCTCGGCCCGTACGGCGCCGCCGCCGTCTACGCGCCGCAGAAGGGCGCCACCGGCGAGGAGGTGAGGCTGCTGGAGGCCGCACTGGCCCGTCTGGCCGCCGTCGCCGCGCACACCCACGGCCTGACCGGCGCGATCGAGCACGACGGCGTCGTCCGGCCGATGGGCGTCGCCGCGCAGCCGGGGGCCGGGGCCGCCGGAGGCGTGGGCTTCGCCGCCGTCGCCTTCCTGCGGGCCGACATCCGCCCCGGCATCGAGTACCTGCTCGACCTGCTCGGCTTCCGGCGGCGGCTCGGCGGGGCGCGCCTGGTGGTCACCGGGGAGGGCTCGCTGGACGAGCAGACCCTGCGCGGCAAGGCGCCGGCCGGGGTCGCCGCCGCCGCGGGCCTGGCGGGCGTCCCGGTCGTCGCGGTCTGCGGCCGCCGCGCTCTCGGCGACGACGAGCTGCACAGGGCCGGCATCCGGGCGGCCTACGCCCTCACGGACGTCGAGCCCGACCCGGAGCGCTGCATGGCCGAGGCGGGCCCGCTGCTCGAACGCCTCACCGCCAAGCTGGCCGCCGACTGGCTCTGACCGCCCCGACCGGCCCGACCCACCCCGAACCGGCCACCCCGTCCGAACCGGCCACCCCGTCCGAACCGGCCGGTCCGGTCCGGACCGGACCGGGCCGGTCCGGGTGGATCGGGCCGGACCGTCCGACCGCTCCGCCCCGGGACCCGCTGGAGGACACCCGTGCACGATCTGGTCATCACCTCCCGCCGGGCGGTGCTGCCCGACGGGGAGCGGCCCGCGGCGGTGGCCGTACGGGACGGCGGGATCACCGGGGTGCACGACCCCGGCGCCGCCCCGGAGGCGGCCGAGCGGGTCGACCTGGGAGACGTCGCGCTGCTGCCGGGACTCGTCGACACCCACGTGCACGTCAACGAGCCCGGCCGCACGCACTGGGAGGGTTTCGCCACCGCGACCCGGGCCGCCGCCGCGGGCGGGGTGACCACGATCGTGGACATGCCGCTCAACTCGCTGCCGCCCACCGTGGACCCGGCCGCGCTGGCGGCCAAGCGGCGGGCCGCGGCCGGGCGGTGCGCGGTCGACGTCGGCTTCTGGGGCGGGGCGGTCCCCGGCAACCTCGGCCGGCTGCGCCCCCTGCACGAGGCCGGGGTCCGCGGCTTCAAGTGCTTCCTGTCCCCGTCGGGAGTGGAGGAGTTCCCGCCGCTGGACGCCGCCGGGCTCCGGGCCGCGCTGGCGGAGGCCGCCTCCTTCGGCGGACTGGTGATCGTGCACGCGGAGGCCCCGGAGCTGCTCACCGAGCCCGCCGGGCCCGCCTACCCGGAGTTCCTCGCCTCCCGGCCGGGCGAGGCCGAGCGCCGCGCGGTCGAGCTGGTGATCCGGCTGGCGCGGGAGACCGGCGCGCGGGCGCACATCCTGCACGTGTCGTCCGCGCTCTGCCTGGAGCCGCTGGCCCGGGCCCGGCGGGCCGGGGTCGGGATCACCGCCGAGACCTGCCCGCACTACCTCACCCTGGCCGCGGAGCAGGTGCCGGAGGGCGACACCGCGTTCAAGTGCTGCCCGCCGATCCGCTCCGGGGAGAACCGGGACGCGCTCTGGCGGGGGCTGGCCGACGGGGTGCTGGACTGCGTCGTCTCCGACCACTCGCCCTCCGCCCCCGACCTGAAGGTGCCCGACTTCGCCGCCGCCTGGGGCGGGATCTCCTCCCTGCAGCTGGGGCTCGCGGCGGTGTGGACGGAGGCGTCCCGGCGCGGCCACGGCCTGGGCGACGTGGTCCGCTGGATGGCCCGCAACCCCGCGGCACTGGCCGGGCTGGACGGCAAGGGCGCCATCGCGGCGGGGGCCGACGCCGACCTGGTCGCCTTCGACCCCGGCGCGAGCCGCACCGTGGACGCCTCGGCCCTGCATCACCGGCACCCGGTCACGCCGTACCACGGCAGGACGCTCCGGGGGGTCGTCCGCACCACCTGGCTGCGCGGCCGGCTCGCGGACGGGACGCCCCTGGGCAGGCTGCTGTGACCGGCGGGCCCTACCGGGACCGCGCACCCGGCCGTCCCGTCCGCCACGGTCCGCCCGCACCGGAGAGGCTCTCCCATGAACGTGTTCACCTCGCTGCCCGACCTGGCCCTGCGCACCCACGGAGGCTCGGTCGTCGCGGCCAGCGACGAGTCCTTCGCCGAGAAGGAGAGCCTGATCCGCCCCGGGCGCCCCGCCTTCCAGCCGCACACCTTCGGAGCCAGGGGGCAGGTCTACGACGGCTGGGAGACCCGCCGCCGCCGGGAGCCGGGCCACGACTGGGCGCTGGTCCGGCTGGGCCTGCCCGGCGTGGTCCGCGGCATCGTGATCGACACCGCGTGGTTCACCGGCAACCACCCGCCGTACGCGTCGGTGGAGGCCGCCTCGGTGGAGGGGTATCCCACGGTCGCCGAGCTCCGGGCCGCCGAATGGACGGAGATCGTTCCGCGGAGCGCCCTGGCGGGTGACGCCGAGCATCCCTTCGAGGTCGCCGACGGGCACCGCCGTACGCACGTCCGGCTGAACATGTTCCCCGACGGGGGCATCGCCCGCCTGCGGGTGCACGGGGAGGTCCGGCCCGACCTGTCGGTCTACGAGGGCCTCGGCCTCGACCTGGCCGCCCTGGAGAACGGCGGGCTGGTCACCGGCTGCTCCGACGACTTCTACTCCTCGCCCGGCAACGTCATCGCCCCCGGTTCGGCCCGCACCCAGGCCGAGGGCTGGGAGACCCGCCGCCGCCGCGACGGGGGCAACGACTGGCTGGTCATCCGACTGGCGGGCGCCGGAGTCGTGAGACTCGCCGAGATCGACACCACCAACCTGGTGTTCAACGCCCCCGGCTGGGTCTCGCTCACCGGGATGGCGGACGGACGGGAGTTCGAGCTGCTGCCCAGGACCCGCCTGCAGCCCGACACGCGGCACCGCTTCCGCCTGGACGGCGACGCGGCCGCCACCCACGTCAGGGTCGACGTCTACCCC
Organism: Planomonospora parontospora; assembly: GCA_014647935.1. Classification (GTDB taxonomy): domain Bacteria; phylum Actinomycetota; class Actinomycetes; order Streptosporangiales; family Streptosporangiaceae; genus Planomonospora; species Planomonospora parontospora. Next base: position 380,171 of record BMQD01000001.1, read on the forward strand.
GACGGGGGCCTCGCCCGCGTCCGGCTGCACGGTGTGCTGAGCCGCTGAGCCGCCGCGGCGCACCGGACGGCCCGCGCGGGACGGAAAGACCGGTCGCGGTTCGGCATCATGGATCGCGGCCGCGCGCTCCGCCCGCCAGGATGAGGACATGGCGGATCGGCGTACGTCCTGGCGAAGAGGCGCGCTGCTCGCGGTCGCGGCGCCCCTGGGAGTCGCGGTGGCGGTGGCCGCGAACCAGGTCCTCGACGACGGCGTGTGGGACTGGCGCTGGGGCCTGGCCGCGGTCGCGCTGTCGGCGGCCGCGCTCCTGGTCGGCGAACGGCTCACCGCCGTGCCCGCCGTACCGGAGAGCGGCGAGCGGCTCACCGACGCACCGGAGACCGGCTCACCCGCGACAGGACCGCAGGGACGGCCGAAGCCCGCAGCCACCGCTGAGCGGTCTGAGGCACCGGCGCCTCCCGCGCGCGCCTACGGCGGTGACCACGTCGACTTCTCCGGCGGCGTCTTCAACGGTCCCGTCACCGGAAAGTCCGTCACCGGTCCCGCCTCCGCGGCCGACCCGCAGGGAGGATCCGATGCGCGCGGCTGACGGCGACCACGTCGACTTCTCCGGCGGGACCTTCAACGGCGAGGTCATCGGCAAGAACGTCGGGAGAGAAGAGCACCATCACCATTACCCGCGGCCTGAGCCCGCGCCCGGGCGGATCGTCGAGGGCGACGACATCCCGGGGCGGCCTCCCGCGTTCCAGCCGCGGGAGGACCTCCTGGCTCGCGTGCACGCCGCCCACGCCGGAGTGAAGGGAGCGGCGGCGGTCTGCGCGGTGATCGGTGCCCCCGGGGTCGGAAAGACCCTGCTGGCCGCCTCCTACGCCTGGGACCGCCAGGCGGCCGGCTGGCCGCTGATCGTCTGGATCGCGGCCGAGACCGAGGACCGGATCCTGGCCGGACTGGACGCCCTGGCCACCCGGCTGGGCGTGCGCGGCGCCGACGACGACGCCGAGACCGCCGCGCGCAAGGCCAGGGCGTGGCTGGCCGCCCGTACCGAACCGGGGCTGGTGGTGTTCGACAACGCCGCCGACGTGGTGCCGGTACGGCGCTGGTGCCCGGCCACCGGCGCCGTCCGGGTGCTCGTCACCTCCCGCAACCGCGCCTTCGGCCGCCACTGCGCCACCGTCGAGGTCGAGGTCTTCACCCCCGGTCAGGCGCGGGCGTACCTGGCCGAGCGCACCGGCCGGGACGACGCGGCCGGTGCCGCCGAGCTCGCCGCCGAGCTCGGCCACCTGCCGCTGGCACTGGCCCAGGCGGCGTCGTTCGTCTCCCGCCGCCACCTCACGTATGCCGACTACCTGCACAGGCTTCGGTCGTTCCCGCTGGAGCAGCACCTGCGCAGCCGGGCCGAAGACGCCTACCCGGTCGGCACCGCGCAGGCGGTCCTGCTGTCGGTGGCCCAGGCCGAAGGCTCCGTCGAGGGCGCCAGGGAGACACTGGAGACGCTGGCGGTGCTGTCGCCGGCGGGCGTCCCCCGCGCCCTGCTGCACACCGCGGCGAACCCGGCGGGCACGCCGTCCGATCCCGCCGGGGAGACGGCCGGGCCGACCGGGGAGCGGCTCGACGAGATCCTGGCCGATCTGGCCGATGCCGCTCTGATCGGCTTCAGCGCGGACGGCTCGGCGGTTCTCATGCACCGCCTCGTCCAGCGCGTCCTGCGCGAGCGCGCCCACCACGACGACCGGCTCCGGCGAGCCGTCGACGACGCCACGCGCCTGCTGGAGGCGTTCGCCGCCTCGATCCCGTACGGCGCCGCGGTCTGGGGTGCTCGCGCCGAGGTGGAGACCCTGCACGAGCACATCGACGTCCTGTACGCGATCGCCCGGCCCGCAGGTCTGCTGACCTCCGCCCTGATGGGGCGGCGCGGCGAGTGCGGCATCCGCCTGGCCGAGCTCGCCGACTTCGCCCGGGCCCTTCCCCTGCTGCGGGATCTGCTGGGCGACTACGAGCGGGTGCTGGGTGACGGCCATCCCGACACCGTGATCGGCCGCTACTTCCTGGCCGAGGCCTGCCGGGCGGCGGGCCGCCCGGCCGAGGCCGTCCCCCTGTACGAACGCGCCGCGGCCGACGGCGAACGGGTCCTGGGACCGGACCATCCCTACGCCCTGGCCAACCGCTACGGCCTGGCCGAGGCCTATCGGGCGGCGGGCCGCCTGGCCGAGGCCGTCCTTCTGCACGAACGCACCTGGGCGGATCGCGCCCGGCTGCTGGGCGGGGGCCACCGGGAGACCCTGACCAGTGCCGACAAGGTGGCCAGCCTCTACGAGGAGACCGGTCGCCTGGACGACGCCCTCCCGCTGTACCGGGCCGTTCTGGATGTCCGCGAACGGGCCTTCGGACCCGATGACCCGGACACGCTGACCAGTCGCAACAACCTGGCCAACGCCTACCGGGAGGCAGGCCGTCCGGAGGAGGCGGTCTCCCTGTGTCAGAGCGTCCTGGCCGCCCGTGAGCGGGTCCTCGGTGCCGAACACCCCCACACGCTGATCAGCCGGAGCAATCTGGCCGGCGCCTATCTGGCGGCGGGCCGTCCGGACGACGCCGTCCTCCTGCACGAACGCGTCCTGGAGGTCCGCGAGCGGGTGCTGGGGCCGGAGCACCCGCGGACACTGATCAGCCGGAGCAATCTGGCCGAGGCCCGTCGGGCGGCAGGCCGCGGATGACGCCGTCCGGCAGCGGTCCGCGGCCGCCCGGCGGCACCCGGAGCGGGCGTCCTCAGCCCTCCAGCCAGACGTAGCCGGCGAACCGGCCGGTCGGACGCCGCCTGCGGTGGGAGAACAGCTCGGGCGACTCGATCGTGCAGCGGGCGTCGTGCCGTACGTCGCCGACCCCGGCCCCGGCGAGCTGCGCGGCGATGCCCGCCCGCACGTCCACGGCGGGCGTGCCCCGGCGGGTGGTGGCCCAGGCCTCGGGCACCGCCGCGGCCACCTCGTCCCGCATCGCGGCGGGGACCTCGTAGCAGAGCCCGCACGCCGACGGCCCGACGAGGGCGGTCATCCGAGCCGGTTCGGCCCCGCGCTCCGCCATCGCCGCGACCAGCGCGGGCACCACCCCGGCCACGGTGCCGGGCCGCCCGGAGTGCGCCGCCCCCACGATCCCGGCGACCGGGTCGGCCACCAGCACCGGGGCGCAGTCGGCCACCAGCACGCACAGCGCCAGCCCGGGGACATCGGTGAGGACGGCGTCCAGCGGCGGGGGGTCCTCCCCGAACGGCCCGGTGACATGGCGTGCGTCGGCTCCGTGGACCTGGCGCATGAACACCACGCGGGCCGGGTCCACACCGAGGTCGGCGGCCGTCTTGTCCCGGTTGCGCAGCACCGCCCCCGGGTCGTCCCCGACGGCCCCGCCGAGGTTGCGGCTGTCGTACGGCTCGGCGCTCACCCCGCCGTGCCGGTCGGTGAATGCGGCCTGGACACCGGGGGCGAGCTGGATGCGGTCCACCGGGGGAGGGTATCAGGACGGGCGCGCCGCAAGCCCGGGACGGGGTTGGGAGGGAGACCCGGACCGGGGCGGGACGCGGGCGGGGCGACGGCCGGACGGAGGTCCGGGCCGGGACGGAGCGGGCGCGCTCAGGTCCGGTCGGGGCCGGTGTCTCCGGTCCCGGGCGGGGATCAGTGCCAGAGGGTGACCTGGGTGCCCTGGGGGACCTGCTGCCCGCCCGGCGGGAGCTGCGCCAGGACCCGGCCCCGGTTCAGCCCCTTCTTCACCTTCACCCGGAATCCGGCCGCGCTCAGCTCGTCGCGCGCGGCCCGGACGTCCTTGTAGACCACGTTGGGGATGACGATGACGTTGTCGTCCTCGTTGGCGTTCTCGCCGTTGTTCTCCCAGGGCCAGTGCCACTCGCCGTTGTTGCAGGCAGACAGGGTCATCCGGGCCACCGAGCCCTTGTCGACCTCCGCGCCCGCCCGGGGGTCCTGGGCGATGACCGTGCACGGCTGGGCGGAGTCGGTCTGCTCGACGAACTCGGGCACGAAGCCGGCGCTCTCCAGGACGGTCCTGGCCTGGTCGCGGTGCATCCCCATGACGTCGGGCATCAGCAGGCCCGCGCTCACGTAGAGGTCGACCTTGCTGCCCTCCTTGACCCGGTTGCCCACGGCCGGGCTGGTCCTCATCACCTGGCCGCGCGGGACGGTCTCGCTGGCCTGCTTCTTGACGTCGTCGACGGTCAGCCCGGCCGCGGCGATCTTCTCCCGGGCCGCGTTGAGCTCCAGGCCGACCACGTTGGGCACGTTCACCCGCTTGGGACCCGCCGAGGCGATCAGGGTCAGCCGGGAGCCGGGCTTCACCTCGGCGCCCGCGGCGGGCACGGTGCGCAGCACGACGTCCTTGGGCACCTTCTCGTCGTGCTCGGCCGGCCCGATCTCGACGGCGAAGCCCTTCTGGCGGGCCTCGCCCGCGGCGAGCGTGACGTTCTGCTCGATCAGGCTGGGCACCACGACCGTGGTCTCCCGGGAGAACAGCCAGCCGGTCACACCGACTGCGGCGATCATCACCAGGGCCAGCACGGTCAGCAGGACCCAGCTCCCGCGGTTGCGGCCCCTGCGGGGCTCGGGCACGGCGGCGGCGCCGCCCGCGGCGGGCCCGGTCAGCACCTCGGCGCGGGGCTGGATCAGGGTCGGGTTGACCGGTGCGGGGTGGGCCGCGACGCCGTACGGCGGGGAGAGCGGGCCGGACGGGAGCGGGAGCGGCGGGACGGGGGCCGAGGGGATCGGGCCGCTCTCCCTGGGGAGCATGCGGTGCGCGTCCACCGCGGCGACCAGCAGCGCCTTGGCGTCCGCCGGACGGGTCGCGGGGTCGCGGGCGGTGGCCTGGGCGACCAGGGTGTCCAGCAGCGGCGGGGAGCCCGGCAGCAGGGCGGAGGGCACCGGCACGGTGTCGTGGACGTGCCGGTAGGCGATCGACATCGGGGTCTCGCCCTCGTACGGCTGGCGGCCGGTGAGGAGCTCGAACAGCATGATCCCGGCCGCGTAGACGTCGCTGCGCGCGTCGGCGGCGCCGGAGGTCACCTGCTCGGGCGACATGTAGCCGATGGTGCCGATCATGACGCCGGTGCGCGTCTGGTTGGTCGCCTCGACCGCGCGGGCCAGGCCGAAGTCCACGACCTTGACGCGCCCGTCGTCGGCGAGCAGGACGTTCTCCGGCTTGACGTCGCGGTGGACCAGCCCGGCCTGGTGCGCGGCGCCCAGGGCGGCGAGCACCGGGATCATGACCTCCAGGGCCTCGCGGGCGGGCAGCCTGCCCCGGTCGCGGAGCACGTCGCGCAGGGTGCGCCCCGGGACGTACTCCATCGACAGGTAGACGACGTCGCCGTCGGTGCCCTGGTCGAAGACCTGCACCACGTTGGGGTGCGACAGGCTCGCCACCGACTTGGCCTCGCCGATGAACCGGCGCACGAAGGCGGGGTCCTCGGCGAGCCCGCGGTGCATCACCTTGACGGCGACCGTGCGGTCGAGCCGGACGTCCAGGGCCAGGTAGACGGTCGCCATGCCGCCCCGGGCGATCCGGGACTCGACGCGGTAACGCCCGTCGAGGAGTCTCCCGACGAGGGGATCGGTTGGCGTCGTGTCCACCCGCCCGAGTTTAGGGGCGTTTTGCGGTCCGCATGGTCGGGGTGTTCCAAACCGATGCGCACAGCCGCCAGTTTTATCCGGATCTTTATGGATTCATGGGGGATGATGCCTCCGCGTACCGGCGACGGGGGATCCGTCCGGCCAGCCGGGCCGCCCGGCCCGCGTCCACCGCCGCCCGCATGGCCCGCGCCATCAGCTCCGGCCGCTGCGCCCTGGTCACCGCCGTGGCCAGCAGCACCGCGTCGCAGCCCAGCTCCATCGCCAGCGCCGCGTCGCTGGCCGTGCCGATCCCGGCGTCCAGGATCACCGGCACGCCCGCGGCCTCGACGATGAGCTCGATGCTGTGCGGGTTGCGGATGCCCAGCCCGGACCCGATGGGCGCGCCCAGCGGCATCACCGCCGCGCAGCCCGCCTGCTCCAGCCGCCGGGCCAGGGCGGGGTCGTCGCCGATGTACGGCAGGACCGTGAAACCGTCGGCGACCAGCCGCTCGGCCGCGTCGAAGGTCTCGATGGGATCGGGCAGCAGGGTGCGCTCGTCGGAGATGACCTCCAGCTTGACCCAGTCGGTCTCCAGCGCCTCCCGGGCCAGCCGGGCGGTCAGCACGGCCTCGGCGGCGGTGAAGCAGCCCGCGGTGTTCGGCAGCACCTTGATGCCGCGCCGGCGCAGCACGTCCAGCACCGACCCCCGGGCGGACGGGTCCAGCCGCCGCATCGCGACCGTGGTCAGCTCGGTGCCCGACGCGGCGAGCGCGCCGTCCAGCACCTCCAGCGAAGGGGCGCCCCCGGTGCCCATGATGAGCCGCGAGGAGAACTTCTCCCCGCCGATGACCAGCCCGTCGTCCATGCCGTCCATGCCGTCCATGCCGTCCACGTCTCCGATCCCGTCCCTTCCCCGGCCGTCCCCGCGGCCTCGGTCGCCGCTCACGTCACCCTCCCTGGACCGCGGTGAGCACCTCGACGCGGTCGCTCTCGGCGAGCGCGGTGGAGTCCCACGCGCCCCGCGGGACGACCTCGTCGTTCACCGCCACGGCCACGCCGCTCCCGGCGTCGGTCAGCCTCCGTACGGCCTGCGCCACGCTGGCCCCCGCGGGCAGCTCGTGCGGGGTGCCGTTGATCGTCACGTTCAAGACTGCTCCTGCGAACGGTGCTCCTGGAAACGGAGAGGCGAGCAGAGGGCCGCCAGTCCTTCGGGATCGCCGGACTCCTCGAGGAGGAGGTCGGCGGTGAGCGGGGCGAGCAGGACGCCGCCCCGGTGGTGCCCGGTGGCCATCAGCAGGCCCGGCAGGGCCGAGGAGCCGACCAGCGGCAGATTGTCCGGCGTGCCGGGGCGCAGCCCGGCCGTGACGTCGGCCACCTCCAGCTCGGTCACGCCCGGGACCAGCTCCCGCGCGTCGCGCAGCAGCTCCCACAGGCCGCCGGCGGTCACGCGGGTGTCGAAGCCGAGCTCCTCCTGGGTGGCGCCGAGGACCAGCTCCCCGTCACCGCGTGGGACCAGGTAGACCCGTGCGCCGTGCACGGCCCCGCGCACGCACCGGGAGAGCACCGGCTCGGTGGAGCGCAGCCGCATGATCTGCCCCTTGACCGGCCGGACCGGCGGGAGCGCCTCGGCGGGCAGCCCCTCCAGCGCGGTCCCCGACCAGGCCCCGGTCGCCAGGACCACCCGGTCGCCGCGGAGCACCCGGCCGCCGCGGGCCGCGTCTCCGCCCTCTCCGCCCTCTCCGCCCGGCCCGGCCCCGGACCCGGTGCCGGGCGCGAGGCGTACGCCGGTGACCGTGCCGCCGGAGCGCTCCAGCGCGACCGCCCGGGCGCGCACCACGGGAACGCCGCGGCGCTCCAGTGCGGCCAGGAGCGCCGCGGTGACCCGGCGGGGGTCCACCCAGGCGTCCTCGCGGGCCAGCAGGCCGCCGCGGACGGCGGGGGCGAGCATCGGCTCCAGCCGGCGGCACTCCCGGCCCGTCAGCCGCTCGACCGGCAGCCCCAGCACGCCCATGAACGCCGCCAGCTCGTCCAGGGCCGCCAGGTCGTCGGAGCCGAAGGCGACCTCCAGCGTGCCGTCGGTGCGGTAGTCGAGGACGTCCGCGCCCAGACCGCTGTCGGCGGCGAGTTCGGCCGCGAAGTCGGGCCAGCGGGCCAGTGAGGCCAGGCCCAGCCGGAGCAGCGGCTCCTCGGTGTAGGTGACCTCGCTGACCGGCGCCAGCATGCCCGCCGCGGCGTGCGAGGCGCCGGAGGCGGGGGCGGGGTCGGCCACCGCCACACGCAGTCCCCGGCGGGCCGCACGCCAGGCGGTGGAGAGGCCGGCGACCCCGCCGCCGACGACGACGAGGTCGTAGGCGCCGGCCACCGGGCCGGACGCGGACAGCCCTGCGGACGGCCCGGTGGACGCGGTCGGTGCGGGGGACACCGGCACTGCGGTCTCGTGCGGCATGGATGCTCCGCTCCCTTCGCCGGCATGATCCGGATCAGGTTCCTGGCGGTCGAGGGCCCGCCGACGGCCGTGCCGCGGAGCCCGTACACCCGGCGGAGCGCGTGCCGCGCACCGCGGGCCCACCGGTCCGGCAGGTCCGTCGCCCTCCTCTCAGCCCGGTGCGTGCCGGGCTCCCGCGCGTCTTACGTCCTCCACCCTAAGGGCTCGTGGAGCACACTTATCGACGGGATGTGAGGTAAATGCCGTTTTCGTTATCGCAGACCTGATGGCCGAGGTCGGCCCCGCCGCTTAGGGTCATGAAGTGTGAATCATGTCGTGGTGGTGGGCGCCGGCCTGGCCGGGGTGCGGAGTGTCGAGGCGCTGAGGGCGCACGGGTTCGGCGGTGCGATCACGTTGATCGGGGAGGAGCCGCACCGGCCCTACGACCGCCCGCCGCTGTCCAAGGCGGTGCTGCTCGGCGAGATCGACTCCACCGTCGTCGACTCCGACCTGGGCGCGCTGGCGGTGGACCACCGCCCCGGAGTGGCCGCCAAGGGGCTGCGGGCGGGCGTGCTGGAGACGACCGAGGGCGAGCTGGCCTACGACGCGCTGGTCATCGCCACCGGCGCGAGCCCGATCCGGCTGCGCGGGGAGGGCCCGCAGCACGTGCTGCGCACCATCGACGACGCGCTCGGGCTGCGCGCCCTGCTCCGCCAGGGGCGCAGGGTCGCCGTCGTCGGTGCGGGCTGGATCGGCGCGGAGGTGGCCACCGCCGCACGCAGGGCCGGCTGCGAGGTGACCGTCGTGGAGGCGGCCGAGTGCCCGCTGGCCGCCGCGCTCGGCCCCGTGGGGGCCCACACCGCCCCCTGGTACGAACGGGCCGGCATCGACCTGCGGACGGGCGCGATGGTGGCCTCCGTCGACCTCGGCGGGCTCACCCTCGTCGACGGCTCCACGGTCGAGGCCGACGTCGTCGTCACCGGCGTCGGGGTGCGTCCCTCGGTGGACTGGCTGGCCGGCTCCGGGATCGAGCTGGACGACGGGGTCGTCACCGACGAGCACCTGCGCACCGCCCTGCCCGGGGTGGTCGCCGTGGGCGACTGCGCGGCCTGGTGGTCGCGCAGGTACGGCCGCCGCCTGCGGGTGGAGCACTGGGACACCGCGCTGAACTCCCCCGAGGTGGCCGCGGCCACGCTGCTGGGCGGTCCCGGGGAGGGCGCGGTCTACGACCCGGTCCCGTACTTCTGGTCCGAGCAGTTCGGCCACATGGTGCAGTACGCCGGGCACCACGCCGGCGCCCGCCTCGTCATGCGCGGAGACCCCGTCGGCACCCGGTGGTCGGCCTGCTGGGTCACCGACGGGGGCACGCTCGCCGCGGTCCTGGCGGTGAACCTCCCCCGCGACCTGATGCAGGGGCGCCGCCTCATCGAGGGCGGCCAGCACCTCGACGTCGATCGTCTGGCCGATCCTGCTGTAGCGTTGCGCGACTGTACGGCGGTGTGACCGCACCGTGAGATGCCGCGAGGTGTTTGGTGAAGGGCTCAATGTGGTAGTGGTGGGTTCGTGACGCTTTCTGTTGCGCAGATCGACCGGGAAACCGACGAACTGGTGGGCGAGTGGCTCACCTTGACCGAGGTCGCCAGGAGACTCGACCTCAGTGCCGGTCGCGCCAAGCAGCTCCTCAAGGACCACAAGATCATCGGAGTCCGGCGGGGCGGTGGTGAGCCCCAGGTGCCCGCCGCGTTCATCGCCGGAGGCGACGTCGTCAAGGGCCTGCCGGGCACGCTCACCGTGCTGCTCGACGCGGGATACGACGACGTCGAGGCGCTCCGCTGGCTGTTCACCCCCGACGAGACCCTGCCGGGGTCGCCGGTCGACGCGATCCGCGCCGGCCGCCACACCGAAGTCAAGCGGCGTGCCCAGACCCTCGGTTTCTGACGCGCGCCTCTACCTGTGCACCGACGGCCGCCGGGACCGGGGGGACCTCGCGGAGTTCCTCGACGCCGCCCTCTCGGGCGGCGTCGACATCGTGCAGCTGCGCGAGAAGGGGCTGGAGGCGCGCGAGGAGCTCGCACTCCTGGAGGTCTTCCGCGACGCCTGCGACCGGCACGGCAGGCTCCTGGCGGTCAACGACCGGGCGGACATCGCCTACGCAGCCCGTCCGGACGTGCTCCATCTCGGCCAGGGCGACCTGCCGGTGCACGTCGCACGGGACATCCTCGGCGACGACATCCTGATCGGGCGTTCCACTCACGCCCCCGAGGAGGTCTCCGCCGCGGCCGCCGAGCCCGGAGTCGACTACTTCTGCTGCGGCCCGATCTGGCCCACACCCACCAAACCCGGACGCCACGCGCCCGGACCGCCCCTGCTCGCGCACGCCGCGTCGCTGGGAACGGACCGCCCGTGGTTCGGCATCGGCGGCATCGACCTCGCCAACCTGGACGAGGTCATGTCGTACGGCGTGCGCCGGGTCGTGGTGGTGCGGGCCATCACCGAGGCGGACGACCCGAAGGCGGCCGCCGAGGAGTTCCAGCGGAGGCTGGCGGCGCCGCACCGCTGACGAGCGGCCCGGCCCGGTGCGCCGTGCGGACGCGCCGGTGCCCGGACCGGGTGCGCCGTGCGCTCGGACCGGGTGCGGTCGTGCCGGGTCGAGGTCCGGTGCGGCCGGACCCGCCGGTCAGGTCCGGCGCCCGGTGCGGGCGCGCCGGGGCCGCCGGTCAGGTCCGCCGGGCGGTGGCGGCCACGGCCAGGTCGGCCAGGGCCGTCCGGGCCTCCGGCGTGATCGGGGCGTCGTCCAGCGAGCGCAGCGCCTGCCCGAGATAGTCGTCGATCAGCTTCTCGCAGGCGGCGAGGGCCCCGGTCTCCTCGATCACCCGGCGCAGCCGGTCGACCCCGCCCCGCTCCAGCTCCGGGTCGCCCAGGGTGAGACGGACCTCCTCCGCCTGGGCGGGCGAGGCCGCGGCGAGCGCGCGGGCGATGAGCATCGTCCGCTTGCCTTCGCGCAGGTCGTCGCCCGCGGGCTTGCCGGTCTCCGCCGGGTCGCCGAACACGCCGAGGATGTCGTCGCGCAGCTGGAAGGCGATGCCGACGTTGCGGCCGTACTCCTCGCAGAGGCGGTCGATCCACGGCTCGCGCCCGCGCGCGGCCAGCACCAGGCCGAGCCGGAGGGGCTGCTCCACCGAGTACTTGCCGCTCTTGAACAGCGCGACCCGCAGCGCGCTGTCGAAGGTGCTGGCGCCGCGGACCTGCTCCAGCAGGTCGAGGTACTGGCCGCACATCAGCTCCGTGCGCATGTGGTCGTAGACCGGCTGGGCCGCGGCCAGGGCGGCCGGAGGCAGGCCGCTGGTCCGCCACATCTCGCCGGACCACACCAGCAGCAGGTTTCCCAGCAGGATCGCGGCGTTCTCGCCGAACTGCTCGGCCGAGCCGCTCCAGCCCTCCTTCTCGTGCATGGCCTGGAACCTGCGGTGCGCCGACGGCATGCCCCGGCGCAGGTCGCTGGCGTCCATCACATCGTCGTGGGCGAGCGCGCTGGCCTGGAGCAGCTCCAGGGAGGCGGCCGCGGTGAAGAGCGCGGGATCGTCGCCGCCGCCCGCCCCCCGCCAGCCCCAGTAGCAGAACGCCGGACGGAGCCGTTTCCCGCCGGAGAGGAAGTCCTCGGCCGCGGCGACGAGAGGGGCGATCTCGGGCGCGCTGACCAGCGGACGCTGCCGATCGAGGAAACCTCTCAGCGAACGATCCACTTCGGAGCGGATGGTGTCCAGCAGGGCTGCGGAAGTGGGCATACCCAGAGATTATCGGGCCGGGCACCGGACGCGGATCAAGCGGGGCGGGGCCGGCAGGGTGACGGCGGCCCGCCCGGCGGCCGGACCAGTAGGCTAGAGGGCATGGCTCTGGGTCGCCCCTCAATCCTTCCCGACCGCGTGCCCACCGTCCGCGAGCTTCTCGCCGCAGGTGGCCGGTCGTTCTCCTTCGAGTTCTTCCCACCGAAGAACACCGAGGGGGAGCGGCAGCTCTGGCGCGCGATCCGGGAGCTGGAGTCGCTGCGTCCCACGTTCGTCTCCGTCACCTACGGCGCGGGCGGCGGGACCCGGGACCGCACGGTCGAGATCGTGGAGCGGATCGCCCACGAGACCACGCTGACCCCGGTGGCGCACTTCACCGCCGTCGACCACTCGATCCGCGAGCTGCGCCACCTGATCGGCCGGTTCGCCGGGGCGGGCGTGCGCAACATCCTCGCCGTGCGGGGCGACCCGCCCGGCGACCCGGCGGGGGAGTGGGTGCGCCACCCCGAGGGGGTGCTCTACGCCGAGGACCTGGTCCGGCTGATCCGTCAGTCCGGTGACTTCTGCGTGGGCGTCGCCGCGTTCCCCTACAAGCACCCTAGGTCGGTCTCGGTCGAGGCCGACACCGAGTACTTCGTCCGCAAGTGCCGGGCGGGCGCCGACTACGCCATCACCCAAATGTTCTTCCGGGCGGAGGACTACCTGCGGCTGCGCGACCGGGTGGCGGACAGGGGCTGCGACACCCCGATCATCCCCGGCATCATGCCCGTCACCCAGATGAGCACGATCGCCCGCTCCGAGCAGCTCTCCGGCGCCCCGTTCCCGCCGGAGGTGGCCGCGCGGTTCGAGGCCGTCTCCGACGACCCCGCCGCCGTGCGCGCCCTCGGCATCGAGCACGCCGCGGAGCTCTGCCGGACCCTGCTCGACGAGGGCGCGCCCGGCATCCACTTCATCACCTTCAACCGCTCCAGCGCGACCCGCGAGGTCTTCCGCGCCCTCGATCACGCGGCCGCCGACCATGCGGCCCCCGACCACGTGCCGGAGACCGCCTCGCTCACCGGGTGAGCCCGTCGTCCCCTCCTGCGGGGGGTGCGTCCCCGGATCCCGCGAAGACCACGACGAGCTCCAGCCCGCCCCCAGGGTTGGGATTCGCCCGCACGTCGGCCCCGTGCGCCTTCGCGATCGCCGCGACGATCGACAGGCCGAGTCCGGCGCCCCGCCCGCGGGCCGTGTGCAGCCGTCGGAACGGCTCGAATAGGTCGCCGAAATCCTCCTGGAGCACGTGCGGGCCGGTGTTGCGGACCGTCAGGACTCCGCGGGAGAGGGCGACCTCGACGGTCCCGCCGGGGCGGTTGTAGCGGACCGCGTTGTCGAGCAGGTTGGTGACGAGCCGGTTCAGCAGGACGGGGTCCCCCTCGACGACGAACGGCTCGGCCCGCACCGTCACGGTGACGCCGTCCGAACCCCCTTCCGCCACGACGAGCCGTACCACCTGGTCCAGGGCCACCGGACTCCTGCCGTCCAGGCCGTGCTCCGCCTGGGCCAGCACCAGCAGGGCGTCGATGAGGCTCTCCGCGCGGCGGTTGTGGAGCAGGAGGGTGCTGCGGATCTCGCCGACGTCCTCGGGAAGGCCGATCTCGATCGCCGCCCGCTGGACGGCCAGCGGGGTCCGCAGCTCGTGGGAGGCGTTGGCGATGAACCGCTGCTGCGCCGCGACGGAGCGTTCGAGCCGGTCGAGCATCGCGTCGAAGGTGTCGGCCAGTTCCTTCAGTTCGTCCTCCGGCCCGGCGAGCGCGATCCGTTCGTGCAGGGTCGACAGGGACAGCCGCTGCGCGGTGGCGGTGATCCGGTGGAGGGGCCGCAGGATCCGTCCGGCGACCAGCCATCCGACGACCAGCGAGACCAGCGTGAGGATCCCGACCGTCAGCGCGGTCACCTCCCACTGGTAGCCGATCACCTCGTCCACCAGATCGGGCAGCGGCGGGTGCGGCGGGGTCCGGCCGGCCGTCGTCCCCGGCGCCGGGGGCGCCGCGGGCGCCACGGGCAGCCGCGCGATCCGCGTGCGCAGCGCCTGGTGCAGCAGGAGGTTGACCGTGACCAGCAGCACGACCGAGGTCAGCAGGAACAGTCCGGAGTAGGTCAGCGTGAGCCGTACCCTGATCGTCGTCACAGCAGGTATCCCGCGCCGGAAACGGTCTGGATGCAGGGCGGGTCGCCGAGCTTGGTCCGCAGACGGCTGATCACGACCCGCACCACCGTGGTGAAGGGGTCGGTGTGCTCGTCCCAGGCCTCCTCCAGCAGCCGTTCGGAGCTCACGACCGCGCCGTCGGCCCGCATCAGCACCTCCAGGACGGCGAACTCCTTGAGCGACAGGTGCAGGTGCCGGCCGTCCCGCGAGGCCTGCAGCCGGTGGGTGTCGAGCACGATCCCGTGCCGCGTCAGCACCGGCGGCACCGCCGACCGGCTGCGCCGTCCCAGCGCCTGCACCCGCGCGACCAGTTCGGCGTAGTCGAACGGCTTGGGCAGGTAGTCGTCGGCCCCCATCCCCAGGCCCGCCACCCGGTCCGGCACCGACGCCGCCGCCGTCATCATCAGGATCCGCGTACGGCTCCCGCGCGCCACCAGCTCACGGCAGACGAGGTCGCCGTGCATCCCGGGCAGATCCCGATCCAGCACCAGAACGTCGTAGTCGTGCACCGCCAGCCGCTCCGTCGCGGCGGCCCCGTCGTAGGCCACGTCGACGGCCATGGCGTGGCGGCGCAGTCCCACCGCCACGAGATCGGCCAGATCTCGTTCATCCTCAACCACCAGCACTCGCATGCCGACGTTCCTATACGAAATGAGGTGACAACGGCGTTAACGATTGCGTTCACGGCCGGGAAACCCGCTTCCGGCCATGCTGGCGGCCATGATCAGAACTCTCTGCGCCGCCGTCCTGATGACGGCCTGCACCGTGTCCGCCTCCGCCCCGGCTCCGCAGCCGGTCCCCGCCGGGAACGCCGGCTGCACCGCCGTCGCGGCGCCACCGCCGCAGTCACCGCCCCCGACCTCGGTGAACACGCTCCGGCAGGCGTACTTCTGCGTGCTGGACAACTACTACAGCGGCCCGGTCCTGGACTCCAGGACGCTGCTGAAGAGCGCCATGGCCGCCTACACCCAGAACCTGATCCGGCGCGGCGCCGACCGGACCGGCCTCGGGCTGCCCGCCCTGACCGGTGACCGCGACACCGACTGGGCCGCTTTCGCGAAGGTCCTCGGCACCGGCGACCCGGCCGCGCTGCGTGCCGCGATCACCGGCATGGTCGCCGGACTCCAGGACAACCACGCCCGTTGGATCAACCCGCCCCCGCCGCAGCAGGGCGGGCCGACCGGGACGGGCATCGTGGGCGTGTCGGCCGAGCAGGGCCCGCAGCTCGACCCGGCGGCCCGGCCGCCGCTGTTCATCACCGAGGTCGTGCCCGGCAGCCCCGCCGCCGAGGCCGGCGTCAGACCCGGCGACATCATCCTCAAGGTCGACGGCATGCCGGTGTTCATCGGCGACACCGTGAACCAGGCCATCATCGGCGCCTTCGCCGCCGACCCGGTACGGCTCACGCTCAAGCGCCCCACGACGGGACGGACCCGCACCGTCGAGATCGGGCAGGGTCCCCTCACCCGGCGGCCTCCGGAGGTGACCTCCAAGAGGCTTCCCGGCGGCGTCGTCTACGTCCGGCTGCCCGGATTCCACGAAGGCGGCGCCGACCGGGTCATCGCCGAACTGCGGGACAGGCCGAAGGCGGTGGTCCTGGACCTGCGCGGCAACGGCGGCGGGTCGCCCCGCGAGGTGACCCGGCTGCTCGGCGCGTTCGCGCACGGCAAGGTCACCAGCCACTTCTGCCCGCTCAAGGGCGACTGCGTGCCCAACCGGACCGACGACAGCGTCCCGCTGCTCGGCTCGCGCCTGGTCGTCCTCACCGACCGCGGCTGCGCCTCGGCCTGCGACGACTTCAGCGCGGCGGTCAAGGGCAACGGCCTGGGCACCCTCGTCGGGACCCGCACCGCCGGGGCCGTCTCCGGTCCCGGCATGGGATACCTCCTCGACGACGGCAGCGTCCTGATCCTGCCCAAGGTCCGGCACCTCGGCCCCGCCCGGGAGATCATCGACACGATCGGCGTACCGGTCGACCACCACGCCCCGATGACCGCCCTCGACCTGGCCACCGGGCGCGATCCGGGCCTGGCCAAGGCGCTTGCGCTTCTCTGACGCGCCCGCCGCGGCGGGCGGACCGCGCCGGCTCCCGCCGCCCGTGACCGCGCCCTCCGTGGCGTCAGCCGGAGGGCAGCGGGAGCATGGCCCCGGCGATCGCGTAGCGCTCGTACCCGCCGGGGAAGACGAACGCGGTGAGCAGGTCCACGAACCCGATGTTCCGGTAGAGGTGCCGGGCCGCGGTGGGCAGGTCGCGGGTGGACAGCACGACCGTGCGTTCCGGCCGCCCCTCGCACACGTTCAGGACCAGGGCCCTGCCGACGCCCTTTCCCTGGTGGTCGGGGTGGACGTGGACCTCGGCGAGTTCCAGGGCGTCGCCCAGCCAGTCGCGCGCGCTGGTCTCGCCGCGCCGTTCGGCGACGGCCTGGTGGACCACGTCGTGCCACCACTGCCCGGGGACGCCGTGGAAACCGTAGGCGAGGCCGACCGGGGTGCCGTCGGCGAGCTCGGCGAACAGGCAGGTGAAACCGGGGTGGGCGGCGTGGTTGCCCATTATCGCCTTCCGGCCGGACAGCTGATCGGCGGGAGGGGCCATCGCCGCCGTGTAGATGTCGAGGACGGAATCCAGCCGGGAGACGAACTCGTCGGGGCCGACTCGTCGCAGTCCGATCACCGTCGCACCCTAGCAGGGGCGATCCGGCCGGATTCGAGGGAAACGGCTAACGGGACGTTCGGGTTCTTTTACCTGAGGCTCGCGGACGGCCCCCGCCTACGGACGGGGACGGACGCGGTCGCCGCTCCGGGACGGCAGACCCGCCCGGCTCCCGCCACGGCCCTCGCCGCCGTCCGGGAGCGTGCAGGGTCCGGGAGCGCACAGGAAGGACACCCGGCGGGCCTACCCCGCCAGAGGGACGCGGCCCGGGAGAGCGGGCTGGATCGGCACGCCGAGCATCTCCTCGACCGCCACGACGAACCGCTCCGCCTCCGAGATCAGCTCCTCGGCGTCGCGGGCCGACACGGCGTGGGTCATCCCGGCCTCGATCGAGGCCCGCTTGGCGGCGCTCACCTCGAAATAGGGCGCCCAGTCGGCCAGCCTGGGCTCAGCCTCGGGGAGCAGCTCCCAGGCACTGCGCAACCTGCGGCGTCGGCCGTCCATCGGCTTGGGGCGGGCGGCCAGGACGGCCGCCGCGGCCCGGAGCGCCGCCAGGTGCGCCGAGACATAGCGCATGGCCGAGGTGCGGGCGTTCGCCGCCTCCTCCAGGCAGTCGCGCGCGTCGGCCAGGCGCGCCCGCACCGTGGGCGACAACCGGGGCCCGGCGGGGCCGTCGAACCGTGGGGTCATGCTTCCGCCTCCTTGGTCGCAAGCGGCTCCCGGCGGTCTGGCCGGTGGTATCACGTTCGCAGACGCCACCGACAATTCCGCCGGGCGGCCGGACGAGGAGCTTCCCCTCTCCCCGTCCGTCCCGACCCGGCCCCGCCTCCGGCGGGGCCGGGTCGGCCGCCCTCAACGTGAGCCGCGAGTCCCACGTCACTACATCGAACATAAATTCGATCATCGATGCTGTCAAGTATGTCGACGAACAGAAGTTCGATCTCTCTGTGAAACGAAAAGCCCCGGGAGATCGAGATCTCCCGGGGCCCGCGTTCCGCGAACGGCCGCGGCTACCGGGCGAACCTGCCCCGGACGTGGACCGGCACCCCCGTGCCGAGCAGGCCGGGAAGGACCTCGGCCACGTGCATCGGCAGGCGCACGCACCCGTGCGAGGCCGGCGCCGGCGGAACCGAGAGCGCGCCGTGGAAGGCGATGCCGCCGTTGAAGAAGATCGGGTTGTACAGCTGACCCAGGTAGGACCGGTGCCAGCCGTCTCGCCGCCAGGTCGTCCTGTAGTCGCCCGTCGGCGTGCGGGCGTCTCCGCAGAACTTCTGCGTCCTGCCCTGCCAGGTGGCCGTCTCGCAGTAGGGGACCCCGCTGCCCGAGGAGGTGTGGCTGATCAGCTTCACCCGCCCGCCGACGTAGAGCACCATCACCTGGGTGGTGAGGTTCATCTCCACGCGCGTCGGCCTGCCCTTGGGCACCAGGACCCTGGGGGCCCGCGGGGCCTCCAGGGCGTCCCAGGTGCGCCGGGTGACGGCGCCCGCCGGCTTCAGGCCGTTGACCTTCTGGAACGCCCACACCGCGGCCTGGGTCGCCCCGCCGTACCGGCCGTCGATCCGGCCCGGGTGGTAGCCGAGCTCCTTCAGTCGGGTCTGCAGCGCCTTGACCGCGGCCCCCTTGGCGCCGACCCTGAGCGTCTTGCCCGGCGCGGCGAAGGGGGCCGGTTCGGCCGCCGCCGTCTCCGCCGCGAACGAGGCCTCCACCGCGGCGACCGGAACCACCGGGGCGGCGGACACCGCGTTCGCGGCGCCGGAGGAGGACAGGAGCACCGCTCCCGTCATGAGCGCGGCCACTCCGAGCCGCCGTCCAACCTCCACGTGACTTCATCCCCTCACACCGCTGGATAACCGGATCAACGGAACATAGCGCACCATCAGGATGCACCTTCGGCCGGTCATGCAGAGGTGACCGGCCGGCGATCTGTTTAGAGTGGCCGGGTGCCAGAAAAGTTGCATCCGAACATCGAGAAGGTCGCCGCCGCCCTGCGCGAGCACGGTGTCTCCGGAGAGATCGTCGTGTTCCCGCAGGCCACCCCCACCGCCGCGACCGCGGCCGCGCAACTCGGCTGCGAGGTCGGCGCCATCGCCAACAGCCTCGTCTTCGACGCCGACGGCGAGCCGCTCCTGGTGCTCACCAGCGGAGCCCACCGCGTCGACACCGGCCTGGTCGCCGAGACGATCGGCGCGGCCGAGGTACGGCGGGCCACACCGGAGCTGGTCCGCGCGGCCACCGGCCAGCCCATCGGCGGCGTCGCCCCCATCGGCCACCCGGCCCCGATCCGCACCCTGGTCGACACCTGGCTGAAGGCGCACGAGGTGGTCTGGGCCGCCGCCGGCCATCCGCACAGCGTCTTCCCGACCTCCTACGACGAACTGCTCCGCATCACCGGCGGCGTCCCTGCGGAGGTCGCATGACCACCGTCTGGCACAACCCGCGCTGCTCCAAGAGCCGCTGCGCCCTCGACGCGTTCGCCGGCGTCGGCAGGGACGTGACCGTCCGCCGCTACCTGGACGACCCGCCCACGGTCGCGGAGCTCACCGAGGTGCTCGACCGGCTCGGCCTGCAGCCGTGGGACGTCACCCGGATGGGGGAGGCCCGGGCCCGGGAGCTCGGGCTGGCGGAGCGGCCGCGCGACCGCGACGAGTGGATCGCCCTCCTGGCCGCCGACCCGGTCCTGATCCAGCGTCCCATCGTGCTCACCGACGACGGCCGCGCCGTGATCGCCCGCGACGAGGAAACCCTGAAGGCCCTCCTCGAGGACGGTTCCTAGCCGACCGGTCTCCGGCCGGGTCCAGCCCGCGGCCCGAACCCCTTCGCGCGGTGGCCGGGCCTCGCGCAGGCCGGGTGAGGCGGGGTGTCAGTCGGCGGTGTGGGCGGCGCGGTGCCGGAGGAGGAGCATGGCGGCGTCGTCGGCCAGCGGGCGGCCGACGTGGTGGAGGAGGTCGGCGCGGAGGGCGTCCAGGGCGAGCTGCGGGTCGGCGCCGTCCAGCAGGTGGGCGCGGGAGTCCAGGGGGTAGAACCGGCCCGAGCGGTCCCGCGCCTCGATGACCCCGTCGGTGTAGAAGAGGACCTGGTGGCCGGGCGCGAACGGGATCTGGTACGGCGCGGGCTCCCCGGCCTTCAGCGCGCCCATCCCCAGGGGAAGCGCGTCCTCGGGCGGATCGGCGAACCAGTGGTCGCCCTCGGCGGTGAGCACCATGGGCGGCGGGTGGCCGCAGTTCAGGACGGTGATGGAGGCGCCGCCGGTGATCTCGGCGAGCACGGCGGTGACGAACTGCTCACCGGACAGCTCCCGGCTCAGCGCGTTCTCCAGGCGGGACACCACGCCCTGGAGCTTGGACTCGTCGTAGGCGGCCTCCCGGAAGGCGCCGAGCACCACCGCGGCCGTCTCGACGGCCTCCAGCCCCTTGCCCTGGACGTCGCCCACGATGACCCGGACCCCGTGCGGGGTGGTGACCACCTCGTACAGGTCGCCGCCGATCCGGGCCTCGGCCGTGGCGGAGGTGTAGGAGACGGCGACGCCGATCCCGGGTCCGGCGCGGCGCGGCACCGGCCGGAGCAGGACCCGCTGGGCGGCCTCGGCCACCGAGCGGACGTCGGCGAGCCGCCGTTCGTGGCGGAGCCGCCCGGCGCTGGCCAGCACGCTGGCCATGGTCACGCCGAGGATGGCGATGACGGTGACGTTGGTGCGGGGCGTCCAGAGGATGTCGTTGTAGGCGCCGAGGGCCACGCCGAGCAGGAGGGCGATGACGCCGACCAGCGTGGTGCGGGCCAGGCCGCAGGCCACACTGGCGAAGGCGGGGCCCAGGGCGAGCAGGGGGAGGAGACCGGTCGTCGGACCCGTGCCGAAATCGATCGTGGCCACCACGGCCATCACGATGAACGGCAGCAGCTTCAGGACGGCGTGGGTCTTGCCGGTCTCGACGGAGGAGAGGAGCCTGACGAAGGCGCGGGCCCTGGTCGAGGAGAGGGAGGCGCGGAGAGAGGCGAGCCGGCTTTTCGGGCGTGACGGGGAGCGATCCTGGCGGCCGTCTCTCCTGAGCATCTCACCACGTCTCGTTAAACAGCGCGTTTGTTTTTTCCTACCACAGCGATGGACATCGGCGGCGGACTACACGCGAGGTTCAACGGAAGAACGTATCCGTGGCCGGATGGGTACGCCGGAACCGGCGTACCCATGAGACGGTCCGGAATCAGAAGGAGTCGACGGCCCGGCGTGCCTCGGGGTCCAGGACGCCCCAGTTGATGAGCTCCTCGGTGAGCTCGCTGGGGGACTTGTCGTAGATCACGGCGAGGGAGCGCAGGTCCTCCTGGCGGATGGACAGCACCTTGCCGTTGTAGTCACCACGCTGGCTCTGGATGGTCGCCGCGTAACGGGCGAGGGCACCGGCCTTCTCCTTGGGGAGCTGGGAGAGGCGCTCAAGGTCGATCACAAGCTTCGGCGTGGGTCCCAGCGGACTCGGGGCGGCGCCTCCGGGCAGCAACTCCGAGACGGGCACCCCGTAGAAATCCGCGAGCTCGGCAAGCTTCTGCACCGTGACAGCGCGGTCGCCACGCTCGTAGGAGCCGACGACGACCGCCTTCCAACGTCCGCGGGACTTCTCTTCGACTCCGTGCAGGGACAATCCCTGCTGGGTGCGAATGGCGCGGAGTCGTGCACCCAGCGACTTGGCGTATTCAGACGGCATCGTGTGGCCCCCCGGCTCTCTAATGTACTGCTTTCACTTGATTGTGCTACCTCACGCCGTATGCTCCGGTCACCGGGTCGGCGCCCAGGGGTAGGTGCCTGCGATGACCGGAGAGTGAGGGTTCACCCGGTAACGTCACGACGTGTGGTTACGGACAGTGACGGTAAAGGGGCGGACGCCGAAGGTCAAGCTGATTGGAAAAAAGAGGTCGAATCCGGTCCGGCGGGTTCCGCCGTGAATGTCGTATTTGTTCCCTCTGCCGGGCCCCTGAATCCGCTCCGGGCGTCCGGGTCTCACCGTGCGTCGCGGCCGGGCTCCAGACGGGAGCGCCGCCGGCCGTACGGGACGGTGAGGGCCGCGCCGGCGATCGGGGCGGCACACCGGAGGAGGCGGCGGCCCGGGACGCCGGCGGGCGGTGGACGGGGCGGTCAGACGCCGTCGCGCTCGATCGGGCAGCTCATGCAGCGCGGACCCCCGCGCCCCCGGCCCAGCTCGCTGCCCCGGACGGTGATCACCTCGATGCCGGCCGCGCGCAGGTGGTTGTTGGTGGTGGTGTTGCGCTCGTAGGCCACGACCACGCCCGGCTCCAGCGCCAGCACGTTGCAGCCGTCGTCCCACTGCTCGCGCGCGGCGGCGTGCACGTCCTGGACGGCGGTCAGCACCCGGATGTCGTCCAGGCCCAGCGCGGCGGCGATCGCCCGGTGCATCTCCTCCGGCGCGTGGTCGGTGATCTTGAGTTCCTTGTCGTTGTCGCCCGGCTCGATCGTGTAGGACGGCAGCATGCCCAGCCCGGCGTACTTGGTGAACGTCCCCTCGTCGACCTGGGTCATCACCGTGTCCAGGTGCATGAACGCTCGCGCCTTCGGCATGTCCAGCGCCACGATCCGGCTCGCCGAGCCCCGGGCGAACAGGCTGCACGCGAGCATCTCGACGGCCTGCGGCCGGGTCCGCTCGCTCATCCCGACCAGGACCGCGCCGCGCCCGATGACCAGTACGTCGCCGCCCTCGATGGTGGCCGGCGCGGCGGCCATGCCGGGCATCCACACGTGGTAGCCGCCCTGTCCGGGCCGGTCGTAGCCGTCGGCGAACAGCGGGTGGTGGCGGTAGACCGCCTCGTAGTTGACCGTCTCGCGGCGGCGGGCCTTCTTGCGCATCGCGTTGATCGAGACGCCGTCGTAGATCCAGCAGGAGGTGTCGCGGGTGAACAGGTGGTTGGGCAGCGGCGGCAGGACGAAGCCGTCCATCCCCAGCGTGTGGAAGGCGACGCTGCGGGGTTCGGGGGACAGCTCCAGGAACTCGCGCTTGGTCAGGCCGCCGGTGAGGTACTGCTGCAGCTGCGCCGGGTCCATCGCGTCGAGCGTGTTGCGGACGGCGTCGGTGGCCAGCGGCCCGAACCAGCGGGGGTCCACGATGCCGTCGAGGATGTGCCTGCGCGCCTCGGGGACGGCGACCGTCTCGCGCAGCAGGTCCGACAGCAGGTGCACCGTGACGCCCCGGTCCCGCAGGACCCGCTGCCACTCCTCGTGCTCCTCCACCGCGCGCTGCACCCACAGCACGTCGTCGAAGAGGAACTCGTCCTTGTTGGCGGGGGTCAGCCGCTTCAGCGCCAGGTCCGGCTCGTGCAGGACGACCTGCCTGAGCCGGCCCACCTCGGAGCCGACGTGAAAGGCCATGGCAGTCTCCTCGGTCGCCGCGGGACGGTCCGCTGGAGGGCGGTGCCGAGTGGGATTCCCGGGCGGGGCGGGACGAAACTCGGTCCCTCCGGTGAGGCGGGGGACGGTTGTGGAGCACGCGCCTCGCCGCCGCTCCCGGCCGCGGGGTGCGCCGGAGCATCCCTCACGAGGCAGACCGGAGGCCATCCAGGTGAATAGCCATCTTGATCAGGTTTTGTCACTATTAGTGCAATAAACGCCCGGTTCTGAGCGGCCGTCCTCCTGCTGATACCTTGAAGACGTCGACTTCCTTTAAGACCCGTCCCGTGAGGCGGGAAAGGTGGTGTTCTCTTGACCGACGCCGTTTCGCGTGCCCGCGATCAGATCCGCGGCCCCGCGCACGCCGTCCTCGAAGGCCCCGACATCAACCGGGCGCTGATCCGCATCTCCCACGAGATCCTCGAACGCACCAAGGGTGGCGAGGACGTCGTCCTGCTCGGGATCCCCACGCGGGGCGTCCACCTGGCCCGCCGCCTGGCCGAGCACATCCGGCAGTTCGAGGGCCGCGCCGTCCCGGTCGGCTCCCTCGACATCACGATGTACCGCGACGACCTGCGCACCAAGCCCGCCCGGCCGCTCGGGCGCACCGACCTGCCGGCCGACGGGATCGACGACAGGACGGTCGTCCTGGTCGACGACGTGCTCTACTCCGGACGCACCGTCCGCGCCGCGCTCGACGCGCTGGGCGACCTGGGCCGCCCGCGGGCCGTGCAGCTCGCCGCGCTGGTGGACCGCGGCCACCGGGAGCTGCCCATCCGTGCCGACTACGTGGGCAAGAACCTCCCCACCTCCAAGAGCGAGATCGTCAAGGTCTACCTGGAGGAGAACGACGGCCGGGACGCGGTCGTGCTGCTGAAGGAGGGCGACAAGTGAGGCGGCACCTCATCTCGGCGGCGGACCTGAGCCGCGACGACGCCCTGCTGATCCTGGACACCGCCGACGAGCTGGCGAAGATCTCCGAGCGCTCGATCAAGAAGCTGCCGACCCTGCGCGGCCGCACGGTGGTGAACCTCTTCTTCGAGGACTCCACCCGGACCCGGATCTCGTTCGAGGCCGCGGCCAAGCGCCTGTCCGCGGACGTGATCAACTTCTCCGCCAAGGGCTCCAGCGTCTCCAAGGGCGAGTCGCTCAAGGACACCGCGCTGACCCTGGAGGCGATGGGCGCCGACGCCGTGGTCATCCGGCACGGCGCCTCCGGCGCGCCGCACCGGCTGGCCGGCTGGGTGCGCGGCAGCGTGGTCAACGCCGGCGACGGCACGCACGAGCACCCCACGCAGGCCCTGCTCGACGCCTTCACGATGCGCCGCCGGCTGGGCTCGCTGGACGGCAGGAGGGTCACGATCGTCGGCGACGTGCTGCACAGCAGGGTGGCCCGCTCCAACGTGCTGCTGCTGGCCACCCTCGGCGCCGAGGTGACGCTGGTGGCCCCGCCGACCCTGCTCCCGGTGAGCGTCGGCTCCTGGCCGTGCGCGGTCTCCTACGACCTCGACGCCGTGCTGCCCAAGTCCGACGTGGTGATGATGCTGCGCGTGCAGCGCGAGCGGATGAACGCGGCCTTCTTCCCCACCGAGCGGGAGTACAGCCGCCGCTACGGCCTCGACCGCGACCGCGTCGCGAAGATGCACGACGACGCCATCGTGATGCACCCCGGGCCGATGAACCGGGGCATGGAGATCGCGGCGGAGGTGGCCGACTCGCCGCGCTCGACGATCGTCGAGCAGGTCGCCAACGGGGTGACCACCCGCATGGCCGTTCTGTACCTGCTGCTCGGCGGCGCCAACCTCGGGGGAGAAGACCAGTGAGCGTGAAGACCAGCGTGACCACCGTCATCAAGGGCGCCCGGATCCTCGGCGGCGAGCCCGCCGACATCCTGATCGACGGCGGCGTCATCGCCGCGGTCGGGCCGGACCTGACCGGCGACGAGACCGTCGAGGCGGCGGGCCTGGTCGCCCTGCCCGGCCTGGTGGACCTGCACACCCACCTGCGCGAGCCGGGCCGGGAGGACGCCGAGACCGTCGAGAGCGGCACCCGCGCCGCGGCCCTCGGCGGGTTCACCGCCGTGCACGCCATGGCCAACACCTCCCCGGTCGCCGACACCGCGGGCGTCGTCGAGCAGGTCTGGCGGCTGGGCCTGGCGGCCGGCCACTGCGACGTGCAGCCGGTCGGCGCGGTCACCGAGGGCCTCGGCGGCGAGCGGCTGGCCGAGCTCGGCGCGATGGCCGACTCCGCGGCCCGCGTCCGGGTCTTCTCCGACGACGGCAAGTGCGTCTCGGACGCGGTGCTCATGCGCCGCGCCCTGGAGTACGTCAAGGCCTTCGACGGCGTGGTCGCCCAGCACGCCCAGGAGCCGCGCCTGACCGCCGGCGCGCAGATGAACGAGGGCGCGGTCTCCGGCAGGCTCGGCCTGACCGGCTGGCCCGCGGTCGCCGAGGAGGCGGTCATCGCCCGCGACTGCCTGCTCGCCGCGCACGTCGGCTCCCGCCTGCACGTCTGCCACGTCTCCACGGCGGGCTCGGTGGAGATCATCCGCTGGGCCAAGTCCAAGGGGTGGAACGTCACCGCCGAGGTGACCCCGCACCACCTGCTGCTCACCGACGACCTCGTGGAGGACTCGCCGGTCGGCGCCTACAACCCGATCTACAAGGTGAACCCGCCGCTGCGCACCCGCGCCGACGTCGAGGCGCTGCGCGCGGCCCTGGCCGACGGCACGATCGACGTCGTGGCCACCGACCACGCCCCGCACCCGGTCGAGGACAAGGAGACCGAGTGGGCCGCCGCGGCGATGGGCATGATCGGCCTGGAGACGGCGCTGGCGGTGGTCCAGGAGGCCATGGTGGAGACCGGCCTGCTCGACTGGGCCGGCGTGGCCGAGCGCATGTCGTACGCCCCGGCCAGGATCGGCCGCCTGGCCGGGCACGGCCGGCCGCTGGAGGCCGGCTCCCCGGCCAACATCACCCTCTACGACCCGTCGGTGCGCGCGCAGGTGGACCCGTCCTCCTACGCCTCCAAGAGCCGCAACACCCCCTACGAGGGGCGGTCCCTGCCGGGCCGGGTCGTGGCCACCTTCCTGCGGGGCCGCGCGACCGTCCTCGACGGCAAGCTCGCGTGACGGCCGCCCGCGCCCGCGCGGTGCCGGCGGGCGTCCCACATCGTGGAGACGCCCTCCGCCCATGCGCCGGATATTTCATACTTTCAGAAGTAATGACCGAGATGAGTGGGATGTTCTGTGAGTGAGCGAAGCGAGCGGGCCGGCGGCCGCCCGGCGGGCGGCGGGACCGGGACCGCGGTTCTCGTGCTGGAGGACGGGCGCGTCTTCCACGGAACCCCGTACGGAGCCGAGGGCGAGACCTTCGGCGAGATGGTCTTCAACACCGGGATGACCGGCTACCAGGAGACCCTCACCGACCCCTCCTACCACCGCCAGATCGTCGCGATGACCGCGCCGCACATCGGCAACACCGGCGTCAACGACGCCGACCCCGAGTCGTCCCGCGTCTGGGTGGCGGGCTACGTGGTCCGCGAGCCCGCCCGGGTGCACTCCAACTGGCGCGCCACCCGCTCCCTGGACGACTACCTCGCCGACTCCGGCGTCGTCGGGATCGCGATCCCCGGCACCCGCGCGCTCACCCGCCACCTGCGCGAGCGCGGCGCCATGCGCGCCGGGATCTTCTCCGGCGGGGCCGTGGCCCCGGTCGAGGAGCTCCTGGAGCGGGTCCGGCTCAGCCCTTCGATGGAGGGCGCCGACCTGGCCGAGCAGGTCTCCACCGCCGAGCCGTACGTCGTGCCCGCCCGCGGCGCCAAGAAGTACACCGTGGCGGCCGTGGACCTGGGCATCAAGTCCATGACCCCGCAGCGGATGGCCGAGCGCGGCTGCGAGGTGCACGTCCTGCCCGCCACGGCCACCGCCGCCGACATCCTCGCGCTCGACCCCGACGGGGTGTTCTTCTCCAACGGCCCCGGCGACCCGGCCACCGCCGACGGCCCCGTCGAGGCGCTGCGCGGCGTGCTGGACGCGGGCCGGCCGTTCTTCGGCATCTGCTTCGGCAACCAGATCTTCGGCCGCGCGCTGGGCCTGGGCACCTACAAGCTGCGCTACGGGCACCGCGGGGTCAACCAGCCGGTCCAGGACCGGCGCACCGGCAAGGTGGAGATCTCCGCGCACAACCACGGCTTCGCCGTGCAGGCCCCGCTGGACGGCGCCTTCGACACGCCGTACGGCCCGGCGGAGGTCAGCCACGTCAACCTCAACGACGACTGCGTCGAGGGGCTGCGGCTGGTCGACCGGCCCGCCTTCAGCGTCCAGTACCACCCCGAGGCCGCGGCCGGCCCGCACGACTCCGCAGGGCTCTTCGACCGGTTCTGCGCTCTGATGGAGCAGTCGAGGGGACGAGAGAGCGCAGCGGCCGGCGAGGGACGAGTCGTCCGCGCAGCGGGCGAGGAGCCGGGCGCGACCATGAGCACGGAGACGAAGAAGAATGCCTAAGCGCACGGACATCCAGTCGGTCATGGTGATCGGCTCCGGGCCGATCGTGATCGGGCAGGCCTGCGAGTTCGACTACTCCGGTACCCAGGCGTGCCGCGTGCTGCGCGCCGAGGGCTTCCGCGTGATCCTCGTCAACAGCAACCCCGCGACCATCATGACGGACCCGGAGTTCGCCGACGCCACCTACGTCGAGCCGATCACCCCCGAGTTCGTCGAGAAGATCATCGCCAAGGAGCGCCCCGACGCGCTGCTGCCCACCCTGGGCGGCCAGACGGCGCTCAACACCGCGATCGCCCTGCACGAGGCGGGCGTGCTCGCCAAGTACGAGGTCGAGCTCATCGGCGCCGACGTGGACGCGATCCAGGCCGGCGAGAATCGCGAGAAGTTCAAGGAGATCGTCGCCAAGGTCGCCGCCGAGCGCGGTCTCAACGCCGAGTCGGCCCGCTCGGTCGTCTGCCACACCATGGACGAGTGCCTGGCCGCGGCCGGCGGGCTCGGCTACCCGCTGGTCGTGCGGCCCTCCTTCACCATGGGCGGCGTGGGCTCCGGCTTCGCGCACGACGAGGCGGACCTGCGCCGCATCGCCGGCGCGGGCCTCGACGCCTCGCCGACCACCGAGGTGCTCCTGGAGGAGTCCATCCTCGGCTGGAAGGAGTACGAGCTGGAGGTCATGCGCGACCGGGCCGACAACGTCGTCATCGTCTGCTCCATCGAGAACATCGACCCGATGGGCGTGCACACCGGCGACAGCGTCACCGTGGCCCCCGCGCTGACGCTGACCGACCGCGAGTACCAGAACATGCGCGACGTCGCCATCGCGGTCATCCGCGAGGTCGGCGTGGACACCGGCGGCTGCAACATCCAGTTCGCGGTCGACCCGAAGACCGGCCGCATGGTCGTCATCGAGATGAACCCGCGCGTGTCGCGCTCCTCGGCGCTGGCGTCGAAGGCCACCGGCTTCCCGATCGCCAAGATCGCGGCCAAGCTCGCCGTCGGCTACACCCTCGACGAGATCCCCAACGACATCACCCGCGAGACCCCGGCGTCGTTCGAGCCGACGCTCGACTACATCGTGGTGAAGGTGCCGCGCTTCGCCTTCGAGAAGTTCGCCGGGGCCGACCAGACGCTGACCACCCACATGAAGTCGGTCGGCGAGGCCATGGCCATCGGCCGGTCCTTCCCCGAGGCGCTGCAGAAGGCGCTGCGCTCGCTGGAGAAGAAGGGCGCCCCCTTCTCCTGGACCGGCGAGCCGGGCGACAAGGACGAGCTGCTGGCAGCCTGCCGCACCCCGCACGACGGCCGCCTGACCACCATGCAGCAGGCCATCCGGGCCGGGGCCACGGCCGGGGAGCTCTTCGAGGCCACCGCCGTCGACCCGTGGTTCATCGACCAGCTGCTGGCGATCGACGAGGTCGCCGCCGAGCTGCGCGAGGCCTCCCAGCTCGACGCCGCCGCGCTGACCAGGGCCAAGCGGTACGGCTTCTCCGACGCGCAGATCGCCGGGATCCGCGGCCTGGACGAGGCGCGCGTGCGCGACCTGCGCCACGCGCTCGGCGTCCGCCCGGTCTACAACACGGTGGACACCTGCGCCGCCGAGTTCGCCGCCCGCACGCCGTACCTCTACTCCACCTACGACGAGGAGACCGAGGTCCCGTACGGCGACCGCCCGAAGGTCCTCATCCTCGGCTCCGGCCCCAACCGGATCGGCCAGGGCATCGAGTTCGACTACGCGTGCGTGCACGCGTCCTTCGAGCTGTCGCGGGCCGGCTACGAGACCGTCATGGTCAACTGCAACCCCGAGACCGTCTCCACCGACTACGACACCTCCGACCGGCTCTACTTCGAGCCGCTCACCCTGGAGGACGTGCTGGAGGTGGTCCACGCCGAGCAGCAGACGGGCCCGGTCGCCGGCGTCATCGTCCAGCTCGGCGGGCAGACGCCGCTCGGGCTGGCGCAGGCGCTCAAGGACGCGGGCGTGCCGATCGTCGGCACCTCGCCGGAGTCCATCCACCTGGCCGAGGAGCGCGGCGCGTTCGGCCGCGTGCTCGCCGAGGCCGGGCTCCCGGCGCCCAAGCACGGCACCGCGGTGACCGAGGCCGAGGCGCTGGAGATCGCCGCGGAGATCGGCTACCCGGTCCTGGTGCGGCCGAGCTACGTGTTGGGCGGCGCCGGCATGGCCATCGTCTACGACGACGCCACCCTGGTCACCTACATGGCCAAGGCGGGCGCCGCCAGCGACCACCCGGTGCTGGTGGACAAGTTCCTGGACGAGGCCGTCGAGATCGACGTGGACGCGCTCTTCGACGGCGAGGAGCTGTACCTCGGCGGCGTGATGGAGCACATCGAGGAGGCCGGCATCCACTCCGGCGACTCGGCCTGCTCGCTGCCCCCGATGACGCTCGGCAGCTTCGACATCAAGCGCATCCGCGCCGCCACCGAGGCGATCGCCCGGGGGGTGGGCGTGCGCGGCCTGCTCAACGTCCAGTACGCCATGTCGGCGGGCATCCTGTACGTGCTGGAGGCCAACCCGCGCGCCAGCCGTACCGTGCCGTTCGTCTCCAAGGCCACGGCGGTGCCGCTGGCCAAGGCCGCGGCCCGGGTGATGATGGGCGCGACGGTGGCGCAGCTGCGCGCCGAGGGCATGCTCCCGGCCGAGGGCGACGGCGGCACGATGCCGCTGGACGCGCCGATCGCGGTCAAGGAGGCGGTGCTGCCGTTCAACCGGTTCCGGGGCGTGGACACCATCCTGGGCCCGGAGATGCGCTCCACCGGCGAGGTCATGGGCATCGACGCGTTCTTCGGCACGGCCTACGCCAAGTCGCAGGCCGCCGCCTACGGCTCGCTGCCGACCAAGGGGCGGGCCTTCGTCTCGGTCGCGAACCGGGACAAGCGGGCCATGATCTTCCCGGTGAAGGCCCTGGCGGACCTCGGCTTCGAGATCCTGGCCACCGAGGGAACCGCGGAGGTGCTGCGCCGCAACGGCGTCCATGCCAAGATCGTGCGCAAGCAGAGCGACGGACCCGGTCCCGACGGCGAACCGACGATCGGCAGGCGGATCCTGGACGGCGAGGTGGATCTCATCGTGAACACGCCCTTCGGCAGCCCCGGCCAGTCCGGGCCGCGGCTGGACGGCTACGAGATCCGCACCGCGGCCGTGCTGCGGGGCGTGCCCTGCATCACGACCGTCCAGGGACTGGCCGCCGCCGTTCAGGGTGTTCAGGCCGTCGTCCGCGGCGACATCGGCGTACGGTCCCTTCAGGAGCACGCCCAGAGACTGCGGGGATGATGCCCTGAGCGGGAGGTGAGGGAGACGCCTGTCACTCCGGTACAGGTCACGGGCACGGTGCTGACGACGCGCCGGGTCGACGCCTACCATGCGCTGACCGTGGTCGCGCCCGGCATCGTCGAGCGGTTCCGCCCCGGCCACTTCGTGGCGGTGGCCGTCGGCGGGCCGGGGACGTCGATGCTGACGCGCCGTGCCTTCTCCGTCCACGACGTCAAGCCCGACTACGGCGGCACGGTGGAGTTCGTCTTCACCGCCGGCGGTCCGGGCACGGCCTGGCTCGCCGAGCGCCGCGCCCGCGACACGCTGGACCTGGTGGGCCCGCTCGGCCGGCCCTTCCCGCTGCCCCGGGACCCGGTGACCTGCGTCCTGGTCGGCGGCGAGTACGGCTCCGCGATGCTCTTCGCGGTCGCCGACGCCCTCCAGCGGCGCGGCTGCCGGGTGGACTTCGTGCTCGGCGCGGCCTCGGCCGACCGGGTCTTCGGTGCGCTGCGCGCCCGCCGGATGGGGGAGACGACCACGCTGACCACCGAGGACGGGTCGCTGGGCATGCGCGGCCGGGTGACCGACGTGCTGCCCGGGGTGATCGCCGACGTCCGCGCCGACGCGGTCTACGCCTGCGGTCCCATGGAGATGCTGCGCGGGGTGACCGCCGTGGCGGTCGAGTTCGACATCCCGGTCCAGGTGGCCGTGGAGGAGCGGATGGCCTGCGGGATCGGCGTGTGCATGACGTGCGTGCTCCCGGTCATCGGCGACGACGGCGTCACCCGGATGGTCCGCTCCTGCGTCGAGGGCCCGGCCTTCCGGGGCGAGCGCGTCCGCTTCGACGACGTGGGAACGATCCCGTTCGACGCGCTCGGAGCGCCCGGCGGAGGCACACGGCATGCCGGTTGACATGCGGACCTACCTCGGGCACGTGGAACTGGCCAACCCGATCACCACCGCCGCCGGGTGCGCGGCCTCCGGCGCCGAGCTGGCCCAGTTCTTCGACCTGGGCAGGCTCGGCGCGGTGACCACCCGGTCGATCACGATGGCGCCCAGGGCGGGCCGCCCGACCCCCCGGATGGCGGAGACGCCCTCGGGCCTGCTGGCCGCCGTGGGGCTGCAGGGACCCGGCGTGGACGCGTTCCTGGCGCGGGAGCTGCCCTGGCTGGCCCAGCGCAACATCAGGACCGTGGTGTCCATCGGCGGCGGCACCGTCGCCGAGTACACCGCGCTGGCCCGCAGGCTCACCGACGCGCCCGGCGTGACCGCCGTGGAGGTCAACCTGTCGTGCCCCAACATCGAGGACCGCGGGCGGGTCTTCGCCCTCGACGGCGCCGCCTCCGCGGAGGTGGTCGCCTCGGTGCGCTCGGTGATGCGCTACGACGTGCCGGTGGTGGCCAAGCTCTCCCCGGACGCGCTGGACGTGGTGAGCGTCGCCCGCGCGTGCGTGGACGGGGGCGCCGACGCGCTGTCCATGATCAACAATCCGCTCGGCATGAGCATCGACACCGACGCCATGCGCCCCTCGCTCGCCGCCGTCACCGGCGGCCTGTCGGGGCCGGCGATCCGGCCGCTGGCCGTACGATGCGTCTGGCAGGTCCACGCGGCGCTGCCCGGCGTGCCCATCATCGGCATGGGCGGCGTGCTGACCGGCCGGGACGCCTTCGAGTTCGTCCTGGCCGGAGCCTGCGTCGTCGCGGTGGGCACCGCGCTGTTCCACGACCCCTACGCCGGCCTGCGCGTCCTGCGCGAGCTGGAGGAGATCCTGGCGGCGCGGGGTTTCCACCGGCTGGCCGACGCGGTCGGACTGGCCCACCGCCCGCCGGGGGCGACCACCCGGCACCGTACGGACTTCGAGGAGAGCCCGCTGTGATCCCCGCCCCCATCGCCGTCGCCCTGGACGCGCCCGACCTGGAGACCGCGGCCCGCTGGGCGAGCCTGGTGACCCCGCACGTCAGCACCGTCAAGATCGGGCTGGAGCTCTACCTCCGCTACGGGCCGGACGTCATCGCCTCGGTCCGGGGGGCGAGCGGGGTGCAGGTCTTCCTCGACCTGAAGCTGCACGACATCCCGAACACCGTGGCGGGCGCGGCGCGGTCGGTGGCGCGGCTCAAGCCCGCGATCCTGACCGTCCACGCGGCGGGAGGGGCCGCGATGGTCCGCGCGGCGGTCGAGGCCGCCCCCGCGGCGCGCATCGCGGCCGTGACGGTGCTCACGTCGCTCTCAGAGGCCGATCTTGAGCGGGCCGGCATCTCGGGACCCCCCGACGACGCCGTGCGCCGCCTGGCGGTCCTGGCCGTCGGGGCGGGCGCGCAGGCGCTGGTGTGCTCCCCCCGGGAGGTGGCCGCGGTGCGGGCCGAGGTCGGGCCGGACATCACGCTCATCACCCCGGGCGTGCGCCCCGCGGGGGCCGACACCCAGGACCAGGCGAGGGTGGCCACCCCCGAGCGGGCGCTCGCCGACGGCGCCGACCTCCTCGTGATCGGCCGTCCGATCACCGGCTCGGCGGACCCCGGCGCCGCGGCCGCCGGCATCGCCGCGGCGCTCCGGAAGGCCTCCGCCACCGCCGGCCGGGACATGTGATCTTCGTCGCGGAAAACCCCGGGCCGGGCGTCGTTTGACCGACGGTGAGCTATGTCTCTACTACTCAGGGTGAAGAACCGGGCTTTCTGGGCGCAGAAACCGGGGTTGACGTTGCTTGGATCGCGATGACCAGCTAGTTTCCCTTCCCGTCCGAGTACATCCACAGGAAATTCGAGGTGACCCGGCGTGGCTCTTCCTCCCCTTACCCCCGAGCAGCGCGCCGCAGCCCTGGAAAAGGCTGCCAAGGCCCGCCGAGAGCGTGCCGAGGTCAAGAACCGCCTGAAGCACGGCGCGGTCTCTCTGACTGAGGTGCTCAAAGACGGGCAGGCCGATGACGTCATCGGCAAGATGAAGGTGTCGGCCCTTCTCGAGTCGCTTCCCGGCGTGGGCAAGGTCCGCGCCAAGCAGCTCATGGAGCGGCTGGGCATCGCCGAGTCCCGCCGCGTGCGGGGCCTCGGCGCCAACCAGCGCGCGTCCCTGGAGCGTGAGTTCGGCGGAGCCGAGAGCTAGGACTAGTCTCGGTTCCACAGTTCGCACGCTTCACCCCGCGCAGCGGGGACGGCATCACGGGGGTCTGGAGTGACCGGAACGTCAACCGGAGCATCGCGGCCCGACGAGGGCCGGGCTCCGGACGAGACCGCGGTGAGCGGATCCGGTGGCTCCACACCCCCGGCCGGGAGTCCGGAGGAGGCGCGAGCCTCCGCCGGGCCGACCGGCAACCGCCTGACGGTCCTGTCCGGGCCGTCGGGCGTCGGCAAGTCCACGGTCGTCGCCGAGC
The DNA here is from genome assembly GCA_014647935.1 of Planomonospora parontospora. Taxonomy (GTDB): domain Bacteria; phylum Actinomycetota; class Actinomycetes; order Streptosporangiales; family Streptosporangiaceae; genus Planomonospora; species Planomonospora parontospora. The sequence continues at coordinate 414,331 of BMQD01000001.1, forward strand.
TTCGGCGGGCACACCCCCAGGTGTGGCTGTCGGTCTCGGTGACCACCAGGAAGCCCCGCCCCGGCGAGACCCACGGGGTGGAGTACTTCTTCGCCGACGACGAGGAGTTCGACCGCCTCGTCGCCTCCGGGGGGCTGCTGGAGTGGGCCGAGTTCGCCGGCAACCGGTACGGGACCCCACGCGCGCCCGTCATGGAGAAGCTCGCCGCGGGGATCCCCACCCTGCTGGAGATCGACCTGCAGGGCGCCCGCCAGGTCCGCGCGACCATGCCGGAGGCGCTGCTGGTCTTCCTGGCCCCGCCGAGCTGGGAGGAGCTGGAGAAGCGCCTGCGCGGCCGCGGCACCGAGCCGGAGGACGTCATCGCCCGCCGCCTGGCCGCCGGCCGGATCGAGATGGCCGCCGAGCGCGAATTCGACCTGACACTGGTGAACACGTCGGTCCAGGAGGTGTGCCGGCGGCTGATAGCCTTGCTGGCTGGTGCTCCCGAGGCTTCGAGCCCCGGACGTTCAACTAGCTAGGGGGACACGACGTGGCAACCAACGCCGCTCATACCGAAGGCATCACCCACCCGTCGATCGACGCGCTGCTCGACATCGTCGACAGCAAGTACAGCCTGGTGATCTTCGGGTCCAAGCGGGCCCGCCAGATCAACGCCTACTACTCCCAGCTCGGCGAGGGCCTGCTGGAGTACGTCGGGCCGCTGGTGGAGACCCACGCGCAGGAGAAGCCGCTGTCCATCGCGCTGCGCGAGGTCAGCGAGGGCCTGCTCACCGCCGAGCCCATCGAGGGCTGAGACCCGCCCGATGCGAACGTCCGAGGACGCGCCCGCCAGGCCGAGCGTCGTGCTCGGGGTGAGCGCCGGCATCGCCGCCTACAAGGCGTGCGAGCTGCTCCGCCTGTTCACCGAGTCCGGCCACGACGTCCGCGTCGTCCCGACCCGCGAGGCGCTCCGCTTCGTCGGCGAGCCCACCTGGGCCGCGCTCTCCGGCAACCCGGTGACCGCCGACGTCTGGGACTCCGTGCACGAGGTGCCGCACGTCCGCATCGGCCAGGGCGCCGATCTGGTGGTGGTGGCCCCCGCCACCGCCGACGTGCTGGCCAAGGCCGCGCACGGCATCGCCGGCGACCTGCTGACCAACACCCTGCTGACCGCGCGCTGCCCGGTGGTCTTCGCCCCGGCGATGCACACCGAGATGTGGGAGCACCCGGCGACGCAGGCCAACGTGGCCGTCCTGCGCGAGCGCGGCGCGCTCGTCCTCGACCCGGCCGTGGGGCGCCTCACCGGCGCCGACACCGGCCGCGGACGGCTGCCCGACCCCGCGGAGATCTTCGAGGTCTGCCGCCGGGTCCTGTCCGGCCGCTCCCTCGACCTGACCGGGCGCCACGTGGTCGTCTCCGCGGGGGGCACCCGCGAGGCCATCGACCCGGTCCGCTTCATCGGCAACCGCTCCTCGGGCCTGCAGGGATACGCCCTGGCCCGGACGGCCGCCGCCCGCGGCGCCCGGGTCACGCTGGTCGCGGCCAACGTCGCGCTGCCCGACCCCGCCGGGGTCGCGGTGGTCCGGGTCGAGTCGGCGCTCCAGCTGCGCGACGCCGTGCTGGAGGCGGTGGCCGACGCCGACGCCGTGGTCATGGCCGCGGCCGTGGCGGACTTCCGGCCCGCGGCGCGGAGCGACTCGAAGATCAAGAAGACCTCGGCCGAGCCCGGCGCCGTCCACCTGGTGAAGAACCCGGACATCCTCGCCGAGCTGGGGGAGCGGCGCCGCGAGGGCGCCGCGCCGTACCCCGCGGTGATCGCGGGGTTCGCGGCGGAGACCGACGACGTGCTCGCCAACGGGCGGGCCAAGCTCGCCCGCAAGGGCTGCGACCTGCTCGTCGTCAACCAGGTCGGGGAGAACCTCGCCTTCGGCACCCCGGACAACGCGGCGGTCGTCCTGTCCGCGGACGCGGAGCCGGTGGAGATCCCGCGGGGACCCAAGGAGGCGCTGGCCGACGTGGTCTGGGACCTGGTGGCCGCGCGGCTTCCCTGATCCGCTTGCCGGAGATCGCCTCCCGGCGGATACTGCGTCGGACAGAGCGACCCGGAACGCCGTGTCAGGGAGGGGTCCGATATGCCGGTGCCGGCCGCCGTCAGGGCGCGCTGCCGCGCGCTGCTCCCCCCCGGGCAGGACATCCGCTACGTCCTGCCCGCGCTGGCGGTGGGGCCGCCGGGGATGGCGGCCTTCCTGGTCGTGGTGTCCGACCAGGCGATCCACGTGCTGTCCACGGCCTTCTTCGACAGGAACGTTCCGACCGCGATCCACTCCACCCACGCCCGGCGGACCCGGATCGGCCCGGTGGAGTTCTCCGCGGGCGCGGCCATCGAGCTCGGCGGCACGGTGTTCGAGATCGAGGAGGAGTACGCCGCGGTGGTCCACGCCGCCGACGCCGAGGTCTTCGCGCCCGAGACGCTGCCGCCCGATCCGCTGCCCGACCTGTGACCCGCCGGTCCGTCGCGCCCGAGGGCCCGCGGGGCGGTCTCCGGGAGCGGTTCGGGTGCGGAACCGCCGCCGGGAGAGGACGGATCCCCGGTGTGCACCGCCCTCCCGCCGTCCTCCCGCCGATCGGAGGCGGAAGGGAGAATCGCGAACGGCCGGTGAGCGGCTAGACTTCGGCGGAGTGCTCGCGGTGCGCCCCCGCACCGGAGCCCCGTCGCCAGCAGCCGCTGCATGAGGAGCCACTGACTTGTCCCGTCGCCTGTTCACCTCCGAGTCGGTCACCGAGGGCCACCCGGACAAGATCGCAGACCAGATCAGCGACGCGATTCTCGACGCCATGCTCAAGGGAGACCCCAAGAGCCGGGTCGCGGTCGAGACGCTGATCACCACCGGTCAGGTCCACGTCGCCGGAGAGGTGACGACGGAGACCTACGTCGACATCCCGGGTCTCATCCGCGAGAAGATCCTCGAGATCGGCTACGACGCCTCGCACAAGGGCTTCGACGGCGCCTCCTGCGGAGTGTCGGTGTCCATCGGCGCGCAGTCCCCCGACATCGCGCAGGGCGTCGACGCCGCCTACGAGGCCCGCGAGGGCGAGGCCGGCGACGAGTTCGACCGCCAGGGCGCCGGCGACCAGGGCCTCATGTTCGGCTACGCCTGCCGGGAGACCCCCGAGCTGATGCCGCTCCCGATCCAGCTCGCGCACCGCCTGGCCGAGCGCCTGTCGCAGGTCCGCAAGGACGGCACGGTCCCCTACCTGCGCCCCGACGGCAAGACCCAGGTCACCATCGAGTACGACGGCGACAAGCCGGTCCGCCTCGACACGGTGGTCGTCTCCACCCAGCACGCGGCCGAGATCGACCTCAAGGAGATGCTCGCGCCGGACATCAAGGAGCACGTGGTCGACCCGGTCCTGGCCGGCCTGGAGCTGGAGACCGAGGGCTACCGGCTGCTGGTCAACCCGACCGGCCGCTTCGAGATCGGCGGCCCGATGGGCGACGCCGGCCTGACCGGCCGCAAGATCATCGTCGACACCTACGGCGGCATGGCCCGTCACGGCGGCGGCGCCTTCTCCGGCAAGGACCCGTCCAAGGTCGACCGCTCGGCCGCCTACGCCATGCGCTGGGTCGCCAAGAACATCGTGGCCGCCGGTCTGGCCGACCGCGCCGAGGTCCAGGTCGCCTACGCCATCGGCAAGGCGCACCCGGTCGGCGTGTTCGTCGAGACCTTCGGCACCGAGAAGACCGACATCGCCAAGATCCAGGCCGCCGTGCTCCAGGTCTTCGACCTGCGCCCGGCCGCGATCATCCGCGACCTCGACCTGCTCCGCCCGATCTACTCCGAGACCTCCGCCTACGGCCACTTCGGCCGGCCGGAGTTCTCCTGGGAGGCCACCGACCGCGCCGACGCGCTGCGCGCCGCCGCCGGTCTGTAGTCCCGTCGCGAGAGGAGCCCCCGGTGGACCCGTTCCGCCGGGGGCTCTCGCCGTGTCCCCGGGCGGTCCCGGCGGATCGGCGAGAGGTGCCCGCGAGGTCTGGTAGGACATGTGGGTGACCCACACGATCCCCTCCCCGGACGACGGCGCCCTGCTCCCGCTGGACGCCGTCCGCGAGCGGCCCGCCCCCGCGCGCAGCGCCGGACCGGCGCGGGGCGTGCCGGAGCCGGCCGCGGAGCTGCCCGTCGCGCGGGTCGCCGTGGACACGCCGCTGCCCCACCTGGACCGGCCGTTCGACTACCTCGTCCCGGCGCCCCTGGACGCCGGGGCCGTCCCGGGCTGCCGGGTCCGGGTCCGGTTCGCGGGCAAGCTCGTCGACGGGTTCCTGCTGGAGCGGGTGGAGACGAGCGAGCACCCCGGGAAGCTGGCCCGGCTGGAGCGGGTGGTCTCCGCCGAGCCGGTGCTGACCCCGGAGATCGCCGCCCTGGCCCGCGCCGTCGCCGACCGCTACGCCGGGACCCTGGCCGACGTCCTGCGCCTGGCCGTCCCGCCGCGCCACGCCAGGGTCGAGGCCGAGCCGCGCACGAGGGAGCCGGAGGAGGCGCAGGAGCCCTTGGAGGCCGCCGGTCCGGGCCCCTGGGCCGACTACCCGGGCGGGGAGGCGTTCCTGGCGGAGCTGGCCGCCGGGCGCGCCCCGCGGGCGGTGTGGACCGCGCTGCCGGGGACCGGGCCGCGGGGCCCGGAGTGGCCGGAGGCGGTGGCGGTGGCGGTGCGCGAGACGCTGCGCGGCGGCCGGGGCGCGCTCGTGGTGGTGCCCGACGGCAAGGACGTGGCGTTGGCCGGTGCGGCGCTGGAGGCGGTCCTGGGCCCGGGCCGGCACGTGGCGCTCACCGCGGACCTGGGGCCCGCCGAGCGCTACCGGCGCTGGCTGCGGGTGCTGCGCGGCGAGGCCCGGGTGGCGCTGGGCACCCGGGGCACGGCGTTCGCCCCGGTGCGGGACCTGGGCCTGGCGGTCGTCTGGGACGACGGCGACGACCTGCACGCCGAGCGGCTGGCGCCGTACCCGCACACCCGCGAGGTCCTGGCGCTGCGCGCCCACCGAGGGCGGGCGGGCCTGCTCGTCGGCGGCCACGCCCGCACCGCGGAGGCCACCCGGCTGGTGGCCACCGGTTGGGCCGCCGCCCTGGTCGCGCCCCGCGAGGCGGTCCGGACTCGGGCGCCGAGGGTACGGCCGGCCGGCGACGACGCGGAGCTGGCCAGGGACGAGGCGGCGCGGGCGGCCCGGCTGCCCAGCCTCGCCTGGCGCACGCTGCGGGCCGGGCTGGAGCACGGTCCGGTGCTGGTGCAGGTCCCCCGGCGGGGCTACCTGCCCGCGCTGTCCTGCCAGGGCTGCCGGGCCGCGGCGCGCTGCGGGCACTGCGCCGGGCCGCTCGCGCTGCGGGGCGGCCACGCGGCGCCGTACTGCCGCTGGTGCGGGCGGATCGCGGGGGAGTGGCGCTGCGCGGCCTGCGGCGGGACGCGGGTGCGCGCCCGGGTCGTGGGCGCCCGCCGGACGGCCGAGGAGCTGGGGCGGGCCTTCCCCTCGGTCCCGGTCAGGACGTCCGGCCGGGACGGCGTGCTGGCCGCGGTCGGGCCGGGCAGGGCGCTGGTGGTGGCCACCCCGGGGGCCGAGCCGGTGCCGGAGGGCGGTTACGCGGCGGCGGTGCTGCTGGACGGGTGGGCCCTGCTGGGGCGGCCGGACCTGCGGGTGGCCGAGGAGACGCTGCGCCGGTGGCTGAACGCCGCGGCCCTGCTGCAGCCCGGGGCCGAGCTGGTCGTGCTGGCCGACTCCTCGCTCGCCGTCGTGCAGGCGCTGCTGCGCTGGGACCCGGTCACGCACGCCGAGCGGGAACTGGCCGACAGGACAGAACTCGGTTTCCCCCCGGCGGTGCGGATGGCCACGCTGACCGGGTCCCCGGCGGCGGTCCGGGAGATGCTGGGGGAGACCGCGCTGCCGGAGGGCGCGCGGGTGCTCGGGCCGGTGCCCGTGGAGACGCCCCGGGGCGATCAGGTGCGGGAACGCGCCATCGTGCGGGTGCCGTGGGGGGCCGCCCCGGTGCTCGCCTCCGCGCTGAAAGGGGCCGCCGGCGTGCGTTCCGCGCGTAAGGCGCCGGAGGTGGTCAGGGTATGCATTGACCCTATGGACGCCATTTGAGTAGTTTCCCCGATTCGCGGTGCTGACAGTAAGCCGTTAATTTCTCCCTGTGTCGATTGAATGGGTGAATCGGGCCATCGACGATCTTCGGGCGTGGGGGCGTGCGCACGGCCGCGAGGTCGACGCGGACGAGGCGCGTCTGCTCTGCGACTACGCCAGCGACTACCTGGACGTGAACGAGCTGGGGGATTTCACCTCGGTCACTTTCGAGGAGCTGCTGCTCAACATCTATCCGCGCAAGGTCATCGCTCCTCCGGAAAGCGCCCCGGAGACGGTCGCCGCCGCCCGGACCCTCGTCGACTTCCTTCTCGAGACCGAGGAGATCGGCGGGAAGATGGCCGCGCGCATGCGCGCCGCCCTGGACCGGATCGAACCCGAGATGCCGGCCGCCCTGGCCGACACCTCCCGGTTCGGCATGGCCAAGAGCCTCTTCAGCGCGATGGGCGCCGACTCGCTGGACGCGGGCGAGGACTCCCCGCCCGCCGAGGACGCCCAGGAGGGGGAATACTGCGAGTGCCCGGGCTGCTCCCCCCTCCCGCCGGTACGGCTCGCCTCCCGCGAGGCGCTGGCCGAGGCCGCGCTGCGGGTCCCCCTGCTGACCGACGCCCGCCGCCTGGTCCAGTGGATGCTGGCCGGGGGGCGCACGCCCACCCGCAAGGGCGCCCTGCGGGTGCGCGACGCCGCGGAGGCGAACGCGCAGCTGGCGGTCGGCGACCCCGCGTTCCTGTGGGACCTGGCGGTGCACACCGGCCTGGTCGAGACGGAGGGCGCGGCGGTCTTCGACGGGGACGACCCCGACCCCCTGGAGGTGTGGGCCGCGACGGTGCGGTTCGCCGTGGAGAAGGACACCGGCGGGGCCTTCAGCGGCGACCGGCTCGTCGACGAGGAGCTCTACACCCTGCTCGACCTGTTCTACCGGGTGCAGGCGCCGGTGCCCGTGCCCGTCGTCCGGGAGTACCTCGAGGACGAGATCGGCCTGGCCGACGAGGGCGCCGAGCTCGACCTGGAGGAGGTCGGGCGGCGGCTGGCCTACTGCGGGCTGCTCAGCCGGGGTGAGGGGACGCTGGAGCTGACCCCGCTGGCGGTCTGGGGCCTGCACGAGCTCTACGACGTCTTCGGCATCGACGCGCCCGAGGCCCCCGACCTGGCCGCGGCCGACGCGACCGGCCTGATCGAGGGGCTGCTGGCCGGCGTGCTCCCCGGCGTGGCCGAGTCCGACATCGCCGGCTGGCTGTCCCGCCGGAGTCCCGCCGAGGCCGCCGCCGAGCTGCTGCGGGCGGTCTCGGGCGCGCCCGCCGTCGCCCGGGGGGTCGCGGTCACGATCGTCGACCGGCTCGGCGCGGAGGCGGAGGAGTCCGTCCGGAGCTTCCTGGAGGACGCCGAGCTGCGGCCGCACGCCGTGCACTGGCTGTCCGCGCGCGGACTGGCCGCACCGACGCTCACCCCGGACGAGGTGCTCTGGATGAGCGTGGACATGCTCGCCCTGGCCCTGCCCGCGGCCGAGGAGGACCCGGAGGCGTTCGCCGAGAACATGGCGGCCTCCGGCCCTCCGGCGCACGTGATCGAGGAGATGTGGCGGGTGGACCACCCCGACGCCGTCGACGTGCTGGAACTCCTCGGGCGCTCCCTGCCGGACCAGAACGCGGCCAAGGCGGCGCGCAAGGCGGCCTTCAAGGCCCGTTCGCGCGCGATCGGCTGAGCCGTACATCCGTGGGGCTCTTGTGGAGTAAGTTTCACGGGTGGCAAAGAGCGGCAACACCGGCAACGTCTTCGATCTCGGCGAACTGCGGAGGCTGGTCGACGAGTTGGGAACCGCGCCCCGGGAGGCGCGGGCGGCGGTGCTCGACGAGGCCGTCGCGGGGGACGCGGGGGACGCGGACTGCGACTGCCCGAGCTGCGGCACCGAGGCGCTGAGCTTCCCGCCGGTCGAGCTCGCCCCCGACGCCGAGCTGGCCCGGGCGGTGCTCCGGGTCCCGCTGGTGCGGGACGCCCGGCGGCTGGCGGCCTGGACCGGCACCCGGCAGGTGACCCCCGAGTGCCTGCTGCCCGACCCGTTCCTGGCGGCCGCCGAGCTCGGCCTGCCCGGTCCCGCCCGGGTCCACCTGCTCTGGGTCGTCGCGGTCAACACCGGCATGCTCCGGATCTCCCGGGGCACGGCCGCCCCCGGGCCGCTCCTCCTGACCGGCGACCTGCCCCCGCGGGCGCTGCTGGAGTTCTGGGACGGCGTGGTCATGGACGTGCTGGACCGGGCCGACGAGAGCCTGACGGGGTCCGCCGTGGTGGACGAGCACCTCGCCGAGATGCTCGCGACGATGTACGCCGTGAGCGACGGCCTGTCCCCCGCCACCCTGGTCAAGGGCATCCTCCAGTCGCACGAGGTGGCCTGCGAGGCCCGCCCGGCGCAGATGCGGCAGCTGGCGGCCTCCCTGCCGGGAGAGCTGGCGGCCGCGCTCGACCTGCTGGGCTACTGCGGGCTGGTCGAGCGCTCGCCGGCCGGCTGGCCCCGGCTGACCCCGCTCGGCGTGTGGGCGGTCCGCCAGGACCTGATGCGGGAGGGCCACGACGCGCCCACCGGCGCGGAGGTCGCGGTCTTCGCCGACCTCGGCGCGGGCGAGCTCGTCGAGGCGATCGTCAAGGGCTCCGCCGCGCCCAGCGCCGTCACCGTGTGGCTGGAGTCGCGCGGCCCCGAGACCGCCGCCCGGGAGCTGCTCGGGGTCGCCGCCTCCGGCGCGGCCGGGCAGCGCGGCGTGGTGAGCACGATCCTGGAGGAGCTCGGGCCCGAGGCCGAGACCCCCGTCCGGGAGGTGCTCGCCGAGCCCTCCCTGTGGCGCTACGCGGCCTCCTGGCTGCACATCCGCGACCTGCCCGCGCCCACCCTCACCCCCGCCGACAACACCTGGATCGCGGTCGACACGCTCGCCTCGCTGATCCACCAGGGCCGGGCCCCCGAGGGGATGGGCGAGTTCGCCGCGCTCGAGCCGGGCGAGGACCTGGTCCGCCTGGTCGAGGAGATGGCCCTCGTGGAGCATCCCGACGCGATCGTGGTGCTCGACATGCTCGGCGCGCACCACGCCGACGCCGCCGTGGCCAAGGCCGCGCGCAAGGCGGTCATGAAGGCCCGCTCCAGGTAGGTCCGCGCCGCCAGGGCCCCTAAACTGGGGGGATTCCGTGGAAGGAGCCCTGTTGGCCATTCAGTCAATCCGCCTCTTCGGCGACCCGGTGCTGCGCACGCCCGCGGAGCCGGTGAAGGACTTCGACAAGGAGCTGCGCAAGCTCGTCAAGGACCTCACCGACACCATGATGGACGCGCCCGGAGCGGGCCTGGCCGCACCGCAGATCGGGGTCGGGCTGCGGGTCTTCACCTACTACGTGGACGACCGGCTCGGCCATCTGATCAACCCCAATCTCGACCTGTCCGAGGACCTCGACGAGGAGGGGGAGGAGGGCTGCCTGTCCTTCCCCGGCCTGTCCTACCCGACGCCCCGGGCGATCCGCGCGGTGGCCAAGGGCTTCGACATGCACGGCGAGCCGGTCACCCTCGAGGGCACCGACCTCATGGCCCGCTGCTTCCAGCACGAGACCGACCACCTGGACGGCATCCTGTTCATCGACCGGATGGACCCCGCGCAGCGCAAGCTCGCGATGCGGGAGATCCGCCAGGCCGAGTGGAGCGGGCTGTCCGCGCCCGCGTTCAAGTTCTCCCCGCACGCCACCCACGGGAAGGCTCTGTAGGAACCTTGCGCCTGGTCTTCGCCGGAACCCCGGACACCGCCCTGCCCTCGCTGCGCGCGCTGCTGGACTCGCCGCGCCACGACGTCGTCGCCGTCGTCACCCGCCCGGACGCCCCGTCGGGCCGGGGGCGGAAGGTCCACCCCAGCCCCGTCGCCGAGCTGGCCGAGGAGGTGGGCATCGAGGTCCTCAGGCCGCCGAAGGCGGGTGATCCCGCGTTCCTGGAGCGGCTCCGGGAGATCGGGCCCGACGCCTGCCCGGTGGTCGCCTACGGGGCCCTGCTGCCCCAGGCGGCGCTGGACGTCCCACGCCACGGCTGGATCAACCTCCACTTCTCGATCCTGCCCGCGTGGCGGGGGGCGGCCCCGGTGCAGCACTCCGTGCTGCACGGCGACGAGATCACCGGCGCGAGCACCTTCCAGATCGTCAGGGAACTGGACGCCGGACCCGTCTACGGCGTGGTCACCGAGAAGATCCGCGCCACCGACACCAGCGGCGGGCTGCTGGCCCGGCTGGCCGAGTCCGGCGCCGAGCTGCTGGCGGCCACCCTCGACGGGATCGAGGACGGCACGCTGGAGGCCAGGCCGCAGCCCGCCGAGGGTGTGAGCCTCGCCCCGAAGATCAGCGTCGAGGACGCCCGGATCGACTGGACCGCCCCGGCGATGCGGGTGGACCGCCTGGTCCGCGCCTGCACCCCCACCCCCGGCGCGTGGACGGAGTTCCGCGGCCAGCGGGTCAAGCTCGGCCCGGTGCGGCCCGCGCCCGACGCGCCCGCGCTGGCCCCCGGCCAGGTCGCGGCCGCCAAGAACTCCGTCCTGGTCGGTACGGCCACGCACCCGGTGGAGCTGAGCGAGGTGCAGCCGCAGGGCAAGCGCCTGATGACCGCGGGGGAGTGGGCCCGCGGCGTACGGCCCACCGACGAGGATCGGCTGGTCTGAGCGATGAGTGATCGGGGGAACGGCGGCGCTCCGCGCGGCGGGGACCGTGAGGGAGGCCGGCCGCGCGGCGGGTCCGGCGGCGGAGGGCAGGGCTCCGGCGGAGGCCGGCGCCAGGGGCCGGGCGGCCGCGGCCGGGGTCCCGCGGGCGGCCGCGGAGGCGGCGGGAGCCGGGGCGGGCGCCCGCCCCGTCCGGTCTACGACGAGGCCCGCAACACCGCCTACGACCTGCTGCGCGCCGTGGACGAGCGGGACGCCTACGCCAACCTGCTGATGCCCGCGTTGCTGCGCGAGCGCCGCCTGTCGGGGCGCGACGCGGGGCTGGCGACCGAGCTGGCCTACGGCACCCTGCGCGGGCTGGGCACCTACGACGAGGTCATCGCCGCCTGCAGCGACCGGGCCCCGGAGGAGCTGGACCCGCCGCTGCTGGACGCCATCCGGCTGGGCGTGCACCAGCTGCTCAAGACCCGCGTGCCCCCGCACGCCGCCGTCGGCACGACCGTCGACCTGGTCAGGCTCCGGGTCGGCGCGGGCCCCGCGAAATACGCCAACGCGGTGCTCCGCAAGGTCTCCACCCGCTCCCTGGAGCAGTGGCTGCCGATCGTGGCCCCGAACCCGGCCGACGACCCGGTCGGTCACCTGGCCGTGTCGCACAGCCACCCCCGGTGGATCGTCACCGCGCTGCGCGACGCCGTCGGGGGGGACGCCGAGGAGACCGCGGCCCTGCTGGCCGCCGACAACGAGCGCCCCCGCGTCACCCTGGTGGCCCGCCCGGGCCGCTCGTCGGTGGAGGAGCTCCTCGACTCCGGTGCCGAGCCGGCCGACTTCTCCCCCTACGCCGCCTACCTGCCCGAGGGCGACCCCGGTGCGGTCCGCGCCGTGGCCGAGTCGCGCGCCGCCGTACAGGACGAGGCGAGCCAGCTCGTGGCGGTCGCACTCACCAGGGTCCCGGTGGCGGGCGGCGACTCCCGCTGGCTCGACATGTGCGCCGGGCCGGGCGGCAAGGCGGGACTGCTGGACGCCCTCGCCGCGGAGGGCGGCGCCCGCCTGCTCGCGGCCGAGCTCCAGCACCACCGCGCCCGCCTGGTCAGGCAGACCACCCGGGACGCCGCGGTGGTCGCCGCCGACGGCCGGGTCCCGGCCTGGCGCCCGGGCGTCTTCGACCGGGTCATGCTGGACGCCCCCTGCACCGGCCTCGGTGCCCTGCGCCGCCGCCCGGAGGCCCGCTGGCGGCGTGATCCCCGCAGCCTCCCGGAGCTGGGCCGGCTCCAGCGCGAGCTGCTGGCCTCCGCCCTAGACGCCACCCGCCCGGGCGGCGTGGTGGCCTACGTGACCTGCTCGCCGCACCTGGCCGAGACGGTCACCGTGGTCGGCGACGTGCTGCGCGGCCGCGAGGACGCCGAGGCGCTGGACGCCCGCGCGTACCTCCCGGAGGTCGGAGGGCTCGGTGAGGGCCCGTACGCCCAGTTCTGGCCGCACCGCCACGGCACCGACGCCATGTTCCTGGCCCTGCTGCGCCGCCGCTGACCGTCCGCCCGTGAGGCGGTGGCGGCTCCGGAGCGCCGCGGAGTCCGCGGCGGGCCGATATCACTCCCGGGCGGCGCCCGCCGGGTCCGCGGCGCGGCGGCTGCGGTAGGAGCGCATCGCCACCTGCGCGCCGCAGCGCTTCGGGCTGCAGTACGCCGCGGAGCAGTTGCGGGTGCGGTCGTAGAACCCGAGATGGCAGGGCGGGTTCCGGCACGCCTTCACCCGTGCCCAGAGACCGCCCCTGGCGAGCTCGGCCACGGCCGCGAGCAGGCCGCCGAACGCTCCGGGCACGCCCCCATGGGCCGGGACGAGCCGTACGTCGTGCGCGGTGACGACGGGCGACAGGGGATACAGAGCACCGCTCCGGCGCAGGTGGGCCTCCGCCTCCTCCAGCGTCGTGCCGCCTCCCGGTCCGCCGCCTCCCGGTCCGCCGTCACCCGGTCCGCCGCCGGCGTGCTCGCCGGCGTGGGCGAGCAGGACCGTGACCAGAGCCTGCCTCAGCTCCCGGGCGGCGGCGGCGTCCGCCTCGGTGACCAGGGTGCCCTCGTGGGCCAGCCCGGCCGCGCGCAGCCATCGGGCCGCCGCCGGGGCGTCGGCCAGCCGCTCCTCGCGTCCGCCGATCGGGCGGGTGTTGACGAAGTCGAGCACGAGATCCGCCGCCTCGGGCGGGCTGAGAGGACTGTGCCGTCCCTGATCGGTGACCACGCCCACCATGATAGTCGGGGACTGAGTGAAACTTATTAGACCATAACGAAGACCGATCATGGCATTTGATAGTTATGAGTAAACCCTGTACGGTCACAACCATGTCGATCAAAGCAGAGACCATGGCCACGTCCGTCCCCCGTTCCTGGTTCGTCACCGGAGGCTCCTCCGGCATCGGTCGCGAGCTGACGCTCGCCGCCCTCGGCCGCGGTGACCGCGTCGCCGCCGCGGCGCGGCGCGTCGACGGCCTCGCGGAGCTCGCCCAACGCTTCCCCGGCAGGTTCCTCGCCCTGGAGCTCGACGTCCGCGACGAGGCCGCGGTACGGCGCGGCGTCGAGCAGGCCGTCGCCGCGTTCGGCCGCCTCGACGTGGTGGCGAACAACGCGGGCTACGGCCTCTTCGGGGCGGTGGAGGAGGTGACCGACGCACAGGCCAGGGCCGTCTTCGACACGAACGTCTTCGGCGTCCTGAACGTGCTGCGCGCCGTGCTGCCGGTGCTGCGGGCCCAGCGTTCGGGGCACGTCCTGCAGGGCTCGTCGGTGTACGGGCAGACGGCCCATCCAGGGGTGGGCCTGCTGGCCGCGACCAAGTACGCGGTGGAGGGCCTGTCGGACGCCCTGGTCGCCGAGCTGGCGCCACTCGGGATCAAGGTGACGCTGGTCGAGCCGGGCTACGCGGCCACGCCGTTCCTGTCCAACCTCGCCTTCGCCGAGCCGGTGGCCGACTACGACTCGACCGTGCGCGCCGTGCAGAGTTCCCTCGGCGGCCTGCCGCCGGAGGCGTTCGCCGACCCGGCCGAGGTGGCCCGGGCCGTGCTGGCCGTGGTGGACGCCGACCGTCCCCCGCTCCGTCTCACGCTGGGCGGCCGGGCGGAGGCCGATGTGCGGGCCGCGCTGGCCGCACGGCTGCGCGATCTGGACGAGTGGGCGGCCGTGACCCGGGAGGTCGGCCGGGCGCCGGTCGCCTCCTGACGGCCGGCGGCCCGGCGCGCCGTCGGCGGACGAGGGGCCGGAGCCGCGACCGGCCGGGGGCGCCCCGTCGGCGCGGGCCCCCGGGAGGGCCGGTCAGGCGCGGGTGAGGGTGAAGGCGATGCCGTCGCCCATGCCCCGGCCGTAGGCGAGCTGGATGAGCAGCTCGACCGCGGGCTCGGTGTAGCGGGCGTTGGCCAGCGGGCCGGCGTCTACGGCGTCGAAGCCGAGCTGCGCGCCGAGGTCCAGGACAGTCTTCTTGGCGGCCTCGTCGTCTCCGGCGACCGGCAGGAAGCGGCCGGCGCCGTCCTCGCCCAGGTGGCCGGCGAAGACGGTGTTGAAGGCCTTCACGACCCGGGCACCCGGCAGGGCGGCGGCCACCCGCTCGCCGCCGGAGGCGGTGTGGCCGACGGTCAGCGACATGAAGTCGGGGGCCAGCGGGTTCGTGGCGTCGACCACGACCTTGCCCGCCAGCGACGCCCCGACCCGGGGGTCCAGGGTTTCGACGGCGGCGAACGGCACCGCCAGGATCACGAGGTCGGCCTGCGCGGCCTGCGCGGCCGTACGCTCCGGACCCGTGGAGGTGTCGGCGGTGACGACCTCGTGCCCGATCGCGGTGAGGCGGGAGGAGAGGGCGGAGCCGACGTTGCCGGAGCCGAGGATGCTGATCTTCATGAGGGGCGCCTTCCGTTTGTGCTTCGAATTCGAAGCATGTGGTCGATGTGCTTCGAATTCGAAGCACAAACGGAACCGTACAGGTGCTTCGAATTGGAAGCAACCCGGTATCGTGGAGCGTATGAACGAACCGCGCTGGCTGGACGAGACCGAACTGCGTGCCTGGAGTGGGTTCCTGGAGACCTCCGACCTGCTCCACCGCATGGTCGAGCAGCAGCTCCGCGAGGTCGGCGGGGTCACCACGGTGCAGTACGACATCCTGCACCGGCTCAACGAGAGCCCCGAGAAGCGCCTGTGCATGACCGACCTGGCCGAGCGCCTCGTCTCCTCCCGCAGCGGCATCACCTACCAGGTCGCCCAGCTGGAGAAGGCGGGCCTGCTCCGCCGGGAGGACGCCCCCGACGACGAGCGCCGCGTGCTCGCCGCCATCACCGAGGAGGGACGCCGGGTGCTGGAGAGGACCGCGCCCGGCCACGTCGAGGCGGTCCGCGCAGGGCTCCTCGACGCGCTGACCCCCGAGCAGACCGCCCAGCTCGCCGCCATCATGGACGCCGCCCGGACTCACCTGCGCGGCGCCGTCCGGCTCCATCCGCCCCGCCGGGCGCGCTCCCGCTGAACGGACACCCGGCCACGCCGGGAGACGGCCGGTGGGAGGGGGCGGAGGGGTGCCCCATAGACTCGGGACCACCATGGCCGTACAGATCTCGCCCAGCATCCTGTCCGCCGACTTCGCCCGCCTCGCCGAGGCGGCCGCGGCGGTGTCCAACGCCGACTGGCTGCACGTCGACGTGATGGACAACCACTTCGTGCCCAACCTGACGCTCGGCCTGCCGGTCGTCGAGTCTCTGCTCAAGGCCACGTCCCTGCCGCTGGACTGCCACCTGATGATCGAGGACCCGGACCGATGGGCCCCCGCCTACGCCGAGGCCGGTGCGGGCAGCGTGACGATCCACGCCGAGGCGGCCAGGGCCCCGGTCCGCACGCTGCGCCAGATCCGCGCCGCGGGGGCCCGCTCGGGGTTCGCGCTGAACCCGGCCACCGCGGTCGAGCCGTACGAGGACCTGCTCGGCGAGATCGACATGCTGCTGCTGATGACCGTCGAGCCCGGGTTCGGCGGGCAGAAGTTCCTCGACGTGGTCCTGCCGAAGATCCGCCGGGCCCGTGCGCTCATCGAACGGCACGGCGGGCAGATCTGGCTCCAGGTCGACGGCGGGGTCGCGGCCGAGACCATCGAGCGCTGCGCGGAGGCGGGTGCCGACGTCTTCGTCGCGGGCAACGCCGTCTACGGCGCCGGTGACCCGGCCGCCGCCGTGGACGCCCTGCGGGCCCTGGCCGCCGGGGCCTGATCGCGGGCGCGGGGTCCCGCGGGAGGGTCCGCCAGGGGTGTCAGCAGGTCCGGCGGGGGTTCCGGGAGGTCCGCCAGGGGTTCCAGCAGTCCGGCGGGGCCGGGGGGCGCGACCGTGCCCCCGGCCCCGCCGTTCTCATGTCCGGACGATGTGGCCCGCATGGTAGGTGTGACGACGGAAGGGTAGGGTAACCAGTCACTTACAAGGGAGGTGGCCCATGGACCACGGACTCTTCGGGCCGGGTTCGGTGACCTGGCGGGTGATGGGCGAGCCGATCCTGCTGGTCGGCGGTTTCCGGGCGCTGCTCATGCAGGGGCTGCACCCGCGCGCCATGCGCGGGGTCGCGCAGAACTCCGCGCTGATGGACCCCAACGAGGCCTGGGCCCGCTTCCAGCGGACCACCGAGTTCGTCCGGGTGCGGACCTACGGCACGCTGGAGGAGGTCGAGCGGGCCGGCGCCCGGGTCAGGAAGATCCACTCCATGCTCACCGCCGTCGACCCCGGCACCGGGGAGCGCTTCCGCCTGGACGACCCCGAGGCGCTGCTCTGGGTGCACGTCGGCGAGGTCGACTCCTACCTGTCGGTGGCCCGGCGCGCCGGGGTGCGGCTGACCGACGAGGAGGCCGACCGGTTCGTCGCCGAGTGGCGCCGCGCCGCCGAGGTCGTCGGCCTGCGGGCCGACGACGTGCCGGGCTCCGTCGGCGAGATGCGCGACTACATCCGGGCCTGCCGGCCGGGCCTCTACTTCGCCCCCGAGGTGCCGCACCCGATCCGCCAGTCTTTCAACGCGCCGCTCCCGCTGTACCTCCTCCCGCTCAAGCCGGTCTTCCCGGGGTTCGTCCTGTTCGCCTTCGCGACGCTGCCGCGCTGGGCCCGCAGGCTGTACGGCCTGCCCGCCACGCCGCTGGAGGACCTGTGGGCGACGGCGGCGCTCAAGGCGCTGCAGACGGGCATAGGCCTGGTCCCCGCGCCGGTCAGATACCCCCCGGACGCCCGCCGGGCGCGGCGCCTCGACGCGGCCTGACGCGTAACCGCCGGGCGTTTGCCTGGTCCGCATGCTGGAGGGGGTCCCGCCCGGTTTGCCGGACATGGCACACTGATGTACGGGAGCCGTGCCGTACGGCCGGCGACCCGAAAAGCAGAGCAGCGTGCTCCGGGGTCGGTGAAATTCCGAACCGGCGGTTACAGTCCGCGACCCGGTCGAAGCCATCGACCGGTTGACCCGGTGAAATTCCGGGACCGACGGTTAAAGTCCGGATGGGAGGAAGCGCGCGAGCGGACAGTGCCGTCGAGGCACCCTCCGCCGACGGGTCCGTGGACCCGTCATCCCCGGGGCCCGCCATGGCAGAAAGCTACTGGCGAATGGGAGGCCCCCCGGATGTTCACCGGAATCGTCGAAGAACTCGGCGAGATCGCGGCTATAGAGCCGCTCAAGGACGCCGCGCGCATGTCGATCCGCGGCAGGACCGTCACTTCCGACGCCGGGCACGGCGACTCCATCGCGGTCAACGGCGTCTGCCTGACCGTGGTCGCCGTCGACGGCGAGGTGTTCACCGCCGACGTCATGAAGGAGACGCTGGACCGCAGCTGCCTGGGCGCGCTGCGCCCCGGCTCCCCGGTCAACCTGGAGCGCGCCGTCCGCGCCGACCAGCGGCTCGGCGGCCACATCGTGCAGGGCCACGTGGACGGCACCGGCGTGCTGCTGTCCCGCGAGCCCGGCGAGCACTGGGAGGTCGTGCGGATCTCGCTCCCGGCCGGACTGGACCGCTACGTGGTGGAGAAGGGCTCCATCGCGGTGGACGGCGTCAGCTTGACCGTAGCCGGCGTGGACGGCGACGCGTTCTCGGTCAGCCTGATCCCCACCACCCTGAAGCTCACCACCCTCGGCGCCAAGCAGCCCGGCGACCCGGTGAACCTGGAGACCGACGTGATCGCCAGGCACGTGGAGAAGCTCGTCGGCGCCCACGCACGGGGAGGCCGGGCGTGAACTGGGCCGAGGCGGGATTCCACCTGTTCGGGGTGAAGGTCCTCTGGACCGACCTGGTGGGCAACGCGGCCGCGCTGGCCACCGTGCTGCTGGCGATCCGCAAGTCGATCTGGACCTGGCCGGTGCAGCTGACCGGCTCGGTGCTGCTGCTCGTCGCCTCGGTCAGCGCGCAGCTCACCGGCAACGCGCTCAAGCAGGTCATGTTCGGCGTGCTGGCCGTCTACGGCTGGTGGAAGTGGTCGCGCGGCACCGCGGGCGGCCAGGAGCTGGCCGTACGGCCGGCCACCTCGCGCGAGCGGCTCGGGCTCGTCGCGGCCATGCTGGCGGGCACGGCGCTGGTGGGCGTGCTGTTCTTCGTCACCGGCCTGTCGTGGGGCGCGCACGCCCCGCTGCCCGACGGCTACTTCCTGGTCGCCGCCGACGCCTACATCTTCGTCGGCAGCGCCGTGGCGACCTGGGCGCAGGGCCGGGCGCTGGTCGACTTCTGGATCATCTGGGTCGCGGTGGACCTGGTCGGCGTGCCGCTGGCGTTCAGCTCCGGGCTGGTCGTCTCCGGCGCCGTCTACGGGATCTTCTTCGTGCTCGTCCTGATCGGGTTCGTGAACTGGCTCAAGGAGTACCGGTCGCGGACCGTGCTCGTCCCTGAGGAGGCCGTGTGACCACCATGCTGGACCCCGTCGAGCGGGCGATCGCCGACATCCGCGAGGGCAGGCCCGTCGTGGTCGTCGACGACGAGAACCGCGAGAACGAGGGCGACATCATCTTCGCCGCGGCCAAGGCCACCCCGGAGCTGCTGGCCTTCACCATCCGGCACACCAGCGGCGTCATCTGCGTGTCCATGCCCGGCGAGGACCTCGACCGGCTCGGCCTGCCGCTGATGGTCCACGACAACCGCGAGCGGATGCGCACGGCCTACACGATCAGCGTGGACGCCCGCGACGGGGTGACCACCGGCATCTCGGCGGCCGACCGGGCCCGGACGATCCGCACCCTGTGCGACTCGGCCACCGAGCCGTTCGAGCTGGTCCGGCCCGGCCACGTCTTCCCGCTCCGCTACCGGGAGGGCGGCGTGCTGGTCCGGCGCGGCCACACCGAGGCGGCCGTGGACCTGTCCCGGCTGGCCGGGCTGAGCCCGGCGGGCGCGCTCGCCGAGGTCGTCAACGACGACGGGACCATGAAGCGCCTGCCGGAGCTGCGCGCCTTCTGCGACGAGCACGACCTGGCGCTGGTCTCCATCGAGCAACTGGTGGAGTTCCGGCGCAGGACCGAGCGGATGGTCACCCGGGTCGCCGAGACGCGCATCCCGAACGCCTACGGGGTCTGGAGGGCCTACGGCTACTCCAGCGCCCTGGACGGCGGCGAGCACCTGGCCCTGGTCTACGGCGACCTCGGCGACGGCGAGAACGTCCTGGTCCGGGCGCACTCCGAGTGCCTGACCGGGGACGTGCTCGGCTCGCTGCGCTGCGACTGCGGGGTGCAGCTGGACCACGCGATGGCCGAGATCGCCGCGGAGGGGCGCGGGGTCGTGGTCTACCTGCGCGGGCACGAGGGCCGCGGGATCGGCCTGCTGGCCAAGCTCCGGGCGTACGGCCTGCAGGACGGCGGGAGCGACACCGTCGACGCGAACCTGGAGCTCGGGCTGCCGGTGGACGCCCGGGAGTTCTCCAACGCCGGGCAGATCCTCGCCGACCTGGGCGTGAAGTCGGCCAGGCTGCTGACCAACAACCCGGCCAAGCTGCGCGGCATGGACGGCTACGGCATCAAGGTGCTGGGCCGGGAGCCGATGCCGGTGGCGATGAACCCGTACAACGAGAAGTACCTCACGGCCAAGCGCGACCGCCTCGGCCACGACATCCACGAGGAGACCGAGATCGCATGGGCGGGGGAGACCGGATGACCGGGCGGAGCGGGCGGAACGGGGCGGCCGGATGAGCGGGGAGGGACGGCCCGGCGCGGAGGCGGTCGACGCCGCGGGGCTGACGGTCGGGATCGTGGCGGCGCGCTGGCACGAGAAGATCACCGACAGGCTGCTGGAACGGGCCGTGCGGGCAGGCGAGGACAGCGGTGCGACCGTGACCGTGGTCCGGGTGGCCGGGTCTCTGGAGATCCCGGTGGTGGCCCAGGCGCTGGCCCGGCGCTGCGACGCGGTGGTGGCGCTGGGCGCGGTGATCCGCGGCGAGACCGCGCACTTCGACTACGTCTGCGACTCGGTGACCTCCGGCCTGACCAGGATCTCGCTCGACGAGGAGACGCCCGTCGGCAACGGCGTGCTGACCTGCGACTCGGTGGAGCAGGCCCTGGACCGGGCGGGTCTGCCCGGCAGCCACGAGGACAAGGGGTACGAGGCCACCGTCGCCGCGCTGGAGACCGCCGTGCTCCTGCGCGGCCTGCGCGGCTGACACCGCCCGAGGGGGCGGCCGGGGCGTGCGGTAGGTTGCGACCGCGGGCGCCCGGCCGCCCTCCGGCGCGGCGGACGGCCGCCCGGACCGGCGGCCCCGGCGACCGTCCGACCAGCGGTTCCGCAGAGGGAAAGTGATCGTCAAGTGAGCCCCGAGAACGTCGTCCCGCCCCCGCTGCCCGTCGTGTGGCGGCCGAAGACGGGGCGGATCGTGGCCTACGGCTTCGCCGTCGTGCTCATGGTGGGCGCGGTGGTCATGGCGGTCTTCCTGCCACCGCCGTTCACCCTCGCCGACAAGGTCGCGGTGGTCGCGCTGGCCGGGGTGGTCGCCGGGGTTCTGCACCTGCTGGGCCGGTGCCGGGTGGAGGCGGACGAGCAGGGGATCACCCTGGTCAACGCCCTGCGGGTGCACCGCTACGAGTGGCCGGAGGTGCTCTCGGTCACGCTGGCCGAGGGGGAGCCGTGGGCGAAGATCGACTTCGCCGACGGGATGACCCTCGGGGCCATGGGACTGCAGGGGTCGGAGAAGGGCCGGACCGTGCGCCAGGTGCGCGAGCTCGCCGCGCTCATCCGCGAGCGCGGCGAGGCCCGGGAGCACGGCTGAGCACGGCTGAGCGCGGCCGGCGGTCCCGCCGCGGGGCTCAGGTCTCCTCGGAGAAGCGCTCGGCCTGGTCGGTTTCGCCCGCGACGAGCAGGGTGTCGCCGGAGCCGATGACGGTCTGGGAGGTGGCGTAGGTGAACCTGGCGCCGGGCTTCTTGACCGCGACCACGGTCACGCCGTACTCCGTGCGGATGCCGAGGTCGCCCAGGGTCCTCCCGGCCGCCCAGCCGGGGGCCTTGGTCTTGACCAGGGCGTAGTCCTCGTCGACCTCCACGTAGTCGAGCATCCGGCCGGTGACCAGGTGCGCGACCCGCTCGCCCATGTCCGCCTCGGGCTGGACCACGTGGCGGGCGCCGACCCGCTGCAGGATCCGGGCGTGCTGGCGGCTGATCGCCTTGGCCCAGATGTCGGGCACGCCGAGGTCGGTCAGGATCGAGGTGGTCAGGATGCTCGACTCGATGTCGGTGCCGATGCCGACGACCGCCCGGCCGAACTCGGCCACGCCCAGCTGGGTCAGCGCCTCGGGGTCGGTGGAGTCGGCGCAGACGACGTGGGTGAGCCGCCCGGAGAACTCCTGCACGTTCCTGGAGTCGCTGTCCACGCCGAGCACCTCGACGCCGCGGACGACGAGCTCGGCCGCCAGGGACCCGCCGAAGCGGCCCAGGCCGATGACCACGACGGCGGCGTCGCGGTCGACGCGGTTCTTCTTCTCAGCCAACGAGGGGACGCTCCTCCGGGTAGCGGAACCTGCGGGTCTGGACGCGCAGGGCCAGTGCGGCGCCGAGGGTGACCGGGCCCAGCCGGCCGATGAACATCAGGGCCGTCAGGACCAGGTGCCCGGCGGTGCCGACCTGGGCGGTGATCCCCGTGGAGAGCCCGACGGTGCCGAACGCGGAGATCACCTCGAACAGTACGCGGTCGAGCGCGAACGGGGTCAGCATCATCATCACGAGCGTGCCGGTGACCACCGCCGCCACGCTGACCAGGGCGATGGTGAGCGCCTGGCGCTGCAGCTGCTCGGAGATGCGGCGGCGGCCGGCCGTGACGTCGGGCTCGCCGCGCAGCTCGGCCAGGATGACGTAGCCCAGCAGCGCGAACGTGGTCACCTTGATGCCGCCCCCGGTGCTGGCGCTGCCCGCACCGATGAACATCAGCACGTCGCTGATCAGCCAGGAGTTCTCGTGCATCTGGGAGGTGTCGACGGAGTTCAGGCCGCCGCTGCGGGTCATCGCGCTGTGGAAGAAGCCGGCCAGGATGCGCAGGCCGGGGGAGAGGGGGCCGAACGTCGCGGGGTTGTTCCACTCCGAGACCGTGATGGCCAGGGCGCCGCCGGACAGCAGGATCGCGGTCATCCCGAGAGTGATCTTGGCGTGCAGCGACCACCGGGACGGCCGCCGCCAGTGCCGCCGCAGGACGGCGTAGACCGGGAAGCCCAGGCCGCCGACGACCACGGTCAGCGCCAGCGGCAGGCAGATCCACACGTCGCGGACGAACCGCATCACGCTGTCGGGCCAGAGCGCGAACCCCGCGTTGGTGAACGCCGAGACCGAGTGGAAGATCCCGTAGTAGACGGCGCGGCCGAGCGGCTCGCCGTACCCGGTCACGAAGCGGGCGGCGAGGACGGCGGCCGTCACCGCCTCCACCGCCAGCGTGACCTTGGCGACGCCCACGATCACCTGGCGGATGTCGCCGGGGCCGAGGGACTTGGTCTCGGCCTGGGTGCTGAGCCGGGCGCGCAGCCCGAGCTTCCCGGAGACGAGCAGCGCGAGGATCGAGGCCAGCGACATGATCCCGAAGCCGCCGATCTGGATCAGCACCAGGATCACGACCTCGCCGAAGGTCGTCCAGTGCGCCGCGGTGTCGAGCACGGCCAGGCCGGTGACGCAGACCGCCGAGGTCGCGGTGAACAGCGCCGAGGTCCACGACGACTCCTGGCCCGGCTCGACCGCGACGGGCAGGGAGAGCAGCCCGGTGCCCGCCAGGACCACCCCGAGGAACGCCAGGACGACCACTCTCGAGGGCGAGGTGACCCGCCCGACCGGATTGCTCACCGGGAGAGGATACCGGCGTGCGGGACCGATCATCGGGATCGGGCCGTCCGGGCCGTCCGCCGCGCGGTGGCCGCGGCGCGACCCTGGATTCCCGGGGTCCCCGGCGCGTACCCTGAGGCCGTGCTGAGGCGGACAATCACGGCAGCGGATCTCGCCTCGCCCGGGCAGCTCTCCGAGCTGCTCGACCGGCGGGCCTACCTGGCCGACGAGGGACTGGCGACGGCGGCGTTCCTCGCGTTGCGGATGGGCCGCCCGCTGTTCCTGGAGGGCGAGGCGGGCGTCGGCAAGACCGAGCTGGCCAGGACACTCGCCGATGTGCTGGACGCGCCGCTGATCCGGCTCCAGTGCTACGAGGGGCTGGAGGGTTCCCAGGCCCTCTACGACTGGGACTTCGCCCGGCAGCTGCTGCACCTCAAGGCCGCCGAGGCGGGCGGGGGCGCCGACGCGGCCCGGCTGGAGGGCGAGGTCCACGACCGGCGCTTCCTGATCGCCCGGCCGCTGCTGCAGGCGGTCGAGACCCAGCCCAGCGTGCTGCTCGTCGACGAGGTCGACCGGGCCGACGTGGAGTTCGAGGCGATCCTGCTGGAGGTCCTGTCCGACTTCGCGATCTCCGTCCCGGAGCTCGGCACGATCCGCGCCCGGACCCCGCCGGTGGTGGTGCTGACCTCCAACCGCACCCGGGAGGTGCACGACGCGCTCAAGCGGCGCTGCCTCTACCACTGGCTGGAGCACCCCTCCTTCGAACGCGAGGTGGAGATCCTGCTGCGCCGGCTCCCCGAGTGCTCCAGGACGCTCGCCGAGCAGGTCGCCGGGGCCGCCGGACGGCTGCGCGGGGCCGGGCTGGTCAAACCGCCCGGCGTCGCCGAGACCCTCGACTGGACCGAGGCCCTGCTCACCCTGGGCGCGCGCGAGCTGGACCCGGGGCTGGCGGCGGCCACGCTGGGCGCGCTGCTCAAGCACCGGGAGGACCACGAGGCCGTGCGCGGGAACGGACTCCTCGGTGCCCCCCGCGGCTGACGCCCCCGGCGGCCCTCCCCGCGGCGTCCCCGGTGTCCCCGGCGGTCCGCGGCGGGAGGGCGCCGCGGCGGATCCCCCGGGCCCGGAGGCGGCGCCCCGGGAGCTGGTGGCGGTCATGACGGGGTTCGCCAGGAGCCTGAGGGCCGCCGGGGTCCCCGCCGACCACGAGCGGACCCGGAGCCTGCTGCGCGCGCTGGCCCACCTGGACGCCGCCCGACCCGGCGACGTGTACTGGGCGGGCCGCGCCACCCTGTGCGCCTCGGCCGACGACCTGCCCCGCTACGACCGGGTCTTCCGGGCCTACTTCGGCGGGACGCGCCCGGGCCGCGCGCGGCAGGAGGCGGTCACCGTCACCCGGCACACGGCGCCGCCCGGCGGAGCCCCCGGCGAGCCCGGCGGGGACCCGCCGCTGGCCGCCGGTGCGAGCCCGGCGGAGGTGCTGCGCGGCCGCGACGTGGCCGGGATGACCGCGGCGGAGCTGGCCGAGGTGCACCGGCTGCTCGCCCTGCTCCGGACCGGGCGCGAGCGGCGCCCGTCCCGCAGGTTCCGGCCGGCGCGCCGGGGACGGCTCGACGTCCGGCGGACGGTGCGCGAGGCCCTGCGCCGGGGCGGGGAGCCCGCCCGGCTGCACCGCCGCGCCAGGAGGACCCGGCCCCGCCGGGTCGTGCTGGTGGTGGACGTGAGCGGATCGATGACCCCCTACGCCGACACCCTGCTCCGCCTGGCCCACGCGCTGGTCAGGTCCGAGCCGGGGGCCACCGAGGTGTTCAGCGCGGGCACCCGGCTGACCCGGCTCACCGCCGAGCTGCGCCACCGCGACCCGGACCGGGCGATGGAGGCCGTCTCGCGCGCGATCCCCGACTGGAGCGGCGGGACCCGGCTGGGGGAGGAGCTGCGGGAACTGCTGCGCGGCGGCGACGCCCGGGGCGCGACCGTGGTGATCGCCTCCGACGGCTGGGAACGCGGCGACGTCTCGCTGCTCGGGGCCCAGATGGCCCGGCTGTCCCGGACGGCGCACCGGGTGGTCTGGGCGAACCCGCACAAGGGCCGGGAGGGCTACCGGCCGCTCACCGCCGGGATGCGCGCCGCCTGGCCGTACATCGACGACTTCGTGGCGGGGCACAGCCTGGCCGCGTTCGAGGAACTGGCCCGGCTGCTGGGAGGCGCCCGTGCGTGACGTGCTGTCGCAGATCATCCGCTGGTGGGAGGCGGGGGAGACCTTCGGGCTGGCCACCGTGGTGGCCACGTTCCGCAGCGCGCCCCGCCCGCCCGGCGCGTCGATGGCGGTGCTCGGCGAGGAGGCCGAGGGCAGCGTCTCGGGCGGCTGCGTGGAGGGGGCCGTCTACGAGCTGGCGGGCGAGGTGGTCGCCTCCGGCGAGCCCGTCCTGCAGCGGTACGGCGTGAGCGACGACGACGCGTTCTCGGTCGGCCTGACCTGCGGCGGCATTCTCGACGTGTTCGTGGAACCGGTCTCCAGGCGGACCTTCCCCGAGCTGGGGGAGGTCGCCGCCTCGGTGCGCGGGCACGAGCCGGTGGCGGTGGCGACCGTGCTGTCGGGTCCCGGCCGGATCGGGGCCCGCCGGGTGGTCTGGGCGGACCGCTCGTCGGGCTCGCTGGGGCCGGCCCGGCTGGACGAGGCGGTCGACGACGACGTGCGGGGCATGCTCGCGCAGGGTCTCACCGGCGTCAGGCGGTACGGCGCGCACGGTGAGCGGCGCCTCGACGAGTTGTCCGTCTTCGTACACTCCTTCGCCCCGCCGCCCCGCATGCTGGTCTTCGGGGCGATCGACTTCGCCGCCGCGGTGGCCAGGATCGGGAAGTTCCTCGGCTACCACGTGGTGGTGTGCGACGCCCGGCCGGTCTTCGCCACGGCCAAGCGCTTCCCCGAGGCCGACGAGGTGGTCGTCAGGTGGCCGCACGACTATCTGACCTCGGCCGCGGTGGACGGGCGGACCGTGATCTGCGTGCTCACCCACGATCCCAGGTTCGACGTCCCGCTGCTGGAGGTGGCGCTGCGCACCCCCGCGGGTTATGTCGGGGCGATGGGCTCGCGCCGTACCCACGCCGACCGGCTGGAGCGCCTGCGCGCGGCGGGGCTGACGGAGGCGGAGCTGGCGCGGCTCCGCTCGCCGATCGGCCTGGACCTGGGCGCCCGGACCCCCGAGGAGACCGCGGTCTCCATCGCCGCCGAGCTGATCCAGCTCCGCTGGGGAGGCACGGGCCGGCCGCTCACCGGGGGATCCGGCCGCATCCACGGTGAGGGGCACGGCGGCGGTCACGGTGAGGGCGCGTGAACCCGGCCGACCGCGGAGGAGTGTGCGCGGGGCTGCTGCTGGCGGCCGGGGCGGGCTCGCGGCTGGGCAGGCCGAAGGCCCTGGTGGAGTTCGGCGGGGAACGGCTGCTGGACCGGGGGATCCGGACGCTCCGCGACGGCGGCTGCCATCCGGTGGTGGTGGTGCTCGGCGCGGTGACCGCGCAGGTGCGCGGAGCCGTGGCCGTGCGCAATCCCGGCTGGCGTTCCGGGATGGGCTCGTCGCTCCGGACCGGCCTGGAGGTGCTGCCCCCGGAGGCCGGGCACGCGGTGGTGGCGCTGGTGGACCAGCCGCTCATCGGGGCGGCGGTGGTCGGACGGCTCGTCCGGGCGGGGCTGGACGGCGCCCCGATCGCGGTCGCCACCTACGGCGGCGCGCGGCGGAACCCGGTGCTGATCGCCCGGGAGCACTTCGCGGGGGTCGCGGAGCTCGCCGTGGGCGACATCGGAGCCCGGCCGTTCCTCCGCGCCCATCCCGAACTGGTCGTCGAGGTGCCCTGCGACGACCTGGGCGACCCGGCCGACATCGACACCCCCGCCGACCTGGCGAGACTGTCAGCGTCGCGATATGCGCAGTGAGGGGGCTCCGGCGTCTGGACTGAGGAGCGCGCGCAGCGAAGCGAGCACGTGACGAGGGAAGACGGCGGTTACCGGCCCCCGAGCCGCGACGCGTCAGCGTCGCGACATGCGCAGTGAGGCGACCGCGGCGCGGTGGTCGCTGCCGGCGGCGGGCTCGACGCCCGCGCTGGTCGCGGTGAGCCCCCGGTAGAGGATGTGGTCGGGGCGGGTGACCGGGAACGAGGCGGGCCAGGTGAATCCGAACCCCGTCCCGGCCTCCTCCTGGGCGTCGATGAGCGGCGGGACCAGGTCGGCGCGCTTGCGGTCGGTGGTGGCGGTGTTGAGGTCGCCGAGCAGCAGCAGGCGCTCGCTGTCGTCGGCGTCGACGAGCCGCCGGGCGTGGGCCAGCGTCCGGTCGCGCTGGGCCGTCTCGCCGGGCCGCGCCGAGGCCAGATGCACGACGTAGACGGTCACCCTCCCCTTGGAGGTCTCCACCACGGCCCGCAGCGCCCGCACCCAGTCCAGGCCTATGTCGGCCTGGCTCCGCTCGACGATGGGGAAGCGGCTCCACAGGCCGACCGTGCTGATCTGCACCTTGTGCGGGAAGAGGGTGTCGAGCTCCGCGGCGGCCGGGCCGCCGGGGGTCAGCTCCTGGGCGGCGAACAGGTCCCGGCCCTTGGCGACGGTCCGTACGGCCAGCCCGGAGGAGTCGTTGACCACACCCACGTTGAGCGTGGCGACGGACAGGTCGCTGGGGCCGCCCGGCGCGGTGCGCAGCAGGTCGGGGCCGAACATGACCCCCCACACCGCCGCCGGGAGCAGGGCCGCGGCGGCCGCGGCCCGCGATCTGGCGAGCGCCGCGCCGAGCAGCAGGAGGGGCACGGCGGTCCCCAGCCAGGGCAGCAGGCTCTCCAGCACGGGCGTGAACCCGCCGAACTCCGGTAGCAGCCCGTGCCCGCCGAGCACCAGGGACACCGCAACCGCCACCGCCACCACCACCGCGACGATCACCCGCTTCAGCACACCGCTCCTTGTCCGCAGTCCGTCCGCCGTTCGGGAAAAGGCGTTCCATGCCCCGGAACGCGTAGGGTACTCGCCCCGCCGGGGGTTGGTGCCGGGCGGCGGAGTCGATAGCCTTTGTTGCGGAGACAACGGAACAACATTCGGTTTCGTCGGCGTGCGGAAGGACGATCTCACGATGCGTATCGGTATGGCCCTGAACTACTCGGGGGGCTTCAAGGAGACGGTGGCCGAGCTGGCCGACTACGAGAAGGCCGGTCTCGACATCGTCTTCGTCGCCGAGGCCTACAGCTTCGACGCGGTCAGCCAGATGGGCTACATCGCGGCCAGGACCGAGCGGCTGCAGATCGCCTCGGGGATCCTGCCCGTCTACTCGCGGACCCCGACCCTGCTGGCGATGACCGCCGCGGGCATGGACTACGTCTCCGACGGCCGGTTCACCCTCGGGCTGGGTGCCTCCGGGCCGCAGGTCATCGAGGGCTTCCACGGCGTGCCGTACACCGCGCCGCTCGGCCGGACCCGCGAGGTGATCGAGATCTGCCGCCAGGTCTGGCGCCGCGAGCGCGTCGACCACCGGGGCAAGCACTACACGATCCCGCTCCCCGCAGACCAGGGCACCGGCCTCGGCAAGCCCCTCAAGCTCATCAACCACCCCGTCCGCGAGCGCATCCCCGTGGTGATCGCCGCCATCGGCCCGAAGAACGTCGAGCTCGCCGCCGAGATCGCCGAGGGCTGGGAGCCGATCTTCTACATGCCGGAGAAGGCCGCCGACGTCTGGGGGCCCTCGATCGCGGCGGGGAAGGCCAAGCGCGACCCGGGGCTCGGCGAGCTGGACGTCATCGCCCAGGCGAGCCTCGCCATCGGCGAGGACGTCTCGGGCTGGCTGGAGCTCGGCCGGCCCATGGCCGCCCTCTACATCGGCGGCATGGGCGCCAAGGGCAAGAACTTCTACAACGACCTCGCGCGCCGCTACGGCTACGAGAAGGAGGCCGAGCAGATCCAGGAGCTCTACCTGTCCGGGAAGAAGGACGAGGCCGCGGCCCTCGTCCCGCAGGAGCTGCTGGAGTCGATGTCGCTGATCGGCTCGGAGGGCTTCGTCCGCGACCGGCTCCAGGCGATGCGGGAGTCCGGCGTGACGACGATCAACGTCACCCCGCTCGGCCGCACGCACGACGAGCGCATCCGGCTCATCGAGAAGGTCGGGGAGCTCGCCTCCTGACGCGCCCGCCGGCCCCGGCCGGGGCCCGGACCCGCCCGAGGGATCCGGGTCCCGGCCGCGGGCCCGGCCCCACGGCGGGGTCCTGTGGCCCCTCTCACACGGCCGGGAGGAATGCCCCCGCAGGGGGAGGTGTTCCAACCCTTCGTGAGGTTCTCCCTGACGTCCGTGCGGCTGGTCGAACGGCTCCACGTCGACCTGTGCCGTCTCAACGGCGATCTCTGTCGCTAGAACGCGCCTTCGAGTCCTTTTCCTCACCCCGCATGCCCGTGCCCGCTCCGGCATGCCCTTTCTCGGAAGTCACGTTCGTGAAGAGATTCTCCTTCTCCCTGCAGCTCCTGCTGGGCCTCGCCGCCGGCGTCGCCCTGGGCCTGGCCGCCCGCGCCGGGGAGGTCGCCTGGCTCACCACCGCGCTGACCCAGGTCGGCTCGACCTTCGTCCAGCTCCTCAAGCTCGCCGTCCCGCCGCTGGTCTTCACCGCCGTCGTGGTCAGCGTGGCCAACCTGCGCAACGTCAACGGGGCCGCCCGGCTCGCCGGCAAGACGCTCGGCTGGTTCATGGCGACCTCGCTGGCCGCGGTGGTCGTCGCCATCGGCCTCGGCCTGCTGATCGACCCGGGCCGGGGCGTCACCATCGCCCTCGACGGCGCCAAGGCCGTGGACCTGGAGGGCGCCGGCACCTGGACCGACTTCCTGACCGGCATCGTCCCGACCAACATCGTCACCGCGTTCGCCGAGGTCAAGGTCCTGCAGATCGTCTTCCTGGGGATCGTGATCGGCGCCGCCGCGATGGCGGCCGGCGAGAAGGCCGAGCCGTTCCTCGCGTTCAGCCGCTCCGTCCTGGAGCTGGTCCAGAAGGCCCTGTGGTGGGTCATCCGGCTGGCCCCGATCGGCACCGCGGGCCTGATCGGCAAGGCCGTGGCCACCTACGGCTGGGACCTGCTGGCCCCGCTGGCCAAGCTCAGCGCCGGCGTCTACCTCGGCTGCCTCGCGGTCCTGCTGGTGGTCTACCCGGCGCTGCTCTCCCTCGCCGGCAGGGTGAGCCCGGTCACCTTCTACCGCAACGCCTGGCCCGCCATCGAGCTGGCCTTCGTCTCCCGCTCCTCGGTCGGCACCATGCCGCTGACCCAGCGCGTCACGGTCGAGCGCCTCGGCGTCGACCGCGACTACGCCTCCTTCGCGGTGCCGTTCGGCGCCACCACGAAGATGGACGGCTGCGCCGCGGTCTACCCGGCGCTCGCCGCGATCTTCGTGGCCCAGGTCTTCGGCGTCCAGCTCGGCCTCGGCGACTACCTGCTGATCGCGTTCGTCTCCGTGGTCGGCTCCGCCGCCACCGCGGGCCTGACCGGCGCGATCGTGATGCTCACCCTGACCTTGAGCACGCTGGGCCTCCCGCTGGAGGGGGTCGGCCTGCTGCTGGCCATCGACCCGATCCTCGACATGATCCGCACCGCCACCAACGTCGCGGGCCAGATGGTCGTCCCGGTTCTGGTGGCCAGGTCGGAGGGGCGCCTGGACGAGGGCGTCCTGAACGCCCCGCCGCAGTCCCTGGAGGAGCCGCCCGCGGCGCCCGCAGACCGGGACGCGGACTCCAGGGACGCCGAGCCCGCCCTGGTCTGAGCGGGCCCGCGCAGGCCGTACGGCCCGCCCCCCGGCCGGGGGGCGGGCCGTACGGCCTGCGGCGGGTCCGGCGGGTCCGCCTGCGGAGCCGGAGCGCGGGTGCGGGCACGGTAGACTAGACGATCGAGTTCCGATCACCGATCCGCCCCCCGGGCCCGCCGCAGGGACAGGGCCCGCAGGGGACCCCGCAGAGACCCTGCGGGGACAAGGCGCTCAGGGCGCCCCCGCAGGGGAGGCGCCCATGACGCGTGAGGACGGGCCGGAGCTTCCCACACCGGACGACCAAAGAGCTGCTCGTCCCCAAGAGCGGCCGTACGCAGGAGAAACCAGTGGCGACGACGAACGACCTCAAGAACGGTCTCGTGCTCAAGCTCGAGGGCGGTGAGCTCTGGACGGTTGTGGAGTTCCAGCACGTCAAGCCCGGCAAGGGCGGCGCGTTCGTTCGCACCAAGCTCAAGAACGTGATGTCCGGCAAGGTCGTCGACAAGACCTTCAACGCCGGCGTCAAGGTCGAGGTGGCC
This sequence comes from Planomonospora parontospora, assembly GCA_014647935.1. Classification (GTDB taxonomy): domain Bacteria; phylum Actinomycetota; class Actinomycetes; order Streptosporangiales; family Streptosporangiaceae; genus Planomonospora; species Planomonospora parontospora. The sequence goes on from BMQD01000001.1 coordinate 445,621, forward strand.
AACGTCGACAAGCGCGAGATGCAGTTCTCCTACATGGACGGCGAGGAGTTCGTCTTCATGGACACCGAGACCTACGACATGCTCCACGTCTCGCGCACCGCCGTCGGCGACGCCGCCAACTACCTGCTGGAGAACATGCTCGCCACCGTGGCGATCAACGAGGGCAACGTGCTCTACGTCGACCTCCCCGCGGCCGTCGAGCTCACCATCGCCGAGACCGAGCCGGGCCTGCAGGGCGACCGCTCCACCGGCGGCACCAAGCCCGCGAAGCTGGAGACCGGCGCGGAGATCAAGGTCCCGCTCTTCATCACCACCGGCGAGAAGGTCAAAGTCGACACCCGCACCGGCGATTACCTCGGCCGCGCCTGATGTCGGCACGCGGTAAGGCGCGCAGGCGCGCGCTGGACGTCCTGTTCGAGGCCGAGGCGCGCGGGGAGGACCCGCTCCGGGTGCTCGCCGAGCGGCTCGAGCGGGCCGACCCGCCGGTCAACGAGTACACCTCGACGATCGTCGAGGGCGTGTGCCGCCACCGGTCGCGCATCGACGAGCTGATCACCACCTACGCCGAGGGCTGGACGCTCGACCGCATGCCCGCGGTCGACCGCAACCTGCTGCGCGGCGGCACCTACGAGCTGCTCTGGATGCCCGACGTCCCCGAGGGCGTCGTCATCAGCGAGTGGGTCGGCCTGGCCTCCGAGCTGTCGACGGACGAGTCGCCGCAGTTCGTCAACGGACTGCTGGCCCGGTTCAAGCAGCTCAAGCCCTCTCTGGCGCTGTAGGGACCGCGGCACGCGGGGGGTTCGCCCCCTTCTGCGGGCGGGCGTGCGCCCGCGCGCGTCGCCGGTTCCACCGGCGCGGCGTAGGCTGGGCTCGTCACCGACGAAGGAGGCGATCGGAAGTTGCATGCCGTAGGCACCTCACGACAGCCCGGGGCTCCGGCGGTCCGCACCGCCGTCGTCTGGGACGTCCTGCGGGCGGCGCTGGCCGATCGCGTGGCCGTGACCGGCCGCGACCGACTCGACATCGTCGACGCCGGGGGCGGCACCGGGGGTTTCGCCGTGCCGCTCGCCGCGCTCGGGCACACCGTCACGGTCGTGGACCCCAGCCCCGACTCGCTGGCCGCGCTGGAGCGCCGCGCCGCCGAGGCGGGAGTGGGCGTCCGCGCGCTGCAGGGGGACGCGGCCGACCTGGGCGAGCTCCTCCCGGCCGACGGCACCGACCTGGTGCTCTGCCACAGCGTGCTGGAGTACGTCGAGGACCCCGGCGGGGCGCTGGCCGCGATGGCCCGCCTGCTGCGGGAGGGGGGCATGGTCAGCGTGCTGGCCGCCAACCCGCTGGCCGCCGCGCTGCACCGCTCCGTCTCGGGCCGGTTCGACGAGGCCCTGAAGGTCCTCGGCGACCCCGAGGGCCGCTGGGGCGACCGCGACCCCACGCCCCGGCGTTTCACCCGCGAGTCCCTGGTGCGGCTCCTCGGCGCCTCGGACCTGCGGCCGGGCGAGGTCCACGGGGTGCGCGTCTTCGCAGACCTCGTGCCGAGCAGGCTGCTCGACGGCGAGCCCGGGGCGGCCGGAGCGCTGATCGCCCTGGAGCAGGCCGCGGCCGAGCACCCGGTCCTCCGCGACATCGCCTCCCAGCTGCACATCCTCGGCCACCGATGAGGCCCGCACCGAACGGGTGTTCCCATAGGATGGCGCCGTGTCGAGGAAACAGCAGGTGCCCCGCCCCGGTTCCGACCTCGGCGGGGACGACAGCGGCTGCCCGATCCTCCATGCCGACATGGACGCCTTCTTCGCGAGCGTCGAGCTGCGGGAGCGGCCCGAGCTCGTCGGCACGCCCGTCATCATCGGCGCGCCCGGCCCGCGCGGCGTCGTCCTCAGCGCCACCTACGAGGCGAGGAGGTACGGCGTGCACTCGGCGATGCCCATGACGCGGGCCCGGCGGCTCTGCCCGCGGGCCACGGTCATCCCGCCGAGCCACGGCAAGTACTCCGAGGTGTCCCGGGGCGTCATGGAGATCTTCCGGACCTTCACCCCCGAAGTGGAGCCGATAGCCTCCGACGAGGCCTTCCTGGACGTCTCGGGGGCGCGCCGGCGGCTCGGTCCGCCGGCCCGGATCGCCGCCATGATCCGCGAGCGGGTCGCCGCGGAGCACGGCGTCACCTGCTCGGTGGGTGTGGCGAGCAGCAAGCTCGTGGCCAAGCTCGCCTCGCAGCACTGCAAGCCCGACGGTCTGTTGGTCGTGCCCGCCGACCGGGTGGTGGACTTCCTGCACCCCCTGCCGGTGGCGGTCCTGTGGGGCGTGGGGGAGCGCACGGAGCGCTCCCTGGCCCGGCTCGGCGTGCGGACCGTCGGCGACCTCGCCAGGACGCCGGTGGAGACCCTGCAGCGCGAGCTGGGCCGCGCCTCCGGCGCGCACCTGGCCGCGCTGGCCTGGGGCCGCGACGACCGGCGGGTCACCCCGCACGTGCCCGACAAGAGCATCGGCGCGGAGGAGACCTTCGCCGTGGACGTGGACGACCCGGTGGAGATCCGCAGGGAGCTGCTCCGGCTCTCGGAGCGGGTCGCCGCTAGACTCAGGGAGGGCGGTCACGCCGGCCGTACGGTCAGCGTCAAGCTCCGCCGCCCCGACTTCACCACGCTCTCCCGGTCCCGGACGCTGGCCGAGCCCACCGACGTCGCCCGGGAGCTCTACTCCGTCGCCTGCGACCTGTACGCCGCCTCCGGCATGGAGGGGGCCCTGGTCCGCCTGGTCGGGGTGCGGGTGGAGAACCTGCTCCCCGCCGGCGCGGCCCCCCGGCAACTCGCCCTCGGCGAGCGGGAGGCGGGCTGGCGGGAGGCCGAGCGGGCGATGGACCGGGCGGCGCGGAGGTTCGGCCGCGACGCGGTGCTTCCGGCCTCGCTCGTCCGCACCCGATCCGAGGAGGAATAGCCGTGATCGCACCTCCGGTTTGGACTACGTTGGACGTTTTCTTTCGTCTACGTCTACAGCCTCGTATTCTGGGGATAACCGACCGCGAGGTTCGGACACCCCGTGTCGTCCGTCACCGTTTTCCCCGTCCTGGGGCTGTCCTTGGGAGGCGCCGTGCCGCTCTCTGAGCACGAGCAGCGCCTGCTCGACCAGATCGAGCAGGCCCTCTACGCCGAGGACCCGAAGTGGGCCAATACCGTAAGGATCAGTGATCCGCGCAGTCACTACAAGCGGCGTCTGGTGAAGGCCTCCATCGGCTTCGTCCTCGGCGTCGTCCTGTTGATGGTCGGCGTTGTGATCAACCTCATCCCCCTCGGCGTCGGCGGTTTCGTGGTCATGCTCGCCGCGTGCTTGTGGGGTCTGTCCAGTTGGAAGCGGATGAACGGGTTCGGTGAGGGCTCATCGTCCCCGGCTCCCCGCGAGCAGCGAGGAGGCAAGGCGGCGGGCCGCGGCGGCTCCCGTCAGAGCTTCATGGAGCGGATGGAAGAGCGCTGGCGCCGTCGCCACGACGAGCGCTGACCTCTCCCGCCTTCCGCGGGTCAGCGGATGAGCCGCCCCCCCACGGGGCGGCTCACGGTTCGCCCGGCGCCTTCGCGCGCCACGGCGTCCCGGTGGCTCCGCCATCCCCTGACGCCGGTCCCTGTCCGTCGTCTCCTGAACACCGGTCCTGATCCGGTTCAAAACTTCTGGCCCGGTCTCCGGCAGGGGCTCCTGATCCGGTCCCGGGCAGGCGGCACCACCGGGTTCCGCCCTGTCCCCGACCTGGGGGAGGGCTCCCGGCACGTGCCGGGAGCCCTCCCCCAGGTCTCCTCCCGCCGCCCCCGTCAGGCGTCCCTGCGGGCCGGGAGCCGGAGCCGGATGTTCCCGAGCCGGTCGAAACCGTCGAGCATCCGCGCCCCCGCCGCGCGGATCCGCAGCAGCGTGGACGGCGGGAGCAGGACGGCCCGGATCCGCCTTCCGCGCGACGCGGTGGCGGCCAGGGCGCGACGGACGCGCCGGACGTCCTCACTCATGGGCCCGGTCGCGCCGGGCGTCCTGGCGAAGAGCAGGCGCTCCACCGCGGCGGCGATCCTCGTCACCGCGGCCGCCGCCTCCGCGTCGAACCCGTACTGCCGCGCCAGGCGCCGGGCCAGGGCCCGCGGACTCTCGCTCGGCTCCCGCGCCATGCCGTAGTCGCACAGGGCGTCGTCGAGATCCGCCCAGGCCGCGGACACCGCCGCCGCCGTTCCGTGCTCGGCTCTGACCGCCGTGACACCTGCCGGTTCCGGCACCGAGGGCGTCAGGGGCGGCACCGCCTGCCTGGCGTAGACGCGCCGGCGCCGCTGCCGCGTCACGCAGCCGAGCAGCGCCGGGATCAGCAGGCCCAACAGGGCGAACGCCGCGCCGATCCCCGCCTTCGCGGCGGTCGGCACCCCCTCGTCCGCCGCGAGCGGCACGCCGCCGAAGTCGCGGTCGAGCGCGGGGTTGCGGCGGGCGGCGGACGGCCCGCTCGACGGGTCCGCGCCGGTGGAGCCGGCGCTGGGGGCCGCGGACGGCTCGTCACCCCGATCGGTGAGGACCTCCGGGTAGGTATAGGGGGGCCGGGAGCCGCTGGCCTGCCCGACCGGGCCCGACGGGGTGGGCTCGAAGCGGAGCCAGCCCGCGCCCTCGAAGTAGAGCTCGGGCCAGGCGTGCGAGTCGTGCGTGCGCACGTTCCACCGGCCGGAGACGCTGCCGCCGCCGGTGTAGCCGATGGCGACCCGGGAGGGGATGCCCAGGACCCGGGCCAGCACCGCCATCGAGGCGGCGAACTGCTCGCAGTACCCGGACCTGCTGCGGAGCAGGAAGTCCGCCAGGGCGGAGCCGTCGTGGCCCTGCGTGGCCAGGCTGTAGGTGAACCCGCCCTTGGTGGTGAAGAACTCCTGGAGCAGGATCGCCTTCTCGTACGGGGTGGTGCCCTCTCCGGTGACCTCCTCGGCCAGCCGCCGGATCTCCGAGGGCAGGCCGTCGGGGAGCGGCAGATATCTCTCCCGGACCGCCTCGGGGGCCGGTCCCGCCGCCTTGAGCATGGCCGCCGTGGGCCTGGGCTCGGCGCTGACGACCTCGTAGGAGGCTCCTCCGGCGGTGTCGGAGTGGGAGAACACCATGAGCGTCTCCCGGTCGGGCCGCCAGTCCCCGTCGATCCGGATCGTGCCCGGCGGGTACGGCAGCGGCAGGAAGCTCAGGTCCCTGACCTCCTCGCTCACCGTGATCCGGGTGGTGACCTGGGCGGTGGGCACGCCCGGGCCCTGCCCCGGGGCGGAGGGCAGCGGCCCCGCGGAGGTGCGGTCCTCGGCCCGCCCGACCGGCTTCGTCATCGTCCACTGCTCGCCGTCGAAGACGTCCAGCGAGTACAGCCGCAGGTAGCGGGGGGAGTTGTCGCTGGTCAGATAGGTGAGGACGGTGGAGTTGGCCGGCAGTTCCAGCTCCCGGCGCAGGTTGGCCACCGGGTTGGGGAAGCTGATCGCGCTGCCGCCCCCGCCCTTGCCGCTGCCCACGCCGAAACCGAACAGCGGGTCGGGCTCCAGGGTGGGTAGCAGCGCGGGCAGCAGGATGGCCAGGGCGATCGCGGTGAAGCCGACCCGCTTTCCCGACAGCCGCAGGGCGGAGGGGTCGTCGGCGGGACGGGGTGCGACGAAGGAGGGCGCCCGGCGCACCAGCACCGTCCGCCCCCAGTGGCCGACCCGTTCCCGCCCGTCGGCGACCAGCAGCCCCAGGAAGCCCAGCGCGCCGAGGACGACCACCCACCAGCCGAGCGGGTCGTCGAGGAACGAGGCGGGCACCACGAACAGCGACAGCAGCGGCAGGCCGGCCAGCGCGGCCCGCCGGAGCCGGACCGCGAGGAAGTCGACGCAGATCGCGACCAGCCCGACGCCGCTGCAGGTGAGCAGGGTGATCCCGGAAGTGGAGGGGACCGGGACGGCGAACCGCTGGATGTCGGTGAACCCGTCGGCCGCCAGCTCCGCCAGCCGGAGGACCGAGTCCTTGGTGGGCACCACCAGGGCCCACGCCTGCGAGCCGGCGAACACCGCCGTCAGGTAGATCCAGACGGCCGTCAGCTGTGCCGGTGGGACCAGCCAGTACGGCAGCGTGTAGCGGGTGGCCAGCACGCCGATCCCGGTGACCACGAGGATGATCCCGAGGCTGGTCCAGAACCAGGCGCCCCCCTGGAAGAGGGAATGGAGCGCGATCGCCACCGCTCCGGTGGCCACGCCGGACATGACGGGAAGTCTCATGAGTCGCCTCCGGTGAGTGCGAACCGCCCGCGCTGCGCCGCGTCCGGCCAGACGTCCGCGAGCGGGACGCCCGCGGGCAGTCGTACGATGCGCCAGCCCGCTCCGGCGAGCACCGCCTGCGCGGCCCTGTACTCCCGGCCGTCGCCGAGCTCGGGCCGCTCCCAGCCCGCCACGTCCAGCAGCACGGCGACGCCGGTGACGTTGCCGTGCCTGAGCCGGGCCAGGGACTGCGCCTCCTCCAGGGTGACGCCGCCGAGCACGGCCACGATCAGCCCGTCTCCGCCGCCCTGCCGCAGCGCGGTGACGCCGTACTCCAGCGACCGCGCCGAGCTGGTCCGGGCCACGGCGAGGGTGTCCAGCAGCGACCAGCTCTGCCCCGCGCCGGTGAGGTGCCCAGTGCCCTGCGCCGTGTCCTGCGCGATGCCCTGGTCGGTGACCAGGCGCAGGCCCAGCCCTTCGTGGGCCAGGTGGACGCCGATGGAGGCCGCGGCCGAGACCGCCACCTCGAAGGAGGAGCGGGGTCCCTCGCCGCGGTGCGCGTGCCTGCGGGTGTCCAGCAGCAGCGCGCCCCGGCTCTGCCACTGCTGCTCCTCGCGCCGGACCATCAGCTCGCCGTACCGGGCGGTCGAGCGCCAGTGCACCCGCCGCAGGTCGTCGCCCTGCCGGTACTCGCGCGGCGCGATGTCGTCGTCGCCCGCCGCCGCGACGCTCCTGGTACGGCTGTCGCCCCCGCCCGTCCACTCGCCGGACAGGCGGACGTGGGAGAGGGCCACCACCTGGGGGGTCACCACCAGCGTGTCGCTGACGGTGAACGACCGGGTCAGTTCGACCAGGCCGAAGGGGTCGCTGATCCGGATCGAGAGGGGACCGATGGGGAAGCGGCCGCGCAGGTCGGAACGGACCCGGTACTCGATCTCCCGGACGCCCCGCGGTTCCACCCGGTCCAGGACGAACCTGGGCCGGGCGCCGAGCGCGTAGGGGACGGTGTCCTCGATCAGCAGCAGACCGGTGGGCAGCCGGGTGACGTTCTCCAGCCGGAGGGTCACGGAGGCCTCGCTGCCGACCTCGGCCCGGGGCGGGTCGAGGCGCCGCGCGCAGCTCAGCCGGTAGCGGGTGCGCGCCACCACCACGGCCGCGATCAGCGGGAGGGAGAGGACGAGCACCCCGACGCGGAGCAGGTCGTGCTCCCCGATGAAGAAGGCGCAGGCCAGCGCCGCGAGCCCGGAGGCCAGGAAGGACCGGCCACGCGTGGTGAGCGCCCTGAGCCCGGTCATCACGTCACCGTCCGGCACGGCGGGACGGCCGGAGGCGCCCAGCCGCGTCCGCCGCGCCGACCGCGGAGCTCGCCGCGGGAGTCGGCCCGCCCGTCCCGCGGGCTCATCGGGCCTGCGCCTCGGGTACGGGGACCCGGCGGACCAGGTCGGCTATCACCTGCTCGGGCAGGCGGCGCTGGCCCTGGGCCTCGACGCTGGGCAGCAGGCGGTGGGCCAGCACGGGCAGGCACAGCTCCTGCAGGTCGTCGGGGATGACGTAGTCGCGCCCGGCGAGCGCGGCGTGCGCCCGGGCCGCGCGGACCAGCTGCAGGGTGGAGCGCGGGGAGGCGCCGAGCCGCAGGTCGGGGGAGTGGCGGGTGGCGGTGACCAGGTCGATCGCGTACTTCTTGATCGGCTGGGAGACGTAGACCGCGCGCACCGCCTCGATCAGGGCGCGGACCTCGGCGGTGGTTGCCACCGGCTCCAGCTTGTCGATCGGGGAGGTGGCGCCGTGCACGTCGAGCATCTCCAGCTCGGCGGCGGGCTCCGGGTAGCCCATCGCGATCCGCGCGGTGAAGCGGTCGCGCTGCGCCTCGGGGAGGGGGTAGGTGCCCTCCATCTCGATCGGGTTCTGGGTCGCGATCACCATGAAGGGCGCGTCGAGCGCGTAGGTCGTGCCGTCGACGGTGACCTGGTGCTCCTCCATGCACTCCAGCAGGGCCGACTGCGTCTTGGGCGAGGCGCGGTTGATCTCGTCGCCGACCACGATGTTGGCGAACACCGGCCCCGGCTTGAACTCGAACTCCCGGGTCTGCTGGTTGTAGGCGCTGACCCCGGTGATGTCGCTGGGCAGCAGGTCGGGGGTGAACTGGACGCGGCGCACCGGGCAGTCGATGGACCGCGCCAGAGCCTTGGCGAGCATGGTCTTGCCGACGCCGGGCACATCCTCGATGAGCAGGTGGCCCTCTGCCAGCAGGACGGTCAAGGTCAGGCGGATGACGTCGCTCTTGCCCTCGATGACCGATTCGATCGCCTCGCGGATCCGGTGCGCGGTGGCCACCAGGTCGTCGAGCCGAGGTGAGACGTCATGGGTTACTGCCACCAGGCCTCCATGAGGGTGCGGCGGTTGCGCGCCGGGGGTACGTGTTGCGAGGGCCGGCGTGGCCCCTCTCCCATTGTGAGTGCCGACCCTATGTCTCCGCGGGTTCCTCAGCGACTTTATGCGGTCATTGAGGTCTATTTCGGGTGAATGGCCCACAGTGTGCGCGATGAATGTTCGATTCACGGGGATCCCGGGTGCGGATCCCGTGCCGATCCGCGACCTCTCCGGTACACGCTCCGCCCCTGCCCGCCCGCTGCTCCGTTCGGCGGGTGCGGGGGCGCCGCGGGCGCCCCCGCACCCGCCGACACGCCCGTGGCGATCGAGGGCCCGCCCGCCCGCTCCACTCGGCCCCACCCCGGCTGACCTGGGGAAATATCGACCAATTCGGGCACGATCCGGGTCGGAATCAGTTGACGGTGGGGAGAAGTGGAGTATGGTGGTGCGCAGTGGAGGGCTGAGCTGTGGAGTGAGTGCAGCGCTGAGCGTTCCGCTGGGCACGGGAGGTGAGGGCCGATGTTCCTCGGCACTCATCATCCGCGCCTCGACGACAAGGGACGGCTGTTCCTGCCGGCGAAGTACCGCGAAGAGCTGGCGGAGGGTCTGGTGATCACCAAAGGCCAGGAGCGCTGCCTCTACGTATTCCCCGTAGAGGAGTTCCAGCGCATCACCGAGGCTCTGCGAACCGCGCCGGTGACCGCGAAGGCGGTCCGTGACTACAGCCGCGTCCTCTTCGCCAGCGCGTCCGACGAGTTCGCTGACAAGCAAGGCCGTGTCACCATCCCGCAGGCTCTGCGTGAATACGCCCGCCTGCAGCGTGACTGCGTGGTCATCGGGGCCAACACCCGGTTGGAGATCTGGGACGCGCAGGCCTGGGACGCCTATCTGGCCGACCAAGAGCAGGCTTTCGCCGACCTGTCGGAGGAGGTGCTGCCAGGGATTCTGTGATTCCGCGGTCGACTCACGGTGAACACGTCGTTCGGCGAGGTCTCCACCCGCAACCAGTCGCGCACCAGCTGATGCACCTTCCCCGGTGTCAGGTGGTGCGGGGACACGCGGGTGCGGATGGGGACCTGGCCGGGCGGCCCCGGGGTGGGGGCCTGTCAGAGCCCGCTTCGTGAACCCCGTACTCTGCGGTGGCGGCGCCGGGACGGCGTCTCCCCGCGTTGCCACCTCGCTCCACCAGAAGCCTCGCCCGGTCCGCGCCCGTCGCGGGCCGGGCGAGGCTGGTCGGCGTCCGGACCGGGGCGCCTCGCCGCCGTGTGACGGGCCCGTCCGGGGACTCCGCCCGCGGCGGGGGAGGCCCGCGAAGCAGCTTCCACGACACCGATGAGCGTCCGCCGCGTATCCGCGAGCGAGGCGGCGAAGGGGGGGTGTGCCCGATGCACGCCGAGAACGACAGGAACGATCCTCAGGGGCCGGGCGGGCACGTGCCCGTGATGCTCGACCGCGTGCTGGAACTGCTGGCTCCCGCGCTGGACCGGCCCGAGCCCGTCGTCGTCGACGCGAATCTCGGCCTCGGGGGGCACGCCGAGGCCCTGCTCGCCGCGCACCCCTCGCTCCACCTCGTCGGGATCGACCGCGACCCCACCGCGATCGAGCGCTCCACGGTCAGGCTCGCGCCGTACGCCGGCCGGACCACGCTGGTCCGCGCGGTCTCGGACGAGCTCGCCGACGTGCTGGCCGGGATCGGCCGCCGGAGGATCGACGGTGCCCTGTTCGACCTGGGCGTCTCCTCGCCCCAGCTGGACGAGGCCGAGCGGGGCTTCGCCTACTCCTACGACGCGCCGCTGGACATGCGGATGGACCGGGAGGAGGAGCTGACGGCCGAGAGCGTCGTCAACACCTATCCCGTCGCCGACCTGATCCGGATCCTCCGTGATTACGGTGAGGAGAGATTCGCCCCGCGTGTCGCGCACCTAATTGCCAAGGAAAGGGCCAGGGAAGCCATAACGTCTACCAAGCGGCTTGCAGAGATCGTCCGCACGGCGATCCCCGCAGCCACGCGGAGAACCGGGGGAAACCCCGCAAAAAGGACGTTTCAGGCGTTGCGGATCGAGGTGAACGCGGAGTTGACGGCACTGGAGAGGGCGCTGCCCGCGGCACTCGACGCGCTGACGCTGGGCGGGCGCGTCGTCGTGCTCGCCTACCACTCTCTCGAGGATCGGCTGACCAAGCAGATCCTCACCGCGCGAACCCGGGACACCAGCCCTCCGGGGCTGCCCGTCCCGCTCCCGGCTCACCAGCCGAGGTTCGCCCTGCTGACGAAGGGGGCCGAGCTCCCGAGCGAAGAGGAGGTGGCCCGCAACCCGCGGGCGGCTTCTGCCCGGTGCCGGGCGGCAGAAAGGATCCGTGAGGCAGTTGACGAGAGCTGAGCCAGACGTCCGCCGCGCCGCGCCCGGCCGTGACAGGCGGGCCCCGCGCGCCCCTCGCGTGACGCCGTCCGGCCGCAGGCCCAGGCCCGCCAAGGCGGCGCCCGCCGTCGCGCCGGCGGCCCAGGGGGCTCCGGCTCAGGCGGCCGCGGTCCAGGCGGGATCCCCGTCGGGCCGCGCGCCGAGGGCTCCCTTCGTGCTGCTCGTGGTCGGGCTGCTCTGCGGAGGCCTGGTCACTCTGCTGCTGCTGAACACCGTCCTGGCCCAGAACGCCATCCGGGAGAGCGACCTGCGCAGGGAGCTCCATCAGCTCAGCCTCCAGAAGCAGAAGCAGAAGAGCGAGAACATGCAGCTGGAGATGCCCCGCCAGGTGGCCGACGCGGCCGACCGGCAGGGGATGGTCCCCGACGATTCCGCCCGCGTGATCGACTCCGACGGCCTCCCCGGCGGCCGGGTCGCCAGCGAGAGCCAGACGCCCGTCGGGCAGGAGCGAGTGCCGGGCACGGGTCGATGAACGACAGCGGTGGTCGCGGTCCCGGTGCCGGCCGCGGTGGCTCCGGCCGCCGCGGCCCTCGCCGTCCCGGCCGTCCTGAGGGTCCGGGCCGTCCTGAGGGTCCGGGCCGTCCTGAGGGTCCCGGCCGTCCTGAGGGGCAGGGCGGCGCGGAGGGTGTCGGCAGGCCCGGATCCCGGGGAGGGGCGGGCCGGCCCGTGCCCCCCGGCGGGCGCGGAGGGACGGACGGACGGGGAAGGCCGGCCCGCCCCGACGGCCCGGGGCGCTCCGACGGTCCTGGCAGGACGGGCAGGAGCGGCGGCTCCACGCGGTCCGGAGGAGCCGGGGAGGCGGACGCGACCGGCCGCCCGGCACGGGACCGGCGGCAGACCGGAGCCGACGGACGGAACAGGTCGGAAGGGCGGAGCGGAGCCGCAGGGCGCGGGTCCGGGGCGCAGGGCCGGGCCGCAGGGCGCGGGTCCGGGGCGCAGGGCGCAGCCGGAGGGCGCGGATCCGAGGGACCGGCCGGAGGCGGCAGGCAGAGCCGGACGGGCAAGCCGGACGGGCCGGGCAGGCCGCCGCGCCCCGCGGCGCCCGGCAGGCCCGCCCGCCCGGAGGGGGCCCGCCCCGCGCCCGGACGGCCGGGTCCGCGTCCTGTGCGCGGGCGTGACGACGGGCCGGCCGATCCCGGGCGTACCACCCGCAAGCGGCCCGCGGGGCCCGCCGGGCCCCGCGGGCCCGTGCGGCGGACGGGGGAGGGCGCACCGCCCCGCCCGCCGGCGCGCGCGCCGATGGTGCTGCACCTCGGCAACCCCGGCAGGCGGATCAGCATCGGCCTGATCGCGATGACCTTCGTGCTCTCCGTCTTCGCCGGCCGCCTGGTCCAGCTGCAGGGCCTGGACTCCAAGGTGTACATGGCCGAGGCGGCCAGGCAGCGCGTCCAGGAGGAGCGGATCCCCGCCCGGCGCGGTTCGATCACCGACGTCAACGGGCACGAGCTCGCGCTGACGGTCGAGGTGCGCGAGATCTTCGTGGACCCGCTGGAGGTGACGCCCGCCAAGCGCGCCCAGGTGGCGGCGATGCTGGCCGCGGAGCTCGGCAAGCCGAAGGAGTGGATCGCGGCGGAGATCGCCGACACCGGCAAGCGCTACGTCCCCATCGGGACCGTCGACCCGATCCACGCCCAGAAGGTGCTCGCGCACGGCTTCAAGGGGGTCGGGAGCAGGCACGAGTACCGCCGGGACTACCCCGGCGGCGACCTGGCGGGCACCCTGATCGGCTTCGTCGGGGACGACGGCGGCGGGCTCAGCGGTCTGGAGCTCGTGCACGACAAGCTGCTGGCCGGGCGTGACGGCCAGCAGAGCATCGAGACCGGCCGCGACGGGCAGCGGATCCCGATGACCCGCAGCACCCGGCGGCAGCCGGTGGAGGGCCGGGACGTGCGGCTCACCATCGACCGGGACGTCCAGTGGGCCGCGCAGCAGGCGATCGCCGAGCAGGTCGCGGACACCGGGGCCCGCACCGGCAGCGTCATCGTGATGGACGTGCAGACCGGCCAGGTGGTGGCGATCGCGAACGCCCCCGAGCTGAACCTGAAGGACTGGGCGAAGACCTCCGCGGAGAGCTGGGTAAACCGCGCCGTGGCCGACGTGTTCGAACCGGGCAGCACGAACAAGGTGATCACCGCGGCGGCCGCGCTGGAGTCGGGGGCCGTGCGCCCCGAGACCGTGTTCACCGTCGCGGACGACATCAGGTGCGCCGACAAGGTGCTGCGCGACTCCCACCCGCACCCCACCGAGCGCCTGACCTTCTCCGGGGTGGTCGCCACCTCCAGCAACGTGGGCACGATCCTCGCCGCGCAGAAGGTGGGGGACGAGAAGCTCCACGAGATGCTGCGGCGCTTCGGGTTCGGCGCCAAGCCCGGTGCGGGCCTCTACCGGGAGGAGGCCGGCCTGCTGCCCCCGTGGAAGGAGTGGTCGGGCAGCCAGCGCTGCACGATCGCCTACGGCCAGGGCGTCTCGGTCACCGCGCTGCAGACCGCCAGCGTCTACCAGACCATCGCCAACGGCGGCGTGCGGATCGCCCCGTCGGTCGTGGCCGGCACCACCGGCGCCGACGGCTCGCTCGTGCCGGCCGCCCCGGCGAAGCGCACCCGGGTGGTCGGCGAGCGCACGGCCCGCGAGGTCTCGCTGATGCTGGAGGCCGCCGTGAGCGCGGAGGGCACCGGCAACCTGGCCTCGATCGAGGGCTACCGGGTGGCGGGCAAGACCGGCACCGCGATGCGTTACGACGCCGCCTGCCAGGGCTACTGCGGCTACACCGCGACCTTCGCGGGTTTCGCCCCCGCCGACAAGCCGCGGCTGGTCGTCCTGGCGGTCATCCAGGACCCCAGGAAAGGCCACTACGGAGGCGAGATCGCGGCCCCGGTCTTCAAGAAGGTGATGACGTTCGCGCTGAAGAGCAGGAAGATCCCGCCCACCGGTACCGAGCCGCCGACGGTGCGGATCCGCGCCGGGGAATGAGCGAGGACGGTACGCTCTCGCCGTGCGTCCCCCGTCGTCCATGCGACCTTCAACCAGTTCACCCCGGCCGCTCTCCGGGCTGGCGAGCCTGCTCGGCGCCCCCTCGGGCACGTCGCGCGCGCCGCTGGCCGCGGTCTCCGGGGTCACGATCGACTCCCGCCAGGTCCGGCGCGGCGACCTCTACGTCGCGCTGCCCGGAGCCGTCTCCCACGGTGCGGACTTCGCCGCGCAGGCGCTGGCCGCGGGAGCGGCCGCGATCCTGACCGATCCGGCGGGCCGCCGGGCCGCCGTCGCGACCGGCCTGCCGGTCCTCGTCGTCCCGGACCCGCGGGCCGTGCTGGGGCAGGCCGCCGCCTGGGTGTACGGCCGGCCCGCGGACGGCATGACGGTCGTCGGAGTCACCGGCACCAGCGGCAAGACCACCACCACCTTCATGCTGGAGGCCGGGCTGCGCGCCGCGGGCCACACGGCCGGCCTGGTCGGCGGGGTGGAGATCCGGGCCGGGGAGCTGCGCTTCACGCCCAGGCTGACCACCCCCGAGGCGAGCGAGCTGCAGGGACTGTTCGCCCTCATGCGCGAGCAGGGCGTCACCGCCGCCGCCATGGAGGTCTCCAGCCACGCCCTGGCCCTGGGCCGGGTCGACGCGGTCTTCTACGACGTCGCGCTGTTCACCAACCTCTCCCAGGACCACCTGGACTTCCACCGCGACCTCGACGACTACTTCTCGGCCAAGGCCCGGCTGTTCACCCCCGAGATGAGCCGGGTGGGCGTCGTCAACCTCGACGACGCCCACGGCCGCGAGCTCCTGGGCCGGGCGAAGATCCCGACGGTCTCCTTCTCCGCCCTGGGCGCCCCGCAGGCCGAGTGGAGGGCCCTGGACGTGCGGCTGGGCTCCGACGGGAGCGCCTTCCGCGTCGTCGGCCCGGGCGGGGTCGAGGAGGACGCCGCGGTGGCCCTGCCCGGCCCCTTCAACGTGGCCAACGCGCTGGGCGCGATCGTGGCCCTGGTCGAGGCGGGGGTGCCGCTGCGCGCCGCGGTGACGGGCGTGGGCACGCTGGCCGGGGTGCCCGGCCGGATGGAGCGCGTCCCCGGCGCCGACGGCTTCGAGGCGATCGTCGACTACTCGCACAAGCCGGGCGCGGTGGAGTCGGTGCTGCGCTCGCTGCGCGAGGTGACCTCCGGCGCGCTGACCGTGGTGCTCGGCTGCGGGGGCGACCGGGACCGGGGCAAACGCCCGATGATGGGGGAAGCCGCCGCACGCCTGGCGGATGTGGCTATTCTCACCAGCGACAACCCTCGCTCGGAGGACCCCCTGCGGATCCTGGCCGAGATGATGGACGGAGTCCTCGGCGTGCCCGAGGAGGAGCGCGCGCATGTGATCATTGAGCCGGACCGGGCCGCGGCCATCGGGCTGGCGATCGGCCGGGCGGGCTCCGGCGACGTCGTCGTCGTGGCGGGCAAAGGCCACGAGCAGGGTCAGTACGTCGGAGACCGGGTCCTCCCGTTCGACGACAGGCAGGTGGTGGCCGACGCGATCGCCGGACGGCGGAGCCGTACCGGGCGCCGAAGCACGGACGAGAGTAGGGAAGACGCATCATGATCCCGTTGCCGCTGGCGAGGATCGCCGAGATCACCTCGGGCGCCCTCGCGGGCATGGCCGATCCCCGCGCGGTGGTGCGCGGCCCGGTCGTCATCGACTCCCGGGCGGCCGAACCGGGGTCGCTGTTCGTCGCCATCAAGGGCGACCGGGCCGACGGCCACGACTTCGCGGCGCAGGCCGCGGCGGCCGGGGCGGCCGCGGTGCTCGCGGAGCGGCCCGTCGAGGCCCCCGCGGTGATCGTCGACGACGTCTTGGCCGCGCTGGCCGCCCTCGCCACCGCCGCCTGCGCGGAGCTGCCCGACTGCACGGTCGTCGGCGTCACCGGCTCGGCGGGCAAGACCAGCACCAAGGACCTGCTGGCCCGCCTCGCCGCCAGGATCGGCCCGACGGTCGCCCCGCCCGGATCCTTCAACAACGAGATCGGCCACCCGTTGACCGTGCTGCGGGCGGACGAGACCACCCGCTGCCTGGTGCTGGAGCTCAGCGCCAGGAACGTCGGGCACATCGACTACCTGGCGCGCATCGCCCCGCCGAAGATCGGCGTGGTCCTCAACGTCGGCACCGCGCACCTCGGCGTCTTCGGCAGCCGCGAGGCCATCGCCCAGGCCAAGGGAGAGCTGGTGGAGGCGCTGCCGGCCGACGGCGTGGCCGTGCTGAACGCCGACGACCCGCTGGTCGCCGCGATGGCCGCCCGCACCCGCGCCCGCGTCACCTGGTACGGCCGCGCCGAGAGCGCCGACGTGCGGGCCGAGGACGTGACCGTGGACGAGCGGGGCCGCGCGTCCTTCACGCTGCGCACCCCGTCGGGCTCCGCGCCGGTCGGGCTCCGCCTGTACGGCGAGCACGCGGTGGAGAACGCCCTGGCCGCGGCGGCGGCCGCCTACGAGCTCGGCCTGCCGGTCGCCGTCATCGCCCAGGAGCTGTCGGAGGCCGAGCCCCGCAGCCGCTGGCGGATGGAGGTCACCGACCGGGCGGACGGCGTCACCGTGATCAACGACGCCTACAACGCCAACCCCGACTCCATGCGCGCCGCCTTCCGGGCCCTGGACGCGCTCGCGGGCCCGCGCCGCCGCTTCGCCGTCGTCGCCTCCCTGGCCGAGCTGGGCGAGCACAGCGACGCGCTGAACGAGGGCGTCGGCCGGATGGCCGGCGAGGCGGGACTGGCCGGCCTGGTCGTCGTCGGCCGGGACGCCGAGCCGATCCTGGCCGGCGCGCGCACGGCGGTGGAGGAGGCCGCGTCCGGCGCGCCGCCGGGGCCGCAGCCGCGTCCGGCCACCCGCGTGGTGCACGCGGCCGACACGGTGGAGGCCGCGGCCCTCCTGGAGGGCATGCTCGCCCCCGGCGACGTGGTGCTGGTCAAGGGCTCGCGCGCCGCCGGGCTGGAGCGCGTGGCCCACGCCCTGGTCGGGGGTGACGGCCAGTGAGGGACATCCTCATCGCGGCGGCCGTGTCCCTGCTGCTGTCGATGTTCGGCACGCCCCTGGCGATCCGGCTGTTCTCCCGCCGCGGTTACGGCCAGAGCATCCGCGAGGAGGGCCCCTCCGGCCACCACGACAAGCGCGGCACCCCCACCATGGGCGGCACGGTGATCGTGATCGCCGCGCTGATCGGGTACGCCTGCGCCCACCTGATGTCGTGGACCACGCCCACGGTCTCCGCGGTGCTGGTGCTGTTCCTGATGACGGGCCTGGGCGCGGTCGGCTTCCTCGACGACTTCATCAAGATCTACAAGCAGCGCAGCCTCGGCCTGCGCAGCGGCGCCAAGGCGCTGGGCCAGCTCATCGTCGGCGCGGTCTTCGCCGTGCTGGTGGTGCGCTTTCCCAACGCCTACGACATCACCCCGGCCGAGACCCGGCTGTCGTTCCTGCGGGACTTCGGCCCGTCGATCACCATCGTCGGGTTCACGGTCTGGGTGCTCATCATGATCGTGGGCTTCTCCAACGCGGTGAACCTCACCGACGGCCTCGACGGCCTGGCCAGCGGCGCCACCGGCGCGGTGCTGGCCTCCTACATCCTGATCGGCAACTGGCAGCTCCGCAACAGCTGCACCACCCAGCTCGGCCCCAACTGCTACTGGGTGCGCGACCCGCTGGACCTGGCCGTGGTCGCGGCCGCCGTGCTCGGCGCGCTGATCGGCTTCCTGTGGTGGAACGCCCCGCCCGCGAAGATCTTCATGGGCGACACCGGCTCGCTCGCCCTGGGCGGCGTCATCGCCGGACTGGCCATCACCACCCGCACCCAGCTGCTGCTGATCATCCTGGCGGGACTGTGCGTGATCATCACGCTCTCGGTCATCATCCAGGTCGGGTCCTTCAAGCTGACGGGCAAACGGGTGTTCCGGATGGCGCCGCTGCAGCACCACTTCGAGCTGGCGGGCTGGGCCGAGACCACCATCGTGGTCCGGTTCTGGATCATCGCGGGCCTGTGCGCCGCGGCCGGTCTCGGGCTGTTCTACATCGAGTGGATGCCCAAGTCCTGAGCAGGACTCCGCGCCACTCCGCCGTCCCTGGAAGGACTCGCTGGTTCCAATGATCTGTGTGCTGGGCGCCGGGCTCTCCGGCGCCGCCGCCGCCCGCCTGCTGGCCGCTCGCGGCGAGAGGGCGGTCGTCCTGGAGGGCCGCGACGGCGAGCGCCAGCGCGCCGTCGCCGCCGAGCTGGCCGGGGCGGGCGTGGAGGTGCGCTTCGGCGAGCCCGCCGGGCTGCCCGAGGGCACGACCCAGGTCGTCGCCACCGGCTGGCCGCCGCACCACCCGCTGCTCGCCGCGGCGGAGCGGGCCGGGATCGAGGTGATCGGCGAGGTCGAGCTGGCCTGGCGGCTGCGTCCCGAGGGCGCGGCGCCGTGGCTGGCGCTGACCGGGACGAACGGCAAGACCACCGCGGTGCGGATGCTCACCTCGATGCTGCTCGCCGCCGGGCACCGGGCGCTGGCGGTCGGCAACGTGGGCGTCCCGGTGGCGGAGGCGGTCGCGGAGCCGTACGACGTGCTGGCGGTGGAGCTGTCCAGCTTCCAGCTGCACCGGGCGCCGAGCATCGCCCCGCTCGCGGCGGCCGTGCTCAACGTCGCGCCGGACCACCTCGACTGGCACGGCTCCATGGAGGAGTACGCGCGCGCCAAGGGGGAGATCTTCGCCCGGGCCGGGACGGTCGTCTACAACGCCGACGACGAGTGGTCCGCCCGGCTGGCCGCGCCGTACGGCGGCGCGGTCGGCTTCACGCTGCAGGTGCCCCGGCCGGGGCAGGTCGGCGTGGTCGAGGACCTGCTGGTGGACCGGGCGTTCACCGCCGACCCCGTCCGGGAGGCCGCCGAGCTGGCCTCGCTCGGCGACGTCCGGCCCCTCGCGCCGCACAACGTGGCCAACGCGCTCGCCGCCGCCGCGCTCGCCCGGGCCTACGGGGTGCCGGAGGAGGCCGTACGGCAGGGACTGCGGGACTTCGTCCCCGACCCGCACCGGATCGCGCACGTCGCCCGGGTGGGCGGGGTCGACTACGTCGACGACTCCAAGGCCACCAACCCGCACGCCGCCGCCGCCTCGCTCGCCGCCTACCCCTCGATCGTCTGGGTGGCCGGCGGGCAGCTGAAGGGCGCCGACGTCGACGACCTGGTACGGCAGGCGGCCCCCAGGCTGCGCGGCGCGGTGCTCCTGGGCGCCGACCGCGAGCGGATCCGGCAGGCTCTGGCGCGACACGCCGCGAATGTCCCGGTGGTCGAGGTCGCGGAGCAGGACACTGGGGCCATGGACCGTGTCGTCGCCGAAGCCGCCAGGCTCGCCGCCCCCGGAGACACCGTGCTGCTGGCTCCGGCGGGGGCGTCGCTGGACATGTTCACCGGATACCCGGCCCGGGGGGAGGCGTTCGCGCGGGCCGTGCACCGCCTGGGAGCCCCCGGGGACGGGAGCGGGACGTGAGCCCGCGGCCCGGCGCCGAGGTCCGGGCCGGGGCCCGTGCGGAGGCCGGGTCAGGCGGGCGGGGAAGTGTCCGGGGCGGCCCGCGGACCGGAGCCCGTGCGGAGGTCCGGCCGGGCGGGCGGAGAACCGCCCGGGGCGGGGCGCGGACCGGTCCGCGGGGCGGCCGGTGACCGCCACCGAACCGCCGGTGGGCCCCGTCCCGCTGGGCGGAGGGCTCTCCCGCCTGCGCGAGCTGCTGGAACGGCCCCTCCTCTCCTACCACCTGCTGCTGGGCGTCAGCGGGCTGTTGATGGCGCTGGGGCTGATGATGGTGCTGTCGGCGTCCAGCATCTCGGCGCTGGAGACGAGGGACTCGGCGTTCGCGCTCTTCGGACGGCAGTTCCTGTCGATGGCGTTGGGCCTGGTCCTCATGTGGGTCTGCTCCCGGCTGCCGCTGCGCTTCTTCCGGCTGGCCGGCTACCCGCTGATGGTCCTGGCGGCCCTGGGACTGGTCCTGGTGATCTTCATCGGTCAGTCGGAGCTGGGCGCGCAGCGCTGGATCTACATCGGGGAGCTGACCATCCAGCCGTCGGAGCCGGCCAAGCTCGCGCTGGTGGTGTGGGGGGCCGACCTGCTGGCGCGCCGGGCGCGGGGCGGGATGATCGAGTGGCGCCACCTGCTCGTCCCGCTCATGCCGGGCACCGCGATCCTGGCGCTGCTGGTCATGGCCGGCAGCGACCTGGGCACCACCATCGTGCTCATGGTGATCTTCCTGGCGCTGCTGTGGGTGGTGGGGGCCCCGCTCCGGCTGTTCGGCGGGATCCTCGCGGTGGCGGTCCTCGCCACCATCGTGATGATCAGCACCGAGGGCTACCGCGCGGACCGGATCGAGGGCTGGCTCAACCCGTGGGGCAACGCCCAGACCTCGGGCTTCCAGGCGGTGCAGGGGCAGATCGCGATGGGCAGCGGCGGCTGGTTCGGGCTCGGCCTGGGCTCCAGCCGGGCGAAGTGGAACTGGCTGCCGCACGCCGAGAGCGACTTCATCTTCTCCATCATCGGGGAGGAGCTCGGCCTGATGGGCACGCTGGTGGTGATCACCCTGTTCGGCCTGCTCGGCTACGCGGGGCTGCGGGTGGCCACCCGGGTCAGGGACCCGTTCGTCCGGCTGGCCTCGGCCGCCGCCGTCGCCTGGATCGCCGGGCAGGCGATCGTCAACATCGGCGCGGTCATCGGCGTGCTGCCGATCACCGGCATCCCGCTCCCGCTGGTCTCCTACGGCGGCTCGGCGCTGCTGCCGACCCTGGCCGCGCTCGGCATGCTGCTCTCCTTCGCCAAACTGGAGCCCGGTGCGCGCGAGGCTCTCCTCGACCGTGGCCCCGGACCGGCGGCGCGGGCTCTAAGCTGGCTTGGCCTGGGCGGCCCGGAACGGGGAAGACGACCGGGCCGCGGAAGACGTTGAGCGGACGAGAGCGAAAGGACCCGGCATGAGAGTGGTCCTCGCCGGCGGCGGGACAGCCGGTCACATCGAACCGGCGCTTGCCCTGGCCGACGCGCTGCGCAGGCTGGACCCGGGGATCGGGATCACCTGCCTCGGCACGGAGCGCGGCCTCGAGACGCGGCTGGTGCCCGCCAGGGGCTACGAGCTGCAGCTCGTGCCCGCGGTGCCGCTGCCCCGGGCCATCACGCCCCAGCTGCTGACCGTGCCCGGCCGGCTGGCGGGCGCGATCAACGCGGCGGCCGGCGTCATGGACCGGGTCCAGGCGGACGTCCTGGTGGGCTTCGGCGGATACGTGGCCACCCCCGCCTACCTCGCGGCCCGGCGGCGCGGCGTGCCCATCGTGGTGCACGAGGCCAACCCGCGCCCCGGCCTGGCCAACCGGCTGGGCGCGCGGCTGACCGACCACGTGTTCACCGGCCACCCGGACACGTCCCTGCCCAGGGGCGAGTACGCCGGGATCCCGCTCCGGCGCGAGATCGCCCAGCTGGACCGGCTGTCCATGGGCGACAAGGCGCGCTCCTGGTTCGGGCTGGAGGCCGACCTGCCCACCCTGCTGGTCACCGGCGGCTCCCAGGGCGCGCGCTCGCTCAACCGGGCGGCCCTCGGCGCCGCCGCGGCGCTGCGCCGGGCCGGGGTGCAGGTGCTGCACGTCATCGGGCCGAAGAACACGCTGGAGGAGGAGCCCCCTCCGGGCGACCCGCAGTACGTCGTGCTGCAGTACGTCGACCGGATGGACCTGGCCTACGCGGCCGCCGACTTCGCGCTCTGCCGGGCCGGGGCCATCACCTGCGCCGAGCTCACCGCGGTGGGCCTGCCGGCGGCCTACGTCCCGCTCCCGCACGGCAACGGCGAGCAGCGGCTCAACGCCGCGCCGATCGTGCAGGCGGGCGGCGGGCTCATGGCGGAGGACGCCGAGCTGACGCCCGAGTGGATCCTGCGCAACGTGCTGCCGATCCTGTCCGACCCCGAGCGGGTGGTCGCCATGTCGGAGGCCGCCGCCAGGATGGGCCGCAAGGACGCGGACACGGCGCTCGCGCGCCGGGTGGTGCAGGTCGCGGCGCAGGGACGGGCGTGACGGCGGGCGGCGGATACGACGGGCGCCCGGACGGCGGGCGGACAGCGGTGGAACGACCGATGACCGGGGAGCGGACCCGGCGCGGTGAGCGGAGCGGCCGGTCGGCGACCGGGACCGCCCGTACGGTCAACGAGGAGTGGTGAGCGACCGGTGAGTCTGGTCAAGTTGGTGGAGCCGGTCGCGGCGGAAGAACTGGGACGGGTCCACTTCATCGGGATCGGCGGTGCCGGCATGTCCGGCATCGCCCGCATCCTGCTCAAGAGGGGCGTCGCGGTCTCCGGCAGCGACGCGCGCGGGTCCGACATGGTGACCGCCCTGCGGGAGCTGGGCGGTGTGATCCACATCGGCCACGCCGCCTCGCACATAAAGAACGTGGACACCGTGGTGGTCTCCACCGCGATCCGCGACTCCAACCCCGAGCTGGGCGAGGCGCTCCGGCAGGGGCTGAGGGTGATCCCCAGGGCCGCGGCGCTCGCCTCGGTCATGGCGGGCCGGAACGCGGTGGCCGTCGCGGGCACGCACGGCAAGACGACCACCACCTCGATGCTCACGGTGGCGCTGCAGAAGTGCGGGGTCGACCCGTCCTACTGCGTCGGCGGGCAGCTGGTCACCACCGGCCTGGGCGCTGACGAGGGCGCGGGGGAGGTGTTCGTCGCCGAGGCGGACGAGAGCGACGGCTCCTTCCTCATGCTGGCCCCGGACATCGCCGTGGTGACCAACGTCGAGCCGGACCACCTGGACAACTACGGCGACCCCCGGGCCGTCTACGACAGCTTCACCAGGTTCGTCGAGCGGGTCGGCCGGACCCTGGTGGTCTGCGCCGACGACCCGGGCTCGGCGGCGCTGGTGCCGATCGCCCGCGCACGCGGTCTGCGGGTGGTCACGTACGGCGAGGCCGAGGAGGCCGACTTCAGGGTCGGCGAGATCACCCCCGACGGCATGGGCGTCTCCTTTGCGATCCACGGCCACGGCGGGGTACGGCTGGCCGTCCCCGGCCGGCACAACGCGCTCAACGCGGCGGCCGTCATCGCGGTGGCCGCGGAGCTGGGCGTCCCGTTCGCGGCCATCCGCGACGGTCTGGCCGCCTTCACCGGGGCCAAGCGGCGCTTCGAGGCCAAGGGCGAGGCCGGAGGGGTGGCGGTCTTCGACAGCTACGCCCACCACCCGACCGAGCTGGCCGCCGACCTGCGCGCCGCCCGGGACGTGGTGACCTCCTTCTCCGGAACCGGCCGGGTCATCGCGGTCTTCCAGCCGCACCTGTACTCGCGCACCCGGTTCTTCGCCGACGAGTTCGGCGCGGCCCTGGGCCTGGCCGACGAGGCCGTCGTCCTGGACGTCTACGGAGCCCGCGAGGACCCCGAGCCCGGGGTGTCGGGGGCGCTGGTGGCGGAGAAGGTGCCGCTCCCGCCCGGGCAGGTCGAGTACGCGCCCCTGCGTGAGGCCGTGCCCGCCCTGGTGGCGGACCGCGCCAGGCCCGGCGACATCGTCCTCACCATGGGCGCGGGCGATGTGACGGAGCTGGGCCCCCGGATCGTCGCGGAGCTGGCCGCCCGGTGAGCGCGGCGCGCGGCGTCGCCGCGGACCCTGCGAGGGGGCTCCGGTGCCTGGACTGAGGAGCGCGCGCGGCGTCGCCGCGAACAGAGCCTGGCGGACCGCCTTCCTGGCGCTGCTCACCGCCGGAGTGGTGGGCAGCGCGGTCTGGCTGGTGTTCCTCTCCCCGGTGCTGGGGGTGCGCGACGTCCGGGTGACGGGCAACTTCGACGTCTCCGCCGCGCAGATCCGGGGGGCGGCCGGGGTCGCCGACGGCACTCCGCTGGCCACCGTGGACGTCGCGGCGGTGGAGGGCCGGATCCGGGGGATCCGGCGGATCGAGTCGGCCGAGGTCAGCCGCAACTGGCCCGGGACCCTGGTGATCGAGGTCGTCGAGCGCGAGCCGTTGGCGGCGGTGCCGGTGGGCGGTAAGTCGGCGCTGATGGACCGCCACGGTGTGGTCGTCGAGGTACGGGAGACGGCGCCGCCGACCCTGCCGGTGCTGCGCTTGGACCGCCCGGGGCCGGGCGATCCGGCGACCGCGGCCGCACTGGCGGTGATCGGCGCGCTGCCGGAGGAACTGGCTCTGCGGGTGGCGGAGGTGCACGCCCCGTCGGCCGAGACCGTGACGCTGCGGCTCAAGGACGGCCGGACGGTGGTGTGGGGCGGCCGCGACCGTCCCGCCGACAAGGCGAGGATCCTGGTCACCCTGCTGCAGAGCTCGGCGGACACCTATGATGTGAGCTCGCCGGACGTCGTGACGGTGGATTGAACGGGATTGAACGGGATCACGCGCGATCGCCCGCCCGCGTGCTCCGGAGCGCCTCCTGAGGCGTCTCACGAAAAGGACAGGCCGCGACACGCCGGGCACGCTTGCGGCGCGGTTAGTTGACCCACCTGGAGCGTAGCTCCTACTGTCCGTATCAATCCTCAGGTTGACATAAACCTAAATCTCAACTTGAGGGTGAGAGTTAAAGAAACGACGGCACGGGCCCCGTGCCGCATGAAATTGCAAGTCAACGAGCGGAAAGGCCCCTCGTCGTGGCAGCACCGCAGAACTACCTCGCGGTCATCAAGGTTGTAGGAATCGGCGGAGGCGGAGTCAACGCCGTCAACCGGATGATCGAGGAGGGACTCAAGGGCGTCGAGTTCATCGCCATCAACACCGACGCCCAGGCGCTGCTCATGAGTGACGCCGACGTCAAGCTGGATGTCGGGCGGGAGCTCACCCGGGGCCTCGGCGCGGGGGCCAACCCCGAAGTCGGGCGCAAGGCGGCCGAGGACCACCGCGAGGAGATCGAGGAGGTCATCAAGGGCGCCGACATGGTGTTCGTCACCGCGGGAGAGGGCGGTGGCACGGGCACCGGAGGCGCCCCGGTGGTCGCGAACATCGCGCGCTCCCTGGGAGCGCTCACCATCGGCGTGGTGACCCGTCCCTTCAGCTTCGAGGGCCGTCGCAGGGCGATGCAGGCCGAGGCGGGCATCGAGACGCTGCGCGAGGAGGTCGACACCCTCATCGTGATCCCGAACGACCGGCTGCTGTCGATCTCCGACCGCCAGGTGAGCGTGCTGGACGCCTTCAAGGCGGCCGACCAGGTGCTGCTCTCGGGTGTCCAGGGCATCACCGACCTCATCACCACACCGGGTCTGATCAACCTGGACTTCGCCGATGTGAAGTCGGTCATGTCGGGTGCGGGCTCGGCCCTGATGGGGATCGGCCACGCGCGCGGCGACGACCGGTCGGTCGCCGCGGCTGAGATGGCCGTCTCCAGCCCCCTGCTGGAGGCCAGCATCGACGGCGCGCACGGCGTGCTGCTCTCGATCGCGGGCGGTTCCGACCTGGGCCTCTTCGAGATCAACGAGGCGGCGCAGCTCGTCTCGAACGCCGCGGCCCCGGACGCCAACATCATCTTCGGTACGGTCATCGACGACGCGCTCGGCGATGAGGTGCGGGTCACGGTGATCGCCGCGGGTTTCGACGAGCCCATCGCGGGGGACAAGGCCGCGGCCCCGCAGCCGGCCGCCCGTCCGCAGCCGGCCCGCCAGGCCCCCGCTCCTCCGGCGAGCACACCGCTCCGGCCGGCGGCGCCCCCGCCCGCCAGGAGTGAGCAGCGGCCGGAACCCAGACCGGAGCCCCGGGCGGTGCAGACGCCGCCTCCTCCGCCGGTACGCCCGGTCTCGGCGCCGCCGCTGCCCGCCCCGACCGTGGCGGAGACCCCGGCGCCCGCGCCGCAGCCGGTCCAGTCCGCGCCGCAGCCGGTCGCGCAGCCCGAACCGGTGCGGGCGGAGGAGCCGCCGCCGCTGTCGATCCCGCGGCCCACGCCCGAGCCGGCGCAGCCGACTCCGATCTCCGCGAAGGTCCCCGATCCCGCCCGTCGGCGGCCGGTGGTCTTCGAGGAGCAGGAGGAGGAGCTGGACGTACCCGACTTCCTGAAGTGACATTCATCACCCGAGGGCGGGTGACGGCCCGCCCCGCGGGGACCGTCAGAATGGATTCCACCAGTTTGTCGGAATTCGAGCGGCGGGAACGTGACAAACAGAACACGGCGGGAAGAGATCGCGGCCGGTCTGGCCGAGGTCGAGGAGCGGATCACGCAGGCCTGCCGGGCGGCCGGACGCACCCGTGAGGAAGTGACCCTCGTCGCGGTGACCAAGACCTACCCGGCCTCGGACGTGCGGCTCCTGGCCGAGCTGGGCGTGCGCGACGTCGGGGAGAACCGCGACCAGGAGGCCTCGGCCAAGGCGCGCGAATGCGCGGACCTCGAACTCGCCTGGCACTTCATCGGCCAGCTGCAGACCAACAAGGTCCGCTCCGTGGTCCGCTACGCCGACGTCGTGCACTCGGTGGACCGGCTCCGCCTGGTCGCCGCGCTCGGTGGCGAGGCGGTCAGGGCGGGCCGGGAGGTCACGTGTCTGGTCCAGGTCGCGCTGGACGACGATCCGGCCCGGGGCGGCGCCCGGCCGCGGGACGTGCCCGCCCTGGCCGACGCCGTGGCCGCCACGGAGGGGCTCCGGCTGGGCGGGGTGATGGCGGTGGCCCCGCTGGGGGAGGAGCCCGGCCGGGCGTTCGCCGGGCTCCGGGAGATCGCGCGGGCCGTACGGGAGGCCCACCCGGGCGCGGACGTCGTCTCCGCGGGCATGAGCGGCGACCTGTCCGAGGCCGTGGCGAACGGTGCGACACACCTGCGTGTCGGTACGGCGTTGCTCGGTCGCCGGAAGCCCTTCGTCAGGTAATGTCCCTCCAAGTGGGCCTTGGCGCCCACGTATCCGGTGAGTGGTCGATCGGCGGTGAGCGTCAAGGGGGGATGGCTCCACCCCGAGTCAATCGAAGTAAGACGGAGGAAGAAGAGCGATGGCCGGCGCGATGCGCAAGATGGCGGTCTACCTCGGTCTTGTGGAGGATGACCGCTACGAGAGGTACGACGTCTACCCCGACGACGAGTACGACGAGTTCGACGAGTCGCGGCGGACCGGTGACGAGCGCCCCGGCGCACCCGGAGACCCCCAGGACGAGACGGAGGCCGGTGTGCCGGCCCCGAGACCCACGACGGCCGTCCTGGAGCGCCGTACGACCGATCTGGCGCGCATCACCACGCTCCACCCCCGTACCTACAACGAGGCCAGGACCATCGGTGAGCACTTCCGCGAGGGCACGCCGGTCATCATGAACCTGACGGAAATGGTTGACAGCGACGCGAAGCGGCTTGTCGATTTCGCGGCAGGTCTCGTCTTTGGCCTACACGGAAGCATCGAACGTGTTACCAACAAGGTGTTCCTGTTGTCCCCAGTCAATGTCGAGGTGACCGCCGAGGACAAGGCCCGAATCGCGGAGCGCGGGTTCTTCAACCAGAGCTAGAGTTCCACTATGCACACCGAGTCGAAGCCCACCCCGTCCTTCCGGGGGTCGTGGACCAGGACGGAGGCAGGACAACGCCGTGGGGATCGTTAGCGACATCGTGGTCGTCGTCCTGTGGATCTACCTCCTCCTGCTGATCGGCAGAATGATCTTTGAGACGGTCCAGGCGTTCGCCCGCCAGTGGCGCCCCACGGGGGTGGTCCTGGTCCTGGCGGAGGCCATATACACGGTCACCGACCCACCTCTCAAGTTCCTCCGCCGTTTCATTCCGCCACTCCGGTTGGGTACGGTGGCCTTTGACCTAAGCTTCACAGTCCTGTTCATTGTGGTCTGGGTCTTGATCCAACTCGTGTCCGCGCTTCGTTGATCGGGTACCGTCCCTCCGGACAGACTCCAAGCGCGCCAAGGAGACCGAAATGCCGCTGACACCCGCAGATGTGCGGAACAAGCAGTTCAGTACGACCCGGCTCAGGCCGGGTTACGACGAGGAAGAGGTAGACGCCTTCCTCGACGAGGTGGAGTCCGAGCTGGACCGCCTCATCCAGGAGAACGAGGAGCTCCGCGCCAAGCTGTCGGAGTGCATGCGGGGCAAGGTGCCCGGCGGGATGGGCATGGCCATGGCGCCGGCCCCCGTCGCCGAGCCCAAGCCCGAGATGATGATGCCGCCGCAGCCGGAGCCGATGCGGGCTCCCGAGCCGGTGCAGCAGCAGCCGGTCCCCGTCGGCATGGGCATGCCTCCGGCCGAGGACAACATGGACACCGCCGCGCGCGTGCTCGCCCTGGCCCAGCAGACCGCCGACCAGGCGATCGCCGACGCCCGCCGGGAGGCGGACGAGACGGTGACCCGGGCGCGGCGCGAGGCCGACGACATCCTCGGCAAGGCCCGTCGCCAGGCGGAGCAGGTCATCGGTGACGCCCGGGCGCGCGCCGAGACGCTGGAGCGCGACGCGCAGGAGCGCCACCGGCAGGCCATGGGCTCGCTGGTGCAGACCCGTGACGAGCTCGAGCGCAAGGTCGAGGAGCTGCGCAGCTTCGAGCGCGAGTACCGCAGCCGCCTCAAGCTCTATCTGGAGAACCAGCTCGCGGAGCTCAACGTCGCCGCCGAGGGCAGCGGGGGCTTCCCGATCGTGGGCGGTCCCGTGGGCGGCCCGCCGGTCATGTCCCACGCCGCGGCCCAGGGCGGGCAGCAGCCCCTCCAGAGCGGTCCCGGGGCCTTCGGCGGTGAGCCGTCGCAGCACTCCGGAGCCTTCCAGGGCGCCGACGGCCCGCACAACGACCGCCGCTAAGGTGTCGGGTCATTCCCTCTGACCCGTAACCGGGAGTCCCTTCGTGATCCTTATCAGCGCTGGCCTGGTGTTGACGGCCGTCGTCCTGCTCATCGCAGGGGTCGTGATCGCCAAGCCCTTTCTGGTCATGTGGTCGATCGCGGTCAGTGTGCTGTCCGCGGTCTTCCTGGTGATCGGGGCGTTGCTGCGACGCCATGAGCTCTTCCCCGGCGGTGGACGCGCCGGGGTGGCTCCGCCGTCCCCCTTCAAGGGACCGGCTCCGGCCGGTCCGATGCCCGTGCCCCCGATGACGTCTCATCGGCAGCCCGCCCCCGGCATCCCCGGGGTGCCCGCCGGCCCGCCCGAGGCGGCGCCGCAGGGCGCGCGGCAGACGGTCGCCGCCGCGACCCGGCCCCGGCCCGTTCCAGCGGCCGGATCGGCCTCCGCGCGGCAGGGAGTGCCGGACGCCGAGGCGATCGTGCTGGTGATCCCCGGACGCAGGCGCTACCACGTCGCCGGGTGCCGTCAGCTGGCCGACAGGGAACACGAGGAACTCACTCACGAGGAGGCTCGGGAGGAGGGCTTCACGCCCTGCACCACCTGCCTCTCCGAGCTCAGCGGCGGGATCGCGCCGCAGGACGCCCCCGAGGGGTATGAGGCCGCCCCGGCCCCGGCCCCGCCGTCCCAGGCCTCCCGGCCGACTCAGGCCCTCCGGGAGCCCGGTCCCTCCGGCACGACCGGCCCGGACAGCGGTGAGACCGTACGGTTCACCCCTCCGTACCGCCCCGCCGGAACTTCGGGGAACCAGGCCGACCGGCCCCGCACACCGCCCGGGGAGCCGGAGGCCCCGCTCCGGGAGTCCCGTGAGCAGCCGGCTTCCGCACCCCGTTCCGAGAAGGCCGCGGCCCCCTTCGCCGCCCCCTCGTTCCCCCTCCAGATGCCGTCGCCCGCCCCGGCGGGGGAGGACTCCTCGGCCACCAGCTGGTTCAGCCGGGATCCCGCCTCCCCGCCGGCCTCCAGGCCGGGGCCCGGGACGGACGCCCGGCCGTCCGAGCCCGGGGAGCAGGACGCCCTCGCGCGGGGAGCGGCCGAGCAGGAGGCTCCGGAGCCGACGCCCGGAGGAGAGACGTCCGGGAGGCGGACGGCGGCAGAGCAGGACGCCCCCGTGCGGGGAACTGCCGAGCAGGACGCGCCGGAGTCCGGCGAGCGGGTGGAGGCGGAGCCCCCTCCGGCGGGATCCGGACCCCTCGCGGAGTCCGCCGAGCCGGTGGAGCCGGTCGAGGAGACCACCGCGGAGCCCTCTCCGGCCGGACCGGAGCCCACTGCGGGATCCGCCGTACGATCGGAACCCGCGGAACCCACCGAGCGGGCGGAGCCCGCTTCGGCCGGATCCGCTGAACCCGGACGGCCTGCCGGGACCGGGCCTGCGGGCGAGACCGCCGGACCGGAGAACGGCGGACCCGAGACCACCGGATCGGAGACCACCGGATCAGGGTCGGAGACCGACGGGCGGCCCGAAACGGAGCCCGCTCCGGCCGGGTCCGGACCCCTCGCGGAGTCCGCCGCGCCGGTCGATACGGCGCGCACCGCGGAGCCCGCCGAGCCGGTGGAGCCGGCCGGGACCGAGCAGCCCGGGCGCGCCGGGCGGCCGGCGCCGGCCGGCTCCACCTCGGCCGGGCCGGGGGAGCCGGTGCCGCCCGCTCCGGCGGAGAGCGCCGTCCCGGACGTCACCCAGGACGACGACACCTCGCCCCACGGAATCCCCGCCGTGAAGGCCGGCGCCGCCGGTTCCGGCACGGTCAAGGTCATTTCGGGCACCCGCCGTTTCCACGGCGTGGCCTGCCCGCTCGTCAGGGGAGTCGACGACGACGGCATAGAGACCATGTCCAGGGCCGAGGCCGAGGAGGCGGGCCTGAGCGGCTGCGCCGTCTGCCAGGGGGACGTGCCGGACCGCGGCTGACCCGCACGCCTGCGGAAGGCGGAGACGAAGCGCATGCGGAAAGGGCTCCGGGGAGGCATCCCCGGAGCCCTTCGTCTTTCACCGCCCGGTCGTCTTTCACCGCCCGGCGGACTGACCGGATCCGACCGGCCCGCCGAGGTGAGGCCGGACCGCGGTCCGGCCCCGGTCCGGCCCGGTCAGGCCGTGGTGGTGCGGCGGAGCTGGAAGGAGAGCCCGAGGTCGGTGTCCTCGTGGACCGGGAGCCCTTCCTCGGTGAGACCCTCGGTGAGGGAGAGGGCGAGGACCTCGTCGGCCACCGTACGGCCCTGGGCCCGCAGCGCCTCCGCCAGTTCGGCGTCGGCGGCGGACCACCACAGGTCGATCCGGTCGGTGATGGACAGTCCCGAGGACTTGCGGGCGTCCTGGACCAGCCGGACGACGTCGCGGATCAGACCGGCCCGGCGCAGTTCGTCGGTGATGGCCAGGTCGAGGGCGACGGTCTCGCCCGTGCCGGTGTCGACGGCCCCCGTCTCCACCGCCCAGCCGGACTTCGGCTGCTCGGTGACGATCACGTCCTCGGCCGTGACCTCCACCGTGCCCAGCTCGCCGGCGTCCAGCGAGACGGGCGATCCGGCGCGCAGGGTACGGGCCAGCTCACCGGCGTCCGCGGCGGACACGGCCGCGGCGACCAGCTTGGTCTGCGAGCCGAACCGCTTGCCCAGGGCCCGGAAGTTGGGCTTGACGGTGAAGGAGACCAGGTCGGCGGAGAACCCTGACATGTCCTCCAGGGCCTGCACGTTGAGCTCGTCGGCGATCAGCTCGCGCAGCTCGGGCGAGAGCGCGGCCCAGCCGGGGGCGCCCACCAGGGCCCGGCCCAGCGGCTGACGGGTCTTCACGCCGCTGGAGGCGCGGGCCGAGCGGCCCAGTTCCACCAGGCGGCGGACCAGCGCCATCTGCTCCGACAGGGCCGGGTCGAGCAGCGCGGAGTCCACGGCGGGCCAGGAGGCCAGGTGGACCGAGGCGGGGGCGCCCTCCTCCCGCAGCACGTCCCAGACGTAGTCGGTGATGAACGGCACCACCGGCGCCATCAGGCGGGTCACGGTCTCCAGGCACTCGTACAGGGTGGCGAAGGCGGAGGCGTCGCCCGACCAGAACCTGCGGCGGGAGCGCCGCACGTACCAGTTGGACAGGTCGTCGAGGAACTCGGCCAGCCGCCGTCCGACCCGGGCGGTGTCGAACTCGTCCATCGACGCGGTGACCTCGGCCACCGTCCGGTGCAGCTCGGCCAGCGCCCACCGGTCGATCAGCGGGCGCTCGCCCGGAGCCGGGGCCTCGGACACCGCCGCCGGGCTCCAGGATTCGGCGCCCGCGTAGAGAGTGAAGAAGGAGACGGTGTTCCAGTAGGTGAGCAGGACCTTGCGGACGATCTCCTCCAGGGCGGCGTGCCCGACCCGCCGGGCCGCCCACGGGGAACCGGAGCAGGCCATGTACCAGCGCAGGGCGTCGGCCCCGTGCCGGTCCATCAGGGAGATCGGCTCCAGCACGTTGCCCAGGTGCTTGCTCATCTTGCGGCCGTCCTCGGCGAGGATCAGCCCCAGGCAGAGCACGTTCTCGTAGGAGGTGCGGCCGAAGACCAGGGTGCCGACCGCCATCAGCGAGTAGAACCAGCCGCGGGTCTGGTCGGTGGCCTCGCAGATGAACTGCGCGGGGTAGGCCGCCTCGAAGACCTCCTGGTTCTGGTAGGGCGCGCCCCACTGGGCGAACGGCATCGAGCCCGAGTCGTACCAGGCGTCGATCACGTCCGGGACCCGCCGGGCCTCGGCCCCGCAGGAGGGGCAGGGCAGCGTGACGTCGTCGACGTAGGGGCGGTGCGGGTCGAGGGCGGAGACGTCCTGGCCGGACAGCTCGCCGAGCTCGGCCAGCGAGCCGACGCAGGTGATGTGGGACTCGTCGGCCGAGCAGACCCAGAGCGGCAGGGGGGTGCCCCAGTAGCGGGACCGCGACAGCGACCAGTCGACGTTGTTGCGCAGCCACTCGCCGAAGCGGCCCCACTTGATCGTCTCGGGGTACCAGCCGACCTTCTCGTTCTCGGCGAGGAGCTGGTCCTTGATCGCGGTCGTGCGGATGTACCAGGCGGGCAGCGCGTAGTAGAGCAGCGCGGTGTGGCAGCGCCA
Source organism: Planomonospora parontospora (assembly GCA_014647935.1). Classification (GTDB taxonomy): domain Bacteria; phylum Actinomycetota; class Actinomycetes; order Streptosporangiales; family Streptosporangiaceae; genus Planomonospora; species Planomonospora parontospora. The sequence goes on from BMQD01000001.1 coordinate 478,399, forward strand.
GCAGTGCGGGTAGCTGTGCTCGAAGTGGCCGCCCCGGAACAGCAGCCCTCGGTCGCGCAGGTCCGCGGTCAGGGACTCGTCGGCGTGCTTGAAGAACTGCCCGCCGACCAGCGGCACGCTCTCGGCGAACCGGCCGTCGGGGCCGATCGGGTTGACCACGGGCAGGCCGTACCGCTTGCAGGTCGCCATGTCGTCGGCGCCGAAGGCGGGCGCCTGGTGGACCAGGCCGGTGCCGTCCTCGGTGGTGACGTAGTCGCCCAGCACCACGTAGTGCGCGCCGGGGATGTCGACCAGGTCGAACGGCCTGCGGTAGGAGGTGCGCTCCAGCTCCGCGCCGGTGAAGGAGGCCAGCACCTCGGCGTCCTCGCCCAGGACCGCGGTCAGCAGCGGCTCGGCGACGACCAGCACCTCCTCGGAGCCGGCGGGGCGGGCCGCGACGTAGGTCACCTCGGGGTGCACGGCGACCGCGGTGTTGGACACCAGCGTCCACGGCGTGGTGGTCCAGATCAGCAGCGAGGCGCCGAGCTCGGCCAGCGGGCCGGAGACGGCGGGCATGCGGACGTAGACCGACGGGCTGGAGACGGTCTCGTAACCGCCGGGCTGGCCCAGCTCGTGGTCGGACAGGCCGGTGCCGCAGCGCGGGCAGTACGGCGTGATGCGGAAGTCGCGGAAGAGCAGGCCCTTGTCGAAGACGACCTTCAGCGACCACCAGACGGACTCGACGTAGGCCGGGTCCATCGTGCGGTAGGCCGCCGACAGGTCGATCCAGTAGCCCATGCGCTCGGTCATCTCTTCGAAGGCGTCCACGTGCCGCAGCACCGACTCGCGGCACTTGGCGTTGAACTCCGCGATGCCGTACGCCTCGATGTCCTTCTTGCCGGTCAGCCCGAGTTCCTTCTCGATCCCGACCTCGACGGGCAGGCCGTGGCAGTCCCAGCCGGCCTTGCGGGGCACGCTGTAGCCGCGCATGGACTTGTAGCGGGGGAAGACGTCCTTGAAGACGCGCGCCTCGACGTGGTGGACGCCGGGCATGCCGTTGGCGGTGGGCGGGCCCTCGTAGAAGACCCAGGCGGGCCCGCCGGCGTTCTGCTCGACCGAGCGCTCGAAGACCTTGCCGTCCCTCCAGCGGTCGAGCACCTCGTGTTCGAGCGCGGGCAGGTCGACCTGCGCGGGAAGAGGACGGAAATGGGCGGACATGACGGGCGGAACCTCCACGCTGGTGCTGGCTGGCAGTGGCGCGGAGGGACGAGACCTGGCGGCCCCGCGGTACCACCCTCCTTGACCTCCCGGGTGAGGAGGCCCTCTTCTTTTCGGTTCGCGGCCGGGTCTACTGGGTATCCGCTGCACGCGGAGGACCGTTCTTCCGGCGGCTCAGGGGTGATCTTCTCTCCGGGCCTCGCCCCGGGCTCGCACCGTCCCCGGGTCGCTCCTGCGAGGGGGCCGGAGATACTCGTCCCCGTCAACGCCTTGCGGACTCAAACGATAACGCACGGGGTGCGCCGGAGGCTTCCCGATATCCCCGGCTCCCGATATCGGTGAGCCCGGAGATCGAGAGGTGAAGGGCGGAATGGTACGGGATGGGCAAAGACTCCGGCGGGTCGTTTGCCGTTCTGTTATGAGCGACCTAAGCTGCCCGCACCGTCTTACCGCATCGGTAGGGGTCCGACCGAGTGAGGAGGCCGACATGGCCACGACCATTCGCGCAGACGAGAGCGCGGTAGCGCCGTCCCGGAACGGCCTTGCCGCGCCGTGGACCGAGGAGGAGCTCGCGGAGGTCCGCGGGCGGCTGGCCGCCGAGATCGAGGAGCTGACCCTGGAGATCGCCCGGGCGGAGTCGGAGATCGCGTCGAGCGACGTCACGGACGGCGCGGGCGACGACCAGGCCGACGCCGGAGCCAGGACGTATGCACGGGAACGCGAGATCGCCCTTACCCTGAATTCGCGCGACCTGGTCGCGCAGAACGAGCGAGCGATCGCCCGGATCGACGCGGGGACCTACGGAGTGTGCGAATCGTGCCACCAGCCGATCGGAAAGGAGCGCCTGCAGGCGTTTCCGAGGGCGACGCTGTGCGTGGCCTGCAAGCAGCGGGAGGAGCGCCGCTGACCGAGGGCGGCGCCCCGGGCGGCTCCGGCGGCGGCACCGACGGCACCGGTGACACCGGCGCCGCGGGCGGCAGGACGGAAGGGGCCGCCGGCGGCACGGCGGACGGTGAGACGGAAGGGGCCGCCGGCGCGGACGGGCCGGTCCCCCCTCCCGGACGGCGGCGCATCGCCGTGCTCGCGACGATCGCACCGATCGTCTACCTCCTCGACCTGGTCACCAAGACGGTCGTGCTGAAGACCCTGGAGGGCCGGGATCCGCTCGTGCTGGTCCCGGACCTCCTCCAGTTCCGGGTGATCTTCAACTCCGGCGCCGCCTTCAGCATCGGGACCGGCATGACGATCGTCTTCACGTTCGTCGCGGCCGCGGTGGTGATCGCCATCCTGCGCACCGCGCGGCACCTGCGCAGCCTGCCCTGGGCGGTCACGCTCGGCCTGCTGCTCGGCGGGGCGCTCGGCAACCTGACCGACCGCGTCTTCCGCTGGCCGTCGGGCTTCGGCAGGGAGGCCCCGTTCCAGGGATACGTCGTCGACTTCGTCGAGACCTTCCCCGGGCACTTCCCCGTCTGGAACATCGCCGACGCGGGGATCGTCTGCGGCGGCATCCTCGCGGTCTTCCTCGCCTGGCGGGGCTACCAGATCGACGGAACGCGCGACACCGGTCAGAAGGAGCAGAACGACAATGGCTGACCAGCGGAGTCTCCCGATCCCCAACGGCCTGGAGGGCGAGCGCCTCGACGCGGCCCTGTCCCGGCTGTTCGGCCTCTCCCGCACCCGTGCGGCGGAGCTGATCGCCTCCGGCGACGTGCTGGTGGACGGCTCCACCGCCGCCAAGTCCGACCGGGTCCAGGGCGGGGAGTGGCTGGACGTGACGCTGCCGCCGCCGCCCGCCGCGCCGATGCCGGTCGCCGAGCCCATCCCCGGCATGGCGATCCTCCACGAGGACGACGACATCATCGTCGTCAACAAGCCCGTCGGCGTGGCCGCCCATCCGACCACGGGCTGGACCGGGCCGACCGTCATCGGCGGCCTGCTGGGCAGCGGGCACCAGGTGGCCACCAGCGGCGCCGCCGAGCGCCAGGGCATCGTGCACCGCCTGGACGCCAACACCACCGGCGCGATGGTCGTGGCCAAGAGCGAGCACGCCTACTCCCACCTGAAGCGGGCCTTCAAGGAGCGCACCGTCGACAAGCTCTACCACGCGCTGGTCCAGGGGCACCTCGACCCGCTGCGGGGCACCGTCGACGCGCCGATCGACCGCCACCCCTTCGGGGACGGCCGGTTCGCGGTCGTGGCGGGCGGCAAGGAGTCGGTCACGCACTACGACACGGTCGAGGCCTTCCGCGCCGCGTCGCTGCTGAGCATCAAGCTGGAGACCGGCCGGACGCACCAGATCCGGGTCCACATGTCGGCGCTGCGCCACCCGTGCGTCGGCGACATGCTGTACGGCGCGGACCCCACGCTGGCCGCGAGGCTGGGCGTGACCCGCCAGTGGCTGCACGCGGTCTCGCTGAGCTTCGAGCACCCGTCGACGGGCGAGTGGGTCGGTTTCACCGCGGAGTACCCCGCCGACCTGGCGCACTCGCTCAAGGTCGTCAGCGGCGACTCCTAGGCTTCCCGGCCTTCCTGGCCTTGACGGCCCTGCCCGGGGCGTTGGCGCTCATGGCGTTCGGCCCGTTCCCGGGGTCGACCTGGCCGGGCGGGTCCGCGCCGCCGTCCCGCCCGTCGCCGTTCTCCCGGCCCTCGCCGTCGTCCCGGCCGGGCGGGTCCGCGCCGCGGTCCTGCCCGTTGCCGTTGCCGTTGCCGTTGCCGTTGTTCCGGCCGTTCCCGTCGTCCCGGCCCTTCTCGGACGGCTTCTCCGCCGTACCCTGCCCGTTCCCGGAGTCCCCCGAGGGCTTCTGCGAGGGCTTCTGCGACGGCTTCTGGGACGACTCCTCCCGCGGTGCTCCGCGCTCCTGGGCGGGGGCGCCCGTCGGGCGGGCGGCGGGCCGCGAACCGCCGGACCCGGTCGGGCGGGAGTCGGTCCCCACCGTGTCGGTGGCGGGCGGCGCGGTACGCCCCTTCGCCGGGACGCTGGCCTGCACGGTCGGGTTCGCCGGACCCGCCGGGCGCGCCCCTCCCGCCGAGCCCTGAGCGGTGACCCACGCCATCCCCCCGGCGGACAGGGCGACCGCGAGCACGGACGCGGCGACCCCGGCCATGACCGGACGGCGCCGGGAGGCGGGGGCGGCCGCGGGGGGCGGTGCCTGCCCGGTGGGCGATCCGGCCTGCGGCGGGGCGGGCGGCGTCTCCGCCGGCCCGGCCCCCACCGGCAGGGGTTCCGCGGCGGGCCCGGCGTACGCTGCCGAGCCCGCGAGCAGTGCCGCCGGAACCGCGGCGGGGGCCGCCGGGCCGGGACCGGTCTCCGGCTCTCCGGCCGCGGGACCGCGGCCGCGGGCCGTCAGGTCGATCGGCATGGTGGGGTCGGGCGCGGTCCCGTCCACGATCCCCCGGAGGGAGGCGCACGCCTCCTGGGCGGACATGCGCAGCCGCGGGTCCTTCCGGAGCAGGCCGGAGATCACCGGTCCCAGCGCCCCGGCGTACCGGAGCGGCGGCGGCGGCTCGTGCATGACCGCCGCGAGCGTGGCCAGGGGATGGGCGCGCTGGAAGGGGGAGCGCCCCTCGACCGCCATGTACAGCGTCACGCCGAGCGACCACAGGTCGGAGGCGAACTCGGCGGGGCCGCCGCCCGCCCGCTCCGGCGCGATGAAGGCCGGGGTGCCGATGAGCGCCCCGGTCCTGGTCACGGAGGAGTCGCCCTCCAGCATCGCGATGCCGAAGTCGGTCAGCACCGCCCGGCCGTCGGCGGCGAGCAGCACGTTGTCCGGTTTGACGTCGCGGTGCAGCACGCCCACCCGGTGCGCGGCGACCAGCGCGCCGAGCACCTCCAGCCCGATCCTCGCCACCCGGGCGGGCGGCAGCGGCCCGTCCTCCCTGATCACGGCGCCGAGCGTGCGGGAGTCCACCAGCTGCATCACGATCCAGGGACGGCCCCGCTCCTCGACCACGTCGTAGACCGTCGCGACGCACGGATGGCCGATCCGGCCGGCCGCACGCGCCTCCCGGAGCGTGCGGACGGTGAAGACCTCACGCTCGGGCCCCGTCAGGTCGGGCGAGGGGATGACTTCCTTGACGGCCACGTTCCGGCCGAGCACCTCGTCCCGGGCGCGCCAGACCGTGCCCATGCCCCCCCGGCCGATGTGTTCCAGCAGCCGATACCGGTCAGCGATGAGCTCCTGAGAATCGGACATGGGGCTCGGACTACCCCGGATCGAAGGGGGTAATCGGGACGTTTCGCGTGGTCCGATGCGAAGGACCCCCTCCGGAGGAGGTCATGGCCCCGTTCACGGGCCGTGCGGCGCATCCGCCCGAAGCGGTGAGGGCTCCACCCGCAGCAGCCGGGCGGCCCAGCCGGGCAGCCACCAGTTCCAGGGACCCATCATCGCGACCGCGGCAGGGACGAGGACGCCCCGGATGAGGGTCGCGTCCAGCAGGACGCCCAGGGCCAGGCCGCTGGCGAACACCTTCACGTCCAGCTCGGGCGTCATGGCCAGGGCGGCGAAGGAGACGAACAGGATCAGCGCGGCCGAGGTGACCAGGCGGCCGGTCCTGCCGACGCCCTCGACCACCGCGTGGGCGGTGTCTCCCGACCTGTCGTACTCCTCCCGCATCCTGGCCAGGATGAACACCTCGTAGTCCATGCTGAGGCCGTACAGGAAGGCGAAGATCGTCAGGGGGACGAACTCGCCGATGGAGCCGGTCGGCTGGATGCCGAGCAGTTCGCGCGTGCCCCAGCCGGACTGCCAGAGCAGGACCATCGCGCCGATCACCGCGCCCAGTGAGAGCAGGTTGAGCACGATCGCCTTGAGCGGCAGCAGCAGGGAGCGGAACGCCCGGGCCAGCATCACGAACGTGGCCAGCGCGATCAGGGCGAGCATCCACGGGAAGGCCCCGTAGGCGTGCTCCCGGAAGTCCATGCTCTGCGCCGCGCCGCCGCCCACCCGGACGGTCCCCGGTACGGCCCGGCGGACCCGGGCGACGGTCTCCTGACCCGCGTCGCTCCCGCTTTCCGCGACCGGGAGCACGGTGACGACCGCCGTACCGCCCCGCCGCCAGGACGGGTTCCGGGGGGCGAGCACGGCGGAGACGCCCTCGACGGCCCTGATCCGCTCGACCGCCCGCGCGGGGTCGCCGGTGACCAGCACATCGAACGGGGTGAGGGAACCGGCGGGGACGCCGGCCCGCCGGAGCGCGGCCAGCCCCTCGTGACCGGGTCCCGAGGTGCGCAGGTCGGCGCTCTCGGGCAGGCCGAGGTCGACGCCGAACGCGGTCACGGTCAGCGCGACCAGCAGGCCGCCGGAGACCAGGGCGGCCGGCACGCGCAGCCGCACCACCCCGCGCGCCCAGGCCGACCAGGCGCGCCCGGCCCGCGCCTCCCGGTGGTACGGCGTGCCCGCCGTACCGGATCCACCCGTCGTGCCGGGTGCGCCCGTCGTGCCGGGCGGGGCCGCCGGGAGGGCGTCACCGGGCCGGGCGGGCCCGTGCTCCGGCCGCCGCCCGGCCAGGGCGAGCAGGACCGGGAGCACGGTCAGCGTGACGGCCACGCTGACCGCCGCGATGACCATCCCGGCCAGCCCGAGGCTGCGCAGGAACGGCACCGGCAGGACGACCATGGTCACCAGGCCGATCGCGACCGCCGCGCCGCTGAACAGCACCGCGCGCCCGGCGCCGCGCATCGCCCGGTGCACGGCCTCGTCGCCGCGGTGGCCGCGCGCCTGCTCCTCCCGCCACCGGGCCACCAGCAGCAGCGAGTAGTCGATCGCGATGCCCAGGCCCAGCAGCGGCATGGTGGTGAGCGCCACGTCGTGCACCGTCGTCACCAGCGTCAGCAGCAGGATCACGATGAACGAGACGGAGACCGCCAGCACCGAGATCAGCAGCGGTACGAGCGCCAGGGCGGAGCGGAAGACGGCGAACAGCACGACCACGGCGGCGACCGCACCGATGCCGATCTTGGCGGGGACGTCCACGCCGCCGGCGTCCACGCTCGGCGCGAGGGCGTCCAGCCCGGTGACGTGGACGGTGCTGCCCTCCGGCAGGACCGGGGCCATGGCCGCGATGATCACCGGGCTCTCGTCGGGCGTCTCGCCCAGGCCGCCGCCCGGCGGGCTGCCGTCGGAGTAGGTGCCGGGGAAGACCAGCCCGAAGGTGGTGCGGCCGTCCGCGCCGACGAGCCGGGCGTCGCCGGTGTCGGCGTAGGAGACCACGCGGGCCTCGGGCAGTTCCGCCGCGACGGCCGCGAACGCCCTGCCGATCACCTCCCTGTGCTCCTCCGCCCGCATGCCGCCGGGCAGGACCACGACCGGGACGAACGGCCGCTGGTAACCGCCGTTGCCGTAGAGGCGGACGATCTCCTGGTTGGCGTCGAAGGCGGACATCCCGGGGTGGGCGTACTCCTCGGACAGGCGCTGGATCGCGAAGGGGGTGGCGGCCAGGCCCGCCAGGAACGCGCACACGGCCAGCAGCGTCACCAGCCGCCTGCGCCGCAGGACGAATGCCGAGAGTCTCTCCATGGCCCCAGTGCAGCAGGATGATCTTCAACGGCCGTGCGGCCGTTCTGGGAGGGTTCTGCGAATCCGGTCTCACAGAGTTCTCGCAGAACTTCTGAAGATCGATCGGGGAGACTGGCGGGGTGAGCCGGATACTGGTCGTGGACGATGAGCCCTATCTCGCCGATCTCGTGGCGACCGCCCTGCGCTACGAGGGGTTCGAGACGGAGACGGCGGGGACGGGCGCGGCGGCGGTGTCGCTGGCGGAGTCCTTCCGCCCCGACCTGGTCGTGCTGGACGTGATGCTGCCCGACGTGCCCGGCACCGAGGTGTGCCGGCGGATCCGGGCGGCCGGGTCGGAGGTCCCCGTGGTGTTCCTCACCGCGCGCGACGCCACCGAGGACAAGATCGGCGGGCTGGCCGCGGGCGGGGACGACTACGTCACCAAGCCGTTCAGCCTGGAGGAGCTGATCGCCCGGATCCGGGCGGTGCTGCGGCGGACGCATCGCGCCGGGCCGGAGACCGGCCGCCTGGCCTTCGCCGGCCTGGTCATCGACGAGGACGCCTACGAGGTCCGGCGGGACGACCGGCGCATCGACCTCACCCCCACCGAGTTCAAGCTGCTGCGCTTCCTGACCGCGAACGCGGGCCGGCTGGTGTCCAAGCGGCAGATCCTCGACCACGTGTGGGAGTACGACTTCGGCGGCAACGACGGCGTCGTGCAGACGTACATCAGCTACCTGCGCCGCAAGGTCGACTCCTGCGGGCCGCCCCTCATCCACACCGTGCCCCGCGTGGGTTACGTCCTGCGGCTGCCCCGGGAGGACTGATGCCCTCCCGCCCCGACTGTGCCGGGCGTGCAGGCCGCCCCGACCGCGCCGATCGCCCCGACCGTGCCGGACGTGCAGGCCCGCGTTCCCGTCCGGCGGCGTCCCGGTCGGTGCCCGTGTCCCTGCCCGTGTCCCTGCCTGTGTCCCTGCGAGCCCGGCTGGTCGTGACGGTCGCCGGCCTGGTCGCCCTGGCCCTCGGCCTGGTCGCAGGGGCCGTCTTCGGGGCGCTGCAGGACTGGCGCGGGCACCACGGCGCCCGGCTGCTCGCCCTGGACACCCCGGAGGCGCTGCTCGCGGCCTCCGACGAGCTGACCGAGCGCGTCGCCCGCGTCCTGGCCGTCTCGTCGGCGGTGGCCCTGGCCGGCCTGACCCTGCTCGCCGCGCACCTGGTCCGACGGGGCCTGCGCCCGCTGGACCGGATCGTGGAGGCGGCGGCGGACGTCGGCGCGGGCGACCTCGACCGCCGGATCGAGACGGGCCCGGCGGGGAGCGAGGTGGGCCGTCTCGGCCACGCGCTCAACGCGATGCTCGGGCAGCTCGAACGGGCGTTCCGGCAGCGCGAGGAGTCGCAGGAACGGCTGCGCCGCTTCGTCGCGGACGCCTCCCACGAACTGCGCACGCCCGTCGCCACCATCCGGGGGTACGCCGAGCTGTTCCGGCGCGGCGCCGCCTCCCGGCCGGAGGACCTGGCCAAGGCGATGAGCAGGATCGAGGCGGAGGCGACCCGGATGGGCGCGCTGGTGGACGAGATGCTGCTGCTCGCGCGCCTGGACCAGGCGCGGCCGCTGGAGCGCGCCCCGGTCGAGCTGACCTCCCTGGTGGCCGACGCGGTGGCCGACACCCTCGCCATCGAGCCGGACCGGCCGCTGCGGGCCGAGCATCCCGGGCCGGTCGAGGTGCCCGGCGACGCCGCCAGGATCCGCCAGGCGGTGGGCAACCTGCTGGCCAACGTGCTCGCCCACACCCCGCCGGGCACCCCGGCCGTCGTCCGGGTGCGCCGGGACGGCGGCGAGGCGGTCATCGAGGTCGCCGATGAGGGGCCGGGACTGACCGAGGAGCAGCGGGCGCTCGTCTTCGAGCGCTTCTACCGCGTCGAACACACTCGCGGCGCCGACCACGTCCGCGGCGGGGACCGACGCCGGGGCGGGGCCGGGCTCGGGCTGGCGATCGTGGCCGCGGTCGCCGCCGCCCACGGCGGCCGCGCCGAGGCGGACTCCGGCCCCGGCAAGGGCGCGGTCTTCCGGATGGCGCTGCCCTCCGGCTGATCCGTCCGCCGCCTCCGAGCCGCCGTACGGTCCCGGCCGCCGGCCTGCCGGGAGGCGGACCGGAGCGGTGACCGGGACCGGCCGTCACAGCCCCGCGTGGCGGAGGAGGGCCGTGACGGCCGCCGCCGCGACCAGCACCACCAGGAACGGCGCGCGCAGCAGCAGCGCGACCACGGCCGCACCCAGCCCGGCCGTGCGCGGCCAGTCGAGGTCCAGCGCCCGGCCGGCGGTGAAGGTCTGCACCGCGATGAGCGCGGACAGCAGCGCCACCGGGACCAGCGCGGCGAAGCGCTGCACGCCGGGGTGGTCGAGCACCCGGCGCGGCGCCGAGAGCCCGGCCAGCTTCAGCGCGTAGCAGCCCAGGCAGACGGCCGCCACCGCCTGCCACACGCTCATCGGGGCCTCCCGCCACCGGACCGCGGGGAACCCTCTCCGCCGGGACGGCGGGACGGGGGGACGGGGATCATCTCGGCCTCCTCAGCAGTACGGCGAGCACGGCCGCGGCGGCCAGCAGCACGGGCACGCCGGCGGGGGTGAACGGGGTGGCGGCCAGCGCGACGGCCGCGCCGCCCGCCGCGATCATCCGGAGCTCGCGGGCCTCGGGGCCGGAACCGGTCAGCCGGGGCCAGAGGATCGCCAGGAACGTCGCCGGGCCCACCACGTCCAGCCCGAACACCGCCGGGTCGGCCACCCGCGAGGTGCCCAGCGCGCCGAGCAGGGTGGTGGCGTTCCAGGTCAGGTAGAGGCTGCCGAACGTGACGAGGAACCCGGTCCGGGCCGACTCCGCGTCCGGCTGGGCCAGGGCCACCGCGGTCGTCTCGTCGATCACTCCGTGGGCCAGCGGGAGACGGCGCCAGCCGCGGGCGCCGAGCAGGCCGGACAGGCGCAGGCCGTACAGGCCGTTGCGGACGCCGAGCAGCAGCGCGCCCACCGCGCCCGCGGCCAGGCTCCCGCCGCCCGCGACGACTCCGGCCAGGGCGAACTGCGAGGCGCCGGTGAAGGCGAACAGGCTCAGCACGCACGCCTGGGCCACGCTCAGCCCGGCGGTGACGGCGGCGGCGCCGAACGCCACCCCGGAGAGCCCGACCGCGATTCCCACGCCCAGCCCGTCCCGGATCACCGGGGAACGAGTGGTTGTCTCCATGCACGTGAGGTTATGTGCGGCTCAGCGATGGTTCTTGTACGTTCCTGCACGCTGGTAGGCGCCCGGCGGCACGCCCACGATCCGCTTGAAGTGCCGGTTCAGGTGGGCCTGGTCGGTGAACCCGACCTCGGCGGCGACCCGCGCGGCGGGTGCGCCGGAGTCGAGCAGGGCGCGCGCCCGCCGTACCCGGAGCGTGTTCAGGTACGTGTGCGGGGGCAGGCCGGTGGCCGCCTTGAAGGCCCGGAGCAGCGCGAACGGCCGCGCCTCCACGGCCCGGGCCAGGTCCTCCAGGGTCGGCGGGTCGACGAGGCGCTCGTGCAGGATCTCCCGGGCCAGCCGTACCGCGCGGTCGCCCGCGGGCAGGGGAGGCCGCGGCGGACGGCGGGCGGCGTGGTCGCGGACCAGCGCGCCGAAGGCGGTGCGGGCCAGGGTGGAGGAGGCCAGGTCGTCGCCGAGCTCGGCGGCCCGGTGGGCGGCGCGCAGCAGGGCGGCGGCGTGCGCGCCGGGGGTCCCCGGCGCGCCGGGGACGACGGCCTCGGGGAAGTACGGCGTGCCCCGCCCGGCCAGCAGCTCCGCCGCGACGGCGGCGATCACCTCCACCGACGGGTAGAGCATCCGGTAGGTCCAGCCGCCCGGCACGCCCGCGTGGCCGTCGTGCACCTGCTCCGGATCGACCAGGACCAGGGAACCGGCCCCGGCGCGGTGCCGGGCGCCCCGGTAGTCGAACTCCTCGACCCCGGACAGGATCACGCCGATCGCGTACTGCTCGTGCACGTGCCGGGTGAACCGGTGCGTGACGTAGCGGGCCTTGAGCAGGTCCACCCCGGGCAGCGCCGGGCTCCGCCAGAAGCGCGCCGCCTCCGCGGGGGCCGTTCCGGGAACGGCTTCCGCCGGACCCGCGGAGGCCGCCGGTTCCGCCGGAACGGGACCGACCGGATTCGCGGAGGCGGGCACCGCCGGGTCCGCCGGGGTCACGGCTGGAACGTCTCGGTGAACCGGTCGAAGTACGTCCGGTCCCACCGCGCCTCCGGGCTCTCCCAGTAGATCGCGTACGGCGTGCCGTCCACGGTGCGGAACCCCCGGTCCACGACCCGGGTCGGCACGCCCTTGCTGGTGTAGGTGAACTCCCAGTCGGCGGCGGCCATGCCCCGGTAGTTGAGCGGGCTGATGGCGATCCGCCGGTAGCCCGGCCGGATCTTCCTGATGACCTTCTCGACCTTCTCCCAGTGCCTGACCGGATCGAGCTCGGGGTCGTCGGTCGACTCGATCCACAGGAAGCTCGCCGCCCCCGGCGCCCGGAACTCCACCCGGTCGCGGTCGGTGGCGCGGACGGCGGTCCAGTGCTTGGGGATCGCGATGCTGAAGCCCATCTCCGGGTCCTCGTACAGCCGCCAGCCCTTCGGCAGCCGCGCGGAGGGGGTGGGAGTCGCCGTGGGCCGGTCGGTCGGCTCGTCGGGCGGTGCGGTGGCCGGTGCGGTGGCCCCGCCGGACTCCGCGGGGCGGCCCGTGGGCCGGGTCGCCGCCGCCGGGGCCCGGCCGTCCTGGAAGACCAGCCAGCCGCCCACGCCGAGGACCACCGCGAGCACCGGCACGCCCACCAGGAGCGCGATCCGCCCGGCCGCGGGCCGCACGGGGGGTACGGGGGGCACGAGGTCCTCATCGAGTCCCCGGCGTCCCCGGCGGCCGGGTCCGCCGGAACGCGTGGGCTGGGCCCGGTAGGCGGGCCCGCCGGGGTGCCCGGGATGGGGGCGGTCCACCGGACCGCCCGGATAGCCCGGATGCCCGGCCTCCGCCGGGTCGCCGGGATGGACCGGCAGGCGTCCGGGGTGCACCGGTCCGTCCCCGTACGGCGCGGGCCCGTGGTGGACCGCCGGTCCGCCGGGGTGCGGCTGCTGCCCCGGACCGGCCGGGTGAGCGGACGCGGGCGTGCCGTACACGGTGTCCGGCGGCGAACCGTACGCCGTGCGGCCGCGGGGGTCCGGGACCGCGCCGTACGCCGCATGGCCGTGGGCGGCCTCCGGCGGAGCGCCGCCGTACGCGGGCGCGGGCGGCGCGCCGTACGGTGCCGCCGTCTCGGCGCGCGTGGGCCGGGCCGAGCCGGAAGGACGCCCGGCGGCCGCACCGGACCGCGACGGGCGCTTGCCGCGCGGCGGGCGCGCCTGCGGCGCGGGAGCGGGCGGAGCCGCCAGGGAGGCGGGGTAGGGCGGCTCCACGGAGGGCGGTGGAGGCGGGGGCGCGCCGTCGGGCACGGTGCGGCCGGCGGCGGCGAGGGTGAGCAGGGCCTCGACCTCGTCGGCGCCCATGCGGGCGGCCGGTTCCTTGGCCAGCAGTCCCAGGACGGCCGAGGCCAGGGGGCCGGTGCAGGTCAGGGGCGGCGGCTCGCCGGCCAGGACGGCCATCATGGTCGCGGCGGGCGTGTCCTTGTGGAAGGGCGGGCGGCCCTCCAGTGCCGCGTACAGCGTGGCGCCGAGCGACCACAGGTCCGACTCCGGCGTGGCGGGCAGGCCGTGCAGCCGCTCCGGCGGCAGGAAGGCGGGGGTGCCGACCATCCCTCCGGTCCGGGTGATCCCCGGCTCGTGGGAGGTCGAGGCGATGCCGAAGTCGGTCAGCACCACCCGGCCGTCGTGGGCCAGCAGGACGTTCTCCGGCTTGACGTCGCGGTGCAGCACGCCGGCGGCGTGCGCGGCCCGCAGCGCGCCCAGCACGCTCAGCCCGACGGCGGCCACCCGGTCCGGGGGGAGCGGCCCCCGCTCGCGGACGGTCTCACCCAGCGAGCGCGAGCGCACCAGCTGCATGACGATCCAGGGCCGCCCGCCCTCCTCGACCACGTCGTGCACGATGATCACGGACGGGTGGTCGAGCCGGCCGGCGGTCTTGGCCTCCCGGACGGTCCGCTGGTTCAGGTCGGCCCGCGCCTTCTCGTCGACTCCGCGGTAGCGGACCTCCTTGACCGCGACGACCCGGTCGAGAAGCTCGTCGTGGGCGCGCCAGACGACGCCCATCCCGCCTTCACCGATGGGTTCGAGCAGGTGGTACCGGCCCGCGACCCTCCGTTCGGTCATGTCCTCGACTCCCTCCCCGGCTCACGAATCGTAGCCGGTCGGGCGGGACTTCACTTTTTCGACGAGAAGGTCGCGGCGAAGCCCTCGAACAGCTTCAGGTTCTTCTTCCACTTGGAGGCGGGGGTGTGCCAGTAGATCGCGTACCCCCGGCCGCCCTTGGTGATGAACCCCCGGTTGAGCACCCGGACCTTGCCGTAGCCCGGTTCCCAGGTGAACTCCCAGTCGGCGGCGTCCTCCATGTAGTCGACCTTCTCGATCCGGATGCGCTTGTAGCCGGGGAAGCCGCCGCGGGCCTGGGGCTCGTAGACGTCCCAGTCCCTCTTGGAGTCGGGGCCCGGGCTGTCGGTGTAGTCGATCATGAGGTAGCTCCTCCGGTCGTCGGGGCCGCGGAACCGCACCTGGGTCCCCTGCCGCCGCTCGACCTTCCAGCCCTTGGGCAGGCCGATCGAGAACCCGAAGGGGTCCTTGTGCGTGCGCCAGCCGGAGGGGAGCTTCGACTTGTCCTTCTTGTCCTTGTCCTCGGTCTTCTTCTTCTCACTCTCCGACGGGGAGGGCGTGGGAGAGGACGGGTCCGGCGAGGAGCCCCCGCCGCCGGGTTCTCCGGACTCGCCGGATCCGCCGGGCTCCGTGGGGCTCCCGGCGGGCGCGGACGCGCTCGGCCGGCTCTGCCCGGCCGTGCCGGCCTCGCCGCCGTCGCCGCTGTTCATGCCGATCCAGACGCCCACGCCGCCCACGAGGACCAGGGCGCCCACCACGATGGGCAGGGCGCGCCGGACCCCGGGCGGGGCGGTGAGACCGGCGCCCCCGGCGAACACGGCGGTTCCCAGCCGGGTCCGCTCCTGGTCGGCGGGGCCCGGCACGGGCCCGCCCCGCCGTACCGGTGCGGGCTGGGTCCTCGGCGCGGGCGCGGGAGCGGGTACGGCCGGCGGCTCGGCGGGCTCTTCGGGGACCAGGCTCCTGACGTACTTCCTGATGTCCGGGGACGGGGACGGGGCGGAGGACGAGGAGGGGGAGGCGGCGGACGGGATGCCGGAGGCCGCCGGATCCTCCTCGGCGGCACCGCCGGACGGGGGCACGCCGCCGGAGGAGGCCGCGGAGGTCCCGCTCACGGACGGGGAGGCGTCACCGGCGGGCGGCGCGGCCTCTCCGCCGGAGGGCGCGGCCCCGTCGGCGGACGGCGGCGGCGAGACCTGCCCGGTCTGCGGGATCACGGCCGCGCCGCTCTCCGGCGCGGCGGCCGCCTCCCGGCGCGCGACCGGCGCGCCGTGCTCGGCGGAGGCGCTCCTGCCGTCGTTCCGGGACGCCTCCCCCCGCGGGGAGGGGGCGTCCGGCCGGTCCCCGCCGGACGGCGGGACGACGGGCCTCTCCCGCTCGGGCGGGGTCACGGGCTTCTCGCGGGCGGGCGGCACGGCCGGGCCCCCGGCGGACCGGGCGGGCGGGGGCGGCGTCGCGGGCTTGCGGGGCGCCGGGGCCCCGTAGGGCTTGCGGCGCTCGGCGGCCGCGGGCGGGCCGTCCCCGGCGGGCGCGGCGCCGGCCGGGGCGGACGGGGAGGAGCCCGGGCGGATCATCCACGAGGGCTGCGTGGGGGAACGGCCCTCGGTGACCTTCCGCAGCATGGCGGAGGCCTCGGCGTAGGTGAGCCGCTGGACGGGCTCCTTGCGGAGCAGCCCCTCCAGCACCGGCAGCAGCGGACCGGCGTTGCGCGCCGGGTCGGGCGGGTCGGTCATGACCGAGTGCATGGTGGCCAGCGGCATCTTGCGGTCGTGCGGGGACCTGCCCTCCACCGCCGCGTACAGCGTCGCGCCGAGCGACCACAGGTCGGACTCCCGGCGGGCCGGCAGGCCGCGCAGCCGCTCCGGCGCGATGAACGCGGGAGTGCCCGCCACGCCGGTCATGGTCAGCGTGCTCTCCGAGTCCAGCTTGGCGATGCCGAAGTCGGTGAGCACGACCCTGCCGTTCTGGGCGAGCAGGACGTTCTCCGGCTTGACGTCGCGGTGCAGCACCCCGGCGTCGTGCGCGCTCTGCAGCGCCCCCAGCAGGGCCAGCCCGATCTCGGCGACCTGCCGGGGAGGCAGCGGCCCGTCCTCGCGGAGCACCTGGCCCAGCGAACGCGACTGCACGAGCTGCATGACGATCCAGGGCTGCTCGTTCTCCTCGATCACGTCGTAGACCACCACGACGTTCGGATGGGTCAGCCGGGCCGCCGCGCGGGCCTCCCGCAGCAGGCGCTGGTTGAGCGTCTGGACGTCCTCACCGAGGGCGGCGGAGTAGCGGACCTCCTTGATGGCGACGGTCCGGTCGAGGAGCTCGTCGTGAGCCTTCCAGACCGTGCCCATCCCGCCCCGCCCGATGGGCTCCAGGAGATGGTAGCGGCCGGCGACGCGTCGCCCTTCCTGATTCCCCTCCGACTGCATCACCCGCGTTGACCTCCCTCACAGTGGAGAAGATCCTCCCATAAACAGGGATCCGCCCCGACCCTCCGAGCGGCTGTAGTGCCCTACCTGCCGGGAGTGCCCGGCCGCCCTGCGACTTGTCCACCATCTGAGACCGTCGTCCCGTCCCGTGGCGAATCGGGTGCAGGTGGCCTAGACTCGGCGGTATGAACCGCTGTTCCGCGTTTATCAGGCCGGCTCCGGAGAGCCGGTCGCCCGACGCGTGACCCAGCGACCCTCCTGAGCCGGCGCAGGCAGAGACGACCCGTCTCTGCCTTTTTTGTTTCTTGCACCTCGCCGGTTCGCGGGACGCGCGCCGGCTTGAGCATCTGGGAGCCGAGATGTCGTTGACCGTACAGCCGACCGAGCGGGCGGAGCGCGGAGCCGTGCGCCTGGGGAGCCTCACGCTGGGCGCCGGCCCGGCCGTGGTGATCGGCGGGCCCGGCGCGGACGCGCGCTGGATCGACCTGCGCGAGCGCCGGGGGAGGCCTGCCGGCGGCACCGCCGCCGACGCCCTGGCCGAGGTCCGCGCCTGCTGGGCCGGGCCGGTCCTGGTGGAGCCGTCCTCCGCCGACGACCTGGCGCGGATCGCCGCCGAGGCCGACGGCGTCGTGGTCGGGGCGGCCTGGACGCGTGACCTCCGGCTGGTCAGGGCGGTCTCCCGGCTCGGCCTGCCGGTGGTCGTCCAGCGCGGCCCGGCCACCTCCCTGGAGGAGTGGCTGGCCGTCGCCGACTACTGCGCCGCCGACGCCGGCGACCGGGTCGTGCTCTGCGAGGGCGGCGGGCGCGGGCGGGCGGGCTCGCCGGCGGCCCCGCCCGACCTGGCCCTGATGCGGGGGGCCCGGGAGCGGTCCGGCCGCCCGGTCCTGGCGGGACTGGGCGACGACCCGGCGCTGGCCGCCGCCGCGGTCGCGGCCGGGGCCGACGGGCTGCTGCTCTCCCCCGACCCGTCGCGGCGGACCACCGCCGCCGCCCAGGAGGCGGTGCGGATCGTCGGCGCGCTGACCCGCAGGGAGGAGCCGGGCTCCGTGCCGGCCGCCCGCGGCGCCATCGACCGCGTCGACGCGGCCCTGGCGGTGCTGCTGGAGCGCCGCGCCGAACTCGCCGGGACGGTCCAGCGGCTCAAGCCGGTCGGCGGGTTCGCCGGGCGCGACCTGGAGCGTGAGCGCCGCCTGGTCGCGGAGATGGCCCGGCGGGCCCCCTCCCTGGGCGAGGCGCGCCTGGCACCCATCATGAACGCCGTCATCGAGGCGGGGCTGCACCTGGCCGAGGAGCGCCGCGCCGGGGAGTCCCGCGGCGGGGCGGTCCCGCCGGCGGGAGAGCGGGTCGCGGACGGCCTCCGGGGGCGGGCGCCGGGTGCCGGCGAGGGGCGCGCGGGGAGCGCCCCGGGGCCGGGCGAACGCGCGTAAGCTTCCCTTCGCCGACGCGGGACAAGGGGAGAGGCGGGGCCGCATGTCAGACTCGTTCGTGCACCTGCATGTTCACACGGAGTACTCCATGCTCGATGGAGCCGCCCGTCTGAAGCAGATGTTCAAGCAGGTGGGCGACCTGGGCATGCCCGCCATCGCGATCACCGACCACGGCAACATGCACGGCGCGTACGACTTCTACAAGCAGGCCACCGGGGCCGGGATCAAGCCGATCATCGGCATCGAGGCCTACGTCGCCCCCGCGTCCCGGCACCAGAAGAAGCCGGTGCTGTGGGGCGAGCCGCACCAGAAGAAGGACGACGTGTCGGCGGGTGGCTACTACACCCACATGACGATCTGGGCGCGCAACGAGCGCGGCCTGAAGAACCTCATGAAGCTCAGCTCCCGCGCCTACACCGAGGGCTTCGTCCGCAAGTGGGCCCGGATGGACGCGGAGATCCTCGCCGAGCACGCCGAGGGCCTGATGGCCACGACCGGCTGCCCGTCGGGCGAGGTGCAGACCCGCCTGCGCCTGGGCCAGTACGACGAGGCCGTGGCGGCCGCCGCGAAGTACCAGGAGCTCTTCGGCAGGGAGAACTACTTCCTGGAGATCATGGACCACGGCCTCGAGATCGAGCGCCGGGTCCGCGACGGGCTCACCCGCATCTCCAAGGAACTGGGCATCCCGCCGCTGGTCACCAACGACTCGCACTACACCTACGAGTCGGACGCGGCCTCCCACGACGCGCTGCTGTGCATCCAGACCGGCAAGCAGCTGTCCGACCCCGACCGGTTCCGCTTCGACGGCAGCGGCTACTACATCAAGACCGCCGACGAGATGCGCGCCGTCGACTCCTCCGACCTGTGGGCCGAGGGCTGCCGCAACACGCTGCTGGTGGCCGAGAAGGTCGAGCCGGAGGGCATGTTCGGGTTCAAGAACCTGATGCCGACCTTCCCGATCCCGGACGGCATGACGGAGGAGGAGTTCTTCCGCCAGGAGGTCTGGGAGGGCATGAAGCGCCGCTTCCCCGGCGGCGTGGACGAGGAGCACCGGGCCTGGGTCGAGAAGGAGCTCGCCGTCATCGTCCAGATGGGGTTCCCGTCCTACTTCCTCGTGGTCGCCGACTTCATCATGTGGGCCAAGCGCAACGGCATCCGGGTGGGGCCGGGCCGAGGCTCGGCGGCGGGCTCCCTGGTCGCCTACGCCCTGGGCATCACCGACCTCGACCCGATCCCGCACGGCCTGATCTTCGAGCGCTTCCTCAACCCCGAGCGCGTCTCCATGCCCGACGTCGACATCGACTTCGACGAGCGCCGCCGCGGCGACGTGATCCGCTACGTGACGGAGAAGTGGGGCGCCGACAAGGTCGCCATGATCGCCACCTTCGGCACCATCAAGGCGAAGGCGGCCATCAAGGACGCGGCCCGCGTCCTGGGATACCCGTACGCGCTGGGCGACAAGGTCTCCAAGGCGTTCCCGCCGGCGGTGATGGGCAAGGACATCCCGCTCTCGGGCATCTTCGACAAGGACCACCCCCGCTTCAACGAGGCCGGCGAGCTGCGCAAGCTGTACGACGAGGACGTCGACGTCAAGGCGGCCATCGACCTCGGCAAGGGCCTGGAGGGCCTGATCCGGCAGACCGGCGTGCACGCCGCCGGCGTCATCATGTCGTCGGAGGTGCTGACCGACTACATCCCGATCATGCGCCGCGACTCCGACGGCGCGATCATCACGCAGTTCGACTACCCGACCTGCGAGACGCTCGGCCTGCTGAAGATGGACTTCCTGGGCCTGCGCAACCTGACGATCATCGACGACTGCCTGAAGGCCATCGAGGCCAACACCGGCACCATGATCGAGCTGCTGGACCTGCCCCTGGACGACGTCAAGACCTACGAGCTGCTGTCGCGGGGCGACACGCTCGGCATCTTCCAGCTGGACGGCGGCGGCATGCGCTCGCTGCTGCGCCTGATGCGCCCCGACAACTTCGAGGACATCTCCGCGGCGCTCGCGCTCTACCGGCCCGGCCCGATGGGAGCCAACTCCCACACCAACTACGCGATGCGCAAGAACGGCCAGCAGGAGATCACCCCGATCCATCCCGAGCTGGAGGAGCCGCTCAGGGAGATCCTCGACACGACCCACGGCCTGATCGTCTATCAGGAGCAGGTCATGGCGATCGCGCAGAAGGTCGCCAACTACTCCCTCGGCGGCGCCGACCTGCTCCGCCGCGCGATGGGCAAGAAGAAGAAGTCCGAACTGGACAAGCAGTTCGAGTTCTTCGAGAAGGGCATGAAGGACAACGGCTTCTCCGCCGCGGCCATCAAGGCCCTGTGGGACATCCTGCTGCCGTTCTCCGACTACGCCTTCAACAAGGCCCACACCGCCGGCTACGGCCTGGTCTCCTACTGGACCGCCTACCTCAAGGCCAACTACCCGGCCGAGTACATGGCCGCGCTGCTGACCTCGGTCAAGGACGACAAGGACAAGTCGGCGCTCTACCTCAACGAGTGCCGCCGCATGGGCATCAAGGTGCTCCCGCCGGACGTCAACGACTCCGACTTCGACTTCACCCCGCGCGGCACCGACGTCCGCTTCGGCCTGTCGGCGATCCGCAACGTCGGCGGCAACGTGGTGGACGGGATCATCTCCGCGCGCAGGGAGAAGGGGCGCTTCACCGACTTCAAGGACTTCCTACGCAAGGTCCCGGCGATCGTCTGCAACAAGCGGGTGATCGAGTCGCTGATCAAGGCCGGTGCGTTCGACTCCTTCGGCCACGTCCGCAAGGGCCTGGTGATGGTCCACGAGCAGGCCGTGGACGCGATCATCGACATCAAGAAGAACGAGGCGATCGGCCAGGACTCGCTGTTCGGCGCGGTCGACGGGGCCGAGGACCAGACCTTCGACGTGCAGATCCCGCCGGGGGAGTGGGACAAGACCACCCTGCTGGCGTTCGAGCGGGAGATGCTCGGCCTGTACGTCTCCGACCACCCGCTCTTCGGCGTCGAGCACATCCTCTCCGCCGGAGCCGACTGCTCGGTCGCCGCGCTCCAGGACGACGGCCGCCCCGACGGCCAGATCGTGACGGTCGGCGGCATCCTCTCCGGCGTCCAGCGCAAGGTCACCAAGAAGGGCGACACCTGGGTCCTGACCATGCTGGAGGACCTGGAGGGCGCCATCGAGGTGATGATCTTCCCGTCGGCCTACCAGCTCTGCTCGACGATCCTGGCCGAGGACGCCATCGTCTTCGTCAAGGGCCGCCTGGACAAGCGCGAGGACGTCGGGAAGATCATCGCGATGGAGGTGACCGCGCCCGACCTGACCACCGAGGCGGGCGGGCCGCTGCTGGTGAGCATGCCGCTGAACCGCTGCACGCCCCCGGTGGTCGGCCGCCTCAAGGAGGTCCTGACCACCCACCCCGGCACCACCGAGGTCCGCCTGCAGATCCACAACGGCCCGCGGACCACCGTGATGCGCCTGGACGACCGCCTGCGCGTCTCGCCGTCCCCGGCCCTGATGGGCGACCTCAAGCAGCTGCTGGGCCCGGCCTGCCTGGGAGCGTGAGCCCCCCGCTCAGGGGCCCGTACGGCGGAAGCCCGCGCGGTAGGCGGTCGGGGTGAGCCCCACCCGGCCGACCAGGTGCTTGCGCAGGGAGTCGGCGCTGCCCAGCCCGCTCTCCCAGGCGACCCGGTCCATCGGCAGGCTGGTGGTCTCCAGCAGTTCGCGGGCCCGGTCGATCCGCTGGTGCAGCAGCCACTGCAGCGGGCTGAGCCCGGTCTCGGCGTGGAAGCGGCGGGTCAGGGTCCGCACGCTGGTGCCGGCGTGCCCGGCCAGGTCCTTCAGGGTCAGCGGGCGGTCCAGCCGGGCCAGCGCCCACGCCCTCGTCGAGGCCAGCGAGACCCCGCGCTCCGGGGGCAGCGGCGTCTCGATGAACTGGGCCTGGCCGCCGGGCCGTACCGGAGAGACGACCGCGGCCCTGGCCGCGGCGTTGGCGGCGGCCGCGCCGTAGTCGAGCCGGACGAGGTGCAGGCACAGGTCGATGGCGGCGGCCGCGCCGGCCGAGGTCAGCACCCGGCCGTCGTCGACGTAGAGCACGTCGGGCCGGACGTCGACCGCCGGATGGCGGGCGGCCAGTTCGGCGGCCAGACCCCAGTGGGTGGTGGCGCGGCGGCCGTCGAGCAGGCCCGCCTGCGCCAGCACGAAGGCGCCGGTGCACAGCGAGGCGATCCGCGTCCCGGCGGCGGCCGCCTCCCGGAGCGCCTCCAGCACCCGGGGGCGCGCCGGTTCGCCCCCGCTGCCGACCGCCATCACGGTGTCGGCCTCGCGCACCGCCTCCAGGCCGTCGGGGACGAACAGGTCGGGGCCGCCGACCGTGGCCGTCCTGCCCGGTTCGGCCGCGCACGCCCGGACCGCGTAGCCGGGGGAGCCGCCGGACTCGACGCCGTCGAAGACCATGTACGGGATGGAGACGTCGAAGCTCATGACGGGCGGGACGACGACGAGCACGACACGATGCATTGGCCGGATCCTCCGGATCATTGGCATTCGGGCCACTGCCCGGATCTTAGCCCCGGCGGCACGCTGTGACCATGACCTTTCACGTGATCACCGGAGCCGGCGCCACCGCCGCCCGCACCGCCCTCCTGCTCGCCGCCGAGGGCGAGCGCGTCCGGATCGTCAGCCGGAGCGGCGGCGGCCCCGACCATCCGCTGGTCGAGAAGGCGGCCGCCGACGCCGCCGACGCCGACCGGCTCACCGGCCTGCTGGAGGGAGCGGCCACCCTGTTCAACTGCGCCGCTCCGCCGTACCACCGCTGGACGCAGGAGTTCCCGGCGCTGGCGGCCGGGCTGCTGACCGCCGCGGTGCGCACCGGCGTGCCCTACGTCATGCTGGGCAACCTGTACGGCTACGGCCCGGTGGAGGGCCCCGTCCACCCGGGGCTCCCGCTGCGGGCGACCGGCCCCAAGGGGCGCCTGCGGGCGCGGATCTGGGAGGAGGCCGCAGCTTCGGGGGCCCGGGTGACGGAGGTGCGGGCCGCGCAGTTCTACGGCGCCGGCGCGGTCTCGCCCTTCAGCCTCATGGTGCAGCCGCGGGTGCTGGCGGGCGCGCTCGCCCTCGTGGCGCAGGAACCGGACCTGCCGCACAGCTACTCCTCCATCGGGGACACCGCTCGCACCCTGGTCGCCGCGAGCCGCGACGAACGGGCCTGGGGGCGGGCCTGGCACGTGCCGGTCGCCACACCGTCGCTCCGCGAGCTGGCCGCCTGGCTGGCCCGGCTGGCGGGCGCGCCCGCCCCCCGGATCGAGGAGCTGACCGAGCGGGACCTGGCGCTGCTCGCGCTGACCGACCCGCTCTGGGCGGAGTTCACCGAGGTGCTGGAGACGCCGGGCCTGCCGTTCGTCTCGGACTTCACCGAGACCGAGAAGATCCTCGGGGTCACGGCCGCGCCGGTCGACGAAGTCCTCGCCGAGCTGCTCTGAGGCCCCCGGCCCCCGTCGTCCTCGCGCCGTGCGCCCGCCCCGGGCGGGCGCACGGCGCGGGGACGCCCCGGGCGCCGTCACGCCGGGGCGGGGACGCCCAGGCGGCGGGTGAGCCAGTCGACGACGGTCCTGACGAAGGCGACCCGGTTGGCGGGCCGCCGGATCTCGTGCCCCTCGTCCTCGAACAGCAGCAGGTCGCAGGGGACCCTCCGGGCCCGGGCCGCCTCGACGACCTGCTCGGCCTCCTGCAGCGGGACGTTGGTGTCCCGGGTGCCGTGCACCACCAGCAGCGGCGCGGTCAGCCGGTCGAAGGAGTGCAGGGGCGACAGGGCGCGCAGCAGGTCGCGGTCGGCGACCGGGTGGCCGTACTCGCTGACGGCCGCCGCGGCGATCCACGGCTCGGTGCGCGCGTAGAAGGTCGCGAAGTCGGCCATCCCGCAGACGTCGACCCCGGCCCGGAATACTCCGGGATGGGTGACCAGGGCGGCCAGCGTCAGATACCCGCCGTAGGAGCGCCCCATGCAGGCGATGCGGGACGGTTCGGCGGCGCCGAGCCGTACCAGTTCGGCGGCGCAGTCGGCCACGTCGTCGATCGCGCGGAAGCGGAGCGCGTGGTTGTCGGCGTCGCGGAAGGCCCGCCCGAAACCGGCCGAGCCACGGACGTTCGGGGCGAACACCCCGATCCCGGCGGCCACCAGGTTCTGGAACAGCGGCTTGAAGGTGGGCCGTTCCTGGCTCTCGGGGCCGCCGTGCAGGTAGACGACGAAGGGCGAGGGGCCGGCGGCGCCGGGGACGCGGTAGAGCCAGCCGGTCAGCTCCAGGCCGTCCCGGGCGGTCAGGCGCACCGGCTCGGCCCCGGCCGCCCCGGCGAGCGGGCCGGAGCCCGCGACCTGCCGGTAGGCGCCGGTGGCCAGGTCGCACAGGAGCACGTGGGAGGGGTGGCCGGGCCCTTCGGCCGCCAGTACGGCGGACCCGCCGTCCAGGGACACCCGGATCGAGGTGACCACCTCCGCCGGGGGAGGGGGGAGCGGCAGGACCGCACCGGTGTCCGGTTCGACCACCTCCAGCTCCGACCGGCCGCCGGCGTTCCACAGCAGGACGGCGCGGCGGCCGTCGGCGCTCAGCGCGAACCGGTCCGGCTCGGCGTCGGGGCGCTCGGCCAGCACGACCGGCCTGCCCTCCCCGGTCGCCGGCATCGCGACCAGCGCGGCCCGGTCGCGGCCGGCGTCGGTGATCAGGTAGGCGGTCCGCCCGTCGGGGGAGAGCACGCCGTGGTCGGTGGAGCCGGGCAGGCCCGCCAGCAGCGGCCGCTCCCCGGCGGCCGGGCGCGGGCCCGCGGGGCCGGAGGGCAGGCCGGAGCCGGAGGACGGGGGAGGGCCCGCGGCGGGGCCCGCGGACAGGTCCACCACGTGCATCCGGCGGACGCTGCGCGGGCCGCGCCGCAGCAGCAGCCGCGCGTGGTCGCGGCTGATCGCGGCCGGGTGCGTCAGCGGCCCCGACGCGACGACCTCCCGCTCACCGGTGGCGGCGTCCACCAGCACCGCGTCGGCCCGGCCCGTCGCGGAGATCTCGGTGACGAGGAGGATCTCGCCCCGCCCGGTCCAGCGCACGAACGACGCGGAGCCGCCCTCGGGCGCGGCCAGTGGGCGCAGGTCGCCGCCGTCGGGCCGGACCGTCCAGACCTGCGTGTGCTCCCCGCCGCCCGGGACGACGAGAACGGCCAGCCGCCCGCCGGTCGGGGACCAGCTCACGTCGGCGACGGGCTCGGGCCCGGTGTCGACCGGTCGCGCGTCCGGGCCTGGCCGGTCCGCCGGGGTCCCCGGCGGCGAGGGCGACGCCGTCTCCGGCCGGAGGGGCCGGATCCAGACGCGCGGCGAGCCGCCGGCGTCACCGACGAAGGCGACGGCGCTCCCGTCCGGGGCCAGGGCGGGCGTCCGGCAGTGCGGGACGGTCAGACTCGTGTCCGCGGGCGGCCGTGCCCGGACGCCGAGGATCTCCGTCATCGGACTCCTTGGGTCTGCAGCCACATCTCCAGGAGCCCGACCTGCCACAACGCGCTGGCGCCCAGCGTGGTGCGGTGCTCGTCGGGCGCGGCCAGCAGCCGGTCGACGTAGGCCCGCTCGAACAGGCCGCGCGAGCGTGCCGCCTGCCCGGTCAGCGCGTCGCGGACCAGTTCCAGCAGCGGCCCCTGCACGTGCCGGACGGCCGGGACCGGGAAGTAGCCCTTGGGCCGGTCGATGACCGCGGCGGGCAGCAGCGTGCGGGCGGCGTCCTTGAGCACGCCCTTGCCGCCCGAGGCGAGCTTGAGCTCGGGCGGGCAGGCCGCGGCCAGCTCGACCAGCTCGTGGTCGAGGAACGGCGTGCGGGCCTCCAGTCCGTAGGCCATCGTCATGTTGTCCACCCGCTTGACCGGGTCGTCGACGAGCATGACGGAGGTGTCCAGGCGCAGCACCGCGTCGAGCGCGGTCTCGGCGCCCGGCCGCGCGAGGTGGTCGCGGACGAACGCGGTGCTGACGTCGGCGTCCGTCCGGTAGTCGGGGGTCAGGATCCGGGCCAGCGCGTCGTGCGGGCGGTCGAAGAACTCCCGGGCGTACACCTCGGCCGCCCGCTCGCGCGGCAGGCCGGCCAGCGGCGGATACCAGCTGTAGCCGGCGAAGACCTCATCGGCGCCCTGCCCGGACTGCACCACGGTGACGTGCCGGGCGACCTCCTGCGACAGCAGGTGGAAGGCCACGCAGTCGTGGCTGACCATCGGCTCGCTCATCGCGGCCACGGCCCGCTCCAGGCCGGGCAGCAGCCGGGCGTCGTCGATGAGGATGCGGTGGTGGTCGGTGCCGAACTCGCGCGCCACCAGGTCGGAGTAGGCGAACTCGTCGCCGGGCTCGCCGCCCGCGGAGTGGAAGCCGATGCTGAAGGTCGACAGGCCGCTCTGACCCTGCTCGGCCAGCAGGGCGACGATCAGGCTGGAGTCCAGGCCGCCGGAGAGCAGCACGCCGACCGGCACGTCGGCGACCATGCGCCGGCGCACGGCCGTGCGCAGCCGTTCCAGCACGGCCTCGCGCCACTCGCCGGCCGGCCATTGCGCGGTTCCGGGCAGGGCCGCGCGGGTGTGCGGCGGGTCCCAGTAGCGGCGGTCGGTCATGGTGCCGTCGGGTTCGACGGTGCGCACGGTGGCGGCGGGCAGTTTGCGCACGCCGGCCAGGATCGTGCGCTCGGCCGGCACCACCGAGTGGAAGGTCAGGTAGTGGTGCAGGGCGACGCGGTCGATCTCGGTGTCGAGGCCGCCGGCGGCCAGCAGCGCGGGCAGGGTGGAGGCGAAGCGCAGGCGGGCGCCGTCGTGGGTCAGGTAGAGGGGTTTGATGCCGAGCCGGTCGCGGGCCAGGGTGAGCCGTCCGGTGTCGCGTTCGGCGACGGCGAAGGCGAACATGCCCGCGAAGCGCTCGACGCAGGCTGCGCCCCAGTGGTGGAAGGCCTTGACCAGGACCTCGGTGTCGGAGGTGGAGAAGAAGCGGTAGCCGGCGGCGATGAGCTCGGCGCGCAGTTCCCGGTAGTTGTACAGGCAGCCGTTGAAGACCGCGGCCAGGCCGAGGTCGCCGTCGACCATGGGCTGGGCGGCCTTGTCGGACAGGTCGATGATCTTCAGGCGCCGGTGGCCGAGCGCGATGGGTCCCAGCGACCACAGGCCGGAGCCGTCGGGGCCGCGGTCGTGCATCGTGCCGGTCATCCGGTCCACGGCGCCGATGTCGGCGGTCCGCCCGTCGAAGCGGATCTCACCGCTCAGTCCGCACATCGTTCCCCCTCGGAAGCCACGTGTCCTTGGTACCCCCGCCCTGCGAGGAATTGACGATCATGCTGTCGGCCGGGGCGACGCGGGTCAGCGCCGCCGGGGGCACCTGCGCCGTCTCGCCGAGGCAGACGAAGGCCCGCAGGTCGACCACGCGCGGGCTCAGCCGCTCCCCGTCGAAGACCGGGTGGGTCGAGAGCCGGACCGTCTCCTGGGCGACCCACCGGTCGGGGTCGGCGAGGATCCGCTCGCGGACCCCGCGCAGCTCCGCCGGGGAGGCGTCGGGGCCGATCACCACGCCCTGCCCGCCGAACCCGTCGACCGGCTTGACGACCAGCTCGGCCAGCCGGTCCAGCACCTCCTGCCGATCCTCGGGATCCCGGCACAGGTAGGTGGTGACGTTGCCGATGAGCGGCTGCTCGCCCAGGTAGTACTCGATGAGCCGGGGCACGTACCGGTACAGGGACTTGTCGTCGGCGACCCCGTTGCCCGGCGCGTTGGCCAGGACCAGCGCCGAGCGCTGCACCGCGTCCAGGATCGCCTCCCCGGCCGGGCCGGCCAGCAGCTCGTCGGAGTCGATGCGGCGGTAGAGCACGTCGATCGGGCGCCCGGCCGCCTCGACGCGGCCGCGGCGGACCTCCAGGTCGCCCGGGCCGACCAGGACCGCCCCCAGCTCCTCGGCGAGCATCCGGTGCTCGTAGAAGGCGGAGTCGCCCGGTCCGGCGGAGACCACGGCGAGGGACGGCGAACCGCCCCCGCCCGCCGCCGCCAGCGTCTCCCGCAGCAGGCGCAGCGCGCCGGCCGGGTCGGCGAACTCCCCGCCGGGGACGAGCTCGGGCAGGACCTCGTCCATCAGCCGCCGGTTGGCGACGGCGTAGCCGAGGCCGGAGGGCACCCGCAGGTTGTCCTCCAGCACCATCCACCGGCCGACGTCGTCGCGGACCAGGTCCAGTCCGGCCACGGAGCAGCGCACGGCGTCGCGCGGCACCCGCCGCCCGGCCTGCCGGTGGCCGGGGGACTCGTCGACCACCCAGGCGGGGAGCACGCCGTCGGCGATGACGCGGCGCTCGCCGTACACGTCGTGCAGGAAGGCCTCCAGCGCGCGCACCCGCTGCGGCAGGGCCCGCTGCAGCTCAGCCCACTCGCCGGGCGGGACCAGCCGCGGGACCAGGTCGAAGGGGAAGATCCGGCGCGAGCCCTCCCCCTCCACCTGGAAGGTCATGCCGTGCTCCCGCTGGTGGCGGTCGCGCCGCTGCTCCCGCTCGCGCAGGCCGCCGGGGCCCAGCCGGTCCAGGACCCGCAGGACCGGCTGGTACGGCTCGCGCACCGTGCCCTCGATGACGACCTCGTCACCGGGGGCCTCGTAGCCGTCGAGCAGGCTGGTGCGCATTCGGGGCGACGGCCCGCCGAAGGCGGTCTCCCACTCCTGCGAGCGGGTCTCGGCGAGCACGAGGTCGACCACGTCGGACAGCCGGCCGTTCCGGGCGAACGCCGCGCGCTGGCGGGCCGCGGAGCTGCCCCGGGCCAGCGCCTCCTCGGCCAGGGAGGTGACGAGCTCCCAGTCGCCGGTCTGCTCCAGCTGCGGCCGCAGCCCGGCGACCATGCTCCGGACCACCTCGGCGGCCGGCCGGGGCAGGCCGCCGACCGGGTCGACGAGCTCGCCCTCCAGACCCGAGCGCGCCGCCCGCCACGTCGCGGCGCGCACCATCTCCAGCCGGACCCGGCCGCCCGTCCCGTCCGCGGCCGCCTCCAGTTCCCGGGCCACCAGCGCCCGGAACAGCCCCGCGATCAGCACGATGTCGCTCACCAGGGGACAGGCGTCGCAGAGCCGGAGCTCGACCGTGGGCACGTGCGCCGAGGGCCGGACGTCGAAGTAGACCATGCCGGGATCGGTGATCACCCCCGACCGCACGAGCTCCTCGATCACCCGGTCGTACTCCGCGGCGGAGGAGAAGGCGGCCACCGGCCCGGCGGTGGGCCAGCGCTGCCAGACCAGCGGGCGGTAGCCGGCGTAGCCGGTGTCGGACCCCAGCCAGTACGGGGAGCTGGTGCTCAGCGCCAGCAGCGGCGGCAGCCAGGGGGCCAGCCGGTGGGCCACGGCGACCGCCAGGTCCCGGTCGGCGACCTCGGCGTGCACCTGGGTCCCGCAGATCAGCTGCTCGCGGGTGAGCAGCTGGTAGTCGGCGAGCATCTGCTCGTAACGCGGGTCCGGGGAGATCTTCAGCGCCTCCAGGTCCACCAGCGGCACGGTCCCGGCCGCCGCGATCCCCAGACCCACCCCGTCGGCGGCGCGGATGACCTTGCGGCGCAGCGCGGTCAGGTCGTGGCCGAGGTCCTCCAGCCGGACGAAGGGCCTGCTGTTGGCCTCCACCACCGAGCGTTGCAGCTCGTGGGTGAAGCGGTCCTCGGGTAACTGCTCCAGCAGCAGGCCCGCCCGGGGGACCAGGCGCCGGGTCCCGGCATCGACGACGTGGAATTCCTCTTCGACGCCGACCGCGATCGGCTCCGCGAGACCCGCCATGGTGACCACTCCTGAAGTGCACAGGTTTGCCAAAGATTGACCGGCCTTTGCCCAGAAAACGGGCTTCTGCACTTCAGGGGTGGGCGCGACGGAGGTCAGCGGTCGGGATCGCGCCATCCCCGGCCGCGCTTCCACGGCCGCTCCGGGAACTGCCACCTGCGGCCGGGCCGCTGCCAGCCGCGGTCGCGCTTGCGCACCCGGTCGGGGCGGTGCCAGCCGCGGTCGCGCTTCCAGGCGCGGCCCGGCGGCTGCCAGGTCCCGGTGCGGCCCCGCCCGCGCCCCGCGCCCCGCTCCCGGGGGCCGTCGGCCGACGGCGGGACGTAGCCGGGGATGCTCCCGCCGCCGAAGCGCTTCAGGTCCGGGGCGCGGAAGGGGAGGGCCGGCCGGCCGCGCAGGGCGGCGGACATGGAGGCCGTCCAGATCGGGCCGGGCAGGGAGGCGCCCTGGACGCTGCCGTAGTACCGGCCGCCGATCTCCACGTTCCGCAGCGGGTGGCGGTAGGAACCCCGGATGTCGCCCACGCTGACCGCCGCGGCCAGCTGGGGGGTGTAACCCGCGAACCAGGCCGAGGTGTAGCCGTTGTTCGTCCCGGTCTTGCCCGCCGCCGGCCGGCCGATGCCCTGGCCCCGCATGGTGCCCCGGCTGAACACCCCGCTCAGCACGCGGTTCACCGCGTCGGCCACCCCGCGGTCGATCGCCTGGTGGCAGGCGGGCGGGACGGGCACGCGCCCGCCGTCCCGGTCGGTGATCGCGGTGATCGCCGCCGGACGGCAGTACCGGCCCCGCGCGGCGAACGCGGCGTACGCCGCGGCGACCGTCAGCGGGTCCATCTCGTTGATCCCGAGGGTGAACGTCGGGACCTCCCGGAGCGGGGTGCCGTCCGCCCGGACGACGCCCAGCGCCCTGGCGGTCCGCACCACCGGGCAGAGGCCGACCCGCCGCTCCAGCATCATGAAGAAGACGTTCACCGACTTCCACGTGCCGGTGGAGAGGCTGAACGCCCCGCCCCGCCCGCCGCCGTCGGCGTTGAAGATCCTGGCGCCGGGGTCGTTGACCGGCCGGCCCCGGCAGTCGGCGAACCCCTGGCGGGGCACGAACCGGCCCGGGGTCACGAAGCCCCGGCCGAACCTCCAGCCCTGGCGCAGCGCGGTGGCCAGGGTGAACACCTTGAACGTGGAGCCGGCCTGCAGGCCCATCCCGCCGCCGTGGACCACGTCGGCGGGCAGGTTGAAGGTGGTGCGGGGGCCGTTCCTGCGGTCGCCGGGATTGCGGCCGTACTCCTTGCTCGCCGCCAGCGCCCGGATCCGCCCGGTGCCCGGCTCGACCATGGCCTCGGCCGCCACCTCGGTGTCGCGCGGGGAGACCCGCGCGCGGATGGCCCGCTCCGCCGCCCGCTGGGCGACCGGGTCCAGGGTGGTGCGGAGCACCAGTCCGCCCCGGGCCAGGCGGCGCTCGCGCTCGGCGCGGGTGTGCCCGAAAGCCGGGTTGGTCAGCAGCTCCCGGTGGACGTAGACGCAGAAGTAGGGGTAGGCGCTCGCGGCGCAGCCGCCCGGCTCCGGCCGCAGGCGGATGCCCAGCGGGGCCCTGCGGGCCGCGCGGGCCGCGGCCGGGGTGACGGCCCCGACCTCGGCCATCCGGTCGAGCACCAGGTCCCTGCGCTGCTTGAGCCGCCGCCGCTGCCGCTCGCCCAGCGACGGGTCCGTCCCGTACGGCGTGCGGACCGCCCCGGCCAGCGCCGCCGCCTGCGGCAGGGTCAGCCGGGAGGCCGGGACCGAGAAGAACCGCCGGGCGGCGGCCTCCACCCCGAACGCCCCCGCGCCGAAGTAGGCGATGTTGAGGTAGCGCTCCAGGATCTCCGGCTTGGTGTACTTCTTCTCCAGCGCCAGCGCGTACCGCAGTTCGGTGATCTTCCGCCGCAGGTTCGGCGCCTGGGCGCGGGCCCGCTCGGCGTCCGTCTCGGCGTTCGCGACCAGGATGTTCTTCACCAGCTGCTGGGTGAGGGAGGAGCCGCCCTGCCGCACCCCGCCCGCCTGGGTGTTGGTGATCAGCGCGCGCAGGGTGCCCTTGACGTCCAGGCCGCCGTGCTCGAAGAACCGGGCGTCCTCGACGGCCACGATCGCCTTGCGCATCACGGGCGCCACGGCGTCCAGGCCCACGACCGTCCGGTTCTCCGTGTAGAACTGGGCGAACGGGCGGCCGCGTGAGTCCAGGAGCACGGTGCGCTCCGGGAGCGGGTCCTCGCGCGGCCCGGACGGCAGGTCGGCGAAGACGCCCGCCGCCTGCTCCGCCGCGAGGTCCGCGGCGCCGACCAGGGGCAGCGCCGCCGCCGTCGTCAGCAGCCCCGCGAGCAGCCCGCAGACCGCCAGGACGCACAGGCACGCGACGGGGCCGCGCCTGGCGTCGTCGTCTCTCCGGTCACGTCGCGATGTCACAGAGAGTAAGGTGCGATCGGACGATCACCCCCAAACCCCCCGATCGCGAATCCTTACCCGCTCTGCACCTTCTCTCGACTGATCTGCAGTCCCAGCGAGGCGAACTGCTCGAACGGCCGGTGGTAGCCGCGCTCGATGTGGTGGACGCCGCGCAGCGTGGAGGTGCCCTCCGCGGCCGCGGCGGCGAGGACGGCGGAGAAGCCGGCCCGGATGTCGGGCAGCGTCACGTCGGCGCCGCGCAGCTTGGACACGCCCCGCACGACCGCCGAGTGCTTGGCGTTGGTGTCGTGGTAGCGGCACGCCGGGCCGCCCAGGCACACGTCGAAGACCTCGATCTCGCAGCCCATCTTCTGCAGCGCCGGCACGTACACCAGCCGGTTCTCGAAGACCGTCTCGTGCAGCACCGACATGCCCCTGGCCTGCGTGAAAAGCACCATCAGCGGGGTCTGCCAGTCGGTCATGAAACCGGGGTGGGTGTCGGTCTGCACCGCGGCCGCGCGCAGCCCGTCGGGGGCCGAGGCCGACAGGTAGTCGTCGGTGATGTCCAGCTGGGCGCCCATCCTGGCCAGCGTGGTGATCGCGGTGACCAGCCGGTCCTGCGGGCAGCCGTGCACCCGGACCTGGCCGCCGGTGATCAGGCCGGCCGCGAGGTAGGAGAACGCCTCGATCCGGTCGCCGTTGAGCCAGGTGGAGGCGCCGTGCAGCTTCTCCACGCCCTCGATCACGATGCGCCGGTCCGGGCTGAGCTCGATGAGCGCGCCCATGCGCTGCAGGAACAGGGCGAGCTCGACGACCTCCGGCTCGGTGGCCGCGCCCTTGAGCACGGTCTTGCCCTCGGCCAGCACGGCCGACATCAGGATCGTCTCGGTGGCGCCGACGCTCGGGTACGGCAGCTCGATCCGGGTCCCGCGCAGCCGCTTGGCCTTGGCGTGGATGCCGGTGTCGCTCACCTCGATCTCGGCGCCCATCGCGCGCAGCGCCTCGACGTGGAAGTCGACCGGCCGCCGCCCGATGGGGTCGCCGCCGACCAGCGGCACGAACGCCTCGCCGGCCAGGTGCAGCAGCGGGCCGAGCATCAGGATGGGGATCCGGTTGAGACCGGTGAACGCCGCGGGCACGTGCGGGTTGATCTCGGCCCCGGGGGCGATGACGATCTCGCGCGGGGTGATCTCCACCTCGATGCCGAGCGCCCGCAGCATCTGCGCGGTGATGCCGACCTCGCCCACGTCGGGGGCGTTCTGGATCATGCTCTCGCCGGCCCCCAGCATGGCGGCCACCATGTGCTTGGAGACGCCGTTCTTGGACCCGCGGACCTCGACGTCACCGCGGAGCGGGCCGGAGGGCTCGATCAGCCATACCTCTTCGTTCACCTGGACAGAGTAACGGGATTCGAACCGGTGCTTTGGTCTAGACAACTGGATGACTCTGGATGACCCCGGATGACTGGGTAACATCGGGCAGAGCATCACATAGTGGGGGAGGTGCGGATTGCGCCACGCGCGCGACTTCGCCGTCACCGTGCTGGCCCTGGCGGCGCTGGGAGTCGTCGCCGGCGTCCTGTGGTCGATCCTCGCCCCGCGCCCGCCGTACGTCGTGACCGGGCGGGGCCCGGTCCTGGCCGACCCGTCCACCCAGGCGCTCATCGCGGCCGACGGCTGGTTCGCCGTCGTCACCGGCGCGTTCGGGCTGGCCTGCGGCGCCGCGGGCTACAGCCTCTCACGCCGGGGCCGTCCGCTGGCCGTGGTGGCCGGCCTGGCGGCGGGCGGGCTGCTGGCCGGACACCTCGCGACGGTGGTCGGCGGGGCGGTGAACCTCGGCGCGGTGAGCGTGGCCGCCGCCGGGCGGAACCTGCCGACGGTCGCCGGGCCGCTGGAGCTGACCGCGCAGGGCGTGCTGGTGGCCTGGCCGATGCTGGCCGCCGGGGTCTTCGCCGCGCTGGAGGGCCTGGCGGGCTACCGGGACTCGCCGCTGCGCCGCCCCTTCGGCGGCCGGGACCCCTACGGGCCGATCTCCTCCTACGACATCAGCGGCGGCGGGCCGGCGCGGTAGGAGCCCCCGCCGCCGGGCGTCGACGCCCGGCGGCGGCCGCCAGCGGCCGTCAGCGGCAGTCCGGCCTGCGCGACCCGTGCCCGGTGGCCTGCTCGAAGGCGTGCGCCAGCCGGAGCACCCGCAGGTCGGCGAAGGGCCGCCCGACGATCTGCACGCCGACCGGGAGCCCGCCGGAGGTGAACCCGCACGGCACCGAGGCGGCCGGGGCGTGCAGCACGCTGACCCAGTAGGCCGAGCGCATCCACGCCAGGTAGTCGGGGAGCGGCTCGCCGCCGATCTCCGTGACGTACGGCGCGTCCACCGGGAACGGGGGCACCTGGCTGACCGGCGCGAGCAGGAAGTCGTAGGCGTCGAAGAACGCGCTCATCCGCTGGTACAGGCGGCTGCGCAGCCGCTCGGCGCGGGCCAGGTCCGCCCCGGTCACCTCGCGGCCCCGCTCGACGTTCCAGCGCACGTTGCCGCCCAGCCGCTCGGCCGGCAGGTCGCCGTAGGAGAGCAGGTAGTACCAGGCGCGGTAGGTGCGGAACGCCTCCTCGGCGCCGGACAGGTCGAGGTCGACTCGCTCGACGCGCGCGCCCAGCCCCTCCAGCACCGCCGGGGCCGTCGCGGTGACCCGCGCGGTCTCGGCGTCCACCGGAAGGCCGCCCAGGTCCGGGCTCCAGGCCACCCGCAGCCCGGTCAGGTCCAGCAGGTCCAGCGGCTCGGTGAAGACCGCGCCGCTCTCGGCGACCGACAGGGGCGAGGCGGGGTCGAACCCGGCCACCACGCTCATCAGCAGCGTCAGGTCGGCGACGGTCCTGGCCATCGGCCCCGACACGCCCAGGGTGAACCAGGCGGCCGTCGGGGACGGCGACGGCACCCGTCCCGGCGTCGGCCGCAGCCCCACCACGTTGCAGAACGAGGCCGGGTTGCGCAGCGAGCCGCCCATGTCGGAGCCGTCGGCCAGCGGGACCATCCCGCAGGCCAGCGCGGCGGCGGCCCCGCCGCTGCTCCCGCCGGCCGACCGCGACAGGTCGTAGGGGTTGCGGGTGGCGCCGAAGACCTCGTTGACCGTGTGCGAGCCGGTGCCGAACTCGGGGGTGTTGGTCTTGCCGATCGTGATCGCCCCGGCCTCGCGCATCCGCCGCACGATCAGCGCGTCGTGCGCGGGCACGTGGCCCGCGAAGATCGGCGAGCCGTACGTGGTGCGGATCCCCGCGGTGTCGGTCAGGTCCTTGTGCGCGACCGGCAGCCCGTGCAGCGACCCGCGCCAGACCCCGCGCGCCAGGTCGCGGTCGGCGGCCTCGGCCTCGGCGCGGGCGCGCTCGGCCGCCAGCGTGACGATCGCGTTGACCGCCGGGTTGACCTCCTCGATCCGCCGCAGGTGGGCCTCGAGCAGCTCCACCGCGCTGACCTGCCGGGCGCGCAGCAGCTCCAGCATCTCGACGGCGGTCAGGTAGTGCATCATCCACTCCTGCCGATGGGGGCGGTGACCGCCTGCGTCAGCCGTACCAGCTCGGCGGGGGCGGTCTCGATCTGCAGCCCGCGCCGCCCGGCGGAGAAGTAGACCGTCTCGAACCCGAGCGCCGAGGCGTCGACCACGGTCGGCAGCCGCCTGCGCTGCCCCAGCGGGCTGATCCCGCCCACCACGTAACCGGTCACCCGCTCGACCTTGGCCGCGTCGGCCATCGCGGCGCGCTTGCCGCCCAGCGCCGCCGCCAGCGCCTTGAGGTCCAGCTTGCCCGCCACCGGCACCACCGCGACCGCCAGGCCGCCGTCGACCTCGGCCACCAGCGTCTTGAAGATGCGGCCGTACGGCACGCCGAGCGCGTCGGCGGCCTCCTCGCCGTAGGCCTGCGCTCCCGCGTCGTGCTCGTAGGGGTGCAGGGTGAAATCCACTCCGGCCTGGCTCAGCGCCACCGTCGCCGGGGTGCCCTGGCCTCTGGCGTTCTTCGGCTTGCCCATGGCGGGAAGCGTAGCGACTCAGCGGAATCTACAGCGTAAAGGTCGTCCGCATGGTGGAATGCGGACGGGAGCGGGTCCCGGGGCTCCGTAGACTGTTCAGGTGATTTCCCGTACCGACCTGCGCGGTGCCCTCCCCGAGGACCTGCGCCACGTGCTGCCCCGTGCCGAACTCGACGTCGAAGCCGCCCTGGAGAAGGTCCGGCCCATCTGCGAGGACGTGCATCATCGCGGGGTCGCGGCGGTGCGGGAGTGGACGGCCCGGTTCGACGGCGTGGAGCTCGGCTCCACCCGGGTGCCCGCCGAGGCGGTCTCCCACGCGCTGGCCGGGCTCGACCCCAGGGTCCGCGCGGCCCTGGAGGAGTCGATCCGCCGCGCCCGCCTGGTCCACCGCGACCAGCGCCGCACCGACGTCACCACCCGGGTCGTGCCCGGCGGCACCGTCACCGAGCGCTGGGTCCCCGTCGAGCGCGTGGGACTCTACGTCCCCGGCGGCCAGGCGGTCTACCCCTCCAGCGTCGTGATGAACGTGGTGCCCGCCCAGGAGGCCGGCGTCGCCTCGCTGGCGGTCACCTCGCCCGCGCAGAAAGAGTTCGGCGGGCTGCCGCACCCGGCGATCCTGGCCGCCTGCGCGCTGCTCGGCGTCGACGAGGTCTACGCCGTGGGCGGTGCCCAGGCCGTGGCGATGTTCGCCTACGGCACCGAGGAGTGCGCCCCGGTGAACCTGGTCACCGGTCCCGGCAACATCTGGGTCGCCGCGGCCAAGCGGCTGCTCAAGGGCCGCATCGGCATCGACTCCGAGGCCGGGCCCACCGAGATCGCCATCCTCGCCGACGCCACCGCCGACCCGGCGCACGTCGCCGCCGACCTGATCAGCCAGGCCGAGCACGACCAGATCGCCGCGGCGGTCCTGGTCACCGACTCGCCCGAGCTCGCCGACGCCGTGGAGAAGGAGCTGCCGGGGCAGGTCGCCGCGACCAAGCACTCGGCGCGCATCGCCGAGGCGCTGTCCGGCCGCCAGTCCGGCATCCTCCTCGTCGACGACCTGGAGGCCGGCCTGCGCGTCGTGGACGCCTACGCCGCCGAGCACCTGGAGATCCACACCGCCGACGCCGCGGCGCTCGCCGCCCGGGTCCGCAACGCCGGGGCGATCTTCGTCGGCCCCTACGCGCCGGTCTCGCTCGGCGACTACCTCGCCGGCTCCAACCACGTGCTGCCCACCGGGGGCTGCGCCTGCCACTCCTCCGGGCTGTCGGTGCAGACCTTCCTGCGCGGCATCCACGTGGTCGAGTACGACCGCGAGGCGCTGGCCGGGGCCGCCGCCCACGTCTCCGTGCTCGCCGACGCCGAGGACCTGCCCGCGCACGGCGCCGCCGTCCGCGCCCGCTTCGCCCCGGGCGAGCTGCCCGCGCTCACCGACTGGGAGACCCCCGCATGAGGCCCGACGACGCGACCGGCACGCCGACCGGTGGTCCCGGCACGAGGCCCGGCGACGCATCGGGCGCGGGGCCCGGCGACGCTCCCGGCGCGGGATCCGGCGGTCCCCGCGTGACGCTGGCCGACCTGCCCGTCCGCGACGACCTGCGGGGCCGCACGCCGTACGGCGCCCCGCAGATCGACGTCCCGGTCCGGCTGAACACCAACGAGAACCCCTACGGGCCCTCCGCGTCCCTGGTCGCCGGCCTCGCCGAGGCCGTACGGCACGGCGCGGCCGACCTCAACCGCTACCCCGACCGCGACGCGGTCGCCCTGCGCGAGGACCTGGCCGCCTACCTCGGCCACGGCCTGACCGCCGAGCGGGTGTGGGCCGCCAACGGCTCCAACGAGGTGCTCCAGCAGATCCTGCAGGCCTTCGGCGGGCCCGGCCGCAGCGCGCTGGGCTTCGAGCCGTCCTACTCGATGCACCCGATCATCACCACCGGCGCCTCGACCGAGTGGATCCCCGGGGCGCGCGAGGACGACTTCGGGATCGACCCGGGCAAGGCCGTCGCGGCGATCGAGGAGCACCGGCCCGACGTCGTCTTCCTGACCTCGCCCAACAACCCGACCGGCACCGCCCTCGACCCGGCGGTGATCGCCCGGATCGTCGAGGCGGCGCCCGGCATGGTCGTGGTGGACGAGGCCTACTTCGAGTTCGCCCGCACCGGCACGCCGTCCGCGCTGACCCTGCTGCCCGACCACCCGCGGCTGATCGTCACCCGGACCATGTCCAAGGCCTTCGCCATGGCGGGCACCCGGCTCGGCTACCTCGCCGCCCATCCGGCGGTGATCGAGGCGCTGCTGCTGGTGCGCCTGCCGTACCACCTGTCCACGCTCACCCAGGCGGCGGCGCGCGTCGCGCTCGCGCACCGGGCCGAGCTGCTCGGCACCGTCGACACGCTGCGCACCGAGCGGGACGCGACCGTGGAGTGGCTGCGCGGGCACGGGCTGAAGGTGGCCGACTCGGACGCCAACTTCGTGCTCTTCGGCGTCTTCGACGACCGCCGCGCGGTCTGGGAGGGCCTGCTGGAGCGGGGGGTGCTGATCCGCGAGGTCGGCCCGCCCGGGTGGCTGAGGGTGTCCATCGGAACGGCCGAGGAGATGGCGGCGTTCCGCGCCGCCCTGGAAGGAATTCTGCGATGAGTCTCACCGAAGACCGACCCGGCGGTCTCGCCGGAGGCGAGCGCGGGCAGCGCCGCGGTCGCGTCGAGCGCTCCACCAAGGAGACCTCGGTGCTGGTCGAGGTGAACCTCGACGGCACCGGGATCGTCGACGTCTCCACCGGCGTGGGGTTCTACGACCACATGCTGAACCAGCTCGGCAAGCACGGCCTGTTCGACCTCACCGTGAAGACCGAGGGCGACCTGCACATCGACTCGCACCACACGATCGAGGACACCGCGATCGCGCTGGGCGTGGCGTTCCGCGAGGCGCTGGGTGACAAGTCGGGCATCCGGCGGTTCGGCAGCGCGTCCTGCCCGCTGGACGAGTCCCTCGCACAGGTGACCGTGGACCTGTCCGGCCGGCCGTACCTCGTGCACAGCGAGCCGGAGACCATGGCCCCCATGATCGGCCCCGACTACGACACGACGCTGACCCGGCACATCCTGGAGTCGTTCGTCGCGCACGCGGCGATCTGCCTGCACGTGCACGTGCCGTACGGCCGCAACGCCCACCACATCGTGGAGGCCCAGTTCAAGGCGCTCGCGCGGGCGCTGCGCGAGGCTTCCGAGCCGGACCCCCGCTCCACCGGGGTGCCCAGCACCAAGGGCGTCCTGTGAGGGGCGATGACCGATAACTGGACGGCCGTTGCGATGGCCTTCGCCGCCCTCTTCCTGGTGGGCGGCATCGTCTCCTTCCTCAAACAGGGACTGAAGAAGGGCGCGCTCCTGCTGGCCGCCCTCGCGGCCCTGGCGACCACAGCGGCGGTGCTCTGGTGGTGAAGCTCTGGTGAGCAAGAACGTCACGGTCCTCGACTACGGCTCGGGCAACCTGCGCTCCGCGGAGCGCGCCCTGGCCCGGGTCGGCGCGGACGTCACGGTGACCTCCGACTACCAGGCGGCGATGGAGGCCGACGGCCTCGTCGTCCCCGGCGTCGGCGCGTTCGCCGCCTGCATGGCCGGGCTGAAGTCGGTGGTCGGCGACCGGATCGTCGCCCGCCGCCTGTCGGCCGGCCGGCCGGTGCTCGGCATCTGCGTCGGCATGCAGATCCTGTTCGAGACGGGGGTGGAGCACGGGGTGACGACCTCCGGCTGCGGCGAGTGGCCCGGCACGGTCGAGCGCCTCGACGCCCCGGTCCTGCCGCACATGGGATGGAACACCGTCAAGGCCCCCGAGGGCACGGTGCTGTTCGACGGGATCGACGCCGACGAGCGGTTCTACTTCGTGCACTCCTACGGCGTGCGCTCCTGGGAGCTGCAGGCCGGTCCGGGCTTCACCGACCCGCTGGTGACCTGGGCCGAGCACGGCGTGCCGTTCGTCGCTGCGGTGGAGAACGGGCCGCTCACGGCGACCCAGTTCCATCCCGAGAAGTCGGGCGACGCCGGGGCCCGCCTGCTGGCCAACTGGCTCGGCACACTCGGATGAACGTTCCGGCGGGCGCCCCGTGAGCAAGGAGCGGGCCCGGCGCCGGGCCGAGCGGGAGGCCGAGCAGACCCGGCAGGCCGCGCTGCGCGCCGAGCGGCAGGCCCGGCTCGCCCGCCGGCGGCGGCTGCTGGAGAGGGTGACGGCCCCCGCCGCCGCGCTGCTGCCGCGCCGGCCCGTGCGGATCGCCGGACAGCGCGGCATCATCGCCCGCCGCCGCCGCACGCAGAACGGCGTGGTGGCGGTGCTGTTCCTCATCGTCCAGGTGATCGCATGGCTGCTCTGGTCCTCGTGGGCCGCGAGGCTCGGTGCGCTCCTGCTGTCCCTGTTGCTCGTCCCGGTGCTCGTCACCGTCGTATTCGACCGGAGGTCCTGAACAAGATGTCGCTAGAGCTGCTGCCCGCCGTGGACGTCGCCGACGGCCGGGCGGTCCGCCTGGTCCAGGGCGAGGCCGGAACCGAGACGTCCTACGGCGACCCGCTCTCGGCCGCGCTCGCCTGGCAGGAGGCCGGGGCCGAGTGGATCCACCTGGTCGACCTCGACGCTGCCTTCGGCCGGGGCTCCAACCGGGAGCTGCTCGCCTCCGTGGTCAAGGCGGTCGACGTCAAGGTCGAGATGTCCGGCGGCATCCGCGACGACGCCTCGCTGGAGCTCGCCCTGGCCACCGGCTGCCGCCGCGTCAACATCGGCACCGCGGCCCTGGAGAACCCCGCCTGGTGCTCGAAGATCATCGCCGAGTACGGCGACCGCGTCGCGATCGGCCTGGACGTGCGCGGCACCACCCTGGCCGGCCGCGGCTGGACCAAGGAGGGCGGCGACCTGTGGGAGGTGCTGGAGCGGCTGGAGGCCGACGGCTGCTCCCGCTACGTCGTCACCGACGTCACCAAGGACGGCACCCTGACCGGCCCCAACCTCGGCCTGCTGCGCGAGGTCTGCTCCCGCACCGCCAAGCCGGTCGTCGCCAGCGGCGGCGTCTCCTCCCTCGACGACCTGCGCGCCCTGGCGTCGCTGGTCCCGGCGGGGGTGGAGGGCGCGATCGTCGGCAAGGCCCTGTACGCCGGGGCGTTCACCCTCGAGGAAGCCCTGGCCGCGGTCTCCTGAGACCCCTCGGTCTCTCCGGGGACCCTCTAGCGAAAGGAGCCCGCGCGTGAGCGTCGCGGTGCGAGTGATCCCCTGCCTGGACGTGGACGCCGGGCGGGTGGTCAAGGGCGTCAACTTCGAGAACCTGCGCGACGCCGGCGACCCGGTCGAGCTGGCCCGGCGCTACGACGCCGAGGGAGCCGACGAGCTGACGTTCCTGGACATCACCGCGTCCAGCTCCGACCGGTCCACGATGTACGACGTGGTGCGCCGTACGGCCGAGCAGGTGTTCATCCCGCTGACCGTCGGCGGAGGGGTGCGCGCGGTCGAGGACGTCGACCGGCTGCTGCGCGCCGGGGCGGACAAGGTCTCGCTGAACACCGCCGCCATCGCCCGGCCGGAGCTGCTGACCGAGGCCTCGCGGCGGTACGGCGCGCAGTGCGTCGTGCTCTCGGTGGACGCGCGCCGGGTCGTCGACGGCCCGCCCACCCCGTCCGGGTTCGAGGTGACCACGCACGGCGGCCGCCGGGGTACCGGCATCGACGCGGTCGAGTGGGCGCGGCGGGGCGAGGAACTGGGCGTGGGGGAGATCCTGCTCAACTCCATGGACGGCGACGGCACCCGTGACGGCTACGACCTGGAGATGATCCGGGCCGTGCGGGCGGCGGTCTCCGTCCCGGTCATTGCCAGCGGCGGGGCCGGGACCGTGGAGCACTTCGCCCCGGCGGTGGAGGCGGGGGCGGACGCGGTCCTGGCGGCCTCGGTGTTCCACTTCGGCCAGCTCAAGATCGCCGATGTGAAGGACGCCCTCCGCACCGCGGGCCACCCCGTCCGCTGACGGGGCCACCGGGTCGGCCTCGGTGGATATCGGACATCGAGTCGGATAGCACCCCGCCTCAGCGGGGATGAGACGTCTGTGACGACGTTGACGGTGCGGCGGCCGGTGCGGTGGCGCCGGTCGTGAGGGACCCGCATCGCGGACGGCCCGCTGATGTCCGGTAGGGGCGCGGCGCTGCGCCGTACCGCGGGGTTCGCCGTGCTGCACGTGGTCGCGATGCTGGCCGGGCGGCTGGAGCTGGCCGGCGGGGAGGTCTTCGGCCTGGTGTGGCCGGCGGCCGGGGTGGGGGCGCTGTGGCTGCTGGTGCAGCGGCACGAGCGGTCCCGGTGGCTGGACGCGCTGACCATGGTGGCGATCTTCCTCGTCGTCAACCTGCTGACCGGCGCGGCCCTCCCGTCCGCCGTCTTCTTCACCGCGGTGAACCTGGCGCAGATCCTGGTGTTCCTGAAGGTGATCATCTCGGCCTGCCCGGATCTGCGGACCTCCCGCCCGTGGGGAGGTTTCGAGCGGGTGCGGCATCTGTGGGGCCTGCTGGCGGCCGCGGCCGCCGGGGCGGCGGTCGGCGCGCTGGTGGTCCCCACCGTCCTGGGGGTGCTCACCGGCCGGTGGTCGGTCCCGGGCGCCGTGGCGTGGTGGGCGCGCAACGTCGTGAGCATGACGGCGATCCCCGCGCTGGGCCTGTGCCTGGGGCGGCTGCTCGACCGGCGGGCCCGCGCCCGGCGGCGGGCCGCACCGTGGCGGGCGGTGCGGGAGGCGGCGGACCGGGCCGGCGGCCGGCGGATCGCCGAGTGCTGCGTCCTGCCGGCGGCATCGGCGGCGGCCTACCTCGTGACGTTCGGTGTCAGCCACGATCTGCCGCTGGCGTTCCTGCTGATCGCG
This sequence comes from Planomonospora parontospora, assembly GCA_014647935.1. GTDB lineage: Bacteria > Actinomycetota > Actinomycetes > Streptosporangiales > Streptosporangiaceae > Planomonospora > Planomonospora parontospora. Next base: position 521,296 of record BMQD01000001.1, read on the forward strand.
GTGACGGTCTGGGCCGCCGTGCGCTTCAGTACCGCTCTCGTGGCCCTGCACAGCCTGGTCACCGGCACGGTGGCGATCGTCTTCACCGTGTACGGCAGCGGTCCGTTCACCACGGCCGCCTCGCCGGTGGCCCGGGTGCTGGTGGCGCAGGTCTTCGTCGGGGTGATCACCGTGGTCGGCCTGGCGCTGGCACTCGGCCGGGACGAACGCGACGAGCTGGAACGGCAGCGGGCCGCAGCCGAGAAAGAGGTGATCGCCCAGGCCGGGATGCTCTCGGCGATCGTCGAGTCGATGCACGACGGACTGGCGGTCGTCGACGAGGCCGGGCGGTTCGTCATGAGCAACCCGGCCGCCCGGTGGCTGCTGGGCGCCGGCGGCCCCTTGACCGTCGCCGACGCCTGCGAGCTGCTGCATCCCGACGGCACGCCCGTCGGCAGGCGGCAGCTGCCGTACAGGCTGGCCCTGGCCGGGCACGAGGTCCGCGGCATGGACGTGCTGCTCCGCCTCCCGGGCGCGGCCGGGAACCGCATGCTCAACGTCAGCGCCACCCGGCTGCCCTCCGATCCGCCGCGGGCGGTCGTGGTCTTCCACGACGTCACAGACGAGCGGCGGCACCGCGACGAGCTGGCGGCCTTCGCCGGGGTGGTGGCCCACGATCTGCTCAACCCGCTGGGCACCATCGACGGCTGGGCGGAGATCCTGGCCGACGCCGCCGAGGCGGCCCCCGGAGGCGTCGCGCCGGACGGGGCCGGTGACGGCGTCGCCCGCATCCGGCAGGCTTCGGCGCGGATGCGGGAGCTGATCCAGGACCTGCTGGCGCACACCGCCGCGCGGGACGCGCCCATCACCCCCGTCCCGGTCGACCTCGGGCGCGCCGTGCGGGAGGTGGCCGCGGCCCGCGGCGACCTCCCGGAGGCGGCGGCCCGGGGGCGGGCCCCGGTGTTCCACATCGGCGAGCTGGCCGCGGTCCGGGCCGATCGGGTGCTGCTGCGCCAGCTGCTGGACAACCTGATCGGCAACGCGGTGAAGTACACCGCCCCGGGCGAGCGGCCGGAGATCACCGTCACCTCCGCGGTCGAGCGGCCGGGCTGGGTCCGCGTCGAGATCGCCGACCGGGGCATCGGGATCCCGCCGGGACAGCACGAGGCGATCTTCCAGAGCTTCCGCCGGGCCCACGAGGGCCGCTCCTACAGCGGCAGCGGGCTCGGCCTGGCCATCTGCAAGCGCATCGTCGAGCGGCACGGCGGCACGATAGGGGTGCAGGACGACCCGGGCGGGGGGTCGCGGTTCCACTTCACGCTGCCCGCCGCCGACGTCCCCGATGAGACGGCCGGGTGAGCCGGGCCGTCCCGCCGGTCGGCATCCGGTCGGCATCCGGTCGGCAGGGTCACGCTGCCGGTGGCCGCCGCAGGAGCGCAGGGCCGCGGCGAGGCCGGTGTTTGATCGTCGGCGGCACGGGGAGAGGTTCACGCACGGCGCGGCGGTGCGCCGCGTGAGACGACGGAGAGTGAGATGACCAGGAGGTCGGGAATGCTCGGAACATCTGCCCGGCGGACGGCGGCGGCCGCACTGGCGATGGCCGCCCTCACCGGACTGCTCGGTGGTTGCGGCGGCGGTGGTGATGACGACGGTGACAGCCCCGACGTGGTCGAGACCTCGGCGCCCGGCGTCGAGAACGACGGCGAGACGGACAACGACGGGGACGGCGACTGACGTCACGGGGTTCGGGGTGCCGCGCTCCCGGATGGAACCGTTCGGGAGCGCGGGGAGGAGCGAAAAGGATCGGGGCGAAGCGGACCTTCGCCGGCGGTCAGCTCAGTACGTTCGTGAAGAACAGGGCCAACCGGTCGGCCCCCTCGATGATGCCGTCGAAGACCCCGCTGACCGCTGCGGCGGCCTCGGCGGGTCGGCTGAACAGATAAAAGGCCACGAACGCCACCGCTGCGTAGGTGGCGATCTTCTTGACCTGCATGGGGGCCTCCTGCAGTTCCATTCCCAGCCGTATATACCCTGATTTTAAGGATCTCTGGCATCTTCGGCCCGGGTGGCTCCCGGATCTTGATGATCATACCTGGCGCGCCGGGGCGAGCCATGGCCGGATCGCAGGATTGGCATGGTCGGTCCCCTCCCCGTCATGGTGCGCAGGGAGCGCCGCCGTTGTCCAACCCGGAGTGCAAGGTATGGCGGAAGGGCGACCGGCGGCGGCGGGATCGCGAAGCCGGGGCCGGTGCCGTGACCAGCGGACGGATCTCCGGCTCGGGTCGCGGGAACGGGGTCGGCCGTCCGGTTCCGGACAGCGGGCCGGCGGCCCGGAACGGCGCCGGGCCCGCGGGTCACGGCAGGAGCGGGCTCCGGGCCCGGCACCCGGTGGCTACGGGTCCCCGCCCGCCGGGTCCGGGCCCGGGGCCCGGTGATTCCGGGTCCCCGGCCGCGGGGTCCGGGGGAGGCGGTCCGGCGGATCCGGGTCCCCCGCCGCGGGGAGGCCGTTCAGACGCCCAGGGAGGCGTCCATCAGGCGGGCCACGGAGCCCTCGTCGCCGTTGAGGCTCACCCTGGCGTGGGCCTGCCTGCCGAAGCAGAACAGCAGCAGCTCGCTGGCCGGGCCGGTCACCTCGACCTTCGGACCCTCATTGGCGCCGCCGAGGGCGACGCCGCCGCCGATCCGGTGCAGGACGACGCCGACCGGGGCCCTGCGCAGGAACAGCCCCCGGCCGGCCCGGACCCGCTTCCAGAACAGCTCCTCCAGGTCGGCGGGGAGCTCGCGGGGCTCCCACACGCGCTGCGCCCGGCGCAGGTCCTCGTGGTGGACGAACATCTCCATGGTGTTCACGGCGGAGTCCAGGCCGGGGACCAGCCCGTAGACGCCGCCGGGCCCGGAGCGGACGAGCTCGACCAGCCCGCCGAAGCCGTGATCGGCCTTGAGCGACCCCTGCACCCGGGCGGTGTACCCCGCCAGCGGGGCCAGGGCGATGCCGGGGGCGGCGTCGAGGCGGCGCTCCCGCAGCACGAGGTGGGCGGCGAGGTCGAAGGCGGTCCAGCCCTCGCAGAGCGTGGGGGCGTCCGGGCCGAGCCGGACGAGCAGGTCGCTGAGCTCAGCGCGTTCGGCACGGGCGTGGTTCATGGTGTGATCCTAACAAGGCCGTTGCGCGAGCAACGGGCGAGGAGCCGACCCGCCGATCATGGAAGGGCGGCTGCGGCGGGAATAACGTGTCGGTCCGGCGTGATAGTCACATAGGTAACGACATCTCCAGCGAAAGGACACCCTCCGAGTGGCGAGCAAGGTGACGTCCGCCGTCATGCGCAAAGGGCTCCGCGTTCTGGGGGTGGCCATCCGGGCGGAGAAGGCGGTCTTCACCGCCGCGGTGCTGGCCAGCTCCGTCTACGGCGCGATGACGGTCGCGTCGGCGTGGGCACTGGGCTGGGCCACCGAGAACGTCGTGCTGCCCGCGTTCCGCCAGGGCGAGGTCGGCACCGGCACGCTCGTGGCGGGCGTGCTCCTCATCGTCGGCACCGCGCTGCTCAAGGCGCTGGGCGTGGCCGGCCGCCGGTTCTTCGCCGGCGTCATGCAGTACCGCATGCAGGCCCGCTCCCGGCGGGACGTCACCCGCCAGTACCTCAGGCTCCCGCTGGCCTGGCACCACCGGCATCCGACCGGTCAGCTGCTCTCCAACGCCAGCGCCGACGCCGAGGCCGCCTGGGCGCCGCTGGCCCCGCTGCCGATGGCCGTCGGCGTGGTCGTCATGCTGGTCACCGCCGCGGTCGCGCTCGTCCTGACCGACCTGCCGCTCGCCCTCGTCGGCTTCCTGGTCTTCCCGGCCATCGCCCTGCTCAACCTGGTCTACCAGCGCAGGCTCAGCCCGCTGGCCACCCGCGCCCAGCAGCTGCGCGCCGAGGTCAGCGAGATCGCGCACGAGAGCTTCGACGGGGCGCTGGTCGTCAAGACCCTCGGCCGGGAGGACGCCGAGACCGCCAGGTTCCGGGCCAGGGCCGAGCGGCTGCGCGACGCCAACATCGCGGTGGGGCGCGTGCGGGGGCTGTTCGACCCGATGCTGGAGGCCCTGCCCACCCTCGGCGTGCTGGCCGTGCTGCTGGTCGGCGCGGCCCGGCTGGAGGGCGGCGCGATCACCGCCGGGACCCTGGTCCAGGTCGCCTACCTGTTCACCCTGCTGGCCTTCCCGATCCGCGCCCTCGGCTGGGTGCTCGCCGAGCTGCCCCGCGCAGTCGTCGGCTACGAGCGGGTCCAGGAGGTGCTGTCGGCCACCGGTTCCATGGAGTACGGCACCGCCGTCCTGGCCGGGGACGCCCCGGCCAGGCTGGAGGTGCGCGGCCTCGGCTACGCCTACGGGGACGTCCCGGTCCTGTCGGGGGTGGACTTCGAGGTCGAGCCGGGCCGTACGACCGCCCTGGTCGGACCCACCGGCTCCGGCAAGTCCACGCTCGTGCAGACCTTCGTCCGGCTCGTCGACCCGGCGGAGGGGGCCGTGCTCGTCGACGGCACGGACCTGCGCGAGGCGGCGCGCGGCGCGGTCAGCGACGTGGTGGCGCTGGTGCCGCAGCAGACGTTCCTGTTCGACGACACGGTCCGCGGCAACATCACCCTGGGGCTGCCGGTCGACGACCAGGAGGTCTGGGCGGCGTTGCGCCTGGCCCAGGCCGAGGGCTTCGTCAGCGCCCTGCCCGCCGGGCTCGACACCAAGGTCGGAGAGCGCGGCACCACCCTGTCGGGCGGCCAGCGCCAGCGCCTGGCGCTGGCCCGCGCGCTGGTCCGCCGCCCGAGGCTGCTCGTCCTGGACGACGCGACTTCCAGCGTCGACCCCCAGGTGGAGGCGAAGATCCTGTACGGCCTGCGGGACGCCGCCGCCACGTCGGCGGCCTCGACCGTGGTGGTCGTGGCCTACCGGATGGCCACCATCGCCCTGGCCGACGAGGTCGTCTACCTCGAGCACGGCCGCGTCGTCGACCGCGGCCCGCACGACGAGCTGCTGGCCCGCTGCGCGGGATACCGCAACCTGGTCACCGCCTACGAGCGCGAGGAGGCCGAGCGGGAGGCGCTCGGAGCCGACGAGGAGACCGGCGGGGAGGCCGCCGGGAGGCCCGGCGGGGACCTCGGCGCCGACGAGATCAGCACCGACGAGGAGATCAGCGCGTGACGACACTCCAGGAGACCCCCGGGACCCAGGGCCTGCGGGGCGTCGAGCGGTCCGCGATCGCGACCGTGCGGCACGGGCTGTCCCTCACCCCCGAGATCCGCAAGGGACTGGGCGGCACGTTCGCGCTCGCGGTGCTCGCCACGGTCGGCAAGGTGATCGTGCCGATCGCCGTGCAGCAGACCATGGACAGGGGCCTGGAGGGCCCCGTGCCCGACGTGGCGTACATCCGCGCCGTCGTGGCGGTCTGCGCCGCGGCGGTGCTGCTCACCGCGTTCTGCGGCTACCTGATGAACGTCCGCCTCTACAAGGCGACCGAGTCCTCGCTGGCCACGCTCCGGGTGCGCGGCTTCCGGCACGTGCACGACCTGTCGGTGCTCACCCAGAACTCCGAGCGGCGCGGCGCGCTGGTCTCGCGGGTCACCGGGGACGTCGACCAGATCAGCGCCTTCATGCAGTGGGGCGGCCTGATGATCATCGTCGCGCTGGGCCAGCTGCTCGTGGCCAGCGTGCTGATGTTCGTCTACTCCTGGCAGCTCGGACTGCTGGTCTGGTTCTGCTTCCTGCCGCTCATGGCCGCGATGCCGCGCTTCCAGCGGTGGCTGTCGGCCGCCTACACCCGCGTCCGCGAGCGGACCGGCGACATGCTCTCCGCGGTCGGCGAGTCGGTCGTCGGCGCGGCGGTGATCCGCGCCTACGGCGCCGAGACCCGCACGTCCGAGCGGCTGGACACCGCGATCGAGGCCAACAAGACCGCCCAGGCCCGCACCCAGAAGATCGTCGCGACCGTCTTCCCGCTGACCGAGATCGTGGCCGCCGTGGCGGTGGCCGGAGTGGTGCTGCTCGGCGTGCGGCTCGGCGTGGACGGCGACATCTCCGAGGGGCGGCTGGTCGCCTTCCTCTTCCTGATCACGCTGTTCATCTCCCCGCTGCAGATCGCGACCGAGGTGCTCAACGAGGCGCAGAACGCGATCGCCGGCTGGCGGCGGATCCTGGGCGTGCTCGACACCCCGCCCGACGTCGCCGACCCGGGAGAGGACGGCGTCGACCTGCCGCGCGGGCCCATCTCCGTCTCCTTCCAGGAGGTCGGCTTCACCTACCCCGGCGGGCCCGCGGTGCTGAGCGACGTCTCGGTCGACATCCCGCCGCGCTCGCGGATCGCGGTGGTGGGGGAGACCGGCTCCGGCAAGACGACCTTCGCCAAACTGCTCACCCGGTTGATGGACCCCGTCTCCGGGCGGGTGACCGTGGACGGCGAGGACCTGCGGAGGGTGCGCTTCTCCTCGCTGCGCGAGCGGATCGTCATGGTCCCGCAGGACGGCTTCCTGTTCGACGGCACGCTGGCCGACAACATCCGCTTCGGCCGCCCGCCGGCGACCGACGAGGAGATCCGGCTTGCCCTGACCGAGCTGGGCCTGACCGACTGGCTGGAAGGACTGCCCGCGGGCCTGGACACCCCGGTCGGCCAGCGCGGTGAGTCGCTCTCGGCGGGCGAGCGCCAGCTCGTCGCGCTGGCCCGCGCCTACCTCGCCGACCCCGACCTGCTCCTGCTGGACGAGGCCACCTCCGCGGTGGACCCGGCGACGGAGGTACGGCTGGCCCGCGCGCTGGAGGGCGTCACGCGGGGCCGTACCGCGGTCTCCATCGCGCACCGGCTGTCCACCGCGGAGGCGGCCGACGAGGTGCTGGTCTTCGACCGGGGCCGGATCGTCCAGCGCGGGCCGCACGCCGAGCTGGTGGCGCGGCCCGGGGTCTACGCCGACCTGCACGCGTCCTGGGTGTCGGCCGCCCGGTCGTGAACCGGCGGCCGTACGGCGGGCGGCCAGCGAAATAAACCCCCATAAAAGGGACATATCTCAGGGTTAAAGCGTGCTTCTGGTGGCAGAGGGCGGGTATGGACGCGAACCTGCTGCCCCCGGGAGTGCGCTCGGCCGTGGCCGAAAGTGATCTGATGGACGACCTGGACGACTTCCTGGTCGACGACGATGACGACGACGATCCCGTGCTGAGGCGGCGGGACGGCAGTCCCGTGGACACCTGGCGGGAGCACTACCCCTACGACGAGCGCATGACCCGGGACGAGTACGACCGGGTCAAACGGCTGCTCCAGATCGAGCTGCTCAAACTGCAGTACTGGATCAAGGACACCGGCGGCCGGCTGGTGATCCTGTTCGAGGGACGCGACGCGGCGGGCAAGGGCGGCACGATCAAGCGGTTCATGGAGCACCTCAACCCGCGCGGCGCGCGCGTGGTCGCGCTGGAGAAGCCCAGCGAGCGCGAGAGCACCCAGTGGTACTTCCAGCGCTACGTCGCCCACCTGCCCGCCGCGGGGGAGATGGTCTTCTTCGACCGCTCCTGGTACAACCGCGCCGGGGTGGAGCGGGTAATGGGCTTCGCGAGCCCGGAGCAGTACCTCGAGTTCATGCGGCAGACCCCCGAGCTGGAGCGCATGCTGGTCCGCGACGGCGTCCACCTGGTGAAGTTCTGGTTCTCGGTGTCGCGCAAGGAGCAGCGGACCCGCTTCCTGATCCGCCAGGTCGACCCGGTCCGGCAGTGGAAGCTCTCGCCGATGGACCTGGAGTCGCTGGACAAGTGGGACGGGTACACCGAGGCCAAGGAGGACATGTTCCTGCACACCGACACGGACGAGGCGCCGTGGACGGTGGTCAAGAGCAACGACAAGAAGCGGGCCAGGATCGAGGCCATGCGGCACGTGCTGAGCCTGTTCGAGTACGAGAACAAGGACCACGAGATCGTCGGGACCCCCGACCCGAAGATCGTGGTCAAGGCCGCCGACGTGCTGGACGACGACCGCGTGCGCTAGGCGGCCGCCCGGTGCGGCGGACGGGTGGGCGGTCGGCCGTTCCGGTCGGGCCGGGCGGGCCGTTCCGGGGTGGCGGACGGACCGTCCGGCGGTGATGCGCGGGCCGCCGCACGCTCCCGGCTGCGGCACAATTGCCGCATGTCCCTTGACCCCGCCATCGCCGCCCGGCTGAAGCGCACCGCCGACGGGCTGGTGCCCGCCATCGTCCAGCAGTACGACACCGGCGAGGTGCTGATGCTCGCCTGGATGGACGACGAGGCCCTGCACCGCACGCTCACCACCGGCCGGGCCACCTACTGGTCGCGCAGCCGCGGTTCCTACTGGGTCAAGGGCGACACCTCCGGCCACGTCCAGCACGTCAGGTCCGCGGCCCTGGACTGCGACGGGGACACGATCCTGCTCAAGGTCGACCAGGTGGGCGCGGCGTGCCACACCGGCGACCGCACCTGCTTCGACGCGGACGAGCTGACGGTGGCCCCGGCGTGAACGCCAGGCGGGAGCTGTGGACCTGGGCGGCCGTGAGCGCGGCGGCCGCGGGCCTGGTCCTGCCGGTCACCGCGCAGGACTGGGCCACCCGGGACGTCGGCGGCGTCCCGGGTGCCGGCCCCGAGACGCTCGCCCTGCCGGGTGGCGAACTCGCGCCCTTCCTGAGCCCGGTGGCGCTGGCCGCCCTCGCCGCGGTGGTCTCCGTGCTCGCCACGCGAGGCGCGCTGCGCGCGGTCATCGGAGCGGTCATCTCCCTCTGCGGGGCGGGCGCGGCCGCGGGCGCCCTGCTGGCGACAGGGGAGGAGGCGCTCGCCGCCGCGTCGGAGGGGAAGGCGGTCGTCGGCGGGGGCGCCGGCGCCCTGGCCGCCTCGGCCTCCTGGACCGTCCACTGGATCTGGCCGCTGACGGCGGCGGCGGGCGGGCTGGTCCTGGTGGCCGCCGGAGCGGCGGCCGCGCTGCGCGGCCGCCGGTGGCCCGGCATGTCCGACCGGTACGACCGCCCGGCGCCCGGTACGGCGGGCCCCGCCGCGGGCCCGGTCACCGAGCGGGCGCTGTGGGACGCGATCGACCGCGGGACCGACCCGACCGACGGCCCGACCGACGGCCCTGCCGGCGCCCGGCCGGACGACCGGGCCGGTGATCCGTCCGGCGACTCTGCCGGCGACCCTGTCTGCGACGCGTCCGGAGACCCGGTCGCGGGATCGTCCGCCAGCGCCGGCCGGGACCCGGCCGAGGAGCCCGTGCCCGGGAAGCGCTGACCGCGGCCGTCCGAATCGCCTGTCGGCGCAGGTCGGCGAGCCCGTGCGCGGGGAGCGCTGACCGGGGCCGTCCGGATCGCCCCGATCGCCGGATCACAACTTGCCCACAGGGCGGCCGTACCCGCCTGGAACAGGTACGTTGTCGCTAGGTTGCCGCCTGCAACTCGGATAAAGGGGAGTGATTCATGAGCTACGGGAATCAGTCGGGCGGTTACGGGCCTCCCGGAGGATACGGTCCTCCCGGCGGCTACGGCGGGCCGCCGCCCGGAGGCGGTTACGACCCCTACGGCTACGGCGGGCCGCCCCCGCCCCGCGGGAACAACGGCATGGCGATCGCCTCACTGATCATGGGCATCATCGGGCTCTTCACCTGCGGCGTCACCTCGCTGGTGGGCATCGTGCTCGGGCACGTCTCGCTGAACCAGATCAAGCGGACCGGCGAGGAGGGGCGCGGCCTGGGCATCGCCGGCCTGATCCTGTCCTATTTCGGCATCGTCGGGTGGCTCCTCCTGCTCGTCTTCGCGCTGATGCTCGGCTGGTGGGGGCTGGGAGTCGCCGCCACCTCGGGTTACGGCCTCTGACGGACATCCTCGTGCACGGACACCCGCGTGTGCTGACGGGTGTCCCCGCGCGCGTTGAGTATCGTGACCGGGTGACGGACGGCGGCCGGCGGAGGACCCGGGCGGGCCGGGACGGCGGGGAGGCCGGGGCGGGGTGACTGAGGAGACGGCGGGCGCGCGGCGGTCCGGGGTGCGGGCCCTGGCGGCGCCCCTGGGCGCGGCGCTGGCGGCGGGGGCCGCGTTCGCCCTGGTGGGCGCGGTCGACCCGAACGAGCCCGGACACTACCCCTCCTGCCCCTTCCTGACGCTGACGGGGCTCTACTGCCCCGGCTGCGGCGGCCTGCGGGCCGTGCACGCGCTCGCCCACGGCGATCCCGCCGCGGCCCTCGGCCTCAACCCGCTCCTCGTGGCCGCGGCGCCGCTCCTGGCCGCACTCTGGGTGCGCTGGGCGGTGCGGTCCTGGCGGGGCCTGCCGTTCGGCGCGGCGGGGCTCCGTCCCGTGCACGCGTGGTGGCTGCTCGGCGTGATGATCGTTTTTTGGATAGGACGAAATCTACCTTTCGGGGACTTCCTGGCGCCATAGCGACCACGCCCGTCACCCGGTGGCGGGGTGACCTCGGCAAGGCCGATAGCATCGGCAGGACAAGGGCAATCGATCGGGAGGGACCTGACCCGTGAGCGAGCGGAGCGAGCGAGCCACCAGACGCAGCAGCTTGCGAACGAGGGCGACGGAGGGGGCCCGGTGAGCGAGTGGACCACGGGTGCGGGGATGATCACGGACGTGGCCTCCGGGCCTCACGGGGAGGCCTCATGAGCGTTCTGGACGAGATCATCGACGGCGTCCGCGCCGATCTGGCCGAACGGCAGCAGGCCGTGGCCCTGTCCGAGCTCAAGGCGCGGGCCGAGCGGGCGCCGGCGCCCCGCGACGCCTACAAGGCGCTCGGCGGCGACCAGGTGGCCGTCATCGCGGAGGTGAAACGCTCCAGTCCCTCGAAGGGCGCGCTGGCCGCGATCGCCGACCCGGCCGCCCTGGCCGCCGACTACGAGGCCGGCGGCGCGCACGTCATCAGCGTGCTGACCGAGAAGCGCCGCTTCGGCGGCAGCCTCGACGACCTGGCCGCCGTGCGCGCCGTCGTCGACATCCCGGTGCTGCGCAAGGACTTCATCGTCACCTCCTACCAGCTCTGGGAGGCCCGTGCCCACGGTGCCGACCTGGCGCTGCTGATCGTGGCCGCGCTGGACCAGAACGCGCTGGTCTCCCTCATCGAGCGGGCCGAGTCGATCGGCCTGGCCCCGCTGGTGGAGGTGCACACCGCCGAGGAGCTCGACCGGGCGCTGGACGCCGGAGCCCGGATCATCGGCATCAACGCGCGCAACCTCAAGACCCTCGAGGTCGACCGGGAGGTGTTCGCCAAGCTGGCGCCGGAGATCCCCGACGGCATCATCAAGATCGCCGAATCGGGTGTGCGCGGCCCCCACGACCTGCTCGCCTACGCCCGGGCCGGCGCCGACGCCGTCCTGGTCGGGGAGAGCCTGGTGACCGGCAAGGACCCCCGGGCCGCCGTCGTGGACCTGGTCACCGCCGGAGCCCACCCCGCATCCCGACCCGAGGGGCAGTAAGACAAGTGACAGCGACGCAAGAGCCCATCCTCACCGCGGCGGACCTGGCAGGCCACGGCGTCCACGGCGACGACCCGGACGCCCAGGGCAAGTTCGGCATCTTCGGCGGCCGCTACGTGCCCGAGGCGCTCATCCCGGCGCTGGACGAGGTCGCCGCCGAGTACGACCGGGCCAGGAACGACCCCGCCTTCCTGCGCGAGTTCGACCATCTGCTGCGCACCTACGCCGGACGGCCGACCACCCTCACCGAGGTGCCGCGCTTCGCCGAGCAGGCGGGCGGCGCCCGGATCATCCTCAAGCGCGAGGACCTGACCCACACCGGCGCACACAAGATCAACAATGTGCTCGGCCAGGCCCTGCTCACCAAGCGCCTGGGCAAGACGCGGGTGATCGCCGAGACCGGCGCCGGTCAGCACGGCGTCGCCACCGCGACCGCCGCCGCCCTGATGGGCCTGGAGTGCGTCATCTACATGGGCGCCGTCGACTGCGAGCGCCAGGCGCTGAACGTGGCGCGGATGAAGCTGCTCGGCGCCACGGTCGTCCCGGTCACCAACGGCAGCCAGACCCTCAAGGACGCCATCAACGAGGCGTTCCGCGACTGGGTCACCAACGTCGACCGCACCCACTACCTGTTCGGCACGATCGCCGGTCCGCACCCGTTCCCCGAGATCGTGCGCGACTTCGCCCGCATCATCGGGGTCGAGGCCCGCCGCCAGATGCTGGAGCTGACCGGCGCCCTGCCGGACGCCGTCTGCGCGGCCGTCGGCGGCGGCTCGAACGCGATCGGCATCTTCCACGCCTTCATCGAGGACTCCGGCCTCGTCGCGCTGCACGGCTACGAGGCCGGAGGCCGGGGCCTGGAGACCGGAGAGCACGCGCTCACGCTCACCGCGGGCTCGGTCGGCGTGCTGCACGGCTCGCGCACCTACGTCCTGCAGGACGAGGAGGGGCAGACGATCGAGTCGCACTCGATCTCCGCCGGGCTCGACTACCCGGGCGTCGGCCCCGAGCACGCCTGGCTGAAGGACAGCGGTCGCGCCGTCTACCACGGCGTCACCGACGCCGAGGCGATGGAGGCCTTCGCGCTCCTGGCCCGCACCGAGGGCATCATCCCGGCGATCGAGTCCTCCCACGCCCTGGCCGGAGCCCTCAAGCTCGGCCGCGAGCTGGGCCCCGAGGCGACCATCCTGGTCAACCTCTCGGGCCGCGGCGACAAGGACATGGGCACCGCCATGAAGTACTTCGACCTCTGACGACCGACCCGCCTCCCCTCCGGCCCGGTCCGGAGGGGGCCCAGGGCCCCGATCCGCAACGGAACCCAACATGACGACTCTCCAGACGGTGTTCGCCAAGGCGAAGGCGGACGACCGCGCAGCCCTCGTCGGATACCTCCCCGCCGGATTCCCGACGAAGGACGGCGCGATCGCGGCCGCCACCGCCATGGTGGAGGCGGGCTGCGACGTGATCGAGATCGGCCTGCCCTACTCCGACCCGCTCATGGACGGTCCGACCATCCAGGACGCGGTGCACCGGGCGCTGAGCAACGGCACCCGCATCGCCGACGTGCTGCGCACGGTCGAGGGCGTGGCCAAGACGGGCGCGGCCACCCTCGTCATGACCTACTGGAATCCGATCGACCGCTACGGGGCCGAGCGGTTCGCCCGTGACCTGGCGAGTGCGGGCGGCGTGGGCACCATCACCCCGGACCTGACCCCGGAGGAGGCCGGTCCCTGGCGGGAGGCCAGTGCCGCCGCCGGGATCGACACCGTCTTCCTGGTCGCGCCCAGCTCCACCGACGAGCGCATCAAGGCCGTCGTCGAGTGCTGCACCGGTTTCGTCTACGCGGCCTCGCTGATGGGCGTCACCGGTGCCCGCGAGTCGGTCAGCTCGTCGGCGCAGGGCCTGGTCGAGCGGACCCGCGCCCACACCGACCTGCCGGTCTGCGTGGGGCTGGGGGTCGGCAACGGCCGGCAGGCCGCAGAGGTCGCGGCCTACGCCGACGGCGTGATCGTGGGTTCGGCGTTCATCCGCCGCCTCCTGGACGCCGCCGACGAGGCCTCGGGCCTGGCGGCGGTCCGCGAGCTCGGCGCCGAACTCGCGGCGGGCGTGCGCGGCTGACCCGTCCGGGAGTCTCCGGCCCGCAAGAGCGGCCGTCCGCCGGGACGGCCGCTTTTCCGCGTCCGCCGTGGCTCGCCCGACGCGGTGCGTCCGGCCCCGGCGTGTTCTGAACCTCCTGGTCCGGCACGGCGCGTCCGGCGCCTCCCGGACGGGAGACCGGGGCGTCCGGACCCACCGGTCCCGATCGCCAGCCCGGGACCGGAGCCGCTCGGGGCAGGGCCCGCGATCAAGGCGATGTCCAGGACTTATACAGTGCTTATGGAGCTCATGATGGGCTTTCCCGGGACATCCGGAAGATCCGTGGAGGACCGTCACGGCGGAACCCGGAATAGGAGACGATGGTGCTCGTGACTTCTGACAAGACCGCGTCCCCAGGGCCGCGTGCCGTCCGTTCGGCGCTACCCTGGGTGACGACCGCCTCGCGGCTGGTGCTGGGAGGTGTGCTGATCGTCGCCGGTTGGGGGAAGATCGGCACGCCTGTCCTGTCGGTCCAGGCGGTCAAGGCGTACGACCTGCTTCCGGAATCGCTCGCCACGGTGGTCGGCTACGGCCTGCCCATCATGGAGATCGTCGTCGGGGTGCTGCTGGTCGTCGGGCTGCTCACGCGGGTCGCGGGAGTCATCTCCGCGCTGCTCATGCTGGCCTTCGTGATCGGCATCGCCTCCGCCTGGGCGCGCGGGCTGCGGATCGACTGCGGCTGCTTCGGCGGCGGCGGCCAGCTCGCGGCCGGCGTGGAGCCCAGCTACCTCGTCGACATCCTGCGGGACTTCGGCCTGTTCGCGCTCGGCGTGGTCATCGCCTGGTTCCCGCCGGGCCGGTTCGCGCTGGACTCCGTGCTCGGGGTCACCTCCGCGCGGGAGCCCGATTCGTACGACACCGATGACACCGACGACACCGACGGCGCCGAGGGCGACGGCATCGAGGGCGACGACGGCGAACCCCTGCAGAAGGAGAACCACTGATGGGCAAGGCCGCACGGGACCAGTCGGCCCGTGACCGGATCAAGGCGCAGCGCGAGGCGGAGCGGAAGCAGGAGCAGCGCAAGCGCATGACGACCATCGCGACCGTGGTGGTCGTCGCGCTGGCCGCCGTCGGCGCGGGCTGGTGGTACTCCATCCAGAGCGGTCAATCCGAGGAGACCACGACGGCGCTGGCTCCGATCACCGTCCAGAGCGACGGATCGGTCGTCATGGCCAAGGCCGGCGTGGACAAGCCGGTGCTGGACGTCTACGAGGACTTCCAGTGCCCGATCTGCCGGGAGCTGGACAAGACCAGCGGCCCGACCGTCAAGAACCTGGCGGCCGAGGGCAAGGTCAAGGTGGTGTACCACCCCATCACGATCTTCGGTGAGGGCGTCGTCCGGGACAACTCCGTCCGCGCCGGGGCCGCGGCCCGCTGCGTGCCCGACGGCAGGCAGTGGATGGCCTACCACGACAAGCTCTTCGAGGAGCAGCCCCCGGAGACGGTCGAGGGCTTCAAGACCGGCGAACTGGTCGAGTGGGGCAAGGAGGCCGGGGTCACCGCCCCGGGCTTCGAGCAGTGCGTCACCTCGCAGCAGCACGCCAAGGCGCACGCCGACTACTCGAACGCGCAGATCGAGAGCGCGCAGATCCAGGGGACGCCGACGCTGAAGCTCAACGGGACGGCGCTCGGCAACGAGGCGTTCAACCCGTCGCAGCTGCGCCAGGCGATCCTCGATGCCGCCAAGTAGCGCGTGACACGGTAACGTCACCTGACATGCCCCTCGCCTCGATTCCCAGCCCCTCCCAGGGGGTCTGGCACCTCGGCGTAATCCCGATCCGGGCCTACGCACTGTGCATCGTGCTCGGCGTCATCGTCGCCGTCATCATGAGCGAACGCCGCTGGCGCGCCCGTGGCGGCGAGCCCGGCACAATGGTGGACCTCGCCGTCTGGGCCGTGCCGTTCGGCCTGGTCGGCGGGCGCCTCTACCACGTCATCACCGACTGGCAGCTCTACTTCGCGCCGGACGCGCCCAATGAGCCGATCGAGGCGCTGTTCATCTGGAACGGCGGGCTGGGCATCTGGGGCGCGGTCGCGCTCGGCGCCCTGGGCGTGTGGTTCGGCTGCCGCGGCAGGGGGATCTCCCTGACCGCGGTGGCCGACACCGTCGCCCCCGGCATCGCGGTGGCCCAGGCCATCGGGCGCTGGGGCAACTACTTCAACCAGGAGCTGTTCGGCAGCCCCACCGACCTGCCGTGGGGCCTGGAGATCGACCCCGACCGGCCGGGCACGGTGCCGGGTGAGGACACCTACCACCCCACGTTCCTGTACGAGTCGATCTGGGACCTCGGCCTGGCCCTCGTGCTGATCTGGGCGGGCCGGAGGTTCGCCCTACGGCACGGCCGGGTGTTCGCGCTCTACGTGGCGGGCTACACCGTCGGCCGCTTCTGGATCGAGGGCCTGCGGGTCGACACCGCCCACCACATCCTGGGTCTGCGGCTCAACCAGTGGACCTCGATCGTCCTGTTCCTCGCCGCGCTCGCCTACTTCTGGTGGGCCCGGAACAGGACCGACGAGGAGCTGGTCGGGACCGGGGCCGGAGCGGACGCGGAGGCCGCGGCGGCCGGTGGGGAGCCGGCGGACCCGGCGCACCCGTCCGACGAGGCCGACGAGGACGGCGGTTCCGCCGGCGATCCGGCGGAGCGGGCCGATCTCGCGACGGCGTCGGGAGAGCGGGACGGGTCCGAGGACCCGGAGGACCCGGTCGACCCGGCGCACCCCTCCGACCAGGCCGACGAGGACGAGGAGAGCGGCGGGACGCAGAAGCCCGGGAGGTCCCCGGCGGCGCCGGTCACCGGCCACACCGCCGAAGAGGCGGCCGGGGAGTCCGGCGGGGAGGCCGGCCGGGAGAAAGAGAAATCGTGAGCGGCGACGGCTCGCGCAAGCGCGCCGAGATCCACCACGAGCACCGCGACGTCAACGGCGGCTGGCTCCGGCCGTCGGTGTTCGGCGTGATGGACGGGCTCGTCTCCAACTTCGCCCTCATCGCGGGGGTGGCCGGCGGCAGCGACGACACGGGGGTCGTCATCCTGGCCGGGATCGCCGGACTGGCGGCGGGCGCGTTCTCCATGGCGGGAGGGGAGTACGTCTCCGTGGCCAGCCAGCGGGAGCTCGCCCTCGCCGAGATCGACGTCGAGCGGCGCGAGCTCCAGCGCCATCCCGAGGCCGAGGAGGAGGAGCTCGCGCAGATGTACGAGGCGCAGGGGATCGACCCCGAGCTCGCCGCACAGGTGGCCCGGCAGGTCTCACGCGACCCCGGCAGGGCGCTGGTGGTGCACACCCGCGCCGAGCTGGGCGTCGTCCCGGACGACCTGCCGTCACCGTGGGTCGCCGCCGTCTCGTCGTTCCTGTCCTTCGCCGTGGGCGCGCTCCTGCCGCTCCTGCCGTACCTCCTGGGGGTCACCAGCCTGGTGGTCTCGGCGGTGGTCTCCTGCCTGGCCCTGTTCGGCGCGGGCGTTCTGGTCTCGCGGGTCACCGCCCGCAGCTGGTGGTACAGCGGACTGCGCCAGTTCGCGGTGGGCTCGATCGCCGCGGCGCTGACGTTCGGCCTGGGCAACCTCCTGGGGGGGATGGCACTGTGACGACTCCGGCTCCCGGCCGCAAGCGCCGCCGCACCTCCGGCCGCCGCGCCCCCGGCGAGCACCCCCCTGCCGAGCACCCCCCCGCCGGGCAGCGTCCCGCGGGGCCTCCCGCGGCGCCTCCAGCGGAGCGGCGCCCTCCGGCCGCGCCGTTCCCGCAGGGGGAGCGGTTCCCCGCCGCGGGACCGTACTCCCCGGCCGCACCGTATCCGGCGGAGCAGTACCCCGCCGCCGGACACGCCCCGGTGGAACCCGCCCCCGCCCCCGCCGAGCCCGCCTCGGCCGAGCCGGGCACCGCCGAACGAGCCTCCGGGCGGCGCTCCTCGGCGATGCGCTCGGCGAAGCGGTCCGCCAAGCCGTCCCCGAGACGCGACTCCGCCGAGGAGCCGGAGGGGATCCTCGGCCGGCTGGAGGCCTGGGGCCTGAGTCCCGTCCAGCAGAAGCTGGTGCTGGGCGGCGCCTGGACGGCGGCCGCGGCGGCGGTCATCGGCGCGCTGCTGCTCGCCATCGCCGCCATCGGCAACGACTACGTGCCCGAGCCGCCCGCCGCCGACACCGGGACCGCCGCGTCCCAGCCCAGGCCCGCCGCCTACCGGGGCTGGCCCTCCTCGAAGGTGTTCGCGCCGATCGCGCAGAGCAAGGCCGACCCGCTGCTGCTGCCCCTGAAGGACGTCTTCGCCGAGAAGACCCTGACGGAGGGGCGGATCACGCTGAGGCTGACGGGCACCAAGCTCGACGTCGCCTGCGCCGAGGCGGTGTGGGGACGGACCCTGACGGACCGGCTGGCCCAGGCGGGGTGCACCCAGGCCCTGCGGGGGACCTACACCAGCGCGGACCGGCGCTACGTCGCCCAGTACACCCTGTTCAAGCTCCGGGACGCCGCCTCCGCCGACGGGCTGGTGAGCTCTCTGGCCACCCTGCACCGGGGCGGCTGGGTCCGGCCGGTGGATCCGGCCCGGCCGCTCTTCACGGCGGACGGGCACAGCGAGGGCAGCGGCCACGCGATGGGGCACTACGCCGGGCTGGTCTGGATCGGGCGTGCGGACGGCGCCGAACCCGACGCCAAGGACGACTTCGTCTCCCTGTCCCTGGCGGTAAGGGGCGCGGAGAAGGCCGTGTTCCGGCGCGTCGTCGCGGTGGCGCCGACTCCCTGACGGCGCGTCGTCGCGGTGGGCCGGCCCCCGCCGCCGCAGCGGTCGCGGTGGCGCCTGCTTCCCGACGGCGCATCGTCGCGACGGCTCCGGCCTCCCGTCGCCGCAGCGGTCGCGGTGGGCCAGCCTCTCGCGGCACGGCGAGCGGACGGGCCCGCCGGCGGCCCGGTCCGGAGGCGTCCGCGGACCGCCGCCGCAGGCCGCCCGCACCCCGGTAAGCTCGGTGCCCATGCGCAAGTGGATCGCCGTGGCCGCCGCAGCCGTCGTCGCCGCCGCCGGGACGGCGTCCTGGTGGCTGCTGCGCGAGGAGGCCGGCGTGCGGCCGACGACCTTCCGGAGCGAGCTGAACACCGCCCACTACGCCCCGATCGCCACCCGCGCGCTCGACCCGGAGCCGCTGACCGCCGCCGAGGTCTTCCCCGCCGGGCAGGTCGCCTCCGGCGGGATCACACTGGCGGGCGGAAGCCCCGAGTCCCTGGCCGACTGCGCCTCGGCCGTGTGGGGGAGCGCCGAGGCGGCCGTCGCCGGATGCACCCAGGCACTGCGGGCCGGTTACACCTCGGCGGACGGCCGGATCGCCGGGCAGTTCCTCATCTTCAACCTGGCCGACTCCGCCGCCGCCGACCGGCTCGTCACAGCGCTCGGCCGCGACGGCTTCGTCCGGCCGGCGTCCGGCCTCCCCGAGGCGTTCGACGGCGCCCGGGGCTGGGCCCAGGCCAGGGCCCTGGGCCACTACGTCACCGTGAGCTGGGTCGCGCCCGCGGGACCGGGGGCCGGAGTGGACCTGACCCACCCGCAACTGGCCGTCGACGGCCTCGGCTTCGCGGTCCAGCAGCGGCTGGTGTGATCCTGCCGTCCCGCCTGCGGGGCCGGCGGCGGTCTCAGCGCTGCGGTCCGTCGGCGGCCGGTGCGGCGAGGGAGGCCGCCACCGCGGCGGGCAGCCCGGCCAGGCGGCAGGCGGGCAGCTCCAGCACGGTGACGTCCGCGGACCAGGGAGCGGCCTCCGCGACGACGGCCTTCGCCTGCTTCTTGGTCAGGTCGCCCCGCTCCCTGATGAGGGCCTCGCGCCAGGTGTTGGCGAGCTTGCCGTGGGCGTTGTCGAGGATCCGGCGCAGGACCCGCTCCTGCGCGGACCCGGGGAGCGGACGCCGTACGGCGTCGACGGTCCGGCCCGTCACGGTCAGCTCGTAGACGCAGGACAGCGGCCCGGCGGGCGGGTCCTCCGCGGGCGCGGCCGTCCAGGCCCGGACGCGGCGGGCCCGGGTGGCGAGCAGGAGGCGGGGGAGCGCGGACTCCATCCCGGCCGGTACGGCCACCGCGACCTCGGCGGGATCGGCGGCGTATGGCTTGGCGAGCCAGGTCGAGAGGCGGGCCCGGGGGATCCGCGGCAGGGTGTCCCGCGGCCACTCCCCGACGAGCACGGCGGGGGAGAACCCTGCGGGCCCGTCCGCGGTCAGGTCGGGGGCGACGTCGGCGGGCCGGGACTCGACGGACTGGGGGCCGTGGGTGTAGATGGCCGCGCCGAGCCCGTCGACGCGGGCGGCCACGGCGGGCCACGTCTTCGTCGTGGGGCGCAGGACGTACAGGTCGGCGGCGGAGCCGATGGCCTCGGCGCCGTGGTAGCGGTTGAAGTCCGGGTAGATCGCCTCGCTGACCAGGTTGAGGGCCGAGAGCGCCTGCTGCACCTTCAGCGCCAGCGCCGGGGTGCGCTCGCCGGCGCCGTACGCCAGCAGGATGCGGCCGTGCTCCCGGTCGGCGATCCCCTCGGCGGCGCGGGCGGCGAACAGGCCGATGCCCTCCGGCGTGTACGGCGGGTCGGTGACGGCCAGGTCGGCCCAGCCCTGCACGGAGGCGGGCAGTCCCAGGCGCAGGTCGGCCCAGCGGGTGCGGACCTGCACCCCGAGCCGCTCGGCCTGCCCGGCGATGTAAGCCAGGATGCGCTCGTCGACGTCCACCACGGCCACCTCGGCGTCCGGGCGCAGCAGCGCGGTCGCCAGCGAGGTCAGGTCGTGGTCGCCCACGCACAGGATCCGCGCCCCGGGCAGCCAGAACCGGGCGTCCAGCAGCAGCGCCCGCCGGACCACGGTCTCGGCGGTCGCGGCCACGTGGTCCAGCGCCTGGCGGCCCCGGGGGGCCTCGGCGACCAGCTCTTCCATCCGGGCCAGGAGTTCGGTGTGCCCGCTGAGCAGGTGGGCCACCGGGTCGGCGGGACCGTGCGGGGCGGCGGACAGGCCGGGGAGCGGCTCGCGGAGCCGGAACCGGTCGCCGGAGCGTTCCAGCCCGGCCTCGGCCTCGGTCTCGCGGAGCAGGGCCTCGATCGCCCGCC
This sequence comes from Planomonospora parontospora, assembly GCA_014647935.1. Classification (GTDB taxonomy): domain Bacteria; phylum Actinomycetota; class Actinomycetes; order Streptosporangiales; family Streptosporangiaceae; genus Planomonospora; species Planomonospora parontospora. The sequence goes on from BMQD01000001.1 coordinate 541,884, forward strand.
GGGACGTCGCGGTCTCGCGGACCAGGTCGGCCAGCGTCCACCACCTGCCGTCGCCGAGCAGCGCCAGCGCCGTCCGCAGCCGCCTGCCGTCCACGCCCGCGTGCCGGAGCAGCTCCTCGATCCCGTTCATGGTCCCCCACCCTAGAGGAACGCCCGCCTGACGGACGGTGACGAGGGGGCCGGGCCGGGAGAGGTCTGGACCACTGCCTCCCGGCGGGCAGGAATACCGGCTCCGACCTGCTCGTTAGGCGAAAAGGATTAATCCGCAGCAAATAGCTGCGACCTGGACCGGGTAGGCAGGTTTCCGACAGGGTACGGTAACCTCTACTCACCACGCAGCAGGGCCAACGTCGTCCCTTTGCTTGTTTCCACACGAAGCAGAAGAAGACGACGGGAGGGATTCAATGCCTGCTGCCCACCTCGGTTTTCCCGAGCCCCAGGGCCTCTACGACCCCGCGCACGAGCACGACGCCTGCGGTGTCGCCATGGTGGCGGACGTCGCCGGACGACGCAGCCACGACATCGTCGCCAAGGCTCTGACGGCGCTGTGCAATCTCGATCACCGGGGGGCCCAGGGTAGCGAACCGGACACCGGTGACGGTGCCGGCATCCTGACGCAGATTCCTGACACGTTCCTGCGCGCGGTGGCCGCCGAAGCCGGTCTCCGCGAGCTGCCCCCCGCGGGTTCCTACGCCGCCGGCACGGCCTTCCTGCCGACCGACGCCGAGGCACGCGAGACCGCCGAGCGGATGATCGAGGAGATCGCCGCGGAGGAGGGCCTGACCGTCCTCGGCTGGCGCGACGTCCCGGTCGACCCGACCCTCCCGGGCCCCAGCGCCCGCGCGGTGATGCCGTTCTTCCGCCAGCTCTTCGTCTCCTCCCCGGGCGGCGAGTCCGGCCTGGAGCTCGACCGGCTGGCCTTCTGCCTGCGCAAGCGGGCCGAGCACGAGGCGGACGTCTACTTCCCCTCGCTGTCGTCGCGCACGATCGTCTACAAGGGCATGCTCACCCCCGGCCAGGTCGAGCCGTTCTTCCCCGACCTGAGCGACGAGCGCTACGAGACCGCGATCTCCCTGGTCCACTCGCGCTTCTCCACCAACACGTTCCCGTCGTGGCCGCTGGCGCACCCCTACCGCTACGTCGCCCACAACGGCGAGATCAACACGGTCAAGGGCAACCGCAACTGGATGCGCGCCCGCGAGGCGATGCTGGAGACCGCTAACCTCCCCGGCGACCTGGCGCGGCTGTTCCCCATCTGCGACCCCGACAGCTCCGACACCGGCTCCTTCGACGAGGCGCTGGAGCTGCTCCACCTCGCGGGCCGTACGCTGCCGCACGCGGTGCTGATGATGATCCCCGAGGCGTGGGAGAACCACACCGAGATGGACCCCGCGCGGCGGGCGTTCTACGAGTTCCACTCCTCGCTGATGGAGGCCTGGGACGGCCCGGCCTCGATCACCTTCTCCGACGGCACGCTGGTCGGCGCGGTCCTCGACCGCAACGGCCTGCGCCCCGGCCGGTTCTGGGTCACCGACGACGGCCTCGTCGTGCTGGCCTCCGAGGCCGGCGTGCTCGACATCGAGCCCGAGCGGGTCGTCCGCAAGGGCCGCCTGCAGCCGGGCCGGATGTTCCTGATCGACACCGCCCGCGGCAAGATCATCGAGGACGACGAGATCAAGGCGGAGCTCGCCGCCGAGCTGCCCTACGCCGAGTGGCTCCACGCCGGCCTGGTCCGCTTCGAGGAGCTGCCCGCCCGCTCCCGCGAGATCCCGACCCACGAGGCGCTCGTCAAGCGGCAGCAGACCTTCGGCTACACCGAGGAGGAGCTGCGGATCATCCTGTCGCCGATGGCGAGGACCGGCGCCGAGCCGATCGGCTCGATGGGCACCGACACCCCCGTCGCCGTGCTCAGCGAGAAGCCCCGGCTGCTGTTCGACTACTTCAGCCAGCTGTTCGCGCAGGTCACCAACCCGCCGCTGGACGCCATCCGCGAGGAGCTCGTCACCTCCCTGGCCAGCACGATCGGTCCCGAGGGCAACCTGCTCGACCCGGGCCCGGCCTCCTGCCGCCAGCTGGTCCTGCCGTACCCGGTGATCGACAACGACGAGCTCGCCAAGATCATCCACATCAACGACGAGGGCGCCCTCCCCGGCTTCCAGCCGTACGTCGTCTCCGGCCTGTACGAGGTCGCGGGCGGCGGCCAGGCGCTGGTCCGGCGCCTGACCGAGATCCGGGCCGAGGTCTCCGCGGCCATCGCCGGCGGCGCGCGGATCATCGTGCTGTCCGACCGGGGATCCTCCGCGGAGCTCGCCCCGATCCCGTCGCTGATGCTCACCGGCGCGGTCCACCACCACCTGATCGCCGAGAAGACCCGGACCCGGGTGGGCCTGGTCATCGAGACCGGCGAGGCCCGCGAGTGCCACCACATGGCGCTGCTGATCGGGTACGGCGCCGGGGCGGTCAACCCCTACCTCGCCATCGAGACCGTCGAGGACATGGTCGACACCGGCGTGCTGAAGGTCGACCGGCACAAGGCCGTGCGCAACCTGATCAAGGCGTACGGCAAGGGCGTGCTGAAGGTCATGTCCAAGATGGGCGTGTCCACCGTCGCCTCCTACACCGGCGCGCAGATCTTCGAGGCGCTCGGGCTCGGCCAGGAGGTCGTCGACACCTGCTTCGCCGGGACCACCTCCCGCCTGGGCGGCGTCGGCTTCGACGTCCTGGCGCGCGAGACCGCCGAGCGGCACCTGCGGGCCTACCCGCGTGTGGAGAACGCCCACCGCCGGCTGGAGGTCGGCGGCGAGTACCAGTGGCGCCGCGAGGGCGAGCCGCACCTGTTCAACCCCGAGACCGTCTTCAAGCTGCAGCACGCCACCCGCACCCGCCGCTACGAGATCTTCAAGGAGTACACGGGACTCGTGGACTCCCAGGCGGAGCGGCTGATGACGCTGCGCGGGCTGTTCCGGTTCAGGGACGGCGTACGCGAGCCGGTCCCCATCGACGAGGTCGAGCCGGTCAGCGAGATCGTCAAGCGGTTCTCCACCGGCGCGATGTCGTACGGCTCCATCTCCGCCGAGGCGCACGAGACGCTGGCGATCGCGATGAACCGGCTGGGCGGCAAGTCCAACACGGGTGAGGGCGGCGAGGACCCCGAGCGCCTCTACGACCCGGCCCGCCGCTCCTCGATCAAGCAGGTGGCCTCCGGCCGCTTCGGCGTCACCAGCGAGTACCTCGTCAACGCCGACGACATCCAGATCAAGATGGCCCAGGGCGCCAAGCCCGGCGAGGGCGGCCAGCTGCCCGGCCACAAGGTCTACCCGTGGATCGCCAAGACCCGGCACTCCACCCCCGGCGTCGGCCTCATCTCGCCGCCGCCGCACCACGACATCTACTCCATCGAGGACCTCGCCCAGCTCATCCACGACCTGAAGAACGCCAACCCGGTCGCCCGCGTGCACGTCAAGCTCGTGGCCGAGGTCGGCGTCGGCACGGTCGCGGCGGGCGTGAGCAAGGCCCACGCCGACGTCGTGCTCATCTCCGGCCACGACGGCGGCACCGGCGCGTCCCCGCTGACCTCGCTCAAGCACGCCGGCGCCCCCTGGGAGCTGGGCCTGGCCGAGACCCAGCAGACGCTGCTGCTCAACGGACTGCGCGACCGGATCACGGTCCAGGTCGACGGCCAGCTCAAGACCGGCCGCGACGTGGTCATCGCCGCGCTGCTCGGCGCCGAGGAGTACGGCTTCGCCACCGCGCCGCTGGTCGTCTCCGGCTGCGTCATGATGCGCGTCTGCCACCTGGACACCTGCCCGGTCGGCGTCGCCACCCAGAACCCCGAGCTGCGCCGGCGCTTCACCGGCAGGCCCGAGTTCGTGGTCAACTTCTTCGAGTTCATCGCCGAGGAGATCCGCGAGTACCTCGCCCAGCTGGGCTTCCGCTCGCTGGAGGAGGCCATCGGCCACGCCGAGCTGCTCGACACCGCCTCGGCGGAGGACCACTGGAAGGCGGCCGGCCTGGACCTCGGGCCGATCCTGCACCAGCCGGAACTGTCCGAGGGCGCCGCGGTGCGCAAGGTGCGCGAGCAGGACCACGGCCTGGACGCCGCCCTGGACAACACCCTCATCCAGCTGGCCGAGGGCGCCCTGGCGGACGGCACCCCGGTCACGCTGGACCTGCCCATCCGCAACGTCAACCGCACGGTCGGCACCATGCTCGGCCACGAGGTGACCAAGCGGTACGGCGGCGCGGGCCTGCCCGACGGCACCATCGACGTCCGGTTCACCGGCTCGGCGGGCAACTCCTTCGGCGCCTTCGTCCCACGCGGCATCACGCTGCGCCTGACCGGCGACGCCAACGACTACCTCGGCAAGGGCCTGTCCGGCGGCCGGGTCATCGTCCGGCCGCACGAGGCCGCCCCGCTCGACGGCCACATCATCGCCGGCAACGTCGGCCTGTACGGCGCGACCTCCGGTGAGGCGTTCGTCCGCGGCGTCATGGGCGAGCGGTTCTGCGTCCGCAACTCCGGCGCCACCGCGGTCGTCGAGGGCGTCGGCGACCACGGCTGCGAGTACATGACCGGCGGGCGGGTCGTCGTGCTCGGCCCGACCGGCCGCAACTTCGCGGCCGGCATGTCCGGCGGCATCGCCTACCTGCTCGACCTCGACCCCGCGCGGGTCAACCGCGAGATGGTGGAGATCGAACCTCTCGGCGAGGCCGACTCCGAGGAGCTGCGGAAGATCGTCGAAGCGCACCTGGCGGAGACGGGCTCCCCGGTCGCCAGGGAGCTGCTGGCCGACTGGGACCCGGCGCGCTTCAGCAAGATCATGCCGACCGACTACAAGCGGGTCCTGCGCGCCGCCGAGGCCGCACGGCTCGAGGGCAGGGACATCGACGAGGCGGTCATGACGGCCGCGGTCCAGGGATAAGGGGGGTAACACCGATGGCTGACCCGAAGGGTTTCCTGAACCACGGGCGCGAGCTGCCGGCGCGCCGCCCGGTGGACGTCCGCATCCGCGACTGGCGGGAGGTCTACCAGGACTTCCCCGCCGAGAAGCTGACGAAGCAGGCGTCCCGCTGCATGGACTGCGGCATCCCGTTCTGCCACAACGGCTGCCCGCTCGGCAACCTCATCCCCGAGTGGAACGACCTGGTCTACCGGGACGACTGGCGCGAGGCGATCGAGCGGCTGCACGCCACCAACAACTTCCCGGAGTTCACCGGCCGCCTGTGCCCGGCTCCGTGTGAGGCGGCGTGCGTGCTGGGCATCAACTCCGACCCGGTCGCGATCAAGCGGGTCGAGGTCGAGATCATCGACCGCGCCTTCGACGAGGGCTGGGTCGTCCCGCAGGTCCCGCCGGTCAGGACCGGCAAGCGGGTGGCGGTCGTCGGTTCGGGCCCCGCGGGCCTGGCCGCCGCCCAGCAGCTCACCCGCGCCGGGCACGACGTGGTGGTCTTCGAGCGGGCCGACCGGATCGGCGGCCTGCTCCGCTACGGCATCCCCGAGTTCAAGATGGAGAAGCGCCACATCGACCGGCGGCTGGAGCAGATGCGGGCCGAGGGCACCGAGTTCCGCACCGGCGTGAACGTCGGCGTGGACGTCACCGCCGCGCAGCTGCGCGCGGAGTTCGACGCGGTGGTCCTGGCCGGGGGCGCGACCCAGTGGCGGGACCTGCCCGTCGCCGGGCGCGACCTGGGCGGCATCCACCAGGCGATGGAGTACCTCCCGCCGGCCAACAGGGTCCAGGAGGGCGACTTCCCCGAGTCCCCGATCTCGGCGAAGGGCAAGCACGTCGTGGTGATCGGCGGCGGCGACACCGGCGCCGACTGCATCGGCACCGCGATCCGGCAGGGCGCCGCCTCGGTGACCCAGCTGGAGATCATGCCGCAGCCGCCGGCCGCCCGGCCGGGCAGCCAGCCGTGGCCCACCTTCCCCATCCTGTTCAAGATGGAGAGCGCCCACGAGGAGCTGGCCGACGGCGACGGGGCCCGCGTCTACGCGGTCTCCACCACCGAGTTCGTCGGCGACGCCGACGGCAACGTCCGGGGGCTGCGCCTGGTCGAGGTGGAGGGGCCGGCGAAGGGCTTCGCGCCGGTCCCCGGCACCGAGCGGGAGATCCCGGCGGAGCTGGTCACCCTGGCGATGGGTTTCACCGGCCCGGAGAAGGGCGCCCTGCTGGCTGACCTGGCCGCCGAGGGCGGCGAGGGCTTCTACGACGCCCGGGGCAACGTCGCCCGCGACAAGGGCTACATGTCCGCCGTCGAGGGTGTGTTCGTGGCCGGCGACATGGGCCGCGGCCAGTCGCTGATCGTCTGGGCGATCGCCGAGGGCCGTTCGGCCGCCGCGGCGGCCGACCGCCACCTCACCGGGAAGACGGCTCTGCCGGTCGCGATCCCGCCGACCGCGCGGCCGCTCGTCTGACGTCCCGGGCCGCGGGGCCCGCACACCGTGCGGACCCCGCGGCCCGGCCGGTCGCCGAGTTGCTTTACCGGATACATGCCTGAAAGATGCTGGTTCTAGGTCTTTGCGGGCATGGAGGGTGAATGGAACACGGGAGAGGGCTCCTGACGGCCGCGGTGCTGGCCGCGGCCGTCACCCTGGCGGGCGCCCCCGCCGCGGGGGCCGCCGGTACGGCCTCCTCCACAGCCTTCGCCCCGGCCTCCGCGGCCTCCACCGGGCAGGCCCGTGACCACCTGGTCTTCTACACCCCGGGCGGGCGCGCCCGGGCGCTGCGGGCCGTCGCCGCGGCCGGCGGCGAGGTCCTGTCCACCGAGCCGAAGCTCGGCTACGTCGTCGCCAGGGCCGCCGGGGGCGCCGGGGGCTCCGCCGCGCGCTTCATCGAGGAACTCGCCGGGGACCCCGCCGTCGCGGGCGTCTCCTCCGACCGCAGGATCGGCGCCGCCACCGCGCGCCCCGCGGCCCCGGCCCGGGGTACGGCGACAAGGCTCCGCCCCGCAGGGCCCGCGGTCCGGGAGTCGGGCGCGTCCTTCCCCGAGGCGGGCGCGTTCTCCCGGAGCGAGACCGGAGGCGAGCCGCTCGCCGGACGCCAGTGGGACATGAGGATGATCGGCGCCACCGCCGCCGGCTCCCACGCCACCGCCCCCGGTGACCGGAAGGTCCTGGTGGGCGTCATCGACACCGGCGTCGACGGCAGGCACCCCGACATCGCGCCCAACTTCGACCGCGAGCGCAGCCGCAACTTCGTCACCGACCTGCCGGAGGACCCCACCGGCGCGGAGCTCGACGGGCCGTGCGAGTTCAAAGGCTGCAAGGACCCCGCCGACTGGGACGACGACGGCCACGGCACCCACGTCGCCAGCACCATCGCCTCCCCGGTCAACGGACTCGGCATCGCCGGGGTCGCCCCCGGCGTGACCCTGGTCAACCTCCGGGCGGGGCAGGACTCCGGCCTGTTCTTCCTCAAGCCCAGCCTCGACGCGCTCACCTACGCCGCCGACACCGGCATCGACGTGGTCAACATGAGCTACTACGTCGACCCGTGGCTGTTCAACTGCGCGGCCAACCCCGCCGACTCCAAGGCCGAGCAGCTGGAGCAGCGCGGCGTCATCACCGGCATGCAGCGGGCCCTCGACTACGCCCGCAAGCGCGGCGTCACGCTCATCAGCGCCATCGGCAACGGCTCCACCGACCTCGGGCGGCCGAAGACCGACACGACGAGCCCCGACTACCCGGCCGAGGCCGCGCGCGTCCGCAAGGTCGACAACTCCTGCCTCAACGTGCCGGCCGAGTCCAGGGGTGTCGTCTCGGTCTCCGCGGTCGGCCCGAGCGGGCGCAAGGCCTACTACTCCGACTACGGCACCGAGCAGACCGACCTGGCGGCGCCCGGCGGCGACGAGTACGACGGCGGCACGGGGTTCGACGTCACCAGGACGGTCCTGGCCGCCGTCCCCGAGCACGTCGTCCGCGCCCAGGGCCTGCTCGCCAAGGACGGCAGGCCCACCAGCACGAGCGTGGTGCGCGACTGCCAGGGCGGGACCTGCGCCTACTACCAGTACCTCGCGGGCACCTCCATGGCCGCCCCGCACGCCACCGGCGTCGCCGCGATCCTGGTGAGCCGCTTCGGCGAGCCCGGCCGCTTCCGCGAGGGAGCGGGCTGGGACGAGCTCACCATGCCCCCCGCCGACGTCGAGCGCCTGCTGTACGCCAGCGCGGTGAAGAAGGCGTGCCCCTCGCCCCGCACGTACGTCTACCGCTACGAGCAGGCGAAGGAGCGGCACACCTGCCAGGGCGGGAAGGCCTGCAACGGCTTCTACGGCCGCGGCGTCGTCAGCGCGGCCCGCGCCGCCGCCGTCGACCACCACTGACCCGTCTCATGCCGGCCCGCGGGGCCGGGGGCCGGTCGCGCCCTTCGGCTTCACCGGGGCGCGACCGGCCCCGCATGGTCCACGCCCGCCGGGTGCCGGCGTCGGAAGCGCGGGTGCCCCGGTGCCCGGGGCGGCTTATCGTGAACCATGGCGTATCTCCTCATCGGGGAAGCCGCGATGGTGGTGCACTTCCTCTTCCTCGTCTTCATGGCGGTCGGCGGGTTCCTCGCCTGGCGCCGGCCCCGCCTCATCGGAGCCCACCTCGCCGTCGCCGCCTGGGGGGTGTTCTCCGTCACCACCGGGGCCGAGTGCCCGCTGACGGTCGTCGAGGACTGGGGCAGGCGCAACGCGGGGGAGCGGGGGCTCGCGCCGGGAGGCTTCATCGACCACTACATCGAAGGGGCGGTCTACCCCGAGGAGTACGCCGACCTGGCCCGTCTCGCCGTCGCCGTCCTCGTCGCCGTCTCCTGGACCGGCTTCCTCCTGCTGGCCCGCCGCCGGAGGGCGCGGACACGGCACGGACACGGCGGCCCGGACACGGAGGGGCCGGTTCACCACCTCCCGTAGCCCAGGGGTAGCGTTATGTCACCGATTATTTCTCCGACGCTATGGCCACTGTCACATCCGAGTGGTCTGTACCAATTAGGCTAGGACCCGTGACTCGTCGCGCGAAAATCGTCTGCACTCTCGGCCCCGCCACCTCCTCTCCCGAACGCCTTCGCGAGCTCATCGCCGCCGGCATGGACGTGGCCCGCTTCAACCTCAGCCACGGCAGCCACGAGCTGCACAAAGAGGTCTACGACAGAGTGAGGGAGGCTGCCGCCGAGCTCGGCCGCGGCGTGGGCGTGCTCGCCGACCTGCAGGGGCCCAAGATCCGCGTCGGCAGATTCGAGGACGGCCCCGTCCGTCTGGGCTTCGGCGACGTCTTCACCATCACCACCGAAGACGTCCCCGGCGACCGGGAGCAGGTCTCCACCACCTACCTCGGCCTGCCCAAGGACGTCCGCCCCGGCGACAGCATCCTGGTCGACGACGGCCGGGTCCACCTCGAGGTCACCCGGGTGGAGGGCCCGCGCGTCACCACCCGGGTCGTCATCGGCGGCATGATCTCCGACAACAAGGGCCTCAACCTGCCCGGCGTCGACGTCAGCGCCCCCGCCCTCACCGACAAGGACGAGGCCGACCTCCGGTGGGCCCTGCGCACCGGGTTCGACATGATCGCGCTCTCCTTCGTGCGCCGGCCCTCCGACGCCCACGTCGTGCGCAACATCATGGAGCAGGAGGCGGTCCGGCTCCCGCTGCTGGCCAAGATCGAGAAGCCGCAGGCGGTCGACCTCCTGCCCGAGATCGTCGAGGCCTTCGACGGCATCATGGTCGCCCGCGGCGACCTCGGCGTGGAGCTCCCCCTGGAGGACGTGCCGATCGTGCAGAAGCGCGCGATCGAGCTCTGCCGGGAGAAGGCCCGCCCGGTCATCGTCGCCACCCAGATGCTGGACTCGATGATGAGCGCCCCGCGCCCCACCCGGGCCGAGGCCTCCGACGTCGCCTACGCCGTGATGGACGGCGCCGACGCGGTCATGCTCTCCGGCGAGACCTCGGTCGGGACCTACCCGATCGAGTCCGTCGAGACGATGAGCCGCATCGCCAGCGCCGCCGAGCGCTCCGTGCTGGAGGCCACCCACAGCCTGCACCGCCTCCCGGAGACCACCGGCGGGGCCATCGCCAGGGCCGCGGCCGAGGTGGGCGCCATCGTCGGGGCCAAGGCGCTGGTGGCCTTCACCATGTCCGGTGAGACCGCCCGCCGCCTGGCCCGCTACCGCTCGCCGATCCCGCTGCTGGCCTTCACCTCCGCCTCGCACGTGCGCAACCAGCTCGCCCTGGTCTGGGGCGTGGAGACCTTCGAGGTCCCCTTCGTCCACCACACCGACGACATGGTCCGCCAGGTCGAGGCCGCCCTGCTCACCCAGGCCCGGCTGGAGAAGGGCGACAAGGTCGTCATCGTCGCGGGCTCCCCTCCCGGCCACGCCGGCACCACCAACGCCCTGCGGGTCCACACCATCGGCGCCGCGGTCTGACGCGCCCCGCCCGCACCCGCCGGACGCGCGACCGCGTGCCCGGCGGGGAGCCCGGCCGGGTGCAGTAGTGGTGCATGACACCCGATGAGGGGGCGAAATAGTCGTTTCCCTTCCCCGGGCGGCTTATCGTGACTGCCGTACCGGCAGCACACACCCAGGGAACGACCGTGTCCGAACGATCATGGCCCGCCCGGCTCCGCGCGGAGTTCGCCCAGCGGGTGCTCGACCTACGCGCCCAGCACCCGGGGGTCGGCGCGGCGCTCGACCAGCACGCCGCCGAGGTGCGGCAGGCCATCGTCTCCCTCGGCCAGCAGGTCGGGCCGGTCTCGCTGCTCGGCTACCTCATCGGCTTCTGGGACGGCGCCCACGAGATGGGCTGGCGGGCGCCCGGCCCGGACCAGCCACTCGACTTCGCGGCGCTGCGGCTCAGCGCGGTCTGCCTGATGCTCGATCCGGCGCCCGCCGCGGCCTGAAGCCTCCCGCGCGGACGGCCCCGTACGGCGGGCCGTACGCCCGTCCCCGGGCGGGATGCACCCCGGCCGGGGAGGAGCGCGGGCCCGCGGCGGCTCCGGCTCATGCCCGCGGCGGCGGCGTCTCCCCGGGCCGGGAGTGGGGCCCCGGAGCGGAGTGCAGCACGCCCTCGCCGGAGGGCTGCGGTGTGGCGCCCGGAGCCGGCGGGTGCACGGTCCCGGGTGCTCCCACGGACGACCTCGCGTCCGTGCGCCCCCGGTCGTAGGCGGCCGCCTGGCCGCGCAGGGCGTCGGTCTCGCTCTCGGCCCGGTCCAGCCATCCCTCCCAGCGCCGCTGCATCGGGCGGATCAGGCCGCCGCCGACGCCGACGACGAGGATGCCCGCGACGGTGGCCAGGAAGGCCACCAGCACCGGCGTGGTCACCGTGGTGGCCACCTCTATCTGGTTCAGCGCGGCGATCACGCCGAGGCCGATGATGAACACCGCGGCGATGTTCGCCAGGACCCGGCCGTAGGACAGGCCGCCCAGCGCACCGGAGACGATGTCCTTCACCGCGTTGGCGATGGCCGCGGCGACCACAACGATCACGATCGCCACGGCGGCCTTCGGCAGCCAGGCCACCACGCCGCCGAGCAGGGCGCTGATCGGGTTCGGGCCGAAGACGGAGAAGCCGATCTGCAGGGTGATCAGCAGCACCGCGTAGTAGATGAGCTTGGCGATCAGATCCGAGGCGTCGTAGCGGCTGCGCTCCAGCGCGCGGCCGATCCCGCCCCGTTCGACCCACCGGTCGAACCCGACCCTCTCCAGGACGGCGTCGACCGCCTTGTACAGGAGTTTGGCGATCACCCAGCCCACCAGCAGGATCACCAGGAAGGCGACGAACCGGGGGACGAAGGCGACGACCGACGCCCAGGCGTCGGACACGCCCCTGCCGAGATCGATGGGAGCGGCCATGGGGGCCTCCTCGTTGACGTACGGCACAGGCCCACCGAGACAGTGGGTCTCCCAATGTGGATAAATGCCCCAACTGCTGATTTTTATCCACAAAACCGGCATACCGTACGTGTCCGGTGAGGGAGCGGCGGAGGCCGGAGGGCGGCGCAGGGACGGGAAAGCGGAGGAGCCACCCCGCGCTAGGCCGGGTGGCTCCGGGTGAGGTGCCCCGAGTGGGATTCGAACCCACACTCGATGGTGTTTGAGACCATTTCCTCTGCCGTTGGGATATCGGGGCCCGTTCCCGGTCCGGTGGGGACCGCGGCTGCCGGCTGTGATCTTAACCCAGGGGCGGATCGATCACGGGCACCGGCGTGGTTCCAATCTAGCGGACGTCGGTACTCTCTTGCTCGTGAGTACGCAGCGGCGAGTGGTGATCGCGGAAGACGAGGCGCTGATCCGCCTCGACCTCAAGGAGATGCTGGAAGAGGACGGGTATGCCGTCGTCGGCGAGGCCGGGGACGGGGAGAGCGCGGTCAGGCTGGCGTCCGAGCTCAGGCCCGACCTGGTGATCCTGGACGTGAAGATGCCCGTCCTGGACGGGATCTCGGCCGCCGAGCAGATCGTGTCGCAGCGGATCGCGCCGTGCCTGATCCTGACCGCCTTCTCGCAGCGGGACCTGGTCGAGCGGGCCAGGGACGCCGGGGCGATGGCCTACCTGGTGAAGCCGTTCACGAAGTCGGACCTGGTGCCGGCGATCGAGATGGCGGTGAGCCGGCACGAGGAGATCGCGGCGCTGGAGCGGGAGGTCGGCACCCTCTCGGAGCGCCTGGAGACGCGCAAGCTCGTGGAGCGGGCCAAGGGGCTGCTCATGGCCGAGCACGGGTGGAGCGAGCCGCAGGCGTTCCGGTGGATCCAGAAGGCCTCCATGGACCGGCGGCTGAGCATGCGCGAGGTGGCGCAGATCGTGGTGGGCGGGACGCCCGCACCGGAGGCGGACGGCGGGGGCGGTGAGGCCGCGGGAGCCTGACGGCGGCCGCCCGGCCCGGCGTCCCGCCGCGCGGCGGGACGATCTTTCGCGGTGAGCCCGCGCGCCCTCCGGAAACGGGGGGTGCGCGGGCTCTCGCGTGTCCGAAAGGTGGGACGGGAAAGATCGCAGGTCGGGGGTGCTGGCGGCCTTTGCGCTGGTAGATGAATAGGATCGGTGTAATAACGAAGCGGTAACGGCAGGCGTTCCTGTACCGACCTGTGACATCCGCTGGCTGTACTAACCGACACAACCTCCTGACCACCCCGTCAGGGGAGGGCATCTGTGAACTCGGTCCCGACGAAGGGCCGGGTGAAAGGAAGGCAACCTTGCGGCCTAAGACTGCTCGCCTCGGTGGAGTGCTTGCCGCCGGCATGGCGCTCGCCCTCGGTCTCGCTGCCTGCGGCAACGGCGGCTCGGAGACCACGCCGGCGGACGGCGGCTCCAACGCTGCCGCCCCGGGCACCGTCAAGATCGGCTTCATGGGTGACCTGACCGGTGCGAACGCCGGCATCGTCATCCCGCCGCGGAACGGTGCGAAGCTCGCCATCGACCAGTACAACAAGACCAATCCCGCGGTGAAGATCGAGCTGGTCGAGTACGACAGCCAGGCCGACCCGTCCAAGGCCGTCGCCCTGGCCCAGCAGGCCATCAAGACCGACAAGATCGTGGGTCTGGTGGGCCCGGCGTTCTCCGGTGAGTCGGCCCAGGTCGGCCCGGTCCTGGAGGAGGCGAAGCTCCCGAGCATCTCGGCCTCGGCCACGAACGTGAAGCTCGCCGAGAACGGCTGGAAGTACTGGCACCGCGTGCTGCCGAACGACGGCGTCCAGGGCCCCGGCATCGCGGACTTCATCGCGGGCGGCGCCGCCGCGAAGAACGTGTTCGTCATCGACGACAAGTCCGAGTACGGCAAGCCGCTGGCCGACGCGGTCCGCGCCCAGCTGGCCACCAAGGGCGTCAAGGTGACCAACGACTCGCTCGACCCGGCGGAGAGCGACTTCTCCTCGGTCGCGAACAAGGTCGCCGCGGCCAAGCCGGACGCGATCTTCTTCGGCGGCTACTACGCCGCCGGCGGCAACCTGCTCAAGCAGCTCCGCGACAAGAACGTGGACGCCAAGTTCCTCTCCGGCGACGGTTCGCTGGACAAGGGCCTGATCGAGGGTGCCGGCGCGGACAACGCCGAGGGCGCGCTCATCGGCTGCCCCTGCTACATCGCCACCCCGGACGTCACGGACGCCAAGGTGAAGGGCTTCGCCGACGCCTACAAGGCCGCCTACAACGCCGACCCGGCGATCTACGCCTCCGAGGGCTTCGACGCCGCGACGGTCTTCATCGAGGCGGTCAAGGCCGGCAAGACCACGCCCGAGGACATCAACCAGTTCATCTCCACGGTGGACATCGCGGGCGTCTCCAAGCAGGTGAAGTTCGCCCCGAACGGTGAGGTCGAGGCCAAGGACATCTACATCTACCAGGTCAAGGGCGGCGCCATCACGCTGCTCGGCAAGGCCGCGGAGGCGAAGCTGGGCTGAGTCCGCAGGCTCCGAGGAGAGTTGGTAGTCGGCGCGGGGAGCGGGATGGCCGCGGTGCGGTCCCCGCTCTCCGCGCACTTCCGGAAGGTTCACGAGATCCGCTGGAAGCGGCGGCTACCGGACAGTGCAGGCGATCCCCGCTAGAAGTGGTAATCCTCAGTGTTCAATGACTTCATCAATCAGTTCTGGCCGTCGACGGTCGACGGCCTGGCCTTCGGGTCGATCTACGCCCTGATCGCGCTCGGCTACACGATGGTGTACGGCGTGCTCAGGCTGATCAACTTCGCGCACTCCGAAGTGTTCATGATCGGCACCTTCGGCGCGATGTTCGTGCCGTTCGTGCTGGGCATCAACTCGGCGCTCACCGGCCTCGCGCTGGTCGGCGTGATCGTCTTGATGATCCTGGCCGGCATGCTGGCCTCCGCGGGCACGGCGGTGGCGCTGGAGCGCATCGCCTACCGGCCGCTGCGCCGCCGCGGCGCGTCGCGCCTGGCGGCCCTCATCTCCGCGATCGGCGCCTCGATCTTCCTCCAGGAGCTGTTCGCGCTCATCGTGATCCCGAACGTCTTCGACCGCCCCCAGCAGGGCCGGATCCAGATGGCCCTGCCCCAGATCATGGAGCGGACGGACCTGTTCTCGATCGCCGGTCACCCGGTCAAGCTGCACCAGGTGGTGGTCGTCGTGGCGGCCGTCGGCATGATGATCGTGCTGGACCGGCTGGTGAACGGCACGAAGATCGGCCGCGGCATCCGCGCCACCGCGCAGAACCCCGAGGCCGCGGTCCTGATGGGCGTCAACATCGACTCCGTCGTGCGGATGACGTTCCTCATCGGCGGCGGCATGGCCGGCGTGGCCGGCGCGCTGTACCTGATCGCTTATGAGAACACGAACTACTACATCGGCTTCCTCTTCGGCATCAAGGCGTTCACCGCGGCCGTCCTGGGCGGCATCGGCAACCTGCGGGGCGCCCTGGTCGGCGGAGTCACGCTCGGTCTGGTGGAGAACTACGGAGCGATCTTCTTCGGCTCCGACTGGAAGCACGTGATCTCCTTCACCATCCTCGTCTTGGTCCTGATGTTCCGCCCCACCGGCATCCTCGGTGAATCACTCCAGCAGGCGCGCGCATGAACGACAAGCAGACTTCCGTGGCAGGTTTCCGCCGGCGGCTGGGTCATGCCGGCGACGTGGTGCACGACCGCTGGCAGCAGGCCCCCGGCTGGCAGCGCTGGGCCGTCTACCTGCTCCTGATCGTGGCGGCGCTGCTGCTGCCGTCCGAGACCATCGGCAGCTTCATGTCGCCCGACACCGACTGGGCGACGATCCTGTTCTTCCCGATCGGCACCTACGTGCTGCTGGCCATCGGCCTGAACGTCGTGGTGGGCCAGGCGGGCCTGCTCGACCTGGGCTTCGTCGCGTTCTACGCCGTCGGCGGCTACGCGATGGCGCTGCTCGGCACCCGGATGGGCTGGAACTTCTGGGTCATCATGGTGGCCGGCATCCTGATCTGCGCGCTGTCGGGCCTTACTCTGGGCGCCCCGACGCTGCGGCTGCGCGGCGACTACCTGGCGATCGTCACGCTGGGCTTCGGTGAGATCATCCGCATCACCGCCCGGAACACCGATGAGATCGGCGGCCCGAACGGCATCCGCGGCATCCCGCACCCGCCGAGCATCGAGGGCATCTACATCGGCGACGTCGAGATCTTCAAGTACGGCGTGCTCGACCCGCGGCCCTACTACTACCTGCTGGTGGCCCTCGCCGTCGTGGTGATCATCCTGGTCAAGCGCTGGGAGAAGAGCCGGGTGGGACGCGCCTGGGCGGCGATCCGGGAGGACGAGGACGCGGCCGAGGTCATGGGCGTGCCGACCTTCCGCTTCAAGATGCTGGCCTTCGCCATCGGCGCCTCGATCGGTGGCGCGATGGGCGTGCTGTGGGCGGCCAAGTCCATCTCGATCAACCCGAACGACTTCCAGTTCCTGCTCTCGGCGACGATCCTGGCCGCGGTGGTCATGGGCGGCGCGGGCAACCTGCCGGGCGTCATGCTGGGCGCGTTCATCGTGGCGTGGCTGCCCGAGCGCTTCCGCGGCCTGCAGGAGTACCGCATGCTGATCTTCGGTGCGGTGCTCGTCGCACTGATGATCTTCCGTCCGGAGGGCCTGCTGCCGTCGCGCCAGCGAAAAGCGGAGCTGAAAGAGGGATCAGGCGGGATGGGTACGCTCGGTGCAGAGGTGCCCGGGCCGGAGTCGCACGGTGAGGAGGTGGCCTCCAAGTGAGCACCGAAGCGAGTGCTGCGGGCCAGGCGCGCGGTGGCCGCGCGATGCTGGAGCTGAAGGACCTCGTCATGCGGTTCGGCGGCGTCACGGCGCTGAACGACGTGAACCTGACGGTCAACGAGGGCGAGATCTTCGCGCTCATCGGTCCGAACGGCGCCGGCAAGACCACGGTGTTCAACGTGGTGACCGGCGTCTACCGGCCGACCCAGGGCGAGGTCCGCTTCCTGGGCGAGAAGATCAGCGGGACCAAGCGTTTCAAGATCACCCGTAAGGGCGTGGCCCGGACGTTCCAGAACATCCGGCTGTTCCACAACATGACGGCGGTCGAGAACATCATGGTGGGCGCGGACGCCCACCACCGGTCCGGCATGGTGAGCGTGGCGCTCGGCCTGCCCTGGCACCGCCAGGCGGAGCGGGACGGCCGGAAGCTGGCGATGGAGCTGCTGGAGTTCGTCGGCATCCCGCACCGCGCGCACGACCACGCCAAGAACCTGCCCTACGGCGACCAGCGGCGCCTGGAGATCGCCCGGGCACTGGCGACCGACCCGAAGCTGCTGCTGCTGGACGAGCCCGCCGCGGGCATGAACCCGGCGGAGAAGGTGGCGCTGCAGCAGCTCATCCGCGACATCCGGGACGCCGGGCGGACGATTCTGATCATCGAGCACGACATGAGCCTCATCATGGGCATCAGCGACCGCATCGCGGTGCTGGACTTCGGCCAGAAGATCGCCGACGGTCTGCCTGACGAGGTGCGGAACGACCCCCGGGTCGTCGAGGCGTATTTGGGGGCACCGGCAGATGCTTCTTGAGATCAAGGACATCCACGTCCACTACGGCAAGATCGCGGCGCTCAAGGGCATCTCGGTCGAGGTGAACGAGGGCGAGATCGTCACGCTCATCGGAGCGAACGGGGCGGGCAAGACGACCACCCTGAAGACGATCTCCGGGCTGCGCGGCCTGACGTCGGGGAGCATCGTCTTCGACGGCCAGGACATCAGCAAGATGCCCGGTCACAAGCGCGTGATGGCGGGTCTGGGGCAGGCCCCCGAGGGCCGCGGCATCTTCCCTGGCATGACGGTCCACGACAACCTGCTGATGGGCGCCTACACCCGCTCGGGTGACTTCGGCGCCGAGCTCGCCGAGGCCTACGAGCTGTTCCCGCGGCTGGCCGAGCGTCGCAACCAGGCGGCCGGCACGATGTCCGGCGGCGAGCAGCAGATGCTCGCCATCGGCCGGGCGCTGATGGCCAAGCCGAAGGTGCTGCTGCTGGACGAGCCGTCCATGGGCCTGGCCCCGCTGCTGGTCCAGCAGATCTTCGACATCATCGAGGAGATCAACCGGCGCGGCGTCACGGTGCTGCTGGTGGAGCAGAACGCCCAGCAGGCGCTGAAGCTCGCCCACCGGGCCTACGTGCTGGAGACCGGCAGGGTGGTCAAGAGCGCCCCCGCGGCGCAGCTGCTCGACGACCCCGACGTGCAGGCCGCCTACCTCGGCGGCGGTCTCGGGCACGACGCGCCCGCACCGGGGCCGGCCGCGGCCGAGCCGCCCGCGGGCGAGGCGTGAGCCGTACGGTGTGATCACGGGCGGACCCGCCGCGACGGCGGGTCCGCCCGTTCGCGCGGCTCAGCCCAGCGGCACCGTGACGCCGTCCGTGCGGGTGTAGCCCAGCGGCGGGTCGCCGTACAGCCGGATCCCGGTCACCGAGGCCTCCTCTGGGACGTCGAACCACAGGTCCATCTCGACCCGGACGCCGGCGCCCAGCAGGAAGACGTCCGGCTGCCGCTTGGTCGCCTGGGCGAACGCGTCGACCGGGTGGGCCGCGCCGTCGGAGGTGAGCAGCCGCTGCCTGCCGGCGTCGAAGCGGGAGTTGGTGCGCCCGGGGTTGTCGGCGACGATCCGCACCACCACGTACTGGCCCCTGGCCTGCCACTCGGCGTGGCTGGCGAAGAAGCCGCTGAGCCCCTTCTGCAGGCCGATCACCTGGAACCGGGTGTCGCCGTCCTGCACGGGGGCGGCCATGACGCGGATCTCGCCGGGCCTGACGGGACGGGGCGGGAGTTCGTACGTCGGCGTCGCGGCGGCCCGGCGGGCGGAGTCCGTCCGGGGCTCCGGGCGCCCGGAGCAGGCGGCGGCCGGCAGGAAGAGGAGTGCGGCGGCCGCGACGGCCACGGCGGTGCGGGGCATGAAGATCACGCTAGATCGGGGTACGCGGGAGTAATACGCACGGCTGAACTTGTTGTCCGAATCGTGTCACAGCGGTGACCTGCCCTGCCGTACCTGTGGGGCAGCATCACCCGCATTGAGGTATCCATGCAAAGAGCGACATTGACCGAGAAGGAGGCCGTCGTGGGCCTGAGTTTCATTCCCCGCCGGGCGCTCGCGGTGGGCGCCGTGGTCGTGGCCGGCGCGCTGAGCCTGTCGGCCTGCGGCGGTGGCGACTCCACCACCGCCAGCCCGAGCGCGGGTGCCTCGTCCAGCGCCCCGGCCGCCGACGGCCCCAAGCTGGTCACCCCCGGCAAGCTGACCACCTGCACGAGCCTGCCGTACCCGCCCTTCCAGTACAAGGAGGGCGACAAGGTCGTCGGCTTCGACGTCGACATCGTCGACCTGGCCGCCAAGAAGCTCGGTGTGACGCAGGAGATCGTCGACATCAAGTTCGACTCGATCAAGAGCGGTGCGGCGCTCAACGCCGGCAAGTGCGACGTGGCCGCCGCGGGCATGACCATCACCGAGGAGCGCAAGGCCAACCTCGACTTCTCCGACCCGTACTTCGACGAAGTGATCGCCTTCCTGTCGCCCAAGGGCAAGAAGATCAACACGATCGAGGAGGTCAAGGCGGGCAACCTGCGCTTCGGCGTGCAGGCGGCGACCACGAGCCTCGACTACGCCAAGAGCAAGGGCTTCGACCCCAAGCAGTTCGACGACGCGGGCAAGCAGATCGCCGCGCTGCAGGCAGGTCAGGTCGACGTGGTCCTGCAGGACCTGCCGGTCATCAACGACTGGCTGAAGAAGCCCGAGATCGCCGAGAAGTTCGAGCTGGGCGGCATCATCGAGACCGGCGCCCAGTACGGCGTGGCCGCCAAGAAGGGCAGCACCGAGCTGGTGAAGGCCCTGAACGACGCCATCTCCGCGGCCAAGGCGGACGGCAGCTACGACACCATCTACGAGAAGTGGTTCGGGAAGAAGCCGGGCGCCTGATTCCATGTCAGAACAGTCCACGATGACCGGGCCTCCGGTCGGCCCCTCCGGAGCGTCCTCCGGAGGGGCGGGGCTCAGTCCCCGTCAGCGGCGGAACATCAGCCGCGGCGTCCAGTACGCCGTCTTCGTCGTCCTCGCCGCCCTGGTGGTGAGCTGGGCCGATTGGGCGGCGATCCGCGAGCACTTCCTCGACATGAAGGTGGCGGAGAACCTCTTCCCGGAGATCTTCACCATCGCGCTGAAGAACACGGTGATCTACACGGTCTCCGGGTACGTCCTGGGCTTCTTCCTGGGACTGGTGGTCGCGCTCATGCGGCTGTCCTCCGCGGCGCCCAACCGGTGGATCGCACTCGTCTACATCGAGGTCTTCCGCGGCCTCCCGGCGGTGCTGGTCTTCATCCTGCTCGGACTGGCGGTCCCGACCGCGTTCCCGGGCATCCGGTTCCCCTTCGACGAGTACGGCGTCGTCGCGATCGCCCTCGGCCTGGTCTCGGCGGCCTACATGGCCGAGACGATCCGGGCGGGCCTGCAGGCGGTGCCGCGGGGCCAGATGGAGGCGGCGCGCTCGCTGGGCATGTCGTACTCCAGGGCCATGATCACGGTGGTGATCCCGCAGGCGCTGCGCATCGTGATCCCTCCGCTCACCAACGAGCTGATCCTGCTGTTCAAGGACTCCTCGCTGGTGTTCGCGATCGGTGTCACCTCGGCGACGAGCGAACTGACCAAGTTCGGCCAGGACATCGCCACCGAGTACGCCGACAGCACGCCGCTGCTGCTGGCCGGTGCGACCTACCTGCTCATCACGATCCCGCTGAGCATCGTGGTGCGGCGGCTCGAAGCACGCCAGGCTAAGGCGCGGTGAGGGACATGGCACACGCAGTAGAGATCAGGAACCTGCACAAGTCGTTCGGTGCGCTGCAGGTCCTCAAGGGCATCGACTTCACCGTCGACCCCGGCCAGGTGGTCTGCGTCATCGGACCGTCGGGTTCCGGCAAGTCCACGCTGCTGCGCTGCGTGAACCTGCTGGAGGAGCCCACCTCGGGCCAGGTGGTGGTGGACGGGGTCGAGCTGACCCACCGTGACGTCGACATCGACGCCGCCCGCCGCCGGGTCGGCATGGTCTTCCAGCAGTTCAACCTCTTCCCGCACATGACCGCGCTGGAGAACGTCATGATCGCCCAGCGCCGCGTGCTCAAGCGCGGCAGGGCGGAGGCGGAGCGCATCGCCGTGGAGAACCTGGAGAAGGTGGGCGTCGCCGACAAACGCGACTCCTATCCGGCGCAGCTCTCCGGCGGCCAGCAGCAGCGGGTGGCGATCGCCCGGGCGCTGGCGATGAGCCCGGCGCTGATGCTCTTCGACGAGCCCACCTCGGCGCTCGACCCGGAGCTGGTCGGCGACGTGCTCACGGTCATGCGCAAGCTGGCCGAGGAGGGCATGACCATGCTGGTGGTCACCCACGAGATGGCGTTCGCCCGAGATGTGGCGGACCGGGTGGTCTTCATGGACGGCGGCGTCATCGTCGAGGACGGCCCGGCCGAGCAGGTCATCGGCGCGCCGCGGCACGAGCGCACCAAGTCCTTCCTGCGCCGGGTGCTGGACCCGACCCACACCGACGTCTGAGCCCTCCGGAGGGTTCGCAGACCGTGGCCCGTCCCCCTTCCCCGGGGGTGCGGGCCACCGGCGCGTCCGGGGCAGGCGGCGAGAACGCCGGGGAGGGGTGCGGGTGCCCTGCGCCTGCGGGGCGCGAGAACGCCGGGGAGGGGCACGAGGACGCCAGAGGGAGGGGTGCGGGTGCCCTGCGGGGCGCGAGCCCGCGGGGAGGCCTTTGGCGCCGTGTGGAGCTTCCCCGACTCCGCACGTTTTCTACTCGGCCCCCCGCGGGCGTCGCCGTCACCCACCGTAACCCCACCGGAGCCGACAGCGCAAAGATATGCGCCGCCCGCCCGGACTTCTTCGGACGCCGCCCTCAGGGGGCGTCGCGGAGCATGCAGGTGAGCCGGGAGGTGCACACGCGCCGGCCCTGCTCGTCGGTGATCTCGATGTCGTAGGTGGCGACCGTCCGGCCGCCGTGCAGGCGGGTGGCCACGCCGGTGACCAGGCCGGAGGTGGCCGAGCGGTGGTGGGTGGCGTTGATCTCGATGCCGACGGCGATGCGGCCGGGGCCGGCGTGGAGGGCCGAGCCGACGGAGCCGATGGTCTCGGCCAGGACGCAGGACGCGCCGCCGTGCAGCAGGCCGTACGGCTGGGTGTTGCCCTCGACGGGCATGGTGGCGACGACGCGCTCGGCGCTCGCCTCCAGGATCTCGATGCCCATCCGCTCGACCAGGGTGTTCCTGTGCGCGCCGCCCAGCAGTTCCTCGATGGGGGACGTCTCGTCGGGATCGGTCATGGTCAAGGGGTGACTCCTCGTCAGGCGGGACCAGGTTTTCTGTCGCATCAGGAGACTAGGCTTCTGCTGTGCCGAAGAGTGAAGCGACCCCTACTCGTCCGTGTCTCCTGCTGCTGGATGGGCATTCTCTGGCCTATCGGGCGTTCTACGCACTCCCTGAGGAGAACTTCTCCACCTCCACGGGGCAGAAGACCAACGCCATCTACGGGTTCACGTCGATGCTGGTCAACGTGCTCCGCGACGAGCGGCCGTCCCACGTGGCGGTCTGCTTCGACCGCTCGGAGCCGACGTTCCGGCACGAGGAGTACGCCGGCTACAAGGCCACCCGCAGCGCCAGCCCGGACAGCTTCCGCAGCCAGATGAGCCTGATCCACGAGATGCTCGACGCGCTGCGCGTCCCGCACCTGTCGCTGGCCGGCTACGAGGCCGACGACCTGATCGCCACGCTCGCCACCCGGGCCGCCGCGCAGGACATGGACGTGCTGGTGGTCACCGGCGACCGCGACGCGCTGCAGCTCGTCGACGAGCGGATCACGGTGCTGATGACCCGGGTCGGGATCAGCAACATGACGCGGTTCACCCCCGAGGCCGTGCTGGAGAAGTACGACCTCACCCCGGCTCAATACCCCGACTTCGCCGCCATCCGCGGCGACGTCAGCGACAACCTGCTGAACATCCCGGGCGTGGGGGAGAAGACCGCGGCCAAGTGGATCAGGGAGTTCGGCTCTCTGGAGGAGCTGGTCGACCGGGTCGACGAGGTCAAGGGCAAGGCCGGCGAGAAGCTCCGCGACCACCTCGACCAGGTCCTGATGAACCGCCGCCTGACCCAGCTGGTGCGCGACGTGCCGCTGGAGCAGGAGGTCGCCGGGCTGAGGGTCGGCGAGCTGGACCGCGCCGAGATCGACAAGATCCTCGACACCCTGGAGTTCCGGGGCGAGATCCGCGAGCGGCTCTTCAAGACCCTCGGCTCGGCGGAGTCCGGGTCCGAATCCGGCGCCGGGGACGGCTTCGAGGTCGACGTCGTCGTGCTCGGCCCCGGGGAGGTGGCCGGGTGGCTGGAAGCGCTGCCCGAGGGGCGGGCCGGCCTGGCCTTCACGGGGGCGTACGGCAGGGGCACCGGCCGGATCGACGGTGTGGCGATCGCCGCGCCGGCCGCCGGGCAGGAAGGCGGCGCGGGCGGCTCCCGGGCGGCGTTCGTCGACCCGTCCGGGCTGACCGAGGCGGACGAGGCGGCGCTGCGCGCCTGGCTGGCCGACGAGGCCAGGCCCAAGGCGGTGCACGACGCCAAGGGGTTCATGCTGGCGCTCTGGGCGCAGGGGCTGGAGCTGCGCGGGCTGTCCTGCGACACGGCGCTGGCCGCCTACCTGGCGGCCCCGGGGCAGCGCTCGTTCGTCCTGGAGGACCTGGTCCGGGTCTACCTCGGCCGCGAGCTGAAGGGCGAGGCCCCGGCGGACGGGCAGACCTCCCTGTTCGACGACCAGGAGGCCGACGCGGCCCGCGACCTCGCGCTGAGGGCCTCGGCCGTGCGCGACCTCGCGGGCGCGCTGGAGGCGTTCCTGGAGCCGCGGGCGGCCACCGGCCTGCTGCGGGACGTGGAGCTGCCGCTGGTGACCGTCCTGGCGGAGATGGAGCGGACGGGCATCGCCGCCGACCGCGACCACCTCGGCGGGCTGGAGGAGGAGTTCCGGGCCGCGGTGAAGCAGGCCGTCGAGGCGGCCCACGCGTCGGTGGGCGAGCAGTTCAACCTGGGCTCGCCCAAGCAGCTCCAGGAGATCCTCTTCGTCAGGCTGGGGCTGCCCAAGACAAAGAAGATCAAGACCGGCTACAGCACCGACGCCGACCAGCTGGCCTGGCTGGCCGCGCAGACCGAGCACGAGCTTCCGACGATCATGCTGCGCCACCGGGACCAGGAGAAGCTGCGGGTCACAGTCGAGGGGCTGATCAAGGAGATCTCCGACGACGGGCGGATCCACACGACGTTCGAGCAGACGGTGGCGGCCACCGGGCGGCTGAGCTCCAAACAGCCCAACCTGCAGAACATCCCGATCCGCACCGCCGAGGGCCGCCGCATCCGGCAGGGGTTCACGGTCGGCTCCGGCTACGAGACGCTGCTGACCGCCGACTACAGCCAGATCGAGCTGCGCATCATGGCGCACCTGTCCGGCGACGAGGCGCTGATCGCCGCGTTCGAGTCGGGGCACGACTTCCACCAGGCGACCGCGGCGCGGGTCTTCGGCACCGAGCCGGAGAAGGTCACCGGCGAGATGCGCGCCAAGATCAAGGCGATGAACTACGGGCTGGCCTACGGCCTGTCCGACTTCGGGCTGTCCGCGCAGCTCGGCATCCCGGTGCCGGAGGCCAGAGGCCTCAAGGAGGAGTACTTCGAGGAGTTCGGCGGCATCCGCGACTTCCTCAACGCGATCGTCGCCCGGGCCCGGCAGGACGGCTACACCGAGACCATCCTCGGCCGCCGCCGCTACCTGCCCGACCTCAACAGCGACAACCGCCAGCGCCGCGACATGGCCGAGCGGATGGCGCTCAACGCGCCGATCCAGGGCTCGGCGGCGGACATCATCAAGATCGCGATGCTGCGGGTGGGCGCCGCGCTGCGCGAGGCGGGCCTGGATTCGCGGATGCTGCTCCAGGTCCACGACGAGCTCGTGTTCGAGGTCGCGCCGGGTGAGCTGGAGACCCTGCGCGAGCTGGTCCGGACCCGGATGAACACCGCCTACGAGCTGCGCGTCCCGCTCGAGGTGTCGGTGGGCGTCGGGCGCACGTGGCAGGACGCCGGCCACTGACCGCCGGGCCGGTGGTGGGGGTGCTGCGAGGGCGCTGTGAGGTGTGTCCGGGCTTGTCCTGGTCTGTTCTAGGGTTGGACGGCAGGCCGACACCTCGACGGGCACGGGAGTCTTGTGCGCAGTCCAACCCCCCCTCTCACGCGGTTCATCATGCTGGCCAACGTCGTGGTCGTGGTCATCGCCACCGGGGTCCTGTTCCTGCTGCCCGACCCGCCCGGGACCGCCGGGCCGTCCGCCCCGGCCTCCGCGCCGGGGCGGCAGGCGCAGGGCGCCGTCCCGACGCCGGCGCCCACCCCGGAGCCGGACCTGCCCCCGGCCGACCTGCCCCAGCCGATCACCGCCACCCCGGAGTTCGCCCGGCAGGTGAAGGCCAACGAGGCCGGGATGGTCCCCGTGATCATGTACCACCGGATCGTGAAGAAGCGGCGGGCCTCCATCGACCGCACCCCCGACCAGGTGCGCAGGGAGATGGAACGGCTGGCCAGGGACGGCTACGTGCCGGTCACCGCCCGGGAGTTCGCCACCGGGCGGATGGACATCCCCGCGGGCAGGCACCCGGTGGTGCTCACCTTCGACGACGGCCACCCCAGCCACTTCGCGCTGGACGACGCGGGCATGCCGGTGAAGGACACCGCGGTCGGGATCATCTACCAGGTGGCGAAGAAGTACCCCGGCTTCCGGCCGGTCGCCACCTTCTGGGTCAACCGGCAGCCGTTCGGGCTGCAGAGCCGGGCCGACCAGGCACGCGCCGTGCGGTGGCTGTCCTCCCGCGGGTTCGAGGTGGCCAACCACACCTGGAGCCACCCGTACCTGCCGGGCCTGGCGAAGAAGGGCATCGCCGAGCAGCTGGTCCGCGTCGAGCGGATGCTGAAGGCGCTCGGCGCCGGCCCCTCGGAGACGCTGGCGCTGCCGTTCGGGGCGATGCCGCGCAAGCGGTCCACCGTGCAGAAGGGCTCCTGGGACGGGACGGGGTTCGCCTTCAAGGCCGTCTTCCTGGCCGGCGCCCAGCCGTCGGTGTCGCCCTTCGCCAAGGACTACGACTGGCGGGCCGTCCAGCGGATCCAGAGCAACGGCAAGAAGGGCGAGTGCCGCAAGTGGTGCTCGCAGTACTGGCTGGAGTGGCTGGACAGGCACCCGGGCGAGCGCTACACGGCCGACGGCGACCCCGAACGGATCTCCATCCCGAGGAAACTTCGGGGTAATATCAGCTCCAAGCGGAGGGGGCAGGTCAACGCCTATTAGGCGTCCCTGTCGCCGTTGCGGCCTTTACGTGCCTCCTGGTGCGGGGTCCTTCCGGATTGACCAGGCTGCTCTGGTCTCATATGCTGATCGCTGCGCTGTGGGCTCGCGCGTGTCTCGGACGGAGTGGGCTCGCGCTCGATCACGTCGATGCGAACTCCTGTCTCGGCTGAACGATAAGAAGCCTGCCGCGCGTTCGCCACATCGACATCTGTCCGCGTTCGGAGCAATTCCACACATGACGAGCAGCACTGAGGCCACCTCGAGCACCCCGCAGGTAGCGGTCAACGACATCGGCTCTGAGGAAGAGTTCCTCGCAGCGATCGACCTGACCATCAAGTACTTCAACGACGGCGACATCGTCGAGGGCACCGTCGTCAAGGTCGATCGAGATGAAGTTTTGCTCGACATCGGCTACAAGACCGAGGGTGTGATCCCCTCGCGTGAGCTCTCGATCAAGCATGATGTCGACCCGGCGGACGTCGTCGAGGTCGGTGAGCACGTCGAGGCCCTGGTCCTCCAGAAGGAGGACAAGGAAGGCCGTCTGATCCTGTCCAAGAAGCGCGCTCAGTACGAGCGGGCCTGGGGCACGATCGAGAAGATCAAGGACGAGGACGGCATCGTCACCGGCACGGTCATCGAGGTCGTCAAGGGTGGTCTCATCCTCGACATCGGCCTGCGCGGCTTCCTCCCGGCCTCCCTGGTCGAGATGCGCCGGGTCCGCGACCTCCAGCCGTACGTCGGCCGCGAGCTCGAGGCGAAGATCATCGAGCTGGACAAGAACCGCAACAACGTGGTTCTCTCCCGCCGCGCCTGGCTGGAGCAGACCCAGTCCGAGGTTCGCCAGACGTTCCTCAACACCCTGCAGAAGGGTCAGGTCCGCAAGGGCGTCGTCTCCTCGATCGTCAACTTCGGTGCGTTCGTGGACCTCGGCGGCGTCGACGGTCTGGTCCACGTCTCCGAGCTCTCCTGGAAGCACATCGACCACCCCTCCGAGGTCGTCGAGGTGGGCCAGGAGGTCACCGTCGAGGTTCTCGACGTGGACATGGAGCGCGAGCGCGTCTCCCTGTCGCTCAAGGCGACGCAGGAAGACCCGTGGCAGCAGTTCGCCCGCACCCACCAGATCGGCCAGGTCGTGCCGGGCCGCGTCACCAAGCTGGTGCCGTTCGGTGCGTTCGTCCGGGTCGAGGAGGGCATCGAGGGCCTGGTCCACATCTCCGAGCTGGCCGAGCGCCACGTCGAGATCCCCGAGCAGGTCGTCCAGGTCGGCGACGAGATCTTCGTGAAGATCATCGACATCGACCTCGACCGTCGCCGGATCTCGCTCTCGCTCAAGCAGGCCAACGAGGGTGCGATGGGCGCCGACGTCGAGTTCGACCCCACGCTGTACGGCATGGCGGCGACCTACGACGACCAGGGCAACTACATCTACCCCGAGGGCTTCGACCCGGAGACCGGCGAGTGGCTCGAGGGCTTCGACAAGCAGCGCGAGGAGTGGGAGCGGCAGTACGCCGAGGCCCAGACCCGCTTCGAGGCGCACAAGAAGCAGGTCGAGGAGGCCCGCAAGGCCGAGGCCGAGGCGGGCGAGGCGGCCCCCACGTCCTACTCCGGTGAGACCCCGTCGACCTCCTCCAGCGGCTCCTCCGCTCCGGCGGCCGGCGCCCTCGCCTCCGACGAGGCTCTCGCGGCTCTGCGCGAGAAGCTCGCGGGCGGCCAGAGCTGAGGCCTTGAGGCCGCGGTGAAGCAGCAGCAGTAAGCACGGTTCGCAGAAGGGCCCCGCTCCGGCGGGGCCCTTCCGCGTTCCGGGGCGGGGCCGGCCCGGGAGGCTCCGGGCCGTCCCGGGGCCAGAACGTCCCGGGACGCCCCAGGGCGGTCCTGGCTTGAGGACCTTGCGGACCCCGTGGGGGGCGAGCGTCCCGGACGTCCCGGGACGGCCCTCAGACGCCCGGAGCGGCCCTGCCGGGCGATGACGGTGGGGGAATGGCCCCGAGGGAAGTGCGCGGCTAAGGTGACGCCGTGACGATGATCGAGCGGGCGGAGCCCGCGGAGGCGGGGGAGATCCTCACCGTGCAGCGCGCGGCGTACGTGACCGAGGCCCAGCTCTACGGGGACCCGTTCATCCCGCCGCTGGTCGAGTCGGCCGAGCAGGTCCGCCGGGCCGTCGAGTCGGGCACCGTGCTCGTCGCCCGGGACGGCGGGCGGATCGTCGGCGCGGTCCGGGGTCAGACCTCGGAGACGACCTGCCGGGTCGGGCGGCTGGTGGTCGCGCCCGACGTGCAGGGCCGGGGGATCGGCGGGGCGCTGCTGGCGGCCCTGCACGAGGAGGTCGCCGAGGCGCTCGCGTTCGACCTGTTCACCGGGCACCTGTCGGAGGGCAACCTGCGGCTCTACCGCCGCCACGGCTACCGGGAGACCCGCCGGGAGCGGATGAGCGACCACCTCACCCTGGTGCACATGCGCCGCCTGCTCTGAGCCGCCCTCCCGCGCCCGCCGTGCGCACGGAGGTGAGCGGACGAGGGGTCCGGGCCCGCGCGCCGGGCCGGGAAGACCGCGGGGGAGCCGTGCCCGTATGCTGCGGACCATGCTGAAGGTCGGACTCACCGGCGGGATCGGGTCGGGTAAGAGCGAGGCGTCGCGGCGGCTCTCGGACCGGGGGGCCGTGGTCATCGACGCGGACAGGATCGCCCGTGAGGTGGTCGAACCGGGGACCGAGGGGCTGGCGGGGGTCGTCGCGGTCTTCGGAGACGAGGTGCTCCGCGCGGACGGCTCGCTCGACCGGGAGAGGCTGGGCGCCATCGTCTTCTCCGATTCCGAGAAGCTGGCCGCGCTCAACGGCATCGTCCACCCGCTGGTCGGCGCCCGGGTCGCCGAGCTGCAGAACCAGGCGGCCGAGGCCGACGAGGCCGCGATCGTGGTGTACGACGTGCCGCTGCTGGTGGAGAACAACCTCGCCCCGATGTACGACGTGGTGATCGTCGTGGACGCGGCCGACGAGGTGCGCCTGGACCGGCTGACCGGCGCGCGCGGCATGTCCGAGAAGGACGCGCGCGCCCGGATCGCCGCCCAGGCAGCCCGCGAGGACCGGCTGGCGGTCGCGGACATCGTGATCGGCAACGAGGGCTCACTGGAGGAGCTGGACGCCCGGGTGGACGAGGTGTGGGCGGAGCTGTCCGCCCGGCGGGCGAGCCGGGCGCGGTAGCGACCGGCTCACCCGGGCCCGTCTCCCGGTCGGGTTCCGGGCGGCCCGCCGACGGCATCGGGCCCGGTCACGGCCCCGGAGACGCCAGCCCCGGCACCGGGGCCGTCACCGAGGCCGGGTCACGCGTAGAGGAACCAGTAGCCGTACTGGGGGGTGCACGTGTACGACGTCCACCACCCGTCCTGGATGCCGAGGTTCCCGACCCGGTGGCAGTCCCAGTCGTAGTAGTAGACGTTGCGGAGCGTGGCCGCCTGCGCGGGCGCCGCTCCGACGGACAGCGCCAGTCCGGTGGCCAGGACGGCAGAGGCGAGCAGAGTCCCTGTCCTGCGCATCGATCCTCCTGTGGGGGGCGGAGAACGTCGCCGTACGGCGGGCGGCCCTGCGGGCGCCGGCCGGCCGGGGCCTGAAGTATCACACCGGCGGCGTCTCCGGAGGGAGACCGGCCGCCCGTCCCGTTTCCCGGGGCGCCGTGACCTGGCACGGAGGCGGGGAGGGCCGCGGCGGGCGTGAAACGTTCATCGGCGGCCGGAGAGCGGCCCGGCGGGCCGTACGGCCCGCATCCGGAGAGGATGCGGGCCGTACGGGAGGCGGCCGCGCCGGGA
This sequence comes from Planomonospora parontospora, assembly GCA_014647935.1. GTDB lineage: Bacteria > Actinomycetota > Actinomycetes > Streptosporangiales > Streptosporangiaceae > Planomonospora > Planomonospora parontospora. The sequence continues at coordinate 571,936 of BMQD01000001.1, forward strand.
TGCGGGCCGCAGGCGGGGAGGGGCTCAGAACCAGCCGCGCTTCTGGGCCATCGCGTGCAGCCCGGCGCGCAGGGACTGCTCCACCTGACCGGGGTGGTCGGTGTAGTGGACGGTGAAGCGGTTGTAGGTGTCGTGGCTGGAGTTCAGGAAGCCGCCGCGGGTGTCGGCCTCCAGGATGACGTCCATCGCGCTCGGACCGGAGATGAAGGTCAGTTCCAGCTCGTTGAAGTGCCGGCTGTACTCGGGGCCCGCGTAATACTCGATCTCCTGGAAGAACGGCATGCGCGAGCCGTGCAGGGTGCCGCGCTCCAGGTCGGCCTTCTTGAAGCGGAAGCCCATCCGGTCGAGGGCGGCCAGGACGTTCTCCTGGGCGGGCAGCGGGTTGACGAACAGCGGGTCGAGGTCGCCCTTGTCGAGCGCGCCGGCCAGGGCGAGCTCGGTGGAGACGCCCAGCTTCATGCCGTGCAGCGGGTGGCCGCCGATGGCGCTGATCGGGGTCTCCCACGGGACGGGGATCTCGAAGGGGACCGACTGACCCGCGCCCGCCGCCAGGTGGAACGGTCCGGAGGCCTGGTGGCGCAGGAAGCTGTAGGTCGTCTTGTACTCCTCGTCGCCGCTCTCCACCTCCACCACCGCGGTGAAGTCGATGAAGATGCCCTCGACCTGGTAGTCGTTGCTGCTGCTGCGGAAGTTGACCTGCCCGCGCAGGATCTCGCCGGGGCGGACGTTGGAGTTCTGCAGGATCGTGTCGACCTCGACACCTGCACCGAATGCGGCCTTCAGCTTGCGGAACACCATCAGGAGACTCCCTGGGTAGATGACGTGCGTGTTCTCAGTGTCGCCCGGCGGACGTCCGCCGGGCGGACGTTTCAGTGCGCGGTGCCGGCGGGGCCGCCGGCGTCGCCAGTGTGGTCAACGGACGGCCTGGGCCGGCCGTTCCCGGTGCCGAGCTGCGGCAGGATCTGCGCCATGAGCAGGGTGGACAGCGCGGAGGAGTCCCCGGCCCCGCCCGTGGTCCGGACGACGACGGGCCGGGGGGCGCTCTCGGCGAGCCGGGCCCCCACGTCCAGGCGGCGGCGGGCCAGCTCGTAGTGGAGCACGGCGCGGTTGTCGCGGTAGGACTCGGCCAGGCGGCGCAGCGCCTTGGCCTCGTTCTCGGCGGAGGTGAGCTCGGCCCGGCCCCGCGCCTCGATCTCCCAGCGCACCCGCTGGGCCTCGGTCTCGTGCTCCTCCAGCATGCGGGCGACGTCCTTGCGCGCCGTGTTGGCGGCCGCCCGCACCTCGACGATGCGCGCGTCCCGCGTCTTCTTCGCCCGCTCGATCTCCATGAGCAGCGTGTCGATCCGCCGCTTGCGGGTCAGCTCCCACTCGCGCTCGAAGGCCGACATCTCCTTGGCGACCTTCTCCCGGGTGGCCAGGTGCTGCTGGTAGGCGTCGGGGAGCTGCACGTCGGGGATGTTGGCGCCGGTGACCCGCACGCCGTACCGGCCGAGCTGGCGGTTGAGGGCCTCCTGCATGTCGCCCACGTCGGAGCCGCGCAGGTCGTAGGCGCGCTCGGTGTGCACCCTGCGGCTGCGCTGGCGGATGGCGTCCTGCACGGCGCTGCTCAGCACGAGGTCGAAGTTGCCCGCCCCGATCGTCCGGACGAAGGCCACCGGGTCGACGATGCGGAACTTCAGGAAGAACTCGATGGACTTCAGCGGCACGTTCTCGGCCGTCGGGCAGGCCACGATCGGCGCGGAGTACGGGATCTCGGTGGAGGTGTCGACCACCGCGTCGACCCGGTCCCAGGGCAGCCAGAGGTAGTGGCGGCCCGGCGGCAGAGTGCCGGTGACGGCGCCCCAGCGGCTGCGCACGCCGGTGGTGCCCTCCTCGATCTCGATGATCGCCCGGCGCCAGAGCCAGACCGCGGCCACGAGCACGAGGAGCACCGAACCGAGCGCGGCCAGGAAGCCGAACGGTCCGCCGGCGAACACCGCCGTCCCGGCCAGGTAGAGGGCCAGGAACAGCAGCGCCACCCAGGCGAAGCCCCGGCGGTCCTTGGGGATGACCACCGGGACGAGCTGGCCGGACTCGCCGCCGCGCAGCAGCTGGCGGATCTCCGACCAGGCCGCCAGGGATTCCTTGATCTTGGAGAACTCTCGGCTCATGTGCTCAGGCCTCTTCCTGGGCGCGCGGCGCGGCGTCCTGCGCGGCGTTCGGGGCGGTGCTCGGGGCGGTGCTCGGGGCGGTGCCCGACGGGGCGGCGTCCGGGGCGCCGTTCCGCGCCGCGGTCCCGACGGCGACGGGGGCGGCGGGATCGGCGGGCGGGTTGAGCAGGGCGGAGATCTCCGCCTCCCGCTCGCCGACGCGACGGCCGATCTCGGTGATGCGGGCGCGGATCGCGGCCATGTCCTCGGCGGAGAACAGCGCCGTCTCGCGCCCGCCGACGAGCTGCTGGGCCAGGGCCAGCAGGTCGATGTCGACGTGCTCGCCGACCTGGACCACGCGGGGCAGGTGGGCGGCGACCGACTCCAGCTTGTCGAGCAGGTCCTGCTGGAAGCGGTAGTCGAGGATCTCCGGCGCCTCGGCGGCGCTCAGCGCCCGGATGTCCAGCGCCTGCGCCTCCAGCAGCGCGGCGTTGGCCTTGGCGGTGGACTCAGCCTCGACCAGCCGCTGACCCGCCTGGGCCTTGGCCTGGTGGGTGGCGCGCTCCAGCGCGGTGTCCATCCGGGCCTGGTAGCCGGCGATCTCGGCGTGGATGGCCGAGAGCTGCTCCTGCAGCCCGGCGAGCTCCCGCACCAGGTCGCCCTCGTTCTGCTCCTTGCGCAGCTGGAGTTCGTACTCGTAGGTGTAGGCCTCCTTGGCCACCCGGATCATCTCCGGGGCGGCCAGGTCCATCCGGTACTCCTGGCTGGACGGCTCGGCGTGGGTGATGTTCACGTCGGTCAGCCGTACGGCGGGCAGGAACTGCTGGTTGAGGCTCTCCAGCATGCCGAGCGTGCTCTCGCCCACCAGGTCGTAGATGTCCTCGGCGCGCTGGGCGTAGATGAGGGAGCGGGTGACCTCGCTGATCGCGTTCTGCAGCTTGGCCTGGAAGCCGCCGACCGAGCCGAGCACGAAGATGAACTCTGCCGGGTCCTCGATCCGGAACTGCAGGAACAGGTCCACGCTGGCCTTGACGCCCTGCTGGGTCGGGGCCTCGCGGATGGGCGCGTTGAACGGGTACTCGCGGGTGGTGTTGACGATGTAGCTGACCCGCTTCCACGGGTTGAGCAGCGTCACCCGGCCGGGCTCGGCGATCTGCACGAGCTTGCCGAACTTGGTGATCAGCGCCTTGCAGCCCTCGGGGACCATGACCACGCTCCGGCGCCACCACAGGAACGCGGCGGCCAGCGCGAGCACCGCCCAGTAGTGCACGCCGAACAGCACCCGGGCGCCGTCCGGCAGCCCGGTGGCGACCAGGCCGGCCAGGCCGAGCGCGGCCAGCAGGACCAGCGGGAGGACCACCCGGGCCGTGGTGCCCTTGGGGATCACCACGGGGGAGATGACGTGGACGGCCTCGCCGTTCGGGCCGCGCTCGCTGAAGCTGCGGTTGACGATCTCCCCGGCCTCGTTCAGCGACGAGCCGCGGGCCTCGATGACGGTGCCCACGGACGTGCCCTGGTCGCGGGCCGCCGCGAAGTCGGAGGGGTTGAGCGAGAAACCCCGCTCCCCGGACCCCTGCTCGGCGCCCTGGCCCGGGCCCTGACCGGCCGCCCTGCCCGCGAACTGGCCGGCGAACTGGCCCGCGACCTGACCGGCGACCTGGCGCGGGTCGCCTCCCTGCCCGATCGCCTGGGCCGCCGCCATGGCAGCCTGCCTGGCGGCCTCTCTTGGCCGGGACATCACACCTCCGAGGGGATCACATACTAAAAACCGGACATATCGCTTACATCATGCCTTGTGGGCGTGAGCCCGCAGGACAGTGAACGGCACCCGGCTTGCGGTCCGCTTGCCGGACGGTTGAACAAGGATTGTCGGTGCTGCCGCCTACAGTGGGACAGGTGAGGCCGGTAACAGATTTGCAGCGCAAGGCGGCTCCCTTCAAGGTCGTCACGGACATGATCCCGTCGGGTGACCAGCCCGCCGCGATCGCCGAGCTGGAGCGACGCGTGAAGGCGGGTGAGAAGGACAACGTCCTGCTGGGCGCCACGGGCACGGGCAAGACCGCCACGGTCGCCTGGCTGATCGAGCGGCTCCAGCGCCCCACCCTGGTCATGCAGCCCAACAAGACGCTCGCCGCGCAGTTCGCCAACGAGCTGCGGGAGATGATGCCGCACAACGCGGTCGAGTACTTCGTCTCCTACTACGACTACTACCAGCCCGAGGCGTACGTCCCGCAGAGCGACACCTACATCGAGAAGGACTCGTCGATCAACGACGAGGTCGAGCGGCTGCGCCACTCGGCGACCAACTCGCTGCTGACCCGCCGCGACGTGATCGTGGTCGCCTCGGTCTCCTGCATCTACGGCCTGGGCACCCCCCAGGAGTACGTCGACCGGATGACCCCGCTCCGGGTCGGCATGGAGGTCGAGCGCGACCGGCTGCTGCGCCGCCTGGTCGACATGCAGTACACCCGCAACGACCTCGCCTTCACCCGGGGCACGTTCCGGGTGCGCGGCGACACCATCGAGATCATCCCGAAGTACGAGGAGCTCGCCGTCCGGATCGAGATGTTCGGCGACGAGATCGAGAAGCTCTCGACCATGCACCCGCTGACCGGCGAGGTGATCTCCGAGGACGACGAGCTGTTCATCTTCCCCGCCTCCCACTACGTCGCCGGCCCCGAGCGGATGGCCACCGCGGTCCGGGGCATCGAGGCGGAGCTGGCCGAGCGGCTGGAGGCGCTGGAGCGGCAGGGCAAGCTCCTGGAGGCCCAGCGGCTGCGCATGCGCACCACCTACGACCTGGAGATGATGCAGCAGATCGGCACCTGCTCCGGCATCGAGAACTACTCGCGGCACATGGACGGCCGGGCCCCGGGCAGCGCGCCCAACACCCTGCTCGACTACTTCCCCGAGGACTTCCTGCTGGTCCTGGACGAGTCGCACCAGACCGTCCCGCAGATCGGCGCGATGTACGAAGGGGACGCCTCCCGCAAGCGCACCCTGGTCGACCACGGCTTCCGGCTGCCCTCGGCGCTGGACAACCGCCCGCTGAAGTGGGAGGAGTTCCTGGAGCGGATCGGCCAGACCGTCTACCTGTCCGCCACCCCGGGACCGTACGAACTGGGCAGGGCGAAGGGCGAGGTGGTCGAGCAGGTCATCCGCCCGACCGGGCTGGTGGACCCCGAGGTGATCGTCAAGCCGACGAAGTCGCAGATCGACGACCTGGTCCACGAGATCCGCACCCGCACCGAGAAGGACGAGCGGGTCCTGGTCACCACGCTGACCAAGAAGATGTCCGAGGACCTCACCGACTACCTGCTGGAGCTCGGCATCCGGGTCCGCTACCTGCACAGCGAGGTCGACACCCTGCGCCGCATCGAGCTCCTGCGCGAGCTGCGGATGGGCGAGTTCGACGTGCTGGTCGGCATCAACCTGCTCCGCGAGGGCCTGGACCTGCCCGAGGTGTCGCTGGTGGCGATCCTCGACGCCGACAAGGAGGGCTTCCTGCGCTCGGAGACCTCGCTCATCCAGACCATCGGCCGCGCCGCCCGCAACGTCTCCGGCCAGGTCCACATGTACGCCGACCGGATCACCCCGTCCATGGAGCGGGCGATCGAGGAGACCAACCGGCGCCGGGCCAAGCAGACGGCCTACAACGAGGCGCACGGCATCGACCCGCAGCCGCTCCGCAAGAAGATCGCCGACATCCTCGACTCGCTCAACCGGGAGGACGCCGACACCGCCCAGCTCCTCGGTGGCGGCGGCCGCCAGCAGTCCCGCGGCAAGGCGCCGGTCCCGGGCTTCGGCAGCAGGCAGGCGGCGGGCCAGCACGCCAAGGCGATCGCTGGGGAGATGCCCCGGGCCCAGCTGGAGGAACTGGTCGCCTCGCTCACCGAGCAGATGCACCAGGCCGCCGCCGACCTCCAGTTCGAGGTCGCCGCCCGGCTCCGCGACGAGATCAAGGAACTCAAGCGCGAGGTCCGCGACATGCGCGAGGCCGGGGTCTCCTGACCGGGACGCCGCCGCGCGGGTGAGGGCCCACCCGCGCGGCGGCCCCGGCGGGCATGGCCTCAGCTGCGGATGAACGTGCTCAGATCGAGGTCGATGTCCACGTCGAAGCCGATGTTCGTCCGTAGTCGCCCCCGATGGATCCCGGTGGGGACGTAGGCCTTCACGGCCGGTTCGAGCTCGAAGGCATAGACGACGGCGCTCTTCTCGTCCTGCTCCACCCGCCAGAAGAATTTGATGCCGGCGTCGGAGTATTTGATTGGTTTGGTGGTCCTGTCGCGCTCTTCGGACTCGGGAGACACGACTTCGACCGTCAGGAGCACGTCTTCAGGCTTGAAGGTCGTCGTCCTCATGTTCGCCAGCGCCGAGCTGCGCACCACCATGATGTCGGGTTCAGGGCGTTGCCTGACTCCCAGGGTCACCGTCATTTCGCGGACGACGGCGAAGTCGTCCGGGGGCACGAGTTGCTGTTCGAAGCGTCTGAGCACGAACATGTGGAAAGCCGCCTGGGGCGACATCATGATGAGCGCTCCATCGATCAGTTCGACGTGCCGGGGCGCGTCGGCGGGGAGATGGTCGAGCATGTCGGCCGTCCATCCGCCGGGCGGGCCCGGATAGAACCACTCGGGAAGCGCCGTGGTCATCCTCGGCCTCCTTGGTGACGTGAACGGAGATCAACGCGACGTGTTCATCATGCCACAGCAGGTGACATTTCAGCGGGGCTCCTCCGGGCGGGCCCGGTCGATCATCGTGCGGTTGTAGAGCTCGTCGATCTGGTCCAGCGGGTCGAGGACGGGGGCCTGGCGGCGGGCCTCGATCTCCAGGTCGGTGCGGCTCCGGATCTCCTCGATGCCGCCGGCGGAGTGCGCCATCTGGTCGTTGAGCAGGTCGGCGCGGATGCGGGCGCAGGCCGTGGTCAGCTTGGCGTGGTGCTCGCGCAGGCGGGCCAGCGCGGCGTGGTCGACGTAGGGGGAGACGCGGCTCTGCTGGGCGTACATGCCCAGCTGGGCGTCGAGCTGCTCGGCGTGCGCGCCGATCTCGGCCATCAGCTGGGGAAGCTCGCCCAGGCCCCAGCCGCCCTGCAGCGCGTGGTCCACCGCCTGCCGGGTGATGGAGACCTCGCGGCGCAGGTCCAGGCGCATCCGCTCGGCCTCGCCGGCCTCGCCGGGGTCCATCGCGGCCACGTGGGAGACGACCCGGGTCGTCACCTTGCGGGCCTTCTTCGTTGCCTTCTTGCCGACCTTGACCAGCAGGTAGATCCCGGCCGCCCCCAGGGCAAGGAGGAACAGCAGGATCACCAGGACGACGACGAGAAACTCACCGATCGGAGTCACCTCCCTGCGAGAGTGTTCGGATGTTTCGAGGATAGCCCGCGCGGCCGGGTGCGCGGCGGCGGCGCCGTACCGCGCGGACCACCCGCCAGGAGAGCAGGGCCAGGGCCGCCACCACCGCGAGGACGAGGACGGGGAGGAAGACCGCGATCAGGCTGATGCCGAGGGACCCGGCGTCCTCTACCGTGCTCACCACCGGCGCGCCCACTCCGGCGGTGGAGGCGTTGACCGCGGGCCGGGCGGCCGACTTCATCACGTGCACCGCCAGTGCGATCCCGATGCCCAGCACCCAGCCGGCCCAGGGGTTCGCGCCCATCCAGTCGGAGCCGTCGAGCCGGGCCGCGGCCTCGGTGGCGCTGAACACCACCCCGCCGGAGGCCGGCCGGACCACCGTCTGGACCATGTCGTTGACGCTGTCGACCACCGGGACCTTGTCGAGCACGACCTCGGCCAGGAACAGCACGCCGATGATCGCCAGCACCCAGCCGTTCGACAGCCAGGCGAACTCCTCGGGCAGCCGCACGTGGTCGGTGAGGTTGGCCAGCAGGCCGACGACGAGCAGCGGTATGTAGGCGTTCAGCCCGGCCGCCGTGGAAAGGCCCAGACCGGTCAGCGCCGCGAGCATCACACCTCCGTCATAGCTCCTGTGCATCCTCCAACGCTCCGGGGCCGGGAATGGATCCCGGCAGCCGCAGAGCCGCGCGGATCTGCGGCGGCTGCCAGCCCTCGCCCGGGGTGTACTCCCGGACGACCCGGGCCGGGACGCCCGCGATGACGCTGTGGTCGGGGAAGGCGCCGCGGACCACCGCGCCGCCGGCGACCACGCACTGGCGGCCGATCCGGGTGCCCGGCAGGATGATCGCGCCGGTGCCCAGCCAGGAGCCCGGACCGATGGAGACCGGGTTGTTGCGCGGCCACTGGCGGCCGATCGGCGTCCCGGGGTCGTCGTAGACGTGGTTCTGGTCGGTGATGTACACGTACGGGCCGGTGAACACGTGGTCGCCGATGTCGATCGACTGGTGGCCCACGATGTGGCTGCCCCGGCCGATCGAGCAGCCGCCGCCGATCCGCACGATCGAGTCCGGGCCCAGGTCCACCCCGGGGCCCATGCCCGCCGAGATGGACACGCGCTCGCCGACGAGGGTGTGCTCGCCGATCTCGATCCAGGCCTCACCGAAGATCGCTCCGACCGGGAACGCGATGCAGACGCCCTCGCCGAGACGGCGGAAGCGGTAGCCGGCCGGGTTGGCCGGGCTGACCGTGCCGGCCGCGCGGATCGCGTCCCAGCCACGGTGGATGAGGGTCCCGGCGGCACGCCGTACCACGTCTCGAAGCGACATAAGAGGCAAAATTACCGCTTGGTCACTTGCGGGTGGAACGGAGAGGGGCCGCGCGGGCGTCCTGGGAACGGGCTTTGATATTCTGAGAGCCCGTGGACCTGTAGGCCTCCCAAGAGGGTGTGCCGACTGATCTGTCACGACCACGGGAGACTCCTTGCGCAGCGCCGCACACACCAAGCATCTGTTCGTCACCGGCGGTGTCGCCTCCAGTCTGGGGAAGGGACTGACGGCCTCCAGCCTGGGACGCCTCCTCAAGCTGCGCGGCCTCCGGGTCACCATGCAGAAACTCGACCCCTACCTCAACGTCGACCCCGGGACGATGAACCCGTTCCAGCACGGTGAGGTCTTCGTCACCGACGACGGGGCCGAGACCGACCTCGACGTCGGCCACTACGAGCGGTTCCTCGACACCGAGCTGCACGGCTCGGCGAACGTGACCACCGGCCAGGTCTACTCCAACGTGATCGCCAAGGAGCGCCGCGGCGAGTACCTCGGCGACACCGTCCAGGTCATCCCGCACATCACCAACGAGATCAAGGACCGGATCCGGTCCATGGCCGGCCCCGACGTCGACGTGGTCATCACCGAGGTCGGCGGCACCGTCGGCGACATCGAGTCGCTGCCCTTCCTGGAGGCCGTCCGCCAGGTCCGCCACGAGGTCGGCCGCGACAACGTGTTCTTCCTGCACGTCTCGCTGCTGCCGTACATCGGGCCGAGCGGCGAGCTGAAGACCAAGCCGACGCAGCACTCGGTCGCCGCGCTGCGCAGCATCGGCATCCAGCCCGACGCGATCGTGCTCCGCTCCGACCGGCCGGTCAGCACCTCGATCAAGCGCAAGATCAGCCTCATGTGCGACGTCGACGAGGACGCCGTCGTCTCCGCGGTCGACGCGGCGAGCATCTACGACATCCCCAAGGTGCTGCACTCCGAGGGACTGGACGCCTACGTCGTGCGCCGCCTGGGCCTGCCCTTCCGCGACGTGGTGTGGAAGGAGTGGGAGCAGCTCCTGCGCCGGGTGCACCACCCGGCCAAGGAGGTCACCATCGCGCTCGTCGGCAAGTACATCGACCTGCCCGACGCCTACCTGTCGGTGACCGAGGCGCTGCGCGCGGGCGGCTTCGCCAACGACGCCCGGGTCAACATCCGCTGGGTCAAGAGCGACGACTGCGAGACCCCCGAGGGCGCCGAGCGCGAGCTCGACGGCGTCGACGGCGTGCTCATCCCCGGCGGCTTCGGCGTGCGCGGCATCGAGGGCAAGCTCGGCGCGGTCCGCCACGCCCGCGAGAACCGCGTCCCGCTGCTCGGCATCTGCCTGGGCATGCAGTGCATGGTCATCGAGGCCGCCCGCACCCTGGCCGGCATCGAGGACGCCGGCAGCACCGAGTTCGACCCCGAGACCACCCACCCGGTCATCTCCACCATGGCCGACCAGGAGGACGTCGTCGCCGGCGAGCGCGACATGGGCGGCACCATGCGCCTGGGCCTCTACCCCGCCAAGCTCGCCGAGGGCTCCCTGGCCCGCCAGCTGTACGGCAAGGCCAAGGTGGACGAGCGCCACCGGCACCGCTACGAGGTCAACAACACCTACCGCGAGCAGCTGGAGAAGGTCGGCATGGTCTTCTCCGGGCTCTCGCCCGACGGCCGCCTGGTGGAGTACGCAGAGCTCCCGACCGACGTGCACCCGTTCTTCATCGGCACCCAGGCCCACCCGGAGTTCCGCTCCCGGCCCACCCGCGCGCACCCGCTGTTCAAGGGCCTGATCGGCGCGGCCCTCGTCTACGCCGACGGCCGCGGCACCGTGGCCAGGGCGGGGCGCGGCAAGTGAGCGGCCCGGGGTTCGGGGACGTCGAGGACGTCCCCGAGGAGTGGAAGGTCGTCTCCACCGTCCGGCACTTCAGCGCCCGGGTGATCACCGGCGTGACGGACGCCGTGGTCATGCCCGACGGGGAGGTGGTCGACCGGGACTACGTCGTCCACCCCGGGTCGGTGGCCGTGGTCGCGCTGGACGACCAGGAGCGGGTGCTGCTGCTGCGCCAGTACCGCCATCCCGCCCGGCGCCTGCTCTGGGAGCTGCCCGCCGGGCTGCGGGACGTCGAGGGCGAGCCCCTGCACCTCGGCGCCGCCCGCGAGCTGGCCGAGGAGACGGGGCACCGGGCCGGGATCTGGCACACCCTCGTCGACACGTTCGTCTCGCCGGGGATGTCGGACGAGCGGACCCGGATCTTCCTCGCCCGGGACGTGAGCCCGATCCCCGCCGGGGAGCTGGACTTCGTCCGCAGGCACGAGGAGGCCGACATGCCGGTGGTCTGGGTCCCGCTGACCGAAGCCGTCCGGCGCGCCCTGGGAGGAATGATCCACAATTCCCAGGCCGTCACCGGTATCCTCGCCGCATACGCCGCCTCGGCGGACGGCTTCGCCTCACTGCGGCCCGCCGACGCGCCGGAGGCATGACGGGAGGACACCCTGAGCGAGACGGAGGCCGTGCTCTCCAGCTACCTCGTCCACCTGGCGGTGGAGCGGGGACTGGCCGCCAACACCCTGGCCTCCTACCGCCGTGACCTCCTGCGCTACGTGGGTCATCTGAGGGACCGCGGCCGCGTCACCTTCGGCGAGGTCGCCGAGGCCGACGTGACGGCGTTCCTGACCGCGCTGAGCGAGGGCGACGGGGAGCACCGCGCCCTCGCCGCCGGTTCGGCGGCGCGGGCCGTCTCCGCGGTGCGGGGCCTGCACCGCTTCGCGCTGCGCGAGGGCGTCTCCGGGCACGACCCCGCCGGCCGGGTCCGGCCGCCGCGCCGGCTGCGGCCCCGGCCCCGGGCGATGGACGTCGGCGAGGTGGAGCGGCTGATCGCCGCCTCCGGTCCCGCCGGCGCCCCGCTCACACTGCGCAACCGGGCCCTGCTGGAACTGCTGTACGGCACCGGCGCGCGGATCTCCGAGGCCGTTGGCCTCACCGTGGACGACGTCGACCTGGTCCCGGACGCCTCGCAGGCCAGGCTCCGCGGCAAGGACGGGCGGACCCGCGCGGTGCCGCTCGGCCGCCCCGGCGCGGACGCGGTGGAGGCCTACCTCACCGCGGCCCGGCCGGGCATCGCGGCCCACGGGCGGGGCGGGCGGAGCCTGCTCCTCAACGCCCGCGGCGGCGGACTCACCCGGCAGGGCGCCTGGGAGGTCCTCCAGGCCGCCGCCGAGCGGGCCGGGCTGGCCGGGGTCTCGCCGCACGTGCTGCGGCACTCGTTCGCCGCCCACCTGCTGGCCGGGGGCGCGGACGCCGGGACGGTGCACGAACTGCTCGGACACGCTCCGGCCGCCGCGCGGACGCGCGCACTGGCCGCGGCGGAACGGCTGCGGGAGGTGTACACCGCCGCGCACCCGCGTGCGAGGTGAGGGCGGGACGGGCGCGAAACCGGGAACGGGGCGGCTGCGCGGCCGACAACGGACGGGTGTGCGGCCGAGACCGGGCCGGGGCGGACGGGTGTGCGGCCGGTAACGGGACGGGAGGCGCGTAGTAGTGCGACGAGCGGCGCCTCCTGAGATACTGTCTCGAGTGTCGCCGCGGCCGCGGTGGCGCGCACAGCGGGAACCGGCTCCCCCATCCCGGGTGGGGGCAGGGCATCATCAAGGTCCGAGCCGTGACCTGTCAAGGCGGACGCGGGAAAGACCTGGACTTTTCAGCCCAGGGGGTTCATGCCATAGTGTCCGTCCGGACGGTCCGGTCCGAGGCCGTCAGGGAGGTTCGACTGGTGACTGCGACCACCGACGGTTCCATCCGGGCGACGCCCGGAACCCCCGAGAACCCTTGGGGTGACACCAAGACCGCCGGGACCCCCGGCGTGGGGGGAGTGCTCGGCCCTACCGGGCGCCCCCGGCCGGTGTTCCCCGACCCACGCCCGCGGACGGTCCACGGACCGGCCCGCGTCGTCGCCATGGTCAACCAGAAGGGCGGCGTCGGCAAGACCACCACCACCATCAACCTCGGCGCGGCCCTGGCCGAGGCCGGCCTGAAGGTGCTGCTGGTCGACTTCGACCCGCAGGGCGCCCTCTCCGTGGGCCTCGGGATCAACCCCCTCCAGCTGGACCTGACGGTCTACAACCTGCTCATGGACCGCCAGGTCACCGCCGAGGACGTGCTGCTGGAGACCGGCGTCGAGGGCATGGACCTGCTGCCCAGCAACATCGACCTGTCCGCGGCCGAGGTCCAGCTCGTCACGGAGGTCGCCCGGGAGCAGGTGCTCGGCCGGGTGATCAAGCCCCTGCTGCCCGACTACGACGTGTGCCTGATCGACTGCCAGCCCTCCCTGGGACTGCTCACGATCAACGCGCTGGCCTGCGCGCACGGCGTCATGGTGCCGCTGGAGTGCGAGTTCTTCGCGCTGCGCGGCGTCGCGCTGCTGATGGACACCATCACCAAGGTTCAGGAGCGCATCAACGAGGAGCTGGTGATCGAGGGCCTGCTCGCCACGATGTACGACGCGCGCACCCTGCACGGTCGCGAGGTGCTGGCGCGGGTGGTCGAGGCGTTCGACGACAAGGTCTACCACACGGTGATCAACCGGACGGTCCGCTTCCCCGACGCGACCGTGGCCGGCGAGCCCATCACCAGCTTCGACTCCTCGTCGCTCGGTGCGAGCGCCTACCGCGAGCTGGCCAGGGAGGTCCTCGCCCGCTGGGACGCGGCGGAGGGCTGAGGCGCGTCCCGGCACGGGACAGGCGACGGGGACGCGTGGGGCGGGCGCCACGGGCCGGTGAGGTGCGCGGCACGGACCGGTGACGCGGGGCGGTGCGGGACAATGGCCGGATGACCGAGCAGTCGCAGACCGCCGAGGACGACGGCGCCTTCAGGGTGCACCTGGAGGTCTTCGAGGGCCCCTTCGACCTGCTGCTCGGCCTGATCTCCAAACACAAGCTCGACATCACCGAGGTCTCGCTCAGCAAGGTCACCGATGAGTTCATCGCCTACATCCGGGCCAGGGGCCCGGAGTGGGACCTGGACCAGACGAGTCACTTCCTGCTCGTCGCCGCGACGCTGCTCGACCTCAAGGCCGCCCGGCTGCTGCCCTCCGGGGAGGTGGACGACGAGGAGGACCTCGCCCTGCTGGAGGCCCGCGACCTGCTGTTCGCCCGCCTCCTGCAGTACCGCGCCTACAAGGAGGTCGCGAAGGTCCTCTCCGGGCGGATGGCGGAGGAGGCCCTGCGCTTCCCCCGGACCGTGCCGATGGAGGCCCGGTTCGCGGGTCTCCTGCCCGAGCTGGTCCTCGGCATCGGCCCCGACCGCCTCGCCGAGATCGCCCGGCGGGCCTTCGCACCCAAGACCCCGCCGTCGGTCTCGGTGGCCCACATCTACCAACCGCTCGCCAACGTCCGGGAACAGGCGGTTATCCTTGTCGAGCGGTTGCGACGGCTGCGCCGGGCGACCTTCCGGGCGCTCACCTCCGACTGCGCCGGCACCTTCGAGGTCGTCGCACGGTTCCTGGCCGTCCTGGAGCTCTTCCGGGAGGCGGCGGTCTCCTTCGAGCAGGTGGAGCCTCTCGGGGAGCTGTACGTGACCTGGACGGGCAGCGACGAGGGAGACGTCGCCGTGGCCGACGACTACGACGACCGGACGAGGAAAGAGCCCGCAGATGGCTGACGCGCCGCCTGGACCCGGCCTGCGCACCGCGCTGGAGGCGATCCTGCTCGTGGTCGACGAGCCGGTGGCCGAGGTGACGCTCGCGCAGGTGCTGGAGTGCCCCGTCCCCGAGGTCTCCGCCGCGCTCCGCGAGCTGTCGGCGGAATACACGGAGGCGGGCCGGGGTTTCGACCTGAGAGAGGTCGCGGGCGGCTGGCGGTTCTACACGCGGGCCGAGTGCGCCTCCGTGGTGGAGCGGTTCGTCCGCGACGGCCAGCAGACGCGGCTCACCCAGGCCGCGCTGGAGACCCTGGCCGTGGTCGCCTACCGGCAGCCCGTGAGCCGGGCGCGGGTGGCGGCGATCCGGGGCGTCAGCAGCGACGGCGTCATGCGCACCCTGGTGGCCAGGGGGCTGGTCGAGGAGGCCGGCACCGAACCGGAGAGCCAGGCCGTGCTCTACCGGACGACTTCATATTTTCTCGAGCGGATGGGCCTGCGGGATCTCGACGAGCTCCCCGAGCTGGCCCTCTTCCTGCCCGACGACGTGGAAACCCTAGAGGAGCAGAAGCAGTGAACAACAGGCGTGGTACCCCGTCCGGTGAGGGACGCGGTCAGAGCCGTGGCGGCGCCCCGCGCGGCGGCAACCCCCGCGGCGGTTCCCGGGGCGGTTCGTCCTCCGGCGGGTTCCGGGCGGGCCGGGGCGGGTTCCGCTCCGAGGCTCCGCGTCGGGACGACCGGGGCGGGTTCCGTCCGGAGCGGCGTGACGACCGTGAGGGCCCCCGTTCCGGGGCTCCGCGTCGGGACGACCGGGGTGGGTTCGGCGCGCGGGAGGAGCGCGGCGGGTTCGGAGCCGACCGGGGCGGTTCGCGCAGCCGGTACGGCAGGCCCGCCGAGGGTGAGCGGGGCGGTTTCCGCTCCGACGCTCCGCGTCGTGACGACCGGCAGGGATTCGAGTCCCGTGGTGAGCGGGGCGGGTTCCGTTCCGAGGCCCCGCGTCGTGATGACCGGGGCGGTTCGCGCAGCCGGTACGGCAGGCCCGCCGAGGGTGAGCGGGGCGGGTTCCGTTCCGAGGCTCCGCGTCGTGACGACCGGCAGGAGTTCGGGTTCCGGGCGGGTCGGGGCGGGTTCCGTTCCGAGGCTCCGCGTCGTGATGACCGGGGCGGGTTCCGTCCGGAGCGGCGTGACGAGCGTGAGGTTCCGCGTCGTGACGACCGCGGCGGGTTCCGGGATGACCGGGGCGGCTTCCGCGAGCAGCGCGGCGGGTTCCGTGACGACCGGGGCGGCTCCGGACGCCGTGACGACCGTGAGGGCCCCCGTTCCGGGGCCCCGCGCCGGGACGACCGGGGCGGTTCGCGCGGCGGGTCCGGCAGGCCCGGCCGTCGCGACGAGGTGCAGACGATCGGCGGATCCCGCACCGACCGGTACGGCCAGGGCCGTCCCTCCCAGGGCGGTCCGTCCCAGGGCCGTCCGTCCCAGGGTGGTCGCACCGTTCCCGGCCGGGCCTCCGCTCCGAAGGCCGGGCGCAGGCCCGGCACGATCGAGAACGACAGGTTCAAGACCGCCCGCCAGCCCAAGCGGGACTCGGACTTCTACGACCGCGACTACGTCGACGAGCGCGACACCACCGAGGTCCCGGGCGGCGTCCGGCTGCAGAAGGTGCTCGCCCAGGCCGGGGTGGCCAGCCGCCGCGCCTGCGAGGAGCTGATCGGCGACGGCCGGGTGACGGTCGACGGCCAGGTGGTCCGCCGCTTCGGCGCCCGCGTCGACCCGGCCAAGCAGGTCATCCACGTCGACGGCAAGCGGCTGCCGACCATGCCCGACCTGGTCTACTTCGCGATCAACAAGCCGATCGGCGTCGTCAGCACCATGTCGGACCCGGACGGGCGGCCGTCGCTCGCCGACTACGTGGCCGACCGCACCGAGCGCCTGTTCCACGTGGGCCGCCTCGACACCGAGACGGAGGGCCTGATCATCCTCACCAACGACGGTGAGCTGGCCAACCGCCTCACCCACCCCAGCTACGGCGTGCAGAAGAAGTACTGGGCGAAGGTCCCCGGCCGGATCAGGCCCGACCTCGCCCGCCGCCTGAAGAAGGGCATCGAACTGGAGGACGGCCTCGCCAAGGCCGACTCCTTCGCCTTGGTCCAGGAGCACGGACAGCAGGCCCTGGTCGAGATCGTCCTGCACGAGGGGCGCAAGCACATCGTCCGGCGCATGCTGGAGGAGGTCGGGCACCCGGTCATCGACCTGGCACGCATCGAGTTCGGCCCGGTCAAGCTGGGCCGGCTCAAGCCGGGCACGGTCCGCGCGCTGACCGTCAAGGAGGTCGGCGAACTGTACGCCGCCGTCGGACTGTAACCTTCCTGAATACGCACGTTCGGGACACGCCGGATCGCGACGGGCGATCCGGCGTGAACAGTACGGAGGAACGACGATGGTGCGGGCGATCCGCGGTGCGATCCAGGTCGAGGGCAACGACCGGGACGCCATTCTGTCCGGGGTCACCGAGCTGGTCACCGAGGTGATGGAGCGCAACGCGCTCACCACCGACGACGTGATCAGCGTGATCTTCACGGCGACGCCCGACCTGACCGCGGAGTTCCCCGCCCTCGCGGCGCGCAAGCTCGGCTTCCACGACGTGCCGCTCATCTGCGCCTCCGAGATCGACGTCCCGGGGGCGCTGCCGCACGTCGTGCGGCTGATGGCCCACGTGGAGACCGACAAGCCCCGCCAGGAGATCCAGCACGTCTACCTGCGTGGCGCGGTGGCGCTGCGGGTGGACATCGCCCAATGATTCCCTCATGCGGCACCACGTCCAGGGAGGGAACATGAGCGGTCCGGAGTCCGTCCTCGTCGTCGGCACGGGCCTGGTCGGCACCTCGGTCGCCCTGGCCCTGCGGGAGCACGGCGTGACCGTCTACCTGACCGACCGGGATCCGGCGGCCCTGCGGCTGGCCCGGGAGCTCGGCGCGGGCGTCGAGTGGAGCCCCGGGCGGCCCGCGGACCTGGACCCGGACGTCGAGTGGCATCCGGGGCGGCCGGTGGACCTGGCGGTCATCGCGGTCCCGCCGCACCTGGTCGCCGGGCAGCTGGCGGAGCTCCAGCGGGCCGGGGCCGCGCGGTTCTACACCGACGTGGCCAGCGTCAAGGCCCTGCCGATCCGCGGGGCCCGGGAGCTCGGTTGCGACCTGTCCTCCTACGCCGCCGGGCACCCCCTGGCCGGCCGGGAGCGCTCCGGGCCCGCCGCGGCCCGTGCCGACCTGTTCCTCGGCCGTCCCTGGGCACTGTGCCCGGTGGAGGAGACCTCGCCCGACGCGCTGGAGATGCTGTGCGGGCTGATCAAGCTCTGCGGCGGCGAGGCCGTCGAGGTGGACGCCGCCCAGCACGACAGGGCCGTGGCGCTCGTCTCGCACGCGCCGCACGTGGCCTCCGCCGCGGTGGCCGCGCGGCTCGCCGACGCCCCCGCCACCGCGCTCGGCCTGGCCGGGCAGGGGGTCCGCGACGTCACGCGCATCGCGGCGAGCGATCCGGGCCTGTGGACCGGGATCCTGTCGGGCAACGCGCTCCCGGTGGCGGACGTCCTGGAGGCGGTGGCGGCCGACCTGGCCGCCGCGGCCGCCTCCCTGCGGGCCTGCGCCGCGCGGGACGGTGCGGACGAGGCGGCGGCGGCGGAGGCGATGGGCACGGTCACCGACCTGCTCCACCGCGGCGTCGCCGGCACCGGCCGGATCCCCGGCAAGCACGGCGGCCCCGCGCGCACCTACGCAACCGTCCAGGTCATCATCGGCGACCGCCCGGGCGAGCTGGCCCGGCTGTTCCAGGTGGCGGAGGCGTCCGGGGTCAACATCGAGGACGTCCGCCTGGAGCACGCTCCCGGCCTGCCGCTGGGCGCCGCCGACCTGTTCGTGCAGCCCGAGGCGGCGGCCGCGCTCTCGGAGGCGCTGCGGGCCCACGGATGGCACCTGCCCTGATCCTGCGGGTCCACGGCCGGCACCTGCCCTGATCCTGCGGGTCCACGGCCGGCACCTGCCCTGATCCTGCGGGTCCACGGCCGGCACCTGCCCTGACCCCATGGGCCGCAGGGCGGGCCCGGAGGGCGCGGCCGGAGCCCGCCCCGATCCGCCCGCCCCGCCGGTGCCGGTCCGGAGCCCACCGCGATCCGTCCGGCGCCCGCCCGCGCCCGGCACGGCCGCCGCCGTCGATGCGTGGTTCCCTCCCCGCTCCCGGTAACCTCGTACGGACAACTCAAGCGGGCGGCAAACCGCCCCGTCGGCGCCGGGGGCCAAGGCCGGGCGCGCGGGGCGTCCACGAGCGGAGCGAGCCACAGATGAACACGGTGACCGGGCTGGTCGTCGCCATGGACGGGCCTTCGGGATCGGGCAAGTCGAGCGCGTCGCGCGGGGTCGCGCGGGCACTGGGTCTGCGCTATCTCGACACCGGGGCGATGTACCGGGCGATCACCTGGTGGATGCTCCGGCAGGAGGTCGACCTGGCCGACCCGGCGGCGATCGCGGCCAGGGCGCTGGATCCGGTCCTGGTGATGGGGACCGACCCCGACGCGCCGGCGGTGACCGTGGACGGCGCCGACGCCGCCGCGCCCATCCGCACGGCCGAGGTCACCGCCGCCGTCTCCGCGGTCAGTGCCGTGCCCGAGGTGCGGCGCAGGCTCGTCGCCGAGCAGCGGGAGATCATCGGCGCGGGCGGCATCGTGGTCGAGGGCCGCGACATCGGCACCGTGGTGGCGCCGGAGGCCCCGGTCAAGATCTACCTGACCGCGAGCGCGGACGCCCGGGCGGCCCGCCGTACGGCCGAGCTGGCGGGCACCACGGTGGAGGCGCAGAAGGCCGCGATGGCCAGGCGTGACACCCTGGACTCGACGCGGAAGACCGACCCGCTGGCGATGGCGTCCGACGCCGTCGAACTCGACACCACGGCGCTGAACCTCGAAGAGGTCATCGCCGAGGTACTGCGTTTGATCAAGGAAAAAGTGTGACGGAACACGAAGAAGACCGCGGCTGGATCGACGCCGAGCTCGCCGATCTGGGTACCGACGACAGCTCGCGGGAAGAGGCGCCGGACTCCGGCCCGCTCCCGGTGGTGGCCGTGGTGGGCCGCCCCAACGTGGGCAAGTCCACGCTGGTCAACAGGATCATCGGCCGCCGCGAGGCGGTCGTGGAGGACGTGCCCGGGGTGACCCGCGACCGGGTGACGTACGAGGCCACCTGGCGCGGGCGCCGGTTCACGGTGGTCGACACCGGCGGGTGGGACCCGGACGCGACCGGCATGGCCCTGCGGATCGCCGAGCAGGCGCAGATCGCGGCCGAGCTGGCCGACGTCATCCTGTTCGTGGTGGACGCCACGGTCGGGGTGACCGACTCCGACGAGATCGTCGGCCACGTGCTGCGCGGCTCCGGCAAGCCGGTCATCCTGGCCGCGAACAAGGTCGACAACCAGCAGATGGAGCTGGAGGCCGCCGCGCTGTGGTCGCTGGGCCTGGGCGAGCCCCAGCCGGTCTCCGCCCTGCACGGCCGCTCCAGCGGCGACCTGCTCGACGTGGTACTCGACAAGCTGCCCGAGACGCCTCCGCAGCGCTTCGGCGCCGAGCGGGGCCCGCGCCGGGTCGCGCTGCTGGGCAAGCCCAACGTGGGCAAGTCCTCGCTGCTGAACCAGCTCGCGGGGGAGGAGCGCGTGCTCGTCGACCCGATGGCCGGCACCACGCGCGACCCGGTCGACGAGCTGATCCAGCTGGGCGGGAGGACCTGGCGCTTCGTGGACACCGCCG
The DNA here is from genome assembly GCA_014647935.1 of Planomonospora parontospora. Classification (GTDB taxonomy): domain Bacteria; phylum Actinomycetota; class Actinomycetes; order Streptosporangiales; family Streptosporangiaceae; genus Planomonospora; species Planomonospora parontospora. The sequence continues at coordinate 592,131 of BMQD01000001.1, forward strand.
GCATCCGCCGCCGCGACCGCGAGCTCAAGGGCGCCGACTTCTACGCCAGCATGCGCACCAGGAGCGCCCTGGAGCGCTCGGAGATCGCGATCGTGCTCATCGACGCGAGCGAGGTGCTGACCGAGCAGGACCTGCGGATCATCTCGCTGGTGATCGAGTCCGGCCGGGCCATGGTCGTGGCGTTCAACAAGTGGGACCTGCTCGACGAGGACCGCCGCTACTACCTGGAGAAGGAGATCGACCGGCAGCTCGTCCGGGTGCCGTGGGCGCTGCGGGTGAACATCTCCGCCAAGACCGGCTGGCACGTCGACCGGCTGGTCCCGGCCATCGAGAAGGCGCTGGACTCCTGGTCCACCCGCGTCCCGACGGCCCGGCTCAACGCCTTCCTGACCGACCTGGTGGCGGCCACCCCGCCGCCGGTGCGCGGCGGCAAGCAGCCCAAGATCCTCTTCGCCACGCAGGCGGCGACCGAACCGCCGAAGTTCGTGCTGTTCACCTCGGGCTTCCTGGAGGAGACCTACCGGCGCTTCATCGAGCGCCGGATCCGGGAGGAGTTCGGGTTCGCCGGTTCCCCCATCGACGTCACGATGCGGATCCGCGAGAAGAAGCAGGCGCAGAAGAAGAAGTAGCGGCGTCCCGCGGGACACCTGCCACCGTACGGCCCGGCCTCCCGCCGGGCCGTACGGCTTTCCCGGGCGTGTCCGCGTCCCAGGGCGCAGGGCGGCCGTGAGCGGGCCGTGCACACGGGACGTCCTCGGCCGCCGCCCGTCAGGGGGCGGCCGCGGGCCGGCGCGGCAGGAACAGCGCGGCCACCACGCCCAGGGCGCACAGGACCGCGGTGAGCAGGAAGATCTCGCTGTACTCGGTGTGCAGGGCGGCCTTCACCGCAGCCTCGTACGCGGCGAGCCGCTCGGCGTAGACGTCGGCCTCCACCCCGAAGGGGAGCGGAGTGTCCAGGTCGGCGGTGAGCGACTGGAACCGGTGGAAGCCCCAGGCGGACAGGCCCGCCACGCCCAGCAGCATGCCCATCATCCGGGCCACCACCACCGCCGCCGACGCCACGCCGTGCCGGTCGGACGGTACGGCGCGCAGCACCGCCGAGGAGATCGGGGCGATCACCACGCCGAGCCCCAGGCCGGCCGTGACCAGGTCGGCGTCCATCCGGTACCCGGCGGCGGCCAGGTCGAGCGGCCACTGGCCGATCCGGACGTAGCCGACCGCGGCGACCGCCAGCCCGAGCGCCGCGACCGGGCGCTCGCCGTACCGGCGGGCCATGACCCCGCCCAGCAGGGCGGCCACGGAGAGCGCGACGAGGAAGCGGGAGAGCACCAGCGCGCCGTCCAAGGTCCCCAGGCCGAGGAGTGTCTGCGCCGACAGCTGCACGTCCACGAGGGTGACCAGCAGCGCGGCGCCGGCCAGGAAGCTGACCGCGAGGGTGGCGAAGAACGGGCCGCGCGCCACCCCGGCCAGGTCGATCACCCGCGTGCGGGCGCGCACCTCCCACACCGCGAACGCGACGCCCGCCGCGACCCCGGCGGCGATCGCCGGTGGCCCCCAGGGCGGGAGCACGGACGTGCTCGGGTCGGGGTTGTAGAGCCCGGCGACGAGCAGGCCGAGGGAGAGGGCCAGCAGCAGGCCGCCGAACAGGTCGACGCGTGCCGGCGGCTCCGCCCGGTTCTCCGCCTGGGTCCCCGCCCGGTTCTCCGTCGAGGGCTGCGCGGAGGCGGTGACCGGGGTCTCCGCCGGGTCCGCCCGCCGGAGCGGCGGCACCGAGCGCTGCACGGCGACCGCGGCGACGGCGACCAGGGGGAGGTTCAGCCAGAAGATCGAGCGCCAGCCGCCGAGCGGGACGGCGCCGAGGTGCAGGGAAGTCGGGACCAGGGCGGCCAGGCCCGCGCCGTACAGGGGTCCGAGGACGCTGCCGAGCTCCTGGGCGGCGCCGACCGCGCCGAGCGCCAGCGGGCGCCCCCGCTCGTCCCACAGGTCGCCGACCAGCGCCATGGTGATGGGCAGCAGTGCGCCGCCCGCGACGCCCTGGAGCGTACGCCCGGCGACCAGCCAGGGCACGGTGTCACCGAGCGCGGTGACGACCGAGCCGATCGCGAAGCCCGCCAGGCACAGCTGGATCAGCGGACGCCTGCCGTACCGGTCGGAGAGCTGTCCGAGGAGCGGCATGGCCGCGACGTAGCCGAGCAGGAAGCCGGTGACGATCGGGGTGGCCCGCTCCAGGTGGTTGAGGGGGACGCCGACGTCCTCGGCGATGTCGACGAGGACGGTGACCACGACGTAGGCGTCCAGGGCGGCGAGCAGCACCGCTGTGCCGCCGACGCCGAGGGCGACGCGCCGCCGGGCGGCCCGGCCGCCGCGGGGGACACCCCCGCCGGGGGCGCCGTCGGAAGCACTGCCAGGGACGCCGCCGGGAGCACTGCCGGGGGCGTCACGGCCGGGATCGGGGAGGGACGGGGAGGGCATGCCGTCACCCCGCCGGAGCGGTCACCTGGACCGGCACGTCGTAGTCGTCGAAGGTGACGGTGACCTTGCCCTCGGCCATCGGCAGGTCGGCCTTGAGGAGGCGGCCGCTGGCCTTGTCGATCCAGAGGGTGCCCTCCACGCTCTGCGCGATCCCCGGCACCAGCGCGGCGAGGACCTGCTGGGAGAGCGTGGCCGAGAGCCGGTAGGCGTCGGCGCCGTCCAGTTTCTCCTCCGCCTGGGTCTTCGGGTCCAGCGCGTTGCCCAGGAGCCGGACGACCCCCCGCTCGGGGTCGAGGATGGCGGACGGGTCGTAGACGGCGGCCAGCTCGCTGCGCGACATCTTCTGGAAGCCGCCGGTGACGCCCTTGAAGTGCACGGTCTCCCCGGCCAGTACGAAGCTGATCTCCTGGAGGCTGCCGGCGAAGTCGAGCTGGATCGTGCCGTCGGCGTCTCCGTTGGCGCTGAGGCGGCCGGAGGCCTTCTTGACCTGGAGCCTCGGCGTGTTCTCGGCCTCCATCGTGAAGGAGGCCGAGGTGACGGTCCGCATCGCCTCCGCGGACCGCTTGACCAGGTCGGGGCCGCTGGGCAGGGCGCTCCCGGAGTCGGAACCGCCGGTGCAGGCGGTGATCAGGGAGAGCGCGGCGGCCAGCGCGGCGACGAAGATCCGGCGAGCAGACATGGCCGGATCGTAGCGACCGCCCGGTCGCGGGTGGGGGCCCGGCCGGTATCGGTTTCGCTTCACCGGCGCCCGTGATGTCCCCCGGGCCCGTGGTGTCAGAGGCGTCCGAGGCGTCCGTGGCGCTACCGGCGGGACCGCCCGGGTTTCACGGCCGCCGTTCATCGCAGGTTCTTGAGGTGGTCCACCACGGGGTCGTAGGCGGCGGCCAGCTCGCGGAGCTGGTCGTCGGTGAGCAGGTCGATGAAGTGCCGCCGCACGCCTGCCACGTGCTCCGGCGCCACCTTCTGGATGGTGGCCCAGCCGTGCTCGGTCAGCACGGCGAAGGTGCCGCGCCGGTCGTCGGGGCAGGTCTCCCGGGCGACCAGGTCGGCGGCCTCCATCCGGGAGATCTGGTGGGACAGTCGGCTGCGGGACTGGATGGTGGCGTCGGCCAGGTCGCTCATGCGCATGCGGTGGCCGGGACTCTCCGAGAGGTTGACCAGGATCTCGTAGTCGTTCAGGGAGAGGCCGAAGGCCTGCAGCTCCCGGTCGAGCCGGTGCTCCAGGAGCTTGTGGGCGGCCAGATGGGTGCGCCAGGCCCGCTGCTCGATCGAGGTGAGCCAGCGAGGCGCCTCGCCGTTCACCGGTCGTTCACCGCTCTGCCCGCGCACCGCTCTCCTCGCCGCAGCTCCTCCGCCATGCCGGGGACGCCCGTCCTACCGGGTCCCGTCCCCGGTGCATGAACAGAACCTACCTCAGGCGGCGGGAGAGGCCCGGCACGGGTACGGGGGACGGTCCCGCGGGGCGGAGGCCGGGGCTCAGGGGTCCCGGCGCTCAGCCGAGCGTGGCGGGGTGGTCGGAGACGACGCAGACCGCGATCTCCCGGCCGTCCTCACCGGCCCGCCACTCGAGCAGGTGCCGGCCCTGCCAGCGCAGGGCGTGCCGGCCGCCCGGCGGGAGGTCCAGGGGGAGGGCGGACAGGTCGGCGGTGCGCAGGCCGTCCAGGGTCAGCTCGCCGCGCTTGACGAGCGCCTCCTTGCGCGTCCAGAGCCGGATCAGCTCCTCGTTGCCCCGGACCAGCTCCCGCTCCGCAGGGGCGAGCACCTGCCCGGCCAGGGACTCGTCCAGGGGACCCGGCGGGACCTGCTCGGCGTCCACGCCGACCAGGCCGGGACCCGCCGCGGCGCACACGTACCCGCGGGTGTGGCTGAGGCTGACGCCCAGCCGGGGGATCTCCGCGATGTACGGCCTGCCGTGCCCCGGCCCGTGGTGCTCGCAGACCTGGAGCAGGGTCAGCCGGTCCTCCGGCACCCCGGCCACCTTGGCCGCGCACCGCCGTACGAGCACGTGGGCCGCGACGAAGTCGCGCCGGTCGGACTCCCGGACGAACGCCGCCGCGCGCCCGCGCTCCACCTCGGTGAGCAGGTCCATCGCGGCCGGGGAGCAGATCTCGTCGGTGGGGCCGGCCAGCACCAGGCAATCGCGCATTCGCTCAGATTAGGGCTTTCGGGAGGAATGGGGGGTTATATCGCCCGAGTCACTCGTTCTTCCCGGTCGGGCTCGGGGCGGGGCCGGGCTCGACGGCCTTGCCGTCGGGGTCGGTCACGAGCTCGTCGGCGGCGCCCATCACGGTCGCGTCGTTCACCCTCCACTGGCCGCCGACCTTGACCAGGCCCAGCTCCATGTGGGCACCGAGCATGCGCCGGGTGCCCGCGGTGCTCTTCACCTGGGAGTCCACGACCGTGATGGCCCTGGCCCTGCCGTCGGCGACCTCGGAGACGTAGACGTCGCGGACGGAGGCGGTGGAGGACGCCTTCATCGCGCTGATCACGCTCTCCAGCGGGCTGAACGCCTCGTCGTAGGTCTTCTCGAAGTCCTCGCCCGACAGGCCGAAGACCCGGTCGCGGTAGGCCTGCAGATCGGTGTGGTCGTAGGTCTGCAGTGCCACGGCGAACTCCCCGGCCCTGGTGGAGACCGCGAGCCGCTCGCTCCGCTCGGTCGCGAGCCGGTCGGCCAGCCGCTCGGCGGAGACCCACTGCACCGTGCCGAAGGCCGCCGTCCCCGTGAGGAGCGCTCCCGCGACCGCCCAGACCAGCCTCCTGCGCCACGCCGCGGCGGGCGTCCCCGGCTCCCCGGGCTGCCCGAGCTCTCCGGCGGCGGTGTCGACGGCGGCGGTGTCGACGGCGGTGCTGTCGGCGGCGGTGCTGTCGGCGGCGGGGGCCTCTTCGGCGGGATCCGCTGACTTCTGGGAGGTGGGACTCATCAGTGCTCCTGTTCACGGCGGCGGGCCGCCCGGCCGACGGCGATCCAGCCGAGCACGCCGCCGGAGACGGCGACGGCGGCGAGGACCGCGATGATGAGGGGGGTGAGGTCCTGCGGCGCGGGACCGGCGGCGTCCCTCGCCTCCCCGGCCCCGGCCGGGCCGCCGGGTTCGCCGGGGCCGGTGGGATCGCCGTCCGCGGACGCCGCCTCGCCGTCCGGGGCCCCGGTGCTCGCCGCGGTCTCGTCCGCCGGACCGGCGGCTCCGTCCGGATGGGGACCGGTGTCCGGGTCGTCGTCGCCGCGCCCGGTGCTATCGGGCACGGCCCGCTCCGGGCAGGAACCGGCCTCCGGCACCGACGGGCCCGCCAGCGGGCTGCGGTACTCCTCGGCCACCTCGGGACCGCCCGGGACGCTGAAGACGAACGTGACCCTGCCGTACAGCCCTCCGGAGTGCTTCTCGGTCACGTCGGCCAGCAGGACCTGGGCGGTCGGGACCGTCCGCAGCAGGTTCGTGACGTGCGCCCGCGCCCGCGGGGTGAACACCACGCCCGGGTTCCGGCCCGCGGCGGTCAGCACGCAGGACAGGCCGGGGCGGGCGGTGCCGAGCAGGTGGTCGACCTGCCGGAAGAAGGAGGGGCCGTGTTCGAGGGCGGCGTACAGCTCCTTGCGGGACTCGCGGAGCGACCGGGTCACGGCCGCCAGGTCGGTCACGCCCTCCGCCAGCTCCTCCCGCCGGCCGGCGAGCGTGCCGGTCAGCCGGGTCAGGTTCACCGAGAGCTCGTCCAGCAGTCCGGCGTTCCCGGCGAGTGTGGCGGTGACGTCGTGCGCGTTGTCCACGAGTTCGCGGATCGACGCCGTACGGCCGTCCAGCCCGGCGGCCAGCTCGCCCACGATGGTCCGCGCGTCCTCGGGGGGCACCGCGTCCAGCAGCCTGCCGACCCCGTCGAACAGCTCCCGGTAGTCCAGCGGGACCGACGTGGCGGCCAGTGGGATGGTGGCGCCGGGTGCCAGGACGCCGTCCGGGGCCCCGGCCTCCGGCGGGGAGATCTCCACGTACGGCTCGCCGATCGCGGACTTGCGGCGCACCTCGGCTCCGGCCCCGCGGGGGATCCGCACCCCGCGGTCGATGTCCAGCGCCACCGTGATCCTGCCGGGGGCGAGCGCCACGCCGTCGATCCGGCCGATCCGCACGCCGAGGTAGGCCACGTCGAAACCGGGCACCAGGCCGGGGGAGGAGGCGAACTCCGCGTTGATCCGGTACGGCCGCTCGATGACGTCCAGCCTGATGACGCTGGTGAACGCCCAGACGGTCATCACGACGCCGAGCACCGCGAAGAAGCCGAGGTTGACCAGGACGCGGTTCCTCATCGCGGCGGCTCCAGCAGCAGCCGGAGGTCGCCGGCCGGGTCGGGCCGCCGGGGCCGGTCGCCGTCTCCCGGCCCCGGCAGCAGCAGGCCCTTCATCCAGACGTAGGCCAGCAGCTGGCCGTTCACCACGATCGGCGGCTGGTCGACGAAGTACTGCACCCGGTCGAGGAGGAGCTTCAGGTCCTCCTTGCCGCGCACGGTCGCCGCGGAGACGGCGTCGAGCCGCCGCAGCAGGGTGCGCAGCCGGGCCGCGTGCCGGGGGTAGACGGTGGTGTTGACCTCGCGGGCCAGCGCCGTCAGCTCCTTCAGGGTCTTCTTGACGTGCTTGCGGCCGTGGTTCAGCCGGGCGGCGGCGGCCTGGAGGCTGCCGGGCAGCCGGTCCAGCTCGCCGGAGCCCGCGGCCAGGTCGTCGCCCAGCTCCGCCAGGCCGTCGATCGTGCGGGCCAGTTCCGCGCGGGACCCGGCGTAGGCGGCGGCGACGTCGGCGGTCTGCCGCAGCAGGCGGTTGAGGTCGCGGCCCTTCCCGCCGATCCCGGTCGCCGCCGCGTCCAGGATCGCGTTCACGTCCTGCGCGCCGAGCGCGTCGATCAGCGGCCCGGCCCGCTCGGTGACCTGCTCGATGTCCGGTTCCACCGACGTCTCGGCGATCTCCGCGCCGTCGGCGAGGAAGGGGCCGGTGGACATGTCCGCGGCCCCGTCGCCCTCGGGCAGCCTCAGCTCTACGTAGTTCTCGCCCAGTATGGAGGTCTTGGCGACGACCGCGGAGGTGCCCTCGGGCACCCGGTGCCCGTCCTCGACGGACAGGGTGACCCTGGCGCGGTAGCCCTCCAGCCGGATGTCGGTCACGCTCCCGATCCGCACGTCGGCGACCTGCACGCTGTGCCCGGCCACCAGGCTCTGCACATCGTCGAAGACCGCCGTGAGGGTCAGCTCGCCGGACGGCGCCCCCAGGGTCTGCAGCGAGCAGGCCGCGCTGGTGGCGAGGACCAGGGTGAGAGCCAGGACGCGGGCCGGGGCTCTCCCGGCCGGTCGGGCGGCCGTCCGGCTCCACCGGGTCATCGGTTCCTCCTCCGCTCCCACGGGCAGTTGCTCAGCTCCCCGGGCAGGCACGGCACCTCGCCCAGCTCCAGGGCGTCGAAGAGCGGCGCCAGCCAGGCCCGGGTCAGCGCGTTGAGCACCAGGCGGAACGTGAGCACGTGGCGCTTGCGGTCCCAGGCCATCACCACGCCGTCGACGAAGCCGCGTGCCCCGGCGATGGCCCGGGCCGCGGACTCGCTGTTCGCCTTCAGGGTGAGCACCACCTCGGCGAGGTTCGCCACGCCCCGGGGCAGCCGCTCCTGGTAGGCCTCCAGCAGCACGTCGCCGCGCCGTACCAGCCCGGCCAGGCCGGTGATGAAGCGGCGGGTGCGCCGCCGCTCGTCGGCCAGCGCGGCACTGGCCTCGGCGAAGGCGTCGATGGTGGTCTCGACCTGCTTCTCGCGCCGGTTGAGGCTGCCCGCGAGCCGGTTCAGGCCGTCGGCCAGCTCGATCAGCTTCTCGTCCTGCCCGGCGAGGGTGCGGCTCAGCGAGGCCGCGTCGGCCAGCGCCCGGTTGATCTGCTCACCGCGGCCCCGGACGGTGTCGGCCAGGTTCCCGGCCACGTCGCCCATCCGATCGGTGTCGAGGGCGTCGGTGAGCCTGGTGAACGCCGCCAGCGCGTCGTCGATCTCCACGGGCAGGTCGGTGCGCTCCAGGGGGATCACCGCCCCCGGGGCGAGCCGCGGCCGGCCCGGCTTCCACGGCGGGTGCAGCACCACGCTCCGCTCACCCAGCGTGTTCTGCGGGGCCACCACCGCCCGCACGTCGGCCGGGAGCGGCACGTCCCCGTCGACGAGCAGGTCGGCGCGGACCCGCTCGCCCTCGATGGTCAGCCGCTCCACCGTGCCCGCGTCCAGGCCCAGCACCTTCACCTTGGCCTGCTCGTACAGGGAGGGCGCGGCGCCGAAGTAGGCGGTCAGCCGGTACGGCGCCGCCCCGCCGGGCAGCAGCGAGCAGCCTCCCGCCGAGGCCGCCAGCGCCAGGACCAGCAGCGCCGCGACCAGCCGGCGCACTCCGGAGCCCGCCGCGGCCGGGCCCGGCGGCCGGGCACCCGGCGCGCGGCCCGCCCCCCGTGGGCCGGGACGCGTCACCGGTTCGGGGCGGGGCACGAGGCCGGGGCGGGTCACCTGTCCCTCCTGTCCTTGCGGATGGCGCCGAGCACCTCGGGGTTGATCGGGCCGAGCCCGGTGGCGATGACGTCGATCCACGGACCCTGCCCGCCGGTGGCGGCCAGCCCGGAGAAGGTGGGCCCGGCCCAGGCGAGGACCGAGCCGAGGCCGCGGGCCGAGTCGAGGCGGCCCGCGATCGCGGACGCGTCGTCCACCACCGCGACCAGGTTCCTCTCGTGCTCGGCGATCAGGGTGCCGATCGCGTTCACCAGGTCGCTGCCGTCGCCGAGCAGGGTCTTCAGCTCGGCCCGGCGGCGGCGCAGCTCGTCGAGCATCACCTCGACGGAGTCGACGAGGCGGCCGAGCTGGGCGTCCTTGGCGTCCAGTAACTTCATGACCCGGTCGCCGGCGTCGAGCAGCCGCTGCAGTTCGGGCTCGCTCTCGCCGATGACCTCCGACAGTTCGCCGATGTCGTCCAGCAGCCGGCTCACCCGGCCCCGGGGCGCGGGTTCCAGCTCGGACAGCTCCCGCAGGAGCCTGTCGACCGCGTCGGTGTCGAGCCGCTGCACCAGCCGGGTCGCGTCCTTGAGCGCGTCGGGGATCAACGTCGGGGTGCCGGTCCGCTCCATCGGGATGAGCCGCTCCGACTCGGGCAGCTCGTCCATGTAGGGCCGGGTGACCGGCCCGGTGAGCCTGATGTAGCGCCCGCCCAGCAGATTGGAGAGGGCGACCTCGGCGCGGGTCCGCGGGCCGAGCCTGACCCCGTCGTCGACCTTCCAGGTCACCACCACGTGGCCCCGGCCGTAGTCGGCGCGGACCTCGGTGACCTCGCCGACGGGCACACCCGCCACCCGCACGTCGTTGCCCGCGCGCAGGCCCGCGGCGTCCGGCAGGATCGCCGACATCGTGTAGCCGCCCTCCAGCAGGCCGAGGTTGCCGACCAGGAAGGTCACGACCAGCACGGCGGCGAGCACCGCCGCCGAGACCGCGCCGACGACCCTGCGGTCGCGGTCGCGGAAGGACTTGAGCGCCATCATCACGGCCCCACCAGGACGCGCCGCAGATCGCCCGTGGACGTGAGCTTGAGGCCGCCGCGCAGCGGCGGCGGGTTCCGCATGGGGTAGGGGCAGGGCAGCGGGCCGAGCGCGACACAGGGCACCGCCGTGGTCACGAAGTGGCCCCGGCCGGTCACCTGGAACGAGCGCTGCAGCGGCGGGGTGAGCGTGCCCAGCAGCTTCTCCACGCCGTCGAGGTTGCGGCGCACCCCGCCGGTGAGGCGGGCCATGCGGTCCACCACCCGGCCGAACTCCCGGGCGTTGTCGCCGAGCACCCGGTCGGTGACGCGGGCGGTGGCCGACAGCTCCACCAGCGCCTCGTCGACCAGCCTGCGGTTGCGGGCGAACGCGCCGGTCAGCTCGACCAGGTCGTCCACCAGCCGGGCGATCTGCCCGTCCCGGCGGGCGATCACCTCGGTCACCGTGGCGTAGTCCTCCAGCAGTCCCTTGACGACCTCCTTTCGCCCGGCCACGGTGGCGGTCAGCTCGCCGAGGTCGTCCACCAGGCGCGGGATTTCCTCCTGGTTGCCGTCCAGTGCCTCGCCCGCCGCGGTGAGCAGCCGGTTGATCTGCTCGGGGTCGAGGCTGCGGGTGAGCGGGCCGAGGTCGGCGACCAGGTCGCCGATGTCCACCACCGAGCTGGTCCGCTCCACCCGCGCGCCGTCGGCCAGCATGTCCTTCGCGGTGCCCGGCTCCAGGTACACCACCCGCTGGCCGACCGCGTCGCGCCAGCGGACCGCCGCGGAGCTGTCGGAGGGCACCCGCACCGAGGTGCGCACGCCCAGCACCACCTCGGCCCTGCCGTCGACCACCTCGATCGACTCGACCCGGCCGACCGGAGCTCCCGCGATCTTCACCTGGTCGCCCGTGCGGAGCCCGGAGACGTCGTCGAAGACGCCGGTCAGGCGGTAGGTGTCACCGGTCCCCACCCGGGCGATCTGCGCTCCGATCGCGACGATCAGCGTGATCGTGACGAGCAGGAACAGCGCGAGCTTGACCAGGGTGCGGCGCCGCCGGACGAGGTCTCCCGATCGGGCCACGGCTCACCCGCCGTCCGCGGCGCGGCAGGCACCGGCGAAGAGCACGCAGGGGTCGGTGTGCACGTAGGCGGCCATCTTCAACTGGTTCGCGCGGCCCGGCCCCTTGCCGCCGATCAGGTCGTTCAACCCGGCGAGCAGGCCGTTGAGCCCCCGGACGCCGTCGCCGGCGACGCCGAGCTGCGCGGCGAGCAGGGCCGCGGCGCGCTCGCCCGCGTTCCCCGCCGCCTTGAGGTCCCGGCGATGGGCGCGCAGGCCGTGGGCGGTCAGCGCGGACAGCTCGTCGAACTCCCGCAGCAGCGCCCGCACCTTGCCGGCCCGCTCCACCAGGCCGGGGGCGAGCGCGTTGACGTCGGCGGCGATGCCCGTCAGCTCGTCGCCCCGGTCGGCCAGGGCGCCGCTCAGCGCCGCGGCGTCGCCGATGAAGCGGGTGAACTCCGCGCGCCGCCGGTGCGCGACGCCGACGACCGTCCGCGCTCCGTCGACGATCCCGCGCAGCTGCGGGCCCTTGCCGTCCAGGCCGCGGCCCAGGGTGTGCACGATGGCCGTGACGTCGGCCGGGTCCACCGCGCCGAGCCCGTCGTAGGCGTCGGCCAGGGAGTCCGACAGGTCCACCGGGTCCTCGGTCCTGGTGATCACCGCGCCGTCGCCGAGGTAGGGGCCGCGCGCCTCCCCGCCGCCGGGGACCAGGTCGACGAACTTGGGGCCGAAGATGGAGCTCGGCTCGATCACGGCGGTGACGGTCTCGGGCACCCGCACACCGGGTTCGACGTACATGGACACCACGGCCCGGCCCGCGCCGTCCAGCGTCACCGCGCTGACCCCGCCCACCGTGACCCCCCGGATCTTGACGGGGGAGTTGGGGTCGAGCCCCTGCCCGGCCCGGCCGAAGGCCGCCGACAGGCGCGTGCCGTTCACGCTCGCCGCACCCCGTACGGCGAGCACCAGGGCCGCGGTGACGGCCGCGACCAGGACCAGCGAGATCGCCAGCCGGACCGGCAGGGGGAGGACGCCGCGGGCCACGGCCGCTCACCCCGTCAGCGGCGTGCTGCTGCCGCCGCCCCAGAACAGGTAGGAGAGCAGGAGGTTGAGCAGGACGACCGTGACGATCGACTGGCGGATCGCCCGCCCGGCCGCGGTGCCCACGCCGACGGGGCCGCCGGTGGCGTTGAACCCGTAGTGGCAGTGGATGCTGATCACGGCGAAGGCGAAGACCAGCACCTTGATCACGCTGTAGAGGATGTCGACCGCCGGCAGGCCGAGGTAGAAGTAGTGGTCGTACACGCCCGGCGCCATGCCGAACAGGACCGTGCACATCAGCCGGGTGGCGAAGAAGCTGGCGAACAGCGCGATCAGGTAGACGGGGATCAGCGCGGCCATCGCGGCCACCACCCGGGTGCAGATCAGGTAGGTGAAGGCGTTGATGCCCATCACCTCCAGCGCGTCGATCTCCTCGGAGATGCGCATCGCGCCGAGCTCCGCGGTGAACGACGAGCCGACCTGGGCGGCCAGCGCGACCGCCGCGATGATCGGCGTGATCTCCCGGACGTTGGCGAAGCTGCCCACCAGGCCGATGAACGACTCGGCGCCGATCGCCTGCAGGCCCTGGTAGCCCTGGAGCCCGACGGTGGCGCCCACCGCGAAGGCCATGGTGAAGGCCACGAAGACCATGCCGCCGCCGATGACGGTCGCGCCCACGCCCACCACGACGTCGCTGATCTGGCGGAGCACGACCTTGGTGAACCTGGCCCGCAGGACGATGTCCCGGACCGAGTAGAAGACGACCTTCGCCAGGAAGACCGGCCAGTCGGAGAGCGAGGCCAGCCGTTCCGCCCCGTCGAGGAGCACGTCGTAGGCGCGCCTGCCGGCGGTGCGCGCCCCCGGGACCGCCGTCACGGCGTCCTCGGCGGGTAGGCGAGGAAGTAGATCATCGTGATCACGTAGTTGACGGCGAAGACCAGCATGAAGGTCACGACCGTGGACCGGTTCACCGCGCGGCCCACGCCGACCGGGCTGGTCTGGCAGGTCATGCCGTGGTAGCAGGACATGATCGCCGCGATGAAGCCGAAGATCCACGCCTTCAGCAGGGTCACCAGCAGGTCGCTGGTGACCAGCAGGGAGGTCGCGCCGTCGAAGTAGGCGCCGGAGGTGACGCCCTGCACGACGACGTTGAAGAAGTAGCCGCCCGCCGCCCCGGCCACGATGACCAGCGGGACCAGCAGCACCGCCACGGTGCTGGCCGCCCACAGGCGGGGGGTGACCAGGCGGTGGATCGGGTTGACCGCCATGACCTCCATGGCGGCCAGCTCGTCGCGGATGTTGCGGGCGCCGATGTCGGAGGTCATCGCCGACCCGCCCGCCCCGGCGATGAGCAGCGCCGAGGCCATCGGGGCGACCTCGCGGACCAGCCCGACCACGACCGCGCCGCCGGTGGCGGAGGAGGCGCCCAGCTGCCAGGCCAGGTCGCCCACCTGCAGGGCGACGGTGGCCCCGAGGGGGAGCGAGACGAGGAGCACCGGCAGGCTGGTGACGCGGGCCAGGAACCAGCACTGCTGGACGAACTCCCAGAACCAGGTCCGCACGTCCCAGCTGCGCCGGAAGCCCTCCAGGGCGATCACCGACATGTCGCCGACCCGGTCGAGCGCGCCGGAGGCGGTGCGCACGAGGAGGCCGGCGACCCTGCTCCCGGTGCTCCCGGTGCTCCCGGTGCTCCCGGTGCTCCCGGCGGTCCGGCCGCCCGCGGCGCCTCCGGGGGTTCCGGCGGTCCGGGCGGTCCGGGCGGTCCCGGTGCCCCCGCCGTCCCCGGCGCTGCTCGGCATGGCGTCCGCCATCGGTCACCTCGGATTCCGCGGCTACGACCTTGGAGCAGTCACGCTAATGACGGTCCGTCCGGTAAGTCGATGCCTGCCGGGGAATTTGCGCGAAAGGGATGAGGCCCCGAGCGCGACTTGTCAGGGCCTCACACTTTCCCGCCGGTCCGGCCGGACCGGCGGTCCCTCCGGGTCAGCCCGCCAGGCCGGCCATCCAGCTCTCGACCTCGTCGGGGTGGCGCGGCAGCCCGGCCGACATGAGGCGGGCGCCGTCGGCGGTGACGACGAGGTCGTCCTCGATGCGCACGCCGATGCCGCGCAGCTCCGGCGGGAGGGTCAGGTCGTCCCGCTGCAGGTACAGGCCGGGCTCGACGGTGAGCACCTGGCCCTCCTCCAGCACGCCGTCCAGGTAGACCTCCGCGCGGGCCCGGGCGCAGTCGTGCACGTCCATGCCGAGCATGTGGCCGCTGCTGCACAGGGTGTAGCGGCGGTACAGGCCGCTGCCGGGCTCCATCGCCTCGTCGGGGCTGATCTTCAGCACGCCCCAGTCGTGCAGCCCCTCGGCGATGACCCGCATGGCGGCCTGGTGGAAGTCGCGGAAGCGCGCGCCCGGCCGGAGCGTGGCGATGGCCGCGTTCTGCGCCTCGTAGACCAGCTCGTAGACCTGGCGCTGGACGGGGCTGAAGCGGCCCGACAGCGGCAGGGTCCGGGTGATGTCGGCGGTGTAGAGGTTGTCGGTCTCCACACCGGCGTCCAGCAGCAGCAGGTCGCCGGAGTCCAGGCGGCCGTCGTTGCGGATCCAGTGCAGCACGCACGCGTGGGCGCCGGAGGCCACGATGCTGTCGTAGCCGCCTCCGTTGCCCTCCAGGCGGGCGCGCAGGCCGAAGACGCCCTCCAGGTAGCGCTCGCCGCGCGGGTGGGGCAGGGCGGCGGGCAGCGCCCGCACCACGTCCTCGAACCCGCGGACGGTGGCGTCCACCGAGAACTGCAGCTCGGCGACCTCCCAGTCGTCCTTGATCAGCCGCATCTCCGACAGGAACGCCTCCAGCTCGGCGTCGCCGTCGTGCGGCGCGACCCGGGCGTCGACGGAGGCGTCCACCCCGCGCAGTACCCGGGCGGGCCCGCCCAGCGCCTCGTCGAGCCGGTCGATCGGCGCGCAGCCGACCTGGTAGAGCGCCTCGGCCTCGGCCAGGTCGAGGCGGCGGCCCACCCAGAACTCGCCGTAGCGGCGGTCCCGGTAGAACTCCTGCCCGGCCGCCCCCGGCGCCGAGCGCGGCGAGCGCGGGCGCAGGAAGAGCCGCGCCTCCCCGGACGGCTCGACGACCAGGACGTCGTCGGGTTCCTGGTCGCCGGTCAGGTAGGTGAACGCGCTGTGCGACCGGAAGCGGTAGTCGCTGTCGTTGCTGCGGACCTTCAGGGTTCCCGAGGGGATGACGAGCCGCTCGCCGGGGAAGCGGGCGGCGAGCGCCGCGCGCCGCTTGGCCGTGTAGGCCGCGAGCGGCAGCGGGGCCAGGTCGCCGCGGCGGGTGTCGGCCCACCCGGTCTCCATGAAGGCCGCCAGGGCGTCGGAGACCGGCAGGTCGTGGCTGCCGGTGTTCAACTTGTCGGTCATTTCCGAAGGATACGGCCCGCGCCGCTCCGGGGAGGGCGGCGCGGGCCGTACGGTGTCCGGGCCGCGAGCAGGTGACCGGTCCGGGAGCCGGTGGCAGGCGGCCGCTCCGGGGAGGGCGGCGTGGGCCGTGCGGTGGCCGTGCGATGGCCGGGGCGGCGGCCCGCCCCGGGCCGGGTCAGCCGCCGGAGGGGACCTGGTAGTCCTTGACGATGTCGGCCGTGAACGGCTCCTTGACGACGACCGCGCCGCCCAGGGCCTCCTTGTCCGGCTTGACCACGTAGGACCGCAGGGAGGCGGGCTTGTCGAACACGGTGAAGTCCATGACCCCGCCGTACTGCTCGCCCCAGGCGTTCTGACCGCGGTGCGCGGCGACCACGCCGGCCCGGGTCAGGTCCTTGCCCTCGCAGGCCTTCTTGAGCGCGTCGACCACGATGCCCGCGGCGGTGTAGCCCGCGGAGACGCCGCTGTCGACGGCGTCGCCCGGGTACTTGGCCTTGTAGTCCTCGCCGAGCTTCTTGATGGCGGGCAGGTCCGAGCTCATCGGGGCGCCCGCGGTCACGTACTCGAAGGCGGCCAGCAGCGCCGGGCCCGCCGGGGTGGGCAGCAGCTGCGGGGAGTAGGCCGAGTTGCTGCCGAGGAACGGCACCTTCATGCCGCCGGCCAGGGCGACGCCGACGAGGGAGGCGGTCTGCCGGGGGCCGACGGAGACGAGGATCGCCTTGACCCCGGCCTTCTTGAACGCCGCGACCTGGGCGGTCATGTCCTGGTCGGTCGCCTTGATCTTCTGCTCCACGAGCTTCAGGCCGAGCTTGTCGGCGGCGAACTTGGAGCCGTTGAGCGCGGTCTCGCCGTAGTCGCCCTCGAAGTACAGGTGCCCGATGGAGTCGCCGGACTTGACGCCCTTCTCCTTCACCAGGTACTCGACACCGTTGATCATGTCGATGTCGTAGGTGGTCCCGGTGACCTGGATCGGCTTGCTGCCGAGCAGGTGGGTGGCCCACGCCTGCGGGATGGTGAGCATCTGGTCGGTCTCGATGCGCTGCTTGACCGCGTTGACCATGGGGGAGCCGACGACGTGGGCGAGCGCGACCGACTTCGGGCCGATCTCGGTGTAGGCGGCCACGGCCTTCTGCACGTCGTAGCCGTGGTCGCGGACGATCGACTCCAGCTTCCGGCCGCAGATGCCGCCGGCCTGGTTGACCTGCTCGAAGTAGAGCTGCTGGGCGTTGGTCAGGCTCTTGCCGAACGAGGCGTAGGGGCCGGTCAGGTCGGTGATCATGCCGATCGTGATGGCGTCGGCGGTCACGCCCGGTCCGGTCTTCACCCCGTCGGCGGAGGCGGCGGCGCCGCTCCCGCCTCCGCCGGTGGCCTTCTCGCTGGCGCACGCGGTGACGGCCAGCGCCAGGACCGCCGCGGCGGCGAGTCCTCGGGTGCTCCGTGGGATTCTCATGTCAGTTCCTCGTCTCGGGGGTGGGCGTGAGAGCGTGCTTGACGGGCGCGGCGGGCGCCGAGCGCCGGGCGAGGCGGAGGCGGGCCTTGGTGAACAGGCCGAACAATCCGCCGGGCAGGAAGAGGACCACGACGACGACGGCGAGGCCGTACAGGATCTGGGCGGCCTCCGCGGCCCCGATCCCCTCCTGGCCGGTGGGCGCGACCAGGGGCAGCGCGTCGCTGTAGCGGGTGAACAGCGAGGGCAGCATGGACACGAAGAACGCGCCGATCACCGCTCCCGCGACCGAGCCCAGTCCGCCGATGATGATCATCGCGAGGTAGGACAGGGCCAGGATGAGGCCGAAGTAGTCCGGCACGGTCTGCCGGAAGACCAGGGCGATCAGCACGCCGGCGAGCCCGCCGTACATCGACGAGAGCACGAACACGCCGGCGCGGTAGCGGGTCACCGGGACGCCCATCACCCCGGCGGCGATCTCGTGGTCGCGGATGGTGTTCATGGCCCGCCCCGGGCGGCCCCGCAGCACGCCGCGGGCGAACAGCCCCGCGCCGACCAGCAGGACGACGCCCAGGAACCAGAGCCGCTCCAGCGCGCCGAACGGCACTCCGGCGATCACCAGGGGCTCGGGCGTGTCGGTGAAGGCGAACCCGAACAGCTCCATCGGCGGCACCGGCCGGCCGTTGTGGCCGCCGGTCACCGGGGTGGCGTTGGACATCGCGAAGTGGCCGATGAAGATCAGCGCCAGGGTGGCGATGCCGAGGTAGGCGCCCTTGAGGCGGCCGGCGATGGGGCTGAACAGGCCACCCGCGACGCCCGCCAGCAGCACCGCGAGCACCGCCGCCAGGGGGGTGGGCAGGCCCAGCCCGTCCAGCTCGCCGTCGCCCGAGGGCGCGGAGGCGAAGTAGACGTAGCCGAAGGCGCCAACCGCCAGGAAGAACGCGTGGCCCATGGAGAGCTGGCCGGTGGCGCCGGTCAGCAGGTTGAGGCCGATGGCGCCGATCGCCGCCGCCATCGCGAAGAGGCCGTCCTGCAGCCAGATGCCGTCCAGGTAGAACGGCGCGACGACGACGCCGGCGGCCACCAGGACCCACCAGAGGGGGGTGACGATCCTAGACACGGGCCAGCTCCTTCGTCCCGAACAGCCCCGCGGGGCGGATGAGCAGGACGATGATCATCACCAGGAAGGGGGCGACGTCGCCGAGGCCCCGGCCCAGGAAGGACAGCTCCTCCTGGTAGCCGCCGACCAGCGACTCGGTGATGCCGATGATGAACCCGCCGGCGAGCGCGCCGCCGGTGGAGTCCAGGCCGCCGAGGATCGCCGCGGGGAAGGCCTTCATCGCCACGGCGGTCACGTTGCGGTCCAGGCCGGGCGTGGGGAAGACGCACATGAACAGCGCGGCGACGGCGGCGAGCGCCCCGGCGACCGCCCAGGCCCCCATCGAGACCCGGCCGCGCCGTACGCCCATCAGGGCGGCGGTCTCGGAGTCCTCCGCGGTGGCGCGCATCGCCACCCCCCAGCTGGTGTACTTGAAGGCCAGCAGGAAGGCCGTGATCACGACGGCCGCCGAGACGAGCGCGGCGATCCGGGTGGCCGGGACGTTGACCGACCCCAGCTGCAGGACGTCGCTGCCCCACGGGTCGCCGAGCGCGAGCACCTCGGTGCCGATCTGCCGGGTCAGCTCGGTGACCAGGATCAGGTCGACGCCGATCGTCACGATCGCCAGCACGCTGTGCGACAGGACGTTCGCCCGGCGGATGACCGCGAACTCGATCAGGGCGCCCAGGGCGGCCGCCCCGGCGACGCCGAGCAGCAGGGCGGCCCAGAACCCGACCAGCGGGTGCGTCTTGGCGATGACGAAGCCGCCGACCAGCAGCAGCGAGGCGTGCGCGAAGTTCACCACCTCGGTCGCCTTGAAGATGACGACGAACCCGAGGGCGATCAGCGCGTACACCGCGCCCACCGAGATCCCGCCCACCAGCAGTTCGATGAAAGTGCTCACGAAGCGGCCTCCTCGGTCTCGCTCGTCGCGCCCAGGTACGCCCGGATGACCTCCGGGTCGTTCTGGACCTTCTCCGGGGGGCCGTCGGCGATGAGCCTGCCGAAGTCCAGGACCGTCACGGCGTCGGCCAGGCGCATCACCATCCCCATGTCGTGCTCCACGAGCAGGATCGAGATCCCGAGGCTCTCGCGGACGGCCGTGATCAGCTCGGCCATGTCGCGCCGCTCGCCGCCGTTCATGCCGGCCACCGGCTCGTCGAGCATCAGCAGCCTGGGCTCCATGCACAGCGCCCGGGCCAGCTCGACGCGCTTCTGCACGCCGTACGGCAGCAGGCCCACGGGCACGTCCAGGCGCTCGGTGAGGCCCACGAACGCGGCGATCTCCTCCACCCGGGCGTTGTGCCGGGCGGCCTCCCGGCGGGCGGACGGCAGGCGCAGCCCGGCCGAGACGAATCCGGCGCGGGTCAGCCGGTGGCGCCCGAGCATCAGGTTGTCGCGCACCGACAGGTGCGGCGAGAGCGCGATGTTCTGGAAGGTGCGGGCCAGGCCCAGCCCGGCGATGCGGTGGGGGGCCATGGCGGTCAGCTCGGCGTCGCCGAAGCGCACGCTGCCGGAGGTGGCCCGGTAGACGCCGGAAAGGACGTTGAAGCAGGTCGACTTGCCCGCGCCGTTGGGGCCGATGACCGCGTGCACGCTGCCCGGCTCGACGCTGAAGCCGACCGCGTCGAGCGCGGTGAGCCCGGCGAAGCGCACGGTGACGTCGCGGACCTCCAGTCGGGGGACGGAGGTCATACCGTCCGGTTGGTATGTGTCGCTCATGCGGACCGCCCGAGGGGTGCCGTGGAGAGGGGCGCGGAGGGGGACGCGGAGGGGGACGCGGAGGGGGACGCGGAGGGGGCCCGGGTCATGCCGACCACCTGCTCAGCGCGGGGCGCCGGACGGCCGCGCCGTCCGGGCGGACCGGCGGGTCCCCGGCGTCCCCGCCGACGCCCAGGTAGCGGCGGCGCACCTCGTCGCTGGCGGCGAGTTCGGCGGCCGGGCCGGACAGGGCGATCTCGCCGACCTCCAGCACGTAGGCGTGGGAGGCCAGGGACAGGGCCATGGCGGCGTTCTGCTCCACCAGGAGCACCGTCGTGCCCTGGGCGTTGATCTCCCGCACGGTCTCGGCGATCCGGGCCGCCATCAGCGGCGCCAGGCCGAGCGTGGGCTCGTCGAGCAGGAGCACCTCCGGGCAGGCCATCATCGCCCGGCCCATGGCGAGCATCTGCTGCTCGCCGCCGGACAGCAGGCCGGCGCGCTGGCGGGCCCGTTCGGCGAGCACCGGGAAGAGCTCCAGCACGCGCTCCCGGGCCTCGGCGGCGGACCTGCGGTCCCGCGCCCCGAGCGCGCCGGCCCGCAGGTTCTCCTCCACGGTCATCCGCGCGAAGACCCTGCGGCCCTCGGGGACCTGCACGACGCCGCGTGCGACGACGGCCGAGGTGGCCGCACCGGACAGCTTCACGCCGTCGAGGGTCACCTCGCCCGAGGTGATCCCGCCGCGTTGGAAGCGGAGCGTTCCCGAGACGGCGCGCAGCAGTGTGGACTTGCCCGCGCCGTTGCCGCCGAGCACCGTCACGACCGCCCCGCGCGGCACGTCCAGGGAGATCCCGCGCAGGGCCGTGACAGGCCCGTAGTTCACCGCCAGATCCCTGACCGAGAGCCCGGAGGCTCCAGGCGGCCGGGGGTCGTGGACGTTCATATGCATGCCTCCTGACAACCGATGAACGCACCCAACCCACGCGGTCCACCGGCGTCCAGAGGGCCGGGTGAAGTCGGGGCGGCCGCCCACGGAGGGCCGGTGCGGGTTGTGCTCCAGCACAACACGGGATCACGAAACGAAACAGAACCTTGTTCCGCTCCATGTGCGCTGACACGATGGCCAGATGGGGATCCGGTCCGCCGACGACGACGAGGTGCGCAGGATCATGCGCCTGGCCGCGAGCCGGCTGCTGGAGCGGCTCCCCGAGCTCACCGACGAGCTCGTGGCCAGGACCCGCGACACCGACGAGGCCTATCGCAGGATGGTGCCAACCGACGACCACTGGCAGAGCGTGTACGAGGCCATGGAGACGGGCATCGGCGCGATCCTGCTGCCCCGGCCGGAGCGGCGGGACCTGCAGCAGGCGGAGCGCACGGCCCGCCGCCGCGCCGAGCAGGGCCTGCCGATGGACTCGCTGCTGCGCAGCTACCGGGTCTCCGCGCAGGTGATGTGGGACGGGCTGGTCGGGGTCGTCGCCGAGGAGGAGCCCGACAGCCTCCCGGTGCTCATCCGCAGCGCCACGAAGGTCTGGAACGCCGTCGACCGGCAGGCCGTCGCGGCCGCCGAGTCCTACCGCAGGAGGGAGGCCGAGATGTTCGGCCGCACCGCCGAGCGGGTCCAGGCACTGCTCGACGCCCTCCTGGAGGACCGGGCCGACGCCGCGCTGGTGCGCAGCGCCGCCGCGGCCCTGGACCTGCCGGAGCTCGGCCGCTACGCGGTCGTCATCACCCGGCTGCCCGGCCGCGGCGGGCACGCCGACGACGGCTCCCGTCCGGCGGCCCTGGGCGGCGTCCGGCTGCTGTGGCGGATGCGCCCCGACTACGAGGTGGCCGTCGCCCTGCTCCACGACGAGGACGTGGAGGAGCTGACCGAGGCCCTGCGCCCGCACGTCCTCGGCTGCGCCGGGATCAGCCCGGTGGTCGAGGGCCTGGCCGAGCTCGCCCAGGCCCGCAGGCTCGCCGAGCTCGCCCTGCGGACCTGCACGGGGGAGGGCCCCGAGATCGCCAGGCTGGAGGACCGGCTCCCCGCCGCGCTGGTGGTCAGCCAGCCCGAGCTCGCCGGCCACCTCAGCGCCGCGGTGCTCCGGCCCGTCCTGGCCCTGGACCCGGCCGACCGCGAGGTGCTGCTCGGCACCCTGGAGGCGTGGCTGCGCTGCGAGGGGTCGGCGATGCGCGCCGCCGGGCAGCTCTACTGCCACCGCAACACCGTCTTCAACCGCATCCGCAGGATCGAGCAGCTCACCGGTCGTTCGCTGGCCAGGCCGCTGGACATCGTCGAACTGGCCCTGGCCCTGGACGCGGTCCGGCTGCTCCCGGTCGTCTGAGGTTTGCCGCCGCGGGCGCTTAGCCGTGAGCGAGGCGGGGCAATGTAAGGGGATACCCCCCGAGCGAGGCTGAAACCGAGGTGGTGCCAATGCTGATCGGCAGGATACTCCAGGGCAAGGGAACCAGCGTGGCGACCGTCCATCCGGACACGACCGTCACCCAGCTGCTGGGCGTCCTGGCGGACAACAACATCGGCGCCGCGGTGGTCTCCCCGGACGGCTCGTCGATCGCGGGCATCGTCTCCGAGCGCGACATCGTCCGGCGGCTCCACGACCGCGGCGCGCAGGTGCTCGACGGGCCCGTGTCGGCCATCATGACGACCGAGGTGCGCACCTGCTCCCCGGAGGACAACGCCGACGACCTCCGCCGGACCATGACCGACCACCGCATCCGGCACATCCCGGTGGTCTCCGGGGGCCGGATGGTGGGGCTGGTCAGCATCGGCGACGTGGTCAAGAGCAGCATCGACGAGCTCGAGACGGAGAAGGCCTCCCTGGTCGACTACCTGCACCGCCGGTCGTAGGGCGCCCGCCGCCCGGTTCGGGAGGCGTACGGCGCGGCGGGACCGGGACCCGCTCACGGGCGCGGGGGCCGGGGGTTCAGCTCTCGAGGCCCTCGAAGCCTCCGAGGCGCACCCGGTGGTGCGCCCAGCGGGCCAGCAGCGCGTCGTCGTGGCTGACGGCGAGCACGCCCGCCCCGCTGCGCTCCCGGTAGGCCTCGACGACCGCGACCAGGTGCGCCTGGGTCGAGGCGTCCAGCATGGTGGTCATCTCGTCGCAGACCAGGTAGCGCGGCTCCAGGGAGAGCGCCCGTGCCACGCACGCCCGCTGCAGCTGCCCGTCGGACACCTCGTGCGGGCGGCGGCCGAGCAGGTCGCCGGTGAGACCCGCCTCGGCGGCCAGCGCGGCCACCCGGCCGGGGTCCGCCCGGCCCGCCGCGGCCAGCGGTTCGGCGATGATCTCGGTCAGGGTCAGGCGCGGGTCCACCGCCAGGCGCGGTTGCTGGTAGAGCAGGGCGACCGCGGTGCGCAGACCGCGCGGGGCGCGCTGCCGCCAGCGCCGTACGGCCGCCCCGTCCACCGTCACCGTGCCGGCGGCGGGCCGGAGCATCAGCGCCAGCACCCGGGCCAGGGTCGACTTGCCGCAGCCGCTGGGACCGGCCAGGCCGGTCACCCGGCCGGGTTCGACGGTGAGCGAGACACCGTCGAGCACGACCTGCCGGCCGTACCGCACGGTGACGTCACGGGCCTCAAGCACGGCGGTCCTCCGGGGCGCGGCGGGCGGCGGCACGGATCTCAGGCACGGTCGTCCTCCGGGGCGCGGCGGCCGGCACCTCACGCACGGTCGTCCTCCGGGGGAAGGCGGCGGCCGGCACCTCACGCACGGTCGTCCTCCAGGGGATGGTGGCAGGCGACGCCGTCCGCCAGGGGCGGCGGCGCCGTACAGGCCCCGTCCGCCGACGGGCAGCGGGGTGCGAAGGCGCAGTCGTCCGGCAGGCGGGTCAGCTCGGGCGGCATGCCGGGGATCGGGACGAACGCCCGGTCGGGCCGGGCGTTCACCAGCCCCGCGGCGTAGGGGTGGCGCGGCCGGTCCAGCACCCGCCCGGCGGGGCCGGTCTCGACCAGGCGGCCGGCGTACATCACGGCGAGGTCGTCGGCGACCCGCTCGGCCGCCCGCAGGTCATGGGTGATCAGCAGGATGGCCCGGCCCTCGTCGCACAGCCCCCGCAGCGCCGCCATCGCCCGGTCGACCAGCGGCCGGTCCAGCCCGCCGGTCGGCTCGTCGGCCAGGATCAGCCACGGGTCCCCGGCCAGCGCCATCGCGTTGGCCACCCGCTGCGCCATGCCGCCGGACAGCTCGTGCGGATAGCGGTCGAGGTCGGCCGGGTGAAGACCCTGCCGCAGCGCGAGCTCGTCGGCGCGTTCCCGCGGCCGTGCGCGCCCGAGCTCCCGCAGCGCCTCCTCCAGCTGCGCCCGCGCGGTGCGCACCGGGGTCAGGTGGGTGGCCGGGCTCTGCGGGATCAGCCCGACCGCCCGTCCGCGCACCCGCCGGGCCAGTACGGCCTCCGGAGCGCCGAGCAGCTCCAGCGGGCCGTCCGCGTGCTCCAGCCGCGCCCGCCCGGCGACCTCGGCGTTGCCGGGCAGCAGCCCGAGCAGCGCGTGGGCGAGCACGGACTTGCCGCAGCCCGACTCGCCCACCAGGGCCAGGCACCGCCCGGGGCGCACCTCGAAGGAGACATCGGTGACCGCCCGCACGGTGGCGCCGGGCAGCCGGAAGGAGACGGTCAGCCCTTCCACCCTGAGCCGGTTCCCCCCGGCCGCGGCGGGTCCGTCCACCGGGGAGTCCCCGTCCGGGACGGGTCCGTCCGCCGAGGGGTCCCCGCCCGGGGACGGCCCGGCCGCCCCGGGACTCCCGGCCGTCAGGGGTCCGCCCGGTGGGAGGTCCTCGCCGGGGGAGACGCTCGTGCTCAAAGGGACAGCTCCGATCGCAGCCGGGGGGTGAGCCGGTCGCGCCAGTGCTGGGCGAGCACGCCCAGCGCCAGCGTCGGCACCAGGATGAACAGGCCGGGCACCAGACTTGACCACCAGTCTCCGGCGAGCAGGGACCGCTGGCCGTCGTTGATCATGTTGCCCAGCGAGGCCAGGTGCGGGGGGAGGCCGAGGCCGAGGAAGCTCAGCGCGGTCTCGTGCCAGACCGCGTGCGGGACCATCAGCACCGCGGCCAGCAGCAGGTGCGGCGCCAGGTGGGGCAGCAGGTGGCGGCGGACCACCCGGGACCGGCTCGCGCCGCCGGAGATCGCCGCCTCCACGAAGGGCCGCGAGCGCAGCGAGAGCACCTCGGAGCGGACGATCCGGGCCGCCGTCGTCCAGTGCGTGACGCCCACCGAGACGACCACCGCGACCGGGCTCGGGGCGAACAGGGCCACGATGAAGATGCCGAGCAGCAGGTGCGGCACCGAGGTGAAGCCGTCGACGAGCCGCATCAGCAGACGGTCGGGCATGCCTCCGAGGCTGCCCGCGGCCAGCCCCACGAGGCCGCCGACGACCATGCTCGCCGATGCGGCCACCAGGCCCACCAGGAAGGACACCCGCAGGCCGTAGACCGAGCGGAGCAGCACGTCCCGGCCGACCTGGTCGGTGCCCAGCGGGTGCGCCAGGGAGGGCGGCAGCCCCGCCGAGCGCAGGTCAACCAGCTGCTGGTCGAGCTGGGCCAGCGGGGGGACGAGCAGGACGGCCAGGCCTAGGGCGGCCAGGGCGGCCGCGGCGGCGCGCACCGGCCATCGGGATCCGGGCCGGGGCCGCCGGCGCTGCCGGGCCGGGGGCGACACCGAGGATGGTGAGGATGCCGAGGACGCGGGGGACTCCGGCGACACCGAGGACGCGGGGGACGCCGGATCCGGTGCCGGGGCCGACGACCGCACCGGGGGAGCCGGTGACTGCGGGGGGACGGCGGCGGTCATGTCAGCCCACTCCCAGGGTGCGCACGCGGGGATCGGCGATCGTGTAGGCGATGTCGGCGAGGAGGTTGCCGCCCACCACGGCCAGGGTGCCGAGCAGGGTGAGCGCGGCGAGCAGCGGGAAGTCCACGGCGAGGGCCGCCTGCACCGAGGCCGAGGCGACGCCCGGCCAGGAGAAGACGGTCTCCACCAGGATCGCGCCGGTGACCAGCTCCGGGATCCGCGCGCCCAGGAGGGTGAGGAAGGGCAGCAGCGCCGAGCGGAGCGCGTGCCGGACGAGCACCGTCCGCTCCCGCAGGCCGCGGGCGCGGGCGCCGGTGACGAAGTCCTCCCGCAGGACGCCGACGACCGATTCGCGGACGTACAGCACGAGCCAGGACGACTGGGAGACCGCCAGCACCGTGACGGGGAGCACCATGTGCGCGGCCAGGTCGCCGAACTCCACGGTGGCGGAGGCGGCGTCGGTCAGGCCGCCGGCCGGCAGCCAGCCCAGCCGCACCGAGAAGACCGAGATCGCCAGGAGGCCGAGCCAGAACACCGGGGCCGCCTCGTTCGCCAGCGCGCCTCCGGTGATGAGCCGGTCCAGCAGGGATCCGCGCCGCCGGGCGGCGACCGTCCCGGCGACGAGGCTCCCGGCCAGCATCAGCACGATCGCCGCCGAGGTGGCGAGCAGTGTCCACGGCAGCCGCTCGGCGATCACCTGGCCGACCGGCAGGTGCAGCGACCGCGAGTCGCCCAGGTCGCCCCGGAGGAGGTTGCCGAGCCACGTGGCGTACTGCTCCAGGACCGGCCGGTCGAGGCCCCAGTTCGCCCGGATCCGCTCGGCCACGACCGGATCGGTGACCACCGCCCGGTCCCCGAGGTACTGCCGGACCGGGTCGAAGGGGGAGGCCTTGGCCAGGGCGAACATGCCGGCCGTCACCGCCAGCAGCAGCGGTGCGGCGAACGCCGCCCGCCAGGCCACCAGGCGGGCGATCGCGCGGCCGAGCCCGTCGGACGGGCGGCGGGGCGGGCGCGTGCCGGGGGCCGCCCGCTTCACGCCGCCGCTCTCGGGGCCGGTCTCGGGGCCGGGCGGCGTGCCGGGAGCCGTGGGGCCGAGGCCCGGCCGGCCGCGGTCCGGGGCGGGGAGCGTGCCGCCGGTGTCCGGTGCGGGTCTCATGCGGCCGGCTTCCAGGTGTGGATGTCGCGGAACAGGCCGCCGGTGGCGTGCTCGTGGGCGTCCACGCCGGGCCGTACGCCCTCGTACGCGCCGCGGACGACGTAGACGTGCTTGAGGAAGACCAGGTAGGTCCAGACCTCCTCGTCATGGACGATCTTCTGGAAGTCCAGGTAGGCCTGCCGCCGGACCGCCGGGTCCCCGGACCGCCGTCCGGTCTCCAGAAGCCGGTCCACCTCGGGGTCGTCGTAGCCGCCCGGGTTGAAGAAGCCCCGGCGCGCATAAGAGCTGTGGAACAGCTCGTAGTTGACGTAGTCGGGATCGTACGGGCTGCCGTATCCCATGATCAGGGCATCGGTGGACATGCGCGGCTCGATCGCGTCCCAGTCGAGCCCGGCGAGCCGGACGTCCACCCCGATCGCCCTGGCGTCGGAGGCCACCGCCAGCGCCAGCTCCTTGCGCAGGGAGTCGCCCGCCGGATACATCAGCGTGAACGCGGCGCGGACCCCGTCCTTGACCCGGACGCCGTCCTCGCCGGGGATCCAGCCGCCCTCCTGCAGGAGCCGGCGCGCGGCCTCGGGGTCACCTGCCGGGGCACCGGTCACCGCCGGGTTGTGCCAGGTGGTGTCGGGGGAGACGGGACCGAAGGCGGGGGCGCCCGCTCCGGCGAGGACGACGTCCACCATCGCCTGGCGGTCGACGGCCAGGCCGAGCGCGCGGCGGACCGTCCGGTCGCCGGTGACCGGACGGCCGAGGGGGAACATGATGCCCCGGTAGTCGGCACTGGGCACCTTGTGCACCGTGACGCCCGGCTGCCCCTCGAACCGGGCGGCGGCCTTGGGCGGCAGGATCGCGGCGTCGAACTCCCCGGCGGACATCCGCGTCGCACGGACGTTGTCGTCCTCGGCGAAGGCCAGCACCAGCCGGGCGAGGGCGGGCGGGCCCGTCCGGTAGTCCCGGTTCGCCTCCAGCACGATCTTGTCCCCGGGCGTCCTGGAGACGAACCGGTACGGTCCCGAGCCGACGGGCCGGTCGCCGGTCAGCGGGTCTCCGGCGGGCACGATGCCCAGGGTGGCGCGCTGGGCCAGCGGGGCGTAGGGGTGGGCGAGAGTGAACACGACGGTCCGCGGGTCGGGGGCGTCCACCTTCTCGATCGCGGCGTAGTCGCCCCGGATCGGGGAGTTGTTGGCCCCGTCCAGCACGGCCTCGTAGGTGTATTCGACGTCGGCGCCGGTCACGGGCCTGCCGTCGTGGAACCTCAGTCCGTCGCGGAGGGTGAAGGAGACGGTCAGGCCGTCCGCCGAGACGGTCGGCGGGGCGGCGGCGACCGCGGGGGTGAGCGACAGGTCGGTCCCCCGGCTCATCAACCCCTCGTAGATGAGGGAACCGCCGTCGGGGGCGTAGCCCATCACCGGACTGAGGGTGTCGAACTCGGAGCCGAGGCCGATCACGAACGTGCCGTCGGAGGGCGCGGCCGGACCGGCGGAGGGGGCCGAGCAGGCGCCGGCCAGCAGGCCGGACGTCACGAACAGGGCGGCCAGGCGCCGGGCCAGCCTCATGTATCCCTCCCGGGGTCGGTGGAGCGCCCCGACAGTAGCCTTGTTGCGAATCACTTGCAACTGAGAAATAGATGCATGGGGTCGCCGCGCGTAGACTGGCCGGACGCGACGCCCGGGAGGCCCGTTTGAAGCTCAAGCTGGATCTGCACCCCATCTACAACAGGGGCGGGGAGATCGACAAAGCGCTGCGGGAGATCATCGAC
This sequence comes from Planomonospora parontospora, assembly GCA_014647935.1. GTDB lineage: Bacteria > Actinomycetota > Actinomycetes > Streptosporangiales > Streptosporangiaceae > Planomonospora > Planomonospora parontospora. The sequence continues at coordinate 620,536 of BMQD01000001.1, forward strand.
GAGGCCATCAGGAAGCGGGCGACCGAGGTCGAGATCATCCCCGGGAAGGGGTCGGGTCAGCTCAAGAAGAAGGTCCTGCGCTTCCTGGACCAGAAGGAGATCAAGGCCCTGTACCACCGCATCGACAAGGACGCCAAGAACCACGGCCGCCTGTTCGTCTACTTCCGGTACAAGTAGGGCAGCGACGCTCTGATCAGGTCGTGTACCCCTGCTGATCTTGCCTGCGGCGCATCGGGGCACACGGCCCGGCCGGAGAGAAGGCGTCCACGGCCCTGCGGGCGCGGTCGGCGGCGTTGGGCATCGGACGGGTGCAGGTGGCGAGGAGGACGACATGGGCGCATGGACCGGGCCTGCCGATTTCCCACTCGAGGGTCCGATGTTGGCGGTGCTGCACGGTGAGCTGGAACCGCACCCCTGGCGGGACCCATCGGCAGCCGCCGATGCGTACGGACTCTTCTACGCCAGGTCGGAGGCGTTGGGATGGCTCACACCGGCCCATGGATGCGCCCCGCAGGGCGGCTGGGCGATGAACGATGCGGGGCGGCCCGAGGACCCGAGTGCGTGGCTGCCACAGATCGCGTGGTTTCAGGTTCAGGTCACCCATCCGCTGCACCCGGAGCGCCCGCTGCCGACTCAGGCGTTCCTGAACTGCATCGATGATGTGATGGCCCGCATGGGGAGGCTGAACCTCAAGGCCGTGCAACTGCTGCTGCCCCTGCCGAATCTGGGCGACCCGGCCCGGCACTCTTCCGTCGAAGCCCTTGGAGTGCTTCTGCAGGGCGCTGGCTGGCTGACCGATGGTCCGCCGAGCAGAAGCACGCACGTCTGGGTGACCCTCGACAGCGGACAGGATCCGGCCATTATCACCGCAGCGCCCCACATGCGGGAGTACATGCAGGAATTACGGCAGGACGCCTTCCTGATGAGTTCCGCCGCCGGAACAGAACAGGACGCGCCGGTCCTGGAGCCTGCCGTCTGGGACGACGCGTGGCCTGGGCCTTCCAAGCATCGGGCCGCCTTTCACGGCGCCCTGGCGGAGTGGTCACTGGACGCCGTGGGATGGCTGGCCGGCCTCCTGTCCGAAGTCGCAGCCCGCCAGGGTGTGCACACGCCCCTGTTGTTCACCGCCGTCAAGGCCTGATACCCGGAGGGCGCACTCCGGTTGAACTCGCAGGGTCCGTGTGGGCTGCGGTGTCGTGCGGCCTTCGCGGTAGGGCGGAAGCGGTCCCGGAGGGCCCGCCGACCCGATCGTCCCGTCCGGTACTCACGCGGGGCGGCGCTGCAGGTGCTCGGCGGCCAGCAGTTCTCGTCCGCGCACGTCGGAGACGAGTTCGGGGTCGATGGTCTCGCCTCGCCGGAGCACACTGACCGCACCGGTCCGTTCTAGGATCACGACCGCGACGTCGTCGTATCGGTGGACGGCTGCGAGCCGCAGCTTCTGCCGCAGCTCGTCCTCGACGATCTGGGCCTTGCGCAGGTTGTCGTGCAGGACGGTGCCGTTGACCATGAGCAGCAGCGGAAGGGTGTTCAGCGAGTGGTCCAGCCGCCTGTTGCGGCGGATGAGCCCGAACGTCGTCTGCAGGGCGAAGAGGGTGACCATGCCGAGCAGACCGGCGGGCAGGGTGGGGGAAGGGCCCAGGGCGGTGCGGCCCATGACCGCGCCGAGCGCGATCAGGGAGGCGAAGTCGAAGCTCGACATGGCCGACAGCGCCCGCTGCCCGACGAGTTTGACGAGGACGAGGAAGGCCACGTAGACGCAGACGGTGGACACGACGACCGTGATCGCCTCTGTCCAGGTCAGCTCCAACCACATCGCTCGGCTCTCCTGCCGTCACGCTCGATCACCGTCTCCGCCGAGACGGGCGTGCTCCGCGAACCGGATGTGAATTCCCGCCGGCGGGTAACGGCAGACGCCGGATACGGGCGGGATGTCACCATGCGCCTTCCGGCCGGGAGAGGCGGGCCCGGGATGATCCGCGAGGCGGCGCCCGGCCCGTCACCTCAGCGTTTGCGGAAGGTCCGCGCCTCCTCGGCCGCGGCGAGCACGGCCTCCAGCGAGCCGCCCGCGCTCGCCGCGACGGCCGCCGCGATCGCGCCCTCCACGAACGGCACGTCGGCGACCACGATCCCGGGCCCTTCGAACAGCCGGGCGGTCAGCACCGAGCCGCCCAGGTCGGGGATGAGGAGCACCCCGTCGCCCTCGTCGGCCCGCTCGATCGCCGCCGCGACCAGGTCGGCGCTGGTGCCCAGCCCGCCGTCCTCGGTGCCCCCGGCCGGCACCGGCGGGGAACCGGCGCCGCAGATCCCCGCCGCCAGCGCCGCGACCTCGGCGGCCAGCGGCCCGCTGTGGGAGACCAGCACGATGCCTACCAACGTGCGGCCACCGTACGGAGCGCCTCCACCAGGAGCGCGGCCGAGGCGGCGCCCGGGTCCTCGTGGCCGACGCTGCGCGGCCCGAGGTAACTGGCCCGGCCCTTGCGCGCCTGCATCGGGACGGTCGCCTCCGCCCCGCCCCTCGCCGCGGCCGCCGCGGCGTCCAGCGCCTCCCGGACGTCCCGCCCCTCCCGTACGGCCTGCGCCAGCGCCCTGACCGCCGGGGCGAGCGCATCGACCATGGTCTTGTCCCCCTCCGCCGCCGACCCCAGACTCCGCACCCCGTCCACGGCGGCCTCCAACGCGCCGGCGAGAGCACCGGGGGAGACCTCGGGCTCCTCGCCCAGCGCCTTGCCCGCCTCCCGGAAGGCCGTGCCGTACAGCGGGCCGGAGGCTCCGCCGACCCTGCGGATGAGCGTGCCCCCCACCAGGACGAGCAGCGCTCCGGGAGTCGCGGGCCGGTGGTCGGCCAGGGCCTGGACGGCGGCGGTGAGGCCCCGGTCGAGGTTCGTCCCGTGGTCGCCGTCGCCGATCGCGGTGTCGAGCCGGGTGAGCCGGTCCTTCCCGGCCAGGACGGAGCGGGCGGCCTCCTCGACCCAGGCGGCGAAGAACCCCGCGTCGAGCACCGCCCCCTGCGTCCTCGGTGCCGCTGAGCCTCCCGGTGTCCCCGGCGGCTCCGGCGTCCCCGGGCTTTCCGGTGTCCCCGGTGTTCCGGGCGGTTCCGGGGCCATCAGCGCCCCCAGCGCAGGGCGGGGGTCTCGACCGGGGCGTCCCAGAGCCGGGTGAGCTCCTCGGTGAGCCGGCAGATCGTGACGGAGAAGCCCTGCATGTCCAGGCTGGTCACGTAGTTCCCGACGAGGCTGCGGGCGACCCGCGCGCCTCTGCCCGCCAACTGGTCCACGACTTCGGCGAAGGCGATGTGGAGCTCGATCAGCGGGGTCGCGCCCATGCCGTTCAACAGGACGAGGACGTCACCGGAGACCGGCATGTCCGCGCAGATCGCGTCCAGCGCGACGGAGACCAGGCCCCGGGCGTCGCGTACGGCCTCGCGGGAGCGGCCGGGCTCGCCGTGGATGCCGACGCCGAACTCGGCCTCGGTCTCGCCCAGGTCGAAGGAGGGTCCGCCCGCCGCGGGTACGGTGCAGGCGCTCAGCGCGACGCCGAAGGAGCGGCTCCGCCCGACGACCTCGCGGGCGACCCGGGTCACCTCGGCGAGCGGGGCACCGGTCTCGGCCAGCGCTCCGGCGACCTTCTCCACGAAGAGCGTCGCCCCGGTGCCCCGGCGGCCCGCCGTGTGCAGCGAGTCGCGCACCGCCACGTCGTCGTCCACGAGCACGCTCGCCACCTCCACGCCCTCCTCGGCGCAGAGCTCGGCGGCCATCCGGAAGTTGAGCACGTCCCCGGTGTAGTTCTTCACCACGTGCAGCACCCCGGCGCCGCCGTCCACGGCGGTGCTGGCCTGGACCACCTGGTCGGGGACCGGGGAGGTGAAGACCTCGCCGGGGCAGGCCGCGTCGAGCATGCCGTACCCGACGAAGCCGCCGTGCAGCGGCTCATGTCCGGAGCCTCCGCCGGAGACCAGCCCGACCTTGCCGGGGCGCGGTCCCGAGGCGCGCAGGACGATCCGGTTCTCCAGGTCAACCCGGAGTCGCGGATGCGCGGCGGCGAGCCCGCGCAGCGCGTCCGGGACGACCGTTCCGGGGTCGTTGATGAGCTTCTTCACATTCAGAACATCTCCCCTCCGCGGGGCGGGGGCAAGCGTGATCGGCCGGTCGCGCCCGCCACCGGGTCATGGACGTCGTCCGTGCACCGGTGGCGGCCCGGTGGCGGCCGTGTGGTTGGGTGGCGGATGTGATCGTCGGGGAGGTGCTCGGGCTGGCCGGGGTGGGGGTGGTGGCCGGCGTGGTCAGCACGGTGGTGAGCCTGGCGTCCGTGATCTCCTATCCGGCGCTGCTGGCGTTCGGCCTGTCCCCGCTGAGCGCGAACGTCACCAACACCGTGGCGCTCGTCTTCACCGGCCTGGGGGCGGCGGCCGGGTCGCGGCCCGAGCTCGCGGGCCAGGGCGGACGGGTGCTGCGCCTGGGGTGGGTCACCGCGCTGGGCGGGGCGGCGGGCGCCGCGCTGCTGCTGACGACCCCGCCCCGGGCCTTCGAGGCGGTCGCGCCCTGGCTCATCGCGGGCGCCTCCCTTCTGCTGCTCCGCCCGCCGCGGGCAGGCGGGCCGCGTGAGCGGGGCGGATCGGACGGACCGGGCACGCCTGCCGGATCGGGCGGGGGCGGCACGGGGAGCGGAGGACAGGGCGGGGGCGGCGCATCCGGCGAGGGCGGTGGACCCGGCGGACCCGGCGGGAACGCGGTGGCGGAGCACGGCCGGGCCGCGCGGGTGGCGCTGTTCGCGGTCGCGGTCTACGTCGGCTACTTCGGGGCGGCCGGGGGAATCCTCATGTTCGCGGTGCTCAGCACCGTGCTCCACCAGTCCGCGGTCAAGGTCAACGCCGTCAAGAACGTGGTCTCCGCACTCGCCAACGCGGTGGCCGCCCTCGGGTTCGCGCTCTTCGGGCCGGTCCAGTGGGCGGCCGCCGTACCGCTCGCCGCGGGCTTCCTGGCCGGCGGCTGGATCGGCCCGGCGGTCGCCCGGCGGCTGCCCGGGCAGTCGCTCCGGTTCGTCGCCGCCGCCTGCGGCCTGGTCGTCGCGGTCAAGCTCGGTGTGGAGACCTACCGGGTCTGAGTCCCCGGAACGGATGTCGGGCTCCGATCCGCACCGAATGGACATTTTCCCGCATTTCTGCTCATTGTGAATTATTAACGTTTTCAGGTGTCTCTTCGGAAATTCTTCGTGAAAAAGAAGGAGGCCCTGGATCCATCGACCCGGCTTCTTGACGGGACGGATCGCCTACGAGGTGATATCGACCTCGTATGGTTTTATATGCGCGGCGATCTGCACTTTCTGTAAAAACCGCGATTTTTAAAATGGGTATTTGCATTCTCGTTGTCATGGCGTAACTTCCTCTTTGTAATCCTGTCCGTCATCGAAGGGCCATCTATGACGACGGAGATCGCGGAGACGCCGATCTCGAAAGCCATCGATCAGGTGCGGCGGAAGGTGGACGCCAGGCTGATCCGGTTCCTGGATGCGCATCTCTCCCCGGTGGACGACCCGGATGTGATCGAGGGATACCGGCAGCTGCGCGAGTTCGTGGTCGCGGGCGGAAAGCGGATCCGGCCCATCCTGTGCTACTGGGGATGGCACGGGGCCGGAGGCGGGGACCAGGACGCGCCCGTGATCGACGCGGGTGCGGCGCTGGAACTCTGCCACGCCGGCCTGCTCGTCCACGACGACGTCATGGACGGCAGCGACACGCGCCGGGGCCGCCCGGCGCTGCACCGCAGCCTCGCCGGCTCCGCCCGGCCGCCCGGTGCCCAGGCGTTCGGCGGCTCCGCGGCGATCCTGCTGGGCGTGCTCGCCCAGGCCTGGGCGGACGAGCTGCTGACCGGCGTCGAGGTGGGCCAGGCCCGCACGCACGCGGCCCGGATGCTGTTCAGCCGGATGCGCCTGGAAGTGATCTCCGGACAGTACCTCGACATCCTGGCGGGCATGGGCGAGGAGGCGAACGTCGAGAAGGCCCTGCGGGTGGTGCACTACAAGACCGCCAAGTACACCGTCGAGCGCCCGCTGCAGATCGGCGGGGTGCTCGCCGGAGCCGACCCTCCCCTGCTGGAGGCCTACTCCCGGTTCGGGCTGCCGCTGGGAGAGGCGTTCCAGCTGCGCGACGACATCCTGGGGGTCTTCGGCGACACCGCGGTGACCGGCAAGCCGGTCATCGACGACCTGCGGGAGGGGAAGCGGACCGTGCTGATCGCGCACGCGTTCGCCCGCGCCCGGGGTCCGCAGCGCGACCGGCTCCGCACCTGGTACGGAGCACCCGGGCTGGACGAGCGGAGCGCGGACGCGCTCCGCGAGATCATCGTGGACACCGGGGCGCTCGCCCACGTCGAATCACTGATCGCCCAGCGTGCCGACCAGGCGCTCGGCGTGCTGCGGGACGGTGTGATCCCCGCACCGACCTGCGAGGCGCTGGCGCTGCTGGTCGACCGCCTGGCCCACCGGGTCGTGTAGAGGGCGGCACGGGACGCCGCGCCCCGTGCCGCTGCGCCGGCGGCCCCGGCCCGCCGGATCTCCCGCCGGCACGCCCGGCTTTCCCTCCGATCCGTCCGTCCGGCTTTCCTCCTGCCCGCCGTACCTCTCCGCCCGCTGAGCCCCGCTCACCGGAGCGGGACCGATTCCCCCGGCAACCGGCCACCGGCCGAACACAGATGGGTGACGTGCGCCATGACCGAACCTGTGATCTCCACCGACTCCCGCGGCGACGCCGGCGAGCCCCACGAGAACCGCCTCAGCCTGGGCACCCGGGCCGCGCGCAACCTGGCCACGACGACCAAGACCCCGCCGCAGATGCAGGCGATCACCTCGCGGCACCTGCTGCGCCTGCTGCCGTGGGTGGAGGCCGTCGGCGGCGCCTACCGGGTCAACCGGCGGCTGACCTACCAGATCGCCGACGGCCGGGTGACCTTCGTCTCCACCGGCGCCCAGGTCAGGGTCATCGCCGCCGAGCTGTGCGAGCTCCCCGCACTGCGCGGGTACGGCGACGCCGACGTGCTGGCGAGCCTCGCGGACCTGTTCGTCCAGCGGGAGTACGACCCCGGCCAGGTGATCGCGGAGGCGGGCACCCCGGTGGACGAGGTCTTCCTGCTGGCCCACGGAAAGGTCGGCAAGCTGGGCGAGGGGCCCTACGGCGGCGAGGCGCTGCTGGGCGTGCTCGCCGACGGCGACTACTTCGGGGAGCAGGCGCTGGTGAGCGCGGACGCGACCTGGGAGCACACGGTCAGGGCGACCACCGCCTGCACGGTGCTCGCCCTGCCCCGGGAGGCCTACGAACGGCTCGCCGCGCGCTCGGAGAGCCTGCACGCGCACGTCCAGCGCTCCCAGGAGGACCCCGACCGGCCGCGGAACGCCTACGGGGAGGCGGAGATCGCGCTGACGGCGGGCCACCGGGGCGAGCCGGTGCTGCCGGGCACGTTCGTCGACTACGAGCTCGCCCCGCGCGAGTACGAGCTGAGTGTGGCGCAGACGGTGCTGCGGGTGCACACCCGGGTGGCCGACCTGTACAACGAGCCGATGAACCAGACCGAGCAGCAGTTGCGGCTGACGATCGAGGCGCTGCGGGAGCGGCAGGAGCACGAGCTGGTCAACAACCGCGAGTTCGGGCTGCTGCACAACGCCGACCTCAAGCAGCGCATCCACACCCGCTCCGGGCCGCCCACCCCCGACGACCTCGACGACCTGCTCGCCACCGTCTGGAAGAACCCGGCCGTCCTGTTCGCCCACCCCAAGGCGATCGCCGCGTTCGCCCGCCAGTGCAACAGCCGGGGCATCAACCCGCAGAGCGTGGACATCGGCGGGCAGAAGGCGCCCGCGTGGCGGGGCGTGCCGATGCTGCCCTGCAACAAGATCCCGATCAGTGACGGCGGCCTGACCTCGATCATGGTGATGCGCCTGGGCGAGAAGGACCAGGGCGTCGTGGGGCTGCGCCGTACCGGGCTGGTGGACGAGTACGAACCGGGGCTGTCGGTGCGGTTCATGGGCATCGACGAGCACGCGATCATCTCCTACCTGGTGACCGCCTACTACTCGGCGGCCGTGCTGGTGCCCGACGCCCTCGGCATCCTGGAGAGCGTCGAGGTGGCCTGATGCCCTCCTACGAACTGCCGGACTTCTACCTGCCTCATCCCCCCAGGCTCAACCCGCACCTGGAGACCGCCCGCGCGCACACCCGCGCCTGGGCGGCGGACATGGGCATGCTCGACGACCCGGACATCTGGGACGCGCCGCGGCTGGAGGCCATGGACTACGGGCTGATGTGCGCCTACACCCATCCCGACTGCCCGGCCGCCGAGCTGGACCTGATCACCGACTGGTACGTCTGGGTCTTCTACTTCGACGACCACTTCCTGGAGACCTTCAAGAGGAGCAGGGACCTCAAGGGCGCGCAGGCCTATCTCGACCGGCTCGACGCCTTCATGGCCGACGATCCGCCCGAACCGGCCAACCCGGTCGAGCGCGGCCTGGCCGACCTGTGGCCGCGCACCGTGCCCGCCATGTCGCCGTCCTGGCGGCGGCGGTTCGTCCGGGTCACCCGCGACCTGACCCAGGAGTCGATGTGGGAGCTGTTCCACATCGAGCGCGACGCCGTCTCCAACCCGATCGAGTACATCGAGGAGCGCCGCAAGGTCGGCGGCGCCCCGTGGTCGGCCGCCCTCGTCGAGCACGCGGCGGGGGCCGAGCTGCCTGCCCGGCTCGCCGCGAGCAGGCCGGTCCGGGTGCTGACCGAGTCGTTCGCCGACGCCGTGCACCTGCGCAACGACCTGTTCTCCTACGAGCGCGAGGTCCGGCAGGAGGGCGAGCTGTCCAACTGCGTCCTGGTCTGCGAGCGCTTCTTCGGCTGCGACACCCGGCAGGCCGTGCAGATCACCAACGACCTGCTCACCTCGCGGCTGCACCAGTTCGAGCACACCGCGCTGACCGAGCTCCCGCAGCTCTTCACCGACGAGGGCGTCCCACCCGAGGAGCAGGGACGCGTCCTGCGCTACGTCGGAGGGCTGCAGGACTGGCAGGCCGGCGGACACGCCTGGCACACCGCCTCCAGCCGCTACACCAGGGCCGTCCGTCCGTCCGGGCCCCTCGGCATGAACGTCTCGCGCGCCCACCTGACCGGTCCCGGCGGGCTGCGCAACCACACCCGCGCCCCCTTCACCGAGGTCTCGGTACGGCTGCCGCAGCCGTACATGCCATTCCAGGTGCGGGACAACCCACACCTGGAGACGGCCCGGACCGCCGACGTGGCCTGGTGCGCCGAGATGGGGTTCTTCGACGCCCTCCCCGGCATCCCGGAGACGGCGGTCTGGAGCGAGAGCGAGCTCGTCGGGTTCGACCTCGCCCTGTGCGCCTCGGGCATCGACCCCGACGCCTCGGCGGACGGGCTCGTCCTGGCGACCAATTGGCTGGCCTGGGGCACCTACGGCGACGACTACTACCCCCGGGTCTTCGGCGCGGCCCGGGACCTGACCGGCGCGAAGCTCGCCAACCGGCGGCTGCGGCGGTTCATGCCGGTCGACCTGTCCCCGGCCCCGGCCCCGGCCAACCCGGTCGAGCGCGGCCTGGCAGATCTGTGGCCGCGCACCGCCGGGCCGATGCCGGCGGAGTCGCGGCGCGCCTTCCGCACCGCGGTCGAGGACATGCTCGACAGCTGGATCTGGGAGCTGGCGGGCCACGCCCAGAACCGCGTCCCCGACCCGATCGACTACCTCGAGATGCGCCGCAGGACCTTCGGCTCCGACATGACGATGAGCCTGGCCCGGCTCGCCCCCGGACGGCACATCCCCGCCGGGCTGTACCGGACCCGCGAGTTCCTCGGCATGGCCGACGCCGCCCAGGACTACGCCTGCCTGGTCAACGACCTGTTCTCCTACCGAAAGGAGATCCAGTTCGAAGGCGAGCTGCACAACGCCGTCCTGGTCGTGCAGACCTTCTTCGACTGCGACCCGCAGCAGGGCGTCGCGATCGTCGACGCCCTGCTGACCTCCCGGATGAAGCAGTTCGAGCACATCACCGCCGTCGACCTGCCCGCCCTGCTGGAGCGGGTCGAGGCCGGCGACACGCTCCGCGAGTCGGTCGCCGGCTACGTGACCGAGCTGCAGGACTGGATGGCCGCCATCGTGCGCTGGCACCAGCGCACCCGGCGCTACCCGGGCCGCGCGCCGGCCCGTTCCGCGCCGGTCCGCTGGACCCAGGGCCCCACCGGCCTCGGCACCGCCACGGCCCGGCTCGCCCCGCCGGGACCGGCCGCGGAGGTCCGCGTCCCGGCCGGACCGGTGGGCATCCGGTGAGCGCGGGAGGCGGAGAGACCACGGTGAGCACGGAGACCGCGGGGATCGCCCGGGCCGCTCCCGCGGCGGAGGCCTGCCGGCTGAGCCTGGGCACCGCCGCCGCCCGCAGGCTGGCGACGACGGCCAAGACCGTGCCGCAGACGCAGGCGTCGACGCCCCGCCACCTCCTGCGGGTGCTGCCCTGGACGGAGGTGGACGGCGTCTACCGGGTGAACCGGCGGGCCGTCCTCGCCCCCGGTGACGGAGGCCGGTCCGGGGACGCCCGCGACCGGTCCGCGAAGCCGCGGAACGCCTACGGGGAGGCGAAGATCGCGCTGACGGCGGGCCACCGGGGCGAGCCGGTGCTGCCGGGCACGTTCGTCGACTACGAGCTCGCCCCGCGCGAGTACGAGCTGAGCGTGGCGCAGACGGTGCTGCGGGTGCACACCCGGGTGGCCGATCTGTACAACGAGCCGATGAACCAGACCGAGCAGCAGCTGCGGCTGACGATCGAGGCGCTGCGGGAGCGGCAGGAGCACGAGCTGGTCAACAACCGCGAGTTCGGGCTGCTGCACAACGCCGACCTCAAGCAGCGCCTCCGTCCCCGCTCCGGGCCGCCCACCCCCGACGACCTCGACGACCTGCTGTGCCGGCGCCGCAGCTCCCACTGCTTCCTGGCCCATCCCCGGGCCATCGCGGCCTTCGGCCGGCAGTGCAACCGGCGGAGCCTGTACCCGGCCACCGCCGAGGTAGACGGGGCCAGGGCCATGGCCTGGAGGGGGGTGCCGATTCTGCCCTGCGACAAGATCCCGATCAGTGACGGCGGCCTGACCTCGATCATGGTGATGCGCCTGGGCGAGAAGGACCAGGGCGTCGTGGGGCTGCGCCGTACCGGGCTGGCGGGGGAGCGCGAGCCCGGGCTGTCGGTGCGGTTCATGGGCATCGACGAGCACGCGATCATCTCCTACCTGGTGACCGCCTACTACTCGGTGGCCGTGCTGGTGCCCGACGCCCTCGGGGTCCTGGAGGGCGTCGAAGTGTATTCATGAGATCTGCCGCCCCTGCCGCTTTCCCGCCTTGCCACCTTCCTTCCTTGCCGTCCTGCTGTGCCTGCCGCCCCGCTGTTCCGCCGCCTTGCCGCCCCTGCCGCCCTGCCGCCCTGCCGCCCCGCCCCGCCGCGCCGAGCCGGGGCGGCAGGGCGCGCGGCCCCGTGCGACGCCGACCCGGTGGCGTTCCCGCCCCACCTCACCCACCGTAAACGCGATCACCGCTATGGTCACACAAAGTAATCAGCAAGGCTTGGGTGACGATGCGGGCGGGGGCGCTCCGCCGCGAAGGAGGACGGGGTGCTGCACCACCCTCTGGAGACCGTGGTGGAGCCGCCCGCGGGCCGGCCCGCGGACCCGGCGGGGCCGCCTCCGGGGTTCCTCGTCCGGCGCCGCCGCCTGGTCCTGTGGCTGGCCGCCCTCGGCCTCGCCGTGGCAGCGCTGGCCGGTCACGGCGTACACGACCGGCTGACCTTCGGCGGAGCCACGGTCCCCGGCGCCGAATCCGCGCGTGCCGCGGAACTGCTGGAGAGGGGATTCGCCGGAGGCGACCCGCATCTCGTGGTGATCGCCCGCGGCGCGCAGCCGGTGGACGACGCGCGGATGGCGCGGGCGGGGTCGGACGTGGCGGCGCGGCTCGCCCGCGACCCCGGTGTCGCGCGCGTCACCTCCTACTGGGAGGCGCGCTCGCCCGGCCTCCGCAGCCGTGACGGGCGGGCCGCGCTCATCGTGGCCCGTCTGCACGGCGACGACATGCGCCAGGCGGCCACCGCCGCCCGCCTGGCACCGGGCCTGACCGGCGCGCACGGGCCGCTGACCCTCTCCGTGACGGGGGAGGCCCAGGTCAAGGCCGAGGCCCGGAGCCGCAGCGAACGCGATCTGCGCAGGGCCGAGCTCATCACCGTCCCGCTGACCGTCGTCATCCTCCTGCTGGTGTTCGGCAGCCTCACCGCCGCGGTGCTGCCGGTCCTCGTCGGCGTGTTCGCGGTGACCGGGACCATGGCGGTGCTGCGCCTGCTCACCGAGGTGACCGAGGTCTCCGCCTTCGCGATGAGCATCGCCAGCGCCCTGGGGTTCGCGCTGGCGGTGGACTTCAGCCTGTTCATCGTCACCCGGTTCCGGGAGGAGCTGGCGGGCGGCCGCGACGTGGCCTCCGCGATCCGCGTGACCCTGCGCACCACCGGCCGGGCCATGGCCTTCTCCTCGTTGACGGTCTCGTCCTGCCTGGCCGCGCTGCTGCTCTTCCCGTTCACCATGTTCCGCTCGGTCGCCTACGGCGGCATCGCGGTGACGCTGCTGGCCGCCGTCGGGAGCCTGGTGGTGCTGCCGGCGGTGCTGGCCGTGCTCGGAAGACGCATCGACGGCCTGGCCGTCCCCAGGCCGTGGCGGGCCACGCGCGGCCGGGCGGCGCCGGGGGCCGGGCCGGAGGGGCGGTGGTTCCGGCTGGCCGAGGCGGTGATGCGCCGGCCCCTGGCCGTCGCGGTGCCCACCGTCGTGCTGCTGGTCGCCGTCGCGTCACCTTTCCTCGGCGCCCGTTTCGGCGTCTTCGACGACCGGCTGCTGCCGCCCGAGGCCCCCGCCGCGCGGGCGTCGGAGGACCTGCGCCGCGATTTCGACGCCCGTGACGGCATCTCGGCGACCACGGTGGTGCTGCCCGGGCTGAAGGCGGTGGGCGGCGGTGCGGCGGCGCCCGGCCGTACACCTCCGGGGGACGCCCGCGCCCGGCCGGAGGTCCGTGCTTGGTTGGAGGCCCGTGCTCGGCCGGAGGCCCGCGCCCGGCCGGAGGCCCGTGCCCGGGCGGAGGTTCGTGCCCGGCCGGAGGCCCGTGCCCGGGCGGAGGTTCGTGCCCGGGCGGACGTCCGTACCCGGCCCGAGGCCCGCGTTCGGCTGGAGGCCCGCGTCCAGTCGGATGCCCGTGCCGGGCTGGACGCCTACGCCCGGCGCGTGTCGGCGCTGGCGGGCGTGGCACGGGTGAGCACCGCCACCGGCTCCTACCGCGACGGCGGGCTCACCGGTCCGCCCCCGGGTCCGCCGCAGCGCTTCACCTCGCCCGCCGGGACGTGGCTGGCGGTCGCCACCGACCACGAGCCCTACTCCGTGGAGAACAGCGAGCTCGCCCGTGCGGTGCGATCTGTCCCGGCTCCCGGCCCGGCGGTGGTGGGCGGGCCCGGGGCGCAGCTGGCGGACATCCGCCAGGCCGTCGGCGACGCCCTGCCGCAGGGACTGGCCCTGGTCGTGCTGGCGACCTTCGTGCTGATCGCGGCGATGACCCGCAGCGTGGTCCTGGCGGTCAAGGCCCTGGTGATGAACGCGCTCAGCCTGGGGGCGACGTTCGGCGTGCTGGTCCACGTCTTCCAGGAGGGCCACCTGCGCGAGCTGGTCGGCGGCTTCTCGGTGACGGGCACGCTCGACGTCCTGGTCCCGGCGCTCATGTTCTGCATCGCCTTCGGGCTGTCCATGGACTACGAGATCTTCCTGCTCTCCAGGATCACCGAGGAGTACCGGCGCACGGGGGACACCCGTGCGGCGGTGGCGGCGGGGATGGAGCACACCGGCCGCCTGTTCACCTCCGCCGCCGTGATCTTCGCCGTGGTGATGGCCTCGCTGGCGACCTCCGGTCTCGTCCTGCTCAAGATGGTCGGGGTGGGGCTGGCGCTGGCCGTACTGCTGGACTGCACGCTGATCCGCGCGCTGCTGGTGCCTGCCGTCATGTGCCTGGCGGGCCGGGCGAACTGGTGGTCGCCCCTGCGCGCGGGCCCAGTACGGCGCCGCGCCGCGACGAGCGGATCTACACCGTAAAGGAGTGGGCAGGCCCATCGCCTGAGGTACGGTTCAGCCATGGCTGAGATCGTGTATCCCCCGGTCATCGCGGCGGCGAAGACCATGTTCCGGCTGCTGGACATGAAGATCCGCATCGACGGCGCCGACCGGATCCCCCGGAGCGGCGGCGCGGTGCTGGTCAGCAACCACATCAGCTATCTCGACTTCATCTTCGCCGGGCTCGCCGCCAACCCCGCCGGGCGCCTGGTGCGCTTCATGGCCAAGAAGGAGGTCTTCGACCACCGGATCTCCGGTCCACTGATGCGCGGCATGCACCACATCCCGGTGGACCGGGCGGCGGGGGCCTCGGCGTTCGGCGCGGCGCTGAAGGCGCTGAAGGCGGGGGAGGTCGTCGGCGTCTTCGCGGAGGCGACGATCAGCCGGTCGTTCACCATCAAGGACATCAAGAACGGCGCGGTCCGGATGGCCGTCGCCGCGGACGTGCCGATGATCCCGATCTCGCTCTGGGGGACCCAGCGGCTGTGGACCAAGGGCCGCCCGAGGAGGCTGACCCAGCGGCACGTGCCGATCAGCATCACGGTCGGCGAGCCGATGCGTCCCAAGCGCGGCGACGACTACGACGCCGTCACCGCCGGCCTGCGCAAGCAGCTGGAGGAACTGCTGGACCGGTCCCAGCGGAGCTACCCGGAGATCCCGCAGGGCGTGTGGTGGCAGCCCCGCCACCTGGGTGGCACCGCGCCGACCCCGGAGGAGGCGGCGGCGATGGACGCGGCCGAGGCGGAGGCCCGCCGCAAGGGGTGAGTGCGGAAGGGCCTCGGGGTCCCGAGGCCCCGAGGTGAGGCCCCGGACGATTCCGGGGCCCTGCAAGGCGCGAGCGCGGGGTCCCGGCCGTTCCCGGGGCCCTGCAAGTCGCGAACAGGTGGGTTGCAAGTGACGTAGTGCACCATATGTCCATGAGTGACTCGTTCGACGACATCATCAGCGCGATCCAGCCCGGACCGAAGCCGAGCCCCGGAAACCTGCCGGGGCGCGCGGTCCAGGTGCTGCTCGTCGGGTGCTGGTTGCTCGTCTGCCTGGTGCCGATCCTGCTCGCGGTGGACGGGATCGAGCTCGCGGCCGGGAAGACCGGCACGCCGGGCACGCTCACCGTGGTCTCGTGCGAGGCCCTCGGCCAGGGCCGCTACGACTGCAAGGGCAGCTTCACCCCCGACGACGGAGGCGCTCCGGTCCCGGTGGACGCCTCCCCGGACTCCGAGGCCGGGGACGTCACCCGCGCCCAGCTGACCCCGGAGGGGGACCGCGCGGTGAAGGCGGGCGCGGCCGGCGTCGTCGCCGCCCTCACCATGCCCTTCCTCGGCGTCGGCGGGCTCGGCTTCCTGCCTTACGTGATCATGTACTTCCTCGGCGTGCGGCGGGGCCGGCGCGCCGCGGTGGTCGTCGGTTTCGTGGTCACCGCACTCGGCACGGCGGGTGTGGTCGCCGGCATGGTCGCCTCGTACTCCTGACGCCGGCCGTTCGCCGTGGGGCGGACCGCCGGTGAGCGCGTCGAGGGCCGCGCCGACGCCTGGCCGCACGTGGCCGCCTCCGTACCCGGGGGCGGCCGGACGGAGGATCAGGCGCACCCCTCGAACTGGGGGACGGTGAGGGTGAGCGCCAGTCCCGACCCGCCGAACCACCTGCGCAGCAGTCTCTCGGCGGTGCCGTCCTGGTACATGGCGGTGATGGCGCGGTTGACGGCCTCGCAGCCGTCGAGGTCGCCCTTGCGCATCCCGATGCCCAGCCGCTCGTCGGTGAACGGGGCGTTGACGATCCTGAGCGCCGAGCCGTCGCGCGCGGCGAAACCGGCCAGGATCAGGTCGTCGGTGGAGACGGCGTCCACCGCGCCGGAGCGCAGTTTGGCCAGGCAGTCACCGTAGGAGGAGGCCGGGACCAGCTCGACCGGGATCCGCCGCTCCTCGGCGACCCGGCGCCAGGAGTTCGATCCCGCGGCCTTGCAGAGGCGGCGGCCCTTCAGATCGCGCACGTTCCCGACGGCCCGGTCGCCGGCGCGGACGAGGGTGTCCTGGTGGGCGACGTAGTACGGCCCGGCGAAGGTCACCTTGCTCCGGTTCTCCGGGGTGATCGAGTAGGTCGCGACGACCAGGTCGACCGTCCCTTCCTGGATGAGGCGCTGGCGGGTGGACGACAGCGCGGTGACGAACCTGACGTCGGGCACGCCGATCCGCCGGGCCACCTCGGTGGCGACGTCGACGTCGAAGCCCTCGTACCGGCCCTCGGCGACCTTCACTCCCAGGCCCGGCTGGTCGGGTTTGACGCCGATCACCAGGGTCTCCCGGTCGAGGATCGACGGGGGGCCGCCGGTCCCGCAGGCCGCCGCGGGCAGGAGCACCAGCAGCGCCGCCGCGGTGCGCACGGTCAGGGGTCCCGCGGTGCGTGCGGTCACAGGTCGCATGGTCCCTCTCCCGTCATCGGTGCCCCTTCCGTCATCGGTACTCCGACAGCCGGGGCCGGACCCCGGCGAGGATCATCACGGCCGTGGAGGCCATGGCGATCGGCAGGAGGAACCACAGCTCGCCGATCCGCTCCTCGCCGTTCCGGATCTGCCGGTCGAACGCGACGCGGTGCAGTTCGGCGAGCCTCAGCAGCGCCGCGTCGTACTCCCCGAACGCGGTCTCCAGCCGTCCCATCCGCTGCTCGACGGCCCGGCGCGGCCCCGCCTCCCGCATCGTGCGGTCCGCCTGCTGGAAGTCCCGGTAGCGCGCCAGCACGGCTGCGACCGCGGGCCCGCTGCCGGGCAGGTTCGTACGGGCCGCCTCCTGGCCGACCAGCCCGAGGAAGGCGGCGCGGTCCCCGTCCACCGCCGCCTTCACCGCGCTCTGGTAGGCGGCGAGGTCACCGGCCGGGGTGTACAGCACCGACTGCGACTTGTCGAGGTAGGTCTGCTCGTAGGTGTCGGCCCGCTCGGGGTCGAGCAGCCAGCGGCTCTGGTCGCCGTGCATGCTGCTGCCGACGGCCCGGGCCCGGGCCAGGGTGAGGACCGAGTCGAACCCGTCGCGCTTGGCGGCCCGCAGGACGTCGGCCTCCTGCCCGAGGACCGTGACGCCCGTCAGCGCGTACATCCCGGCGATCGCCGTCGCCACCAGCAGGGCCGGATTGAACACCCGGCGGAACCGGCGCGCCAGGAACACCTGGAGCCAGACCAGGCAGCAGAGGGCGGCGACCCCGGCGACCCCGGTCAGTACCTGCCCCGCCCGCACGGCCAGGGTCCGCTCCTGGTGGGCGCGGCGCACCACGGTCCCGCTCTCCAGGGTGAGGTTGTAGGCCATGGGCAGCAGCTCCAGCCGCATCAGGTCGGTCGCCTCGCGGTAGACCTCCAGGACGGGCCGGGGCGGCGGGCCCGCCGGGTGCCCGGCCTGCTCGTCGAGGAGCAGGGCCCGCGCGGCCAGCCGTTCGTAGCGTCCCAGGCCGTCCAGCACGGCCTGGACGGTCCGCCGCTCGGCCGGGTCGCCACCGGCCAGCGCGGAGGACTGCAGCACCGCCCGCCCGGCGTCGCTCCTGCGCCGCTCGTAGACCTCCAGCGCGCGGGCGCGCCCCTTGCCCAGCCGGTGCTCGCCGCCGATCAGCAGCACGTTGGCGACCTGGGCGTCCATGTCGCTGAGCGCGAAGTACAGGTCGGCGGTGGCCACGACCTGCGGTCCGGCGTCGTGGCCGATGACGTCCAGGCCGTCCCGGACGCTCTGGGCGGCGGTGAACAGGGTGCCGAACAGTACGGCGAGGGCCAGCACGGAGACGGCCGTGATCAGGCGGATCCGGCCGGGGACGCCGCGCGGCAGGAGGGCGCGGCCTGTGCGGTCCGGGACGGCCGGGACCCCGCCTCCCGAGGCCCCGGACGAGACCGGTGGAGGCGGGGGAGCCGCCGGGGCCGGCGGAGCGGGACGGGGCGGGGCGGACGTCATGCGCTCCTCCCGCGCCGCAGGGTGATGAGGGTCCACGCGCCGAGATGGATCCGGGCCCCGTCGTCCACGGGCACGGGCCGGTTGGCCTCGACCGGCCGGCCGTTGACGATGGTGCCGTTGGCGGAGCCGGGGTCGACGAGGGTCCAGGTGTCTCCGGGCCCGGAGAGCAGGACCGCGTGCAGGTGGGAGACGCCCGGGTCCTCCGGCGGGCCGCTCAGGTCGATCTCGGGGGCGAGGGCCCGGGAACGGCTGAGCCTGCCGATGCGGACCTCGGTTCCGGTCAGCGGGACGTCCCGCCGGGGGCAGTACGGCGGGAACAGCACCCGGGCGGCGTCCGGGCCGCCCTGCGCGATCATCTCGTCGTAGTGCGCGCGGTCGGCCTCGACGGTCGCCCGCCACTCCACCGCGACCGCGCGCCGCGCCGCCGCGGCCTGGTCGTGGCCGCAGTCCTCGCAGAACCGCCCGCTGACCGGCGCCCCGCAGGCGGCGCACCCGCCGGGCGACCCGGCGGCGGCCGGAGCAGCCGAAGCAGACGGGGAGGACGGGGGCGGCGGGGAGGCGCCGCCCGCGCCGGGGACACCGGTCAGCCTGCTTCCGCAGACGCCGCAGTATCCGTCGGCGAGCCCGGCCTCGCCCGGGTCGTGCCCCCGGGGGCAGTCGGCCATGGTGCTCCTCCTCTCAGCTCGCGGCGTCCCGGCCGCCGGGGCCGGGCTCCTTCTTGATGCGGGCGGTCCGGACCGAGCCTGTGTCCAGCGCGATCTCGTCCGCCCGGTCGACGGTGCGGCGGAGCCGGGCGGTGCCGGTCCCGGGGTCCACCTCGACGACCTTGGCGAGCAGCTTGGCGGTGTCGGTGTTGCCGGACTCCTCGGCGAGCTCCCTGGCCCGGCCGAGGCGGGCGGTCGCGGTCTCCAGATCGCCCGCGGCGCGTGCGCCCAGCCCTTCCTGGATGAGCTCGAACAGCTCCGCCTGCCCGGTGTAGTGCGCCACCCCCGGACTGACCCGGGTGGACAGCGCCAGGTCGTCGGTCCACCGGGCCAGGACGTTGCCGCGGGCCAGGATGTCGCCGGGCCCGCCCGGCTCCCCGGTCCCGGCGTCCGGAACCACCAGCCGCACCCAGGCGCCGCGGACCTCCTGGCCGACCGCGCCCGGAGGGATCTCGACGCACAGGTGGTACTCGCGGGTCTCCGCGCCCCAGGCGCCGGTCGGGTAGTCGCCGGTGAGCGCGTCGACGTCCGCCCGCAGGCCCGTCAGGTCCGCCAGGGCCGGGGACACCTGCTTGAGGTACTTCACCCGGCCGTGCTGGGGGGTCCAGATCCGCAGCGCGACCTCGGCCACGGCCTTGCCCATCGTGGTCTCGACCATCGCCCGGAAGTCGTCGGCCAGGTCCCCGGGGTCGCGAATGAAGCCGGAGCCGCCCAGCAGCGCCTCGGCGACCCGGCGCAGCTCCGCCGGTTTCCAGTCGGTGCCGACGCCCCGGCAGTCGCAGACGAACCTGCCCGCGCAGTGCGCCAGGGCGGCGGCGAACACCCGTTCGTCCTCGTTGTTCTGGCCGTCGGTCAGCAGGATGGCGTGCCGTACCGCCCCGGGGTGGTCCTGCAGCAGTTCGGCGGCGAGCCGCAGCCAGGCGCCGATCGAGGTGCCGCCGCCGGCGTTCAGCCCGCGCAGGGCCCGGGCGGCCTGCTCCCTGGTCCCGGCGTCCGCCCGCGCCAGCCCGGCCCGGCCACTGGGATAGATCTTGGCCGCCTCGTGCGTCCCGGCGACGACGGCGAAGTGCACGCCGTCGCGGAGCGTCTCCACCGCGACCTGCGCGGCGCGGCGGGCTTCGGCGATCTTGGGTCCGCCCATCGACCCGGAGGCGTCGACGATGATCACCTCGGCCGCCTCGACGCTCCCGGCCGGCTGCAGGGCGGGGCCGGAGGCCTCGACGGTGAGGATCGCGTGGACCTCCCGGCCGCCCGCGGGCAGGTGCTCGTTCTGGTCGATGCTCAGCGTGAACAGGGGCCGGTCGCTCAATCGTTCCTCCTGTGCCGGTGCGTGCCGGGGGCGCCGGCCGGTGCCGGCGGCGGGTCGAACGGGATCACCAGGACGGTGACGTTGTCGCGGCCGCCCGCCGCGAGCGCGTGCCGCACCAGGGCGCGGGCGGCCTCCAGCGGCGCGGTCCCGGCGGTGAAGGGGGCCAGGGCGGCGGCCTCGCGCAGGTAGCCCCAGAGGCCGTCGCTGCACACCACGACCGCGCCGGAGTCCCGCGGGGCGAACGTGCGGACGCGGGCCCCGACCTCGCCCGCGTCCGCTCCCAGCCACGCCGACAGCACGCCGGGTGCGGCGGTGTCGTCCTCGGTGAGCAGCGCGGAGCCGGTGAGCGGCAGGCGGTCCTCCGGTACGGCGGGGCCGGCGGGCGGCACGGGCCGGGTGGGCACGGACCGGTCGGGGGAGCCGGGGACGTCGCGGGAGCCGGGGCCGGGCGGCCCGGAACGGAGCCAGTACGCCCGGCTGTCGCCCACCCAGCCGACGGTCACCCCGCCGGGTCCCACCACGGCGGAGACGTAGGTGCAGGCGGGCGCGTCGTCCGGGGAGGAGGCCAGCGCCGCCACCGCCGCCGCGGCACGCGCCGCGGCCGCCCGGGTGGCGGCCTCGGGGCCCGTCCCGGCGCCGAGCGCCTCCAGCAGTACGGCGGCGCCGGTCGAGGCGGCCGCCGACGAGGCCTCGTCCGCCCGGGGCGAGGACGACACGCCGTCGCAGACGACGCCGACCGTCAGGCCGCCCCGGGCCGGTCCTCCCGCCGGTCCGGCCGCGGCCAGCACCATCGCGTCCTCGTTGCGGGCGTGCCGCAGCCCCCGGTCGCTCACCCCCGCCGCGCCGCCCGCCGTCGTCTCGGCGTGGTCGCGCCCGGTGGGCTGCTTCAGGCCGCAGCGCTCGCAGTAGCCGTCCGGGTCCACCGGCGCGGGTCCGCACCGCGCGCACCGGGCCGAGGAGAGCTCGCGGCCGCACTGCTCGCAGAAGAGATCGCCGGGCAGCACGCCCGCACCGCAGTACGGGCAGAACCCTCCGGCACGGCCCGTCACAGCATCGTCCGGGGGCGGGTGGCGTTGGCGCGGTCGATCAGCGCGTGCCGTTCGGCGGTGGTGGCCGCGCCCCGGGCGAGCCCGCGGTAGAGGCGTTCCAGCTCCCGGCGGAGCGCGCGTTCGGTGAACGGCACGCCCAGGACCGTCCCGGAGCCGCGGCCGCCACCGGACCCGAGCCACTCCAGCGCCCTCTCCAGCACCTCGGTGGCCAGTTCCCCCCGGCGGCGCGGGTCCAGGTCGGCCAGGTCGTCCAGGCGCGCGCCGATCCCGGCGAGCGCCGCGGCGTCCAGCGCGGCGGGGTCCCGCTCCCGTACGGCCGCCGCCACGCAGGCCAGGCGCGCCGCGACGAAGTGGCTGGAGCTCGGCGGCACCCCGTCGAGGACCGCGACCGCCCCGTCCGGGTCGCCCGCCGCCAGCCGGTTCCTGGCCAGCCCGAAGGACGCGCTCACGTAGGAGCGGTCGGTGCGCTGCACCGTCTCGTAGCGGCGCGCCGCCGCCCGCGGATCCCCGGCGCACTCCAGGCAGAAGGCGAGGGCCAGCCGGGGCGCGCACTCGCCGGGCAGGAGGTCGTAGCACCGGTCGAAGATCGCGGTGGCCTTGGCGAGGTCGCCCGAGACGAGCTCGTGCACGCCCCGGCACCACAGGACCCGCCAGTCGCCCGGCAGTTCGGCGGCGGCCCGGACGAGCAGGGCGTCCGTCTCCCCGGCGCCGTGCTCGGCGCTCATCCGGGCGAGGGCGAGCAGGGTCTCGGGGGTGTGCGGCGTGGAGCCGAGCATGGCGGTCAGCTCGCCGGGGGTGCGGGCGGTGAGCCCGGACAGGAAGGGGGTGGCCGGGTCGGCGGGGTCGGCCAGCGGGACCGGCAGCGCGGCCGCGGCGGCGGCGCGCTCCAGCGGGACGAGCGCGCGCCCGCCGCCGGGCGCGGCCAGGGCGGTCCCGGCCGCGATCCGCTCGGGGCCGAACAGGACGGACGGCGCCGGGTAGGGGACGCCGTCCTCGGCGGCGCGCACCTCCCGCAGGACCCCCACCAGCTGGTCGGCCATCTCCTCGGCCCCGGCGAAGCGGGCGGTGGGGGAGGGCGCGGTCGCCCTGAGCAGGAAGCGGTGGAAGGATTCGTTCCGGACGGCCGGCGGGAGATCCTCCAGGGCGGGGACGGGCGCCTCGGCGCCACCGGAGACCGGGCTGAAGGGGATGGACAGCACCGCCAGCGTCCGGCCCACGGTGTAGAGGTCGGAGGCGACCGAAGGACCCTCGGAGGCGATCTCCGGAGCCTGGTAGCCGACGGTGCCGTAGACGGCGCTGTCGGAGTCGCCGATCATCCGGACCGCGCCGAGATCGATGATCTTCAGTTCGCGGCCGACCTGGATCACGTTGGCGGGCTTGAGGTCGCAGTAGAGCATCCCCCGCTCGTGCAGGTAGCCGAGGGCGCGCAGGATCTCCAGCGCGTACGGGATCGCCTGGCGCAGCGGCAGGGCCTCGGCGGCGCCGGTCTCCCGCAGCCGGCGGCGGAGCAGGTCGTGCAGGGACTCGCCGCCGATGTACTCCATGACGAGGTATCCGGCCATCCGCCCGGCGGCCGGGCCGGTGCCGGGCTCGCGGTGCCGGACGAAGTTGAAGATCTTGACGATGTTCGGGTGGTCCACCCCGGTCAGGAAGCGGCGTTCGGCCTCCGCCACGGCCAGCGCCTCGGCGTCGTTGGTGTTCAGCAGGCCCTTGAGGACCACCCACCGGCCGTCGAGGTTGCGGTCGGCGGCCAGGTAGACCCAGCCGAGCCCGCCGTGCGCCAGGCAGCCCTTCACCTCGTACTGCCCGGCGACCAGGTCGCCCTCGCGCAGCTTGGGGGTGAAGGAGAACGGGGTGCCGTCGTGCGGGCAGAACCCCTCGGTACGGCCCGGCCGGCCGTCGCGGCTCCGGCCGACGGGCCTGCCGCAGCCGGGCGCGCCGCAGAACCTGCGGTCCTCCGGCACCTGGGGGTCGTGCAGCACCACCGCCGCCGGGTCCCGGTAGAGCACGGGGGGCACTTCGGCCAGCCCGGTGCCCAGCAGGCCCGGCCGGGACCCGCCGGTGCCCCGTGTCCCGCGGCTCGCGGCGGTACCGGTCCCGTGGCGCCCGGCCGAGGGGATGGTGACGGGTGTGGAGCCGGCGGGCCCCGGGGGAGGAGGGGCCGCGGGAGGCGGCGGGGACGGGGCGGGTGCGGGCCGGGACTGTGGCCGGGGCTGGGCCTGGGGCTGGGGTTGGGGCTGCGGCCGTGGCCGTGGCTGCGCGGCGTGGCCGCACAGGTCGCAGTAGCCGTCCTCGACGGTTCCCGAGCAGTCCGGCCGGGTGCAACCGGTCATGGGGCGCCTCCCTCGATCGCGCGCCGGTATCCCGTCACGGCCACCGTCGCCCGCCGCAGGTCGCAGGGGGCGGTCCGGAGCAGGTCGTAGGCCTGCCGGTGCAGGCGGTCCAGCACGGGGTCCTCGGCCCGGCCGAGCCGTACGGCCTTGGCCCGGAAGGCCTCCAGCCGCCCGCGGAGCTCGTCGCGGCGCGCGAGCAGTTCGCGCAGTTCCGCGATGGCGCGTTCCGCCTGCCGCAGGGCCTGCTCGGCGTCTCGTTCGAGGCCGGCCAGGAGCTCGGCCCGCGCCAGCCACCGGCGGCCGCCCTCGCCTCCCGGGCCGCCGGCCGAGTCCTCCGAGTGGCGGTCCGAGCCCTCCGAAAGGCCCTCCGAACGGCCCTCCGAAGCCTCCGGGCCGCCGTCCGGGCCGCGCGCGCCGCCGGCGGGGTCCGGGCCGCCCGTACGGGGTCCCGTACCGGGTCGGTCCAGCGCGGTCAGCCGGTCACGCAGGAGCGGGGCCAGGCAGGGCAGGGCGGGCAGTGCCGGAGAGGCGATCTTCACCAGCACGAGGTCGCGGGTCCGGCGGGCCTCCTCCTCTGCCTCGGCCACCCGGCCGACGAGCAGCCCCAGCGCCTCGCGGTGCGCGCCGTACCCCCGCCGGAGCGCCGTCGCGCGCTCCGCCCGCTCGCGCAGGCGCCCCGCGGTGGCGGCGGTGCGCTCCACGGCCCCGGCCTGCCCGCGGCCGGAGCCGAGCGGATCGCCGCGGAGCTCCCCCCGGAGCCGTTCGATCTCCCGCTCGCACGCGTCCAGCTCGGGATCGCCGTCCCCGAGCCCGCGCAGCAGCCCCCGGGCCGCGGCCGCCGCGGCCGCCGCGGTGTCGAGCCCGGGGAGCACCGCGCTCCAGACCGCGTCCACGTCCGCGACCAGGGCGGTGACATCGCGGAAGGCGGCGTCCATCGCGGCCACCGCCCCGTCCAGGGTGAGGCGCTCGCCGGGCGAGGCCAGCAGCGACCGGCGCTCCACCGGCCGGGCCTCGGGCGCGAGGCGGACGGCGGGTCCGGTGAGCAGCCCGGTCAGCTCCGCCAGCTCGGCCGCCCCGAGCCTGCGACGGCTCCCGGCGATCCGCTCGGCCCGGTCGAGGACCTCCCGGTAGGCGTCCAGCAGGGTCCAGAGCAGGGCCGCGCGGCGCTCGGCGTCCGCCCAGCGCCGCGCGGTCTCCCCGTGCAGCGCGGAACCGCCCAGCAGCCGGAACACGGTGTGCGCGTCCAGGTCCAGGACGTCGCCGGAGATGCGGTCCCGCTCCTCGCGGCGGACCCGGAGGGCGTGCTGGACGCCTTCGGCGCTCATCGGCGGCCCGGCCGCCCCTGGACTCCCGGTCAACGGTCCCCGTACCTTCCCGTGCGCGAGGCCCCCGTGGAAAGTGTGGTTCTTCATCCGCTCTTTACCCGTTGACGAAGGATCGCAGTGGAAAGTTTCCGAACCGGGATGTTCGCGGCGCCGCCGGGGAGCCCGGCGCGGTTCCCCGTGTCCCCCGTGTCCCGGAGGGGACCGGCCGCCGGGATCACTAGCATCGTCGGCGGGTCGTTCCGCGACCGCGTCCCGCCGTCCACCAGCAGAGGAGAACCGATGATCTTCATCACCGCCAAGTTCCGCGTGCTGCCCGAGTCCGCCGACCGGTGGCCCGAGATCACCCGGGAGTTCACGGAGGCGACCCGCGCCGAACCGGGCTGCCTGTGGTTCGACTGGTCCCGGAGCGTCGACGACCCGGTCGAGTACGTCCTGGTGGAGGCGTTCCGCGACGACGAGGCCGGGGCCGCGCACGTGGGGTCCGAGCACTTCCGGCAGGCGCAGCGGACGCTGCCGCCCCACCTCGCCGCCACGCCCCGGATCGTCAACACCACGATCCCGCAGGACGACTGGTCCCTCCTCGGCGAGATGGCCGTGCCCGAGCGGGACTGAATCCCCCTCCCGCGAAGAGGGGGTGTCCTCCTCCGGCGACGTTTCCCCACCGCTCCGCCTGCGGTGATATCCGTTCCGGTATCCATCGGATGCGTTTACCGGTATTGGACACGAACCGCCAGGTCTGGTCTGCTGTCCCGTGTGATCAGCGGGCGGTGCGGGAGCCGCCGGGGCGGGGGCCGTCACACGTCATGGGACGGCTCCGTCCCCCAGGTCGGCGGGCATCGCGTGGACTCACCGCGAATCCCGTCCCACGGGCCCGCCCATGACTTCCCAGTCGCAGGAGGAACGATGCACGTGGTCGTCGCGAGCCGGTTCACGGCCGCGCCGCCGTCCGGAGAGGCCCGTCGGCGTCCCGGGACCCGGAGGGCGGCCGGTGGGGGCACCGGCGCCGGTGCCGCCGGATGAACATCTTCGGAGAGCCGGGGGCGGTCCCCCCGGAGAAGCGGCCCGGGGCCCGGACGGCGGCGCGGTCGACGGCGCGGACGCGGACGGGGGCGGGGTCCGGTGTCATGCGCCTGGCCCAGGCGGCGGTGGCCGCGGGGGTGCTGGCCGCGGCCCTGGCCCTGCCCGCCGTGGGCGGCGCCGGGGCGCTGGTGGTCACCGCCTCGGACGAGCTGAACCTCAGGCCGGTGGACCTGCCGGAGCCGCCGCTGGCGGAGAAGACGACCGTCCTGGACGCCAGGGGCAACCAGATCGCGCAGTTCTACGAGGAGTACCGCGAGGTCGTTCCGCTCGCCGAGGTGGCCCCGGTGATGCGGACGGCGATCATCGCGATCGAGGACGACCGCTTCTACGAGCACGGCCCGATCGACATCGAGGGGACCATCCGGGCCCTGGCGAAGAACCTCACCTCCGGCGGGGTGAGCCAGGGCGGTTCCAGCATCACCCAGCAGTACGTCAAGCAGGTGCTGCTCAACACGGCCGTCACCGACGAGGAGAAGAACAAGGCGCTGGAGGCCAGCTACGCGCGCAAGCTCAACGAGCTGCGCCACGCGCTGGCCGTCGAGCAGAAGTACTCCAAGGACCAGATCCTGGAGAAGTACCTGAACATCGCCTACTTCGGGGCGGGGGCCAACGGCGTCGAGGCGGCGGCCAAGCGGTTCTTCGGGATCCCGGCGGCCGAGCTCGACCTGGCGCAGGCGGCGACCCTCGCGGCGGCCGTGCAGCTGCCCAACGCCACCGACCCCGAAGGGGGCAGGAAGAACCGCAAGCGGCTGCTGGACCGGCGCAACGTCGTGCTCGACCGGATGGCGGAGCTCGGCAGGATCACCCCGCAGGAGGCCGCGAAGGCCAAGACCAGGAAGCTGGGGTACCGGGGCACGCCGCTGCCCGGCGGGTGCGAGGCCAGCCCGTACCCCTACTTCTGCATGTACGTGCGCCACGAGATCCTCGGCAACCCGAGCTTCGAGAAGACCGAGAGCGCCCGGGCCCGGTTCCTCAACCGCGGCGGCCTGACGATCAGGACCACGCTGGAACCCCGGATGCAGGCCGCGGCGGAGAAGGCGATCAGGGCGCGGGTGCACGCCTCGGACGAACCGGTCGCCGCCCAGGCCCTGGTCCAGCCGGGCACGGGGATGATCAGAGCGATGGCAGCCAGCCGCGAGTACGGCACCTCCCGGCGCAGGAACGAGATCTCCTACAACGTCGTGGCCGACGCCGCGCACGGCGGGGGCATCGGCTTCCAGCCGGGCTCGACGTTCAAGACCTTCACGCTGATCGAGGCGCTGAAGAAGGGCATGAAGCTCGACGACGGTCTCACCGCGGGCGCGGGCTACCGCGCGCCCGCCTACTCGACCTTCAAGGACTGCAAGGGCGGCAACGTCGGCGACCCGACGCACACCATCACCAACGACGAGGGGTCGCCCGGCTTCAAGACGCTGCGCACGGGCACCTGGAGCTCGGTCAACACCTTCTTCCTGGTGCTGGAGGAGCGCGTGGGCCTGTGCGACACCGTGCGGACGGCCAGGTCGCTGGGGATCAAGCGCGCCGACGGCCGGCCGCTCCAGGAGGTGCAGACCTTCACCCTGGGCGTCAACGAGACGGACCCGGTCACCGTCGCCGGCGCGTACGCCGCCATCGCGGCGCGCGGCAGGTACTGCAGGCCGATGGCGATCACCCGGATCACCGACCGGAACGGCAGGGCGACCGACCACCGGCCCCAGTGCCGCCAGGCGCTGGACCCCGCGATCGCCGACGCCACCGCCGACGTCCTGTCCGGGGTGTTCACCAAGGGCACGATGCGGAGCGTGGGCGGGATCGGCCGGCCCGCCGCGGGCAAGACCGGCACCACCGACGACCACGCCACCGCCTGGTTCGCCGGGTTCACCCCCGACCTGGCCGGCGCGGTGAGCCTCGGGGACCCCCGGGGTTCGACGGCGCACAAGCTCCGCGGCGTGACCATCGGCGGACACTACTACGGCGCGGTCTTCGGGGCCTCCATCTCCGGCCCGATCTGGAAGGACACCATGATGGCCGCGCTGAAGGGCGTCAGGGCCACCCCCTTCCACCCGGTCGACTCCGCCCGCTTCGGCGGCTGCGGCGCCGGCTGCGCCCCCCGGCCGCCCGTCTCCGACGCCGGCGAGGGACCCGGGAACGGCGACGGACCCGGGAACGGCGAGGGCCCGCCCGGGAACGGCGAGGGCCCGCCCGGGAACGGCGAGCACGGACCGGGCCGCGGGCACGGACCGGGGCAGGGCCGAGGGCCGGGCGGGAACGGCGGGGCGAACGGACCGGGCGGAGGCGGCGGGTGATCCCGCCCGCCTCCCTTCCTTGATCGATTCTTGATCGATCTTCGGTAGGGTGCGCGTCATGCAACGTCTGACCGGTTTGTTGATCGGCGCGGTTTTCGGCGCGGTCTTCGTGTTCGTGAACTCGCACCCGCCCCTCGATCCGACGATCGCCCTCGTCCTCCGGGTCGCCGCCTCCGCCGCCCTGGGGGGCGTCGTCCTCCTGTGGTTCACCGCCGTGCGGCGGGCCAGGACGACCGGCGTCGAACCGGTCGTCGCCGGAGGCCAGGCCGGCGGGAAGATGTTCGGCCTCGGCTTCGCGGTCATCGCCGTGGCCGAGGTCGTCATGCTGTTCGGCGGCATCGCGGTGCTGCGCGCCCTGGACCGCCCGGTGGAGACCAACGTCGCCTGGATCGCCCTCGTCGTCGGCCTGCACTTCGTCGCCCTCGGGCCGGTCTGGAAGAACCGCACCATCATGCTGCCCGGGCTCGTCCTCACCGTGCTCGGCGCCGTCGGGCTCGCCATGACCTTCACCTCGGCCGTGGAGTGGGTGCCCCTCGTCAGCGGGGTGCTGTCCGGCGTGACGCTGCTGGCCGGCTGCACGGCCTCCTCCTGGTCGGCCCTGTCCGTGCGGACGGGCGCCGCCTGAGCCCTCCGCCCCGCATCCCGGTCCACCGCTCCGGCAGCTCCCGCCGGGCCGGGCTCGGGCGCGGCGGGCCGCGCCGTCCGTCACACCGTGAGGAACTCCCCGGGCAGCGGGTCTCCCGTGACCCGGGCACGGATCATCGCGGTGAACAGCTCGGGCTTCTCCCCGTTCCATCCGTGGCCCACTCCGGGCACCAGCCGTGTCTCGCCCGCGGGGAACGCGGCGGCGATTCCGGTCAGTGAACGCTTGATGAGGTCGTGCTCGTTGCCGCCGGCCACGGCCAGGACCGGACACGGGGAGTCCCCGGCCTCGGCCGGGACCCGGAAGTCCAGGGCCTCCTCGGAGACCCGGCGGAACGCCTGCCGGGTCATGGCCCGCGCGGCCTCCCGGTAGCCGTCGAAGTCCTCGGCGGGGATGTTGAGGCTGCGGGCGTTGGCGCGCAGCATCGGCCCCCATTTCATGAGCGGTGTCATCAGCACGCCCATGATCTTCATCGTGCCCCGGTTGGGGAAGGGCAGGATGTTCACCCCGCTGACCGTCAGGGTCGCCACCGGCTCGGGGTGCGCGGCCGCCAGGTGCAGGCCGACGTATCCGCCCAGCGAGAGCCCGATGACATGGGCCCGCCGCTCGGGCGCGTGCGCGGCGATCATCTCGGAGACGAGAGCGGCGGTGTCGGCGATCGACACCCACGGGTGGTCGTTGCTCCGGCCATGACCGGGCAGATCGGGGACGAGGACGAGGAAATCCGCGGCCAGGTCGGCGATCTGTCTCGTCCACATCCAGCCGCTGGTGCCGGCGCCGTGCAGGAGCACCACTGCCGGCGCGTCGGCTCGTCCAGACTTCTGTACGAAAATCCCCATGATCGCGATTTTGGCACAGAACGCCCCGGGTCGGGCCGAGGGATTTCCTGTTTCGAGGGACGCGGGCGGAAGGCCTGCCGTACCCTCCCGGCGTGGACGATCCGCGGGCAGGCCATCCCTCCGACCGGCGTGAAGAGGCCCGGCTGGAGTTCCGGGAGGCCGGGCGCGAGCTCCGCTGGGCCATGGGCCGGTACGGCGACGCCCGGCAGGCGATCGACTCCGGGGGCGTGTCCATCGGCGAGCTGTTCCGGGCGAGGCAGGCCTGGGCCTGGGCCCTGATGGAATGGGTGCGCACGCTGACCTCCCGGGAGGAGGTCCTGGACGGGGTGCGGAGCGGTCCCGGTGACGGGAGTGAGCGCCCGGACGCCGGTGCCGGGCGCTTCCCGCCGCCCGCCACCCTCGAGGCGGCGCGCCGCCAGGTCGAGGTGCTCTCCGGGCAGTACGAACGGGTCCGCCACAGGGCCTCTCCCGACGAGGTGGCCCTGGCGCGGAGCCTCTGGGCGCGGGCGCTGGCGTCCTGGGCCCGGATGCTGATCGCGGCGGAGGAGGCCGCGGACGGCGTACGGCTCGACCGGCTCGAGGCAGGAGACCAGGTGGGCGCCGCCCTGTCCGGCGAGGACCCGCCCGGCCGGACGGAGCGGTCGGCGCGGCAGCGCGAGGTCGTCACCGCGAGCCGGGAACGGGCCCGGGCCGCCAACCTCGCGGCGAGAGGCTATCTGCCCGGGGAGGACATCCCCCCGGCCGCGGGCGGCGCCGGCGGGCGCGGCTCCCCCGCGACGGAGGCGCCCGCCCGCCGGATCGCGGCCGGGCCGTCCCGGCGGGCCGGATGAGACGGCGGGCGAGGCGTGGGCCCGGAGGCGCCGCGACGGACCGGGCGCCGGCGGTCAGCCCATGTGCGGGTAGCGGTGGTCGGCCGGGGCGACGAAGGTCTCCTTGATCGTCCGGGCGTTCACCCAGCGGATCAGGTTGAAGATCGAACCGGCCTTGTCGTTGGTGCCGGAGGAGCGGGCGCCGCCGAAGGGCTGCTGGCCGACGACGGCGCCGGTGGGCTTGTCGTTGACGTAGAAGTTGCCCGCCGCGAAGCGCAGCCGCTCCGAGGCGGCGGTGATCGCATAGCGGTCCCGGGCGATGACCGAGCCGGTCAGCGCGTACGGCGAGGCGCTCTCCATCTGGTCCAGCACCGTGTCGAAGTCGGCGTCGTCGTAGACGTGCACGCCGAGGATCGGCCCGAAGTACTCCTTGCTGAAGATCTCGTCGGTCGGGTCGGAGGAGACCAGGATCGTCGGCCTGACGAAGTAGCCGACCGAGTCGTCGTAGGAGCCGGTGAGCACGTCGATCGAGTCCAGCGAGCGCGCCCGGTCGATCGCGGCCCTGTGCTTGGCGAACGCCCGGGAGTCGATGACCGCTCCCATGAACGTCGACAGGTCGGCGGCCACGTCGCCGACCGTCAGCGACTCGGCCGTGGCGACGAGCTCGTCGCGGATCGCGGTCCAGACCGAGCGCGGCACGTAGGCGCGGGAGGCGGCCGAGCACTTCTGGCCCTGGTACTCGAAGGCGCCGCGGACCAGCGCGGTGGTCAGCACGGCCGGGTCGGCCGAGGGGTGGGCCAGCACGAAGTCCTTGCCGCCGGTCTCGCCGACCAGGCGCGGGTAGCTCCGGTAGGAGGCGATGTTCGCGCCGACCGTGGACCACAGGTGCTGGAAGGTCGCGGTGGAGCCGGTGAAGTGGATGCCGGCCAGCTCCGGGTGGGTCAGCGCGGCCTCCGAGACCGCCGAGCCGTGGCCGGTCACCATGTTGATCACGCCCGGCGGCAGGCCGGCCTCCTCCAGCAGCCGCATCGTGAAGTGCGCGGCGAACTGCTGGGTGGGGGAGGGCTTCCAGACCACGACGTTGCCCATCAGGGCGGCCGAGGCGGGCAGGTTGCCGGCGATGGCGGTGAAGTTGAACGGGGTGATCGCCAGGACGAAGCCCTCCAGCGGGCGGTACTCCATCCGGTTCCACACGCCCGGCGAGGAGGCCGGCTGCTCGGTGTGGAGCTGCCGGGCGTAGGCCACGTTGAACCGGAGGAAGTCGATCAGCTCGCAGGCCGCGTCGATCTCCGCCTGCTGGACGGACTTGGACTGGCCGAGGATCGTGGCGCCGTTCAGCGTCCGCCGCCACGGGCCCGCGAGCAGTTCGGCGGCGCGCAGGAAGATCGCGGCCCGCTCGTCGAAGGGCAGCGCCCGCCAGGCCGGGGCCGCCGCCAGCGCGGCGTCGATCGCCGCCCGCACGTCACCGGCGGTGGCGTCGGCGGTACGGCCGAGCACGGCGGCGTGGTTGTGCGGCTGCACCACGTCGACGGGGGCGCCGCCGGCCATCCGCTGCTCGCCGCCGATCGTCATGGTCAGGTCGAGCTGGGAGCCGGCCAGCTCCTTGATGCGGCCGGTGAGCGCCTCCCGCTCGGGGCTGCCGGGCGCGTAGCCGTACACCGGCTCGTTGGCGGGGACGGGAACGTTGGAGATGGCGTCCATTGCTACTTGCCTCCCAGGGCGCGGAGAAAGAAGGCGACGTTGGCCGGGCGCTCGGCGAGGCGGCGCATGAAGTAGCCGTACCAGTCGTCGCCGTAGGGGATGTAGACGCGGACGGTGTGCCCGGCGCCGGCGAGGGCCTGCTGCTTGTCGGTGCGGATGCCGTAGAGCATCTGGTACTCGTAGTCCCCCCGGGACCGGCCGAAGCGGTCGGCGAGAAGCTCGGTGATCGAGATCAGCCGGTCGTCGTGCGTGGCCACCATGGGATACCCGCCGCCGGCCATGAGGATGCGCAGGCACCGGACGTAGGCCTTGTCGACCTCGGCCTTGTCGCGGTGCACGACCGAGGCGGGCTCGGCGTAGGCGCCCTTGACCAGGCGGACCCGGGAGCCCTCGTGCGACAGGTCGCGGCAGTCGGCCTCGCTGCGGAACAGGTAGGCCTGGAGCGCCACGCCGGTGCGGGGGAAGTCGCCGCGCAGCGCGCGCAGGACGCCGAGCGTGGAGTCGACCGTGGTGTGGTCCTCCATGTCGAGGGTGACGTCCGCCCCCGCGGCGTGGGCCGCCTCGCAGATGCGCCGGGCGTTCTCCAGGGCGATCTTGTCGCCGTCGGCGCCGAGCGCCTGGCCGACCGCGGAGAGCTTCACCGACACCTCGGCGCGGTCGCCGAGGTCCAGCTCGCGCAGCGCGCCGAGCAGGACGGTGTAGGCCTGCGCCGTACCCGCGGCGGCCCCGGCGTCCCGGGTCTCCTCACCCAGATGGTCGATGGTGACGGTGAGGCCCGCGCCGGTCAGGCGGCGGACGGCCTCGACGGCGTCCTGGGGGGTCTCGCCCGCCACGAAGCGGTCGACGACCTTGCGTGTCAGCGGGACGCCGGAGACGGCACGCCGTACGAACGGCACCCGTGACCCGGCGAGGAGCAGTGAACCGAGCATGTTCTCCAGCTTAAAACTCCAGGTCAGAACTATCGAATGTGCATCTGCCACGATCGCGGGAGCAGGGTTTGTACAGATGTACGACAATGGCGGCATGCTCCAGGAGACCGTCGACGAGATCGCCGCCCGCCTCGGCGCCGCCGCCACCCTGGAGGACCGCTCGCTGAAGCTGCTGGCCTACGCCGCGCAGAGCGGCGACATCGACACCGTGCGCCAGGAGTCCATCCTGCGCCGCCGCGCCTCCGACGAGGTCCGGGCCTACTTCGAGGGGTACGGCATCGCCACGGCGCCCGGCCGGGTCCGCATCCCCGCCGACGCCGAGCTCGGCGTGCTGGCCCGGGTCTGCGTCCCGCTCCGGCACGACGGGGTGACCTACGGCTACCTGTGGCTGCTGGACGACGGCACGCTCACCGACGAGCGGCTGGCCTCGGTGGCGGGCCTGGTCGGGCGGGCGGCGGCGGCGCTCGCGCAGGAGGCCCGCCGCCGCCGGGACCTGGGCGCGCACCTGCGGGAGCTGTTCTCGGCCGACGCCGAGGAGCGCGCGCGGGCCCTGCCGCTGCCGGACGCGCTGGGCCTGCGCGGCCCGGTGGCGGCGATCGCCGTGCACGGCCCGGCCGACCGGGTCGCCGCGCTCTGGACGCTCCCGCGCGACGTGCTCGCCGAACCCGGCCTCCCGGCCGCGGACGGACCCCTGGTCGGGCTGCTCGCCCCGGCGGCCCACGCGCGGGAGGTGGCCGGGCGGGTCCAGGCCATGTACGGCACCGCCGCCGGGATCGGCGGCGCGCGCGACGAGCCGGGGGAGGCCTGGCTGAGCTGGCGGGAGGCGGTGGGCGCGCTCCGGGCGGCCGTCCGGGTGCCGGGCCTGGCCCCGGTCGCGGACTGGTCCGGCCTGGGGGCCTACCGGGCGCTGCTCCGCCTGGCCCCGGCCGACCTGCGCGAGCTGGCGGGGGAGACCGCCGCGCTGGCGGCCGACCCCGAACTGGCCAGGACGGTGGAGGGCTACCTCGACCGCGCCGGGCACGTCCAGGAGACCGCCGCCGCGCTCGGCGTGCACCGCCAGACGCTCTACTACCGGCTGGGCAAGGCCGAGCGGCTCACCGGGCGCGACCTCGGGGACGGGGAGGCCCGGCTGCTGGTCCACCTCTCCCTCAAGGCCGCCCGGCTCCTGTAGCCCGCGGAGGACCACTGGTCCCGCCCGGGCCGCACGCCCCGCCCGGGCCGCCGCCGGACGCCGGGCGCCGACGCCCGGACGGCCGGTGCCGGAGGGATCAGCCGCCGAGGCGGCGCAGCAGGTGCGCGCGGGCCGGGGCGTCCCCGGGGCCGCCGCGCTCGGCGAGCCGGTCGGCGATGTGGCGCCGGTGCGCCTCGTCGGCGTTGCCCCCGTACTTGAACTTGCCCTCGACCTTCCGCACGGTCAGGCGCAGCCCCAGGATGCCGGGCAGCCGCCGCGCGTGCTCGGCCGGGTCGGCCAGGGCGCCCTCCGGCTCCAACCGGGCGAGCTGGGCCCGCAGGATGTCGAGCTTGCCTTCGGGATCGGTGACGACCTCGGCGTGGCAGACGAGCTGGACGGCGGCGTAGTAGGTGGTGGGCACGCCGAGACGGGGGTCGTCCTCGCCGGGCAGGACCTTCCACGCGCCGGGCACGTAGGCCCAATCGCCGGCCACGGACAGCAGCACGGCCGGGTTCTCCGCGATCGCCGCCCAGACCGGGTTGGGTCGGGCCAGATGGAGCAGGACCGTGCGGTCGTCGGCGAGCAGGAACTGGGTCGGCACCACGACCGGGACGTCACGGTCCCGGCCGGAGGCGATGAGGTGGCCGAACCCGCTCGACCGGACGAACTCCAGCGCCTCGTCGGGAGCGGCGGCGTCCCACGGATGGATCATCATGCGGTCAAACGTATACCTATCCAGCCGGATGCATCAAAAAGCCCGGTCCGGGAGCGAACCGCGTCCCGGGCCGGGCCGAAGACCGGGCGGAGCCGTCAGGCGGCCGACGGCTGCAGGGTGCGCTCCTCGGCGGGGACGACGTCCCCGTAGACCCGCAGGAGTTCCTGGCTGATCCGCTCCCACGAGTAGCGGGAGCGGACGCGGTCGGCGCCGGCGAAGCCCAGGGCCGTCCGCCGCGTCGGGTCGGCGAGCAGTTCGCGGACGAGCCGGGCGGTCTGCGCGGGACGGTCCGGCGCGACCAGCAGGCCGGTCACCCCGTCCACGACGGAGTCGGTGTGCGCGCCCACCGCGGAGGCGACGACCGGCACGCCGCAGGCCATGGCCTCCAGCGCGACGACGCCCGCCGCGGCCTCGCGGGGCAGTGAGACGACCACGTCGGCGCTGCGCATCAGCTTGGGCACGGCGGCGTGTGCGACCTGCCCGAGCAGGGTGACCCGGTCCTCCACGCCGAGCTCCTTGGCCAGCATCATGGCCCGGTGCGCGTCGGCGTCGTGCTCCAGGTCCGCGGCGGCCGGGCCGCCGGCGACGAGCAGCTCCGCGTCCGGGACGCCCTCCAGGGCCCGGATCGCGGTCAGCACGCCCTTGCCCTCGGAGAGCGGCCCCACGTGCAGCAGACGGGACCGGGTGCCGCGCGGCGCGGCCGGCCCCTGCCGGCGGAACCGCTCGACGTCGATGCCGCAGGGCACCACGGCGATGTTGCGGCGCGGCACGCCCATCCGGATCAGCTCCGACTCCTCGCCCCCGCAGCCGGCGACCACCGCGCCGGCGCGCCGGCTGATCGCCCGCTGCAGCCGTGCCTTCCTGGGGTCGGCGCTCTCGCAGATGAAACCCTGGACGACCGGGATCGACAGGCCGTCCGCACCCGCGATGGCGGCCAGCCCGGCGGTCCAGGAGCAGGCGTGGACGACGTCCGGGCGGTCCTGGCTCCAGCGGCGGGTCAGCTCGGTGCCGAAGCCGGACAGGTGGCGCAGGACGTCGTCCTCGGACAGGTCCTCGGCGGGCCCGACCGCCAGGTGCTCCATGGTGACGCCGTGGGCCACGCGCACGCGGGCCTTGCCCGAATCGGAGGCCCTGCGGGTGTAGACGGTGACCTTGTGCTCCTTGCCGAGCTCCCGGGCGATGGCGAGCATCTGGGTGCGCTGGGCGGAGAGGTCGGACCAGTCCTGGGTGGCGGACAGGGCGTCGGAGAAGACGAATGCAATATTCACGGCACACCTCTGGGAGGAGACAGGCATGGAAAGCCAAGGATTCCTTCAGGGGTGCCTGCGTCTTAGGCACTCATCTGTATGCGAGAAACCATACCCGGATCGCCGTCGATGGCAAACCTCCGTATTCCCGGCACCGCCGGGGTCTCACGAGGACACCGCGGGCGGCGGCTCCCCGCTCCGGCGCCCGCGGGCCGGAAGGCGGCCTCCGCGACGCCGTACCCGCGGGAGGCCTACGCCACACGCAGCGCGAGGACCACGACCTCGTCCCAGACCCGGCCGCCGGAGAACGCGTGCCGGTCCTCCTCGACGGTCTTGACCACGGTCGCGGGCGACTGCGAGACGCACCGGGCCAGCACGTCGGCCAGCCGCATCTCGCCGTACGCCTCGCCCTCGTCGTTGCGCGAGGCCACCAGGCCGTCGGAGTAGAAGACCAGCATCTGGCCGGCGGTCAGCGTGAGCTCCTCGTCGAAGGTCTCCCCGTCGGGGGAGATGCCCAGCGGCACGCCGCCCCCGGCGGTGAAGCGCACCGTGCCGTCGGGCCGCAGCAGCGCGGCGGGATGGTGCCCCGCGCTGGCCAGCCTGATCCGCCGCCCCTTGACGAACCCGGCCAGCGCCATCACGAACATGCCGCTGTGCTGCACGGCCAGCGCCTGGTTGAGCTTGCGCAGCGCCTGGCCCGGATCTGACTCCCAGACGCTGAGCACGCGCAGCCCGTTGCGGACCATGGCGCTGACCGAGGCGGCCTCCTCGCCCTTGCCCGCCGCCCCGCCGAGCGCGAAGCCCCAGCCGTCCGCGACGGGGAAGACGTCGTAGAACTCGGCGCCCACCGGGCTGGACCCCGCGTGGTAGATCGCCGCGGCCTCGAACCCGGGGATGTCGGGGAGGCTGCGCGGCACGACGCTGGTGCGCAGGGCGTCGGCGGCCTGCGACCGGTTCTGGAAGCTGCGCCGGGCCCGCACCGCGAGCCCGAGGTGCACGCCGATCTCCTGCATCACGCCCAGGTCGGCCAGGGAGAACGGCTCGCGGTCGCGCAGCCGTACCAGGGTGAGGGAGCCCGCCGGGCCGTCCTCACCGCCGATCGGCACGCACAGCACGGAGGCCCCGCCCATCACCCGCAGCAGCGGCGGCCCGTCGCCGGCGCCCCCCAGCAGGTTCTCGTCCTCCACCATCTCGTGCACCACGCCGGAACCGCCGGTCAGCACGTGGGCGATGAGCGGCGCCCGCAGGGGGTTCAGCCCTTCGACCAGGCGGACCAGGTCGGTCACCGGCCGGTCGGAGGGACCGAACACGCACGCCCGGCGGGGGTTGCCCTCGCGGACCACGTCGGCGATCACCCAGTCGGCGGTCTCGGCGGCCAGCAGCCGCGAGGCGCGGGTGACGGTCACCGGCTGGCGCAGGCTCTCCTCGTCCAGCAGCAGGCGGGTCATCCGGGACAGCAGCTCCTGGCGGCGGGCGGAGGCCAGGATCAGGGCGGCGTCCGACCGGTCGGCCGGTCCCGGCGGGGCCTCGGAGACCTGCGTCTCCAGCGGCAGGATCACCACCGCGGTCATCGCGTGCGGCTCACCCGGCATCGTCAGCCGCACCAGGGCGAGCTGCACGGTGTGCGCGCGGCCCTGGTGCGCCAGCCTGGTCTGGAACGTCGCGGTCTGGCCGCTCTGCTGCACCGCGGTCAGGTGCGAGCGGAACGCCGCCCGGCGCGAGACGTCGACGAACAGCGGGAACGACCGGCCGATCAGGTAGCCGGCCGGGCTGCCCAGCATCTGCGAGGTCTCCGCGCTGATCCGCCGGACCACCCCCGAGCCGTCCAGCACCGCCACCGGCACCGGGAACGTCTTGAACACCTGGCGCAGCAGCTTGAGCTCCCGCTGCGAGCCGTTCTCCCGCTCGCCGGAGCGCCGCGGGGTCCTGCGCAGCTCGCGCAGGGCGGCGTCCAGCAGGTCGCGGGCGGTGTCCAGCTCGGCGAGCGCGGCGTCGAGTGTGGACCGGGGGTCGGCGGGGTAGCTGGACCTGGCCTCACGCAGGGACAGGACCCTCGCGGTCAGCGCGTCGAGCGCCTGCTCCAGGGCGGGAAGGCCAATGGGTTCGGTCAATGCTCGTCCTCGTCCAGGGCCGGAGTGGGAGGTGTCCCGCTGTAGACGGTACGCCACCCCGCGGGTCTCATCGGTGCACGGTCAGGTAGTGGTTAAGTTATCGAAACTCCGGAAGGGATCTCATCACATGGACATGATGACCCCCGTTCTCGCCCGAGATCTCGCCGCCCTCGGCAGGGTGAGCGAGGAGACCTCCAGCGAGAGCGTGCTGTGCGGGCTGAC
Source organism: Planomonospora parontospora (assembly GCA_014647935.1). GTDB lineage: Bacteria > Actinomycetota > Actinomycetes > Streptosporangiales > Streptosporangiaceae > Planomonospora > Planomonospora parontospora. The sequence goes on from BMQD01000001.1 coordinate 659,086, forward strand.
CGCCACCCTCGCGGGCGGCGTGCCCGGCTGCGCGGGCGGGTCCGCCGAGCTCTGGCGGGAGGAGCGGCTGGTGGTCTCGGCCTCGCACAGCGAGCTCGTCGTGCTCGTCGACAGCGAGAGCGGGCTGGGCCGGGGGCCCTGCGCGGAGGCACGCTCCACCGGCCGCCACGTGGTCGTGCAGGACGTCCTGCGGGAGACCCGCTGGCCCGACTACACGGCGATGGCGGTCCGCTGCGGGGTCCGCTCCGTCCTGGCGATGCCGATCACCGTCGAGCGCGCGGTCCTGGTCCTCGGCCTGTACGGCGTGCGCCCCGGCGTCTTCGCCACCCGGAACGTGACCCCGCTGGCCGAGATGCTGGCCGAGCAGGTGACCGTGGCCCTGGCCAACATGTGGGACTACGACGAGGTCCGGACCGACGCGGCGCAGATGCAGGAGGCGCTGGCCGGGCGCGCCGTCATCGACCAGGCCAAGGGCATCATCATGAAGTCCAGCGGCTGCTCCGCCGAGGAGGCCTTCGACGAGCTGCGCCGGGTCTCCCAGCACCACCAGGTGAAGGTCGCCGACCTGGCCAGGCTCCTGGTCGACGAGCACCAGCGCAGCCGGGGCGGCCGGTCGGTCCGGCCGGACCAGGTGCTCTGAGGACCGCTCCGCTCCGGGAGGCGGCCGGGACGGACTCCCGGAGGCCGGGGCCGGCCGGGGCCGGCCGGCGAACGGGCGGCCCCTGCGGTCAGGACCGCTCGAACGCCGCCAGCGCGTCGTCGAGCGTGTCGTAGAGCGGCAGCCGCTGGGCCAGACCGGTGATCCACATCACCTTGGTCTTGGCGTACTCCACCCCGATGAGGGCGAACCGTCCGCCGGCCTGGGTGCCGACCTGCCACTGGTGCACGATGAGGCCCAGGGCGCGGGAGTCCATGAAGGTGACGCCGCCGAGGTCCAGGACCATGTCGATGCCGTGCTCGGCGGCCTCCGCGGCGAGGTAGTCGGCGAACTGGTCCCTGGTCGTGGCGTCGAGCAGGCCCGTCACCCGGATCACGTTCACTCCGCTCACGGTCGCCGACGCCAGGGCCAGGGCTGATCCATCACCGTTGTTCGACACCGTCACCCAGATCCTCCTCGCGGTTCGCATAGCAACCTTACTGTTACCTGGCGGGGAGTAATACTCCCGGAATCTGGGGAATACTCGAGACGAGGTCCAGCAGAGGGCCTCGCCTCGAAACGTGGTCGAGGCGATGCCGTCTGCCCGGATACTGCTCCGCTGGCTTCGGCGCCGCCCGACAGTCATATCAGGGAGCAGCAATGTCTGTTCAGGCACTCGAACTCAACGACATGACCGCCGAGGACCTTCTGGCGGAGATGGTCTCGCCTGAAATCTCTGAATACCGCGCAGAGCGACTGCGTGAGCGCATCGTCGAGATGCACCGCCCGCTGGCGATGGAGATCGCCCGCCGCTACCGCTACCGGGGCGAGCCCCTCGAGGACCTCCTCCAGGCCGCGTACGTCGGCCTCATGAAGGCCATCAACGGCTTCGACCCGACCCTGGGCCACCCCTTCCGGGGATACGCCGTCGTCACGATGACCGGCGAGGTCAAGCGGCACTTCCGCGACCGCACCTGGGCCATCCGCGTGCCCCGCGTCTACCAGGAGCGGCGGGCGGAGCTGAACCGCCTGGTCTCCGACCTGAGCCAGGAGTTCGGCCGCGCCCCGACCGTCGCCGAGCTCGCCGAGAAGATGAAGATCAGCGAAGAGGACGTGCTGCTCACCCTCGACGCCTCCGCCGCCTACAGCGCGCTCTCCCTCGACGCGCCGCTCGGGGCGGACGACGACACGGCCGCCCTGGGGGACGTCATCCCCGACGAGGACGACGCGCTGTCGGTGCTGGTGGACCGGGAGGCGGTCAAGCCCCTGATCGACAAGCTGCCGCCGCGGGAGAAGAACATCCTGCTGCTGCGCTTCTTCGGGAACCTCACCCAGGCCGAGATCGCGGCGGAGTTCGGCATCTCCCAGATGCACGTCTCCCGGATTCTGCGTAAGGTGCTGGACCAGTTGCGCGCCGAACTTCTCGCCGAAGCCTGAATATGACCCTGGTTGCGGGGCAGCTCAGTCGGCGGGAGCCTAGGTGGCATAGAGTGCGTTCCGATGAGTCCCGGGCACTCACGGTGCTGGTGCCACGGGGCGGGGGAGGCGGTTCACGGGTGAACGAGGACGGTGCTCGTCCGGCTCGCTTTCAGGCGGCCGACGACCGGCTTCGGCCTTCCTTCGAGGGCGCGCCGCCCCTCGGTGAGACGGCTTCGGCGGACGGGTCCCCGTCCGCCGGAGGCGGCCCGGCGCGGATGGCCCGGGCCGAACTCGCCTTCTGCCTGCCGGACCTGCCGCAGGTGCGCGAGTTCGCCACCGTGCACGCCCTGCGCAGCGGGATGGCGGAGGAACGCCTGCCCGACTTCCTGGTGGCGGTGAACGAGGTCGCCACCAACGCCGTCACCCACGGGCACGCCAGCGCCAAGGCGCTGCTGCGGATGTGGGCCGAGGACGGGACCCTCGTCGTGGAGGTCCACGACGAGGGCCGGTGGGTCCCCGAGACGACCCCCGGGACCACCCCTCCCGGTCCCTTCGCCACCAGCGGCATGGGGCTGTGGGTGGCCCGGATGGTCAGCTCCGGCATCGACTTCCGGACCGGCCCGAACGGGACGGCCGTCACGATGTCCTTCACGATCTGAGGCGGCCTTTCCGGGTAGGGGCCGGACATGAGTCACATTCCCCGCATTCTGATCGTCGGTGGCGGCTACGTCGGCATGTACACCGCCCTGCGCCTGCAGCGCAGGCTCCGCCGCGGCGAGGCCCGCGTCACCGTCGTCGACGCCGACTCCTACATGACCTACCAGCCCTTCCTGCCGGAGGCGGCGGCCGGGAACATCGAGCCTCGGCACGTCGTCGTCCCGCTCCGCCGGGTCCTGCACAGGTGCGAGATCGTCAACGGCTGGGCGGTCGGCGTCGACCTGCAGGCCCGGACCCTGGAGGTCCACCCGCACCAGGGGCCGCCGCGCACCCTCCCCTACGACATCCTCGTCTTCGCGCCCGGCTCGGTCTCGCGCCTGCTGCCCATCCCGGGCGTGGCCGAGTGCGGCATCGGCTTCAAGACCGTCGAGGAGGCCATCCACCTGCGCAACCACGTCCTGGCCCAGCTCGACCTGGCGGCCTCCACCGAGGACGAGGAGATCCGCTCCCGGGCGCTGACCTTCGTGTTCGTCGGCGGCGGTTACGCCGGCGTCGAAGCGCTGGCCGAGCTGGAGGACATGGCGCGGGACGCCTGCCGCTACTTCCCGTCCGTCGACCCCGGTGACATGCGCTGGATCCTGGTCGAGGCCACCGGCCGCATCCTGCCCGAGGTCGGCCCCGACATGGGCCGGTGGACGCTGGAGCAGCTCCGCGCGCGCGGCATCGACGTCCGGCTGAACACCCGCGTCGAGTCGGCCGAAGGGGGCCGCGTCGTCCTCGACGACGGCGGGGAGTTCGACTCCGCCACGCTCGTGTGGACCGCCGGGGTCAAGCCCCACCCGCTCGTGCGGGCCAGCGGCCTCCCCCTGGACGACCGGGGCAGGGTCAGGGCCACCGCCGAGCTGACGGTCGAGGGGCATCCCGCCGTCTTCACCGCCGGAGACTGCGCCGCCGTGCCGGACCTGACCAAGCCCGGGGAGACGTGCGCGCCCAACGCCCAGCACGCCGTACGGCAGGCCCGGACGCTGGCGGACAACGTGGTGGCCGTCCTGCGCGGTACGGACCGGAAGGCCTACCGGCACGCCTACGCGGGCTCGGTCGCCAGCCTGGGCCTGCACCGGGGCGTGGCCCAGATCTACGGCCGCAAGCTGCGGGGCTTCCCCGCCTGGTTCATGCACCGGACCTACCACCTGTCACGGGTGCCGACCTTCAACCGGAAGGTGCGGGTGCTGATCGACTGGACGCTCGCCCTGTTCTTCCGCCGGGAGATCACCTCGCTCGGCGCGCTGTCCGATCCCCGCAAGGAGTTCGAGCTCGCGGCCCGCCCGGAGTCCCGCTTCCCGGAGCGGGCGGAGCACCCGTTGCAGGAAGGGCGGCCGGGACCGCGGGCCGCGGAGGAGCGGTCCGGCTCCCCGTCCCCGGCCGAGCGCCGGTGAGAACCGTGAGCACCGCCCTCCCGGACGAGGGAAGCCGCCGGTGAGATCCGCCCGCACGGGAACGGGAGGGGGCGCCGCCCCGCAAGGGCGGCGCCCCCTCCCGTTCCCGTCTTCCGGCCTGTCCTCGTCCCGGCTCCCGCCGGGGCGCGCTCACCTCCTGCGCCGCCAGCCTCCGCCGCGCCAGCCGGCGGTGCCGACGCCGGCCTGGTGCAGGGCGAGCAGCAGGAGTCCGAGCAGGATGAAGGTCGTGCCGGTGATGCCGGCCCCGAGCCTGGCGCCGATCAGATCGAGCAGCAGGCCGAGACCGAACACGATGGCGGCGGCGATCGCGAGCATGGGTCACCTCTTCCGGGACGACATGGGGGACGCGGGCGACGGAGCGGGCGCGCCGCCGGACGCGGTGGACGGGGCCGACAGCTCCAGCAGCTGCTCCAGCACCGACCGGTAGTCGCGCAGGGCCGTACGGAGCAGCTCGGTGTCGGCCTGCTCGGCGTTCTTCCAGCGGCTCCGCAGATCGGAGGCCCGGGCCTCCAGCGCGGAGCGGATCGCGGCCGTCACCTCGTCCAGGAGCGAGTCGGCGCGCTCCACGGCCCTGCGCGGGTCGTCCACGAAGCCCACCTGGACCTCCTGCCAGCGCCGCCGTACGTCCTCGGGATCCTCGTCGAGGAGCGAGAGGCGGGCGGAGGACCGCGGCGCGGAGGGCTCGGGGACGGGGCTGCTCTCGTGGAGCGGGCCGTCGGAGGTCGTCCGGTCTCCGGTCGCGCCGTCCGGGACCGCGGCGTACTCGGCGCCGCTGTGGGCCGGATCCGGGTTCGCGGCGTGCGCGCCGCCGGACGCTGCGGAACCGGCGGCCACGGCGCGGTCGGCGTCGGTGGCGGGCGGCTCGGCGTCCGGCAGGTCACCGGGCCGGCCGGCGGGTGCGTCGTCGTGGGCCGCGCCGGTTCCGGAGGGTCCGTGGGCCGCGCCGGTCCCAGAGGCATGGGCCGTACCGGTTCCGGAGGGCACCGCGTCGGCGCGCGGGGGAGGCACCAGGGGGCCCGTGTCGCTGAGCCCGTCGTCGTGGCGGTTTCCGCGGCCGTCGTCGCGCGGGTGCACCAGACGGTCGGCGATGCGTTCGGAGGTGCGGCGGTCTGAGTCTCGGTCGGGTCGGTCGTTCATACGGTTCACCGTCCTCAGGGGGATTGGGGGGTCTGCGATCCTCAGTGACCCTCAGTCGGTCCGCGTGTCCTCGCGGGCCTGCCCGGAGCCCGCCTCCGCGTGCCGGGGGGAGCGGTCGTGGGAGGGGCGCTCGGGGCGCTCCCCGAGGGAGCCGTTCCGCGGAGAGCCGCTCCGGGGGGCGTTCCGGGGGGAGCCGTCGTCCGCGCCGCGGGACCCCGGGGCCTCCAGCAGCTCCTCGAACAGGGCCCGGTAGTGCACCATGGCCTGCCGGAGCTCCTCGGTGGAGGCCGCCTGGCGAACGGCGCGGCCGCTGATCTCGTGGGCCTTGCGGTAGTGGTCGAGGGTGCGGCCGTGGGCCACCGACAGGTCGGCGATCCGCTGCTCGAAGTCCTCGGTCGGATAGCCCCGGTCGGCCATCACCGAGGTCACCAGCTGGTCGGCCTCGGTGACCGAGAAACCGGGAGCGTCCACGAAGCGCTCCTGGACCTCGGTCCACTTCTTGGCGTAGGCCTGGCGCGCCTCGGGGCTGAGCGGGCGGATGTCCAGGGAGTCGAAACGCTGCTCGCGGGCGAGGAGCTCCTGCTCGGCCTCGCGCCGGTTCTCGCGCTCGCGCACGGTCCGGTCGTACTCGGGGCCGAACCGGTCGCGGAGCCGGTGCCGGCGTCGTTGCCGCAGTACGGCGTAGCCGACTGCGACGATCGCCACCACCGCGACCACGACGGCGGCCACCCAGACGAGGGTATCGGCGGACATGTGGGCCTCCGGTCGGTTGTGTCAGCGGTTGCTTTCGTGCGCTGCCCCGAGGGGCCGCCTCGAAACCGCCGACGAGACCGGGGGATCAGGGCCCGGGGCGACCGTCGGGCAGGGCCCTGCGGGCCTCGGCGAGGACCTTCCCGACGAGCGACTCCCCGGCGGCGGCGGCCGGGACCTCCCGGAATCCGAGCTCCGGGTCGTAGGCGACGTCCAGCCCCGCGGAGACCAGCCGGTCCGCCCAGCGCAGGGCCGTGTTGAGCTTCTCCGGAGGGATCGTGCGGCCCTGTGCGGCCGACGACAGGTTGCGCAGGTTCGTCGCCGGACCGGACTGGGTGTGCGCGCGGTTCAGCTTCCACGGGATCGCGCGGGAGTGGTCGAGCATCGGCTTCGACAGCCCCGCGGCCCGCTTGGCCTGCAGGATGCCGGACTCGCTCACCCCGAACCGCGCGGCCAGCTCCGCGTTCGACAACCCCTGCCCGGCCAGCCGCCGCAGCTCCTCGTGGTCGATCAGCGCCCTGCGCCCCACACGCCCCGCCCTTCAGTCGATCACTTCGCCCGGCGAACGCCTCGGCGTGCACATGTCCACTCGATCTGCGCTAAGGTTATGACGTCCGCCCGAGAGGGGTGGCCCGCAAGGGCCGAACGGACAAACCGGGACGTAGCGCAGCTTGGTAGCGCACTTGACTGGGGGTCAAGGGGTCGCAGGTTCAAATCCTGTCGTCCCGACCACGCTTAGGCTGGTCGGCAAGGGTGTCACCCGCAAGGGAGACACCCTTTCTGCATTCCGGTGACCGTCCCGGTGACCACCGCTCCGTTCATGTGAAGATCGGTTCCGCAGCCTCGGCGTCACCGAGCGGCGCCGGGCGGATCTGCCTGCGGTGGACCGGCTCCGCGCCGGCCGGCCCACTGCGGCCGGCGAGCGCCCGAACCTCATCCGTGAACGCGGCGAGATCGGCAGACGGCACGACGGACCTCGATGCCGGGCCTCTCCGGGTCACAGCCGGCGCAGCACCTGCATGGCGTCCTTCTCGATGCGCGAGAGATCGTGCAGGATGACGCCGGCCTGCTCCAGGCATCCGGCGTCGCCGCTCTCCCCGGCCTTCGCGATCAGTGCGGACACCTCCGTCCACAGGACGGAGGCCTCGGCGTACAGCCGGTGACCGGTGCGGAGGCCGTCGTCGTCGATCAGCCGGGTGCACTCGGCGAGGAAGTCGCGGTAGAGGGTGCGGAACAGGGCGCCTCCGGTGCCTCCCCGCTCCATGAGGAGGGCGGCCTGCGGCAGGTCCCGCTGCGGGTCGCCGGCCCGCAGCAGCCATCCGGGCACCTGTTTGCCGGCCTTCTCGATGCCGCGGTGGCCCAGGTTCGCGATGGGAGCGGCGAGGAAGGCGTCGGCGCAGGCTCTGACGGCGGGGATGATCTGCTCCTGCCAGGAGAGCGGGTGAGCCGGCAGGCCGATGGTGAAGGACCGGTTCCTGGCGGTCATCGGGCCCCGCTCGGCCCGCGCCGCGGCGAGGCTCGCCCGGCTGGTGCGCACCGCTCCGCCCTGCTGGCCGGTGTCGACGAGGTGGACGTCGTGCTCGTCGTAGCCGTACATGGCGACGACGTGACCGCCGAAGTGCACCTTGGAGCGGAAGTAGTCCAGGTGGTGGCAGTCGAGCTGGAGGCCGACCGGCCGGCCGGCGTCGACGGGGGCGGCCGCGTTCTCCCACGCCTTGCGCGGTGAGGCGGTCTCCCGGACCGTCAGCGTCAGTCCCAGCCTGGCGGCCAGGTTCCTGGTGAGCTCGAAGGGCTTGACGCGGCCTCCGAGAAAGGGGAACGCCATGCCCCTGCCGTCCCAGTAGACGAAGGACAGGCCCGAGCCCAGCCCGAACAGCATGGGCTCGGACAGGTCGAGTCCCTCGTGCCGCAGCAGCACTCCCAGTGCCGTCGTCTCGCAGTGGTGCATGCCGCGGGCCTCGACGCCCTTCACGATGGTCATGTGTCCCTCTCATTCCTGCGCGGAGAACGGTCCGCCGTCCTCGACGCGTGATCGACCGCTGGGAGCAGCATGAGGCCTCCCACGGAGGGAGAGTCCAGGCGCGCGACGGGGCGGCGGCTCCGGGAGCCGGCCCGAACGGGGAGGGCCGTCGGCGACGGCGCCGGCGGGTCCGGCATTCGCCTGCGCCCGGCCACCGGCATGTCATATGCTCGTCGAGCGCGAGGGAACCCCTGTCGGTCCGGGTGGTGTCGGGTCGCCGTTCCGCCAGGAGTCCCGTCGTCTTCGTACAGCATCGCGCCGGGCGGGCCCGCCCGGCGCGATGGATCAGTCGACGGATCAGCCGACCGGTCCCAGCAGGACGGGGAGCTCCCGGTAGTCGTTGCCGATGAAGGACGGCTGCGGAGACAGTGACGTGCGCTCACCCGCCAGGCGCAGGCAGGGGAAGCGCTCGAACAGGGCGGGCAGGGCGACGCGGGCTTCCAGCCGGGCCAGCGGAGCGCCCAGGCAGTAGTGGATGCCGTAGCCGAACGCCAGGTGCTGGCGGTCGGTCCGGTCGATGTCGAACCGGTCCGGTTCGGGGTTGGCCTCCGGGTCGCGGCCGTGCGCGCCGAACGCGATCAGGACCAGATCGCCCGCGCGCAGGGTGACGCCTTCGCCGAGGTCGATGTCGGCGGTGGCGTACCTCAGGGGCAGGTGCATGATCGGCGGATGCTTGCGGAGCGTCTCCTCGACGACGTCGTCCCAGCGGTCCGGGTCGCCGAGCGCGACGGCCAGCTGGCCGGGATGGGAGAGCAGCTCGACGACCGCGTGGTCGATCAGCGCGACCGCGGTCTCCGACCCCGCTCCGATCATCAGGATCAGGGTGCTGACCAGTTCGGCCTCGCTGAGCCGGTCGCCGTCCTCCTGCTGCGCCGCGAGCAGGAGGCTGGTCATGTCGTCGCCGGGAGCGGCGCGCTTGGCCGTGATGAGGGCGTGCATGGCGGCGAACAGATCGTCGCGGGTACGGCCGGCCTGCTCGGGGGAGGCGCTGGTGTCCAGGATGGCGTCGATGACCCGGAGCATGCCGGGGCGCTGGTCGTCCGGGACGCCGAACAGGTCGCAGATCACCCGGGTGGGCACCGGGTAGGAGAAGGCGGTGCGCAGGTCGACCGGCCGGTCCGGCGCGTCGGTCCGCAGCTTCTCCAGGGCGTCGAGCAGACCGGTGACGATCGTTTCGACGGCGGGGCGCATGGCGTCGATCCGGCGGGCCGTGAACGCCCGGGCGACCAGGTCCTTGAGCCGCTTGTGGTCGGCGCCGTCCGAGGTGAACATGCTGACCACGTCGACCCAGGCGGTCAGCCAGGGGTGGGCCCCGGGCCGGTAGCCGGGCCAGCTCGCCCGCGCGTCCTTGGAGACGTGCGGGTGGACCAGGAGCCGCTTGGCGACGTCGCCCCTGCTGACGGACCAGGCGACGAGGCCGCCGGGCATCTCGACGCGTACGGCGGGCCCGCCGGCGCGCAGGTGTTCGGCCTGCTCGTACAGGAGCCGGCCGGTCGTGTCGAGCACGGCCGGGGTGCCGGCGGGGGTACCGGTGCTGGTGGTCATGTGGAACCTCCGGGGGGTGAGGCGGTGAGGGCGTCGGCCGGTTGCGGACGGAAACGAACGCCCAGGGCGGCGGGGCACTGGTGGAAGGGACCGTGCCGGTTGGGGACGCCGGCGTCGGTGAGCTCCAGGTCCCAGAGCCGGTCGAGGAGCGTCTCGATGGCGGTCTGGGCGATGACGGCGGCATGGCTGTCGGCCGGGCAGCGGTGCGGACCGGCCGACCAGGCCAGGTGGGAGCGGTTGTCGTGGCCGAGACCCGGCGGCAGCTGCGGGTCGGTGCCGGTGGCGGCGTGACTGATGAGGATGGGCACGCCGGGCGGGATGGGGACGCCGTGCAGCATCGTGGCGCGCCGGGCGAAGTGCACGGCGAAGTTGGCCATCGGCGAGCGGGTCCACAGCACCTGCTCCATGGCGCGGCGTACGGTGACCGCGCCGCCGGTCAGGTCGCCGGCGTAGGCGTCGTCCTCCAACAGCAGCCGCAGGCCGGAGGCGATCCAGGCGGCCGTGGGGATGACGCCGGCGCCGACGAAGCAGAACAGCTGCTGGAGGATCTCCTCGGGGGCGAGCCCGGCGGGGTGGGCGAGCATCCAGGAGGTGAAGTCCCGCCCCGGCGTGGTCTTCTTCATCTCGATGAGCTCGGCCAGGCACCGGGCGAAGTCGGCCGCGGCCTGCATCGCCTCCGGGCCGGCGCTGATCAGGCCCTGGGAGCCGGCGACCATGCGGCCGACCATCGGGGCGGGACAGCCGAGGATGTCGGTGAAGACCAGCAGCGGTATCGTGTCGGCGAACTCGGTCATCAGGTCGGCCCGGCCGGCCGGGGCGAAGCGGGAGATGAGCCCGAGCGAGTGGCGCTGGGTGCTCTCCCTGAGTTCGTGCAGGTCGATGCGGGCCGCGCAGTCCTCGATCGCTCCCCGGAGCCGTTCGTGCTCCCGGCCGTCGGCGTAGAGCAGGTTCGGCCGGTAGGCCATGATCGCCAGGACCGGGCTGTCGGGCGGGACCTGCCCGCTGTGCAGCGCGGCCCAGGAGCGGCTGTCCTTGCTGTAGGTGGCGGTGTCGTTGAGCAGCGTGACCGCGGCGCGGTGGCTGGTGACGACCAGCGCGTACACGGCGGGGGCGATCTCGGCCCACGCGACGGGGCCGTGCGCGCGCAGGGCGGCGTAGGCGTCCTGCGGCCGGGCGGCGAAGTCCTCGCCGAACAGCTGGGGGATGGGGGCCGGGTGCTGGGTCATCGGGCGGGCTCCGGGCGGGGACGGCTGAGGATGTCGGTGACGAGGGAGATCAGCCCCTGCTTGGCCGAGTCGCGCGTGCGGGCGTCCAGCCACACCAGAGGCCTGTCGTCGGCCATGGTGAGCGCGTCGCGCAGGGCGGCGTCGTCGTAGCGGGGTGCGCCGTCGAAGTGGTTGACGGCGACGGTGTACGGCAGGCGGGCGGACTCCAGCAGGTCGATCGAGTCGAAGCTCTCGTCGATCCGCCGCGTGTCGACCAGGACCAGTCCGCCCAGGGCGCCTTCCATCAGCGAGTGGACCATGCGGTGGAAGCGCGGCTGGCCGGGGGCCCCGAAGAGGTAGAGCACGATGTCGTCGGCCAGGGTGACCCGGCCGAAGTCCATGGCGACGGTGGTGGTGACCTTGCCCCGCAGGCCGCCGAGGTCGTCGACGAGTTCCCCCGCGCGGGTCATCCGCTCCTCGGTGCGCATCGGCCGGATCTCCGAGACGGTCCCCACGAAGGTGGTCTTGCCGACCGCGAACGGGCCGAGGACGAGCACCTTCACCGAACGGGCCCGGTCCGGGACGTAGCGGCGGTCAGAGCTGCTGGAGTCCATGCAGAACCCTTCTCAGGAAGTCCTCGTCGTGCTGGTCGGCGGTGGCGGTGAAGGGCGCGCGGGCGACCAGGTGCCCGCTGTCCACCAGACCGGAGACGATCACCTTGGTGACCGCGCCGGGAAGCCGGAGGTGGTGCGCCACCTCCGAGACCGACAGCACCCCGGGCAGGCACAGCTCCATCACCCGGCGGGCCTGCGCCTGCAGGCCCGCCAGCGGCGGCTTGGCGTCGGCGATGAGCAGGGTGGCCTCGTCCAGGCTGGTCCGCGACGGGGTGGCGCGGCCGCCGGTGGCGGTGTAGGAGCGCACCACGCCGTTCCTCCGGTGCCCGCGCGGGCTCATGCGCCGCCGCTTCGCTCGCGGGCCGCCAGCACCGGGCGCAGCCCGGCGATCATCTTCAGGGTGGCGGTGATGGCGAGCGCGACCTCCTGGCTCATCGAGCCGCCGCGTACCGCCACGCCGAGGCCGGTGCGCTCGCCGGCGGCGAACAGCAGGACGGTGAAGTCCTTCAGGTCGCTGACCACGTGCCGCATGGGCAGCGGGGCTCCGCGGTCGGGCAGGCCGCAGAACGCGGTGAAGTCCCCCTGCAGCGACTTGACCCCGCACAGGGCGGCCGCCGCGCGGTCGGCGTCGTCCCTGGCCAGGCCGTCGGAGGCGGCCAGCACCAGCCCGTCGGTGCTGAACAGCAGGGCGTTGACGACGCCGGGCTCCTCGGTCAGCCTGTTCAGGACCCAGGCCATGTCGGTGGAGTCGGCGGTGTGCTGGTCGCTCATGTCCGGGAACGTCCTCCAGGGTCGGTGTCGCTGTCGCCGTAGCCTTCGCTGAGCGCACGGCGCATCTGCTCGAAGCCCTCGGCCAGTGCGGCGGGATCGCCGCTGTCGGTGAGGGCCTCCTGGCTCGGGAGCGAGGGCCGGGGCGTCGCCCCGGGGTCTCTGGGCTGCCGCTTGGGCAGCCCCAGCGCGGTCGTGAGCGGTGCGGCCGCCTCGGCGGGGCCGGTGGGTTCGGTGAGCTCGGCGGCCACCGGCCCGGTCTGCCCGGAGGCGGCCTCGGCGGCGGGAGGGTCCGGGGGCGCGCCGCCGGGCAGGGCGGGAGCGTCGGAGCCCCCGGCGGGCGGTACGGCGGGGGCCTCCCGGGAGGCGGGCCGGGTCCCGGCCTGCGCGGCGGACCGGCTCATGAGGCCGTCGGGCACCACGAGCACGGCCTTGACGCCGCCACCGGCCGAGGGGGCGCTCACGTCGACGCGGAACCCGTAGTCGCGGGTGAGCCGCCCGATGACGGCGAACCCGAGCTTGCGCTCGTCCTCCAGGGTGGTGACGTCGAAGACCGCGCGGTGCGAGAGCAGCCGCTCGGCGGCGGTCCGCTGGAAGTGGTTCATGCCCAGGCCGGTGTCCTCCACCACGATGCGGTAGCCGGCCTGCACCCGCTGCACGTAGACGCTCACCGGGTCGCTGGAGTAGTCGGTCGCGTTGGCCAGCAGCTCGGTCAGGGCGACGACGATCGGCTCGACCACCCGGCCCTCGACGAACAGCTCGCCGACCTCCGGCAGGTAGGTGTGGTCGACGCGGTCGTAGGGGCCGATGCGGCCGCGGGCGCTCTCCACGATCTCGCGGAAGGTGCAGTCGGCCCGCTGCGTCCCCGGCCACGAACCGGTCAGGATGCGCAGGCGCTGGACCGTGTGCAGGCTCCGGGTCGCGACGTGGTCGATGTCGATGAGGCTCTGGTGGTAGGCGCTCGCGGCCGGATGCCTGTCCAGCTCCTCGTCGATCTTGATCTGCAGCCGGGTCAGGAAGGCCTGCGCCTCGTCGGCCATGCCGCGGACACCGGCGCGGGCCGCCCGGCCGACGCCGGCCCGGGCGCTCTGCAGCGCCTCGCGCACCAGGTCCTCGACCGCCTGGTGGAGCTCCTCGAACGAGGTGCCCTTCAGCAGGGGGTGCAGGAGGCCGGGAACGACCACGTCCGAGCCGGACCGGGTCTCGGCGTCCAGCAGCGCCGGGAGCCGCTGCCCCACCAGGTGCCGGGTCTCCTCCAGCGCGGTCTGGTACCACTCGGCGTTGACGGTGATCTGCCGGCGCAGCTCCTCGGTGTCCTGCGCGAAGAGCAGCTGCGCCTTCTCCAGGTCCCGTGCCGCCTCGATCCTGGCCTTGACCACCTCGTCCTCGGCGGCGTGCCGCGCCCGGACGGCGGCGTTCCTGCCCCGGGTCCGCACGGCCAGGGCCCCGCAGGCGGCGGCCAGCCCGCCGCTCAGCAGCACCTCCGCCACGACGTGTTCGATCATGAGAGTCCTTGAGCTGGGGGGCAGGGCACGTGCCGGAGTCGGGGCCTGCCGGAGGGCGGGGCCGAATCCCCGGTCGCGGGGCGACGCGCGACTGCGGATGCCCCCGAACCGATTCGACCAGTGGCCTTGTCAATTCCGAACGCGACTCGATAATGGAATCGACGATAAACGCTAGCACGCTGTCATGTGATTCTCCACCGCTTGTCATATGTCTCGACCGGCCTTATGCGCTCTTGCTCGGAGTGCCATTCCGTGTGCGCCGACGGCGGCGCGTCATGTGCGGTTGCGGGGCGGGCGCCGGTTTTGCGCATGGTCCGACCGCGGCCGCTCAGTGTGTGATTGCGTCACCCCTGTGTGATTGTTTCACCACTGTGTGAATGAATGCCTGGTCAGGCGAGTGGAGAAGGGATTCACGGCCACCCGGGCGGATGCCGGCGAGGTGTTCCTCCGGCGCCATGCGAGAAATATTCACTTTTCCAGGGTGTGCCGGGGTCCGTTTTGGCCGTCGGATGCGCTGAATGGCGGTGGATGGGTTCGGACGCGTCCACCGCCGTGTTCAGCCCCGCTTCTCGCTGAATCGACGGCTGCTTTTCCCCGGGAAACCCCCGTGGTGCGGGCGACTTCCGGGACGGGAAACACCGGAGAGGGAACGGTGCTTCCGGGGATCCGCGGGACGACGGGCCCGAAGGAGACGACGCACCCGCCGGGTGGAGGTGCGGGGCCCCACCCGGCGGTTCCAAGTCCGCTGCCTCCGGATCCCAAGTCGTCCGCAATCGTCCCCAAGTCTCCCGCAATGCCGGGCTGGCAACGTGACAGAAGACGCAAGAAGGAACGAAAGATATACAAGGGGATCAGATGAACTCGTTCGATGACGGCCGCTCCGGCTCCGAGCCGATCGCCGTGGTCGGCATGGCCTGCCGGCTGCCCGGCGCCCGCTCGCCGCGAGAGCTGTGGGACCTGCTCCGCCGGGGGGAGAACGCGATCTCCGAGATCCCCGCCGACCGCTTCCCGGTCGAGGAGGTCTTCCACCCCGCGCCCGGAACGCCCGGCAAGCTGTCGTCCCGCTACGGCGGGTTCGTCACGGGCATCGACGAGTTCGACGCGGAGTTCTTCGGCATCTCGCCGCGCGAGGCCGCCGCCATGGACCCGCAGCACCGCCTGGCGATGGAGACGGCCTGGGAGGCGTTCGAGGACGCCGGTCTGACCCTGGAGCAGATGCCCGGCCTGACCGGGTCGGTGTTCATGGGAGTGATCACCAGCGACTACTGGGACCGGCAGTCCGGGGTCGTCGACGAACTGGACGTGCACACGGTCGCGGGCAGCACTCGCGGCGGCAACGCCGGCCGCATCTCCTACGCGCTGAACCTGACGGGCATGAGCGTGGCGCTCGACGCGGCCTGCTCCTCCTCCCTGGTCGCCGTCAAGCTGGCCGTGGAGTCGCTGCGCGCCGGCTCGTGCGACCTGGCCTTCGCCGGGGGAGTGAACGCCATCCTCACCCCCGACCACGCGATCGGGTTCTCCCAGGGGTCGATGATGGCCCCCGACGGGCAGTGCAAGACCTTCGACGCCCGCGCCGACGGCTACGTCCGCAGCGAGGGCGTGGGCATCGTCGTGCTGAAGACCCTCTCCCGGGCACTGGCCGACGGCGACCGCATCCACGCGCTGATCCGCGGCGGCGCCGCGAGCAACGACGGGCACGGCGAGAGCTTCATGGCGCCGCAGGCCGCCGGCCAGGCGGCGGGGCTGGAGGCGGCCTACCGCGACGCCGGGGTGGACCCGCTCAGCGTCGCCTACGTGGAGGCCCACGGGACCGGGACCAGCGCGGGCGACCCCGTCGAGATCGCCGCGCTGGACGCGGTCCTCGGCCGCGGCCGTCCGGCCGACCGGCCGCTCCTGGTGGGCTCGGTGAAGACCAACCTCGGCCACACCGAGGGCGCGGCCGGCGTCACCGGCCTGATCAAGGCCGTGCTCTGCGTCAAGTACGGCCGGCTGCCCGCGAGCCTCAACTTCTCCACCCCCAGCCCCGCGATCCCGTGGGACCGGACGGCCGTGCGGGTCTGCGACCGGGACCAGGCGTGGCCGGAGCAGGACGGCCCCCGGCGGGCGGGGGTGAGCAGCTTCGGCATCACCGGGACCAACGTGCACATCGTGGTGGAGGAGCCGCCCGCCCCGCGGCCGGAGGACGCGGACGGGGAGCCTGGAGAGACCTCCGGTCGCGGCGACCGGCCGGTGCTGCTGCCGGTCTCCGCGCGCACCCCGAAGGCGCTGGCCGAGCTCGCGGGACGCTACCGGGACCTGCTCGTCTCGGCGGAGGCGCCGCTGCACCGGGTGGCCGCCGCCGCGGGCGTACGGCGCAGCCACCACGACTTCCGGCTCGCGGTGGTCGCGGGCACCCGCGAGGAGGCCGCCGCGCGGCTGGACGCCTTCGCGCGGGGCGACCGGCCCGACGGGACCTGCAGCGGAGAGGCCGAGGAGTCCGAGCGGGGGCACCGGACCGCGTGGGTCTTCCCCGGCCAGGGGGCGCAGTGGGCCGGGATGGGCCGCGACCTGCTCGCCGCCGAACCGGTCTTCGCCGCGGCGGTCGCCGAGTGCGAGCGGGCCATGCGCCCCTACGCCGACTGGTCGCTGACCGGTGAGCTCACCGCGGGCCCGGAGGAGTCGCGGCTCGCGCGGATCGACGTCGCCCAGCCGGTGATCTTCGCGGTCCAGGTGGCGCTCGCCCGCCTCTGGCGCTCCTGGGGGTTCGAGCCCGACGCGGTGGTCGGGCACTCGATGGGCGAGGTCGCCGCAGCGCACGTCGCGGGGATCCTGAGCCTCGACGACGCGGCGCGGATCATCTGCGGCCGCAGCCGGATCATCCGCACGACCAGCGGGCGCGGGGCGATGGCCGCCGTCGAGCTGACGGCCGGACGCGCCGGGGAACTGGCGGCGGCCGGCGGCGGCCGGTTGGCGCTGGCGGTGCACAACGCCCCGGCCTCGTGCGTGCTCGCCGGGGACCCGGAGGCGATCGACGCCGTCCTGCGCGACCTGGAGGCCGAGGGCGTCTTCGGGCGGCGGGTGCAGGTGGACATCGCCTCGCACAGCCCGCAGATGGACCCGCTGCGCGGGCCGCTGCTGGAACTCCTGGCGCCGCTGCGCCCGCAGGACGGCACCGTGCCGATGTGGTCCACGGTCACCGGGCGCTTCCAGCGGGGCGCGGAGATGGGCGCGCAGTACTGGGCCGACAACCTGCGCCTGCCCGTGCTGTTCGCCGGCGCCGTGCAGGGCCTGGCCGAGGCCGGGTTCGACACCTTCGTCGAGTTCAGCCCCAACCCCCTGCTGGCCCGCGCGGTCCAGCAGAACCTGCGCCACACCGGCGCCGCCGGGACGGCCGTCACCGCCCTGACCCGCGAGACGCCCGGCCCGGCCGCCGTGCGCGAGGCGGTGGCGGAGCTGTACGCCGCCGGCCGCGCGGTGGACTTCGGCCGGATGCAGCCGTACGGCTCGCACCGCGGCGCGCAGGCCGGGCGGGCCCGGGTCGAACTGCCCGCCTACCCCTGGCAGCACGAGCGGTACTGGAGGACGCCGGGCCGGACGGAGAAGGGCCGGACGGCCCCCGCGTACGGCGCCGGCCACCCGATCGCCGGTGAGGCGCTGCGCCTGGCCCCCGGCGACCGGCTCGTGTGGGATTTCGACCTCGACCTCGACCGCCTGCCGTACCTCCTCGACCACCGGGTGCACGAGATGCCGGTCCTGCCCGGCGCGGCCTACCACGAGCTGGCGCTGGCCTGCGGCCTGGAGGCGTATGCGGGCGGGCCCTTCCAGGTGGAGGAGCTGACGATGGAGCGTGCCCTGTTCCTGACCCCCGGAACGCCCCAGCGCGTCCAGGCCGCCCTGGACGGGGCGGACGGGGACGGGAACCGCCGCTGGACGCTCTACACCGCCGAGCCGGCCCCCGCCGGAGCGCCGGACGAATGGGCGCGGGCCGCCACCGCGTTGCTCCGCCCCCTCGCGGCGGACGAGGGCGGGCCGGAGGGCATCGACGTCTCCGACCTGTCCGCCTACCCCGGGCGGCCCGACGTGGCCGGGCACTACGCCGCCTCGCGGCGCCGCGGCATCGAGCAGTCCGGGGCCTTCCAGGGCGTCGCGGCGCTCCACCGGGGCGACGGGGCCGTGCTCGCGGAGCTGACCGTGCACGAGGGCGTCGCCGCGGGATCGGAGCGCTATCTGCTGCACCCGGCGCTGCTGGACTCGGCGCTCCAGCCGCTGATGACGCTGCTCGACACCGCCGGCGCAGAGCAGGACACCTACCTGCCGGTGCGCACCGGGGTGTGCCGGTTCCACGCCCGGCCGGAGGCGGGCCGCCGCCTGTTCTCCCGTGCGGTGCGCACCTCACCGGAGGGGGAGCGGGACCTGGTCGAGGGCGACGTCCTGGTCACCGACGACGCGGGCCGCCCGCTCGTCTCCGTGACCGGGTTCCAGCTCAGGAGGCTGGCGTCCGACCTGCCGGAGGTCGTCGAGCGGAAGGCGCGCAGGTTGCTGTACGGCACGCACTGGCAGGAGCTGGAGGCACTGGCGGCCCCCGCGCCGGAGGCGGGCGGCGGGCCGGGAGACTGGCTGGTCGTAGGCGGCTCCCCGGCGGGAGAGCGGCTGTGCGCCCTGCTCGCCGAGCACGGCGGGCGGGCGGGCGGTGCTGGTCCGGCCGGGCGACGGCTACCGGTGGATCGACGCCGGAAACCGCGTGCTGGACCCCGGCTCGGAGGACGACTGGAGGAGGCTGGTCAAGGAGCAGACCGAGGCCGGGGCCTGGCCGCCCCGGGCCGTCGTCCACCTGTCCGCCCCCGGGACCGCCGGGACCACCGGAACGGCGGCCGTCCAGGCGGCCGTCCAGGCGGCCGGCGCGGTGGCCGGGGCCGAGGCCGTGGACGGCTGCTTCGGCGTGCTGAACCTGGTCAAGACGCTCGCCGCCGACGGCGCGCAGCCCGCGCCCCGGCTCTGGCTGGTCACCTCCGCCGCGCAGGCGCTGGAGGGGACCGAGGACGTCGACCCCGGCCAGACGGCCGTCTGGGGGCTCGGCCGGGTGGTCCCCTACGAGCACCCGGAGCTGCGCTGCTCCCTGGTCGACCTGCCCGCCGCCCCGGGCGAGGCCGTGCTCCGCGCCCTGCGCGACGAGATCCTGACCGGTGGGCAGGAGACCGAGCTCGTGCTGCGGACCGGGAGCCGCCGGGCCGCCCGCCTCCGGCACCGGCCGCTCCCGGCCGCGCAGCCGGTCCCGGTGAGCTCCGGCGCGACCTACCTGATCGCCGGCGGGTTCGGCGGGGTGGGGCTGCTCACCGCCGAGTGGCTCGCCGCGCACGGTGCCCGCCACCTCGTCCTGGTGGGCCGGAGCGGCGCCCCCGCCGAGGCACGGGACCGGATCGCCGCGCTGACCACCGCCGGGGTGGAGGTGTTCGAGGCCGCGGCCGACATCACCCGCCGCGAGGACCTGGCCGGGCTCCTGGACGGGATCGCCCGGCGGATGCCGCCCCTGCGCGGCGTGGTCGACTCCGCGGTCGTCCTCGACGACGGGACGCTGGCCCAGCTCGACCGCGCCAGGTTCTTCGCGCCGATGCCGCCCAAGGTCGCCGGGGCGTGGTACCTGCACGAGCTCACCCGCGACCTGCCGCTGGACTTCTTCCTGCTCTACTCCTCGGCGGCCTCGCTGATCGGCTCGCCGGGCCAGGGCAACTACTCCACGGCCAACGCCTACCTCGACGGCCTCGCGCAGCACCGGCGGGCGCGGGGGCTGCCGGCCCTCAGCGTCAACTGGGGTCAGTGGGCCGCCACCGGGCAGGTCGCCAAGGCGGACAAGGACCTGCGCCTGGCCGAGCGCGGCTTCGGCGGGTTCGCGCCCGAGGACGCGCTGGCGATCCTCGGGCGCCTGCTCGCCGACCCGCCGGTCCAGGCGGGCGTCATGTCCTTCGACCCCGCCCGGTGGACGCACTACTTCCCGGCCCTGCGCTCGGCCTCCCTGCTGCGGGAGCTCGTGCAGGAGGGCCCGGCGGACGGGACGGCGGCGCCCGCCCTCACCCGGGAGGCGCTCGCCGGGTGCGCGCCGGAGGAGGCCGGCCGGCTCGTGGTCGACTACCTGTGCGCGCAGGTCGCCGCGGTCGTCCAGCTCCCCAGGGGGAAGGTCGACGGGGCCCAGCGCCTGCACCGGCTGGGCTTCGACTCCCTGATGGCGGTCCAGCTGCGCAACCGCGTCGCGCTCGACCTGGAGGTGAGCCTGCCGGTCGCGGTCCTGCTGCAGCGCCGGTCGATCGCCGACCTCGGCGCGCTGCTCCTCGCCCGGATCGGGGACCCGGACGCCTCCGGCGAGGGCCGGGGCTGAACCTCCCGCGCCCCCGACGGCCGGGCCCGGCCCGCCGGGCGCCGCGAAGGTGTCCGCCGGGCCGGGGAGCACGGCGACCCCCGGGTGCGCTCCGCCGGGTCAGGCCACGTACTGCGGGTAGCCGTAGCCGACGACCTCGGCCTTGGGGCGAACGCGCCGCTCGACCTTGCCGTTGCCGGTGTTGCCCTCGATCGTGGTGATCGTGCCGTCGCCGTTGTCCTCCTCGACCAGGCCGACGTGGTCGATGCCGTACAGGCTGTCGCCCCGCTTCCAGTCGAAGAAGACGACCGCGCCCGGGGTGGCCTTCCCGCCCCAGCGGTCGTTGGCCTCGAACCACTGGGCGTAGGTGACGGTGTAGGCGTCCCAGCCGACGGTGGGCCGGATCCCGGCCTGCTCGCCGACCCAGGAGACGAACATCGCGCACCAGGGGGCGTTGGCGTAGGCCCTGACGTTCCCGCCGTCGCGCTCGACGGTCTCCCGTGCGCGCTGGGACTCCATGTACCACCTGTGGAACTTGGTGCCGCCGCCCCGGTCGTTCTCCTCCACGCCGATCTGGCCCTCGGCGATCCTCAGCAGGTCCTGCGCGGTCACGCCGGGCGCCTTCGCGGCGGTGGCGGAGGGGGCCGGGCCGGTCGCCAGGGCGCCCGCGGCCAGGGCCACCCCGCCGGCGAGGCTCGTACCCAGGACGGCGGCCACGACACGGGTACGGGTGGTGAACCGGGCGAGGGAGATCATGGAGGAGGGAGTCCGTTCGTCGCGGGCGGGACGGTCCCGGCCCGGCTGCGAGGCTCGGCCGCCGGGCCGGCGCGGCCGGGAACCGGCCGCCTTCCTCCATTGGGCCCGCGCGACGTAGCGGGAGCGGAGCGGAAAAGGTGTCGTACGGTTGCCCGCGACGGAAAGGCTCACCCGCTCTTTCCGGCCTCCCGGCCTTCCCGGCCTCCCGGCCTTCCCGGCCTCCCGGTCTTCCCGGTCTTCCCGGCCTCCCGGGGGCCGGGCGGACCGGGCGCCCCCTCCCGCGTCCCCTCCTGAGCGGGCGGCCCCCCTCCGCGGTGGCCGTCAGCCGACGCGGAGCACCAGCTTGCCCCGGGTCCGGCCCTCGGCGAGGCGCTTGTGCGCCTCGCCCGCCCGCTCCAGCGGGAAGACCTCCTCCACCTCGACCCGGACCCGGCCGTCGTCGATCAGCTCCGCGATGCGGGCCAGCGCGGCGCCGTCGGGCTCGACGAGGAACGCGCTCGCCCGCAGGCCGCGCTCCTCCGCCCGCCGGGCCAGCTCGGGGGAGACGCCGGAGGGCACCGCGAGGAGCAGGCCGCCGGGGACCAGGACGTCCAGGGAACGCGTGCTGGTGGCGTCGTGTCCGTCACCGACCAGGTCGACGACCACGTCGACGTCCTTGACGGTCTCCTCGAACCGGGCGGAGGTGTAGTCGACGAGCTCGTCGGCGCCGAGCCCGCGCAGCCACTCGTGCTTGCCGGAGCGGGCGGTGCCGATCACGTGCGCGCCGAGGTGCTTGGCGAACTGGACCGCGAAGTGCCCGACGCCGCCCGCCGCCGCGTGCACGAGCACGCGCCGGCCCGGCCGGATCCCGGCGGCGTCCACCAGGGCCTGCCACGCGGTCAGCGCGGCCAGCGGCACGGCGGCGGCCTCGTCGTGGCTCACCGAGCGGGGCTTGCGGGCGAACTGCCGGGAGGGGGCGGTCACGTACTCGGCGAAGGCGCCGGCCTGGCGGGGGAACCACGGCATGCCGTACACCTCGTCCCCCGGCCGCAGGTTGTGCACCCCGAACCCGACCTCCTCCACGACCCCGGAGACGTCCCAGCCGAGGACGAAGGGGGGTTCGCCCAGCACCCCGGCCATGCCCCCGCCCTCGCGGGTCTTGACGTCGACCGGGTTGAGCCCCGCGGACACCACGCGCACCAGGACCTCGGTGGGCAGCGGTTCGGGCCGCGGCAGGTCCACGGTGCGCAGGACCTCGGGACCGCCGAAGGCGTCCTGGCTGACAGCGCGCATGAGCGCCATGTTCTTCTCCTCGCGGAAGGGGATTGCGACGCCGGCGACGCTATCCTGAAGACCCTAGTAACCATCAAGGGCTTCTACTTCCCTTTGGGAAGCATACAGCGAGAGGGAGGGCCGGCCATGTCCATGGCGTGCGCCACGGGCCGTCACGACAAGCACGACGTCTACGCCGCCCAGTGTCCCTGCCGCGGCGTGCTCGATCTGCTGGCGAGCAAGTGGACGGCGCTGGTGATCGGCGCGCTGGAGGAGGGGCCGCAGCGCTTCGGCGAGCTGCAGCGACGGCTGGAGGGCGTCAGCCCCAAGGTCCTCACCCAGACCCTGCGCCGGCTGGAGGAGTCCGGGTTCGTGGACCGCACGGTCTACCCGGCCGTCCCGCTGCACGTGGAGTACGAACTGACCGACCTGGGCTTCGGCGTCGCCGAACCGCTGGCCGCGCTGCGCGGCTGGGTCGAGCGCAACCTGGACGACATCCACCGGGTCTGACCCGCCCGCGCGAGCAGGGCGCGAGGGCCGCCGTCGGGTAAGTCCGCCTTACCGCGTGTCCACGGCAGTCGCACCGCGGAGCAAGCCGGTGCGTGAAGCGGAGGACGCATGCTGGGCGCCATGACCATTCGTCGATTCGGTACGTTCGCCTCACGGTCGGGAGCCGCGATCCTGGCCGCCGCGCTGCTCGCGGCGGGCCCCGCGGCCGCCGCGGCGGACGGCGGCCTCGACCGGCAGCGGCTGCGCCGGACGCTGGACGCCGTGCACGAGGCCGGCATGTACGGCATCCAGTCGAGCGTCGTGGACGGCCGCCGGAACTGGAAGGGCGCCGCGGGCGTCGCCGACGTCGAGACCCGCCGCCCGATGCGTCCAGACATGGCGCACCGGGCCGGGAGCATCACCAAGTCGTTCGTCGCGGTGGCCGTGTTGCAGCAGGTCGGCAAGGGCACGATCGAGCTCGATGCCCCCGTCGGCCGCTATCTGCCGGATCTGATCCCGGGTGAGCGCGGGCAGCGGATCACCGTGCGCATGCTGCTCGACCACACCAGCCACATCGCCAACCACACCGGGGTGCTCTTCCCGACGGTCGAGAGCCTGGACGCCAACCGCTTCCGCGCCTTCCCGCCGGAGGAGCTGGCGCGGGCGGGGCTCGGCGCCCCCGCGACCGGGCAGCCGGGGGCGACACCCGGGGCGTACTCGAACACGAACTTCGTCATCGCCGGCCTGCTGCTGGAGAAGGTGACGGGCATGAGCGCCGAGCGGTACATCACCGACCACGTCTTCCGGAGGGCCGGGCTGCGGCACACGTTCTTCCCGCGTACGCCGTACCTGCCCGGGCCGAGCTCCAAGGCGTACGAGGCGCTCTTCGGGTTCTTCGACCCGCCCAGGGACTACAGCGTCTACGACATGTCCTGGGGCTGGACCTCGGCCGCGGTCGTCTCGACGATGGAGGACCTCAACCGCTTCTTCCGGCTGCTGCTGCGCGGCGAACTGCTCGACGCGGCTCTGCTCGCCGAGATGCAGAAGACGGTGCCCATCCGGTCGCTCTCGGGCGCCGTGATCGACTACGGTCTCGGGATCTACCCCCTCGACCTGCCGTGCGGCAGGTTCTGGGGGCACGACGGGAGCGTCCCCGGCATGCAGACCTTCGCGTTCTCCGATGCCGGCGGCGGCCGCCGGTTCGCCTTCGGCATCAACCTGAGGAACTACCAGCGGCTCGATGAGAACGGCAGCCCGGTCGCGCACGCCATCGACTTCGCGATCGGGGACCACCTGCTGGAGGCGGCGTGCGGGCCCGGCGCGGGGGCGGCGACCAAGGCGGCGCGGCCGCTTCCGCCGATCGGTGTGGACGGGGGCACGGCCACACCGTGACGGCCCGGCACTCCCGCGGGCGTCCCGCGGCACCGGTGGGGCGGCGGAGCCCGCCCACCGGCCTCGGGCGGGTGGGATCCTGAACGGATGGAAGAAGCGAGAAGCCGCTGGACGGAGATCGCGGGCGAGGACGCGGGGGAGCGGTACGCGGCGCGGTTCGCCGAGCTCGCCGCCTCCGGGGCGGACGTGCACGGGGAGGCGCGGTTGTGCGCGGCGCTCGCGCCGCCGGGGTCGCGGGTGCTGGACGCCGGGTGCGGCACCGGGCGGGTGGCGATCCGGCTGGCGGAGCTGGGCTACGCGTGCGCGGGCGTCGATCTGGACGAGTCCATGCTCGCGGTGGCGCGGAGCCGGGCGCCCGGGCTGACCTGGGTGAGGGGAGACCTGAGCGCGCTCGACCCGGACGCGTTCGGTCCGGACGTCTCCGGTCCGTGCGCTCCCGGTCCGGACGTCTCCGGTCCGGATGCTCCCGGCCGGGACACCGCCGGTTCGCACGCGTCCGCGCCGGGCGCGGGTGCCCCGGACGCCGCAGGTCCGGGAAGGCCCTTCGACCTCGTGGTCGCCGCCGGGAACGTGATCCCGCTGCTGGCGCCGGGAACCGAGGCGCGGGCCGTACGGCGGCTCGCCGCCCTGCTGCGGCCGGGCGGCCTGCTGGCGGCCGGGTTCGGGCTGGACGCCGCGCACCTCCCGCTGGCCTCGGCCACCGTGGGGCTGGCGGAGTACGACGCCTGGTGCGAGGCGGCGGGGCTGGTCCTGGAGCGGCGTATGGCGACGTGGGACGGCGACCCCTACGACGGCGGGGGCTACGCGGTGAGCGTGCACCGCCGGATTCCGGATGGGGCGAGTCCGGAATAGTAGTAATTTCAACCCATGCGACTGGGTGTTCTCGATGTCGGTTCCAATACGGTCCACCTGCTGGTGATGGACGCCCATCGGGGGGCCCGTCCGCTGCCGGCCTACTCCCACAAGGTGGAGCTGAGGCTCTCCGAGCACGTCGAGCGCACCGAGGGAGGCGACCGGCTCTCCGAGACCGGCGCGGCGCGGCTGCACGGGTTCGTCGAGGAGGCCCTGCGGATCGCCGAGGACAAGGGCGTCGAGGACCTCATGGCCTTCGCCACGTCGGCGGTCAGGGAGGCCGTCAACGGAGACGACGTGCTGGAGCGGATCAAGGCCGCCACGCAGGTGGACATCCAGGTGCTCTCGGGGCAGGACGAGGCCCGGCTGACGTTCCTGGCCGTGCGGCGGTGGTTCGGCTGGTCCTCGGGACGGCTGCTGGTGCTGGACATCGGCGGAGGGTCGCTGGAGATCGCCTCGGGGCTCGACGAGCAGCCGGACGTGGCGGTCTCGCTGCCGCTGGGCGCGGGCCGGCTGACCCGCGACTGGTTCACCGCCGACCCGCCGCCCGCCGAGGAGGTGCGGGCGCTGCGCCGGTACGTCCGGGCGGAGATCGCCCGTTCGGTGGGCGACGTCGCCCGGTACGGCCAGGCCGACCACGCCGTGGCGACGTCCAAGACGTTCAAGCAGCTGGCGCGCATCGCCGGGGCCGCGCCCTCGGCCGACGGGGAGAACGGCCGCAGGTCGCTCCGGCACGCGGACCTGACCGGGTGGACCGGCCGGCTCGCCGCGATGGACGCCCGGGAGCGGACAGGGCTTCCCGGGGTGTCGGCCGGGCGGGTGCGGCAGCTGCCGGCGGGGGCGATCGTCGCGGACGCCGCGATGGACCTGTTCGGCGTGGCGGAGCTGGAGGTGTGCCCCTGGGCGCTGCGCGAGGGGGTCATCCTGCGGCGCCTGGACGCGCTGCCCGGCTGAGACGCCACCGGGACCGCTCCGCCGCAGCGGACCGCGCTGCCGCAGGGATCGTCCCGCCCGGAGCCGCCCTCGCCACAGGGCCCGTCCTGCGCGGTTCCGTTCCCCGTCTTCCCCGGCGCCGGGCGCGGCTGCCCCGGGGGAAGCCCTTCCACACCTGGTCGCGGGAAGGTTTGCGTCCTCTTTGTGAGGTAAGAGCGCATGGTTATGAACAGCGCACAGGTGGAAGGCGCCGCGCGCAGAGCGGCGAACAGTCAGACGCTGGACAGGCTGGCCCGTCTCGGCATGGCCTGTCGCGGCGTCCTCTACGGATTGATCGGGTTCCTGGCGCTGCAGATCGCCTTCGGCGGCGGCAGCGGTGGCAAGGAGGCCGACAAGACCGGGGCGATCGAGATGGTCCGGGAGCAGCCCTTCGGGAACGTGCTGCTCTGGCTCATGGTGGTCGGCTTCGCCGCACTGACGCTCTGGCAGCTCTCGGAGGCGGTGATCGGCCGGGGGCGGACCAAGGACCGGGCCGAGTCGGCCGGGCGCACGGCGGTCTACGCGCTCGTCGTGGCCACGCTGCTGAGCCTGCTGCTGCGCGGCGACTCGGGCGGCTCCACCGACAAGCACTCCAAGGACCTCACCGCGCAGGTGATGGAGTGGCCCGGCGGGCAGTTCCTCGTCGGCCTGGCCGGGCTGGGCCTGATCGCGCTGGGCGCCTACTGGATCCACAAGGGCTGGAAGAAGAAGTTCCTGCAGGACCTGCGGACCGGTGAGATGCCGGCCAGGGCCAGGGACCTGGCCGAGAAGCTCGGCACGGCCGGTTACCTCGCCCGGGGCGTGATCGCCGCGGTGGCCGGCGTCTTCGTCGTCCAGGCGGCGGTGACCTACGACCCCGACAAGGCGAAGGGGATCGACTCGACGCTCCGCTCGCTGGCCGAGACCCCGGTGGGCCCGTGGCTGCTGGGACTCGTCGCGGTCGGGCTGCTCCTGTTCGCGGTCTACTGCTTCTTCGAGGCGCGCTGGCACCGGGTGTGACGGGAGGAAGCGCCTGTGGCGGCGGAGGCGGGCACGCAGGAGAAGGCCCGCGGAGCAAGTCCGAGCTGACTGTCCGGTAAGCCATCCCATTCCTACTTTTCCGGGACATCGCACCTTCCGAGCCCCGCGTCTTCCCAGAGTCGCGGACAGCATCGGGAGGGCTGTATGGACCTGTCGGAGTACGACGGAGAGCTCGGCGGTGAGCTCGGCGGAGAGCCGGGCGGAGGGGTCTGCGGCGAGTGGGTCCTCCGCCTGGCGGGCTCCCCCGAACAGGTGATGCGGGCCCGGCGCCTGGTCTCCGCGACGCTGGGCAGGGGCCACCCCCTGCACGACGACTGCGTGCTGCTGACCAGCGAGATCGTCACGAACGCGGTGGTCCACTCCCGATCCGGCAGGGGCGGGGCGTTCGTCCTCGGGATCTCCTGCTCGGCCCGCGGAGTGCGGGTGAGCGTCCAGGACGAGGGCTCCTCCTCGGCGCCCTGCGTCTGCCACGCCTCGGCCGAGGCGACCGGGGGCCGGGGCCTCCCACTGCTGGAGGCGCTGGCCCACCGGTGGGGCCTGGTCCGCCGGGCGGGATCGAACAAGGTCTGGTTCGAGCTCGAACTGGAGCCGGCCGAGCTGCCCAGACCCCGCCTGGCCGGCGTCAGGTGAGCACCGGCCGTCCTGGAAGGTCCCGGCCCGGCGCGGCCCCCGTCCGGAGTCCCGGTCCGGTTGGCCTCCGGGCGGCCCTGGCCTGGTACGGCGCGGCCCCCGGACGGCCCTGGCCCGGGTACGGCCGGCGGCGGAGGTCGGCGGCCTCCCGGCCGCCCGAGACGGGATCCGCCCGGGACGAGCCGGAAGACGGCCGGCGGGGTCAGAGGTAGAGGCCGGTGGAGACGGCCGGGGCGGCCGCGGTCCGCTGTGCGAAGCCGTCCCGCAGCGCGAACAGCTCGGCGAGGGTGGCCCCCTCGGGGGAGACGTCCTCGGCGGTGCCGAGCCAGGCCGCCGCCTCGTCGTGCGGCAGCGCGCCCACCTCCAGCTGGGCCAGGCAGCGGCCCGGACGGACCACGGCCGGATGAAGGCGGGCCAGGTCCTCGTTGGTGGTGATGGCCACCAGCACGTCGCGGCCCTGGCCGAGGAGACCGTCGGTGAGGTTGAGCAGCCGGGACAGGCCCTGCCCCGTGGCCTCCTTGGCGCCGTTCCTGATCAGCTCGTCGCAGTCCTCCAGGACCAGGAGGCGCCACTTCTCGCCGTCCTGCGCGGAGTCCGAGCCGACCGCGACCTCCATCAGATAGCCGGGCGAGCCGAACAGCCGCTCCGGATCGAGCACGCAGTCCACCTGGCACCACGACCGCCACTCGTGGGCGAGCGTGCGCAGCAGGGTGGTCTTGCCGGTGCCGGGCGGGCCGTGCAGCAGGAGGAGGCGGCCGTGCACCTCGCCGGGGGTGAGGGACATCAGCCGGGAGATCGGCTCGTGCAGCGACCGCGCGTAGTTGCCGCTCACCTCCGCCCACGGCGAGGTGGTGATCGGCTTGCCGGAGCGGCGGCTGCCGTGCTCGCTCTGCCACCAGAAGCCCATCTTGACGTGGTCGTCCTCGGGGGCGGGCTCGGTGGCGTCCCTGACGGCCTCCTCGATCACCGAGCGGGCGAGCTCCTCGCTGACCGCGGTCACGCTGACCGTGGCCGAGCGGCTCTTGTAGCGGATCACCCGCAGCGTCCAGCCCTCACCGGTCACCAGCCGCGAGTCCCGGCCGTCCTCCTCTCCGGCGGCGCGGATGAGGGTCCCTCCGGCGGGCATGAGCGGCGCGTCGGAACGCACGCGCTCCAGGGTCGCGGTGCGGGCCCAGGGCTGCGTCCCCGTGGCGAACGGAGAGAGCGCGAGCGCGTCGATGACGTCCACCGCGGTGTCGCCGTCGTCGAGCCAGATGTTCATGGGCAGCTCCGCCTGCTGCTGCTCCGGGGCGAAACGGACCTCCTTCAACACGGACATGCCGGTAATGATCCCGCCTGTGACCGCGGAGGTCGATGGGTTTTCCGGTTTCCGCCCGTCCTGAGGGGCATCACACGAGGGCCCGCGCAGGGGCGTGCAGCGGTCCGCTCCGCCGTGTCCGCTGCTCCCGCGACGGGCCGTCCACTGCTCGTCGACCGCGTACGGCCGGGGACCGTCCGCGGCGCCGTGCGGATCAGAGCCGTCACGCCTGATCGGATCAGAGCCGTCACGCCCGGTCGGACCGGACCGGCGCGCTTCCGAGCCGGTCCCGGGAGGCCGGTCCTGCGGTGGGCAGGCGGACGGTGAAGACGGTGCCGCCGCCCTCGCCGGGGGCGGCGGCGATGGTGCCGCCGTGCGCCTCGACGACGGCCTTGGTGACGGCCAGGCCCAGGCCGGTGCCCGTGATCCCGGACTCGACGGCGGTGGAGGCGCGGAAGAACCGGTCGAACAGGCGGGGGTACTCCTCGGCCGGGACGCCGATGCCGGTGTCGGCCACCGTCACCGTGACCGTTCCGCTCCGGCAGATCCCCGCCTCCTGGGGCGAGGCCTCTCCGCCGCCGTGCTTCCGGCTCCGGCGGCCGTTGTGGCCGGGAGCGCCGTGGCGGGGGCCGTCGGGGACGGGGGCGGCGTCGCAGCCGGCGGTGACGGTGACGGTCCCGTGCTCGGGGGTGTACTTGACCGCGTTGGACAGCAGG
>BMQD01000002.1 GCA_014647935.1 Planomonospora parontospora
ATGCGTCAGTAAAGGGATAGCCAGGAACATACAGGCCCGATCTTGAAAAACGGAAGCCGCTCGGGAACCGATGAAGTCGGCCATGTCCGCCGATATCGTTCCGTGACATAAGGTGGCTCTTGGAGTCCTTGGTGTCATTGGGGATGAAGTGTCGTGTTTCTGCAGCTAGGACTGATACCGCACCGGACGCGACTGGTGACGCGTGACCGGTCGATCGCTCTGGGTGTTCAGACTTATGTGACTCAGATCACAGCAACAAGATGGCACCGATTCGGCCGCCGCCACGTCTAACGGAACTCGAAAGGGGCCCCGACGGATCGTCGGAGCCCCTCTCGCCGTCTGGACCGGGCGGGTCAGCCCAGGCGCTGGCCTCCCGCGTACCTGTAGACGACATAGGTCGACAGGCTGAAGTACGGCGAGGAGATCAGGTCGTAGCGCTTGTTGGTGTCGGTGTCCCAGGCGAAGCTGTTGACGCCGTTGAGATAGCCGAGCGCGCGCCTGGTGTCGTAGCCGACCAGCCACGGTCCGCCGCTGGCGCCGGCGGTGAACCCGCACTTCAGTGCGATGCCGTATTCCACCAGGTAGGTCGGGGCCGTCCTCTTCTGGGTCAGCCCGTCGCACGACTTCAGCTCCTGGCCGTTGAAGGGCTTGGTGCCGTCGAGGTAGGGGGCGGCGGGGTAGCCGAAGGCGAAGGTGTACCTCCCGGAACCCCGTTTGAAGACCAGGCCCTGCCCTCCGACGTTGTCCTCCAGGCTGCCGACGCTCTCCATCTCGTGGGAACCGGCGGTCTTGCCCGGCTTCCACCGGAAACCCTCGTGCACGGTGACGAAGGCGTAGTCGTAGTCGTAGTCGCCCTTGCCGACGAAGCTCTCGTGCAGGTTGAGGGAGTGCCCCACGTAGATTCCGTACGGGGTGGCGCCCCTGTCGTAGCCCGGGATGAAGATCCAGTATTCGGCGGCCTTCGCCAGCTTGGCGTCGTAGGCGCAGTGCGCCGCCGTCGCGACCAGGCTCCGGTTGGCGGAGGCCACCGAGGAGGCGGAGCACCAGTAGTCCTTGTCGCCGATCCGGAAGAACACCTTCCCGACCGTGATGGGGGCGGGGCTGGCGGCCGCCGCCTTCTTCTTCGGCGACGTGGGCTCGATGACCGGAGAGGCGCCGGCGGTCGTCGTCGTGGTGGTCGTGGTGGTGGTCTGCTCTCCGGCCGCCGCGGCGGCGGTGGTGGCCTTACCCGTGCCGCTGGGAGTCGGCGAGACCGCGGGCGGGGTGGAACCGCCCTCGCTGGGCTTCACCCCGGGGACCGCCGGGCTGTTGTCCTGGGCCTGCTTGAGCCGCGCGGGGTTCCAGTAGTTCGCGATCCGCTTCATGTCCGCGCTGCTGCGGGTCAGCGTGATGGACGTGACGCCGTTCGGCACCCCGTCGTAGGGAGTGGCCTCCGCGTCCCCGGGGAAGGCGGACATCGCGGTCACACAGGCGGCGACCAGGGCGCCGAGCATGGCCGTGAGCCGCCGTGCGCGGGGGGACATGGAGACGTTCCTTCCAGGGGTCGGACCGGAGGAGGGGGTGTAAAGGGTGATTTTTCCAGATCAACTGGGTTTTGGGCAGCTCGGTATGCCGATCTGATTTGACATCGTCATCCCACCCAGCGTGCCCTCCGGCGTGTAAGAGCCTCGTGAAGACGGGGAAGGGCCCGGCGGTCACCAGGCCCTCCCCTCATCGGATCTCCGCTCCTCAGCCCGGGAGCTTCCCGGTCCAGCGGTTGGCGGCGGACTTGTAGATGCCGTAGGTCTCACCGTTGAAGTACGGGGTGGTGACCCGGTCGTAGCGGTCGTTGCCGTCGCTGTCGAGCGTGAGGCTCACGACGCCGTTGACGTATCCGGTCCGCTTGCTGTTCTTGTACTGCAGCAGGAAGGGGCTGCCGCTGGCGCCCGGGGTGAAGGCGCACTTGATGGCCTGGTGCTCCTGGGCGTTGTACTTCGGCACGTCCGGGGCGTTGCCGGTTTTGCCGTAGCACCACTTCATGGTGTGCCCGCTGTACGGCCGGTGGCCGTCCAGGTGGGCGTAGGCCGGGTAGCCGAAGGTGAAGACCTTCTTGCCCAGCTTCTGGTTCCAGCTGAAGCCCTGGCCGCCGACGTTGTCGCCGAGGCGGCCGGCGTCGGCCAGCGTGATCACGAAGTACCGGGTGTGGAAGTACAGCTCCTTCACCGTGGTCTTGACCCACTTCTTCACGAAGTACTGGGACTTGAACCAGGCGATCTCGGTGCCGTTGACGTCCTTGGTGGCCTCGAGCTTGCCGAGGAAGCCGCCGTCCGCCTTCTGCTTGACGAGCTTGTCGTACTCCTCCTTGCTGATCGGCGTCCTGACGGTCTTGCGCTCGAACTTGTTGCCGTTGTCCAGGCCCTTGGGCGCCTTGTTGTAGACGCTCTCGACGACTTCGACGGCCGTCAGCTTGACGCCGTTGCGGCCGGTGGCGACGTACTCCTCGATGTACTTCGCGGCGTCGGCCGGCTTGGCGACGTGCTCGACGGTCGGGTCGACCGCCTTCTTCCAGTACGGGCCGAGCTCGCCGTACTTCTCGTAGCCCTTCTCGAACTCGGCCTTGGAGATCGCCCGGTCCTCGGTGTACTTGAAGCCCTTGGCGGCCGTGTACGTGGACTTGCTGACCTCCTTGACGCCCGTCTGCTTGATGCCGTTGTAGACGTTGACGAACGCGTAGTCGTAGTCGTAGTCCTCGTAGACGTCGAAGTCGTGGTGCATGTTGACCCTGGCGCCGACGTAGATGCCCCAGGGGGCCTTGCCCTGGTAGTAGCCGGGGATGAACACGAAGTTGCTGAAGGGCTTGTTCGTGTCGGTGTCGTAGACGCAGTGGCCCGCGGTGGCGACCAGGTTGCGGTACTTCGACTGGATCGAGGTGCCGGAGCACCAGCGCTCCTGGCCCTTGTCGTCGAGGAAGAAGACCTTGCCGACGGTGATGGGCAGGTTGACGTTCCTCGACTTGCCGGCGGACTTGCCGCCCTCACCGGTCGGCGCGACGACGCCGGGCCTGCCGTCGGCGGAGGCCGTGGTGCCGCCCACCCTCAGCTTGCCGGTGGCGGTGGACTCGGCGAGGTAGGTCTTCGCCTCCTTCAGCTTGGAGGAGGTCCAGTAGCCCGCGATGGCCTGCGCGTTGGCTGATGGGGCGAGCGTCGCCGACTTCAGGTCGGGCTCGGCGTTGGCGGTGCCGGCGAAGGCGCCGCCGGCCACGGAGGTGGCCACGAGAGCACCTCCCAGAGGGAGGGCGAGGTGCTTGACTCGGGGGTTCACGGTAGCTCCTTCTTTGTCATGAGCGCTCGGGTGGCTCACGCGTACGTAAAGAGACAAGAGGAGACCGTACTCAGCAAAGATGGTGTAAAGGAGCAGTAATCCGGCATCGGTATGGACCGTTATGTTTTCGTTGCCGAATCGGCGGAACCGAAAGATCTCGGACGGCGTCAGAGATGATCCGGATCGGCGGTCGTGGGGAATGTCCATCGGGCAACCGCCCTGAGCTGCGAAGACGCTGGACCGCTCGCCGTCCGGACGGGGCGCCCCGGGGAAACGGCTGGAACCTTCCACATCCGGGGCCTTGCCGACCGGAGGGCAACTCATCAGCAGGTCCCCGGCGGATTCCCGTCAAGCGTCCCGCCGGGCGGCCCAGGGCGCCGGGACGCCGTCCGGCCGCCGCTCCGGGGATCACCACCTCCGCCGGGCCGCGGACCCGTGCTTCTCCGAGCGCGTGCAGCCGGAGGGACCCGGTCCGGGTGGACCGGGTCCCTCGTTCTCCTGCGGCGGCCGGTCGAACGGCCTGCCGGCCGGCCGCCGTGCGCCGTCCTCCGGAGGACGGCGCACGGGCTGTCCGGACGCCGTCCTGCGGGTGGGGCTACTTGGTCCAGCGGTTGGCCGCGACCTTGTAGACCTGGTAGGTCTCGCCGTTGAAGTACGGCGAGGAGATGCGGTCGTAGCGGTCGTTCTTGTCGGTGTCCCAGGCGACGCTGTTGACGCCGTTGAGGTAGCCGGTCCGCGTGGCGCTCTTGTACTTCAGCAGGAACGGGCCGCCGCTGGCGCCCGCGGTGAAGGCGCACCTGAAGCCGACGTGCTCCTGGATGTTGTACTTCGGCGCGGCGGGCATGGCGCCGGTGGTGCCGTAGCACCACTTCATCGTGCGCCCGGTGAACGGCTTGTCGCCGTCGGGGTGGGACCCGGCCGGGTAGCCGAAGGAGAAGACCTTGTTCTTCACCTTCTGGTTCCAGGCGAAGCCCTGGCCGCCGACGTTGTCACCGAGCCGGCCGACGTTCTTGACGATCGGCTGCCACTTGCCGTCCTTGTCCTTCTCCCAGTTCACCTTGAACCCGGAGTGGACGTTGACGAAGGCGTAGTCGTAGTCGTAGTCCTCCTTCACCACGAAGTCGTCGTGCGCGTTGAACCACTTGGCCGCGTAGATGCCGTACGGGTTCTTCCCGTCCCAGGCCTGGTTCCCGTCCCAGTAGGACGGGATGAAGATCCAGTTGTCGTAGAACTGATTGGTCTTCACGTCGTAGACGCAGTGCGCCGAGGTGGCGACCACGTTGCGGTACCTGCCCTGGACCGAGGTGCCGGAGCAGTACTTCCAGCTCTTCGGGTCCAGCGGGTTCGCCTTGGGCAGGGTGAAGAAGACCCGGCCGACCGTGTTGGGCAGGTTGACCTGCTTGCTCTTGGTGGTCGGGCCGCCTCCCGGACCGCTCGGCGGGACGGCCCCGGCCTTGCCGGTGGGCCCGGCCGCCGAGGAGGCCTTGCCGCCCCGGACGCTGAGGTCGACGTCGCCGGTGGCGTCGGTGGCCCTGCGCATGCGCTCCGGCGACCAGAAGGAGGTCGCCTCGGCCGGGGTCTCCGACGCGGTGGACGTCACCACGTCGGCGGGGGCGCCTGTCGTGACGGCGGTGGTGCCGGCCGCGGTTGCGGTGGTGCTCGCGGCGCTCGCGCCGGTGGAGGTGGCGCCCATCGCTCCGGCGACCAGGAGGAGGCCGGTGAGGGGGACGGTGAGGCGCCGTGCTCGGGGATTCAATGGAGCTCCTTTCGTCTTCGGCGGCGGGCGGGACTTCCCGTCGCCAGGAAAACGCTGGGAACGCTACTGAGTGGATCACGAGTTAGGCCATGAATTGACGGGAAAAAGTCTGGGACGGTTCCCCCCGATGCGATTCCGTTATTGAAATGCCGATTCGCTATCATTTAACGAATGGGCATCTCCGCAGGCGGGGGTCGCTGCGGGCGGATCGGAAAGACGTCTTCCGTACCACCTTCATCATCGATCGACGACCATTCCTCCGGTAACTCCGTGCACTTCGCCCTACCCAAACCGAATGACGTTCTGGTTTGATGTCCGTATGAGCGTGGACCCACGGACCCCCTGCCTCGTCGGTGTCGCCCAGCACACCGTCCGCGAGCAGCCGGGACCGGAGCCGCTGGACCTGTGGGAGCTGGTCGCCCGGAAGGCGGCCGCCGACGCGGGGGTTCCCGGCCTGCTGGAGCGGCTCGACTCGATCCAGGTCGTCTACACCGAGTCCTGGCAGTACGACGACCCGGCCGTCCGGCTCGCCGAGCGCCTCAAGGCCGCACCCCGCCACCGCGCCTACTCCACGGTGAGCGGTACGGCTCCGCAGACGCTCCTCGGTACGGCCGCCGCCGCGATCGCCGCCGGGGAGATGGACGCGGCCCTGGTCACCGGGGGCGAGGCGCTGGCGACCAGGAAGGCGCTGCGCAGGGCGGGGGGGCGCCCCGCGTGGAGCCACCGGGCCCATCCCAGGCCGCCCTACGGCTGGGAGCGCCCGCCGCACCCGGCCGAGCTGGCCCACGAGCTCTTCCTGCCCGTGCACACCTACGCGATCATGGAGACCGCGCGCCGGGCCGCCGCCGGGGAGTCCGCCGGGGACGAGCGGGAGGCCCGGGGCAGGATGATGGCTCCGATGACCCGGGTCGCCGCGGCCAACCCGCACGCCTGGCACCGGCGGACGTGGACGCCGGAGGAGCTCGTCACCCCGGGTCCGGACAACCGCGTCGTCGGCTGGCCGTACACCAAGCGGACCGTCGCGTTCATGGACGTCGACCAGGCCGCTGCCGTGATCATGGTGAGCTCGGGGCTCGCCGACCGGCTCGGGATCGACCGCGACCGCCGCGTCCACCTGCGGGGCTGGGCGTACGCCGAGGACACCTGGGAGGTGGCGGCCCGGCCTGCCCTGGGGGAGTCCCCGGCGATGGCGGCCGCGGCCCGGCACGCCCTGGACCGGGCAGGCACGGACCTGGACGGGATCGGCGCGCTGGACCTCTACAGCTGCTTCGCGGTCGCCCTCCGTACGGCCTGCACCGCGACGGGCCTGGACCCGCTGGACGGGCGGGGGCTGACGGTCACCGGCGGCCTGCCGTACGCCGGGGCTCCGGTCAGCGTCTACGTGCTGCACTCCACCGCGGCGATGGCCGAGCGGCTGCGGGAGGGGGCGGGGGCGCAGGGGCACGGCCTGGTCACCGGGGTGGGGATGCACCTGACCAAGCACACCTGGGCCGTCTGGTCCACCGAGCCGGGCGACGCCTTCCGGGAGGGGCGGGGCGACGGGCTCGCGGCGCTGCGCGGGGCGGGCGGGCCGGTGCACGTCGCCGAGCCCGTGCCGATCGCCGACGTCTTCGAGGGGACGGGGACCGTCGCGGGCTACACCGTCGCGCACGGCAGGGACGGCGCGGCCGAGCGCGGGATCGTGGTCGTGGACCTGCCGGGCGGCGCGCGCACGCACGCCCTCGTCCGCGACCCCGGGCTGGTCGCCGAGGCCGAGGCCGCCGAACTCGTCGGCCGGGAGGTCCGCCTGGTCCCCGACGGGCCGGTGAACGTCGCCACCTGGTGAGGAGACGGGAGCCGCGGGCCGGGAGCACAGGCGCGGGGACACGGTGCGGGGCGCGGGAGCCGTCCGGCCGGGGACGGTGAGGAGACGGGCGGGAGTGCGGGGTGGGGGCGTGGCCGGGCGGAGCCGGGAGCGTAGGGTGCGGCCATGTTCGCCGTAACCGCAACCCAGACCGATCCCGACAACCCCCTCGCCGGGCTGACGCTCGGCGAGCGCCCCGAGCCGGAGGTCCCCGACGGCTGGACCACCGTCACCGTGAAGGCCGCCGCCCTCAACCACCACGACCTGTGGACGCTCAAGGGCGTGGGCATCCGGCAGGAGCGGCTGCCCGTCGTGCTCGGCTGCGACGCCGCCGGACTCGACGAGGACGGCAACGAGGTCATCGTGCACTCCGTGATCGGTTCGGGGGCCGACGAGACGCTCGACCCGAAGCGGTCGCTGCTCTCGGAGGTGCACGACGGAACCTTCGCCGAGCGGGTCGCCGTGCCCCGGCGGAACCTGGTGCCCAAGCCCGCCGCGCTCGGCTTCGAGGAGGCGGCCTGCCTGCCCACCGCGTGGCTGACCGCCTACCGGATGCTGTTCGACCGGGCGGGGCTGGAGCCCGGCTCGACCGTGCTGGTCCAGGGGGCGGGCGGCGGCGTGGCCACCGCGCTGATCGCGCTGGGCCGGGCCGGCGGCTACCGGGTCTGGGCCACCAGCCGGTCGGAGGCCAAGCGGGCCCGCGCCTTGGAGCTCGGCGCCGACCAGGTCTTCGAGCCCGGCGCCCGGCTGCCCGAGCGGGTGGACGCGGTCATGGAGACCGTGGGCCAGGCGACCTGGGACCACTCGCTCAAGTCACTGCGTCCCGGCGGCCGGATCGTGGTCTCCGGCGCGACCAGCGGCGCCGTGCCCCCGGCCGACCTGAACCGGGTCTTCTTCCTGCAGCTGTCGGTGGTCGGCTCGACCATGGGCAGCCGGGACCAGCTCGCCCGGCTGGCCCGGTTCCTGGAGCAGACCGGCACCCGTCCGCTGATCGACCGGGTGCTCCCGCTGGCGCAGGCCCGCGAGGGCTTCGCGGCCATGCACGGGGGCGAGGTCTTCGGGAAGATCGTCTTCACTCCCTGAACGGGCCGGAGGCACCGGGCGCACGAGGCCCGCCGGGTGCAGGGAGCACACCGTGCACTCCGGGTGCGTCGCGTGTGCGGTGCACGCCGTGCACTCCGAGTGCGCCGTGCACGCCGCGTGCGCCGCGTGTGCCGCGTGCGCCGAGGGCGCCGAGGGCGGCGGCCCCGCCCGGAGGAGGGGCGGGGCCGCCCGCATCAGGAGGATCACCGCAGGGCGTCCCGGATCCGGCGGGCCGCGTCGTAGAGCGCGTCCTGCGCCGCGGCCAGCGTCTCCTCGGTGACCTGCCGGCCCGCGGCGTCCCCGCGGACCTCCTCGGCGAACTCGGCGAGCAGCTGCCCGAGCCGGTCGTCGCCGGCGGAGGAGCCGGGCCCGGTGAAGCCGGTGGCCCAGATGCGCTTCCACTCCCGCTGCCAGCGCTCGGTCTCGTGCTTCCACTCGTGCTTGTGCCGCTGCCACTCGGCCTTCTGCTCCCGCCAGGCCTCGCGCTGCTCCCGCTTGGCCCGCCGGAACTCGTCCTTGGCCGAGTGCTCCTCCTGCTTGGCGCTCTGCCGCACGTCGCGGGCCATCTGGGTGAGCTCCTCGCGCAGCGACCGGACCGTGTCGCGCACGTCCTCCTTGACCTCGCGGGCGATGTCGCGGACGGAGTCGGAGATCTCCTGCTCCAGCTCGGCCAGCTCGTCCATCCTGGCCTCCAGCTCGGCGCGGCCCGCCTCGGTGAGGGTGAAGACCTTCTTGCCGGCCACGACCTCGTGGGTGACCAGGCCCTCCTCCTCCAGCCGGGCCAGGCGCGGGTAGATCGTGCCGGGCGAGGGGGAGTAGACGCCGAGGAAGCGGTCCTGCAGCAGCCGGATCACCTCGTAGCCGTGGCGCGGACTCTCCTGGAGCAGTTTGAGCAGGTAGAGGCGGAGCCGCCCGTGGCCGAAGACGGGGCTCACGACGCCCTCCCGCCCTGAGCCGTGCCGGAGGCGCGACCGGTGTCGAACGAGCCGTTCACGAAGGGTCTCCCTTCAGGAGAGTGACGTCGGCGGAGAGGGTGGTGGCCGACAGGGAGGCCATGCCCCCGCCGATCCGGCCGGTGAGCGCCTTCCTGCCGGGCTGGTCCACCCGGTCGAGCTCGGAGAAGGCGCTGCCGACCCGGCCGGAGGTGGAGCGGATCGCCACGTCGGCCTCCACCGAGTGCGGGAGCCGTACCACGACCTCGCCGGAGACGCTGTTCAGCGTGACGTGGCCGGTCGGCGGGAGCTCCAGGTCGGCGGTGATCCGGCCGGAGACGGTGCCGGCCTTCAGCCGGCGGGGCCTGCCCCGGGCGACGGTCAGGTCACCCGAGACGCTCTTGAACGACAGGTCGCCGACCAGGCCGCGGCTCTCCACGGGGCCGGAGACGGTGTCGGCGTGGATCTCGCCGCTCACCCCGTCGAGCACGACCTCGCCGGAGACGCTCTTGACCGCGGTGCGGGCCTCGAAGCCGGCCACGACGGCCGAGGCGGAGACCACCCCGGCGCTGACCGGGCAGTCCTTCGGCACGGTGAGCGTCAGCACGCTCTCCCGGCGGCCGGGGCGGAGCCAGCTGAGCAGCCCGTCCCAGGTGAGGTCCTTGTAGGAGACGGTGAGCGTGCCGTCGTCGTCGTGCGTCACGATCAGCGGGATGTCGCCCACGGAGGTGACCTCCAGCGCGGGCGGGCCGTCGCTGGCCAGCACCGCCAGCCTGCCCGCCACGATCCACACGTTCAGCCCGCTCACCGCGCCGAACGTGATCTGCTCGGGTTTCCCGATCGTCCATTCACACATGTCTGCGACCTCCTTGTATGAGACACGATATGTCGCGTCACTCGGGAGGTCAAGATATATCGTGTTTTATCCACCGGGAGCCGGTCCGCCCCGGGCGGTTCCTGTGCCGTCGGCCGTTCCCGTGCCGTCCGTCCTCGCCGTCGGCCGTCTCCCGCCGCTACTCGTCCTCGTCGTCCAGCCGGGCCAGCCAGGTGGCCAGCCGGTCCACCGGGATCTCGAACTCGGGGTTGAGGTCCACGAACTCGCGCAGCCGCTCGGCCAGCCAGCCGATGCCGACCTCCTCCTCGCCGCGGCGGGTGACGAGCTCCTCGATGCCCCGGTCGGTGAAGTACATCGTTTCCCTCCTGATAGCGGGAGGTCCCCCACAGCCGTGCTGTGGGGGACCTCCCGGGTGGACTCCGAAGATCCGGGCCGGGACCGCCGTCGCGGCCCCGGCGCCCGGATCAGGCGTAGACCTCCGACAGCATCTGGCGCAGCTCCACCTCGTGCGTGGAGTGCGACCCGGTGGCCGGGGACGAGTTGGCCTTGCGGGAGACCCGCTTGATCGGCCGCCCGCCGAACACGCGGGGGTTCTCGGCCAGCTTGAGCGTCAGGAACGGCCACGGCCCCATGTTGGCCGGCTCGTCCTGCGCCCAGATCAGCTCGACGTCGCCGTAGCGGTCCAGCTCCGTCGTCAGCGGGTTCGCCGGGAACGGGTAGAGCCGCTCCAGGCGGACGATCGCCACGTCGGTACGGCCCTGCGCCTCGCGGGCCGCGGCCAGGTCGTAGTAGATCTTGCCGGAGCAGAGCACGACCCTGCGCACGCCCGCCGGGTCCACCGTGGTGTCACCGATGACCGGCTTGAACGAGCCCGACGTGAAGTCGGAGACCGGCGAGACCGCCGCCTTGTGCCGCAGCAGCGACTTGGGCGTGAAGACCACCAGCGGCCGGTGCCGGTTCGACTTCGTCTGCCAGCGCAGCAGATGGAAGTAGTTGGCCGGCAGGGTCGGCTGGGCCACGGTCATGTTGTCCTGGGCGCACATCTGCAGGAAGCGCTCGATGCGGGCCGAGGAGTGGTCGGGGCCCTGGCCCTCGTAGCCGTGCGGCAGCAGCAGGGTCACGCCGGAGCGCTGGCCCCACTTCTGCTCGCCCGCGGTGATGTACTCGTCGATGACCGACTGGGCGCCGTTGACGAAGTCGCCGAACTGCGCCTCCCAGCAGACCAGGGCCTCGGGGCGCTCCACGCTGTAGCCGTACTCGAAGCCGAGCGCGGCGTACTCGCTGAGCAGCGAGTCGTAGACGTAGAACTTGGTGGTGCCCTCGTTGAACGTCTTGAGCGGGGTGTGCTCCTCGCCCGTGACGCGGTCCACGAGCACCGCGTGCCGCTGCACGAAGGTGCCGCGCCGGGAGTCCTGGCCCACCAGGCGGACCGGGTGGCCGTCGATCAGCAGCGAGCCGAAGGCCAGGGTCTCGCCCATGCCCCAGTCGATGCGGTCCTCGGCGACCATCTGGCCGCGGCGCTGGATGACCGGGAGCAGGCGCGGGTGGACGGTGAAGCCCTCCGGCAGGTTGAGCTGGGTGTCGACGATCCGCTTGACGGTCTCCTCGGAGACGCCCGTCGGGGTGTCCTCGTGCGACCAGGGGATGGCCTCCAGGTCGGCGGGGCGGGCGAACTCGCCCGTCTGCTCCCTGGTCGCCTCGCGGGTCTCGGCGAAGGCGTTCTCCAGCTTGGCCTGGTAGTCGCGGAGCGCGCCCTCGGCCTCCTCCACCGTGATGTCGCCCCGGCCGATCAGCGCCTCGGTGTAGAGCTTGCG
This sequence comes from Planomonospora parontospora, assembly GCA_014647935.1. Lineage (GTDB taxonomy): Bacteria > Actinomycetota > Actinomycetes > Streptosporangiales > Streptosporangiaceae > Planomonospora > Planomonospora parontospora. Next base: position 11,564 of record BMQD01000002.1, read on the forward strand.
GGTGGAGCGCTTGGCGTCGATCAGGTCGTACATCAGCGGCTGGGTGAAGCTGGGGTTGTCGGCCTCGTTGTGGCCCCGGCGCCGGTAGCAGATGAGGTCGATCACGACGTCCTTGCGGAACGCCTGGCGGTACTCGAAGGCCAGGCGGCCGACCCGGACCACGGCCTCGGGGTCGTCCCCGTTGACGTGGAAGATCGGGGCCTGGATCATCCGGGCGACGTCGGTGGCGTACACGCTGGAGCGGGAGCTCGCCGGGCTGGTGGTGAAGCCGACCTGGTTGTTGACCACGATGTGCACGGTGCCGCCGGTGCGGTAGCCGCGCAGTTGGGACAGGTTCAGCGTCTCGGCCACCACGCCCTGGCCGGCGAAGGCGGCGTCGCCGTGGACGAGCAGCGGCAGGACGCTGAAGCCCTCCTCGCCGCGCTCCAGCAGGTCCTGCTTGGCGCGGACGATGCCCTCCAGGACCGGGTCGACCGTCTCCAGGTGGGAGGGGTTGGCCACGACCGAGGCCTTGATCTTGGAGCCGTCGGGCGAGACGAAGTCGCCGGTGGCGCCCAGGTGGTACTTCACGTCGCCGGAGCCGTGCGAGGTGCGCGGGTCGATGTTGCCCTCGAACTCGCCGAAGATCTGCCCGTAGGACTTGCCGACGATGTTGGCCAGCACGTTGAGGCGGCCGCGGTGGGCCATGCCGATGACGGCCTCGTCCAGGCTGTCCTGGGCGGCGGCGCAGAGCACCGAGTCGACCAGCGGGATCAGCGACTCGCCGCCCTCCAGCGAGAAGCGCTTCTGGCCGACGAACTTGGTCTGCAGGAACGTCTCGAACGCCTCGGCGGTGTTGAGCCGCTCCAGGACGCGCAGCTGCTCCTCGCGCGCGGGCTTGTCGTACGGCCGCTCCACCCGCGCCTGGATCCAGGCCCGCTCCTCGGGGTTCTGGATGTGCATGTACTCGACGCCGATGGTGCGGCAGTAGGAGTCGCGCAGCACGCCGAGGATGTCGCGGAGCTTCATCAGCGGCTTGCCGCCGAAGCCGCCGGTGGCGAACTCGCGCTCCAGGTCCCACAGGGTCAGCCCGTGCGACTTGATGTCGAGGTCGGGGTGCTTGCGCTGCTTGTACTCCAGCGGGTCGGTGTCGGCCATGAGGTGGCCGCGGACCCGGTAGGCGTGGATCAGCTCCAGCACGCGGGCGGACTTGGCCACGTCGTCGTCGTGCGTGGTCGAGATGTCGCGGACCCAGCGGACCGGCTCGTAGGGGATCCGGAGGGCTTCGAAGATCTCGTCGTAGAAGCCGTCCTCGCCCAGGAGCAGGCGGTGGATCTGGCGCAGGAAGTCGCCCGACTGGGCGCCCTGGATGATCCGGTGGTCGTAGGTGCTGGTGAGCGTCATGATCTTGCTCACCGCCAGGCGGGAGAGCGTGTCGGGGGAGGCGCCCTGGTACTCGGCGGGGTACTCCATCGCGCCGACGCCGATGATCGTGCCCTGGCCGGGCATCAGGCGCGGCACCGAGTGCACGGTGCCGATGGTGCCCGGGTTGGTCAGCGAGATCGTCGTGCCCGCGAAGTCGTCGACGCCGAGCTTGCCGCTCCTGGCCTTGCGCACGATGTCCTCGTACGCCGTCCAGAACTGGCGGAAGTCCATCTGCTCGCAGGCCTTGATCGACGGCACCAGGAGCTGGCGGGTGTCGCCCTTCTGGATGTCGATGGCCAGGCCCAGGTTGACGTGCTCGGGCTTGACCAGCACCGGCTTGCCGTCGACCTCGGTGTAGGAGTGGTTCATCTCCGGCAGGACCGCGAGGGCCTTGACGACGGCGAACCCGATGAGGTGCGTGAACGACACCTTGCCGCCGCGGCCGCGGGACAGGTGGTTGTTGATCACGATGCGGTTGTCGATGAGCAGCTTCGCCGGGACGGCGCGTACGCTGGTGGCCGTCGGGACTACGAGGCTGGCCTCCATGTTCAGCGCGGTCCTGGCGGCCGCGCCACGGAGTCGGACTTCCTCGGCACCGGCGGGCAACTGCGTCTCCTGCTTGGGCTTGTCCGCCGGGGCCGCCGGGGCCTTCGGCGCTGTGGGGGTGGTTGTCGCGGCGGCCGGGGTGGCCGGGGCCGTGGCGGGGGTCGGGGGAGCGGCCGCGGCCGTTCCCTGGGCCGCGGCTCTGCCGGACCCGGAATCAGGGGTGTAGTCAGCGAAGAAGTTCCACCAGGCGCGGTCCACGGACTCGGGATCCTGGAGGTACTTCTGGTACAGCTCGTCGACAAGCCATTCGTTCTGACCGAAGGCTGCCAGCGGGTTTGTCCGCGACGACTCAGACGACACGGCGGAAATCGCCCTCTTCCGCAGATCGGCGTTGATGATAAGAGAACCTGTCCAAGGCTACTCTCCTGGGCATGGGCCCGCGCCAATCTGGCCGCAGCTCCCGGAACGATCCTCTCAGAACAGCTGAAAGCGGTCACGTTCGGGGGGTCTGACCGGAGGGTGTGAGTAGGGTCACCCTCCCGCCGGGCGTGTCAGGCGGTGACGAGGCGCGTCTCGACGTGCAGACCGGGGGTGATCTCCTCCAGCAGGACGGTCAGCTCGTTCCCTGCGGCCTGGAGCTCCTCCAGTGACATGGGGTCCAGCCGCTCCAGCAGGAACAGGGCGTCGGAGGTCTCCTCGGTGATCCGGGTCCGCACGCACTGCCGCCAGTTCCACCGCCGGCAGGTGACGCCCAGGTCGTCCCGCCAGACCACCTCGCCGATCTCCGGGTGGTCGATCGCGGGCTCGCCTTTCTCGACGACCTCGAACGGCTCGTCCCCGGCCGCCCGCACCAGCCTGGCGGTGCCCGCGTAGCGGGCCAGGTCCTCGCCGCCGATCGGCAGACCGTGGCCGACGCTGACCGCGTTGTAGGCGTCCACCACCAGGTTGATCTCCGGTAGCGGCATCCGCCGGACCAGCGCGTCCACCGACGGCCGGGTCCGCTGCGGCTTGGCGCCGAACGCCCGGTAGGCGTCCCGCCACGCCTCGACCCTCGGGTCGTCCGGCGTCACCGCCCGGTCGGCCGCCTCGGCCAGCCAGGCCCGGGACCTGTCGTCGGTCGGGCCGTTGCGCAGGCCGTACACCGCCATGGCCAGCACCGCGAAGTCCGGCCTGAGCTCGGCGACGGCCGGATCCACCCAGATGTCCTCGATCACGTCCGCCAGTTTAGGACTCCTGCGGGTCCGGGACGTGCCCGCCCGCTCGCGGTGCGGCCGGACGGCTTCAGGACGCCGGAGCGGCCGCCGCGCGCGGCGTCGTGTTCCCGTCGTTCATGTTCCCGTCGTCCGTGTCCGCGCTGGTCGTGTCTCCTTCGTCTCCGCCGGTCGTGTCCGCACGGCCCGCCTCCCCGCCGGTCGCGGGCGGGCCGGCGAGGCGGCGTGTCGCGTACTGCGCGAGCCGGCCGTGCAGCGCCGCCGTCACCGCGAAGGCCACGATCAGCCCCGCGACGACCGAGAGCCGCTCCTCGTCCGCCAGCAGCAGCATCTTGGCGTCGGCGAGCCCGTTCCGGGCGGAGCCCCACCCGGTCAGCGCCACCGTCACCCACCGTCCCGCACGCCTGACCGCGGGACGCGCGGTCGCGGTCGCGGCGGCCGGTACGGCGAGCACGGCGAAGGCGACGAGCACCGCCGCGGTTCCCCCCGCGGAGAAGGAGGTCGGCATGTCGACGGCGAGCAGGATGGTGCGCATCAGCAGCCGGGCCGCGACGCCGACGACCAGACCCGCGACCAGTGCCCCGCCCAGCACGGCCGCGGCCGCCCGCACGGCCCTGAGCCACTTCCTGCTTTCCTGCATGGGATCCTCCTGTTTGGTGATAGAAGGAGGGTTATAGAGGCTTATGTCCGAGCGGAGCAACGGCGGACGGGTCCCGGAATCCAGTCGTTACGAGGCTGGATGCCAGTGAGTGCGACCTACCGGGCGTCGTTCGGCCGATCGCCGCCGGGAGAGCCGCAGGTTCAGGGAGACGCGAGGGCGAACTGCGCCCACACGGCGTGGCCGACGGCTTGGGTGCCCCGGTAGCCGACTGTCGTCCGGGAGATGCAGGAGGGTGAGACCGGGCGCCGCAGGCTGGCACGCGTCATCGACGCGCTGAGAGATCGCGACCTGCTCGAACAGGCCCAGGAGGCCGCCCGGGAATCGGAGGACCTCGTTGAGTACGGTGACGACGAGCTGACAGAGCTTCTCCGTCAGTGAGCAGGGGAAACCGACGATCCGGCGGCCGTGAGGAGCGATCGAAGTTCACCGTCCTGGTTCCCAGGAGCGTCGATGCGGTCGTACGCGACGCGGGAACCCCCCGACGGGTGCGAGAGGCATTCGTCCAGGTGTATCGAGAGGTGGGACGGCGGGGGTGCGCCGCCGCGCACTACCGTCTGTCCGGTCCGGGAAACTGGCCGCGGTTCTGCGTGATCCGGCTGTCCGACGGGTGATCGACCAGATGGTGCGGCGAAGGTTCTGAGCCAGAGAAGAGCGGTCGCCGGACCGGGCTGCCACCGGTCACTGTACTTCCCGTCGTAGGACGGGCCTTCCGGGGAACGGGCAGGGCGGCCGCCGGAGGAGTGCGGCCGCCCTGGTCTCGGGGGGCGTCCGCCCGGCGGGGTTCCGCCGGGCGGGAGGGGGGGACTACCGGGCGAGGGTCCCGTTGAGGATGAAGCGCTCCGGCTTGGGGTTGGGGCCGGGCGCGTCGGCGCCGATGAAGCCGACGGTGACCGAGCGGCCGGGCTTGATCACGCGGTTCCACTCCAGGTTCTTCGCGGTCACCGTCGCGCCGTCCTGGGACAGCTCGGCGTTCCAGTGCCGGCGCACCTGCTGGCCGCCGAGGAAGGCCCACTTCAGGGTCCAGCCCTCGATCGGCTCGTCACCGGTGTTGGTGATGGTGATCTGGGTGTTGAACCCGTCGGGCCACTGGCCGTGGTTGGTGTAGGTCACCTTGACGTCGCCCGACGGGACGGGGTCGGCGAGGAAGGAGGCGATCCAGGAGAGCGGGGAGTTCCAGTTGATGGTCAGCTCGTTGGTGGACCACGACTCGATGTCGTCGAGGTAGCAGAACTGCGGCTTGCAGCCCTGGAGCTTGGCCTGGGCGACCGGATCCTGGATGGCGGAGTTCGGGCCGCCCGACAGGGTGCCCTTCGGCGGGTTCGGCAGGTCGGGGTTGAGCTGGCGGGCGTACCAGCGGCTGTGCTGGTTCTTCGAGGCGACCTCGCCGTAGCCGGTGACGTAGGACTGGTTGAGCGCGTTGCGGCCCAGGATGTAGTCCATGCCCTCCAGCACGGCCTCGCGGTATTTCGCCTCACCGCTGATGTCGTGCGCCACGGCCATCACGACCATGTTGTTCAGGATGAGGTTGTTGGAGCCCCAGTCGAAGTCCGGCGGGTTGTACGGCAGGCCGTACGCGCTGGCCTTCTGCACCGCCAGGTACTTGTCCGCGCCCTCCAGCACCGAGGCGCGCACCCGGGCGCGGTCGGGCAACGCGTTGGGCACGACGGCGAGCTGGAGCCTGCCGAGCTGGGCGGTGTTGCCCCAGTCGAAGCCCCGGTCGCGCCAGATGTCGGCGGTGTGGTGCGGGGAGGCCAGCACGAAGTCCCTGAACTCCTTGTCGCCGGTGGTGATGTAGAGCTCGGCGGCGGCCCAGTAGAACTCGTCGGTCACGTCGTTGTCGGGGTAGGCGCCGCCGCCGGTGCCGTCGGCCGGGTCGGCGTAGCGGGCGGGGTCGGCCTTGGCCGCCGCCCACGCCTTCTTGGCCGCCGCGAGGTTCTTCGCGGCGAACGCGGCGTCGTACGGCGCGAAGAGCCGGGCCGCCTGGGCGGCGGTGGCCGCCAGGTTGAGGGTGGCGGCGGTGGAGACGGGGTGCAGCTCGCGCTTCTGCGGGTCGAGGTGCGGCAGGAGCGGCAGACCGGTCCAGGCCGCGTCGTGGATCTTGTGGTGCACCATTCCGGCGTGCGGTTTTCCGTCCGGGACCTGCATGCTGAGCAGGAACTCCTGCTCCCAGCGGGCCTCGTCGAGGATGTCCGGCACGCCGTTGCCGCTCTCGGGGATGTCCAGGTCCCCGTCGCCGTGGGTGCCGTCGGCCTTGGCCCGCTCGAAGGTGGACATGATCTGGTGCACGGAGATGCCGCCGTTGACGACGTACTTGCCGTGGTCGCCCGCGTCGTACCAGCCGCCCCGGACGTCGAGGGTGTAGTCGCACACGCCGGCCTGGCAGGGCACCTGCGTGTCGCCCTGGTTCGGGGCGGTGCCCAGGTGGCCGGCGGGCCTACCGTACCCGGGGCGCAGGCCGTCGAGGATCTCGATGCCGCTGCGCTGGGTGTAGTAGAACTTCAGCGCGTCGGTCTTCAGGTCGTCGTAGAGGTCGGCGGCGATGTCGAACGGGCGGCTGGTCTCACCGTCGGCGGTGAGCGTGTAGCCGGTGCCGGCGGCCTCCACCGAGCCGAAGTCGATCGAGTGCACGTTCTGGCCGGAGCTCGCGTCCACGCCGCGCGGCACGGTCTCGCCCTTGGCGACCGTCTGGCCGTCGCGCTCCAGCTTCCAGTCGACGGCCTCGGTCTTCTCGGTGACCAGGGTGGCGTTCTTCGGACCGGACGGCAGGTAACCGACCATGTTCACCCGGACGCGGGGCCCGGTGTCGGGGGTGTAGACGTCGGGTTCGGCTCCGCCCTTGAGCGAGACGTTGTCCACGCAGAACCTCCAGGGGGTCGCGCTGCCGCCGACCTGGAAGGCCACCTGGGCGTTCGGCAGGTCCACGGGCGCGGTGAACGTGTACGAGTAGTCGTTGCCGGACACGCTCAGCTCGGGGTTGACCGCCAGGAACTGCGTCCACGGATCCACCGGGAGCTGGACCAGGGCCTTGGCGACCCTGCCGGGGGACGCGACGCCGTGGAACGAGAACTCATAGGTCTCGTCCTTGACCAGGGGGATGTCGTTCTGGCCGATGATGACGTCCCACGGGTTGGCGGTCTCGCCGGGGATGTCGGCGCAGAGCCGTCCGTCGTCGAGCTCGAGCGTGGTGTTGGCGGTGCTCCACCAGGGAGCGGTGCCGGTGTCGAAGGTGCCGTTGACGATCTGCTCGGGCCCTTCGGCGGCGGCGGTCGCGGAGACCGGCGCCAGTGCGACCGCGGCCAGCGCGGTGGAGAGGCAGAGAGTGAGCCAGGCGGGGGGTCTGATCACGGAGGGAGTCCTTCGGGAAGGGTGGCGCGACCGTGTGGGAGCGCTCCCACGTGTGGAGTCCACCGATTGTTTCCAGGCGGTTTCCGCCCCGTCAACGGAGCGGCGCCGCGATCTCCCGGCTGACCGGCCCGATGTCCGGTTTGCCCGATGAAACTTTCACGGACGGCGCCCGCCGCCGCACCCCGCCGACCCGTCCGCCGTGAGCGGTGCGGGGTGGGGTGGGGGACCCGGTGGGGTCCGGCGGTTCAGGGTGCGGGTCCGGACGATGCCGGAGGGCGGTGGCGGCTCAGGGCGCGGTCCAGTCGATGTCGGGGCCCTGCGGCACGATCCCGGTCGGATTGATGTTGGTCTGCGTCACGTAGTAGTGCCGCTTGATGTGGTCGAAGTCGGTGGTGTCGCGGAAGGCCGGGATCGCGTACAGGCGGCGCGCGTAGGCCCACAGCGCCGGGTGGTCGACCAGGCGGCGGATCGCGCACTTGAAGTGGGAGTGGTAGACCGCGTCGAAGCGGGCCAGCGTGGTGTAGGTCCGCACGTCGCTCTCGGTCAGCGCCTCGCCGTGCAGGTACGGCCGGCCGTCCGACAGCCGCTCCTCCAGCATGCCGAGCGTGGCGAAGACGCCGGTGACCGCCTCGTCGTAGGCCTCCTGCGAGGTGGCGAAGCCCGCCTTGTAGACGCCGTTGTTGAGCCCGTGGAAGACGACGTCGTTCAGCGCGTCGATCTGTCCGCGCAGCGGCTCCGGGTAGAGCTCGGGCGCGCCCTCGGCGTGCCAGGGCGCGAAGGCGGTCTCCAGGGTGAGCGTGATCTGCGGGTAGTCGTTGGTGACCAGGCGCCCCGCCGTACGGTCCCAGACGCAGGGCACGGTGTGGCGGCCCCGGTATCCGGGGTCGCTCGCCAGGTAGAGCTCGGAGAGGAACTCGGCCCCGGTGACCGGGTCGCCGCCGGGCACGCGCCAGCCGCGCTCGTCCCTGATCGGGTCCACGATCGTCACGCCGACGACGTCCTGGAGGCCGAGCAACTCGCGGACGATGAGCGCGCGCTGCGCCCACGGGCAGGCGTAGGAGGCGTAGATCTGGTAGCGGCCGGGCTCGGGCGGGTGCTCGCCGCCCTCCTCGATCCGGGCGGTGAAGCGGTTGGGCTGGCGGACGAACCGCCCGTCGGCAGATGTCTCACGTTCCAGCTTCATGGTTCCGACCGTACGGGGCCCGCCGCTTCCGCCCGCGAGGGGCCCCGCTTAGAACATAATTCGGTTCAGCGGGCACAATCGGGGGCGACGAAGGGAGATCGGCGATGACCATGGTGACGCCGGCCAGCGAGGCGCAGCGGGACGCGTGGCGGAGCAAGGCGCTGCCGGAGGTGGAGCGGGTCCGGCCGGGGCTGTGGTCGATCCCGGTGCCGCTGCCCATCCCGCTGCGCTACGTGCTGGTCTACGCGCTGGAGCTGCCCGGCGGGGTGGCGCTCGTGGACGCGGGCTGGAACACCGACGAGGCGTACGGCGCGCTGGCCGCCGGGCTGAAGGTCGCCGGATACGAGATGACCGACGTCAGGGCGGTGCTGGTCACCCACATCCATCCCGACCACTACGGCCTGGCCGGGCGGATCCGGGAGGTGTCCGGGGCCTGGATCGGGTTGCACCCGGCGGACGCGCGCCTGATCCACGGCCGCTACGACTCCGAGGCCGTCGACGCGCTGGTGGAGCAGGAGCGGGCGCTGCTGGAGCGCTCCGGGGTGCCCGCGGAGACCCTGGACGAGCTGGCCGGCGCCTCGCTGATGATCCGGCAGTTCGTGACCATGGCCGGACCCGACCGGTTGATCGAGGACGGCGACCGCCTCGACCTGCCCGGCTGGGACCTGCACGCGATCTGGACGCCCGGCCACTCGCCGGGGCACCTGTGCTTCGCCGAGCGGGAGCGGCGGCTGCTGTTCTCCGGCGACCACGTGCTCGCGAAGATCACCCCGATCGTGGCCGTGCACGCGCAGTCCGTGCCCAACCCGCTGGCCGACTACCTCGACTCGCTGGCGGCCGTGCGCAAGCTGGACGTGGACGAGGTGCTGCCCGCGCACGAGTACCGGTTCCTGGAGCTGGCCGAGCGGGTCGACCGCGTGACGGGCCACCACGAGGAGCGGCTGGCCGAGATCGAGGCGCTGGTCGGCGCGACCGGCGGGGGCGTCACCTGCTGGGCCGCGGCCACCCGGCTGACCTGGTCGCGGCCGTGGGAGACCATCCCGCCGCACATGCGCCGGGCGGCCAACAACGAGACCCTGGCCCACCTGGTCTGGCTGGAGGCGCGGGGCCGCCTGCGCCGCGTCCCCGGCGGCCCGGACGAGCCCGAGCTCTGGTATCCCGCCTGATCCGCCCCCTGCCCCGGGGCGGGCGGTCGTCGGGCCGGTCGAGCCCGGCCCGTGGCCGATCCGCTTCCCGCCCCGGGGGCCGGGAGGGCCGAGCAGCCGTGACACACGCCGTGCACGCCGGACCCGCTCCCCGCCCCGGGGGCCGGGGCTCCCCGCGGACCTCCGCGGCGATCCCCGGCGGCGGCCCTGCGGGGGTCCGCTCGCCCATTTCCATGTAAAGTAAGTAGGAAATGTTGACTTAGTGCTCCGAGGTGCGTACCTTCATGGGCATGGGCCTTTACCTGACCCGGTGCGCACACGTGGACTTCTGCCGCGTCGTCAGCGCCCAGTGTCTGTGATCACGAGCTGACGCGAGTCCCGTCCCCGGCACGGCCGCCGCTGCCCGTGCCCTCCCTCATGACGTGAGCCCTCCGGCGTGCACCGCCCGGCGCGAGCATGCCCAGATTCCGCAAGGACCCAATCCCCGTGATCAGAACCAGGCACGTCCTCCTATCCGTACTGCTGACCGGCTCCCTGACCGCCTGCTCCGCCGCCTCCGGGGCCACCGGGAACGGCGGTGAGGTGACCGAGATCCGCTACCAGGGCTGGGTCGGCCAGGTCACCTACCCCGAGCTCGCCGAGAGCCTGGGCTACCTCGGAGACCTCAAGCTGAAGTGGGTCGGCAACACGATCTCCGGCCCGCAGGACATCCAGGCGACCGCGACCGGCCAGGTCGACGCCGGCGGCGCCTTCAACGGCGCGATCGTCAAGCTCCGGGCCGGCGGCGCCCGGGTCAAGGCGGTGGTCGGCTACTACGGCGTCGACAAGGAGGCCTACACCGGCTTCTACGTGCTGGACGGCAGCACCGTCACGACACCGCGCGACCTGCTCGGCAAGAAGATCGGCGTCAACACCCTCGGCGCGCACAGCGAGGCCGTCACCAAGGAGTACCTCAAGCGGGGCGGCCTCACTCCGGAGGAGGTCGACAAGGTCGAGCTGGTCGTCGTGCCGCCGGTCAACACCGAGCAGGCGCTGCGGCAGAAGCAGATCGACGTCGCCTCGCTCAGCGGCATCCTCCGCGACAAGGCGCTGTCGCGCGGCGGGATCCACCCGCTCTACACCGACGTCGACCTCTTCGGGCCGTTCACCGCGGGCAGCTTCGTGCTCCGCGAGGACTTCATCGCGGAGAACCCGAACGCCACGAAGAAGTTCGTGGACGCCTTCGCCAGGGCGGTCGGGTGGACGCAGTCGCGCCCGAGGGAGGAGGTGGTCGCCAAGTACAAGGAGATCATCGCCAAGCGCGGGCGGAACGAGGACGCCTCGGCCATCGACTTCTGGAAGAGCAGCGGGGTGGCCGGCAAGGGCGGGGTGATCGCCGACCGGGAGTTCCAGACCTGGATCGACTGGCTGGAGCGCGAGGGCGACGTCAAGCCCGGCCAGGTCAAGGTGTCCGACATCTACACCAACGAGTTCAACCCCTTCAGGCCCGGGAGCACCTCGTGAACCGGGACCTCGACCGGCGGCGTGCCCGGACGGCGCAGCAGGAGGAACGATGACCGTCACCCCGACCCTGACCGAGACCCGGACGCACGGCCGGGCGGAGAACCCGACGGAGGACCCGGCGGAGAACCGGGCGGAGGTCCAGGCGAAGATCGGCATTCGCGACGTCGGCAAGGTCTTCCGGATCCGCGGGGCCGACCGGCCCTTCACCGCGGTCGACGGCGTCGACCTGGACGTGCGGGACGGGGAGTTCCTCACCCTGGTCGGCCCGAGCGGCTGCGGGAAGTCCACCCTGCTCGACCTGATCGCCGGCCTCACCGCCCCGACCACCGGCCGGATCCTCATCGACGGCCGGGCCGTCACCGGCCCCGGCCTGGACCGTGGGATCGTCTTCCAGCAGTACGCCCTGTTCCCGTGGCGCACCGCCCTGGCCAACATCGAGTTCGGCCTGGAGGCGAAGGCCGTACCGAAGAAGGAGCGCCGGGAGCGGGCGCGGCACTACCTGGACCTGGTCGGGCTGACCGGGTTCGAGCACCGCTACCCGCACGAGCTGTCCGGCGGCATGCGCCAGCGGGTGGCGATCGCCCGCAGCCTCGCCTTCGACCCGGACGTGCTGCTGATGGACGAGCCGTTCGCCGCGCTCGACGCGCAGACCAGGGAGTCGCTCCAGGAGGAGCTGCTGCGCATCTGGGAGAAGACGAGCAAGACCATCGTGTTCATCACCCACGGCATCGACGAGGCCGTCTACCTCGGTCAGCGGGTCGCGGTGATGACGTCCCGGCCGGGCCGGATCAAGAAGGTCATCGACATCGAGTTCGACTCGCGCGAGGGCGACCTGCGCGCGGACCCGCGCTTCGGCGCCTACCGGCACGAGATCTGGACCCTGCTGCGCGACGAGGTCGCCGCGGCCCAGGAACAGGAGCGGACCATTGGCTGACACGCTCGCCGTCCCCGGCGGCTCGGGCGCCCGGACCCTCGCCGCAGGCGACCCGGAGGAGGCGGCCGGCGCCGCAACCGGAACCGGCCCCCCCGGTCCCGCCCCCGCGTCCACGCGGGGGGACGCGCCCACCGCCGACGACCGGGCGACCAACTTCTTCAGGGTCGCCGCCGGGACGCGCTTCCCGGCGCTGGCGCGGCCGGCGTTGCTGCTGCGCCGGACCGCGGCCCTGGCCCTGCTCGCCGCGCTCTGGGAGGTGCTGCCCCGGATCGGCGTGGTGGACCGGGTGTTCGCCCCGCCGCTGTCGGAGGTCCTGGTCGCCTGGTACGACCTGCTGGTCGGCGGGCAGCTCGTCGAGCACTTCCAGGCGTCCCTGATCAGGTCGCTGTCGGGCTTCGCCCTGGCCATCGCGCTGACCATCCCGCTCGGCCTGGCGATCGGCTGGTACCGGCCGGTCGCCGACTTCCTCAGCCCGGTGCTGGAGCTGTTCCGCAACACCTCGGCCGTCGCCCTGCTGCCCGTCTTCATCCTGATCTTCGGCCTGGGCGAGCCATCGAAGATCATCTTCGTGTTCTACGCCTGCGCCTGGCCGATCCTGCTCAACACCATCAGCGGCGTGCGGACCGTGGAACCGCTGCTGGTCAAGTCGGCCCGGTCCATGGGACTCGGCCCCTTCCGCCTCTTCCAGAAGGTCATCCTGCCCGCCGCGGTGCCGACCGTCTTCACCGGCATCCGGCTGGCCGGGGCCTACTCGATCCTCGTGCTGCTGTTCGCCGAGATGGTGGGGGCCAAGGCCGGTCTCGGCTACCTCATCCAGGACGCCCAGTTCAGTTTCCGCATCCCCGACATGTACGCCGGGATCATCACCATCTCCGTGCTCGGCCTGCTGTTCAACCTGCTGCTCGTCACCGTGGAGCGCCGCTTCTCGACGTGGAGGACCACCTCATGACCGCCCGCAAGCTGCACCTGAACGCCTTCCTGATGGGCGTCGGCCACCACGAGGCCGCCTGGCGGCACCCGCGGACCGAGCCCTCCCACCTCACCGACGTCCGGCACTACCAGCGGCTCGCCCTGGCCGCCGAGCGGGGCAGGCTCGACTCGGTCTTCCTGGCCGACGGCCTGGCCCTGCAGGGCGACGTCCGGCACAACGCGCTCGGCGGGCTCGAACCCCTCACCCTGCTGTCCGCGCTGGCCGCCGTCACCGACCACGTCGGCCTGATCGCGACCGTCTCCACCACCTACAACGAGCCGTTCCACGTGGCCCGCAAGTTCGCCTCGCTGGACCACATCAGCGGCGGCCGGGCCGGGTGGAACATCGTCACCTCCGCCGGTGAGGCCGAGGCGCACAACTTCGGGATCGAGCGCCCCGCGCACGCCGAGCGCTACGCCAGGGCGGCGGAGTTCCTGGAGGTCGTCACCGGGCTCTGGGACAGCTGGGAGGACGACGCGATCCTGGGCGACCGCCGGAGCGGGCGGTACGCCGACACCGGCAGGATCCACCCCCTCGACCACGTCGGCGCCCACTTCCGGGTGCGCGGCCCGCTGAACACCTCCCGCCCCCCGCAGGGCCACCCCCTGCTGGTCCAGGCCGGGTCGTCGGAGGGCGGCAAGGAGTTCGCCGCCCGCTTCGCCGAGGCGGTCTTCACCGCCCAGCGGACCCTCGCCGAGGGCCGGGAGTTCTACGCCGACCTCAAGGGCCGCCTGGCCCGGTACGGCAGGCACGAGGACGAGCTGCTGGTCCTGCCCGGTATCTCCCCGATCATCGGCTCCACCGAGCGGGAGGCGCTCCGCCTGGAACGCGAGCTGGAGGAGCTCATCATCCCGGCGTACGGCCTCAGCCAGCTCTCCCACATGGTGGGCATCGAGCTGACGGAGGACGCGCTGGACCGGCCGCTGCCCGAGGTCTCCGCCGAGACGGAGGGGGCGCAGAGCCGCCGCAGGCTCGTCATCGACCTCGCCCGCCGGGAGCGGCTGACGGTGCGGCAGCTCCTCGGCCGCCTGGCGGGCGGGCGGGGGCACCGGGTCGTGGCCGGGACCCCGGAGCGGATCGCCGACGAGATCCAGACCTGGTTCGAGGGCGGCGCGGCCGACGGCTTCAACATCATGCCGCCCCTCCTCCCGAGCGGCCTGGAGGACTTCGTCGACCACGTCGTCCCGGTGCTGCAGGCCCGCGGCCTGTTCCGCACCGAGTACGAGGGCCGGACCCTGCGGGAGAACTACGGGTTGGAGCGCCCCGCCTCCCGCCACGCGCGGAAGGTCGCGGTGGCCTCGTGAGCGCGCCGCGGGACGACGGGGCCACGGGCCGCGAGGGCACGGGGCCACAGGCACGCGAGGGGACGGGAAGAACACGGACGCCCGGCGGGGCGGGAAGAGCGCGGGGACGGGACCGGGAGACGGGAGGAGAGCGATGAGCGTCGTGACCCTGGTGGGCAACCCGCGCAGCGGGTCGCGCACCCACGAGGCGGCGGTCCGCGCCGCCGGGACGCTGGCCGGGCGCATCGGCCACGACGGGCCCGGCGAGGTGGTCGACCTGTCCGCGCTGGCGCCGCTGCTGCTGGCGCCCGGCGCGTCGGCCGGCGTGGAGGTCGCACTGGAGCAGATCACCGAGGCGCGGGTGCTGATCGTGGCGAGCCCGGTCTACAAGGGCAGCTACACCGGGCTGCTCAAGGCGTTCCTCGACCGGCTGCCGGGCGGGGCGCTGGCCGGGACCGTCGCCCTCCCGCTGCTGGTGCTGGGCGACGCCAGGCACTCCCTGGCGGTGGAGGTGCACCTGCGGCCGCTCCTGGTCGAGCTGGGCGCCGCGGTGCCCACGCCGGGGCTGGCACTGCTGGAGTCGCAGCTGGCCGACCTGGACGCGCACCTCGGCCCCTGGGCCGACCGGGTGGCCCCCCAGACGGCCGCCCTCCTGGCGGAGCGGAGCGTGGCCCGATGACCGAGACGCTGCCTGAGCAGGCGGTCGACGCGGAGCGGTTCCGCCGGGCGCTGGCCGTGCACGCGGCCGGAGTAGTGGTGGTGACGGCGCAGACCGAGGGCGTGCCGGTCGGCCTGACGGCCACCTCGTTCTCCTCGGTGAGCCTGGAGCCGCCGCTGGTCTCCTTCTACGTGGACCGGGCCTCGACCACCTGGCCCTGGCTCCGCCGGGCGGGGCACTTCGCGGTCAACATCCTGGCCGGCGACCAGGCCGACCTCGCCTCCCGGTTCGCCCGCAGGGGTGTCGACCGCTTCGCCCCGCCCACCAGGTGGCGCCCCGGCCCGCTGGGCGTCCCGCTGCTGGGCGGGGTCTCCGCCCACCTGGTCTGCGCCCCGCACTCGACCGCCGAGATCGGCGACCACGTCCTCGTCGTCGGCCTCGTGACCGAGGCCCGCCTCGGCGCGGAGCACCGCCCTCTCCTCTACCACCAGGGCCGGTTCGGCCGGTTCGCTCCCCACGTCTGACGTCCCCGCACCCGCCGGAGCCCCTCCGGCGGGTGCGGGTCCGCAGACGGGCCGCGCCGGAACCCGGACGGCCCCCGGCGCGGACCGGGGCATAACCTGGCTGTGAACCGGCGGCCGGGAGGCCGGACGGGGTCCCCCGGCCCGGCGGTGGTTCCGGAAGCCCGGGGGAGGCGCGATCGATGGCGGAGACGCCGACACCGCCCGACGAGGCCGAGCGGTTGCGGGATCTGGACGAGCTGGGGGCGCTGGAGGCCCCGCTCGAACCCGACTTCAACGCCGTCGCCACGCTGGCCGCGCACATCTGCGGGGCCCCGGTCGCGCTGGTCAATCTGCTGGACGGGGAGCGGCAGTACTTCAGAGGCAGGGCGGGCACCGCCTGGACCTGCGCCGACCGGAGCAGCGGCTACTGCCAGTACACGATCTGCGGACGGGAACTGCTGGAGATCCCCGACACTCTGGCTGACCCGCGCTACCGCGAGAACGCCGTCGCGCAGGGCGAGCCGTACGTCCGCTACTACGCGGGCATGCCGCTGGTCAGCGGCCGGGGGCACGCCCTGGGCACCGTGTGCGTGGTGGACCACCGCCCGCGCCGGCTGACCGCCGAGCAGCGGGAGACCCTGGGGATCCTGGCCGGGAGCGTCGTCACGATGCTGGAACTGCACCGGCGCGCCCGCGACGCCGGGAGGACCGGGATCGTGCGCCCGCCGGAGCTGGAGCGGCTCAAGGGCCGGTTCCTGACCAGCATCAACCACGAGCTGCGCACCCCGATGACCTCGATCCGCAGCGCCCTGCAGCTCCTGCGGGAGGGCGGCCTGGACGAGGACACCGAACGCCGCTTCCTGCTGGTGATGGAGCGCAACAACGAGCGCCTGCTGGGCCTGCTGGACGAGCTGCTCCTGGTGACCAGCCTCAACGCCGGAACCGCCGCCTTCTCGCCGCGCCGGGTCGATCTGGCGGAGACCGTACGGCGGGCGGTGGACGACGTCGCCGACGGAGCGCGGCACCGGCGGCACACCCTGCGCGTGCACGCCCGGAGCGGGGTGGCGGTGCGCGCCGACGCGGAGCGGCTGCGGCTCGCGTTGCGGCACGTGCTGGACAACGCGGTCAAGTTCACCCCGCCCGGCGGCGCGATCGACGTCGCGGTCACGGCGGACCCGCGGCCCGCCGTGGAGGTCCGCGACACCGGCATCGGCATCCGGCCCGAGGACCTGGACCACGTCCTGGAGGACTTCTACCGCGCTCCGGAGACGGAGGAACGGGCCATCGGCGGGACCGGGCTGGGTCTGGCCATCGCCGACAAGATCCTCCGGCTGCACGGGGGAGAGGTGCGGGTGGGGAGCGAACCCGGCAGGGGCACCCGCGTGCGCCTCGTCCTGCCGGTGTTCACGGGTTCCGGCCCGGACCGGGCGTCCTCCCCGGACTCCTCCGGACCGGGCTCTTCCGGCCGGGACCCCTCCGGCCCGGACGTTTCCGGGCGGGCGGGGGACGGAGGCGAGGCCGCCACCGGGATCCGGTGACGGCCTCGTGTCGTCCTCTCCGGCCCCGCGGCCGGACCGCGGTCAGCCGACGCGGAGCGTCAGCCCGTACGCCGAGAGGATCTCGTTGACCGGCTGGTGGTAGGTGGTGCCGCCGGTGGTGCAGTTGCCGGAGCCGCCCGAGGTCACGCCTTGGGCCTGGCTGCCGGAGATGAACGAGCCGCCGGAGTCGCCGGGCTGGGCGCAGACCGTGGTGCGGGTCAGGCCGCTGACCGTGCCCTGCGAGTACCGGACGCTGGTGTTGTGCTGCTGGATGACGCCGCAGCGCCAGCCGGTGGTCGAGCCGGAGCGGCAGATGGACGCGCCGACCACGGCCTGGGCGGACCCGCGGACGATGACGTTGGCGCCGCCCGAGCCCCGCACCCACGGCTGGGGGGTGTGGCCGGGGGTGGCGACCCACGCGTAGTCGTTGCCGGGGAACGAGGAGCCCTGGAAGGTGCCGGTCGGGTTGGTGGTCCTGGCGCCGGCCCTGCCGCAGTGCCCGGCGGTGACGAACCCGGGGGTGCTGCCGCGGGTGACGGAGAAGCCGATGCTGCACCGGCTGGAGCCGATGTAGTAGGCCGCGCCGCCGATGATGTTCATGAAGGGCTGCGGCTGCTCGCCGGAGACCTCCACCCGCACCGTGCCGGCGTCCACGCCCGCGGCGGCGGCGAGGGCCTCGCCCGCGGCCTGGTCCGCGGCCTTGATCACCACGCTGTTGGTGGGGACGTCGACGTACCAGAGGGCGGCTCCGGCCTTGGCCCCCTCGGCGGCCTGGTCGAGCCGGTCCTTGGCGGCGTTGAGCTGGGCCAGCGTCCGGGCGACGACCAGCGGCCGGGCGCCCTGCGCCTTGATCGCCTCGGTCTGCGCCGGGTCGGTGGTGGCGACGGTGAGCCGGGAGGCGTCCCCGTTGAGCCAGGAACCGGCGTAGGCCTCGCCGAGGGAGGAGTTCAGGGAGGAGTCGGCCCGGGCGGCGCGTTCCTCGTTGGCCAGCCTGGTGACGGCCTGCTGCTCGCTGAGCCCGAGGTCGCGCTGGAGGGCCTCGAGCATCGAGGCCCCCGGCGCGGAGGGGGAGGGTCCGGACTGCGCGGAGGCGGTGGTCGTGGTACCGGCCAGGCAGAGGGCCACGAGGGCGGTCCCGGCCAGCAGGGAGCGTTGACTGAACATGTGCACTCCTGTGTGAGGGGTGCCGTCAAGGTATTCCCTCGCCCCGGACCGTGTGATGTAGCAAAAGCTTCCTATCGCGGTGTTATGGGCCCCTCCGGGCGGTCAGGTGCTCCGCGGATGGCGGACCGTGCGGTTGCGGACGTCTCCTGACGACGGGTCGCGCATTCGCGACTCCCGGTGCGCCCCCGCAGGCTCGCCGCAATCCGCCCCCCTCGGTGGACGCCTCCAGCGGAGAAGGCGAATCGGAACGGTCGGTGAATGCCGTACGTTCATCAACCGACGACTCGTGGCCGAGCCCATTGGAGGGCAATTGTCAGTCGAGGACATGGTGGACCTGGGTCAACTGGTCATGGCGGGGCTCGCCTTTGTCATCGCGATTCAAACCATTCGGTACGCGGCCCGGCAGACCGCCGCGGTGGCGGAACAGGCGAAGATCGGCAACGAGATGGCCGGCACGTCCAACCTGAACCCCGTCCTCGCCGGTCATCAGCAGGTGATGCAGTTGCTGATCGACCACCCGGAGCTGTATCCCTACTTCCGCGAGTCCAAGCAGCCGCCGCGGCGCGGGAAGGTCCGGAACCGGGTTCTCGTGACCGCGGAGATGCTCGCCGATGTCCTGAACACGGGGCTGCACGTGTCACGGCAGATTCCTGCGGTGAACGGCGGCCTGGATCCGTGGCCAGGCTATTGTTCCGACGTGATGAGCACCTGTCCCGCGTTGCGGGAGATGGTGGAGGCGCATCCGGACTGGTGGCCCAACCTCGGCGCTCTGCAGTCGCGGCGTCCTGTCCAGGCATCCGTTCGGCGCCGAAGTCAAGGCGTACTCTGATCGGCTCTCCTTTCCGGACGCCGGACGCCGGACGCCTCGACCGCCCCCTCGCCGCGCGGCGAGGGGGCGGTCCGCGCTCAGGCGAGGCGGACGGTGCCGCGGCCGGTGACGAGGGGGAGGTCGAGGAGGGTGCGGATGCCGGGCGGCGCGGCGCAGACGGAGGGGACGGCGTTGACCGCGTGGGAGGCGGCGGCGGACAGGCCGTGGGAGACCTCGTCGACGCTGAGCGTCATCTGCGGCACGCCCTCCAGGCGGACGGCGAAGCCCGGCTTCGGCCAGCGGCGGACCCTGGCGGCGTCGGCCTTGTAGACGCACTCCACGGTCATGAAGGGGCGGCCCCGGACCAGTCCGGAGAACGTCCAGCGGGACGCGCACACCGTGCCGGGGCGGACCGTGCCGGCGGCGATCTCGAACTCCTCGGCGGCCAGCTCGAACTCGTCGCTCCCCTCCACCTCGTCCAGCGCCACCCCCAGCGCCGAGGCCACGAACTGCACGCTCTCGGTGAAGAGCGCCCGCTGGAAGGCGCGGAACGGACGCACCGCGGACGCGTAGTCCTTGGCGGAGAGGGTGAAGCCCACCAGGTCGACGACGGTCTGCCGGGACGGGTGGCCGCGGAAGTCGGAGGACTCGCGGACGTAGACGTGGTCGATCCGGCTCGACAGCCCGGTGAGCGCCAGCGGGAGCAGGTCGCTCATGAAACCGGGGTTGACGCCGGTGCCGTGCAGGGAGGTCCCGCCGGTACGGCAGGCGGTCTCCAGCCGCTCGACCAGGCCGGGGCCGTACGACTGCGGGTGGACGAAACCGGTGGTGGTGATGACGTTCTTGCCCGAGGCGAGCAGGGCGCAGATGGTCTCCACGTCGGCCGTGGGATCGCCGCCGAAGTAGGAGGCGGGCAGCGGCATGTGCAGCACGCAGTCGGCGTCCAGGGCGAGGATCCGCTCGACGTCGTCGGTGCAGGAGACGCCGGTCGGGGGCAGGCCGGCGATCTCGCCCGCGTCCCTGCCGGCCTTGTCGGGGTCGTAGACCAGCACTCCGGCGAGCTCGAACTCGGGACGGGTGATCAGGCTGCGGAGGGAGTGGCGGCCGACGGCGCCCGTGGCCCACTGGACCACGCGGAGGGGCGGAGCTGCGGGCATGCGGACCTCCAGCCCTGGGGTCTGGGCGGGGCCGTTCCTTCAGGTGCGTCGTCGTCGACCCACGCCAGGTGCGGGCCAGAAACTTTAGCAGGGACCCACCCTCGTGTTCACTGTCCGCGACGCCACGGAACGCAGGCGTGTCGCCGGCGGCGGGGGCCGTGGCTTCGCGGGGACGGGCGGGCTATCCTGTCCTCCGACTAGAACTTTATTCTCGTGGGAGGGCTGCTCATGTCAGAGCTGCGGTTCGACGGCAGGGTCGCGGTCGTCACCGGCGCCGGGCACGGCCTCGGCCGGTCGCACGCGCTGTCACTGGCCGAGCGCGGCGCCAAGGTGGTCGTCAACGACCTCGGCGGCGCGCTGGACGGCACCGGCGCGTCCACCGGCCCGGCCGCCGAGGTGGTCGAGCTGATCACCAAGAACGGTGGCGAGGCGGTCGTGAGCGGTGACGACGTCGCCACCCCGGAGGGCGCCGAGGCGATCGTGCAGTCCGCGATCGACGCCTTCGGACGGGTCGACATCGTCGTCAACAACGCGGGCATCCTGCGGGACAGGTCGTTCGGCAAGATGAGCGTCGAGGAGTGGGACGCCGTCATCGCCGTCCACCTGCGCGGCGCGTTCCTGGTCACCCGCGCGGCCTTCTCCCACATGAAGGAGCAGGCCTACGGCCGGATCGTCAACACCTCCTCGCCCTCCGGCCTGTTCGGCAGCTTCGGCCAGGCGAACTACTCCACGGCCAAGATGGGGCTGGTGGGCCTGACCAAGACCCTCGGCCTCGAGGGCGCCCGGGCGAACATCAGGGTCAACGCGATCGCGCCGATCGCCTGGACCCGGATGACCGAGTCGCTGCTCCCGGCCGAGTTCGAGGCCAGGTTCACCGCGGAGCGGATCAGCCCGCTGGTGGCGTACCTGGCGCACGAGTCCTGCGAGACCAGCGGCGAGGTCTTCAGCGTCGGCGCCGGCCGGGTCGCGCGGGTGTTCGTCGCGGAGGGGCCGGGCTGGAAGCAGGACGGCGAGGGCGACCACACCGCCGAGGACATCAGGGACAACTGGGAGGCCATCATGGCCGAGCAGCCCTACCTGACGCCGACCACCCTCGGCCAGCAGTCGGGCGCGTCGCTGAAGGCCATGCTCTGACGCCGCGGCGCCTCGCCCCGGTGGTCCGGGGCGAGGCGCGCGGTCCCGCACCGGACGTCAGTCCCAGTCGTCGATCTTGACGTCGTGCGGATGAGGAGCGCCCTTGCCGGTCTCGACCAGCGACTTCAGGCTCATCAGGTAGGTCGCCCACTTGGTGCTGCAGTGGTGCATGAACGGGACCGGCTCCCTCCAGCCCTCGTGCTTGAAGAGGACGATGGTGCGGTCGCCGGACCGGCCGAGGTTCCAGTCCACGTGCGTGCCGATCCACTCCTCGGGTCCGTCGACCACCTCCCACCGCACGTGCTCGGCCGGGCGGAGCTCGACGACCTTCATGTCGAACCCGCCGGCCTCGAACCGGAACCGGAGCACGCCGCCGAGGCCGTCGCCCTCGGCCTGTGTGTCGGCCGTCCACCAGCCGGTGAGCCCTCCGGTGGTGGTCAGGGCCGTGTAGACCTCGGCCGCCGGTGATCCGATCCCCACCCTGTGCAGGATGTCCGCCATTTTCGATCCCTCTTTCCGATGTCGGTTCTCGTCCGGACCCGGTGGATTCACCGCTGTGCGTCGCGCGGGTCCCCACCGCGCGGGTCCTCACCGCGCGGGTCCTCACCGCGCGGGTCCTCACCCCGCGGACCCTCGCCGTGCCGGATCGCCTCGGCGATCCGCTTGATGCGCTGGAGCCTGGCGTCCCAGGCCGCCCCCACCGAGGCCAGCTGGGCGACTGCGCGGGCGAGTTGCGCCTCGTTCACCCGGTATCTCCTCTCCCGTCCGGCGGATGACGCGTGCACCAGGCCGACGCGGTCGAGCACGCCGAGGTGTTTCGCGACGGCCTGCCGGGTCACGGGCAGCCGTTCGCTGAGGCTGGTGGCGGTGCCGCTGCCGTCCGCCAGGAGGAGGTCGAGCATCCGCCGACGGGTCGGGTCCCCGACCGCGGACCACAGGTCGTCGTCGACGGCGGCGGTCACGGGGCCGACACCAGCCGCGCGGCGTACTCCCCGAGGCGGGGGACGAAGACGTCCCAGCCGGCGACGTGGTCGCGGTAGTGCTCCGCCAGCTTGGCGGCCTCCCAGCCCATCTCCCGGAACCCGGTCTCGGTGAGCCGGAGCCTGGTGCCCGCGCCCGACGGGGCGAGCTCGAAGGTGATCAGCAGGGAGACGGCGGAGGCGTCGGCCTCGCCGTCCGGATAGCACCAGCGGAACGAGAAGCGCCGGGGCGGCTCGGCGTCCACCACGGTGATCGGGAGGACGTCCGCCCTGTCGCCCCAGACGAGCTCGCCGACGGCGCCGGGAGTCGCCTCGACGTCGGCGCCGTCGCTCCACCACTGCGAGATGTGCTCGGGGCGGCTGACGACCTCGAAGACCACCTCGGGCGGGGCGTCGATGTGGATCTCGCGTTCGATGCTGCCGTACTCCATGCTCTGTGCGCCCTCTCGATGTGCAACTTTCGGTTGCTCTTCACGCTAGCGGGCGATCCGCAATTTCGCAACCATCGGTTGCGTGTCATGGAGAGGGGTGGACCGCCGGGCCCCGTCCGCCGGTGCTTCCACTTTTGCTGAAATCAGCGAAAGTATGACGGCTTTCGATAAAAGGGTCTTCACAAGCGGCCGGAACAGGATTAGCTTCTGCATCACCAACTCCGAATCCCGGATGTTGGGAGCTTCCGAGACGGGAGGGCCCGTGTCCGGAGACACCCCTCTGCTGCTGATGCGGGGGATCGTCAAGCAGTTCCCCGGCGTCCGCGCCCTCGACGGGGTCGACCTGGAGGTGCGCCGCGGCGAGGTGCACTGCCTGCTCGGCCAGAACGGCGCGGGCAAGTCCACCCTCATCAAGATCCTCTCCGGGGCGCACCAGCCCGACGAGGGCGTCATCACGCTGGACGGGCAGGAGACGCGCCTGGCGACGCCGACGGCCGCGATCCGGGCCGGCGTCTCCACGATCTACCAGGAGCTCGACCTGGTCGACGGCCTCAGCGTGGCCGAGAACGTCTTCCTCGGCCACGAGCGCGCCAGGCTCGGCTTCGTCCGCTCCGGTGAGGCCAACCGCGCCGCGCACGCGCTCCTCGCCCGGCTCGGGCACCCCGAGATCCGCCCGTCCACCGAGGTCGGCCGGCTCTCACCGGCCGCCAAGCAGGTCGTCAGCATGGCCCGGGCCCTCTCCCACGACACCCGGCTGATCATCATGGACGAGCCCTCGGCGGCCCTGGCCCACGACGAGGTCGCCAACCTCTTCCGGATCGTCCGGGAGTTGACCTCCCAGGGCGTCGCCGTCGTCTACATCTCCCACCGGCTGGAGGAGATCCGGGAGATCGGGGACCGGGTGACGGTCCTGAAGGACGGCCGGACGGTGGCGGTCGGCCTGCCCGCCCGGACCACCCCCACCTCCGAGATCGTCTCCCTGATGACCGGCCGCGCGGTCGAGTACGTCTTCCCGCCGCGCCGCCCGCGCTCCGCGGAGGACCCGGACGCGCCCGAGGTGCTGAGGGTCGAGGGGCTCACCGCGCCGGGGCTCTTCGCCGGCGTCTCCTTCACGGTCCGGGCCGGAGAGATCGTGGGCCTGGCCGGGCTGGTCGGCTCGGGCCGATCGGAGATCGTCGAGGCGGTGTACGGCGCGCGCCGCGCCTCGGGCGCCGTCGTGCTGGACGGACGCCCCCTGGGACGCGGCGGCGGCACGACGGCCGCCGTCCGGCGCGGCATGGGCCTGGCCCCGGAGGAGCGCAAGGCCCAGGCACTGCTGCTGGACCAGAGCGTCGCCCGCAACATCACGCTGGCCGGTCTCGGCCGCTACTCCCGGTTCGGCTGGCTCGACCGCCGCCGCGAGGACGCGGAGGCGCGGAAGCTGATCGAGACCCTCGGCATCCGGCCCGTCGATCCGGACCGGCCGGTCCGGACGCTGTCGGGGGGCAACCAGCAGAAGGCGGTGCTCGCCCGGTGGCTGGTCGGCGACCGCCGGCTGCTCCTGCTGGACGAACCGACCCGCGGCGTGGACGTCGGCGCCCGCGCGGAGCTGTACGCCGTCATCCGGAGGCTGGCCGACACCGGGATCGGCGTGCTGCTGGTCTCCAGCGAGGTGCCCGAGGTCCTCGGCCTGGCCGACCGGGTGCTGGTGGTCAGGGAGGGGCGGATCATCCACGAGTCCGACGCCCGCGACCTGGACGAGCGCCGGGTCCTCGACATGATCATGGAAGGGAGCGCGCTGTGACCGACACCCGCGGGCCGCGGGCCGGCGAGGACGCGAAGAGCGGTGCGGAGGCGCGGGCCGGGACGTCCGCGCAGGGGCCGGGCGCCCCGCGGAACCCGCTGGGAGCGCTGGGCGGGCCGCTGGCCCGGCTGGGCGAGGCCCGGCACCTCGGCCTGGTGGCGGCGCTGGTGCTGCTGGCACTGGTCGGCCTGGTGACCCGGCCGGACAACTTCGCCACCGCCTCCAACCTGGTCAGCATCCTGTCCCTGGCCGCCACCATCGGCGTGATCACCGTCGGCATGACGTTCGTGATCATCGGCGGCGGCATCGACCTGTCCGTGGGCGCGATCATGGCGCTCGCCTCGGTCTGGGCGACCACGCTGGCCACCCAGTCCTACGGACCGTTCGTGATGATCGTCTGCGCGGTCCTGGTCGGGACCGGGGCCGGTCTGGTCAACGGGCTGCTCATCGCCTACGGGCGGCTGGTGCCGTTCATCGCCACACTCGCCATGCTGGTGGCGGCCCGGGGCCTGGCCCAGCGCATGTCGGACCGGCGGACCCAGCTGGTCCAGCAGGGCAACGAGGCCATCGTGGAGCTGTCCACGACCCGGGTGCTCGGCCTGCCGCTGCTGGTCTACGTCTTCGCGCTGGTGGTCGCCGCGGGTTGGGTGCTGCTCAACCGCACCACCTTCGGCCGCCGCACGTACGCGGTCGGCGGCAACCCCGAGGCCGCCCGGCTGGCGGGCATCGACGTGCGCAGGCACACCATGCTGCTGTACGCGCTGTCCGGACTGTGCTGCGGCATCGCCGCCGTGCTCATCATGGCCAGGACCACCACAGGCTCCTCCACCCACGGCGACCTGTACGAGCTGGACGCGATCGCCGCCGTCATCATCGGCGGCACGCTCCTCACCGGGGGCCGCGGCTCGATCATCGGCTCGATCCTCGGACTGCTGATCTTCACGCTGATCACGAACCTCTTCATCCTCAACGGGCTCAACACCAGCGACCAGCTGATCGCCAAGGGGCTGATCATCGTCGTGGCCGTGCTGCTCCAGCGGCGCGGCCTGCGCTCGCCCACCTGAAAGACCGGTGCCCCCGCGGACCGGTCAGGGGCCCGCGGGGACGCACCTCCACCCGGAACTCCTCCCCCCGCACGGCAGCAGAAGGAGCACGATCATGTCCAACCCACTCGCCCGCCGGGGATTCCTCGTCGGCGGGGCGGTCATCGGAGCGGGAGCCCTGGTGACCGCCTGCACGAGCAACGAACCCGCCGCCCAGCCGAGCGCCGCCGCGGCGCCGTCGAACGCCCCGGCCGCCGGGAGCGGCAACGACACGCCCGGGGAGAAGGTCGTCATCGGCTTCTCCGCCCCGGCCGCCGACCACGGCTGGATCGCCGCGATCGCCAAGAACGCCGAGGCCGCGGCCAAGCAGTACACCGACGTGGAGTTCAAGCCGGTCGAGCCGACCAACGACATCAACGCGCAGATCTCCGCCGTCGAGTCGCTCATCGCGGCCAAGGTCTCCGCGCTGGTCATCCTGCCCAACGACGGCCAGCAGCTCAACCAGATCGCCCGCCGTGCGAGCGACGCGGGCATCCCGGTGGTCAACCTGGACCGCGTCTTCCCCGACAAGCTCTCCTACCGGACCTGGATCGGCGGTGACAACTACGGCATGGGCGTGGCCGCCGGGCACTACATCGGCAAGCGGCTCAAGGACAAGGGCGTGGCGGACCCGGTGATCCTGGAGATCCAGGGGATCGCGACGCTTCCGCTCACCCAGGACCGGAGCAAGGGCTTCGCCGACGCGCTCAAGACGTACGGCTTCAGCGTGACGGCCCAGCAGGACGCCCAGTTCACCGTGGAGTCCGGCACCGAGGTCGCCGGGAACCTGCTCCAGGCGCACAAGAAGATCGACGCGATCTGGAACCACGACGACGACCAGGGCATCGGCGTGCTGGCCGCGATCAAGGAGGCCGGCCGGAACGAGTTCTTCATGGTCGGCGGGGCGGGCTCGGCCAACGCGATGCGCGACATCCAGGCCGGCACGGGCGTGCTGGAGGCCACCGTGACCTACAGCCCGACGATGGCCTCCTCGGCGGTCCGGCTGGCCCGGCTCATCGCCCAGGGGAAGGGCATGAGCGACCTGGTGGAGAACGAGGTGCCGCAGTCCATCACGCTGGCCTCGGAGACCATCACCAAGGAGAACGTCGCCGAGTACCTCCCGCTGGGGTTCGAATCGTGAAGCCGGTCCTCGGGGTGGGCATGGTCGGGCACGCGTTCATGGGGCGGGTGCACTCCCAGGCCTGGCGGAGCGTCTCCGCCTTCTTCGACCTGCCCGTGGTCCCGTCCATGGCGGTGCTCGGCGGGCGCTCGCCGGAGCGCACGGCCGAGGCCGCGCGGCGGCTCGGCTGGGCGGCGGCCGAGACGGACTGGAAGCGGCTCGTCCAGCGCGACGACGTGCAGATCGTGGACGTCTGCACGCCCGGCGACTCGCACGCCGAGATCGCGATCGCGGCGCTGGCCGCGGGCAAGCACGTCATCTGCGAGAAACCCCTGGCCAACACGGTCGCCGAGGCCGAGGCGATGGCGGAGGCGGCCCGGCAGGCGGCGACGCGGGGCGTGCGCGCGATGGTCGCCTTCAACTACCGGCGGGTCCCGGCGGTGGCGCTGGCCCGGCGGTTCGTGGCCGAGGGGCGGCTGGGGGAGGTGCGCCACGTCCGGGCGCAGTACCTCCAGGACTGGATCGCGGATCCGGAGTTCCCGCTGGTCTGGCGGTTGCGCCGGGACCGCGCGGGCTCGGGCGCGCTCGGCGACATCGGGGCGCACATCGTGGACACCGCCCAGTTCGTCACCGGCCGGAACCTGGTGGGCGTCTCGGCGCTCACCGAGACGTTCGTCCGGGAGCGCCCGCTGGCGGACGCCTCGGAGGGCCTCGCGGGCGGGAGCCGTACCGGGGAGAAGGGGACGGTCGACGTCGACGACGCCGCGCTGTTCATCGGGCGGCTGGAGGGTGGGGCGCTGGCCTCGTTCGAGGCCACCCGGTTCGCCGCCGGGCGCAAGAACGCGCTGCGGATCGAGGTCAACGGCTCGAAGGGGAGCCTGGCCTTCGACTTCGAGGCGATGAACGAGCTGTGGTTCCACGACCACACGCTCGACGGGGCCGAGGCGGGCTTCCGGCGGATCATGGTCACCGAGCCCGGCCACCCGTACGCGGGGGCCTGGTGGCCGCCGGGGCACGGGCTCGGCTACGAGCACACCTTCACCCACGAGGTGAAGGACTTCCTGGAGGCGGTCGCCGCCGGCGCCGACCCCGCCCCCTCGTTCGAGGACGGGTTGCGGGTGCAGCGGGTGCTGGCGGCGGTCGAGGCGAGCGCGGCGGACGAGAGCCGCTGGACGGTGGTGTGAGATGAGCAGGCCGATCACGTTGTTCACCGGCCAATGGGCCGACCTGCCCTTCGAGGAGGTCTGCCGGCTGGCCGCCGAGTGGGGCTACGACGGGCTGGAGATCGCCTGCTGGGGCGACCACTTCGAGGTCGACAGGGCCCTGGCGGACGACTCCTACGTCGGGCGGAAGCTGGAGACGCTCGCCAAGTACGACCTGAAGGTGTGGGCGGTCTCCAACCACCTCGTCGGCCAGGCGGTCTGCGACCACCCGATCGACGAGCGGCACCGGGCCATCCTGCCCGCGCGGATCTGGGGCTCCGGGGACCCCGAGCAGGTGCGGCGGGCGGCGGCCGAGGAGATGAAGGACACCGCGCGGGCCGCGGCGAAGCTGGGCGTGGACACGGTCGTGGGCTTCACCGGCTCCTCGATCTGGCACACGGTCGCGATGTTCCCGCCGGTGCCGCCGTCGATGGTGGAGGCGGGCTACGCCGACTTCGCCGACCGGTGGAACCCGATCCTGGACGTGTTCGACGAGGTCGGGGTCCGCTTCGCGCACGAGGTGCACCCGAGCGAGATCGCCTACGACTACCACACGACGGTGCGGACCCTGGAGGCGATCGGCCGCCGGGAGGCGTTCGGGCTGAACTGGGACCCGTCCCACATGGTCTGGCAGGACCTGGACCCGGTCGGCTTCATCCTGGACTTCGCCGACCGGATCTACCACGTGGACTGCAAGGACGCCAAGGTCAGGTGCGGCGACGGGCGGCGCGGGCGGCTCGCCTCCCACCTGCCCTGGGCGGACCTGCGGCGCGGCTGGGACTTCGTCTCCACCGGGCGCGGCGACGTGCCCTGGGAGGACTGCTTCCGGGCGCTGAACTCCATCGGGTACGGCGGGCCGATCTCGATCGAGTGGGAGGACGCCGGGATGGACCGCCTGGACGGCGCCCCCGAGGCGCTGGACTTCGTCCGGCGGCTCAACGCCATCACGCCCCCGGCGGCCTCGTTCGACGCGGCCTTCAGCGGGGACTGACCCGGTACGGCCCGCGGCCGCACGGGGTGCCGCGGGCCGTCAGGGGCGGTATGCGTCCCGGCGGTTTTCGACGGCCACGCTCTCCGGGAGACCGGTGGCGAGGGCTCGGCGAGCCGGCTTCCCGGGATGATGAAGACATCTGCAGTGCATGCAGATTGCATGCTAACTTGTGTGCATGGGAACTGTGCAGATCCGAGATGTCCCCAACGAAACCGAACGGACGCTGAAGGCGAGGGCCGAGCGTGAGGGCAAGTCGCTGACGGCTTACCTGCGCGATCTCCTCACCGAGGAGGCTGCCACCCCGACGCTCGACGAGGTCATGGCCAGGATCGCCGCCGACGAGCCGGTGCCGTACGATCCGGACTTCGTCCGCGAGACGCTGCGCGAGGGCCGCCGGTGAGCCTGGTCGTCGACGCCTCGATCGTCTTCCGCCTGCTGGCCAACGTGAAAGGCGACGACCTCCTCCGGCAGCGGCTGGCCCGCAAGCTGCACGCCCCGGCGCTGATCGACGTCGAGATCGCCTCGGTGGTGCGCGGGCATGTGATCACGAGTAAGCCGGAGGTGCGCATCTCCGAGGAGCGGGCAGGCATCATGCTGGAGCGGTACGCCCAGTTGAGGATCGCCCGCCATCCGATGCTGCCTCTGCAGCCGCGTGTGCTGGAACTGCGCAACAACCTCACCGCCTATGACGGCATGTACGTCGCGCTCGCCGAACTGCTGGGGGTGCCGCTGCTCACCGACGACGCCAAGTTCGCCAGTGCAACGGGGCACCGGGCGGAGATCCACCGCTATCCGCCGCCGTCGGTGTAGACCGTCGTCCCGCGACGGCCGCAGACGGCTCCACCGCGCCCGTGTCGTCCACGGGCGAATGCCTCCGGGCGGGCCGGTTCCCGCGCGGCCCGGTGCGCCCGGCCCGGCTCCCGCGCCGGAACCCGGCCGGAGCCGGTCCGCGTGCCTCGCCGGGAACGCGGACCGGCGGTCCGGGCGGGTCAGGCGCGCTGCCACAGGGAGGGGACGTTCGGCGGCTCCCATCCGGTCTGCGCGGTGTGCGCCTGGAGGCACCGGTAGGTCGAGCCCCCGTAGGTGACCCGGTCCCCGGCGGCGTAGGCCGTGCCGGCCCGCCAGGTCCCGCCGGGCGGCGTGCTCGGCGACGGGCTGGTCGTGGGCGTCCCGGCGACGTCGAGCACGAAGTCGAACGTCCCCTCCCGCACGCCCCCGGCCGTGCGCACGTTCATCAGCAGCGACGGATCGAAGATGGTGTCGGTGTTGTTGCGCGGCTCGCCGGGGAAGTAGAGCTGGGTGGTCAGGATCCGCGACTGGCCCGGCGCCTGGAGCTTGACGTGGATGTGCCGCGTCCGCCCCGGGTAGAGACCGGGGACGATGGTGGTCAGCCGGTACGACCCGTCCGCGCCGGTGAACAGGTGGCCGCGCAGGGTGAACCGGACGTTGTCGTAGTTGCCGGAGTTGTCTGCCTGCCAGAAGTCCATGAGCACCCGGCTCAGCGGGCGGCACGCGCGGTCGAAGACGTAGCCGCTGACGACCAGCCGGGTACCGGACACCCCGGCGGTGAGGTCGTCGCGCTCGGGGGAGTTCGGCTTGAAGTACGGTCCCTCGGTCTGGGCCACGGTCGTCCTGCCGGGGGTGCAGGCCAGCGGCGCGTCCGCCGGGGCCGCCGACGCGGCGCCCGCCCGGGAGGCGGCGCCGGCCACCGCCGGCGCGGCCAGCGCGCCCAGGCCCACCGCGGTGATGAACCTCTTACGGCTGAGGCCGGGCTCCTCGCCGGCCCGGTGCGGGTTCTCGCTCATCATGCTCCTTGTCGGGGGAGGGGTCGGGGGAGGGGTCGGGGGACGGGGGCCGCTCCGGAGGCCGCGGCGGCCCGTCCCTGACGTGTATATCCACCGCACCCGCCGCGGACGTGGCGGCGCGTGCCGAGGTGTTGGCACGGAGCGCCGGGCCGCCGCGGTCCTCCTCCCGCGGTCCTCCTCCCGCGGTCCTCCTTCCACGGCCCTCCTCCCGCGCCCCGGCGGGGAGGGCGCAGCCGGTCGTCCATAACCCGTGACGGGGACACGGATGGGATTTCCGGCGCTCGGCTCGGGGGGAGAGGCTGGGCGGGCCGCGACCGGGCGGCACCGGAGGGCTCAGCGGGACGCGCGGAGAGCCCACGAGACCGGGGAGAGGCCATGCCCACCTTCGTCAGCACGGCCGGCACGCCGGCCCGGGAGCAGGCCGCGCTCTGGCGGGACGTCGTGTCACGGGCCTTCGGCCCGCTGGAGCTGCGGACCGACGACCGGGAGGGGTTCGCGGGCCGGATCGTGGGCCGCACCCTGGGCCCGGTCCAGGTCAGCGACGTGCGCGCGCCCGCCCACGTGGTGAGCCGCGCCGCGCGGCACGGTCTGCGGGACGGCATGGAGCACTACAAGCTGTCCCTGCTGCTGCGCGGTTCGGGGGTGGTCGAGCAGGCGGGCAGGCACGTCGAGGTCGGCTCCGGCGACCTGGTGCTCTACGACCTGGCCCGCCCGATCAGGTTCGCGCTCCAGGACCACCACCTGCTGGCCCTGACCATCCCCCGGTCCGTGATCCCGCTGCCGCCCGCGCGGGTGGCGGAACTGGCGGGCACGCTGCTGGGCAGCAGGGAGGGCCCGGGGAGCCTGGCGGTCTCCTTCCTGAGCGCGCTGGCGGTCCACGGCGGTCCGGCGGACGGCCCGTACGGCGTGCACTTCGGCGAGGCCCTGGTCAACGTGGTGACCGGGGCGCTGTGCGAGCGGCTCGACGGCACGCCGCCGCCCGGCGGCGCGCACGCCGAGGCGTACGCGCGGATCGTGGACTGGATCGAGCGGAACCTGCACCGCCCCGAGCTGTCCCCGGCCGTCATCGCGCAGGCCCATCACGTCTCGGTCCGCCAGCTCCACCGGATCTTCCAGGCGGCGGGCGGCACGGTGACCGCGCACGTGCGCGCCCGCCGCCTGGACCACTGCCGCCGGGAGCTGGCCGCCGCGGGGCCCCGCGGCGAGGCGGTGGGCGAGGTCGCCGCCCGCTGGGGCTTCACCGACGCCACCTCGTTCAGCCGGGCCTTCCGTCGGGCCTACGGCCGGGCGCCGCGCGACTGGAGGGACCGGCGGGACTGAGGGGCCCGCCCGGCCGGATCGCGACCGGGCGATCCGGACAGGACGGTGACGGGACCTCCGGCCGGGCTCCTATGGGTCACCTGCCGCGTCCGGTGCGTGCGGACGAACGCCTCCCGGACGGGGCCGGCGGATCGGGTCGAGGACACCGTGGCCGGTCAGGCCGGGAACCGGGCTCCACCGGGAGGCGTTCCCCCGCATGCTCACCGTCAGTCCAGGACGACGACCTGGCGCAGGACCTCGCCGCCGCGCAGGGCCGCGACGGCGTCGTTGAGGTCGGCGAGCCTGATCCGGGAGCTGATCATGCTCTCCAGGTCGAGCTTGCCGGCCTTGTACAGCCCGGCGAGGAACGGGAAGTCCCGGCGGACGTCCGAGCCCCCGTACATCGAGCTGAGGATGTTCTTGCCCTCGAACAGCAGGCTGAAGGCGCTCAGCGGGACGGTGTCGTCCATCGCGCCCGCGCCGACGACGATCATGTCGCCGCCGCGGCGGGTCGCCTGCCAGGCGGTCATGATCGCGGCGGACTTGCCGACGGCCTCGAAGCCGTAGTCGAAGCCCCGGCCGCCGGTCAGCGTGCCGATCGCGTCCATCAACTGGTCGGGCGTGACCGCGTGGGTGGCGCCGACCTTCTCGGCCAGCGCGTGCTTGGACTCCAGCGGGTCGATCGCCAGGATCGTGGTCGCCCCGGAGATCCGGGCGCCCTGGATGATCGACAGACCGATCCCGCCGCAGCCGACCACGGCCACGGTCGAGCCCGCGCGGACCCTGGCGGTGTTGAGCGCCGCGCCGACGCCGGTGGTGACGCCGCAGCCGATCAGCGCCGCGACCTCGAAGGGCACGTCCGGGTCGACCTTGACCGCACCCTGCCAGGGCACGACGATCTCCTCACACCAGGTGCCGCAGCCGGCCATGCCGAACGCCGGGGTGTCGCCGCCGTAGCGGAAGCGGGCGTTGACGAAGCTGTCCATGACGTAGGTCATGCACAGGAACGGCTGGTTGACCAGGCAGTTGGAGCAGGTGCCGCAGGCCGGGGTCCAGTTGACGATGACGTGGTCGCCGGGCTGGACGGTGGTCACGTGGTCGCCGACCTCGACGACCTCGCCCGCGCCCTCGTGCCCGGGGATGACCGGGAGCGGCATCGGCAGCACGCCGCTCAGCACCGACAGGTCGGAGTGGCAGACGCCGGTGGCCCTGACCTTGATCCGGACGTCCGCCGGGCCCACCGGGGTCAGGGTGAAGTCGTCGCGGATGTCGAGCTTGTCGTCGCCGACGGCGTGGAGCAGCGCACCGCGCATGAGGGGTCCTCCTCGGTCCTGGGTTATGCCTTCTCCTCGGGGGTCTCCTCGAGGGAGAGGGCGGCTTTGGGGCAGGACCGCACGGCGTGCCGGACGCGGTCCATCATCTCCGGCGGCGGCTCAGGCAGCAGCACGTGCAGCTGGTCGTCGTCGTCGACGTCGAAGACCTCCGGGGCGAGTCCCATGCAGACGGCGTTGGCCTCGCAGACCAGATAGTCGACTTTGATCTTCATGAGCGTGAACCTCCTCAACCGGATTGGATCGGCGTGCCGAGCTTACGGTGGTCCCAGGAGACCACCCGGGTGGGCTCGACGACGAACGCGACCCTTTTCCGGCCGGTGTGGGCGACGTACTCGGAGACGAGCTCCGCGGAGTCCGGCATCCCGGCCATCCGCCGGGTCACGCCCGTGCCGACGCGCAGCACGCCCTCCGGGTCGCCGATCGTGCGCGCGACGCCGTACACCAGGACTCCGCGCAGTTCGGCGTAGTCGTCCCCGGCCTCGATGAGGCAGCTCACCCGGGCGTCCCGCTGGATGTTGCGGGTCTTCTGGGCCTTGCCGTAGGTCCAGAAGGCGATCCTCCCCTCGTCCAGCCCGTAGAACATGGTGACCATGTGGGGCGTGCCGTCCGGGTTGATCGTGCCGAGCTGGAGCTTCCGCGACTCCGCGATGAAGGCG
Source organism: Planomonospora parontospora (assembly GCA_014647935.1). Lineage (GTDB taxonomy): Bacteria > Actinomycetota > Actinomycetes > Streptosporangiales > Streptosporangiaceae > Planomonospora > Planomonospora parontospora. Next base: position 45,394 of record BMQD01000002.1, read on the forward strand.
GTGACCTCGTCGTCGGACATCGCTATGCGCGCGCGCTGATTCACGGTGCAAAGTAGAACATGTTCCACAAGGCCCGGCAAGAGCCGTTCCGAATGTTGTTCGGCGTGGGTAGGCTGCTCGGATGAGCAACGCCACCGGGCCCTCCGACCTGCCCGCGGACCCGCGCCCCGGCACGCCGCCGAGCATGCCCGCGGACCTGCTGCAGGCCGCCCACCGCGCCAAGGGGTTCATGCCCCGAGCCGAGGGGATCGCCCTGTTCGAGACCGCCGCCGAGTACGGCTCGCGCGGGCCGATCTGCGAGATCGGCACCTACTGCGGGAAGTCCGCCGTCTACCTCGGCGCGGGCGCCCGCCTGTCCGGCTCCGTCGTCTTGACCGTGGACCACCACCGGGGCTCGGAGGAGATCCAGCCGGGCTGGGCCCACCACGACCCCACGCTGGTCGACCCCCGCTTCGGCAAGATGGACTCCCTGCCCACCTTCCGCTGCACGATCGCCGCGGCCGGGCTGGAGGAGGAGGTCATCGCGATCGTCGGCCGGTCCGAGCGGGTCGCCGGGCTGTGGAACACCCCGCTGGGGATGCTGTTCATCGACGGCGGCCACTCCGAGGAGCCGGTGACCAAGGACTACGAGGGCTGGGCCCCGCACGTGGTGCCGGGCGGCGCGCTGGCCTTCCACGACGTCTACCCCGACCCGGCCGACGGCGGGCAGGCGCCGTACCGCGTCCACCAGAGGGCGCTGGCCTCCGGGGCGTTCAAGGAGGTCCGGCGGGAGGGCTCGCTCCGGGTGCTGGAGCGGATCGGCCCCGGCATCGGCTGACAGGCCCCGGGCCGGTTGACGGGCCGCGGGGGAGACCCTCGGCCGGGCGGGGCGGCGGCACGGCTCCCGGGCCCCGCCGGGTCAGCCGGGGGAGCGGGCGTGACTGCAGCCGCAGGCCGCGGTGGGACGGTCCGTCGCGTAGGCGCCCGCGTCGCGGAAGAGGCCCGACGCGGGGGTGAGGCCGTACAGCGCGTCGGCGGCGAGCACGACGGCGGCCGCGGTGTAGGCCGAGCGCTCGTGCGGAAACCACTTCTCGTTCACGAACTGCCAGCCGGTCCAGTAGGACCCGTCCTCGTGCCGCAGGTGCTGCATGTCGGTGAAGAGCTTCTCGGCCCGGTCCCGGTCGCCCAGCGCGTCCAGCGCCAGCACCAGCTCGCACGTCTCCGCGCCGGTCACCCAGGGCTGGTCGGAGACGCAGCGGATGCCCAGGCCCGGCTCGACGAACGTGTCCCACTCCTCGGCCAGCCGGGCGTGGGCCGCCGGGCCGCGCAGGGCGCCGCCGAGGATCGGGTAGTACCAGTCCATCGAGAAGCGGCTCTTGTCGGCGAACGCCTCGGGATGGGCGGCCAGCACGTGGCCGAGCTGGTCGGCCGCGAGCTCCCAGTCGGGCTGCGGGTCGCCCAGGTGCTCGCCGAGCAGCACGCCGCAGCGCAGGCCCTGGTGGATGGAGGCGCAGCCGGTCAGCAGGGCGTAGGAGGCCGCCCGGCCGTCCGCGGCCCGCTCCCAGACGATCTCGCCCCGGGTGGTCTGCAGGCCGACCGTGAAGTCGAGGGCGGAGCGCACGACGGGCCACATCTCGCGGGCGAAGCCCTCGTCACCGGTGACCAGCAGCTCGTGCCAGACGCCGACCGCGACGTAGGCCGCGTGGTTGGACTCCCCGCCGTGCTCGACGGCCCTGCCCCCGACCAGCTTCATCGGCCAGGACCCGTCGGCCCGCTGGGTGCGGACCAGCCAGTCGTAGCCCCTGCGGACCGGCTCGGCCAGTCCGGCCACGCTCATCGCCATCAGGCACTCGACGTGGTTCCAGGCGTCCACGTGGCCCTCGGGCCAGGGGACGCCGCCGTCGTCCTCCTGCACGGCCGCGATGCTGCCCGCGGTCTGCGCGACCCGCTGCCGGTCCACGGCTCAGGCGGGCTTCCGGACGTAGAGCACGACGCTCTTGCCGATGAGCGGGTTGAGCAGCGCCTCGGCGATGCGGGTGGCGGCCGGGCGCTTCATGATGTCCCAGACGAGGATCTCGTGGTACGCCTTGGCCAGCGGGTGGTCGTCGTTGTTCACGCCGACGGCGCACTTGATCCACCAGTACGGCGCGTGCAGGCCGTGGGCGTGGTGGTGCGGGCCGATGACGAACCCGGTGGCCTTGAGCTTCGCGCCGAGCTCGGCGAGCGTGTAGATCCGCACGTGCCCGCCGGGGGCGGTGTGGTAGTCCTCGTCCAGCGCCCAGCAGATCCGCTCGGGCAGGAAGCTCGGCACCGTGACCGCGGCCAGACCGCCCGGCTTGAGCACCCGGAAGATCTCCCGCATCGCCGCCATGTCGTCGGGGATGTGCTCCAGGACCTCGGCGGCGATCACCCGGTCGAAGCTGGCGTCCTCGAACGGCATGTCCAGCGCGTCGCCGGTCACCGTCTCGGCGGTCGCCTCGTCGGGCACCTCGCCGGCCTGCTCCATCGCGGCGAACATGGTCGCCACGCCCTTCAGCTCCTCGGCGTCCATGTCGAACGCCACCACGTCGGCGCCCCGGCGCAGCACCTCGAAGGCGTGCCGCCCGCCGCCGCAGCCGAGATCGAGGACTCGGGTCCCGGGCCCGACGGGCAACCGGCCGAAGTCGACAGTCAGCACTTGCCGCTCCTTGCAGAGATCCAGCTGGGAAAGGGGGTCGATCAGGTCGTGCGGGCCGTGCGGGCCGCGGGGTGGGCCTGGATGGCCTCGCGGTAGGCCTCCACGGTCCGCTGCGCGACGACCTTCCAGGTGTAGCGCTCCATGGCGCGCTCGTAGCCGCGCCGGCCGACCTCGGCCCGCTCCTCGGGGGAGTCGTGCAGGCGGCGCAGCGCGGCGGCCAGCTCTTCGGGGTCGCCGGGGGCGACCTGCACCGCGGCGTCGCCGACGACCTCCGGCAGCGCGCCGGTCCGCGAGGCGACGAGCGGGGTTCCGCAGGCCATGTGCTCGACGGCCGGGAGCGAGAAGCCCTCGTAGAGCGAGGGGACGACCGCGATCTCCGAGGTGGCGATCAGCTCGCCCAGCTCGGTGTCGGAGATGCCGTGCACGAACCGGACCCGGTCGGCCAGGGAGAGCTCGGCCACCAGCTTCTCTGTCGGGCCGCCCGGGGTCGGCCTGCTCACCACGGTCAGGTTCACGTCGCGCTCGGTGGCGAGCTTGGCCACCGCGCGCAGCAGCGTCGCCACGCCCTTCATCGGCGAGTCGGCGCTGGCCACCGCGACGATCGAGCCGGGACGCTTGGGCATCTCCGGGCGCGGGTGGAAGTAGCGGGTGTCCACGCCCAGCGGGATGAGCCGCATGTTGGCCTGCGGGACGTTGAAGTCGCGGTGGATGTCGGCGAGGGAGGACTCGCTGACGGTCAGGATCGGGTTCAGCCGCGGGGCGACCTTGGCCTGCATGCGTACGAAGCCGTACCAGCGCCGCATCGAGAACTGCTTGCGCAGCGGCGCGGCCTTGAGCTCGATCCGCCGGTCCACGCTGATCGGGTGGTGGATGGTGCCGACCACCGGGAAGAGCTTGGCGATGCCGAGCAGGCCGTAGCCGAGGGTCTGGTTGTCCTGGACCACGTCGAAGTCGCCGACGCGCCTGGCCAGCTCACGGCGGGCGCGCAGGGTGAAGGTCAGCGGCTCGGGGAATCCGGCGGTCCACATGGTCGCGACCTCGAGCACGTCGATCCAGTCGCGGAACTCGCGCAGCCCCGGGGTGCGGAACGGGTCCTCGTCGCGGTAGAGGTCGAGGCTGGGCACCTTGTTGAGGACGACCCCCTCGTCGAGCTCGGGGTACGGCTGGCCGGAGAAGACCTCGACGTGGTGGCCGAGGGCGACCAGCTCACGGCTGAGGTGCCGCAGGTAGACCCCCTGGCCGCCGCAGGTCGGCTTGCTCCGGTAGGACAGCAGAGCGATCCGCAGCGAGTCCGCACCTGGCACGGCAACCCCTTCCTCACCCTGTCCGGGTGAGGACAGGTACCGTGAAAGATGACCTTAGACCTCGGACCCTACCATTCGGTAGGTCTCACCCTTCTAATGTGGAATTGTGCTCAGTGTCACTTTCAGGGCATACGAGCTGCGACGTTGGTGCGACCGATCGCAATTCGGTGTAACGGGTTCTAGTGACACGCCGCCCGGTATGGTGCCCATAACAGGGCAGGGCGGTACATTCGCCAGTCAACGGCACACTGTCCGGGTAGGACCCGGTCCGGGAGCAAGCCCCGCCCGACGAGCAAGGAGGACGCGTTGGCCAGGCGCGCGCTGATCACCGGCATCACCGGGCAGGACGGTTCCTACCTGGCCGAATGCCTGCTGGACGAGGGCTACGAGGTCTGGGGGCTCGTCCGGGGCCAGGCCAACCCGCGCGTCTCCCGGGTGCGCAGGCTCCTGCAGGACGTCCAGCTGGTCCGCGGCGACCTGCTCGACCAGGGCTCGCTCATCTCCGCGGTGGAGAAGGTCCAGCCCGACGAGGTCTACAACCTGGGCGCCATCTCGTTCGTGCCGATGTCCTGGGAGCAGGCCGAGCTGACCGCCGAGGTCACCGGCATGGGCGTGCTGCGCATGCTGGAGGCCATCCGCGTCTGCTCGGGGATCTCCTCCTCGCGGACCGTCAACGGCTCCGGCCAGATCCGGTTCTACCAGGCGTCGTCCTCGGAGATGTTCGGGCAGGTCCGGGAGACCCCGCAGGCGGAGACCACCCCGTTCCACCCCCGCTCGCCGTACGGCGTGGCCAAGGCCTACGGCCACTTCCTGACCCAGAACTACCGCGAGTCCTACGGGATGTTCGCGGTCAGCGGCATCCTGTTCAACCACGAGTCGCCGCGCCGCGGCGCCGAGTTCGTCACCCGCAAGGTCTCCCTCGGCGTGGCCCGCATCAAGCTGGGCCTGGCCTCCGAGCTCCGCCTGGGCAACCTGGAGGCCCGTCGCGACTGGGGCTACGCCGGCGACTACGTCCGGGCGATGCACCTGATGCTCCAGGCCGAGACGCCCGAGGACTACGTCATCGGCACCGGGCGGACCCAGTCGGTGCGCGAGCTCGTCGAGGCGGCGTTCTCCGCCGCGGGCCTCGACTGGGAGCGCTACGTGGTCTGCGACCAGGCCCTGCACCGTCCGGCCGAGGTCGACCTGCTCTGCGCCGACCCGAAGAAGGCCCGCGTCCAGCTCGGCTGGGAGCCCTCGGTCTCCTTCGAGGAACTGGTCGCCATGATGGTCGAGGCCGACGTCAAACTCCTGTCCGAGGGCGGCGACCCCGACCAGGACTCCTCCTGGCCCTGACCTCCGCCCGGCTTTCGAACGGCCGCGCCTTCCCGCGGAGGCGCGGAGCGCTGATCCGCGTTGCCGATGGCCGGGCCTGGCGATCCGTCCTCGTGCCGCCGTCGCACATGCGGATGGACAGCAGGCTTCCGCGCCTGGATCACCGCCCTGCCATGCGGAGACGAAACCGCCCTGGTGGCCCGTGCAGGGGACCCGCGAGCCGGTCAGCTGACCTTGAGCTGCTCGTCGCCGAAATCGGCGATCAGCTTGAGGGTGCCGCCGAGGGCGGCGACATAGCGGTCCAGGACCTCGCGGGTCGACACGTCGCCCTTCTCGATCTGAGACACCCGGGCCACGGAGATGCCCATGCGGTCGGCGACCTGGGCCTGGGTGAGACCTCGGCGCTTGCGCATCTCGCTCAGCCGCCAGCCTTGTGCCTGGGCGCGCAGCTGCTGCACCTCGTTCTCGAACCGCTCCGGGCCGCCTGCGGTTTCGATCGCCTGCTCCAGATGGCCGCTCTCGCGCCACCTACGGTAGTTGCTCATCGGCCCATCTCCTTCTGCCGCTCCACCAGATAGAGCTCGTACAGTTGCTCGGCTCGCGGAATCGCCGTGCGGTACCAGCGCTCCCAGTTGCCCGCCTTGTCTCCCGCCACCAGCAATATGGCTGCCCTCCAGGGATCGAAGACGAACAGGATGCGGATCTCACTGCGGCCGGCGGAGCCCGGCCTCAGCTCTTTCATGTTAGGGATCTTGGAGCCCGTGATGGTGTCCACGAGTGGACGACCTTCTGCGGGGCCGTTGCGTTCCAGTATCAGGACGGCCTGGTTGACCAGCTTGTGGGAAGCGCGATCGGTCTCGCTCAGGGTGTCGAGGAATTCTCCCACCTCATCGGTGAAGAAGATCTCCCACTCGTCCACTGCGGTCTTCTCGGGACAGTCACCATAGTTAAGGATATTCTAAATAAAGTGCGCTTCGAGAGACGGCGGATCGGCGGAGCTCCTCGGTTCGGTTCCGATGGGTGGTTGAACCGCCGCTGAAGCCGGTGGGGCGGGATCTTCCGCTCCGCTCTGTCCGGGGGTCGGGTGTGCCGGTTCCTCTGGGCGGGTCGAGCCCGCTGAGAGGCGTCTCAGCGGTCCTCAGCTCCGGCTCAGCCGGGCTCAGCGTCTCCTCAGGGGGGTTCGGGCAGCGTGGCGGGTGATCCCCCACAAGAGGGGTCCCGCCGCCAGGAGGTCGTCATGCCCGTTCACGTCACGCGCCCCGCGGGTCCGGAGGAGGTTCTCGCCGGTCCGGCCGTCTCCGCCGGGCTCCGGCAGGTGGAGAAGCGCCTGCGGAGCCTGAGCGCCTCGTCCCGGCTGCCGTCCGTCAGCCGCGCGGTCACCCGGATCACGGGGGCCGGCGGCAAGCGGCTGCGGCCCGCGCTGACCCTGGCGGCGGCGCTCGCCCTGGGCGGCCGGATCGACAGGCGGACGGTGACCGCCGCGGCGTGCGTGGAGCTCGTCCACGCGGGGTCGCTGGTCCACGACGACCTGATGGACGGGGCGGCCGAGCGCCGCGGCGTGCGGACCCTCAACGCCGAGCTGGGCGACGCGCGGGCGCTGGTGGTGGGCGACTTCATGCTGGCCAGGGCCGCGCTGACCGCGCTCTCCTCGCTCTCCAAACCGGTGGCCGAGACGCTGGCCGCCACCGTCGTCGAGCTGGCCGAGGGGCAGTTCCAGGAGGCGGCCGAGCTCTTCGACGCCGACCGCACCCCCGAGAGCGCCCTGTGCTCCGTCCGCCGCAAGACGGCCTCCCTGTTCCGGGCGAGCTGCCTGGTCGCGCACCCGGACGGGCAGGCCCTGGCGGAGTACGGCGAGCGGTTCGGCATGATGTTCCAGATCCTGGACGACCTGCTGGACCTGGGCTCCACGGCGGAGCTGCTCGGCAAACCCGCCGGCAACGACCTGCGGCAGGGCGTCTACACCCTGCCGCTGCTCACGGCCGTGCGGGGGGAGTGCGCCGATCTGCGCCCGTTCCTGGGGCGGCGGCTGAACGAGGACGAGATCGGAACCGTCCTGGCCCGGCTCAGGGCGGGCTCCATGGCGGAGGAGACGATCGCGCACTGCCGCGGCCTGGCGGCGGACGCCGTCGCCGCGCTGCCCGGCATCGCCGACCCCGAGGCCGCCGAAGCCCTGCACCGCCTGCCGTACGCCTGCCTCGACGGGGCGGAGTCCCTGCTCGTCAGGTGAGTGCAGGTGGACGCCTCCCGGACGGAGCCGGCGGCTCGGGTTGAAGACACCATGGTCAGTCAGACGATGAGCCAGGCTCCACCGGGAGGCGTTCCCCTACATCCTCACTGTCAGCCGAGGTCGACCGGGAGCTCCTTGATGCCGTTGATGAAGTTGGAGCGCAGGCGCCGGGCCGGGCCGGTCTGGGAGATCTTCGGCAGCCGCTCGGCCAGCACCTCGAACAGGACCCGGAGCTCCAGCTTGGCGAGGTGGTTGCCGAGGCAGAAGTGGGCCCCTCCGCCGCCGAACCCGATGTGCGGGTTGGGGTCGCGGCCGATGTCGAAGACGCCGGGGGAGTCGAACACGGACTCGTCGCGGTTGGCCGAGCCGTAGAAGACCACGACCTTGTCGTTCTCGCGGACCTGCCGGTCCCCGATCACCGTGTCGGCGGTCGCCGTGCGGCGGAAGAGGTTGACCGGTGAGACCCAGCGGACGATCTCGTCGGCCGCGGCGGGCGCCAGCGCCGGCTCGGACACCAGGCGGGACCACTGCTCGGGGTGCTCGAAGAGCGCCAGCATGCCGCCGGAGGCCGCGTTGCGGGTCGTCTCGTTGCCCGCGACCACCAGGAGCAGCACGAACAGGTCGAACTCGTTCTCGTCGAGCGCCTCGCCGTCCTCGGCGGGCTGCAGGAGCTTGGTGATGATGTCGTCGCGCGGCTCCGCGCGCCGCTGGGCGGCCAGGGCGTTGGCGTAGGCGTAGACCTCCGAGGCCGCGTCGCGCCCCTGCGACGGGTCGGCCGCGTAGTCCGGGTCCTCGGCGCCGATCATCTGGTTGGACCAGGTGAAGAGCTTGTCGCGGTCCTCGACGGGCGCGCCGAGCAGCTCGCAGATGACGTAGAGCGGGAGCGGGGCGGCGATGTCCCGGACGAAGTCGACCGGGCCGCGGCCCCTGGCCTCGTCCACCAGGTCGTGGCAGATGTCGCGGATGTGCTGCTCCAGCCGCCCGATGACCCGCGGGGTGAAGCCCCGGTTGACCAGGGAGCGCCGCCGGGTGTGCTCCGGGGGGTCCTGGTTGAGCATCATCATCCGCTGGAGCTCGCGCTCCTCCTCGGGCATCTCGTTGATCAGCGCGAGCTTGCGGTGGGAGGAGAACAGGTCGGAGCGGCGGGAGACGTGGACCACGTCGGCGTGCCGGGTCACCGCCCAGAAGCCGGGGCCGTCGGGGTCGGGATGCCAGTGGACGGGGTCGTTGGCGCGCAGCCAGGCGAACTGCTCGTGGGGAGGCCCATGCTTCGCGTAGAAGTCCTGGTCGATGACGTTGATGTCCATCTGCTCTCCCATGCGGGCCGTACGGGCGGCTTCCCCGGTGTCCGCGCGGCACCGGGACGCGGTCCGGCCGCGCCCCGACCGGCGGTGCATCCGGGGATCACTGATCGATCACGTTTCTGAAACGTGTTCTATTACGGGGCGGGGGGAGAGTCAAGGGCGGGACCGGTGGTTGTCCCGTCCCGGACTCGTCCGGGCGCGTGACGCCGCACTACCCGTACGGCGCCGCCTTATCCGCCGGCCGGTCACCGGAACCGCGATCGGCTAGGCTCCCGCCGGGCGGCGGGAGCCGTACCCGGGCATCTCCCGCGGAACGGAGCACGTGATGGGCGTCAGCGCGGACATCGGCAGGTACGGCTTCGGCGCCGGCCCCATCGGCAACCTGTTCACCGCGGTGGACGACGAGACGGCGCGGGCGGCGGTCGACGCCGCCTACGAGGCCGGGATCCGGCTGTTCGACACCGCGCCGCACTACGGGCTCGGCCTGTCGGAGCGGCGGCTCGGCGCGGCCCTGGCGGACCGTCCCCGCGACTCCTACACGCTCTCCACCAAGGTGGGCCGCCTGCTCGTGCCGTCGGAGGCGGGGGGCTCCCGGGACGCGGAGGGCTTCGACGTCCCCGCGGACCTGCGCCGGGTGCGCGACTACTCCCGCGACGGGGTGCGCCGGTCGCTGGACGAGAGCCTGGGGCGGCTCGGTCTCGACCGGGTCGACATCGTGCTGATCCACGACCCGGACGACCACTGGGAGCAGGCCGTCTCCGAGGCGTACCCGGCCCTGGCCGAGCTGCGCGACCAGGGCGTCGTCGGGGCGATCGGGACCGGCATGAACCAGTGGGAGATGCTCGCCCGGTTCGTCCGGGAGACGGACATGGACGTGGTGATGCTGGCGGGGCGCCACACGCTGCTCGACCAGTCGGGCACGCGCGGGCTGCTCCCGCTCTGCGCGGAGCGCGGGGTCCGCGTGCTCGCGGCGGGGGTGTTCAACAGCGGCCTGCTGGCCACCCACGACGCCTCCGGCACCTACGACTACGCCCCCGCCCCCGGGCCGCTGCTGGCGCGCGCCCGCCGGATCGCCCGGGTCTGCGAACGCCACGGCGTCACCCTGCCCCAGGCGGCGCTGGCCTTCCCGCTCCGCCATCCGGCGGTCGTCTCCGTGGTCGCCGGGGCCCGCTCGGCCGCCGAGGTCACCCGCAACGCCGCCCTGGCCGCCGCACCCGTCCCCGAGGCCCTCTGGACCGACCTCGCCGCCGAGGGCCTCGTCGGCTGAGCAAGGCCGGGGCCGTCCTTTCCCGCCTGGTGAGCGGGTCCGGGGGTGGTGCCCTCTCCGCCGGGCCGGGTGACGAGGCCCGGGGGGCCGTCCGCTCCGCCGGGGTCAGGCGAGGGCGCCGCGGAGCCACTCCTCGACATCGGCGATGTGCACGGTGGCCCAGGCGCGGGCGACCTCCGGCCGGCGGGAGGCGATGGCCTCGCAGATCGCGGCGTGCTGCTCGCGGGTCCTGGCCAGGGCCCCCTCCTGGGTGAGCCCCCGCCAGACGCGCGCCCGGGTGGTCGGGCCGGACAGGCTCTCGATCAGGGAGCAGAGCACCGCGTTCCCCGAGCCCGCCGCGATGCGCCGGTGGAACTCCAGGTCGTTGGCGACGAGCTGCTCGACGCTCGGGTCGCCGGGCAGCGAGGCGAGGATCCCGCGCAGCTCGGCCACCCCGGCCTCGTCCATCCGGGCCGCGGCCATGGCGGTGGCGGCCGGTTCCAGGATCCGCCGGACCTGGAAGAACTGCAGCACGGTGTCGTCCCGGTGGAAGTCCACCACGAAGGACACGGCGTCCAGCAGCAGCCCCGGCTCCAGGCTGGTCACGTAGGTGCCGTCGCCCTGGCGCACGTCCAGCACGTTGATCAGGGCCAGCGCGCGGACTGCCTCGCGCAGGGAGTTGCGGGACAGGCCGAGCCGTTCGGCGAGAACGGCCTCCTTCGGCAGGCGGCTGCCCGGGGTGAGCTCGCCCGAGAGGATCATCTGCTTGATCTTGTCGATCGCGGCGTCGGTGACCGCCACGCCTCACCGTCCCAGACTCGCCGGTACATCGGATGCCCAGGAGTTTAGGGGCCGGAGCGCGAGGGCGTCCGGAGGCGGCCGCGCGCCATCCGGAACGCCGTTCGGGTGGCTCTCCGGAGCGTTCCGCGGCGTTCTGCGGCCTCAGGCGGAGGAGACGTCCGGGAAGTCGGCGAACAGGCGGACGGCGGCGATCTCGATGCGCCACTGGATCTGCTCGTACGTCCGCCGCCCGCGCAGCATCTCCAGCAGCTCGTGGACCCAGACGCTCGCCAGCGACCCCGCCAGGGCCACCTGCTCCTCGGTCGCGCCGTCCGCGCCGGCTCCCTCTCCCGCGACGCGGACGAGCAGGCCCGCCATGCGGTCCCCGAAGGGGGTCTCCACCTCGGTCATGATCAGCGAGCGGATGAGCGCGTCGGCGAGCTCGGGCTCGCGCATGAGGCCGCGGGTGGCCCGCATCAGCACGTCGACCGCACGGCCCGCCGGGGCCGAGGCACTGGGCGGCCGGCGCTCGATGCTGCTCTCGAGCAGGTCGATCTCCTCGCCCACGACGGCGACGACCAGATCCATCTTCGAGGGGAAGTAGCGGTAGAGCGTGCCCAGCGCGACACCCGCGCGCTCGGCGACGGTGCGCATCTGCATGGCCTCGACGCCGCCGCGCGAGGCGAGGGCCGCGGCGGCCTGGATGATGCGCTTGCGCCGCTGGTGCTGGCTCCTCGTGCGGACGCCGGTGGACGAGGGTTCGCCGTGCACGCCTGCCCCCTTGCTCGTGACGGATCCGGCGGTGCTCGGGGCGGACGTGCCGGTGAGGCGCGGGGTGACCGGCGCCTCGATGGTCGTATGCGGAGTGCGCATGAGAACACGTTATCTGATTCCCTCCTCTTCCGATGAGTTACCCGCCAGTCACAAATCTCCTGGATCCTCCATGCGGTATGTCTCGCGGCGGCATTCTGTGCGATGTTGCGAGTGGGCAGTATGGACAGTTATTGGAATCTGTTCTAATTTCTGGTCGAGCGATTCGGGCACCACCGCCGGGAGGCGCCAGTGGACTTCACCCTTGACGAGGCGCAGGAAGAGCTGCGCGGGCTGGCGGCGGGGCTGCTAGGACGGGAGGCGGCCCCGGCCCGGCTCGACGCGCACGAACGGAGCGGCGAGCCGTACGACGCGGGTCTGTGGCGCGCCCTCGCCCGGGCCGGGCTGCTCGGCGCGGTCCTCCCCGAGGAGGCGGGCGGCGCCGGGCTCGGGCCGGTGGAGCTGGCCGTGATCCTGCGCGAGGTCGGCGCCCACGTCGCCCCCGTCCCCGTCCAGCAGAGCCTGGTCGCCGCGATGACCGTCGCCGGGTACGGCTCGGCCGCGCAGCGCCGGGCGCTGGCCCCGCTGGCCGAGGGCGGGCTGGTGCTGAGCGCGGCGCCGCGGGGGCCCGCCCGCCCGCGCGGCGCCCGCGGCGTTCCCGGGACCGCGGGGACCGCTCCCGGGACCATGGGGACCGCCTCCGGAACCGCGGGGACCGCCGACGGCCCAGGCGCCGTCACGGCCCGGCGGACCCCGGGAGGCGGCTGGGTGCTCGACGGCCGCACCGGCGCCGTGCCCTACGCCGCCCAGGCGGACCGGGTGCTGGTCCCGGCCGCGCTGGACGGCGGGGCCGGGCTGTTCATGGTCGGACCCGGGGCGGCGGAGCTGCGGGCCGTACCCCTGCCGTCCGGGGAGCCGGGGGCCGTGCTGGTGCTGGACGGCGCCCCCGCCGAGCCGGTCGGCCCGGACGGGGGCGGGGGCGGGGAGGCGCTGCGGGGGCTGCGGCGCCTGGCCACCGCGGGGGCCGTGGCCACCGCCTCCGGCGTGCTGGCCGGGGCCCTGGCGCTGACCACCGGCTACATCGGGACGCGCAGGCAGTTCGGCCGGGCGCTGGCCGAGTTCCAGGCGGTGACCGTGCAGATCGCCGACGTCTACATCGCGGGCAGGGCCCTGGACGTGGCCCTCTGGTCGGCGGTCTGGCGGCTGGCGGAGGGACCGCCCGAGGAGGCCGAGGCCGACCTGGCGGTGGGCGCGTTCACCGCGGCCGGCGCCGGGCTGAAGGCCCTGTACACCTGCCAGCACCTGCACGGCGGGATCGGGCTGGACGTGACCTACCCGCTGCACCGCCACTTCGCCTGGGCCAGGCACCAGGCCCACCTGCTGGGCGGGGCGGAGGCCCGGCTCGACGAGATCGGAGCGCTCGCCGGATGATGATCGACCTGACCGCGGAGCAGAAGCGGCTCCGCGACGAGCTGCGCGAGTACTTCCAGGGCTGCCTGACCGCCGAGGAGCGGGCGAAGATCGCCGCCGACCCGTTCGGCGACGCCTACATGGAGCACTGCCGGCGCCTCGGCCGCGACGGCAGGCTCGGCCTCGGCTGGCCGAAGGAGTACGGCGGCGGCGGGTACGGCCCGCTGGAGCAGCAGATCTTCGCCAACGAGATCGCGCGCGCCGAGGTGCCCTACCCGCTCATCACCGTGCAGACCGTCGGCCCGACCCTCATGCAGCACGGCACGCCCGCGCAGAAGGACTTCTTCCTCCCGCGCATCCTGGCTGGGGAGTGCCACTTCGCGATCGGCTACAGCGAGCCCGAGGCGGGGACCGACCTGGCGTCCCTGCGCACCACCGCGGTCCTCGACGGCGACCACTACGTGGTCGACGGGCAGAAGACGTTCACCTCGGGCGCCCACCACGCGGACCACATCTGGCTGGCCGCCCGGACCGACCCGGCGGCCAAGCGGCACCGCGGCATCACGATGATGATCGTCGACTGCGCCGACCCCGGCTTCTCCTGGACGCCGATCATCACCATGGACGGGCGGCACCACACCAACGCCACCTACTACTCGGGGGTGCGCGTGCCGGTGGACATGGTGGTGGGGGAGGTGAACCGGGGCTGGGACCTGATCGTCGACCAGCTCAACCACGAGCGGGTCACGCTCGGCCCGGCCGGCAACCTCGGCCGCCTGCGCGACCGGTTCCTGGACTGGGCGCGGGGCGCGGGCCTGGACGGCGAGCCCGCGGTGCGCCGCGCGCTCGGCCGCCTCCACGTGCTCTTCCGCACCAACGAGCTGCTCAACTGGCAGGTCGCGGCGGGCATGGACCGCGGCTGGCTGGGCGCCCCGGACGCCTCCGCCACCAAGGTCTACGCCTCGGAGGCGATGCAGGAGGCCGGCCGGCTCCTCGGGGACGTCCTGGCCCGCTTCGGGGACCTGGCGGACCCGGAGACGGCGGAGTTCGCCGAGCGGCTCGACCACCTGGCCAAGGGCGCGCTCGTGCTGACCTTCGGCGGCGGGGTGAACGAGGTGCAGCGCGAGCTGATCGCCATGCTCGGGCTGGGCCTGCCGAGACCGCCCCGCTGAGCCGGCAGGCGGTACATCCTCTTCGAAAAAGCGGACATATAGAATAAACGGCTATTTATGTCCACTGTGGAGAAGAGGACGAGAACATGGCGACAGGCGCGCCCTCAACCTCATCCGAACGGCAGACGCCCGATCCGGGCAGGCGACGGCGCAGAGGCGGCTGGACGGTGAGCGGGCTGCTCGCGGTCGGCTACGTCCTCGCGTTCGTCGCCTTCGCGGTCATCGGGATCAGTTCCTACATGCGCATCGGCGCCCAGCTGGAGGATCGGGAGTCGATCGAGCACACCCAGCGGACCATCGAACGGATCGAGGACCTCCGTGACCGGCTCAAGGACGCGGAGCGGGGCCAGCGCGGCTACGTCATCACCGGTCAGGACCGCTACCTGCACCCGTACCGGCAGGCGCTCACCGGGATCGAGGATGACCTCGCGGCCCTGCGCCGGGTGACCGGGGACGACCCCCGCGAGCAGGAGACCCTCACCAGGCTCCAGCAGCCGGTGCGCGAGAAGCTCGGCGAGCTCGACGAGACGATCCGCCTCCGCCGCGAGCAGGGCTTCGCGGCCGCCCGCGACGTCGTGCTGACCGACCGCGGCGTGTGGAGCATGGTCCAGGCCGAGACACTGCTGAACCAGCTGAAGGAGCGGGAGGAGAGCCTGCTGGAGGCGCAGCAGCGCAGCCGGGCCGAGAGCGCGGCCGATACCCGGAACGTCATCCTGTGGGGCTCGCTGCTCGCGGCCCTGCTGGTCGCCGTCGCCGCGCGGTGGGCGACGCGCAAGGTGACCGCCTCCGTCGAGGAGGTGGCGGCCGCGGCCCGGCGGGTCGCGGCCGGTGACGCGACCCGGCCCGCGCAGGTGACCGAGCCGGTGGAGCTGGCGGAGATGGCCGCGGCCGTCAACGGCTCGGTGCAGGTCATCTCCCGGGCGCGGGACGAGGCGCTCGCCGCCGCGGCGGCCAAGGCCTCGTTCCTGGCCACCATGAGTCACGAGATCCGCACCCCCATGAACGCCGTCATCGGGATGACGGACCTGCTGCTGGAGACCGACCTCGACACCGACCAGCGGGAGCTCGCCGACACCGTGCGCAACAGCGGTGAGGCCCTGCTCTCCGTGATCAACGACATCCTGGACTACTCCAAGATCGAGGCCGGGCAGCTCGACCTCGACGACGAGCCGTTCGACGTGCGGGAGTGCGTGGAGGGCACGCTCGCCCTGATGGCCCTCGCCGCCGAGAGCAAGGGCCTCGAACTGGTCGGGGACGTCGCTCCGGACTGCCCGAGGGTGCTGCGCGGCGACGTGACGCGGCTCCGGCAGGTGATCGTCAACCTGCTCAGCAACGCGGTGAAGTTCACCGACCAGGGGGAGATCGTCGTCACCGCGGACGGGCAGCGGCTCTCGGAACGGGACGACGGCCCGATCCGGCTCCGGGTGGCGGTCAGAGATACCGGGATCGGCATCCCGGCCGAGCGCATGGACCGGTTGTTCCGCTCGTTCAGCCAGGTGGACTCCTCGACCACCCGGGTCTACGGGGGCACGGGACTCGGCCTGGCGATCAGCCGGCGGCTCGCCCGGGCCATGGGCGGGGACCTGGGCGTCGAGAGCGAGGTCGGCGTCGGCTCCACCTTCACGCTGACCGCGGTGCTCGCCGGCTGCCCCGAGTGCCCGGCGTCCACGCCCACGCCCGCCGCCGTGGCGCTCACCGGCAAGTCCGCGCTCGTCGTGGACGACAACGCGACGAACCGGCGCGTTCTGCGGCTGCAGCTCGCGGGCTGGGGCATGGAGTGCACCGACGTCGGCACCCCGGGCGAGGCGGTGGACCTGGTGACCGGCGGCCACTCCTACGACGTCGCCGTCCTGGACATGCACATGCCGGAGATGAGCGGGGAGCAGCTGGCCGGTGTCCTGCGCGATCTCCCCGTCGGCCGGGACCTGCCGCTGGTGCTGCTGACGAGCGTGCACTGGCGGGCCAGGCTCGAACAGAAGGAGCTGTTCGACGCGGTGCTCACCAAGCCCGCCCGCAGCGCCGTGCTGCGGGAGAAGATGGCGGGCGCGATAGCCCGCAGGGGGGCCGCGGTCTCCGAGGCGGAGACGGCCGGTGAGCGCACGGAGGGAGCCGAGCCGGGAGGGGCCGCCGGGAAGGGCGTCCTCGACGTGCTCCTCGCCGAGGACAACCCGGTCAACCAGAAGGTCGCCCAGCTCATGCTGGCCAGGCTCGGCCACCGGGTCGACACGGTCGACGACGGCGCGCAGGCGGTGGAGGCGGTACGGCACGCCTCCTACGACGTGATCCTCATGGACATGCACATGCCGAACATGGACGGGCTGGAGGCGACCAGGCGGATCCGCGCGGAGCAGCCGGGGACCCGGCCGTACATCGTGGCGCTGACGGCCAGCGTGCTCGGCGAGGACCAGGAGGCCTGCCGGAACGCGGGCATGGACGACTACCTGGCCAAACCGGTGCGCGCGCACGAACTGGGAGAGCTCCTCGAACCGCTGCGGCCCGCGCGGTCCGACCTCGACGCGGGGCGGCCCGCCCCGGCCGCGCCTGCCGCTGTGGCGGGGCCTGGTACGGCGCCGCCTGCCGATGCGGCGCCCGTCCCGGAGACCGACAAGTCCGGCGTCCCCGAGGCGGGCACGTCCGGCGTCCCGGCCTCCCTGGCGGAGTCCGGCGGACCCGCGCAGGAGTCCGAGCCGTCCTCGGAGGAGGCCGGTGGACCCGTGCAGGAGCCCGGGCCGCCTTCGGAGGAGGCCGGTGGACCCGCGCAGGAGCCCGGGCCGTCCTCGGAGGAGTCCGGACTGCCGTCGCGCGAGGCCTCCATCAGGGAGCGCCTCGACGAGCTGGCCGGGCCGGACGCGGGGGAGGACGACTGGGAGATGGTCGACTACCTGGCGACCTCCTTCGTGGCCAAGGCCCCGGGCGCCCTGGAGGAGCTGGAGGAGGCCGTCGCCCGGGGCCACGCCGGGGACGTGGAGAAGCGGGCGCACAGCCTGAAGGGCTCCGCCGTCAACATGGGCGCGACCGCCCTGGCGGAGCTGTGCGCCCGGCTGGAGGCGCAGGGCAGATCGGGAGAACTCTCGGCCACCGTGGAGACGCTGCGGCCGCTGCGGGAGGAGCTCGACCTCGCCTGTCGCACACTCAGGACCCTGCGCCCCGCCGTCGGCGAGGAGCAGGAGCCCGCGGCGCACGGCGAGGGACCGCGCCACGCGGGGTGACGGGACCGGCCGCGCCACGCGAGGTGACGGAGCCGACCGCGACCGTCGGGACGGCGGCGGCCCATCACGCCGCGTCGGGCGACGGGACCGGCCGCGTCCTACGGGGTGACGATGGTCGGGACGGCGAAGAAGACGAGCATCGCGATCGCGACGCAGATGATGAAGCCAACCACTTCCCAGACCCAGTCGTGGTGGCGCTCGCCGTGCCCGGTCTGCCTGCGCCTGCGGCGGCTCCCGGTCGGCGCGGGCGCGGACCGGGCCCGCCGGCCGGGCTCGCGGACCTCCGGGGCGTCGAGGGGCCCGGTCCGGTCGTCCGGCCGAGCGGGACGGTCCGGCTCAGCGGGAGCGGTGCGGGCAGGGGCGGCGAACACGGGGCCGGCGGGACCGCCGTCCGCGCCGTGACCGGTGCGGGGCGTCCCCAGAGGAGGCGCGAGGCCGCCCAGCTGGTCCGCGGGCAGAGGCCAGCCGGGCAGGGGACGGGCCGCCTCCTCCCGACCGGCGCGGTCCGGGGACCCGGCCGGAGTCCCGGTGGAAGCCGGGGCGGGGGTCCCGGGGGAGGCCGCCGCCGGGATCTCCGGCCGGGTCCTGAGCGGGGCCGAGGCGACCAGCTTGTCGGTGTAGGCCAGGGCCGCCCGGGCCTCCGGGCTGAGGGGGCGGAACAGGTCCTGCCCCGGGGCGGGGCCGTCCGCCGCCGGAGGAGGGTCGAGCACGTCGCCGGGGACCGGGGCGGACAGCGGCGGCGTGGCCTGCCGCGGCCTCGGACGTCGCGGCCGGGGACGGGGCGTCCGGAGGGGCGGATCGGAGGCGAGATGCGGGTCGGAGGCTGGGGACGTGCCGGGGGCGAAGGCCGTATCGGAGGCGGGGGCCGTGCCGGGGCCGCCGTCGCGGGCCGTCTCGTGGACCGTGTCGAGGGCCGTCAGGACCGAGCCGCGCAGCCTGGGCATCGGCTCGGTGGTCGCCTCGTGCGCGGAGACGGCCTCCGGGTCCGGCGGGAGGAACAGGCGGGTGCTGGTCAGCGCGTGCGGCTCGGTGAGCGGCAGCGGCCAGGCGGGGGTGGTCGGCCAGAGCCTCCTGACCGGAAGGGAGGAGGCCCGGGCGGCGGGAGCCGTACCCGGTGCGGCGCCGGGGGCCGTGCCGGGCGCGGCGGCCAGCACGGCGGCGCGCAGCCCCCGGGGAGGGGAGGCCCACGGGGCGCGGGCGAGCACGTCGCGGATCTGGGCGGTCCCGAGGAGGGCGAAGACGCCGGCCAGGTGGGCCGGCGGCCGTGCCGAGGGCAGGGCCAGGGCCAGGGACTGGGCGAAGCGGCGGCAGGCGCTCACGGTCAGCTCGTCGGCGGTGTCCGCCGCCACGTCGAGCACCCAGGAGAGCTCCGCGGTGTCCATCCCGCACACGCCGGACAGGTACAGCACCTCGCGCTGGTGCGGCCGGAGGTCCAGCAGGACCCGCCGGACGAAGACGGCCACCGGATCGGCGCCGGCGGAGGGCGGCGCGTGCACGACGTCGCGCCGCTGGATCTCGCCGCGGGCCATGGCGTACAGCCCGGCGCGCGGGGGCCGCCGCTCGGCGGGCACGCCGGACAGGACGGACAGGACGGCGGCGGAGGCGGCGTCGGGATCGCCGAGCTGGTCGTGGCAGTAGGCGAACAGACCGGAGGCGTGGAGATCGTAGAGCTCGCCGATCGAGTCGCTGAGCGATCGCCGGCCGAGGAGCGGTTGGGTCACGGCGGGACCGGTTCCTGAAGGGTGCGGGCGGGGGTGTGGTGGGGGCGGGGCCTGTGGCATGTGTGACGTGGGTGGTCTGAGTGCCCACGATATGGGCAATGATGCCAAGTCATCGAGGTTCTTCGCACTATTGGATACCTATTTGATGTCGAAGACCTGCGGGTCCGCTGAAAGAGCGGGAGGTAGCGGGACAGACCGGAAGGAGGCACCATAGGCTGTTCCGCGAGGGATCATGGGGGCGGTTGCGGCAGGGGGGCCGTGCCCCTGCCGGAGACCAGGGGTTGGACATGATCACATTTGACGGTGTCACCAAGCGGTACGCCGGAGGGACCGTCGCGGTGGACGACCTCGGGCTGGAGGTCCCCACGGGGGAGATCACCGTGTTCGTGGGTCCGTCCGGGTGCGGGAAGACCACGTCACTCCGCATGATCAACAGGATGGTCGACCCGACCGGCGGGCGGGTCCTGCTCGACGGCGTGGACGTGACGACCATCGACCCGCCGACCCTGCGGCGCGGCATCGGCTACGTCATCCAGCAGGCCGGGCTCTTCCCGCACCGGAAGGTGGTCGACAACGTGGCCACGGTGCCCCGCCTGCTCGGCTGGGAGCGGCGCCGGGCCCGGGCGCGGGCCATGGAGCTGCTGGAGCGGGTCGGGCTCGACGCCGCGCTGGCCGACCGCTACCCGTTCCAGCTGTCGGGCGGCCAGCAGCAGCGCGTCGGGGTGGCCAGGGCGCTGGCGGCGGACCCGCCGGTGCTGCTGATGGACGAGCCGTTCAGCGCCGTGGACCCGGTCGTGCGCGCGAGCCTGCAGGACGAGCTGCTGCGCCTGCAGGCCGAGCTGCGCAAGACGATCGTGTTCGTGACCCACGACATCGACGAGGCGATCAAGCTCGGCGACCGGGTGGCCGTGCTCCGCGTCGGCGGGCGGCTGGCCCAGCTCGACGCCCCGGCGCGGCTGCTGGCCGAGCCCGCCGACGACTTCGTCCGCGAGTTCCTCGGCCGGGACAGGGGCATCCGCCTGCTCTCGTTCGTCCCGAGCGGGGACCTGCCGCTCCGCACCGATCTGACCGTCCCGGTCTCGACGACCGCCTCGGCGCGCGGTACGGCCGAGCCCTGGCTGGCCCTGGTGGACGACGGCGGCAGGCCGCTGGGCTGGATCGCCCCGCGGAGCCTGCCGGACTCCGGCACCCCGGCCGACGTGCGGCCGGAGCCGTACGGGACGTTCGTCAGGGGGCGCGACCCGCTGCGCTCCGTGCTGGACGCGGCGCTGCTGTCCCCCTCGGGCCACGCGATCGCGGTGGACGAGTCCGGCCGGGTCGAAGGGGTGGTGACCCGCGAGGCGCTGGACGCCGCGCTGGCGCGGGCGACGGGGGACGCCCGTGGGTGAGGAGCCGCTGGTCCGCTGGGACTGGATCGGGCGCAACCTGCCCGTGCTCCGGGAACTGCTGGTGGACAACGCCGTCATGGCGCTGGTCCCGGTGCTCGCCGGGCTGCTCCTGGCGCTCCCGCTCGGGCTGGCGGGAGTGCGCTGGCGCCGGCTCTACCAGCCCACCGTCGGCGTGATGAACGTGGTCTACTCGCTGCCCTCGCTCGCGGTCTTCATCGTGCTGATCCCGATCACGGGCCTGGCCACCCGGCTGACCGTCATGGTCCCGCTCACCTTCTACGCGATGGCGGTGCTGGTCCCGGCCGTGGTGGACGGGCTGGCCGCGGTCCCCGACCACGTCCGCCAGTCCGCGGTGGCCATGGGCTTCACCCCGCTGCGGCGGCTGCTGCAGGTCGAGCTGCCGATCGCGGTGCCGGTCGTGCTCGCCGGGCTGCGGGTGGCGACGGTCTCCAGCGTCAGCCTGGTGAGCGTGGGCGCGCTGGTCGGCAGGGGCGGGCTCGGCTACCTGTTCATCGACGGCTGGCAGCGGCAGTTCCCCACCCCGATCATCGTGGGCATCGTGCTGATCGTGCTCCTGGCCGGCATCGCCGACCTGCTGCTGGTCGGCGCGCAGCGCCTGCTGACGCCGTGGGCCGGGTCCCGGACGAGGAGGCGGGCGTGAACTGGCTGATCGAGTTCCTCGGGGACCCCGCCAACTGGACCGGCGCGGACGGCGTCCCGGCCCGGTTGCTGGAGCACCTGGAGTTCGCCGGGCTCTCGCTGCTGCTGGCCATGGCCGTCGCGGTGCCGCTGGGGCTGTGGATCGGGCACACCGGCCGGGGCGCGCTGCTGGTGGTGCTGAGCGCCAACGCGGCCCGGGCCCTGCCGACGCTGGGCCTGCTCGTGCTGATCGTGCTCCTGATGGGGGTCGGCACGATCGTCCCGGTGCTGATCCCGCTGGTGGCGCTGGCCGTACCGCCCATCCTGGTCAACGCCTACGAGGGCGTGCGGGGGGTGGACCCCGAGCTGCGCGACGCCGCCTACGGCATGGGCCTGCGCGGCCGCCAGGTGCTGTTCGGGGTGCTGGTCCCGGTGGCGCTCCCGCTGATCCTGCTCGGCCTGCGCACGGCCGCCATCCAGGTGGTGGCGACCGCGACGGTCGCCGCCTACGTGGGTCTGGGCGGTCTCGGCCGCTACGTCATCGACGGCCTGGCGACCCAGGACTACCCGCGCGCCGTCGGCGGGGCCGTCCTCGTGGCGGGGCTCGCGCTGGCGGTCCAGGGGCTGTTCGCGATCCTGTCACGGATCTCGGTGTCACCGGGGGTGAGCCGCCGGCCGGGCATCCGATAGCCTCCTTTTTCCTACCGCTTCAGAAGGGAATTTCGATGAAGCGCCTGATCCGTACCGCGGTCGTCGTCCTGTCCGCGGCGTTCACGCTCAGCGCGTGCGGGGGCGGCGATCCGCTCACCAGCGCGTCGCCCGCTCCGGCGGACTCCGGGTCCGCATCCGCCCCGGGAGGGAAGGTCGTCGTCGGTTCGGCCAACTTCCCGGAGAACGTCCTGCTGGCCGAGATCTACGCCCAGGCCCTGGAGGCCAAGGGCGTGCAGGTCGAGAAGAAGCTCAACATCGGCAGCCGCGAGGTCCTCTACGACCAGGTCAAGGGCGGCGGCCTGACCGTCCTGCCGGAGTACGTCGGTTCACTCCTGGCCTACGTCGACAAGACCAGCACCGCCAGGACCAAGGACGACGTCGTCGCCGCGCTCAAGGAGAAGCTCCCCGCCGAGCTGGAGATCCTCCAGCCCGCCGCGGCCGAGGACAACAACTCGCTGACCGTCACCAAGGCCACCGCGGAGAAGGAGGGCCTGGCCACGATCGAGGACCTGGCCAAGGTCGCCAAGGGCTACGCGGTGGGCGGCCCGCCGGAGTTCCAGTCGCGCCAGGAGCAGAACTTCAAGGACGTCTACGGCCTGGAGTTCAAGGAGTGGAAGAAGACCGGCGCCGCCACCGCCGACGCGATCAAGGACGGCACCGTCCAGGTCGGCAACGTCTTCACCACCGACCCCAAGATCGTTCTCAACGACCTGGTCTCGCTCAAGGACACCAAGAGCGCCTTCGCCGCCGAGAACATCGCGCCGCTGGTCAACAAGGCGGGCGTGGACGACACGGTGCGCACGACCCTGGACGCGGTCTCCGCCAAGCTGGACACCGCCGGCCTGGTCGCGCTGATGAAGCGCGTCGCGGTCGACAAGGACGACGCCGCCGTCGTGGCCAAGGACTGGCTGACGCAGAACGGCCTGGTCTGACCCTTAGGGTGGTCGGCGTGAGGGGGTGGTGATGGGCGAGTTCACCGAGGCCATGGCGCAGGTCGCCGGGGCGGTGTCCGTGGTGACCGTCCGGGACGGGCGCGACGACGTGGGCACGACCGTGACCACCCTCACCTCGATCTCGCTCGACCCGCCGCTGGTCATGGTCAGCCTGGCGAGCGGCGGCTACCTCAACGAGCTGCTGCTCCGCCGCGACCGCTGGGCCGCCAGCGTGCTCTCGGCGGAGCAGAAGGCCGTCGCCAGCAGGTTCGCCGCCGCCGGCCGCCCCGGAGCCCGGCTCCTGCTCGCGGGCACCCCGCACCACCGGGGCCCGCTGAGCGAGGCGCTCGTCGTGGAGAAGGGCGTGACCGCCCTGGAGGCCGAGACGACCCAGGTCGTCCCCGCCGGGGACCACACCCTCTACGTCGCCCGGGTCCTGGGCGTCGCCTACGTCGACGCGGCGGCCGCCCCGCTCGTACGGCTCCGCGGCCGCTACCGGTCCGTCGGCTGAATCCGCTCCGCGCGGACGCCGTCGGCGGGGCGCCGCGGGGCAGGCCTCAGACCCGGTCCTGCACGGCGTAGGTGGTCTGGACGAAACCGGCGCCGGGGACCGTGGTCGACCGGTGGACGAGCGCGATGTCCCCGTCGAGGGCGCCGAAGAGGCGCAGGCCGCCGCCGAGCAGCACGGGGGCCGTGGTGATGGTCAGCTCGTGCACCAGTCCGGCGCGCAGGAACGACTGCACGACCTGGCCCCCGTCGGCGTAGACGCTCTTGGCGCCGCGCTCGGCGAGGTCCCGCGTCAACCCGTCGAGGTCGCGGTGGACGGTGATCCGGGGATCGGCGCCGTCGTCCAGGCGGGTGCTCAGGACCGCCACGTGCCTGCCGTCGTACGGCCACTGCCCGGCGCCGAAGGTGAGGGCCTTCTCGTAGGTGGCGCGGCCCATCACGACGGTGTCGATCCCGGCGATGAACTCCTGGTAGCCCATGTCGCCGGCCTGCTCCCCCCGGCTGGTGAGCCAGTCGATGTCGCCGTCGGGGCGGGCGATGAACCCGTCCAGGCTGGTGGCGATGAACACCGACACGGTGAACGGATGCTGGGACGTCATGTCGTGGGTCTCCTCGGGGTCGTCAGGATCGGTGGGGCTGGAGCAACTGGTCGATGTCGGAACGCAGGGCGTCGGCGAGGTCCTCCCCGCCGGTCACGGCCCACAGGATGAGTGCGCCGTTGTAGGCGACCTGGACCGCGCGGGCCAGCCGTACGGGATCGGTGTCCCCGGCCAGCAGGCGGGCGGCCACGGCGTCGGCGAGCAGCCCGGTGATCTCTTCCCGTACCCGGCGGGCCTGGTCGGCGGCGTGCTCGCGGAACTCCGGATCGGTCAGGTCGAGCTGCAGGAAGGCCAGGCCGTTGGCCACCTCCTCGGGGGTGCGCAGACCCGAGGCCAGCTCGGCCAGGGCGCCGTGCAGGGCCGCCAGGGGGGAGTCGTGCCGCCGTCGTGCCTGCAGGAAGACCTCCCCGGCGCCGGCGGCGGCCCATGCCGCGAAGGCCAGCAGCAGGCCGCGCTTGGACCCGAACCGCTGCACGAGCGCGGCGGGGGACAGCCCCGCCTCGGCCGCGACGGCGGCCAGCGTCAGGCCCGCCGGCCCGCGGGCGGTGACCGCCCGTCCGGTGGCTCGCATGATCGCCTCGTCACTGGTCGTACGGGGTCGCGCCATGGCCGCCTCCCTTCTCCCGTGCCCGTCCGCCGGCGGACGGGCGTCCGCCGATCTCCGCTCGGGAAGGCTACCGCTGCACGCCCCATTTGTAAATGAACGTTCATTTATAAATTTGGGCATCGCACCGCGTCGAGGGTCGTGCGGCTCCGGCGCCATGAGGGAGGGCGGTGGCGCCCTCCGCGCATGCTGCGGACGCCGTGGGATCCGTACGGCGGACACGGCGACGCCCCGCCGTACGGCTCTCGCCGGGACGGGGCGTCGACGGAGAGGATCCGGGCCCGGGACGGGCTCCTAGCGGATCGTCCAGGAGCCGGGGAGCGTGAGCGGACCGTACGACGGCAGGCCGAGCTCGGCGGCGAGGGCGGCCAGCGGGCCCCAGGCCTCCAGCCGGACCCGGGCGAGCGCGGCGGCCCTGTCCTCGCTGGACTCCGGCGGGCGCAGGCGCTCCAGCGGGTTCAGCCGGGGGTAGGGCCGCACCGGGGCGTCGGCCGCGAGCCCGGCCTTCTTCCGGGCCAGGGCCAGGGCGTCCTCCAGCCCGCCGAGCTCGTCCACCAGCCCGCTCGCGTGGGCGTCGGCGCCGGTCCAGACGCGCCCCCTGGCCAGCTCGTGGGCGCGCTCGCGGGTCAGGCCGCGGCCCTCGGCCACCTTGCCCACGAAGTCGTCGTAGATCCGGTCCAGCCAGGCGTTGACCCGGTCCCACTGGGCGTCGGAGAAGCCGTGCGAGGGCGAGAACATCGCCGCGTTGGCGCCCTCGCGCACGGTCTCGGAGGTCACGCCGAGCTTCCCCAGCAGCTCGCCGATGACAGGCTTGCCGCCGAACACGCCGATGGAGCCGGTGAGCGTGCCGGGCTGGGCCATGATCACGTCGGCGGCCATGGCGACGAAGTAACCGCCGGAGGCGGCCACGTCCCCCATCGAGACGATGACGGGCTTGCCCGCCTGGCGGGTGAGCACGACCTCGCGCCAGACGGCGTCGGAGGCGACGTAGGAGCCGCCGGGGCTGTCCACCCGGAACACGACCGCCCGCACGTGGTCGTCGCGGCGGGCCGCGCGCAGGGCGGCGCAGACCGTGTCGGAGCCCATCGCGCCGCCGCCCATGGGGCCGCGCCCGCTCCGGCCGAGCTTGATCGGCCCGCTGCCCTGCACCAGCGCCACGGTCTGCTCACCGGGGTGCGGCAGCTTTCTGGCGAGCGCGCCCTTGTGGTAGCGGGAGACGTACAGGAGCAGGGCGTCCGCGCCCGCCTCCCGCCTGATCTCGTCGTAGACCTCGTCGCGGTAGGCGAGCCCGTCCACCAGGCCGGCCTCGACCGCCTCGGCGCCGATGAACGGCCCGGCGTCGACGAGCTCGCGGACCTTGGCCGGGTCGAGCCGGCGGCCCTCGGCGATGCCCGCGACGACCTGCTCGGTGACCGACTCGGCGATCCGGGCCACCGACTCGCGGTGCGGCTCGGTCATGCCCTCCCGGGTGAACATGTTGGCCGCGGTCTTGTACTCGTGGCGCTGGCCGAGTTGGTACTCGACGCCGAGCTTCTCCAGCGCGCCGCGCACGAAGCGCTGCTCCAGCGCGATGCCGGTCAGCCCGACGTCGCCCGAGGGCTGCAGGTAGACCCGGTCGAAGGCGCTGGCCAGGTAGTAGGGGACGGTGCCCGCGCCGAACTCGCCGAACGACTCGGCGAACACCACCGCCCGCTTGCCCGCCGCCCGGAACCGGAGCACCGCCTGGCGCAGCTCCTGCACCATGGCCAGGCCCAGGTGGTGGGTGCCGATCTTGACGACCAGCCCCTTGACCCGGTCGTCCGTCCTGGCCCGTTTCAGTCCGGACAGCACGTCGGACAGGCGCGCCCTGCGCATGGACAGGACCGCGCTCAGCGGGTCGGCCGGAGGCCGGTCGATGAGGCCCTCGCTGAGGTCGAGCTCGAGGATCAGCGGAGCGGTCCGCCGCTGCCGGATCTTGTCGACGGTGTCGATGATCGCCTTCGTCGCGTCCATGGACTCACCCTAAGCGACGCTTTCGCGGCTCATGCGGTACGGCGTGCGTTCGCATACTTTCGTAGGGCGGAGACGGATCCGCCCGGAGACGCCCCCGCCAGGCGGCGCTTCTCGGCCGTCGCGAGCACGCCCCTCACCGTTCCCGTCCCGCCCGCCCCGGCGCCGAGGTCGACCGCGCCGTGCGCCCAGTTCAGCCAGGCGGCCAGCAGCTCGCTGTCCAGCACGGCCCGCTTCGTCCGCTTGGCGGGCTTGAGCACCCGGTAGGCGGTGCCCAGCGTGGAGGCGCGGACCGTCTCGGAGAAGACCGCGCTGGCCTTGCCCACCAGGCGCAGGTAGCAGCCGAGCGTCCCGTCCGGCAGGTCCCCCCTGCCCCGGGTCAGCTCGGCGGCCCACTGCGCCGCCGTCAGGGTCCGCTTCGCCGTACCCCGGGTGCACACCGCCCGTGCGGCGGCCGCGGCGGTCGGGGTGGCGGTCACGGTCACCGTGACGGTCACCGTGGGCAGCGGGACCGGCGCCGGATCGGCGGGGGAGGGGTTCTCCGGGCCGGGGGAGGGCTGCGGGCCCGCACTCGGGTCGGGGACCGGCTCGTCGGCGGGATCGTCCGGGACGGCGCCCTGCTCCGGGCCCGGAGGAGTGATCCCGGGTGCGGGGGTCCCGCCCTCGACCGCGACGGCCAGGTCGATTCGGGGCGTGCTCACCCCGTCGTAGGAGACCGGGCGGCCCGAGGCCCTGAGCCTGCCCAGGAGCGCGTCGGGGGCGTCGTCGGCGTCCTTCTGGGCCAGCAGCGCGAACGCGCCGGCAACGTGCGGGGTCGCCATGGAGGTCCCGCTGTAGACCTGGGTGCCGCCGCCCGGGACCGCGGAGTCGATCTCGACACCGGGGGCGAACAGGTCGAGCACCGGACCGTGGTTGGACCAGTAGGGGACGTGGTCGTCGTCGGCGGTCGCGCCCACGGTCACCGAGCCGGAGAAGCACCCGGGCGCCCCGGCTCCGGCGAAGCCCTCGTTCCCGGCCGCCGCGACGACCGCCACGCCCTTGGCCCGCAGGGTCTCCACCCGCTCCCGCATGGCCTGCAGCTCCGGTACGGCGTCGCACGCCCCGTCGAACACCCCGCCGCCCAGGCTGAGGTTGACCGCGACGAGGCCGGGGACGGTGTCCTTCAGCGCGGCGACGTGGTCGAGGGCGAGCAGGATCGAGGACTCGTAGGCGGTCAGGCAGGCGGTCTCGCCCTCCCAGCAGTCGGTGGTCCGGCTGAAGACCTGGAGGGCGACGAGGTCGGCGGCGGGGGCGACCGCGTGGGCGATGCCCGCGACGTGGGTGCCGTGGTCGCACAGGTTGACGCCCTCGTGCACGCACGCGGCCGTCTCGGCGTCGGCGGAGGCGTCCTCGGCCTGCCCGTTGGGGCACAGGGACTGCGCGCCGCCGTCCGTGGCGGAGAAGCACGCCTGCCGTACGACCCTGCCGCCCAGGGCGGGGTGGTCGGCGTCGACGCCGGTGTCGACGATCGCGATGGTCTGGCCCTGGCCGGTCACCCCGGCGGCGTGCGCCCTGTCGGCCCCGATCACCGCCAGGCCCGAGGCCAGGGAGACGGGGGAGTAGGTGCGGTCCCGCCGCACCGAGACCACCCGGGGGTCGGCGGCCAGCGCGGCCAGGGAGTCGCCGGTGGCCTCGACCACGATGAACGAGCTGTCCGGCGGCCGGAGCAGGACCTCCGACTCCGGCAGGGCCTCGGCCGCGCCCGCCACCGGGGCGGCCTCGGCGGGGGCGGTCACCTCGACGATGACGCGGGTCCCGTCCTCGTCGGCGGCGAGGCCGTCCTCCAGCTTCGGCGCCTCCGGCACCGGGGTCCCGTCCGGGGTGGGGGGAGCGTCGGCGGAGGCGTCCGAAGGCGGGGTCGGCGTCTCACCCGTCGCCGGGGGCGGTACGGCGGGACTCCCGGTGGCCGCCGGGGCCGGTGCGGCGGGGTCCTCGGCGACCGCGGGCACGGCAGGGGTGATGGTGAGCACGATCGCCAGGGCCACGGCAGCTCGAAGTCGCACACGTCCTCCGGGGGATGAAGCGGGCGATTCGGAGTCTAGGCAGCGGTTCGCGCCCGGAGAATACCCTTGTCCCGGATTCGTGGATCTTCACAGCGGTTCTTCAGGGTCCCTGGTCGCGGATCCCGGACGGGATCTCCGGGGCCGGACGCGGCTCGACCCCCCGCGGCGTTGCGCACGCGGAGGGTCGAGTGCCCGAAATATTACTTCAGTCCGTTGGCGATCGCGGTGATCAGCTCACCGTTGGCCGTGTCGCCGCTGGTCTCCCAGAAGAAGGCGCCGCCCAGGCCCTGGTTCTTGGCGTAGGTCATCTTGCCCGCGATGGTGCTCGGGGTGTCGTAGCTCCACCACTCGCCGTTGCAGAAGCCGTAGGCGGTGCCGCCCACGGTGCCGGTGGCCGGGCACTTGGTCTTGAGGACCTTGTAGTCCTCGATGCCCGCCTCGTAGGTGCCCGGCGCCGCACCGGTGGCGGTGCCGCCCGGAGCCGCCTGGGTCACGCCGTTCCAGCCGCGGCCGTAGAAGCCGATGCCCAGCAGGAGCTTGCTCGCCGGGACGCCCTTGGCCTTGAACTTCTTGATCGCGGAGTCGGAGTCGAACCCGGCCTGCGGGATGCCCGCGTACGAGGTCAGCGGCGAGTGCGGGGCCGTCGGGCCCTTGGGCGAGAACGCGCCGAAGTAGTCGTAGGTCATCGGCATGAGCCAGTTGAGGTCGCCGATGGCGCCGGCGTAGTCGGCGGCGTCGATCTTGCCGCCGTTGGAGCCGTCGGCGGTGGTGGCCGCGGTGATCAGGGCGCTGGAACCGAACTCGGCGCGCAGGGCCCGGATCACCTTCTTGAAGGCGTCCGGCCCGCTGGTGTCACAGGACAGGCCGCAGGCGTTGGGGTACTCCCAGTCGACGTCGATGCCGTCGAACACGTCGGCCCAGCGCGGGTCCTCGACCAGATCGTGGCAGGACTTGGCGAACGCGGCAGGGTTGGCCGCGGCCTGGGTGAAGCCGCCGGACCAGGTCCAGCCGCCGAAGGACCAGATCACCTTGATGTGCGGGTAGGCCTTCTTGAGCTTGCGGAGCTGGTTGAAGTTGCCGCGCAGCGGCTGGTCCCAGGTGTCGGCGACGCCGTCGACGCTCTGGTCGGCGGTGTAGGCCCTGTCGTAGTCGGCGTAGGAGTCGCCGATCGTGCACTTGCCGCCGGTGGTGTTGCCGAAGGCGTACAGGATGTGGGTCAGCTTCGCCGCCGAGCCGCTGGTGACCAGGTTCTTCACGTGGTAGTTGCGCCCGTAGACGCCCCAGTTGGTGAAGTAGCCGACGATCTTCTTGCCCGACGGGTCGGGGTCGACGGTCGGGGTGACCGTGGGCTTGACCGTCGGGGTCACCGTCGGCGTCGCGGTGGGCGTGGCCGTGGGGGTGACGGTCGGCGTGACCGTCGGGGTGGCGGTCGGGGTGGGCTCGGTGGTGCCGCCGCCGCAGGAGGCGCCGTTGAGCTTGCAGTTCAGCAGGGTCTTCACCCCGCCGGGCGCGCCGACGAAGCCGAAGCTCAGCGAGGCCCCCGCCGCCAGGGACCTGTTCCACGACTTGCCGGTGAAGGCGTAGTGGCTGCCGCTCTTGCTCATCTCCGCGTCCCACGCGGAGGAGATCGAGGTGCCGGAGGGGAGGTCGAACTCGACCTTCCAGTCGTTGAGGGCGGTGCTGCCCGCCTTGACGGTGACCTTGCCCTCGAAACCGGTGCCCCAGTCGGAGGTGGTCACGTAGGTGGCGGTGGCCGAGGCGGCGGCGCTCGCCGTGCTCATGGTTCCGATTCCCATGGGGACCAGCAGCGCTGCTGCCGTAACCAGAGAGCCGATGGTGATTCTTCGCAAGGATCGCTCCAGGTCAGAGAGTGCTTAGCCCCCGTACTCATAGGAAAGTTTCCTATTGATTCTGGAGCGTAAGTCCATGCTCCCGCAGCGGTCAACGATCCGGCGGTCCCATAAGTCGGACATAAGCCAGATTTAAGGTATGACGGGTGATTCGGTCGCCGGGCCGCGCATCCCGGCGTCCGGCGCGGGCGTTCGGTTCCCACCGGTGCGTCATCGGTCGATCCCGTAGAGATCACCCGTGTACAGTGCCGTCGGCTTTGTTCGGTGATCGCCTCGGCCATCCGATCCCGCCTGAATTGAGGCATGATGACAAGTCGTAAGAAATTTGATCAATGGTCATATTTTGAGGGGCGGGGTCTGGAGGACGGGTTCGAGTGCTCATGGGTCGAGGCGCCCGACTACCGCGCGCTGGTCACCGCGCTGCGAGTGGAGGAGACACTCGCCTGTGACCTGAACCAGGCGTGGCGATGGTATCTCCCCTATTCGGATGAGCACGTCGTGTGGGTGGCCGAGCAGAGCCCCGGCTGGGTCAAGCTGTTCACTGTGTCCGGGTTGTTCCCGTGGCGGGCCCTCGAATCGCTCCCGCAGCCGGGCGGCCGGGCCTACCATCTGCTCTGCTTTGCGGGTGAGGTCAGCGAACCGGTCTATGTCAACGGGGGCGAGTGGGAGGATATCCCCGAGGATCATTGGGACCGCCCCAGACAGGAGGGCGCGGGTCTCGTCGGATCCTCCGACCTCGCCCAGGAGATGAACTTCTACCTCGCCGCGCTGGCCTACACCACCGGCAGGTTCGTCGACGACACCTGGTTCACCACGCCAGGGCTGCTCTGCCGCATCCCGGAGGGGGCGTGGCCCCGTGGCTGACCAGTGGGAGCTCCTGCGCGGCGCAGGGCTGAGCCGCGGATTCACCGGCACCTGGGTCGAGTCGGGCGACGCCGAGGCCGTGGCCGCCCTGCTCGGCGCGGACCTCGCCTCCCGCCAGGACTGCGACCTGGCCACCGCCATGGCCCATTACCGGCCGATGGCCTTCACCGAACGCATCTGGACCGGCCCGCACGCCGACGGCTGGACCCACGCCCTCACCATCAGCGGCCCGCCCCCGGTGACCACCGGCCTGACGGAAGCGGGACTGCGCTTCCTCCAGATCCGCACCATGGACTCCTACGTCTACGATCTCCTCTACGGCGACGGCGTCACGACCGCCTGGTTGACCCAGCGGTGGTACGGCGAGGTCGTCGTCGAACCCGGTTCCATGGTCGAGCCCTACCTCCGGGAGATCGACCCGCCCGTGATGCCGGAGGCCGTGCACTCCGGATCCGGAACCACCGAACCCGAGTACCACAACCGGGTCTGCCTGGAGATCTATCTCCTCCTCACCGCACGCATGAGCGGCCGGTTTATCGACCGCGCATGGCTGGGGGAGAAGAGAGCCCTCTACACTGTCCCGGTGCCACCGCCGACGTGACGGAACACGTCGCTCTCGGCGACATCGGCGAGAGTCGGCGCCTCCGCCGGTTCCGGCGGAGGCGGACGGAGTCTCCGCGCGGATCAGGTCAGGCGATCTCCCCGCTGGGAGCGACCTCGACGTCCTCCCCGGCCGTCTCCGGGGCCTCCTCGGAGGCGGTGCGCCGGAGCCAGAGGGCGCCGAGCGGCGGGACGCGCAGGCGTGCGGAGTACGGCAGGCCGTGCCGGGGCTCCTCGATGGCCTCCACCGCGCCGAGGTTGCCGATGCCGCCGCCCGCGTAGGCGTAGGCGTCGGTGTTGACGACCTCCGTCCAGGTGCCGGCGGCCGGCAGGCCGAGGTGGTAGTCCTCGTGCGGCGCGCCGGAGAAGTTGGCCACGCAGGCCACGGCCGAGCCGTCGGGGGCCTGCCGGAGGAAGGAGAACACGTTGCCCGGCGCGTCGTCGGCGTCGATCCAGCGGAACCCCTCGGGCGAGGTGTCCAGCCGCCACATGGCCGGGGTCTCCCGGTAGACCCGGTTGAGGTCGCGCACCAGCTGCTGGACGCCCTTGTGCCCGTCGAACTGCAGCATCCACCAGTCGAGCCCGCGCTCCTCGGACCACTCGGCCCCCTGGCCGAACTCGCCGCCCATGAACAGCAGCTGCTTGCCGGGGTGGGCCCACATGAACGCCAGCAGGGCACGCAGGTTGGCGAAGCGCTGCCACTCGTCACCGGGCATCTTGCCCAGCAGTGAGCCCTTGCCGTGCACCACCTCGTCGTGCGAGAGCGGCAGCACGAAGTTCTCCGAGTAGGCGTACATCAGGGAGAACGTCATCTGGTGGTGGTGGTACTGCCGGAAGACCGGCTCGTGCGCCAGGTAGGCCAGCGTGTCGTGCATCCAGCCCATGTTCCACTTGAACCCGAAGCCCAGGCCGCCGAGGTAGGCGGGGCGGGAGACGCCCGGCCAGGCGGTCGACTCCTCGGCGATCGTGACGATCCCCGGGGCCTCGCGGTAGCAGACCGCGTTCATCTCCTTGAGGAACTCCACCGCGTCCAGGTTCTCGCGCCCGCCGTACTGGTTGGGGGTCCACTCGCCCTCGCGCCGCGAGTAGTCGAGGTAGAGCATCGAGGCGACCGCGTCCACCCGCAGGCCGTCGATGTGGAACTCCTTCAGCCAGTACAGCGCGTTGGCGACCAGGAAGTTGCGCACCTCCTTGCGCCCGAAGTCGAAGATGTAGGTCCCCCACTCGGGGTGCTCGCCGCGCGCCGGATCGGAGTGCTCGTACAGGGGCGTGCCGTCGAAGCGGGCCAGCGCCCAGGCGTCCTTGGGGAAGTGCGCCGGCACCCAGTCGAGGATCACGCCGATCCCGGCCCGGTGCAGCCGGTCGACCAGGTGCCGGAACTCGTCGGGCGAGCCGAACCGGGAGGTCGGCGCGTAGTACGAGGTCACCTGGTAGCCCCAGGAGCCGCCGAACGGGTGCTCGGCCACCGGCAGGAGCTCCACGTGCGTGAACCCCATGTCCCGGACGTAGTCGACCAGCTCGTCGGCGAGCTGCAGGTAGGACAGGCCGGGCCGCCACGAGGCCAGGTGCACCTCGTAGACGCTCATCGGCTCCTCCAGCGCCCGGCGGTCCGGGCGCGCCCGCATCCACTCGTCGTCCTGCCAGCCGTACTCCGACCGGTCGACCACCGACGCGGTCGCGGGCGGCACCTCGGTACGGCGGGCCATCGGGTCGGCCTTCTCCCGCCAGACGCTGTCGGCGCCCAGGACCGCGAACTTGTAGCGGGCGCCCTCGCCGACCCCGGGGACGAACAGCTCCCACACCCCGGAGCCGCCCAGGGAGCGCATGGGGTGGCCGGAGCCGTTCCAGTGGTTGAAGTCGCCGATCACCCGGACCCCGCGCGCGTTCGGCGCCCAGACGGCGAAAGCCGTGCCGTCCACGTCCTGGTGCCGCATGAGCCGCGCGCCGAGCACCTCCCAGAGCCGCTCGTGCCGCCCCTCGCCGATCAGGTGCAGGTCCACCTCGCCCAGCGTGGGCCAGAACCGGTAGGGGTCGGCCGCCTCGTACGGCTCCGCCCCCGCGTAGGACACCCGGAGCCGGTAGTCGGGAACCTTGTCCAGCCCCGGGACCGTCACCTCGAACACGCCGGAGTCGAGGTGCTCCATGTCGTGGACGTCGCCGTCGACGAGCACCTGGACCTTCTCCGCCAACGGCCGCAGCGTCCTGATCGTGACGCCGCCCGGCCCCGGATGCGCGCCGAGGATCGAGTGCGGGTCGTGGTGCGCTCCGCCTGCCAGCCGGTTCAGGTCCAGGTCCGCGTTCATGGATCAACTCCCGTTGGTCGATATTCCCTAACCCTGCCCGCCTGTCGGCGTTCAACCCACTCCGTGGGCGGCATACCAGGAAAGATCTTCTCGTGCCCGCCGCCTCCCCGGGAGCGGGGGAGGCGGCGCCGGCCGGACCGGGCCGGTCCCGGGTCCGTACGGGCCCGGGACGGCTCGTTCCGGACCCGTACCGGGCTCAGTGCGGCTCAGCGCGGCTCAGTACGGGTTCTTCGCGGTCACGTCGCGCGGGGTGATCCGGAAGCCCTGCCAGTGGGTGGGCATGGGGTCGGCGTCCTCGTCCCGGGCGACGTGGTGGAAGCCCACGTTGACCCAGACCACGGGGTCGGTGAGCTCATCCTCGTCGGCGACGTAGCGGTCGACGCTCTTGCCGCAGCCGGGCGTGGGGTTGGTGCTCGCCAGGCGCTCGCACGCCCGGTAGTCGGTCACGTAGAGGTCGGCGCGGGTGAAGGCCTCGTCGGCGGGTCCCCGGTACTCCGCGCTGGCGAGGTTGTTGATCTCCCAGGAGACCGGGTGCCGGTCGGCGTTGCGCACGCCGGAGTCGACCACCCGCCACCACCGCATCCGGCTGTTGACGGCCTTGGTCTCCTCGTCGAAGACGGTCCTGGAGAGCTTCCGCTTCGACGTGCCGGACCCGGTGAAGTCGTACTGCTCGACGACGTCGCCGCGCGAGCCGTCGATGTCGAAGTCGAGCCGCCAGAAGACGTTGTGGTTGTGGCTCTCCTCGAACTTCGTCGAGCCCACCCCGACCGGCCAGCCGTGCGCGGGCGTGGTGGTGAAGCCGGAGAGCGAGCCGGTCGCCCCGATGCGCGGGGTGATCGCCCCGTCGTCGCCGAAGGCCCACTCGACCAGGTAGGTGTACCAGCCCAACTGGAAGGCGGCGAACACCACCAGGTCGGTCCCCTGCACGGACTTGCTCACCCCCTCGCCGTCCGACTTCAGGTAGCCGTGGCCGCGTGCCCGGGTGGTGACGCAGACGAACTGGTTGCGGCGCTCGCCGCCGGGGCAGTCGGCGGCCTTCAGCGCGATGGCGTCGTCGCCGATGGTCCCGATGTCGTGGAAGCGCGGCTCGCCGCTGTCGTAGGGGACGTGGATCTGCGCCAGCGCGGTGCTGCGCAGCACGCCGATCGTCTCGCCGCCCTTGGGGGTGTAGGTGACGTCGGTGAGGGTCAGGCCCTCGATGGTGCGCATCTCCCAGCAGAGCCGCCAGCGCGCACCGTTCGGCAGCGTCTTGTCGATCCGGTACGGCGAGCTGCACGACGGCTGGGAGCCCGGCGCGGCCTGCGCGTTCCGGGCGGGGTCTGTGGCCCCGGCGGCCCCGGCGGCCCCGGCGGCGCCCGCGTTCGCGGTGGCCCCGGCGGCGCCGGTGAGCCCGGTGACGAGCAGGGCGCAGGAGAGGGTCAGGCGGAGGAACACGGTCACCACTCCAGGGTGAGGATCTTCTTGGCGGACAGGTCGACGACGATCCGGCTGGTGTCCAGCCAGCTGCCGTCGGGCAGCCGGACGAACAGCCGGACGCACCGGTGGGTCTCGCAGGCCCCGGCGACCTTGTCCCCGGGGCGCGGGGTGAAGGTCAGCGCCCGCAGTCCCAGGTCGGCGGCGGAGACCAGCGGCCTGCCGCCCGCCTTGAGGTGCGCCGCGCGCACCCGCTCGCCGTACTCCGGGTCGGCCAGCAGCAGCTCGGCCGCCGCGGTCTCCTCGCCGCGGGACGGCGGCGGGTGCACGCCGCGGCCGGTCCGCTCCTCCACGACCTCGCCCTTGGCCAGGTCCACGGTCCGCACGACGAGCCGGTCGGTGCGGTAGTCGTAGATGTAGGCGTCGGCCCGGCGCCGGTCCCCGGCCTCCTTGTCGTCGTCGCGCTCGACGTAGAGCAGCTCGGCCCGCCCGGTCGTCATGTGGCTGCGCCAGGTAGCCGAGGCGATCTGGCCCGCCCGGGTGATCTCGTCACCGGTCAGCGGGTCTCCGGGCGAGGGCGGGCGGGCGACGGACTGGGCCGCCTGCGATCCCTGCTCCCCCGGCACCAGGGACAGCACCCCCACGACGGCCGTCGCCCCGGCGACGGCGAATGCCATCATGATCCGTGCCCGTCTCATCTAATACCTACTCTCCGCGTGTTTTCGTATGCGAAGAGTAGTGAATCCGCGGCGGCCGGTCAGGGCGAATGGGGAACCGTTGGCTCAGGAGCCGAACGCGGCCAGGGGCACCGGCAGCCAGGAGGGGCGGTTGCGCGCCTCGTAGACGACCTCGTAGACCGCCTTGGACAGCTCCAACGCGCGCAGCAGCACGGCGTCCTCCCCCAGCAGGCGCCCGCCGCCCGCCGAGTAGCCGGCCAGGAACGACGAGCGGTTGAGCTCGGCCCACTCGGCGGCCTGCGGGAGCAGGTCGGCGGCCTCCGGGTGGTCGGCCAGCAGGTGCCGCGCGGCGTAGTCGAAGGAGCGGAGCATCCCGGCCACGTCGCGCAGCGGGGAGGACAGCGCCCGGCGCTCGGCCAGCGGCTGGCCGGGCTCGCCCTCGAAGTCGAGGACGATCCAGTCCGTCGGGGTGCGCATCACCTGGCCCAGGTGGTAGTCGCCGTGCACCCGCTGGACGGGGACGGCGTGCGCCACGTCCATGACCCGCTGGTAGGCCTCCTCGGCGACCGGGGCGTACTCGGCCAGTCGAGGCACCTCCTCGACGGCGCGGAGCAGGCGGCGGTGCTGGTCCTCCATCAGGTGCTTGACCTCGGCCGCCTCCATCACACCGGTCGGGAAGGCGGTGGCCAGCTCCTGGTGGACCTCGGCGGTGGCGGTGCCGAGCCGGAAGGACTCGGCGCTGAAGTCGCCGCCCGCGTCCGAGGCCGACTGCTCCGGGGAGCCGTACAGGTCGCGGACGCTCGCCAGCGCCAGCGCCCAGCCGTCGTTGGCGTTGGGCAGGAACTCCTGGGTCATCGCGAGCGTGGTCGGCTCGCCGTCGAGGTCGGTCTCGATCCAGCCGTACGGCTGCGCGATGTGGGCCGCCTTGCGCAGGGCGAGCGCGTTGACGATCTCCAGCTCCGGGTTGACGCCCGGGATCAGCCGGCGGAACAGCTTGCAGATGTAGGCGTCGCCGTACACCAGGGAGGTGTTGGACTGCTCGGCGCCGAGCACCAGGCTGCGCTGCGAGGTGTCGAGCTCGGTGCCCTCCAGGTGGCGGAAGCGCAGCGGGCCGAGGTCGCGCCCGGCGGCCATGGCCTCCAGCAGGGTGCCGGTGAGGTCGGCGTCGTGGGCCGCGTCGTAGAGGCCCCGGCCGTCGTCGTGGCCGATCAGCACGTGGGCGAGCCGGTCGGGGACGTCGTGGCGGGCGCCCAGCAGGAGCTGGTAGCGGTCGCGCCCGTTCCCCTGGCGCACGGAGACGATCAGGTGACGGAGTCCCGGGACGAGTTCGAGGTCGGAGTCGACCGCCAGCTCGTCGATGGGGCGCCCCTTACCGGCGAACCATCGCTGATGCGCTATCCAACCGGCAAGGAGCTCCGTCAACACGGTCTACGCCTCCTGGGTCGCGGGTGGCAGGGTGAACCAGTAGAACCCATGCCCAGGAAGCGTCAGAAGATACGGAAGTTCGCCAATTGGTGGGAACGGGACGCCGCCCATGGTCTCCACCGGGACCGAGCCCTCGAACCGGCGCAGGTCCAGCTCGACCGGCTGCGGGAACCTGGAGAGGTTGTTGACGCAGAGCATCCGGTCGTCGCCCAGCTCGCGCACGTAGGCCAGGACGCTGGGGTTGGAGGCGTTCAGCTCGGTGAACGCGCCCAGGCCGAAGACCGGGTGGCGTTTGCGGATCTCGATCATGCGCTTGGTCCAGTGCAGCAGCGAGCCGCTGCTCTTCTGCTGGGCCTCGACGTTGATCGCCTGGTAGCCGTAGATCGGGTCCATGATCACCGGCAGGTACAGCCGTCCCGGGTCGCAGTCGGAGAACCCGGCGTTGCGGTCGGGGCTCCACTGCATCGGGGTCCGGACGCCGTCGCGGTCGCCCAGCCAGATGTTGTCGCCCATGCCGATCTCGTCGCCGTAGTAGAGCACGGGCGAGCCGGGCAGGGAGAGCAGCAGCGCGGTGAAGAGCTCGATCTGGTTGCGGTCGTTCTCCAGCAGCGGCGCCAGCCGCCGCCGGATGCCGACGTTGGCGCGCATGCGCGGGTCCTTGGCGTACTCCGAGTACATGTAGTCGCGCTCGTCGTCGGTCACCATCTCGAGCGTGAGCTCGTCGTGGTTGCGCAGGAAGATGCCCCACTGGCAGTTCTCGGGGATCTTCGGCGTCTGGGCCAGGATCTCCGAGATCGGGTAGCGGGACTCCCGGCGCACGGCCATGAAGATGCGCGGCATCAGCGGGAAGTGGAAGGCCATGTGGCACTCGTCGCCGCCGGTGGCCGGGTCGCCGAAGTACTCGACCACGTCGGCCGGCCACTGGTTGGCCTCGGCCAGCAGCACCCGGTCGGGGTAGAGCCGGTCGACCTCCGCCCGGACCCGCTTGAGGTACTCGTGGGTCCGGGGGAGGTTCTCGCAGTTGGTCCCGTCGGCCTCGAACAGGTAGGGGATGGCGTCCATCCGGAAGCCGTCGATGCCCAGGTCCAGCCAGAAGCGCAGCACCTCCAGCATCGCGTCCTGCACGTCCGGGTTCTCGTAGTTGAGGTCCGGCTGGTGGGAGAAGAAGCGGTGCCAGTAGTACTGCTGCCGCACCGGGTCGTAGGTCCAGTTGGACGACTCGGTGTCGACGAAGATGATCCGGGCGTCCTTGTAGAGCTCGTCGGTGTCGGACCAGACGTAGAAGTCGCCGAACGGGCCCTCGGGGTCGTGCCGGGAGGCCTGGAACCAGGGGTGGGCGTCGCTGGTGTGGTTCATCACCAGGTCGGCGATGACGCGCATGCCGCGCTTGTGCGCCTCGTCCACCAGCTTCACGAAGTCCCCGAGGTCGCCGAATTCGGGGAGGATCTTCATGAAGTCGGCGATGTCGTAGCCGCCGTCACGGAGCGGCGACTCGTACAGGGGCAGCAGCCACAGGCAGTCGACGCCCAGCCACTGGAGGTAGTCCAGCTTCTGGATGAGGCCGCGGATGTCCCCGGTGCCGTCGCCGTTGGAGTCGGCGAATCCCCGGATCAGGACCTCGTAGAAGACCGCGCGCTTGAACCAGTAGGGGTCGCGCGGCTCTTCCTCGTCGAAGGTGTTCGGAATGGGTTCGGACAAATGGCTCATGGCTCCCCGCTGTTCTGCCGGATCGCGCACCCGGCCGGCTTACCTTGGGTTCGCCGCCGTGCGCAGGGTGAAGACGTGCGCTGGTTGGATGTGGGGATCAAGGCGCACGTAGTTCGACTGCCGCCAGCGGTACGACTCGCCGGACAGCTCGTCGTCGACGACGAACTCGTCCTGCCAGTCGAGGCCGAGGGCGGGCATGTCCAGGGACACCGTCGCCTCATGGGTGTGGTGGGGATCCAGGTTGACGACGGCCAGGACGACGTCACCCGCGCCGTGCCGTCGTGTGGCCGTGTCGCGGGCCCCCGGGAGCCGCTTGGACAAGCAGATCAGGTCCGGGTGGTCGACGCTGTGGAACCGTAGATTACGCAATTCCTGAAGGGCGGGGTGCGCTCTTCGCAACAAATTCAGACGCGTGATGAAAGGCGCCAGGCTCCGCGCCTCTTGCTCTGCTTTGGCCCAGTCGCGAGGTCTGTACTGGTATTTCTCGCTATCCAGGTATTCTTCGCTGCCCGGTCGGACCGGGACGTTCTCTCCCAGTTCGTACCCGGAGTAGACCCCCCAGGTCGGCGCGCCCAGGGCCGCGATGACGGCCCTGATCTTGAACGCGGGGATCCCGCCGTGCTGGAGGTATTCGTGGAGGATGTCCGGGGTGTTGACGAAGAGGTTCGGCCGCATGAAATGCGACGTCTCGTAGGCCAGTTCGTTCAGATAATCCTCGATCTCCTGGCGGGAGTTGCGCCAGGTGAAGTACGTGTACGACTGGTGGTAGCCGACCTTGGCCAGGGCCCGCATCATCGGCGGGCGGGTGAACGCCTCGGCCAGGAACAGCACGTCGGGGTCGGTGGTGTGGATGTCGGCCAGCAGCCGCTCCCAGAAGGCGACCGGCTTGGTGTGCGGGTTGTCCACCCGGAAGATCCGCACGCCGTGGTCCATCCAGAGCCGGACCACCCGCTTGACCTCGGCGTAGATCCCCTCGGGGTCCTTGTCGAAGTTGACGGGGTAGATGTCCTGGTACTTCTTCGGCGGGTTCTCGGCGTAGGCGATCGAGCCGTCGGCGCGCACGTTGAACCACTCCGGGTGCTCCTTGACCCAGGGGTGGTCGGGCGAGCACTGCAGCGCCAGGTCGAGGGCGATCTCCATGCCGAGCCGCCGGGCCCTGGCGACGAACGCGTCGAAGTCGTCGAAGGTGCCGAGGTCGGGGTGGATCGCGTCGTGCCCGCCCGCCTCGGAGCCGATCGCCCACGGCGAGCCGGGGTCGTGCTCCTCGGGGGTCAGCGTGTTGTTGCGTCCCTTGCGGAAGGCGTGTCCGATCGGGTGGATCGGCGGCAGGTAGACGACGTCGAAGCCCATCTGCGCGACCGCGGGCAGCCGCTCGGCCGCGGTCTGGAAGGTGCCCGACTTGGGCGTCGACCCCGGCTCGACGACCGCGCCCTCGGAGCGCGGGAAGAACTCGTACCAGGAGCCGAACAGCGCCCTGCGCCGGTGGACCAGGACCGTGTGCCTGGCCGACCGCGTCACCAGGTCCCGCAGCGGGTGCGCGCGCAGCATCGCGGCCGTCTCCGGGAGCTGGACCGCCGCGAACCGGGCCCGGGGGTCGCGGCTCTCGTCGCGCAGCGCGGCGGCGATCGCCGAGAGCGCCGCCCGGTGCCCGCAGGCCGCGTGACCGTTCCTGCCGTTGCCGTTGCCGTGCGCCGCGCCGTTCCCGGCGGTGCCGCCCTCGGCTCCGTCGCCTTCGGCGTCCTCGGGGGGCAGGCCCCTCCCGGAGCAGTCCGCGGGCCGTACGGCCCGGGCCGCGCGTTCGAAGAGCCGGGCGCCCTCCTCGCACATCAGGTCGGCGTCCATGCCGCGCGGGATCTTGATGCCCGCGTCGTGCAGCCAGGTGGCGATGGGGTCGCTCCACGCCTCGACGCGGAAGTGCCACGTGCCCTCGTCGGGCAGCGTCACGTCCACGCCCCAGCGGTCGGTCCCCGACGCCAGCTCGCGCATGCGCAGCAGCGGTCCGCGGGTGCCGTCCGGGCCGGTCAGCACGACTCCGGCGGCGACCGCGTCGTGTCCCTCCCGGAACACGACGGCGGAGATCTCGAAGGTCTCGCCCGCGGCGGCCTTGGCGGGATAGCGCCCGCAGTCGACCACGGGGTGGATGTCCTGAATAGGGATTCGTCCGATCATCGCGTCTCACGGTAGCGGCGGCACGCCCGGTGCCGCCGGGATGGTCCGGCCAAGAAAGACCCTTCGCTTCTCAAGCATCCCCTGACCGGCCGCGGGGCAGGACGAGGCACCGCCTCCCGCGTGGACGGCCGGATCCCGGAGACGGAGCCGCTGGCTCATATGTGGGTTGCCCCGATAGTGGCTCTTCATACCTGACGGAGCGAAGATCCGGAGAGGTTCCTTCATGAGGATTTCTCCTTCCCGTCGCCGGGCCCTCATTCCGCCGGTCGCCGGGCCATCGTTCTCCCCGCGGCCGGGCCATCAACCGACCGGGACGCGTTTGGAGCCCGGTGATTGCGGTGAGGGGGACACGCGTGAGCAATTTGGTCGCCCCTGTGGCGTTGAGTAACTAGGGTCTGACAGCGTGAGAGCTATCCGCAGGTTCACCGTCCGCACCGTCCTGCCTCCGGAGCTGGCCGCCCTCGGCGAGCTCGTGCACAACCTCCGCTGGTCCTGGCATCCCGAGACACTCGACCTGTTCGCCGAGGTGGATCCGGACACCTGGGAACGGGTGGGCCACGACCCCGTGGCGCTGCTGGGCGCAGTCGAGCCCGAGCGCCTGCGCGAGCTGGCCGCCGACCGCCGCTTCCTGCGGCGGCTCGCCGACGCGGCCGACGACCTCCGCGAGTACATGACCGCCCCGCGGTGGTACCAGTCGCTACCGGACGCCGCCCGGGCCATCGCCTATTTCTCCCCCGAGTACGGCATCGCCGCCGCCCTGCCGCAGTACTCCGGCGGCCTGGGCATCCTGGCCGGAGACCACCTGAAGGCGGCCAGCGACCTCGGGGTGCCGATCCTCGCGGTCGGCCTGCTGTACCGGCACGGCTACTTCACCCAGTCCCTCTCGCCCGAGGGCTGGCAGCTGGAGCACTACCCGTCGCTCGACCCGGGCGGGCTGCCGCTGACCCTCCTGAAGGAGGCCGACGGCTCCCCGGTCCGGATCCGGATCGGCCTGCCCGAGCACCGCACGCTCCACGCCCAGGTCTGGGTGGCCCAGGTGGGCCGGGTCCCGCTGCTGCTGCTCGACTCCGACGTGGCCGAGAACGACAACGCCGAGCGCGACGTGACCGACCGCCTGTACGGCGGAGGCACCGACCACCGCCTGAAGCAGGAGCTG
The DNA here is from genome assembly GCA_014647935.1 of Planomonospora parontospora. Lineage (GTDB taxonomy): Bacteria > Actinomycetota > Actinomycetes > Streptosporangiales > Streptosporangiaceae > Planomonospora > Planomonospora parontospora. Next base: position 88,122 of record BMQD01000002.1, read on the forward strand.
CTGCTCGGCATCGGCGGGGTCCGCGCCATCCGGGCCTACTGCCGGATCGGCGGGCACCCCGAGCCGGAGGTCTTCCACACCAACGAGGGCCACGCCGGCTTCCTCGGCCTGGAGCGCATCCGCGAGCTCACCGAGGCCCGGCTCTCCTTCGACGAGGCCCTGGAGGCGGTCCGGGCCGGGACCGTGTTCACCACGCACACCCCCGTGCCCGCGGGCATCGACCGCTTCCCGACCGACCTGATCGGCCGGCAGTTCGGCGGCGACAACGCCTGGCCCACCGTCCCGGTGGACCGCATCCTCGCGCTCGGCGCCGAGGAGGAGCCCGGCAAGTTCAACATGGCGGCGATGGGCATGCGCCTGGCCCAGCGGGTCAACGGCGTCTCGCAGCTGCACGGCGAGGTCAGCCGGGGGATGTTCCAGGGGCTGTGGCCGGGCTTCGACATCGACGAGGTGCCGATCGGGTCGATCACCAACGGCGTGCACGCGCCGACCTGGGTCGGCCGGGAGATCATGGAGCTGGCCGGGCGGGAGCTGCCCTCGCTGGTGGACCGCGCCCAGGGCTGGGAGGGCGTGAACAAGATCTCCGATGAGGACGTCTGGAGCATCCGGGGACGGATGCGCGAGCGCCTGGTCGAGGCGGCCCGCGTCCGGCTCCGCCGCTCCTGGCTCGACCGCGGCGCCTCCCCGGCCGAGCTCGGCTGGATCGACGAGGCCCTCGACCCCGAGGTGCTGACGATCGGCTTCGCCCGCCGCGTGCCCTCCTACAAGAGGCTCACGCTGATGCTCTCCGACCCGGCGCGCCTGCGCGAGCTGCTGCTCCACCCGGAGCGGCCGATCCAGATCCTGATCGCGGGCAAGGCCCACCCGGCCGACGAGGGCGGCAAGAAGCTCATCCAGCAGATCGTGAAGTTCGCCGACTCCGAGGACGTCCGCCACCGCATCGTCTTCCTGCCCGACTACGACATGGCCCTCGGCCAGCTGCTGGTCCAGGGCTGCGACGTGTGGATGAACAACCCGCTGCGCCCGCTGGAGGCCTGCGGGACCAGCGGCATGAAGGCGGCGCTGAACGGCGGGCTCAACCTGTCGATCCGCGACGGCTGGTGGGACGAGTGGTACGACGGGACGAACGGCTGGGCCATCCCCACCGCCGACGGCGTCGCCGACCCCGACCGCCGCGACGAGCTGGAGGCAGGCGCGCTGTACGACCTGATCGAGCACGAGGTGGCCGACCGGTTCTACGACCGCCCCGTCGACGGGCTGCCCCGCCGCTGGCTGGAGATGGTCCGCCACACCCTGACCTCCCTCGGCCCGAAGGTCCTGGCCGGTCGCATGCTCCGCGACTACGTCGTCGACCTGTACACCCCGGCGGCCCAGGCCGGGCGCGCCCTGTCGGCCGGCGGGCACGACCAGGCCAAGGACTTCGCCTCCTGGAAGCTGCGGGTCGGCCGGGCCTGGCCCGGCGTGCGGGTCGAGCACGTCGAGGCGTCCGGCCTGGGCGACACCCCCGAGGTCGGCGCCTCCCTGGAGCTGCGGGCCACGATCGCCCTGGGCGAGCTCGATCCCGGTGACATCGAGGTCCAGGTCGCCTACGGCCGGGTGGGGCTCCACGACGAGCTGGTGGACCCCGAGTACGCGTCGCTGAACGCCGACTCCCGGGGCGACGACGGCAGGGCCGTGTTCAACGGCGCGATCCCGCTGCAGCGCACCGGGGCCTTCGGCTACACCGTCCGGGTCGTCCCGTCCCACCCGCTGATGGCGGCCCCCGCCGAACTGGGCCTGGTCGCCGTCCCGCAGGAGCCCGAAGGCATGACCAACGGCACCCTGCGCTGACACCACCGGCCGGCCGGGAGGGCACCCCTCTCCCGGTCGGCACCCCTCTCGTCAGGCCTTCGGCGGCACCCGTCCGGAGTCGCCCTCGGGCTCACGGGCGACCAGCGCGAGCAGCGCCGGATCGGCGTGGACTTCGGCGGTGTGGCGCCACTGGGTCAGCAGCACCGCGAGGGGGGCGAGGTTGTCGAGTGAAGCCGCTCCACGGGCCACCTCCACCAACTCGTGAAGGAATGTCTCGGCGTCGTCGTCGGGCAGGAATGACACCCAGGGCAGCGCTTCGCGCAGTGCCGCCCTCAACTGGGCCGGATCACCCACGCGCACCAGGCCGGCCAGCAGGTCGGCGGTGAAGTAGACCACCGCACCATCATGCTCCCACTGGTCGATTCGCATCAGTGCGAGATCTTCAGTCGTTCCCGGGTCCAGCAGGCCGGTCGGGGCGGGAGTCCCGGACCGTGCGGCCCTCCCGTTCGATCTCCCGGCTGAGGAAGAAGTTCAGCGCGGTCCGGATGGCGGCGATCGCCGCGAGCTGCCCGATCTGGGGGAAGCTCGGCGCGATGGCCGTGCGCAGCACATCCCCGGCCAGCTGGAACTCCAGGCCCAGCGCGAGGAACCGTCCCAGGAACAGGCGGACGGCGACGAAGTCGTCGTGGCCGCGGCGCCGTACGGTGACCACCAGGAAGCGCGCGAAGGCCACCGCCGCGCCGACGAAGATGACGATCGCGCCCGCGGCCTCGACGAGGCGGACGAGCAGGTCGACGGCCTCGCGGAGGAACGCCTCGGGCAGCAGGTCGGTCATGATCCGCCGTTACCCGGAAACCGCGGCGCCAAGCCGGGGGAACGCGGTGCCGTCCCTCGTCCGGTGCCTCTACAAGCCTGCACCTGAAGCGATACCACCAGAGCATTCTGTGACGATGTGCGAACGCTTGGTAATTCATCGATATAGGCTTACGCGCATCATGATGCTTGAGAGCTCGCATCTCTGATGCGACACTTGAAAAGTGAGGACCACGGTGCGTCTCGAAGAGGATGTCGTCGCCGCCGTCGAGCAACTGCGGCGCGAAAGGCACATAGGGCTGAGTGAAGCGCTCAACGAGCTGGTCAGGGCGGGGATGCGGGCCCGGCCTCAGCGGCGGGTGTTCCAGCAGCGCACCCGGGCGCTGCAGATGCGTGTCGACGTCTCCAACGTGGCGGAGGCGCTGGACCTGCTCGATGATCTGGAACACGACTGATGATCGTCGATGCGAACGTTCTCCTCTACGCCGTCGACAGCGGCAGTTCGTTCCACGAGGCGTCGAAGAGCTGGCTGGAGCGGGCACTCAACGGGTCGTCGCGGGTGGGTCTCCCCTGGAACTCCCTGTGCGCGTTCGTGAGGATCTCGACCCACCCCCGGGCCTCGGCTGATCCTCTCGGCGTGGAGGAGGCGTGGGGCTTCGTTCAGGACTGGCTGGACGCGGAGACCGTGTGGATCCCCGGTCCCACGGCACGGCACGCCGAGGTGCTGCGGGATCTGCTGGTCGAGGGGGACCTGCGGGGGAACCTGGTCACGGACGCGCATCTCGCCGCGCTCGCCATCGAGCACGGCGTCGGCGTCTGCTCGTTCGACTCCGACTTCGCCCGCTTCCCGAAGCTCGAATGGGTCAATCCCCTGTCGAGCAGGTAGAAGAACCTCTTCAGGGCCCGCCGGAGACCAGTGCCGGTACCCGGGAACGGCGGCGCCAAGCGGATCCGGGGCCGCCCGCCCCTGGGCGGACGCGTGATCGTCGTGGAGACTGGGGGCATGACCGTTGAACGCGTTCAAAGGATGGCGGTCGCCGGCAGGACGCTCGCCACGGGTCTCCTCGGCGGCGCCGCGGCGGGAGCGGCCTCGGCGGTGCTCGTCATCGTCGTGGCCGTCCTCACCGGAGGTGAGGGCGCCGAGGGCGTCGGCGACTGGGTGGAGCGCATCCTCCTGCTGATCCCCGCGTCAGTCCAGGTGGGGCTGATCGGCGCCCTGATCGGGCTGGCCGCGGGGCTCGTCGTCGCCGTGCCCGCCGCGGCGGTGATGGCGCTCGCGGCCCCCCTGCTGGCGGCGCGGCCGACGCGGGCGCGGGCGGTGTGCGCGGCGGTGGTCCTGGCCGCCGCGGTCGCGCTGGAGGCCGCCGTCCTGGCGGCGACCGGGGGCGGGGTGACCGACTCCCCGTGGACCGATGTCATGATCGTCTCGCCTGCCCTGGCGGCGGCGGGCGTCCTGGGGTGGAGAAGAGGACCGGCGCTGGTCGACGGACCGGCCGGCCGGGGGGAAGGCGGACGACCTGTGATGGGAACGGGCGAGGGCGGGCACGGCGCGATCGAGGCGGGGGAGGGGCCGGGCGGGCCCGATCCGGTGACGAAGGCCGGCTACGTGCTGGAGTTCGAGGACCTCTTCGAGGGGGACCGGCTGAACGAGGGCCGCTGGATGCCGTACTACCTGCCGCAGTGGAACGGCCGCGCCGCCTCCGCGGCCCGGTACGAGGTCGGCGGGGGCCGCCTGGACCTGCTGATCGAGGAGGACCAGCCGCCCTGGTACCCCGAACGGGAAGGGGGGCTGCGCGTCTCGTCCCTGCAGACCGGCGTCTTCGCCGGGCCGCTCGGGAGCACGGTCGGGCAGCACGGGCGCGGCTCCGGTATGGCGGTCCGCGAGGAGCAGCGCGCCGTCCGGCTCTACACCCCGCAGTACGGCCTGATCGAGCTGCGGGCCAGGGCGATCGACGATCCGCGCTCCATGGTGGCGCTCTGGATGATCGGCTACGAGGACGAGCCCGAGCGGTCGGCGGAGATCTGCGTCTGCGAGATCTTCGGCCGCGACGTCGGGCCGGACACCGTGAGGGTCGGGATGGGCCTGCACCCCTTCGGCGATCCGGCGATCACCGACGACTTCACGGTGGAGACCCTGCCCATCGACGCGCGGGAGTTCCACGTCTACGCCGCCGAGTGGACCCCCGAGCGGGTCTCCTTCCTCGTCGACGGCCGGCACGTCAGGACCGTGCGCCAGTCGCCGCGCTACCCGATGCAGCTCATGCTCAACATCTACGAGTTCCCGGAGGCGCCAGAGCGGGACACCCCGCCGGCGCCGGAGCATCCGTACCCCAAGCGGTTCACCGTCGACTACGTCCGGGGTTACCGCCCGACGGCCCGAGCGGGGAGCCACGTCCGGAGCGACCTCCCGGCGGCCGGGGCGGAGGGGGCCAAGGCGGAGGAGGTCGTGGCGGAGGGGGCCGGGGACGTCTGAAGGGCCGCGCCGTCCCGGGCGTAACGCCCTGAAGTGCGCTTTCGTTGTTCCTTTCGGGATGAAGGGGGAATGGCTCAGGAGCCGGGAACCTTCCACATCGCGGAGACAACAGTGAACGCATGGACGTTCGAGGGCCAGCCGGGGGCGCTGGGCGGCACCACGGTGACCCTGGTCGAGGGCGGCTCCTTCTGCGTGTCCACCTGCAACGGCGACATCACCCCGGGCGGCGCCCAGGGGCTGTACCACGCCGACACCCGCCTGGTGTCGCGCCTGGAGCTGAAGGTGGACGAGGCGCCGATCGAGTCGCTCCGGACGATCAACCCCGAGCCGTATCACGCGATCTTCCTCGGCCGCACCGGGCCCCGGCCGGGCCAGGCGGAGAGCACCATGCTGGTGATCAGGGACCGCTACGTCGGCGGGGGCCTGCGCGAGGACCTGACCCTGCGCAACATGTCCGACGAGGCGGCCGGGTGCACGATCGCCCTGCACCTCGGCTCCGACCTGGCCGACCTGTTCGAGGTGAAGGGCGGGCGGGTCATGCACGTGGCGGACGTGGAGATGACGTCCGACATCTCGGGCCTGCTGGTCGTCTCCGCCACCCGGGGGCGCGGAGCCAGGATCATGAGCAACCCCATGCCGACCGCCACGATGGGCCTGCTCTCCTTCCGGGTGGTGGTCCCCGCGCGTGGCGACTGGACCGTCGCCCTGCAGGTCAACCCGATCGTGGACGGGGAGGAGACGCCCGCCTGGTTCTCCACCCACCATCCGGTGGAGCACGCCGAGCCGGCCCGGCGGCGCGCCGACTGGGAACGGCTCGCGCCGGTCGTCACGACCTCCAACCGGACCGTCGCCCAGGTGCTGGCCAAGTCGAAGGAGGACCTCGGCTCGCTCCGGCTCTTCGAGGAGGACAAGCCCGGCGAGCCGCCGTCGGTCGCCGCGGGCGCCCCGTGGTTCATGACGCTGTTCGGCCGCGACTCGCTGCTGACCTCGTGGATGGCGCTCCCGATGGACCAGTCCCTGGCCCTGGGCACGCTGCGCCGGCTGGCCCGGGTGCAGGGCCGGGCGGAGGAGCCGCTCTCGGAGGAGGAACCGGGCAAGATCATGCACGAGCTGCGCTTCGGGGTGCAGGACGGCGTCTCGGCCCACGACGGGCACGTCTACTTCGGCTCGGTCGACTCCACCCCGCTGTTCGTGATGCTCCTGGGCGAGCTGCGCCGGTGGGGCCTGTACGAGGAGGCGGTCGAGGAACTGCTGCCGCACGCCGACGCGGCCCTCGACTGGATCACCAGGTCGGCCGACCCGTTCCTGTACTACCGGCGCAAGACCGACCACGGCCTGCTCAACCAGGGCTGGAAGGACTCCGTGGACGGCGTCAACTTCGCCGACGGCACGCTGGCCCGCCCGCCCATCGCCCTGGCCGAGGTCCAGGGGTACGTCTACGCCGCGTACATCGCACGGTCGCACTTCGCCCGGGAGGCGGGCGACCCGGTGCTCCAGGAGCAGTGGATCGAGCGCGCGATGCGGCTGCGGGACGCGTTCGACGAGATGTTCTGGCTGCCGGACCGGGGTTACTACGCCATGGGCCTGGACCGGGCGGGCCGACCCATCGACGGGCTCGGCTCCAACATGGGGCACTGCCTGTGGACCGGCATCGTGAACGAGGAGCGGGCCGCCTCCGTTGCAGAGCACCTGCTCTCACCGGAGATGTTCACCGGGTTCGGCATCCGGACCCTGGCCTCCAGCATGGGCGCCTACAACCCGATGAGCTACCACAACGGCTCGGTCTGGCCGCACGACAGCGCGCTGGTCACCGCGGGCCTGATGCGCTACGGCTTCGAGGAGGAGGCGAGGCAGGTCGCGTTCGGCCTGCTGGACGCGGCCAAGGCCTTCAACTGGCGGCTGCCGGAGCTGTACTGCGGGTTCGGCCGGGACGAGTTCCCCGAGCCGGTGCCGTTCCCCACCTCCTGCGCCCCGCAGGCCTGGGCCTCGGCGGCCCCCATCCAGCTGATGCGCAGCCTGCTCCGCCTGGACCCGTGCGTGCCGCAGAACAAGGTGTGGATGTCGCCCGTCGGGCTGACCAGCATGAAGATCGCCGGTCTGCAGCTCGCGGGGGCCCGGGTCACGATCGACGTCGACGGCGGCGAGGTCGCGGTCACCGGGCTCCCGGAGCACGTCACCGTGGTCGGCGCGCCGCGGCCGCCGCTGACCGCCGTCCTGGAGGAGATCCACTGACCCCTCCCGGGCGGACGCCCTTTCGATCTCTCCCCGATCAGTGGTCCGGATGTCCTTCAGAAGGCCGGTCGGCCGTAGGCGAGGTTGAGATGGTTTCCGCAACGGGTCTCCCGGGACGGCGCGGCACGCTGCGCATCGTGATGGTCGCGCCGCCCTGGTACGAGGTGCCGCCCCGCGGCTACGGGGGGATCGAGTCGATGCTGGCCGAGCTGATCGCCGGTCTCTCCCGGCGCGGGCACGAGGTCACGCTGGTGGCGGCGGGCAGGCCGGGCACCTCCGCGCGCTTCCTGCGCACCTACGCCTCGCCCCCCTCCGGGCGGATCGGCCAGGCGTTACCCGAGGTGCTGCACGCGGCCCGGGCGCACGACCTGCTCGCGGGGATCGACGCCGACGTCGTCCACGACCACTCGCTGGCCGGGCCGCTGACCGCCGCCGCGCGCACCGCCCCGACCGTGGTCACCTGCCACCACGAGGTGGACGGCGAGTTCGGCGAGTACTACCGGGCACTCGGCCGCGAGGTCTCCATGGTCGGCATCTCCGCCGCCCAGCGGCGGCTGGCCCCCGACCTGAACTGGGCGGGAGTGGTCCACAACGCCGTCGAGACGGGCTCGTTCCCCTTCCGCGAGCGCAAGGAGGACTGGGTGCTGTGGCTGGGCCGGTTCAACGAGGACAAGGGGGCGCATCTGGCCGTCGACGCGGCCCGCGCGGCCGGGCGGCGGATCCTGCTCGCCGGGCGGATCACCGAACCGGGGGAGCGGGAGTACTTCGACCGGGAGGTCGCCCCCCGCCTGGGGCCCGACGCGGTGTACGTCGGCGAGGCCGACGCCGTCCGCAAGCGCGAGCTGCTGGCGGGCGCCCGCTGCCTGCTCTTCCCGATCCTCTGGGAGGAGCCGTTCGGAATGGTGATGATCGAGGCCATGGCCTGCGGCACCCCGGTGGTCGCCCTCCGCCGGGGAGCGGTGCCGGAGGTGGTCGCCGACGGCCTCACCGGGTTCGTCCGGAGCCGGCCGGAGGAACTCGCCGAGGCGGTCGAGGCGGCCGACGGGCTCGATCCGCGGGCCTGCCGCTCCCGGGTCAGGCGCCGCTTCGACGTCGAGGTGATGGCCGAGGGGTACGAGAGGGTCTACCGGGCGGCGGCGGCCGGCCCCGAAGGTCCCGCCGGCGTCACCGGCGGGACGGGCGAGGCGGTGTTACCCCTCCGCTGACGCCTCCCGCCTCCCGCCTCCCGCCTCCCGCCTCCCGCGGCCCGCGTGGGCTCCCGCCGGGCGGCACCCGCAGGTCCGGTCCCCTCTCCCGTACGGCGTCCGCAGGCCCGTGCGCTCCCGCCGTACGGCACCCGCCGGGGCCGGGGCGGGCGGGTCCGGCTCTATGGTGGGACGGCATGCGGAACGACGGCGTTTCCAGTGGAGGACAGCGATGGGTGAGTTCGTACGGGTCGAGTCCGCCGACGGGGTCGCGACGATCAGGCTCGACCGGCCGAAGATGAACGCGCTCAACGCGCAGGTCCAGCGGGAGATCGCGGACTGCGCCCGGCAGGTGGACGCCGACCCCGGCGTGCACGCGGTGGTCCTCTACGGCGGTGAGCGGGTCTTCGCGGCGGGTGCCGACGTCAAGGAGATGGCGGACATGCCGTACGCGGAGATGTCAGCGCACTCCTCGGTGCTCCAGGACTGCTTCACCGCGGTGGCGGAGATCGGCAAGCCCGTCGTCGCGGCGATCACCGGTTACGCGCTCGGCGGCGGCTGCGAGCTCGCCCTGTGCGCGGACGTCCGCATCGCGGGCGAGTCCGCCAGGCTCGGCCAGCCGGAGATCCTGCTGGGCATCATCCCGGGCGCGGGCGGCACCCAGCGGCTGCCGCGGCTGATCGGCCCGGCGAAGGCCAAGGACCTCATCTTCACCGGCCGCCAGGTGACCGCCGCCGAGGCGCTGGAGATCGGCCTGGTCGACCGGGTCGTCCCCGACGCCGACGTGCACACCGAGGCCCTCGCCTACGCGGCCCGGTTCGCCGGCGGCCCGGCGGCGGCCCTGCGCGCGGCCAAGCGGGCGATCGACCACGGCCTGGAGGCCGACCTCGACACGGGCCTGGAGATCGAGCGGCTGGCGTTCTCCGGGCTGTTCGCCACCGACGACGCGCGGATCGGCATGCGCGCGTTCGCCGAGAAGGCCCAGGCGAAGTTCACGGGGCGCTGAGCGGGCCGCTCGCCGCGCCGCGCCGCGTCGCTCCGGTGGGGCCGCCTGCACCCTGCACCCTGCACTGTCGCTCCGGCAGGGCCGCCCGTGCCGTCGCTCCACCGCGCCGCTCCGGCCGGGCGGCCGGAGCGACGCGGACGGGCGGGTTCACGCGGCGCGGGTCACGGCTCCCGGGCCAGCAGCACGCGCACCATCGCAGCGCGGGAGGCCTCGTCGGTCGTCGCGGTCGGACCGGCGGCGGTGCCGATCGGCACGGTACCGCCGCTGTCGGCCAGCAGCGAGGTGACGCGCCCCGAGCCGGCCCCGGCGAGCTGGTCGCGGACGGCCATGCCCGGGGGCGGGGTCCAGGCGGTGGTGACCGAGGACTTGTCGGCCCAGTAGGACACCAGCCAGCCGCCCGCCGTACCCACCTCGACCGCCGGGCCGGTGTGGGAGGTCGTGGCCGTGGTGTCCGACCGGGTGGCCACCGCCGCGACCGGATCGGCCGCCGAGGTCCCGTCGTAGGCGACGAGCTGCAGACCGATCTTGGTGATGGGGCTGAGCTCCAGGCTGACGGGGGTGCCGGCGTCCCCGGCGACCGCGACCTTCTTCCACACGAGGGTCCGGGCGGAGCCGGTCGTGAAGTCGGCGACCAGGGTCCAGCCGATCACTCCGGCGGGCCCGGTGACCGTCGCCGAGACGGTGTTGACGGTCGCGAACAGCAGCATCCCGTCGCCGCTCTGGACCGCGGACGGCACGCCGACGCTCGCGCTCGTGGTGTTCCCGGCGAAGTGTGCGGCGGCGCGGAAGGCGACGGGCTGGACCGGCGGCGCGCCGCCCGCGACGTAGCTCAGGTGCAGCACCGGGGCCGTGCCCCCGTCGTGGGACTGGGCGGCGCGTTCGCCGGTGCCGGTCATGACGAACGCGATCGCGTTGCCGCGGGCCCACCCCGGCCGGTCGACGACCTCCTGCACCAGCGTCTTCAGCTCGGAGGTGCGCTGCGCCTCGCCGGCCTGGCCCGCGCCGGTCCACGCCGGCGGGCTCCAGGTCACCGACGCCTGGGTGCGGGGCCGGGCCGCGACGCTGCCGGGCGTGGTGGCGAAGGTCGGCGTGTCGTCCGACGCGACGGCCCACACCCGCGCGGTCGTGGCCGCCGACCCGCTGCGCGCGGAGGTGAACTGCACGGAGGCGGAGGTGATCGTCGAGCCCGGCGGGACGTCGAGCCCGGCGAAGCGCAGCCCGATCGTCTGGGCGGTACCGCCCGCGTTCGGGATGTTGAGCGACTTGCCGAGCCAGTCCACGTAACCCGTCGGCGGCTGCTCGACGTCGTCGAAGGCCTTGGCCACCGGGACGTTCAGCGGGATGGGGGCGCCGTCCGGCAGCACGGTGACGGTGACGTCGTCCGAGCCGGACAGCGCCGAGTCGGAGGCGGTCAGGCGCAGGACGTAGGTCCCGGGGGCGGAGAAGGAGACCTCCGTCACGGCGGCCGCCGCGTCCGCGAACACGGCGGTGCCCGGGCCGCCGGTCTGCGACCAGGCGACGGCCACCGGCGCGGGGCCGCCGTCGTCGCGTACGGCGCCGCGCAGCGTCAGCGGGTCGGTGAGGTGCGACGCGACGTCGCGCCCGGCCTGCGGCACGGGGGCGAGGTTCGGGACCGGTGGGAGGTCCACCGACATCTCGTACATCTTCCCGTCGTTCTCGTCCGGGTCGGTGTCGTTGTCGACGCCGCGGTCCACGATGTACAGGTTCAGCCGCTGCGGGTCGTCCGTGGCGGGGGCGACCGCTATCCCCGCCGCCTTCGTCTGACCGGACGCCGAGATGTCGATGCTGTTGACCGGCATCACCTCGCGGTTGAGCTCGTACACCCGCCGGGTGGTGAAGTCGGCGACGAGGAGGGTGTGCCTGACCGGGTGGACGGCGATGCCCTCCGGGTCGCGGATGCCGAGGCCGAGCACGTCGAACTCCGTGCTCACGTCGTCGCCGCTCGGCGCCACCCCGTCGAAGACGCCGTTCGGCCCGGGGCCGACCCGGTGGATGTCGTTGTCGGTGCCCTCCAGCACGAAGATCTCGCCGGTCTGCGGATGGAACGCCACGTCCTCGGGGTCGGTGCTGCCGAAGGCCCCGGTGCTGAACCAGGTGCGCACGTCGTCGGCGGTGGCGAACCGCCCGTCCGGCCCCGGGTCGAAGTCGTGGATGCGCTGCTGGTCGTCGTCGGCGATGAACGCGTGCCCGCTGCCCGGGTCGTGGCTGATCCCGACGGGCTCCTTGGTGGGCGGGTTCGTCAGGCCCCGGTCCGTGAGGGTCCCGGAGCGGGTGATCTCGAAGAGGTTGGAACCGGCGAAGACGGGCATCTCGTCGACCTCGCCGTCGACGATCAGCAGGCGGTCCCGGGAGGGGACGTAGGCGATGCCCGACGGGTCCGGAAGCGGCGGGTCGAGCGCGGAGAGGTCGACCGTCCTCACCAGCGCCGCGTTGAGCTGGGCCGCGGAGGCGGGAGCGGCGGACACCCCGGATAGGAGGGGGATCAGCAGTCCCGCGACGAGCGATCCGGTGGTGAGACGTCTTCGCGTTCGTGACATGCCTGGCCATTCCTGTGATCCCGCGCCCCGTACGCACGTGCTGCGTCACGATCTTCGCCAGGATATGACCTTGACCTGAAACAGATCCTCTTTTAAAGATATCGTGCAAAATTATGGTGCGGTTGATGACACGGATCCCGATTCCCGCACGCCTGCGGCGGGTGGTCCGCAACTGGTTCGACTCCCGCTACATCTCGCGGGCCGATCACCGGCGGGACATCAGGGACGCCCTGTGGGAGGTCCAGACGCTGGGTCGCGAGGTCACCGCGCTGCGCGCGGAGGCCGACGGGCTGCGCAGGGAGGTCGGACGCCTCCGGGCGCGGTCGGCCGGGCCGGGCATCGACGCGGAGCGGGCCGCCCGGTGGGACGACGCCCACCGGCTGGCGCAGGAGACCGCGGCCGCGCTGGAGCGGGTGCTCCAGAACGAGGTCCTGCTCTGGCAGGCGGTGGACCGCGTCTCCGGGGGCCGGGCGGCCGGAGAGGGGAGCGCACCGGCCGGCAGGACGGCGTGAGGGTCGCCTGGACCGCCGGGGACGGGCTCCGGCACCTCGCCTTCCGGCTGGACGCCGAGGACGGCATCACCGGCCCGTGCACCGACGGCCAGCCCCTGAAGATGGCCACGAACTCCTGCCGGGTCGAGCTGCCGTACGAGCCGGGGGAGACCCACCCCGATCTGCTCGCGCTGACCGCGTGGACGGTCGTCGCGCCGTGGACGCGGCGGCGGGTCGTCTTCGACCGGCCGGTCTCGCCGGAGTTCGCCGCGGCGATCGAGGAGGGCTGGGGGATCGAGGCGGGGCCGGTGGGCGGATCGCCCCGGTCCGGGCGCGGGCTGGCGATCTCCTACAGCGGCGGGGCGGACTCGGCGGCCGTCGCCGCGATGCTGCCCGACGTCCCGTTCGTGCACTTCCAGCGGGTCCCGCACCCCCGGGTGCCCAACCGCTGGGCCCACTACCGGTCGGACACCCTGGCCCGGCTGGTCGGCAGGACCGGCCGCGAGTCGGTGACCGTCCGCTCCGACCTCGAGTTCGTCCTGGCCGAACCCCGCCCCGGCTACCCCGAGCACCACGCGGTGGCCGCAGGGTCGCTGCTGCTGGCCGACGAGCTCGACCTGGGCGGGATCGCCTTCGGCTACGAGCTGGGCTCGCGCTGGCTGGGCGGCGGCCGCTACCTGCACAGGTACACCCCCGACAACCCGATGTGGGCCCCGCACGGCGCCTGGGGGCGGGCGTTCGCCGCGGCGGGGGTGCGCATCGTGCTCCCGGTCGGGGGGGTCAGCGAGGCGGTCACCATGCGGCTCGCGCTGGGCTCACCTCTGCGCGAGCACGTCCGCTGGTGCCTGCGCGGGACCGGCGGACCCTGCGGGACGTGCGGCAAGTGCCTGTACAAGGAGCTCATCCAGGCCGCGATCGAGCGCCGCCCGCTGCGCACCTCGATCACCGCGGACCGCGGGGTCGCCCGCAAGTGGCAGCGGCCCCCGCCGTACGGCGGGCAGGAGATGATCGAGTACGGCTGCGCCCGGGTGCCCGGCATCGAGGACACGGCCTTCGCGAAGGCCGCGGCGTTCCTGGGCGCCACCGAGGAGTCGACCGCCTGGCTGGACCGCTGCTACCCGCCCGCGGTCGAGGAGGTCCCCGCGCCGTGGCGCGAGCGGGTCCGCGCCTTCATGGCCGCCGAGGTCGGCTTCATGAGCGAGGATGAGGCGCGCCGGGTCGAGACGTGGGGGACTGTGAGGGGGCCGTCGTGAAGGTGTACGTGTCGGTGGACATGGAGGGCGTCACCGGGCTGACCGACCCGGAGGAGATGCGGGCGGGCGGACGAGGCTACGAGCGCGGCTGCGAGCTGATGACCGGCGACGCCAACGCGGTGGTGCAGGGGGCCTTCGACGCGGGGGCGCGGGCCGTACGCGTCAACGACGCCCACGGGTCGACCAAGAACCTCAGGATCGACCTGCTCGACCCGCGGGCCACGCTCGTGCGGGGACCGGGCAAGCCGCTGCGGATGGGCCAGGGGCTCGACGGGACCTACGCGGCGGCCTGCTTCGCGGGCTACCACGCGCGCGCCGGGGTGCGGCACGGCGTGCTCAACCACACCTGGATGGGCAAGGAGATCCAGAACGTCCGCCTCAACGGGGAGATCTGCGGGGAGACGCGCCTGGTCGCGGCCTTCGCCGGCTCGCTCGGCGTGCCGGTGGCCCTGGTGACCGGGGACGAGGCCGTCTGCGAGGAGGCCCGCGAGCTGCTCGGCGACGTCGAGACGGCCGAGGTGAAGAAGGGCGTCGACCGGTTCTCCGCCGAGCTCCTGCCGCCGGTCGTCGCGCAGGCCCGCATCCGGGAGGCCGCCGCCCGCGCGCTCGGCCGCCTGGGCGACTTCCGCCCGTACGTCGTCGAGCCGCCCTACACGCTGGGCGTGGAGTGGAACTCCACCGCGATCGCGGCCGGTTGCGCGGTCATCCCCGGAGTGCGGGCGACCGGCCCCCGCGAGACCGAGTTCACCACCGACGACTTCGGGCAGATCATGTCCCTGTTCGGCGTCTTCGCCATGATCGGCGGCCAGGTCGCCTGCGGCAGCGGGATCTATGGCTGAGCCGGACGGACCCGCGGGGAGCGGGCGGGCCGGAGCGGCGCCCGGGGCGGGGGCTCCCGGACCGGCCGGCCGGTCCGGCGCGGGCACGCCGAGCGCACCGGGCACATCGGGCACGCCGGGCATGCCGGGCACCCTGACGCGGCGGGCGCTGCTCGCCGGCGTCGGGGCGGCGGGGGGCGCGGGGGCGATGTTCGCCGCGATGGGCGCGCTCGGGCTGGCCCCCGACTCCCAGGACCGGGCGTTCACCCCGCCGCAGCGCTCCGACTTCTCCCTCACCGGCCGGGGCGCGGCGAAGGTCGTGGTCCTCGGAGCCGGGATCGCCGGTCTGACCTGCGCCTACGAGCTCGGCAAGGCCGGATACGACTGCACCGTCCTGGAGGCCGCGGGCCGGGTGGGCGGCAGGAACCTCACGGTCCGGGGCGGAGACCGGCTGACGGAGCTCGGCGGGGAGACGCAGACGGCGGAGTTCGGGCCGGACGTCTACTTCAACGCCGGTCCCGGCCGGATCGCGCAGTGGATGGTCACCATGGACTACTGCCGCGAGCTGGGCGTGCCCCTGGAGGTCTTCGTCAACGGCAACGCCTCGGCGTACGTGCGCACCCACGCGATGGACGCCCCGGTCCGGGTCCGCACGGCCCGCGCGGACATGTACGGCTACATCGCCGAGCTGCTGGCCAAGGCCGCCGACGCGGGCGCGCTGGACCGGCGGCTGACGGGGGAGGACCGCGAGCGGCTGACGGAGTTCCTGCGCCGCTTCGGCGACCTCGGCCCGGACCTGTCCTACCGGGGCTCCCCGCGCCGGGGTTTCACCGTCTACCCGGGGCACGGGAGCGGCGAGCCGCTGGCCGGGCCGCCCCCGCTGGGCGAGGTGCTCGCCGCGGGGACCGGGCGGGCCCTCACCGCGGACTTCGGCTTCGAGCAGGCCATGCCGATGTTCCAGCCGGTCGGCGGGATGGACGCGATCGTACGGGCCCTGGTGCGCGAGGTCGGCGAGGAGCGGATCCTGACCGGCGCCCCGGTCACCGGCGTACGGAACCTGCCGGACGGCGTCGAGGTGACGTACTCCGGCGGCCCCGGCGGCTCCGGCGGGGCGGTCCGCGCCGACTACTGCGTGGCCACCCTCCCGCCCCACCTGCTCGCGCGCGTCCCGCACAACCTGGGCGCCCGGGTCACCGCCGCCCTGCGGACCCCCACGCCGGTCGCCGCGGGCAAGCTGGGGCTGGAGTACGGCAGGCGCTGGTGGGAGACCGACGACCGCATCTACGGCGGCATCACCGAGACGGACCTGGACATCACCCACATCTGGTACCCCTCGCACGGCTACCACGGCAGGACCGGCCTGCTCGTCGGCTACTACAACACCGGGGCGGAGGCCGAGCTGTACGGCAGCCTGCCGCACCATGAGCGCCGGGCCCGCGCGCTCACCCAGGGCAAGAAGATCCACGGCGAGAAGTACCGCGCCGAGCTGCGCTCCAGCGTCTCCGTAGCCTGGCACCGCCGCCCGCACGTCGAGGGCGGGTGGGCCGTGTGGCCCTCCTACGGCGGGGCCTTCACCGTCCTGCAGCAGCCCGCCGGCCGGGTCCACTTCGCCGGGGACTGGCTCACCCACCTGGTCGCCTGGCAGGCCGGTGCCATGGAGTCGGCGCGCAAGGCCGTGACCGCCCTGCACCAGCGGGTCCTGGCGGCCTCCTGAGCGGCGGCGGTCCCGGCCGGTGGGGCCGCCGGACGGGCCCGGCGACGGCGGCCGGTCCGGCCGGATCGCGGCGCCCGGGCGCCGGGAGAGGCCGGTACCTGGCAAACTGACGCCGAAATGAGATTGCGCGTTACCTCCGCTTGGGAAACCGTTGAGGCGTGCCAGACGTTGTTCGAACGGGGAATGTGGCCTGATGGTTCATCTCGTAGGCGGGGTTTAAGCCGGTATGGTGCTTCATGCCATGAATCAGGACGATCGACTGGGCCCGTACCGACTGCTGCGGCGGCTCGGTGAGGGCGGCATGGGCGTGGTGCACCTCGCCGTCGACCCGCAGGGACGACAGGTCGCGGTGAAGGTCCTGCGCTCGGAGGTGGCGGGCGACGACGTCGCGCGCCGCCGTCTCTCGCGCGAGGTCGAGACCATGCGGCGGGTGCGCAGCGAGTACATCGCGGAGGTGCTCGACGCCGACGTGACCGGCCACCGCCCCTACATCGTCACCAGATACGTCGCCGGAGACCCGCTGGACGAGGTCGTCAAGCAGGAGGGCCCCTTCGATCTCCCCGCGCTGCTCCAGGTCGCCCACGGGGTCGCCTCGGCGCTGGCCTCCGTGCACTCCGTCGGGGTGATCCACCGCGACCTCAAGCCCGGCAACGTGCTCATCCTGGACGGCAGGCCCGTCCTCATCGACTTCGGCATCGCCCAGGCGGTGGACGCCACCCGGCTCACCCAGACGGGCATGTTCATCGGCACGCCCGGCTACCTGGCCCCCGAGATCATCGAGGGGCACGAGGCCGGACCGGAGGTGGACGTGCACGCCTGGGCGGGCACGCTCGTCTTCGCCGCCACCGGCCAGCCGCCCTTCGGCAAGGGCACGCTGGAGATGATCTTCTACAACATCACCGCGGGCCGGGCGAACGTGGACGGCGCCCCGCCGGAGCTCCAGCCGGTGCTGCGCGCCGCGCTCCAGCGCGACCCGTCCAAGCGGCCCCCGGCCGCGGAGCTGGCCGCCGAGACGGCGCGCCTGATGGCCAGGACGGGCGGGGGCCGGCCCCGCGTCCCCGACGAGATCACCACCGTCCCGAGCTTCGACGACCCGGTCCCGGGCGGCCGCGGAGGCACCGGCGGCCACGCGGGTCCGGGCGGCCGCGGAGGCGGGGGCGGGCGGGGCACGGGCGGCCACGGTGCGCCGGCGGCGCCGGCCGGTGCCGGGGCCGCGGATTTCGCCACGGGCTCGCTCCTGCCCGCCGACCCGGGGGACGTGCCGACGCCGGTGTCCTCGCGACCGGCGGGTCCCGCGCCGTCCACGCCGTGGCCCCCGGCGGCCCGTCCGGGCGAATACTCCTCGCTGCTCGACTCCGACCAGCCCGACCCGTGGCCGACCCGCAGGGTGACGTCCGAGGAGCTGCGCCAGGCGGGGGCCCCCTCCCCGTCCGCGCGGCCCTCGCACGACCTGCCCACCGGGCTGCTCGGCCAGGAGGACGTCCCCACCACCAGGGCCCCCGGCCGCGACCGGACGGGTCAGGCGGGGCAGGGCGGGTCAGGGCGGGGCGAGGCAGGGCGGGCCGGGCGGAGCGGCCCGGACCACGGCGTCCCGGACCACGGCGTCCCGGACCACGGTGCTCCGGGACGGCCGGCGGGACCGCACGGGTCCGGTGCGGCCGGCCTGCTCGGTCCCACGGCCCCGGTGCCCGACGGGGACATCCCGACCCAGCGGGTCCGCCCCCAGGACCTGCCGGAGCACATGCGCGGCCCCGGCCCGTCCCCGCAGTCGCACCGGCAGCCGCAGCAGCCGTCCTCGCACTCCTATCGGCAGCCGCAGCAGCAGCCGCAGCAGCCGTACCCGCCGCACGCCTCGTTCGAGCAGCCGCACGCCTCGTTCGAGCGGACGCCGCACGTCCGCCCGGCCGCGACGCCGCAGTACCCCTATCCCCCGGCGGACCGGCACGGCCAGGCCGCCCCCGGTCCGTTCCACCCGGACGGGCGGCAGGTCCAGGGCCCGGGGCACCAGGGACACCACGGGCGGCAAGGACAGCCGGAGCGGCAGGGGCACCAGGGACGGAGTCACGCGGTGCAGCCCTCCGGGGTCCACGGCGTGGCGAGCGCGCTGCTGCTGGTGGTCGTGGCGGTCGTGGCGGTCGTGCTGCCGGTCCTCGTCTGGCTCGCGGTGATCCCGGTCGTCATCCTGCTGCGCGCCGCCGACATCGCCCAGCCGAGGCTCAACGCGCGCCGCCCGGCCGGCGAGGCGGCGGCCGACGTGCTCCGGGTGCTCGCCATGCCGGGCGCGCTGCTGAAGTCGGCCGGCGTCACGGCCGCGCTCGTGCCGTACGGGCTCATCCTCGGCCTGCCGGTGACGCTGCTGCTTGCCGTGCTGGTCCCGCGGATGCCCGCGGTCAACGCGCTCGGCTGGGGGGCGGCGATCGCCCTGGCGACGGTCTGCGCAGGTCCCGGAGTGGAGGGCCCCGGACGCCAGACGCGACGTACGCTGGCATCACTGGTGCCGTCGCGGAACGGTGCCGTGGCCGTGGCCGCCGCGCTGGGCGTGGTGGCCGCGCTGACGGTCTACCTCGCGGGCGACACCGTGGGGACCGGTGCGAGGAAGGCGGAGTGGCGGCCCGCGGACGTCGGGACGGTGGTGAAGGAACTGGACGGGTTACGGAGGAAGGCGCGATGACGGGGGACACGCAGGCGCCCGAGCGGCTGGGGCCGTACCGGCTGCTGAGGAAGATCGGCGAGGGCGGCATGGGAGCCGTCCACCTGGGGCTCGACGAGGACGGGCGCGAGGTGGCCGTCAAGGTCCTGCACCCGCACGTGGCCGCCGACCTCAAGGCGCGCGACCGGCTCACCCGCGAGGTGGAGACCATGCGGCGGGTGCGCAGCCCGCACGTCGCGGAGGTGCTGGACGCCCGGCTGACCGGCGCGCAGCCGTACATCGTGACCCGTTTCGCCCCCGGCCGGACGCTGGAGGAGACCGTCCTGGCGGACGGCCCGCTCCCCGACGACCAGGTGATCCGGCTGGCGCGGGGCCTGTGCGCCGCGCTGGTGGCCATCCACGCCGCCGACGTGGTCCACCGCGATCTCAAGCCGGCCAACGTGATGCTCGTCGACGGCGACCCGCTGGTCATCGACTTCGGCATCGCGCACCTGGTCAACGCGACCCGGCTGACCCAGACGGGCATGTTCGTCGGCACGCCCGGCTACCTCGCCCCGGAGATCATCCGGGACTCCGAGATCACCCAGGCGGCCGACGTGCACGCGCTGGCCTCCACGGTCTTCTTCGCCGCGACCGGCAAGCCGCCGTTCGGCACGGGCAGCTTCGAGGTCGTCTGCTTCAACATCATGGAGGGCCGGGCCAACCTCGACCTGGCCCCCGCCTGGCTGCGCGGCTGGCTCCGCCGGGCGCTGGACGTCGACGCCGCGGCCCGGCCGGGCGCGCAGGAGCTCTACCGGGCGGCGCGCTCCCTCGACCCCGCGGTGACGGCGTTCCGCTCCGAGCCCCACACCGGGTCCCATGCGGAACCGCCGCCCCGCACCGCCGTGCTCGGCGGCACCCGGGTGCTGCCCGGAGAGGCCCCGCCGCCGGACGGCACGAAGATCATCGATCCGGTCCCGCCGGACGGGACCGAGGTGATCGGCCGGATGCCGTCCGACGGCACCAGGGTGCTCGACCCGGCCCCGCCGGACGGCACGAAGATCATCGACCCGGTCCCGTCCGCACCCGCGAACGGCGCCCGGGCCCTGGCGCAGGACGAGACGTTCTCCGACCTGCTCCCCCCGGTGGAGTACGCCAAGCCCGACCGGCGCGACCGCAAGGTCCGTGACCCCCGTGACCCCCGTGACCCCCGCGACGACCGGGGCCGCTCCGCCGCCGCGGCGCCGCCGCCGTACGTCCCGGCCGCCCCGCCGCCGTACGTCCCGGCCCCGCCCGCCGCGCGGCGGGCCGCCCCGCCGCCCTATCCCGACCAGCGGGTCGCCGGCTACCCGGCGCCGCAGCCGACGGGCCCGGCGCAGCCGTATCCGCCCCCGGCCACCCAGCCCCGGGGCTACGCCCCGCCCGCCCCGCGCCACACCCCGCCCGCCCCGGAGCGGCAGGCGCGTCCTCCGTACCGCACCGGCCACCCGCTGGCCGCGCTGCTGCTGCTGGTGATCGCGGTCGGGCTGGCCTGCGTGCTGCCCGTCGCGGTGAGCGCGATCGCGCTGGTGGCGGTGCTCTGCCTCCGGGTGGGCGAGAACCTCTTCGGCGACCTGGCCGAGCGGCGCTCGGTGCGGGGCAGCAGCGCCTCCGACCCGCTGCTCGTGCTGGTCGGCACGCCCTGGGCGCTGCTCAAAGCCGCGACGGCGACGCTGCTCACCGGCCCGCTGGCCGCGATGTTCGGCATGTGCGTCTGGGGGGCGCTGGTCTACATCGGCAAGATGGGCACCGACCAGGCCGCCGCCTACGCGGCGGGCGCCTTCGTGGCGGGGCTGTTCGTGCTGCCCGGCGGGGGCAAACCCCGCAAGGCCGTCTCCCGCGCGCTGACCGGGGTGATCCGCAGCCCGGGCGCCGCCATGGTCACCACGATCATCCTGGGCACGCTGGCCTTCTTCACGGTGATGGCGGCGCTGGGGATGAACCCGTCCTTCGACCCGTGGCGACCGCCGTCCGTCGCGGTCCGCGAGCTGACCGAGAGCTGGAAGGCCCAGGCGAACGAGAGCGCGATGGGCGTGATGGACCTCATCGGGGGCCTGGTGGACGACCTGCTCAAGAGCGTGGGCCTCGGGTTCCTGTCCTTCTGGAAGTGACCTCCTCCGCCCCGTCCGGCGGCGGAGGTCTCCGCGCCCCGCGGAGCCCGATGACCGTCCCTTGTGCCGGGCACGGCGGGCGGGTGTCGTTCGGCCCGGGTTCGGTGTCCGGAGATGGGGGGTTTCTTGCCCGCGCCCCGTGCGATCCCGCGATCGCTGGGGGACGATGAAGGGGAGCCGCCGGAGGGAGTCGCATGGGAGCGCCGGACGACGGGCACTGCGGGCCGTACCGACTGCTCTCGCCGCTGGGGGCGGGAGGCTTCGGGGAGGTCCACCTCGCGCTGGACCCCGGAGGGCGCACGGCGGCGGTCAAGGTCCTGCATCCGCACGTGGCGGCCGACGGCACGGCCCTGGCCCGGCTGGCCCGCGAGGTGGAGGCCATGCGCCGGGTGCGCAGCCCGCACGTCGCCGAGCTCCTCGGCGCCTCGCTGGACGGCGACCGCCCCTACCTGGCCACCCGCTACGTCCAGGGCCGCCCGCTCGACGCGGTGGTCGCCGCCGCCGGCCCGGTCGCCGGGGACGATCTCGTACGGCTGGCGCGCGGCCTGGCCGAGGCGCTGGCCGCGATCCACGCCTCGGGGGTGGTCCACCGCGACCTGAAGCCGGCCAACGTCATCTGCGAGGGCGGCGAGCCGGTCGTGATCGACTTCGGCATCGCGTGCCTGCTCGACTCCGCCGCGGTCACCGCCTCCGGGGCGGTCCTCGGCACGCCGGGCTACCTCGCGCCGGAGGTCCTGGAGGGTGGCGGGGCGGGGCCGGAGGCCGACGTCTTCTCGTTCGCGGCCACGCTGGCCTACGCGGCGACCGGCCGCCACCCGTACGGCACCGGCCCGGCCTCGGCGGTCGGCTACCGGGTCGTGCACCACGATCCCGACCTCGGCGACGTGCCGTCCTGGCTGGAGCCGCTGCTGCGGGAGTGCCTGGCCCGCGACCCGGCCGACCGGCCGCCCGCGAGCCTGCTGCCGCTCCGCCTGGCGGCCCCGGAGCCCGGTGCCCGCCCACTGGTGGCCGCAGAACCCGGTCCCCGGCCGCTGGTGGCCTCGGAGTCCGGCGCCCGCCCGTCGGCGCACCCGGAGGCCGGTGCCCGCCCGCCGGCGCCCTCCGGCGGCGCGCCGGAGGCGGCGGTCCGCGGGGCCCCCGCCACCGGGGTGCAGGGCCTCAGCACACGGGAGTGGCGCCCGGGCCGCCGCGTTCGGTCCGCGGCCTTCCCGCCGGAGGCCCGGGAGCGTCGCCGGGCCGTGCTCCACCGGCGCTGGGCCGTCGGGACCGGTCTGTTCACGGCGCTGGCGGCGGCCACGGCCAAGAGCCCGCTGCCCGAGGTCTCGCTGCTGCTGCTGACGGTCTACGGCTCGGTGATGCTCGTCGACGGGGGAGTGGCC
Organism: Planomonospora parontospora; assembly: GCA_014647935.1. Taxonomy (GTDB): domain Bacteria; phylum Actinomycetota; class Actinomycetes; order Streptosporangiales; family Streptosporangiaceae; genus Planomonospora; species Planomonospora parontospora. The sequence goes on from BMQD01000002.1 coordinate 110,613, forward strand.
CTGTTCGCCCGGCGGAACCGCGGCCGGGCGGTCCTCGACCTGTCCTGCGCCGCCGGGGTCGTCCTGCTCTGGGCCGTCCTGGCGGCGTTCTTCAGCCCGCTCAGCCTGGGCCTGGCGCTGGGCACCGTGGTCCTCGTGCTGGTCGTCATCCTGCTGAGCAGCTGATCCCCGCCCGTCCGCCGCTTCCGGAACATAGTTCGGTATGGTGGAGGGGGTGACTCGCCGGGTAGGAGCCCACCGGGCGGCGGAAGCCGTACGGGGCGGCGGTTTGCGCCTAAGCTACCGATGGGTAACATGAGGGCGGGGGACCAGGATCGGGCACGTCCCGGCCGGGCCACCCGCTGTCACGACGCCCTCGGGCACCTGGCAGTCTTGGCATCCGCGTGCACGTGCCCCGCGTGCGCGTACCGAGCATCCGGCGTCAGCCGCGGCGACGCGGCGGCGCACGCGAACACGGGAGGTCGGCCACCGGCCATGAACATCGTCGTCTGCGTGAAGCAGGTCCCCGACACGGCGACCGAGCGCAAGCTGAGGTCCGATGACAAGACGCTCGACCGCGATGCCGCCGACGGCGTCATCAACGAGCTGTGTGAGTACGCGGTCGAGGAGGCGCTGCTGCTGAAGGAGGCCCACGGCGGTGAGGTGACCGTCCTCACCATGGGTCCCGACAAGGCCAGCGACACCATCCGCAAGGCCCTGGCCATGGGCGCCGACAAGGCCGTCCACCTGGTCGACGACGCCCTGCACGGCTCGGACGCGCTGGGCACCTCCCACGCCATGGCCCAGGCGCTGAAGAAGATCGGGTTCGACCTGGTCATCCTCGGCTCGGAGTCCACCGACGCCCGCACCGGCGTGCTCGCCGCCATGCTGGCCGAGCGCCTGGGCGTGCCGCAGCTCACCTTCGCCAAGAAGGTCGAGGTCGACGGGTCGTCCATCGCGGTCCAGCGCGTCACCGACTACGGCTACGACAAGGTCGAGGCCACGCTGCCCGCCGTCGTCTCCGTGGTGGAGAAGATCAACGAGCCGCGTTACCCGTCCTTCAAGGGCATCATGGCGGCCAAGAAGAAGCCGGTCGAGAAGCTCGGCGTCGCCGACGCCGGGATCGACGCCTCCCAGGTCGGCCTGGCCAACTCCTGGAGCGAGGTCGTCGACTTCGCCGCGGCCCCGCCGCGCGCGGCCGGCACGATCGTCAAGGACGAGGGCGACGGCGGCGTGAAGGCCGCCGAGTTCCTCGCGTCGAAGAAGTTCGTCTGAGGACGGGGGAATAGCTGACATGTCCGAAGTTCTCGTTCTCGTCGAGCACGTCGAAGGCCAGATCAAGAAGGTCACGCTCGAGCTGCTGACGCTCGCCCGCAAGCTGGGCGCCCCGTCGGCCGTCTGGACCGGGCCGGGCTACTCCGCCGAGGCCAAGGCCAAGCTGGCCGAGCACGGCGCCGAGAAGATCTACGTCGCCGACTCCGCGGACATCACCGACTACGTGGTGGCGCCGAAGGTGGACCTGCTGGCCCAGCTCGTCTCCTCGGCCTCCCCGGCCGCGGTGCTCGTCGCCGCCACGGCCGAGGCGAAGGAGATCGCCGGCCGGCTCGCCGTACGGACCGACTCCGGCGTGCTGACCGACGTCGTCGGCATCGAGGAGGGCCTGGTCGCCGACCAGTCCATCTTCGGCGGCGGCGTCAACGTCCGCGCGCGCGTCACCAAGGGCCTGCCGATCATCGCGGTCCGCCCGAACGCGAGCCCGGTCGAGGCCGCCGCGGGCGCGGGCGCCGAGGAGCAGGTCAGCGTGGCCGTCTCCGAGGCGTCCAAGGCCGCCAGGGTCGTGGAGCGGGTCAAGGAGGAGAAGGGCGCCCGTCCGGAGCTCACCGAGGCCGCGATCGTGGTCTCCGGTGGCCGGGGCGTGGGCTCGGCCGAGAACTTCTCGCTCATCGAGAAGCTGGCCGACTCGCTCGGCGCGGCCGTCGGCGCCTCCCGCGCCGCCACCGACGCCGGCTGGTACCCGCACCAGTTCCAGGTCGGCCAGACCGGCAAGACGGTCTCGCCGCAGCTCTACATCGCGGCGGGCATCTCCGGGGCCATCCAGCACCGGGCCGGCATGCAGACCGCCAAGACGATCGTCGCCGTCAACAAGGACCCCGAGGCGCCGATCTTCGAGCTCGCCGACTTCGGCGTGGTGGGCGACCTCAACCAGGTCGTCCCGCAGCTGACCGAAGAGATCGCCAAGCGCAAGTAGGCGATCGCACGCGGACGGAGGCGAGGGGCGGGGAGCACATGCTCCCCGCCCCTCCTTCGTATGTCAGCCGGCCAGGGTGAGCTCGGGCTCGGGGGAGCGGGCCGGGGCGGCGGAGGCCGTACCCGCGCCGGTCCGGGGCAGGAACCGGGCGGCCACGGCGATCAGGACGCCGAGCGCGACGGCGCCGCCGAGCGCGGTCCGCAGTGACGACAGATCCGACAGGAAACCGATGGCCACCGGGCCGAGCAGCAGGCCGGCGTAGCCCATCGCGCCCGTCTGGGCGATGGCGGGGCCCGGGTTGCGGGTCGCCTCGCCGGCCATGGACATGGCCACCGGGGAGACCGTCACCACCGCGAGGCCGACGAGGAACATGGCCGCGACGGCGACCGGCGCCGAGGGGACCGTGATGACCACGGCGAAGGTGGCGGCGGTGGCCAGCCCGGAGAGGACGATCATGTTCCGGGCGCCGAACCTGGCCCGGACGCGGTCGCCGGCGAGGCGGGCCAGCAGCATGCCGACCTCGAAGACCGGGTAGCCGAGGGCGGCGACGGCCTCCGGGGCGCCCAGCGTGTCGCGCAGGTACAGGCCGTTCCAGTCGGCGATCGTGCCCTCGACCATGAAGGCGCAGAACGCGATCACGCCGAGCAGGTAGACCACCGGGGGCATGCGGTGCCGGGCCCCGTCGCGGGCGGCCGGTTCCGGGGCGGGGTCGGGCAGGTAGGAGCGGCTGACGGCGACCAGCACGGGCAGCGCGGCCAGTGCGACCAGGACCAGGTGGGCGGTGACCGACAGGCCCGCCGCGATGGCCGCGGTGCCGACCACGCCGGCGGCGATCGCGCCGACGCACCAGCCGGCGTGCATGCCGTTCATCAGCGGGCGGCCGTGGGCGCGCTCGACGGTCGAGCCCTGCGCGTTCATCGCGACGTCCACCGCGCCGAACGCCAGGCCGAACAGCCCGGCGGCGGCCAGCAGCAGCGGGAAGGTCGGCGCGAACGCCAGCAGGACCAGGGCCGCGGCGCAGAGGGGAGCGCCGACCCGCAGGACGCTCCGGCTGCCGACGCGCGTCATCACGCCGCGCATCGACTGCATGGTCACCAGCGCGCCCAGGCCCCACACGAGCAGGGTGACGCCGATCGACGTCTCGGACAGGCCGAGTTTGTCGGACAGCGCGGGCAGACGCACGGTCATCGATCCACACAGCAGGCCGCCGAGGACGAAAGTGAGGATTGCCCCGTTACGGGCCCTCCTCAGGTCGCGGGTCATGACTCGATCCCTTCATAAGAGGTTTGCAGGTGACGGCTATCGGGCAGACACAAGCCGGTCGCTTCCGCCGCGTGCGGGAGCGACCACCAATCCGTGTGCGCGGGGCCCGTCGCGGACGGGAGCGGGCCGGAGACCGGGGCCCGGGGGACACGAGCCCGCCGGGCCGGCGAGGCCGGTGGCGGGGCGCGGTCAGCCGCCGAGCAGGTCCAGCAGCCGCCGTTCCAGCTCGGCGTAGTGCCGCCCGTCGTAGAGCCCGGGGTCGTGGCTGGCCACGTCCCACACGCCTTCGCAGGCGAGGCGCACGATCCGCGCGGCCACCGGGTCGGGCTCGCTCTCCAGCCCCTCGCGGTGCCAGCGGGCCATCGCCTCGCGCAGCGGGGTGAGGAGATAGAGGTTGCCGGAGGCCCCGGTGACCACCGCCCAGCGGCGGAGCCTGCCGCTCTGGACGGCGGCGAACGTGGCGGCCAGGTAGTTCTTGGTGTAGGTGTCGTGGCCCTGGGCGGCGACGAGTTCGTCGAACTCCTCGATCAGTCGCTCGACCATGCCCTTGATCAGGGCTTCCTTGGTGGCGAAGTGATAGAGCAGGCCGCCCTTGCTGCAGCCGGCGCGCTCGGCGACGGCCGCCAGGGTGAGCGCGGAGGAGCCCTGGTCGGACAGCAGGCCCTCGGCCGCGTCCAGCAGCTCCTCGCGTCTCATGCCGAGCACTGTACCGTCCGGACGGTACAGCGGCAAGCTCGGGGGGACCGCCCCTCACGGTCGCGGATACGCTTGGAGGGCTGAAAAAGAGTTGCGGAGGGGAGTGCGGCTGTGGAGTCCGCCTATCTCGACCATGCGGCGACCACGCCGATGCTTCCCGAGGCGATCGAGGCGATGACCGCCCGGCTCGGCCAGGTGGGCAACGCCTCCTCGCTGCACGCGGCGGGCCGCCGCGTCCGCCGGGTGGTGGAGGAGGCACGCGAGTCCATCGCGGACGCCCTCGGCGCCCGGCCCAGCGAGGTCGTCTTCACCGCGGGGGGCACCGAGGCCGACAACCTGGCGATCAAGGGTCTCTACTGGTCGCGGCGGGCGGCCGGGGCGACCCGCATCCTGGTCAGCGCGGTCGAGCACCACGCCGCGCTCGACCCCGCGCACTGGCTGGCCGACCACCAGGGCGCCACCGTCGAACTGCTCGACGTCGACGAGTTCGGCCGGGTCCACCCGCAGACGCTGCGCGACGCCATCGAGCGCGACCCGGACGGCGTCGCCCTGGTGAGCGTGATGTGGGCCAACAACGAGGTCGGCACCGTCCAGCCCGTCCGGGTGCTCGCCGCGATCGCCCGGGACCACGGCATCCCGTTCCACACCGACGCGGTCCAGGCCGTCGGCCAGCTCCCGGTGGTCTTCGCGGACTCCGGGGTGGACGCGCTGACGCTCTCGGGACACAAGATCGGCGGCCCGATGGGCGTCGGCGCGCTGCTGCTGGCCCGCGGGGTCGAGCCGGTGCCGGTGCTGCACGGCGGCGGCCAGGAGCGCGACGTGCGCTCGGGCACCCTCGACGCCCCGGCGATCGCCGGGCTCGCGGCGGCCGTGCGGGCCGCGGTCGCCCACCGGGCCGAGACCGCCGCCCGGCTGACGGAGCTCCGCGACGACCTCATCCGCCGCGTACGGCAGGCGGTCCCCGACGTGATCCTCAACGGCGACCCGGTGAACCGCCTGCCCGGCAACGCGCACTTCTCCTTCCCCGGCTGCGAGGGCGACGCCCTGCTCATGCTGCTGGACGCCAAGGGCGTGGAGTGCTCCACCGGCTCCGCCTGCTCGGCCGGGGTCGCCCAGCCCTCCCACGTGCTGCTCGCCATGGGCGCGGACGGGATCAGAGCCCGGGGCTCCCTGCGCTTCTCCCTCGGCCACACCTCGACCGGGGCCGACGTCGACCGCGTCGCCGACGTCATCGGCACGGTCGTGGAGCGCGCCCGCCGCGCCGGCCTGACCTGACCCGGCCCCCGGGTCCGGCCCGGTCAGCCGTCGAGCCGGTACAGGCGGAGGAAGTCGTTGTCGACCGGCAGCACGGTGCACCGCCGGAAACCGGCCTCGGCCGCGTACCCGCGCAGGACGTCGGCGCGCAGCACCGTGCCGGTGGCCGCCGAGGGCCGCTCGACCAGCTGGGTGGGCAGGCAGTGCGTGACGCTCCAGCCGTACATCATCCGCTCGACCCCGTCGCCGGGCGCGGTGAACCGGTCGGCCACCCGCTCGTCGGCGACCAGCACCGCGCCGCCGGGGGCGAGGGCGGCGCGGACGGCCCGCAGCGCCTCCACCGGCCGGGCGAAGTCGTGCAGCGCCTCCAGGACGAGCACCAGGTCGTAGGGGCCCGAGGCGGCCATCGAGGCCGCGTCGCCGCACGTCAGGCGGACGCGGTCGCGGAGGCCGGCCCGCGCGGCGTGGTCGCGCGCGTCGGCGATCGAGGCCGCGTCCAGGTCGACGCCCTCCACCAGGGCGTGCGGGAAGGCGCGGGCGAGCGCGAGGACCGCCCAGCCCTGCCCGCACCCCACGTCGGCGACGCGCGGCCGCGGGCCCGTCCCCGGGTCCGCCTCCAGCCGCGCGACCACGTCGGGCAGGGCGGCCAGCCAGGCGGTGGGCAGCTCGTGGGTGAAGGCCGGCCGGTTGATGTGCCCCTGGCCGTGCCGGAACGCCCGGCCGTACGCCTCGTACGGCACGCCCCCGCCGGTGCGGTAGGCCTCGGCCACCCGGGGCAGGACACCGCCGATCCCGGCGAGGAGGTGGGCGAACGGCGCGACGTGCGCGGGATCGTCGGCGTGCAGCAGCACCCGGGCGTGCGCCGGGTCCAGCCGGTAGCGGCGCTCGCCGGCGGACTCCTCGCCGGCGGCCTCCAGCAGGCCGGCGACGGCCTGCTGCTCCAGCCACTCACGCGCGTAGCGCGGCGCGATCCCGGCCCGCTCGGCCAGTCCGGCCGGGGTCAGCGGGCCGTGCCGTTCGAGGGCCCGGTAGAGGCCGAGCTCGGTGCCGAGGTAGACCGAGAAGAGCTCCAGGGCGCCGACGGCGCCGTCGAACAACCGCTCGGCGAGCAGCTCCCCGCGGTCGGTCCCCGGCTGCGGGGAGGGGGCGGTGTCCGGCGCGGTCATGGCCGATCCTTCCTGGTGGACGACGGTGTGCCACCAGGATTTCCGGTACGGGCGCGCGGCGGTATGCAGGAATGCGCATAACGCGGTACGGATTCGGCCAGGCGACGGCGACGGCGATGGCGACCGCCCGGCACCGGCCCGGCCGGTGCCTCGTGCCGCCGGTGCGTCGTCCGATCGGCCCGCCGAGTTCGCCGGAACGGCTCCGCGCGGGCGTGCTCAGCTCAGGAACGGGGAGACGGCGATCCAGCCGGGATCGGTGACGACGTCCACCCGGGGGCGGCCCTCCTCCCAGCTCACCACGAGCTCCTTGGCGTGGATCGCCGCCTCCCCCGCCGGGTCGGCGTAGACGTGCAGCACCCGCTGTCCCTCGGCACTGGTGTGCACGGCGAGCACGGCGGAGCCGTTCAAGCGGCTGATCCGCCCGGCCAGGCGCTCCTCGAAGTCGCGCAACGCGTCCAGGGAGGGCCCGGTGGGCAGGCCGTCGGCGTCGCGGTGCAGGTAGGGCAGGGTGATCGCGATGTGCTGGTCGAACAGCGGGTGGTCGACCGGGCGGAGCGGGTAGCGGGCGGTGGCGATCAGGCGGGCGCCGCCGATGGTCTCGCCCTCCAGCAGCGCCCACTGCTCCTCCCGGAAGCCGGAGGCCAGGTCGGCCACCACCGCGGGCAGGTGGACCGCGGGCACGGCGTCGATCGGCGGGAACCGGGAGGCGGAGACGTCCCCGACCCAGCGGGCCACCTCGTCCTCGCCGAGCAGCCAGTCGAGGGCGAGCAGCGTCGCCTCGGTCCGGGTCTCCTCGTCGACGAGGTCGAAGATCGGATGGTGGGCGACCACGTCGACGCGGGGGGCGCCGTGCGGGGCCCGCAGACCGAGGACGAGCCCGTCCAGCCCGAACCCGTGGCCCCCCACGTCGAGGGTGAGGGTCATGGCCTCCGGGTTGGCCTGCCGGGACGGGTGGAACTCCCACCGCGCGTCGGCGGGCGGCGCGGCGGCGGCCCAACGGTGCGCGACGGGACGCAGCTCGGGGTCTCCGGCGGAGGTGACCACCAGCGCCTGGTCGGCGGCCAGGCCGGGGGCGATCTCCCACACCAGGGAGGGGTGGACCAGCCGCACCGCGGGCGCGATCCGCTCGGCCAGCCGGTCGGCCTCCCCGGCGGCGACCATCGCGTCCAGCTCCGGTCGCGCGCCCTCCCACCACGACCAGAACTCCGCGACGCCGTCGGCGGATTCGCCGGAGGGCTCGCTCTTGCGCCCGAACAGTCGCATGGTCCCGGATTCTCCCAGCACTACGGGGCACCTGCCAACGCGGGTAGGCTCAGGAGGGTTATGGCTCTCCGTGTGCTTGCCGCCATGTCGGGCGGCGTCGACTCAGCCGTGGCCGCCGCTCGCATCGCCGAGGCGGGCCACGACGTCACGGGCGTGCACCTGGCGCTCTCGGCCAACCCGCAGTCCTACCGGACCGGTGCCCGGGGGTGCTGCACGATCGAGGACTCCCGCGACGCCCGCCGGGCCGCCGACGTGATCGGCATCCCCTTCTACATCTGGGACATGGCCGAGCGGTTCCACCGGGACGTGGTCGAGGACTTCGTCAGCGAGTACGCCGCCGGCCGCACGCCCAACCCGTGCCTGCGCTGCAACGAGAAGATCAAATTCGAGGCGGTGCTCGACCGGGCCCTCGCCCTGGGCTTCGACGCCGTGGCCACCGGGCACCACGCCCGGATCGTCGACGGCGTGCTGCACCGCAGCCCCGACGAGGGCAAGGACCAGTCCTACGTGCTCGGCGTGCTCACCCGCGAGCAGCTCGGCCACGCGATCTTCCCGCTCGGTGACTCGACCAAGACCGAGGTCCGCGCCGAGGCCGCGCGCCGCGGGCTCATGGTGGCCGACAAGCCCGACAGCCACGACATCTGCTTCATCGCCGACGGCGACACCCGGGGCTTCCTGGCCGACCGCCTCGGCGCGGCCGAGGGCCCGATCGTGGACGAGTCGGGCGAGGTCGTGGGCAGCCACGAGGGCGCCTACGGCTTCACCGTCGGCCAGCGCAAGGGCCTGCGCATCGACCGCCCGGCCGCCGACGGCAGGCCGCGCTACGTGCTGTCCATCGAACCGGTCTCCAACACGGTCACGGTCGGCCCGCGCTCGTCCCTGGAGGTCAGGGCCATCGAGGCCGTCCGCCCGGTCTGGAACGGCCCGGTCGACGCGCCCCGCGAGCCGCTGGCCTGCATCGTCCAGCTCCGCGCGCACGGCGAGGTGTACGGCTGCCGCGCGCAGGTGTCCGGCGACGGGGAGCGGCTCCACCTGGAGCTGGACGCCCCGGCGACGGGGGTGGCGGCGGGCCAGGCCGCGGTGCTCTACCTCGGCGACACCGTGATCGGCTCCGCCACCATCGCCTCCGCGGCCTGAGCGGCCTGACCTGACCGGCACGGCCTGACCGGTTTGAGCGGCGGTCCGGCTCCGCGCCGGTCCGCCGCGGCCCCTCGGCGTCGCGAGGGCCGACGCCGTCTCAGAGCAGGGTGACCGACTCGCCGGGCTTGAGACGGCGCATGTCGGCCTGCTGCTTCTCCGACTCCAGCGCCAGCCACCGGTCGACGATGCCCAGGCCGATCTCGTTGAGCAGCCCGTCGTGGGTGGAGAAGGCCCGGGCGGGACGGACCTCGCGCAGGTAGGCGATCAGCTCCGACCCCTTCAGCCACGGCGCGTTGGTCGGCGCCAGCAGCGTGGGCACCTCGACGCCCGGCGGGGTGAGCGCGTCGCCGGGGTAGAAGACCTCGTCGTCCACCATGAAGCCGACGTTCTGCACGATCGGCTGGTCGGGGTGGTTCGGCGCGTGCCACTCGCCGACCGCCTTCACCCGGAACCCGGCCGCGTCGAACGCGTCGCCGTCCCGCACGACGTGGATCTCCGCCGGGACTCCGGCCAGCGCGGTGGCCACGCCCTCGCAGGTCCAGATCTCCAGGGACGGGTCGGCCTCGGCGGCGCGGCGCAGCCGCTCGGGCTCGACGTGGTCGAAGTGCTCGTGGGTGATGAGCACGGCCCGGGCGCCGTCGAGCGCGGACTCCTCGCTGAAGGAACCCGGGTCGATCACCAGCGCCGAATCACTCTTCTCCAGGCGCACGCACGCATGTCCGAACTTCGTGAGCTTCATCATCACACTCTATAGAGAGACGGTCGGAGGGCTGGGAGCCCGGCGGCCCGGGGCGGGGAGCCCGCGGACGGCGCCGCCGGGATCGGTGCCGGCGGAGCCGGTCCGGGGGCGAGGAGCCCGCCGGTGCCGGGGGACGGGCGGCCGGTCCGGGTCAGTAGCCGACGTAGCCGGTGCCGTTCTTCGTGCCGACCACGCCGGGCACCGCCGAGACGGAGCCGTAGCGCCCGATGGCGTACCGGACCCCGGCGATGATGTTGTCCACCGGATCGTAGATGTCCTTGTGGCCGGGGAGGGACCAGCGGTCGAAGGTCGGGTCGATGGTCTGCATCAGCCCCTTGGACGGGATGCCCGCCGCCGCGTTGGAGTCCCAGTTGTTGATCGCGTGCGGGTTCCCGCCGGACTCGTGCTGGATGATCATCCAGATGTCGCTGGGGTTCATCTTCTCGGCGGGGTACCCCTGCGCCTTGAGGATCTCGATCGCCTGCTCGATCCACTCCTTGACCTGCCCGGTCGGCGCGGGCCCGCCGCCGGGCGGGGGCGGACCGCTCGATCCGTAGCCGCCGAAGCCGCCGTTCCCTCCGCCACCGTTCCCTCCGCCACCGTTCCCTCCGCCGCCGTTCCCGCCGCTCCCGGCTCCGTCCTGCGGCCGGTAGCCCGCGGTCCGCTCCCAGTCGACGGTCCGGCGCGGGCACGAACCGCTCGTCGCCCGCCGCCGCGATGTCGGCGAAGGTCAGGGGCCGCTCGGCCATGTGCCTGGTGACCGCGTCCTTCGCCGCGGTCACGGCCTTGCCGGCGGCCTCGACGTGCGGGCGGGCGTCCGAGACGGCCCGGCCGACCAGCGACCTGATGCCCGGCTCCAGGTCCTTGTCCGACCTGCCGGGGTTCCTCTCGCGGTGGGCGGCCACGTCGTCGAGGAGGGTGCCCATGATGGAACCGATCCTGGTCTCGGCGCTCTCCAGGGCCGCGGCCGCCGTGTCGAGGGCGGTCGCGCAGTCGGTCAGCGCGTCGTGCAGCGCGTCGCCGGCGCGGCCGTAGCGGCGCATGTAGGTGGCGAAGGCGTCGGCGGACTCGCCCTTCCACGCGGCGTCCACCTCGGCGACGGCGCCGCCGAGGCCGCCGGTGTGGTCGCTCACCTTGCCCGCCGCGCTCCGCCAGCGGGCGGCGACGGCGCGGACGGCGGCCGGGTCGCCGTCGACCTTGCCCGCGAGCTCGGACAGCTCGGCGCCGCCGGGCAGGCCGGCGACCTGGTCCCTGAGGCTCATGCTTCCGCCGCCCCGCCGGCCCGGTTCGCGCCGCGGACGTTGTCCTGCACGAGGTCCAGCGCGCGCTCGACGCCCTTCAGCCTGCTCGTGACGCGCCCGAGTTCGCCGTCGACCGCGGTCTCGACCCCGTCGACGGCGGTGGCCAGCGCCGAGGAGTCGGCGAGTTTTCCGAAGACGGACGAGTCGGTCCCCTTGGCGGGATATCCGGCGCCGAGATCGGCGAACTTCCCGGCCAGGGTCCTGGCCGCAGTGCGGCACCGTTCGAGCGCCTCGTAGTGGAGGTCGACACCCGCCATCCGGCTGTCTCCTTCCGGCCGCTACGGAGTCGGACCCGATCGAGCATAGTAGATAAGGATCTTCCGGGAATCGGTCGTTTTTTACTCGACTCCGGTATTCGGCTCGATAATGGGTGACATGCCTGTGACACCAGGGGGAGGGGGCCACCGCTGATGGACGAGTTCCGGGCGGCGATGGACGGGCTCGCCGCGGAGTACGACCGGCAGGCGGAGCGGCTGCGGGACGTGTACGGCAGGCTCGGCGAGTTGTCGGCGACCGCCTCCTCGCGCGACCGCATGGTCACGGTGACGGTGGGGCCGCGCGGCCGGGTGCAGAAGATCGAGTTCGATCCCCGGGCCTACCGGAGACTGTCCCCGTCGGAGCTGGCGCAGACGATCATGGAGCAGATCGACGCGGCGACGGCCGAGGTGGCGGAGGGGACCCGGGAGCTGATGGCGCCCTTCGTGCCGGAGGGCCTGCCGTACGAGGAGGTCTTCGGCGAGGGGGTGGACCTCGCGTCCTTCCTGCCCCGGTCCGCCGACCTCCGGGTGGAGGAGCGCGGATGACGGAGCGGTCCGGGGGCTACCAGGCGGAGCGGGCGGGGCTGCTCCGGCGGGCGCGGGCGTTCGCCGACGAGCGCGACCGGATGGCCGCGGAGTGCGCGGCCCTGGAGGAGGTGTTCCTCCGGGAGGGGCGGCCGCTCGGGGACGACCAGTACGGCGCGGAGCTGGAGCGGAACCTGCCGAAGCTGAAGGAGTCGGTCTTCGGTGGATTCCGGGCGTACATCGACGAACTGGAGGGCGTGCGCAAGGGGCTGATCGCGAACGCCGATGGTTACCGGGCCGCGGAGCAGGCCGGCACCGCCCCCGGTGAGTGAGGCCCGTGGGATTCGACGGCTTCCTGGTCCCGGACTGGGCGAAACCGTGGGTGGGCTGGGTCGTGGGCACGGACTGGCCGGAGGGGGACGAGTCGGCGTGTTTCCGGCTGGCGGACGCGTGCGCGGCGGCGGCGCTGAAGGTGGCCTCGGGCGGGCCGCTCGGCTCGGGGGCGCCGGTCCGGCCGGGTGACGACTGGGACGGCGAGGCGCTGAAGGCGTTCGCCGACCATGTGCGGCGCGTCTCGGGGGGCAGGCAGGCCGACCTGGTGGACCGGCTGGTGGCGGCGGCGCTGGAGTTCAACCGGGTCGGGGTGCAGGTCGAGTACACCAAGCGGATGATCGAGGTGTCGGTCTGGTTCCTGATCCTCCAGATCGCCTGGCTCCTGGCGGCGGCGGCCGGGCCGTGGGGGGCGGTGTCGCTGACGCTGGTCGGTGCGCGGGCGCAGATCGCCAGGATGACGGTCCGGCAGATCGCCCGGCGGCTGCTGCTCAACATCGGGCTGTTCGGGGGACTCATGGCCGGGCTGGACCTGGGCGTGCAGGCGTCCCAGTCGCGGCGCGACTCGATCGACTGGGACCAGGTCCTGGCATCGGCCGGGACGGGTGCGCTGACGGGAGCGTTCCTGACCGGGCTGTCGGGCGGCCTGTCGCGGCTGGCCACCGGAGGGCTGCAGGCCGGTCTGACCCGGGCGGAGATGTCGGCGCTGGAGAAACTGCTGGCGGCGTCGAGCCGGTCGATGTGGGGGCTGATGGGCCAGTCGGCGCTGGCCAACGGCGCGGCCACGGCGGTCTCGCTGGGGTTGAGCGGCGACTTCGACTGGGAGACGGTGCTCAAGGGGACCACGGCGGGCGCGCTCGGGGGCGCGGACGCGCACTGGGCGGGCGCGAGCCCTTCGTGGCGGAGCGGTGATCACGGCGGTCCCGGTGACCTCGGCGGTCCCGGAGGCCCGGGCGGCTCCCGGGGCTCGGACGCTTCCGGTGATACCGGCGGTTCCGGCGGTCCCGGTGCTCGTGACGGTGGTGGTTCCGGCGGTTCCGGTGGCTCCGGTGCTCGTGACGGCGGGAGCCCCGGCAGCTCCGGCGGTTCCGGTGCTCGTGACGGTGGTGGTTCCGGTGGTTCCGGTGTTCCGGAGGGCGCCGGATCGGCGACCCGACTCGCGCAGGCCGCACCCGACGGCGGAGCCGTACCCGGCGCCGGGCGGCCCGGCGACGGCACCGGGTACGGCGGCGCGGGACACGCGGGGGAGGGACGCTCCGGCGCCGGGCACGGCGGACAGGACGGGACCGCGCCGCGTTCGGCCGTCGACAGGTTGCTGAACTGGGGGGACCGGTCGGCGGACGGGCCGGGCCGGGAGACGGCGGGTGGCCGGGACGCCGCCGGTGCCCGGGAGGCGGCGGGTGCTCGAGATGCGGCGGGCGCCCGGGAGGCCGCCGGCGTCCGGGACGCGGTCGTGGGCGACCCGGGTGGAGACCCGGGCGGCGGGCAGGGGCGTGCGGGGGACGCGCAGTTCTCCCCGGAGCAGCTCAGGGAGCTGGCCGACGCCCAGGCGGAGGCGGAGCGGATCCTCGCCGACAGGTTCGGTGACGAGGCCCCGGTGGTCGACTACACCTCCACGCCCATGCACCCCGACATCGCCCGCGAGTACAACCGCGCGCTGGTGCGGCTCGCGGACGGCTTCCCCGAGGTGATGGCCGGGCTCGGCGAGATCAGCACGCGGGACCCGCTCGGCAGGTTCGAGGGGGGCGTCGGCGGTGGCTACTCCGTGCTGAGGGGACCCGACCAGGGGATCTACCTGAACGCGGGGATGCTGGACGACCCGCGGCGCGTCACCGAGCTGTACGCCGACCGGATGCGGGTGGGCTGGCTCTCCCGCGGCTACGAGGACCTCGGCGCGGTCCTGTACCACGAGTTCGGCCACCACCTGCTCCAGGATCTGCCCTACAGCGCGGAGCGCCAGCTGGCGCAGGCGTTCCGGGAGGTGACCGGGCGGCGGCTCGCGGTGGACATGCCGTTCCACCCGGACACTGCCGCGGAGGTGGGGCGGGCGCTGTCGCGCTACGGCGCCGCCGACCCGCACGAGATGGTCGCCGAGGCGTTCGCCGAGTACATGGGGGCGGGCATGCCGCGCCCGCTGGCCATCGCCCTGGGCGTCGTGCTGAGGGCCCACCACCTGCCGGGCGGCGCGGACGGCTGAGCACCGCCGCGCGGCCGCCTCAGACGGCGCCGATCCGCTCCTCGTAGAGGCGGAGCGCGTCCTCCGCGCCCTCGCGCGGCGCGAAGCGGACGCCGCCGTCACCGGGATACGCCGCGCGGTGGTCGAAACCGCCGAGGAAGATCTCGTCCGGCACCCGGCCGGGGAAGGCCTCGCAGTGCGGGATCCACAGGTCGAGCGAGGTCGCGGCCTCGCGGTTGCGGCGCAGCCGCAGGCGGGCACAGGCGTCGCAGATGTTCGGGTCGCGGAGCACGATGTCCTCCTTTCCGCGGGACGCAGCCGAGCCTATCCGGCCTCGGGCGGCGGCTGGGGGGCGAGGAAGGCCGTCTGGACCAGGCGGGCGCCGTGCCGCCGGTCGGTGTGGTAGCCCCGGCCGGGCGGGAGCGGGTGCGGGCGCACGTTGCCGAACAGGGTGCCCTCGTCCTTGTTGCCGGACAGGATGACGGCGGGGGTCGCCATGTCCTTGATCCGCTGGAGGACCGGATCGAACATCGCCCGGCCCACGCCGCCCATCGCCCGCGACATGACCAGGTGGAGGCCGATGTCGCGGGCCTGCGGGATCAGGTCGACCAGGGGCAGCAGCGGGTTCGACGAGGTCGCCACCAGGTCGTAGTCCTCGACCACGATGTACAGGTCCGAGCCCTGCCACCAGCTCCTGGCCCGCAGCTCCTCGGGGGTGAGGTTCGCCGGGGGCAGCCGCTTGAGCAGGGCGCCGCGCGCGTCGTTGATCAGTTCGAGCGCGGCCGCGCCGGAGGCGGCGTAGCCGATGCGGTGCTCGGTGGCGGCGGAGTCCAGCAGCGACCGCCGGTAGTCGATCACGATCATCATGGCCTCCTGCGGCGTGCGCCGGGCGACCAGTCCCTCGGTGACGAGCCGGAGCAGGTTGGACTTGCCGCTCTCGGTGTCGCCCACCACGATGAAGTGCGGATCGGTGTCGAAGTCCACCAGGACGGGGGAGAGGGCGGCCTCGTCGATGCCGATGGGGATCCGGTTCCCGGTCTGCTCGGCTCCCGGCAGCGTCTCGGCGGGCAGCACCGCCGGCAGCAGCCGCACCCCCGGGGCGGCGGGGCCCTGCCAGGCGTCCCTGACCGCGTGGACGAGCGCGCGCACCCCGGCCGGCAGGTCCTCGGCGCTGCGGACGCCGTCGATCCGGGGGACCGCCGACAGGAAGTGCAGGCCCTCCTTGGTGAGGCCGCGGCCCGGCACGCCCTCGGGTACGGCGAGCGACGCCTTGCGGTTGACCTCCGACTCGTAGGCGTCGCCGAGCTTGAGCTCGACCCGGGTGCCGAACAGGTCGCGGATGCCGGGGCGGAACTCCGACCACTTGTTGGTGGCGGCCACCACGTGGATGCCGTAGCCGAGGCCGCGCGCGGCCAGGTCGGTGATGACGGGTTCGAGCGTCTCGAACTCCTGCCGGACGGTCAGCCAGCCGTCGACCACCAGGAAGACGTCGCCCCAGCCGTCGCCCTGGATCGTGCCGTCGGCGAGCTGCCGCCGGTAGGCGGCGATCGACTCGATGCCCTGCTCGGCGAAGTCCCGCTCGCGCCGCTCCAGGAGGGCGGCGATCTCGGCCACCGTACGGCGCACGCGGTCGGCGTCGAGGCGGGTGGCGATCCCGCCCACGTGCGGCAGGGCCTCCAGCGAGGCGAGCGAGCCGCCGCCGAAGTCCAGGCAGTAGAACTGGACCTCACGCGGCGTGTGGGTGAGCGCCATGCCGGTGATGAGCGTGCGCAGCACCGTGCTCTTGCCGCTCTGCGTCCCGCCGGCGACGCCGACGTGGCCGGCCGCGCCCGACAGGTCCAGCCAGAACGGGTCGCTGCGCTGTTCGAACGGCTTGTCGACGACGCCCGCGACGGCGTGCAGCCGGCCCCGGCCCGCCCAGCCGGCCGTGGTGAGGCCGAGCTGCGGCGTGACGGACAGCGGCGGGAGCAGGTCGGCGAGGGTGGGGGGATCACCCAGCGGCGGCAGCCAGATGCGGTGGGCGGGAGGGCCCTGGCCGCGCAGCCGGCCGACCACGACGTCCAGCAGGCTGGGAGCGTCCCTGCCGCCCTCCCCGCCGGTCCCGTCCGGCGGCCCGTCCTCCGCCTCCGGCCGCCCGGCCGGCTCCTCCACGACGGGGAACGGGACGAACGCCGGGCCGTACGGCACGACCTGGCGGACGGGCCCGCGCGCGCCCGCCGTCCCGTGGCTCGGGTCCGCCTGGTAGGGGCCGGAGACGTAGGCGGCCTTGAACCGGGTCATCCCGGTCGTGTCGAACTTGAGGTAGCCGTTCCCGGGCGCGGACGGCAGCTCGTAGGCGTCGGCGACGCCCAGCACGACCCGGCTCTCCATGGCCGAGAAGGTGCGCAGGCCGACCCGGTAGGACAGGTGGGTGTCCAGACCGCGGAGCCTGCCCTCCTCCAGCCGCTGGGAGGCCAGCAGCAGGTGGACGCCGAGCGACCGGCCCAGCCGGCCGATCATCACGAACAGCTCGATGAACTCGGGCTTGGCCGCGAGCAGCTCGCTGAACTCGTCGATGACGACGAACAGGGTGGGCAGCGGCTGCAGGGGCACGCCCTGCTCGCGGGCGCGCTCGTAGTCGCGCAGCGAGGCGTAGTTGCCCGCGGCGCGCAGCAGCTCCTGGCGGCGGACCATCTCGCCGTGCAGGGCATCGTGCATGCGGTCGACGAGGGGGAGCTCGTCCTCCAGGTTGGTGATCACCGCGGAGACGTGGGAGAGGGAGTCCAGGCCGAGGAAGGTGGCGCCGCCCTTGAAGTCGACCAGGACGAAGTTCAGGATCTCCGACGAGTGGGTCATGGCCAGGCCGAGGACCAGGGTGCGCAGCAGCTCGCTCTTGCCCGAGCCGGTGGCGCCGATGACCAGGCCGTGCGGGCCCATGCCGCCCTGCGCCGACTCCTTGATGTCGAGCTCGACCACCCGCCCGTCCCCGCCGAGGCCGATCGGCACCCGCAGCCGGTTGCGCCCCGCCCGGGGCCGCCAGGCCACCGCCGGGTCGAGGCGGGCCGGGTCGCCCACCCCGAGCAGGTCGGTCAGCGAGGTGTTCGCCGTGAGCACGTCCTGCTCCTCGCCCCCCTTGGCGGTCGAGGCGCGCAGCGGGGCCAGCTGCCGGGCCAGGCCCTCGGCCCGCAGGAAGTCCAGCCGGTCGGGGTCGCCGAGCCGGGTCGAGCTCTCCTTGCCCGCGTGGTCGACCTTGATCATGAAGAAGCCGTCCGGCCGGACGTCCAGCCGCAGGGTGCTCTTCTCCTCCACGGCCCCGGCGGTCCCGGACAGGTCGATGACGGTCACGCCCTGGATCGCGTCGGCGCCGAGCTGGGAGTCGTGCGGGATGTGCCCGCCGTCGACGATCAGCACGTGGTACGGCAGGGCGTCGGCGGAGGCGCCGGGCCGGAAGCGGGCGCGCTCCTTCAGGTCCTCGCCGACCAGCCGGTCGAGGTCGGCGAGGGTGCCGGACATGAGCCGGGCCTGACCGGCGGCGTCGGTCTCCTCGGGGTGCAGCGCGTGGGGCAGCCACTTGACCCAGTCCCACTGCGCCATCCACTCGCCGCCCGCGCAGACCATGATCCGCAGGTCGTCGGGGGAGTGGAACACGGCCATCTGGGCGACCATCGCCCGGACCAGCCCGCGGACGGCCACCGGGTCGCCGGTGAGCCTGATCCGGGCGAAGGAGTGCAGGGCCACGGCGACCGGGAGGTGCGGGACGGTCGAGTGCGTCCGGACGAACCTGCGCAGCGCGCCGGCCGAGAGGGCGTCCAGGTCCTCGACCGGCTTGGAGTCCGGGGGGATCAGCTGGATCGCGAGCTTCTGCACGCCGGTGCCGAGCCGTACGGTGCCGAAGTCGTCGTCGCGGGGCCGCCGCTCCCACAGGCGCGGGCCCAGGGCGATCCACCACAGGGAGTCGGGGGCGGGGCTGCTCCACTCGAGCGCCTCCCGCTGCTGCACGGCGGCGCGGCGCACCCGCTTGCGGACCTGGGAGAGGTAGCGGAAGTAGTCGCGGCGCAGGCCGTTCAGGCGGGACTTGCGCTCCCCGGCCTGGCGGCCGAGCTGGCCGACGGTCATGCCGACCATGGACAGGGCGAACAGGCCGCTGGCGACGTACATGACCGGGTTGGTGTTGCCCCCGGCGGTGAACATCAGGCCCATGGCGGCGCCTCCCGCCAGCATGGGCAGGTAGGTCATCACCCCGGCGAAGCCCTGCGACTGGACCTCGGGGATCTCCGGGGGGGACTCGAGGAGGATCTCGCCCCGCGGTGGCTTGGGCGGGGGACGGCGCTCGGAACGCCGTACGACGACGATGCTCACCCTGGAAATGCCCTCCTGTGCCCGGACGTCTTCCCTGCCGCCGGTGGACCCGTCCACTCGCGCGGCCGCCGGCGCCTGCGGCCGACCACCGCGCGTGATCCACATTGTGCCGCTACCGTATCCGCCATATCCGAGATATCCCCTATGTCGGTGATATTCGTGATGTCCACGGGAGAGGGAAACGGCTGTGCTACCGCTGAGTCAACCACCCGTCCAGGGACCGGGGCCGCAGGGGGTAGCGGTCCGGTCCGCCGCGCCGCTGCCGCCGCTGTGCCACGTCACGATCGTGGCCCCCCGGGTGAAGGCCGACCTGGCGCTGCCCGCGGACATCCCGCTGCCGCACATCCTGCCGGGCCTGCTGCAGGCGGTGGGCGAGACGGGCGGCGGCGCCGCCGCGGTCCCCGTCTGGGTGCTCCAGCGGATCGGGGGCGCCCCTCTCGACCTCGGCCAGAGCCTGGGCACCCTGGGCGTACTCGACGGCGAGGTGCTCTACCTGCGTCCCCGCGACGCCGTACTGCCCCCGGCCGTGTTCGACGACGTGGCCGACGTGGTCGCCACCAGCGTCAAGGAGGGGCCGAGCAACTGGGAGAAGAAGCACACCCGGCTGACCGGGCTGGGAGCCGCGGTGGCGCTCCTGCTCACCGGGACGGTGGCGCTGGTGGCCGCCGGCCCTCCCTGGACGGTCCCCGCGGTGCTCGCCGCGGTGCTGGCGCTCCTGCTGCTCGGCGCCGGCGGCGCGGTCTCGCGGGCGCTGGGCGACTCCGCGGCGGGCGCGCTGATCGGCTACACGGCCCTGCCGTACGGCTTCCTCGCCGGGCTGCTCGCACCGGCGGGCCTGACGGACTCCCCGGCCGGGTTCGGCGCGCCGCACCTGCTGTCCGGCTTCGCCGTCACCGTCTTCGTGGCCACCGCCGGCGGGATCGTGATCGCCGACGGCGTGCCGGGCTTCATGGGCACCGGCGTGGCGGCGGCGGCCGGGGCGGCGGCGGCCGGGGTCGTGATGGTCTCGGGCGCATCCCCCGCCGGGGTCGCGGCGGTGACGGCCTCGATCCTGCTGGCGCTCGGCTCCGCGGTCCCGATGCTGTCGTTCCGGATCGCCCGGCTGCCGATGCCCGCGATGCCGACCAACGCGGAGGAACTGCGCGCCGACAACCAGCGGGTCGACGGCGAGACCATCCGGGAGCGCACCGGCCGGGCGCAGCGCTACGCGACCGGGATGGTGGCCGGGATCGCGCTGACGGCGCTGGTCACCCAGGTGTACCTGCTGCTGGACGGCCGCTGGATCGCGATCGCCACGGCGCTGGTGCTGGCGGCGGTGCTCGTCATGCGGGCCCGCGTCTTCCAGGGGCTCGGCCAGCGGCTCTGGCTGACGCTCGGCGGCGTCGCCGGGCTCGCGGTGTTCGCGGTCGGGCAGGCGGTCGCCGGGGGCGGTGCCGCGGCGATCACCGTGGTGGTGGCGCTGCTGTGGGCCGCGGCGCTCCCCGCGGGCCTGGGCCTGTGGCTCCCGTCGGGGCGGCCGTCGCCGTTCTGGGGGCGGGCCGGGGACATCATCGAGGTCCTGCTCGTGGTCGCGCTGTTCCCGCTCGCCCTCGGCGTGCTGGACGTCTACGCCTGGGTGCGCGGCCTGGCTGGGTGAGAACGGCCCGTGCCCGCGGGAGTGCCGCGCGGTCCGGGGGAGTACGGCCCGTGCCCGCGGGAGTGCCGCGCGGTCCGGGAGGAGAAGCCGGCGTGCCGCCGGACCGGGGCCCGCGCCCGCGGGCCGGTGGCGTCCACGAGGAGGGATGAGCGATGACGGCTGGGTTCGGGGATTTCGCGAACATCGATGTCGACAAGCTGCTGAACATGCGGTTCGACCACGTGCAGGACGTGCAGAAGGCCGCGTCCGAGCTGGTCGGGCGGGCCGAGGACGAGAGCGGCCTGGTCGCGGTGGAGTACGGGAGCCAGGGGCTGAGCGGGCTCGAGCTCCACCCCAAGGCGATGCGGCTGAGCGCGGGGGAGCTCGCGGAGATGATCAAGGCGACGGTCCGCGCCGCCGCCGAGGACTTCAACACCCGGTTCGAGGATCTGCTGGACGGCGCCTTCGGCGGGGACGGCGCGATGCGGGAGGCCCGTGATCCGGAGGCCCTGAAGGACCGGATCAAGGAGATGGAGACGGCCTACGACCGCACCTTCAACGATGTTATGGGGGAGCTTGACCGTATTCGTCACCGTTTGGGACTGTAGGAGCATGTAAGGGAAGATACGTGCCTCAATGCCTCCCCTTTCTGGATATATACCTCGGATGGGACATCTGACCTAATAGGCGGCAAAGTTATCTGTCCGTAATATGCATTCTTGTTATCCAGGGCGGGTGAGATCACTAGCATGCCTGGTGATGATGTTCGCGGGAGCAGTCCGCCTCGTCGGCGATGCGGCATCGGGTCGCACGGCCGACGCGGGCGCTGAGCCGCGACCGGCAAACAGGTCCTATGTCACGGAGGTGACCGGTGGCGGATTTCTTCGGTGCCAGTCCGGCACAGATCAAGAAGGCGTCGGAACTCGTCGTGGACACCGCGCAGTACGTCGAGGGTCTCCGCAAGGGTGTGCAGACCACCACGCAGGAACTGACGGCCACGGGGTGGCTGGGCACGGCGTCGGCCAGGTTCCTCCAGGCCATGACCAAGTGGGACGAGCAGATGATGATCGTCCGGCGCGACCTGGAGTCCATCGCGCAGAAGATGGGCGACAACTCCATCACCTACAGCGCGGCCGACCAGGACGTGCAGAGCGGCATGAACAGGGTCGACGCCCTCATCAACACCGGAACCAGGTGACCTGAGGCCCGCGCGGCCCCCGGCATCCCTCCCCACGATCCCTCCACGACAAGGACGGAGAGCACAGTGTCCGACTATACGAAGGTCAACTTCGTGCAGATGGAGCAGGCCCAGCTGGGGCTCCTCAAGGTCGTCAGCAACATGGACAAGGCGACCGACGAGCTCATCAGGAAGCTCCAGGAGGTCCTGGGCGACAACTGGGCCGGCGACGCGGCGAACTTCTTCGAGGAGCACCGCAAGATCTGGGACGCCGCCGAGCAGGAGATGGGGCGCCAGCTCAACGAGGCCGCCGTCGCGCTCGGCACCGCCAACGAGAACTACAAGGCGGCCGAGGCGCGCAACCGGGCGATTTGGTCCAGCTGACCCGGGAGGCGCGTCGGCCGGGCTCCGCGCGGACGCCGCCGGACGCGGCGGCCGCGTCCGGCCGGTGCGTCCCGCACGCCGCCGCGGCGGAGGGCGGCCGAGGATTCTTCGGAGTCCTCACGGGAGTCTTCAAGGAGAACGATGGGTAACGAGCTCTCCCCGGATCCGAACTGGCCCGGCGTGCACAACTACGTGACGGGGACCGAGTTCGACGTGGCGCGGATGCGCAAGGTCGCCGAGGACCTGGAGCGCTGCGCCGGCGAGATGAAGAGCGGAGCCGGGTCGGCGACCGGCCTCTGGCAGGACTCCGCCCTGACCGAGTTCCAGGTGGGGACCTGGCCGGCGGCCAGCGCGTTCACCCGGAGCGTCGGCCGCAACCATTCCCCCGACGGCATCGCCGGCATGTACGTCGGGCCGGTGTCGAACACGCTGGCCTACGTCTACGGGATGTTCGCGGTCCGGCTGGAGGACGCCGCCAAGGCGATTCGGGCCAACGCCGACGAGTACGACAGGGTCCGCCGCGCCAACGGTGGCTGACGGCGGGCGGAAGCGATCACGGGAGGGTCGTCGTGGGCAGTGAGAGCGGGAGCCTGGACGTCCGGTCCACCAGCGCGGTCCCCAGCGCGGGCCAGGTGTCCGCGTCGAAGGAGGAGATCGAGCGGTGGCTGCGCGCCACGGCGCCGGAGAAGGTGACGGCCGCCGCGGCCTCCTACCAGGCCGGCGTGGCCGTCCTCGGCTCCGTCCGCGAGGCCCTGGCCCGCAATGCCAGGGAACTCGCCGGGGCGTGGAGCGGGCCCGCGTCCGTCGAGGTCCAGCGGGCGCTGCAGATGCTGCACGCCACCGGCGCGGAGCTGAGCGAGAAGATGGGGCAGATGGCCTCCGTCCTGCAGACGTACGGCGGGGCCGCCCTGCCCCAGGCGATCGACGAGCTGGAGCGGCTGAAGGCCGACCCCGCCCCGCAGCCGAACCCCTCGCCCGGCCCGGCGCCGACGCCTTCGGCCACCGCGTCGCCGTCGCCGTCCCCCTCGGCCTCCCCGTCCACCGCGCCGCCCACGATCGGGCCGCTGAACGAGCCCGCTCCGGGCCTGACGCCCTCGGCGCAGGCCGCCATGAACGGCGACCACGCGGCCCGGGAGATCCTCCGCAAGCTGGACACGAGGATCGTGCAGCTCTACGAGAGCGTTCCGGCGAACGTGACGTACAACCTGCCGACCGTGACCATCCCGGAGGCGTCCGGCGGCTACACGCCCGTGGAGTACCCGCCGGGCGGCAGCCCCTACGAGGGCGGCTCGCCCCGCGGGAACGGCGGATCCGTCCCGGCCTACTCCGGAAACCCCGGCGGCACCGGCGGTTCGGGCACGGGGGGCGGTCCCGGCTCGGGCGGCGGCGTCGGTTCCGGGGGCGGCCCCGGCGGCGGTTCCGGGGGCGGTCCCGGCTCGGGCGGCGGACCGGGCCCCGGTCCCGGTGGGCCTGGTTCCGGCGGCGGGACCGACCCCGGCGGGAGCGGACCCGGCGGCGGGACCGACCCCGGTGGAGGCGGACCCGGTGGGAGCGGGCCCGGAGGGAGTGGACCGGGCTCCGGTCCCGGCGGGAACGGGAACGGCGCGTTCCCGGGCTCGGGCGTCACCGGTGACGGCACGGTTCCCCCGGTGATCGGTCAGGCCGGCGCCGGCGACCCCCGGACCACCGAGGTCGCCGCCTTCGCCCCGAACGATCCGGCCACGGCCCTGACGACCACGCAGAATCCGGCGGCGGTCACCGCGCAGCCAGGCTTCGGTCCCGGCTCGGGCTCGGGCTCAGGCTTCGGTCCCGGCACGGTGGTCCGGCCGAACCCGCTCGGGATCGGCGGGCCGATGACGAGCGTGCCCCCGGTCCTGGGCGGCGGCTCGGGCGCCGGCGGCGGGGCGGCCCTGCCCTCGCTGCGGGGCGCCGCCGCGGGCGGCGCGCCGATGATGCCGTTCATGCCGATGGGCGGCGCCGCCGGCGGCGAGGAGTCGCAGGGCCAGGAGCGGACGAGCTGGCTGACCGAGGAGCACGACGTCTGGAACACCGGCCACGAGGTGATCCCCCCGGTCATCACCTGACCCCGCCCGGCTCCCGGAAGGCACGGCATGGCGTTTCAACTGGATCCAGACTGGCCCGGCCTGACGGAGGCCGACCGCAAGCACGGCGCCGAGGTGGACCGTACGGAGGTGAAGCGGATCGCGGGCGAGCTGGAGAAGGCGCTGAAGGCGCTGACCACGGGCGGCGCGGAACCCGCGGCGGCGGGCGAGCACAAGCCCGGTGACGAGTTCTCGCCGCCTCCGCCTCCTCCCTCGGGCGCGGGGTCGCTGCCCGACCTGCAGCGTCACTGCGCGCTCAGCGAGGCCCAGCTCGGCCAGTGGCAGACCGCGCAGCAGTTCTCCATGGGGATCGTCTCGGCCTACTCCGTCCTCGTCGGGGACCCGGGCAGCCCGGGCGGCGGCCTGTACGCCTCGCTGGCCCGGCAGTACGGGGAGTCCATCAACGCGCTGCTGGAGATGGCCAGGTCCTACGACGGCGCGGAACAGGCCTACGGCCGGCCGGGCGACCGGCGCTGAGTGCGGGACGGACGATCATGGCGGACGTGCAGAAGATCAGGGTCAAGCCCACGGACGGGCCGCTGCCCACCGAAGAGACGCAGATCTTCTACTTCGACTACCTGGAGAAGCGGATCCAGGAGTGGATCGACGGCGCCGATCCGGTCGCGGTGCGGCGGGCGGGCGACTACTACGTCGCCGGCCACGGAGCGCTCGAGGCCGGGGCGGCGGCGCTCAAGGCGAAGGCCGCGGAGCTGGCCCGGCACCTGAAGGGACCGGCGGGCGTCGAGGTCCAGAAGCAGCTGCAGTTCCTGCACGCGACCATGCGCGAGCTCGCCGGCAAACTGAACGCCACCGGCACGGTGCTGCGCAAGTACGCCGACACGATGGCCTGGGCGCAGCGCGAGGTGGTCGTCCAGCAGGGCCGGGACTCGCGCACGGACCGGGACATCGACTGGGCCGACCTCACCCCGTTCTACGGGGTCTACCGGGTCCAGCGCCGGGCCAGGGACCACTTCTACGCGGTGAACGAGAAGATCCGCGAGCTCTACGCGGAGCTGCCCCCCGACGTCCAGCAGGCGCTGCCCACCCCCACGGAGGTGGACCTGCCCGAGTACAAGCCGACCGGTCTCCCCGGCGGCCCGTCCCCGGACCTCCCCGCGGACCTCACGGGAGGAGGGCCGCCCGGGACCGTCGCCTTCGACCCCGGTGTGGACGACGATCCGTACGGGCTCGGCGGGCTCCCCGGAGACGGGGGGACCGTCCCGGCGGGCCTCGACCCGTCCGGGCTCGTCCACCCGCTCCCCGAGGGCTCCCCGGGGCTGCCGGGCCTTCCGGGGGCGGGCGGGGCGGTGAACACGGGCGACGCTTCTCCTCGCCTCCCGGGAGCGCCGGATGCGGGCGTTCCCGCGCCGGGATCGTCCACGACCACGCTCGCCGGTCTGCGCGACCCCTCGATGACCGGATCACCGGCCTTCCCGGGGACGGCCCACCTCCCCGGCGGCCCCTCCGGGGCGGGCGGGTTCGGGACCGGAGCCGGGGGCGGGCAGGGAGGCGGCGCCTTCCCGGGCGGGGCCTTCGGCACCGCGGGCGCGCCCGGGGGCACCGGCGGCGCCGCAGGGGCCGGGGGCGCCGGAGGGGCGGCCGGAGGCAGGATGAAGGCGGGCGGCGGTGTGCCGGCGACGCCGTTCATGCCGATGGGCGCCGCTGCGAAGGGCGGCGCGGGAGGCGAGGAGGAGCGGGACCGGGAGAACACCACCTGGCTCCTGGAGGACGACGACGTCTGGGGTGGCGGCGGCGACACCATCCCGCCGGTGATCGGCTGAGTGCGGAGGAGTGACGATGGGCGGACCCGGCGGCGGCCAGACGTTCGGGGGCTACGGGTTGAACGGGCCGGGGGTCTCCTTCAGCGAGGAGAGGCTGAAGGCGCTCGGGAAGGACTACGACACCCACGCCGGCACGATGGAGAACGTCGCCGACCAGACGAAGGCGATCGGCGTGCCCTTCCCCGGATTCGGCGTCCTGGGCGCCGGGCTGCACATCGCGCACGACCGCGCCCGGGACAGCGCCGCCGACGCGCTCGGTGCGGGCAGGGAGGTGCTGGCGTCGTGGCGGACGGCCCTCGAGACGGCCAGCCACACCTACAAGGCCGCCGAGGACGCCAACAAGCTGCCGGAGCTCCCGGGCACGGACCTCCCGGGGGGCGGCCTGCCCGGAGGAGGCCTTCCGGGGGGCGGTCTGCCCGGGGGCGGTCTGCCGGGCACGGACCTCCCCGGGGGTGGCCTGCCCGGAGGTGGTCTGCCGGGCACGGATCTGCCGGGCACGGACCTCCCCGGGGGCGGTCTGCCCGGAGGTGGTCTGCCGGGCACGGACCTCCCCGGGGGTGGCCTGCCCGGAGGTGGCCTTCCGGGGGGCGGTCTGCCGGGGGGCGGTCTGCCGGGCACGGACCTGCCGGGCGCGAATCTGCCGGGCACCGGCGGCGTCCCGGGGAGCGGAGGGCTCGACGGGCGGATCCCCGGACTGCCCGGACAGGCCGCGACCGGACTGCCCGGCCTCGGATCGGTCGACCCGCGCCGGACGGACCTGTCCGCCTACACGCCCGGCGAGCCGTCCGTGCCGCAGTTCAAGGTCCCGGACGCCACGACCTGGACGGGCGACCAGGCGGCCGGGACGGGCACGGCGGGCCGAGGGGGCGGCGCGCTCCCCGCAGGGGCGGGGAGCGGCGGACCGGGCGGCCTGCAGGCAGGCGTGCGCGGGACCGGCGCGAACGGCGGCATGCCGATGATGCCGATGATGCCGATGGGCGGCGCCGGAACGGGTGAGCAGGAGCGCGATCGCGACCAGACCACCTGGCTCTCGGAGGACGAGGGGGTCTGGGGCGGCGACGAGGACGTCGCCCCCTCGGTGATCGGCCAGGAGCCGTGATCCGGACGGGACGCGGCGGGACGGGAGGCTGACGGCATGGCGTACGAGAACGACAAGGACATGTACATCGCGGCGGTGGCGCTTGCGACCATCGCGGCCGGCGTCCTCAGACGTCCCATGGCGTTCTCCATCGTCGCGACCCTCGGCCTGATGGTCTCCGACCCGGGTGCCATGAACGCGGCGGCGAAGGAATGGGACAAGGCGGACCTCGACCAGCTCAAGCGGGAGATAACCGAGCTGAAGGAGACGTTGAGGAAGGACGGCAAGTGGGAGGGCGAGGCCTTCGCCGCGTTCGACGCCGCCGTCCTGAAGTTCAACGACGAACTGGGCAACGCGCAGAACCTCCGCAAGGGCATGGGCGACGCCCTGGACCAGACCGCCCTCGTCTACCACGTGGGCGCGATCATCGCGATGTCCGTCGCGGTCATCATGCAGGCGCTGGCGGCGCTCTCCATCGTCTTCCTCGTCCACCCCGGGGGGAAGGTGGCCTTCGAGGTCGCCCTCACCGGCGTGCTCAACTCCATCGACAAGGCGGTCAAGGCGATGGCCAAGAAGAAGATGACGGCCGCCGGGGTGGTCGCGGGCATCCTCTACGGGGTGGCCACCCTCCAGGACAACATGGGCAAGCTGTTCTTCGGGATGAAGGCCATGCCGGAGGGGACGCCGGAGTTCACCAAGGCGGGTCTGAACTACGATCCGGCCTCCGGACTCAAGAAGACGGAACTGCCGAGCCTGAACATGAACCTGAACCAGGGGGGCCTCCACTTCCCCGGTCTCCCCTGACCCGGAGCCGTACGGGGTCCGGGCCCCGTACGGGACGGGCGGGTCCCGGCCGCTACGGCCGGGCCGCGGCCGGCTGCTCGACCCGCACCGGCACCCTGGCGGCGGCCGGGTCGAGCGCCGGTCCCTCCGGGATCAGGTGCACCAGGTGGGCCGGGAGCGGGGCGACGTCCCCGTCGGCGTAGCCGAGGCTCTGCAGCGCCTCCGGTGAGGGGATCGCGTGCCGCCGTCCCTGGTCGCCGATCAGGTAGAGCGAGCGGACCGCGTCCAGCCTGCCGTCCCCCGGCAGCAACCCCACGAGCGCGCCGGAACCGGGCGGGAGCACCACCTGGTCGACCGTGGCCTGGTCGAAGCGCTCGCTCGGGGGTGCGGGGATCCGTACCGTGCTCTCGACGGTCAGCGTCGCCTGCGCCGACCCCCGCGCCGTGCCGGAGTAGACGGCGCAGAGCGGGTCCGCCGGGTCCGGCTCGATGACCTTCGGCATGGTCTCGGGGAGGCCGGTGGAGTCCAGCCGGGTCTTCGAGACCCGCGTCGCGTTCGCGGTCGCGGCGTCCAGCGTGATCGCCCGGACGGGGGCGCGGCCGTACGCCTTCCTGGTCGCGGGGTTCTGCAGGAGCAGGTCCGCCTGGACGGGGGTGAGGCTCGCCAGCCCGTCGGAGAGCAGGACGTACCACTTGGCGGGGCCGCCGACGGCCGGCGGAACGGTGTACACCCGGCCCGCCGCGGACCCGCGGCCGTCCGGCCCGCGCACCGCGCGGCCCAGCCCCGGGATCCAGGGACTGCGCAGGTCGGGTCCGGCGGGCAGCGCGTTGAGCCAGGCGGCCGGGACCTGCCGGCGCCCTCCCTCCGGCAGCGCCCGCACGCTCTCGGACGCCACCCGCATCCGCCGGTTCGACCAGAGCATCCAGGTCTGCCCGCCCTCCTCGACCACCATGGCGGAGTCCTGCCCGATCGGGCGCCCGCCGACCTCGAAGCCGCCGATCAGGGACGTGTACGGCCTGCGTCCGCCGGTGGCGTCCGTGCCCTCCACCACGCAGGCCGACCACGGCGCGCGGACCAGGCGGTCGGGCGCGGGCAGCGACTCCGGAGCGCCCGGGATGCCCACCAGCGTGCCCCGGGCGAAGCGGGCGAGCGAGGCCGAGGTCACCGTCCGGACCTTCGCGCCCTGCGTGCCCAGGAGCAGCCGGGCGGAGGCCACGTTGGCGACGGGGATCATCCGCCGCTGCGGAGCGCTGTAGACGAACGTCGCGCCCGACTCCTCCTCGACGAGGACCGTGCCGGGTTCGGTGAGCGCGGTGGCGCCGCCCGGGCGCAGCAGCCCCAGCACGCCGAAGACGACCGCCACCAGGACGGCGGCCAGCACCGCGCAGAACATCGCCACGTTGTACCTGCGCATCGGCGACTCGGGCAGGTCCGGCTCGCCCTGGAGCAGAGCCGTGCCCAGTCGCTGCGTCATCAGCCGGTACGCCTGGTAGAGATCGCGACGGGTCTGCATTCCACCTCCGTCTCGCCGGACACGCGGTAGCCGACAGCATAGAAGCGCGATCAAGGAGTTGCCCCCTCCGAGACAGAAAAGGGATCTTCCTCTCTTCCGAGGCGGGGGGAAGGCGGGCAGGGGAGGCCCCGGGACGCCTGGACGGGAGAGATCGCAGGACGCCGGCAGGAACACGGCAGGAAGCCGGAAAGCGCCCGGACATCCGCAGGCCGCCCGGCGTTAACGGGGGCCCCGTAGCCTCTGAGCCGCCGCCCGGCCGTACGCGCGGCGACGCGCGGCCCGGCGGCGCCGGGGACACGGTGACGGCACGGCGGTACAGCGGTACGGAGACGATTCTCGGAGGCTGGTCGATTGGCTCCTCAGACCCCCGGATACGAGGTCGCGGCCGGGCACCTGGAGAAGTTCGCGGGGACCGCGGGGGACGCGGGCACCGAGGTGCAGGGCGCGCTGGACGGGACGCCCCGCTTCGAGGGGTGGAACCTCGCCCCGCTCGCGGGCGTCCCGCTCGTCGGGCTGCTCTTCGTCAACCGGCTCAACGCCGTCGCGGACACCTGGGCGGCGGGCGCGCGGGTCCTGCGGGAGACCCTCGCATCGGACTCCGAGCGGCTGGTGCGGGTGGCCGCCACGTACGTGCAGGTGGAGCGGGCCAACGCGGCGGGAGGGAAGCCCTGAGCGAGAATCCGCTGCTCCCGGGCGGGCAGCAGCCACGGCAGGGCCCGCTGTACGTCACCGACCGCCACGGCACGGTCCGCCGGACCGTGCAGGTGGGGCCGGCCGGCGGGCCCGGTCCGGTCGGGCAGGCCCGCGCGGCCGCGCCGGTCGGGCAGGCCCGGACCGACCCCGGTTTCTTCCGCAAGCTGATGGGGTCGCTGAACGTGCTGCGGCAGCCGACCCGGACCGCCATGGTGATGTCGGGCATCGGCGCCGCCGCCCTCGCCCTGGACGTCGCCGCGACCGCGAACATCGGCAACCCCTTCCTCTTCGCGAACCGCAGGGACACCTGGAAGGAGATCTCCGGGCGGCTGGAGAGCGGCCGGGCGGACCTGTGGCGGGCGTTCTTCGACGAGGTCTCCCCGAACTGGCAGGGCGAGGCCAAGCAGGCGCTCCAGACGCACCTGCGGTTCAACACCAACGGCCTGTTCGGCGCGCTGACCAAGGTGTCCGACGACATGAGCACCACCATGCAGGGCCAGTACAAGGAGGTCCTGGAGTACGACCTCTCGGTCTTCGCGATCTATGCGGCCTCCGCGCCGATCTTCAAGACGCTCACGGCGCTCAGCACGACCAACCCGGTCGCCAGGGGGGCCCTCATGGCCTACGTGGCGACCTTCGCCGGAGGGCTGGGGAACCTGGTCAAGCAGTTCGCCGACGTCTACAACGGCTACGAGACGGAGCTCAACAAGCTCGAACTCAAGCTGAACGACCTGCGGGCCGCCTTCTGGACCGGCGGGGACCCGGACAGGGGGCCGCGGCGGCTGGGCCTGCCTCCCGGCGTGACCGACCCCGGCAACATCAACGACGACTACTGGAAGCGCGCCCCGCACCACCGGTGACGGGAGCGCCCCGGATGAGCGCGGACGGACGGAAGATGGAACGGACAGGGCAGATCACCGCGTTCGCGGCCGGTGCCGAGGGTGACGTCGCGGGCCTCCTGCGGGAGGTCGGCGAGCAGGTCGACCGGCTGACCGCCGCGCTCCGCGGGCTGAGCGGGCGGGAGGTGGAGGCGGACGCGGCCGACGGCGGGATCCGGGTGAGGGTCTCGGGGTCGGGCAGGCTGCTCGCCGTCACCGTCGGCGCCCGGGCGATGCGGGACCTCGACCACGAGGAACTGGGCCGGGCCGTCGTGGAGGCGATCCGGCGGGCGCGCGAGGCCGCGGGGGCGGAACTGGCCGAAGCGGTCGCCGAGGCGACCGGCACGCGGCCTCCGGATCTGGCGGACCCGGACGGCCCGGTCGTCCCGGCGGACCCGCTGGCACCGGCGGTCGACGCGCTGCTGAGGGGGGCGTGACCGTGGAGGAGCACGAACTCCTCGAACTCGCCGAACGGCTCCCCGAGGCGCTCGCGGAGCTGGAGTCGGCCGTGGAGGAGTGGAGCGGCAGGCGCTTCCACGGCACCGCGGACGAAGGACGCGTCGTCGCCACGGTCGACGCGCTCGGCTCGCTCCTCGACCTCGAGATCCACGTGCTCAGCCGGCGCCGGCTCGACGGCGCCTCCCTCGGCGAGGCCGTCGTCGCGGCGGTCGGGGCCGCGGAGGAGGCCGCGGCCCGGGCGAAGGACGAGATGATGCACGGGCTGCGCCTGGGGAGCCTGCCCAGCCTGGGAGAGCTGCTCGGCGGCGCGCGCCGGGACTTCGAGAGGCGCAGCGGCTTCCGCGCGTAGCGGCGCCTTCCCGCCCGGGCGGGAGGCCCGCCGGCTCCCCGCCCGGCCGGGAAGCCGCCGCGGCCTCCCAGACCGGGCAGGGGAGCGCCGCGGCCTTCCAGGCTAGAGAGGGGAGCGCTGCGGACTCGCGGGCCGGGTGGCGGGGCGCTGCGCGCCTGGCCGCCATCCGCGCCGCCGGCCCAGCGGGACGACGACGCCGGCCAGGGCGGCCAGGACCGCCGCGGAGAGGGAGAACAGGGCGACCCGGCCCGCGATCGAGATCCCTCTGACGTCCTCGGCGGGTGCGGGCCGTACCGCGCCGGGCGGCAGCGGGGCGGGATCCTGCGGCGCGATCGCGACCGTCTCCGGCAGGATCGCGGACACGGCGAGCAGCGGGTTGACCATCCCCGCGCCGGTCCCGGAGCCGGAGGCGCCGTCGGCGGTCAGCTCGATGCGCCGCCGTACCCGCACCTGGTCCAGCCCTGGGTACCGGGCCCGCACCAGCGCGGCCACCCCCGCGACGTACGGCGCGGCGAAGCTGGTCCCCTCCAGGTCCTCCCGGTAGGCGAGGCCCGGCCAGGGGGCGGTGACGGCGGTGCCGGGGGCCAGGACGGAGACGGGGGTCGACGCGTTGGACGAGTCCGCCCTGCCGCCCTCGGGACCCGCCGAGCCGACGGAGAGCACGCCCGGGTAGGCGGCCGGGTAGGCGGGGGCCGCCGAGCCGTCGGACCGCTGGACGTTGCCCGCCGCGGCCACCACCACCACGTCCTGGGCCAGCGCGTAGTCGACCGCGGCCTTCAGATCCGGCTGGTCGGCCGCCTGGATGGAGACGTTGACCACGTCCGCGCCGAGCTCGACGGCGCGCACGATCCCCTGGGCCAGTTTGCCCACGTCGCCGTTGCTCTCGTTGGTCTGCTTGATCGAGATCAACTTGGCCCGGGGCGCGACACCCGTGAAGGGCACCCCGCGGATCTCGGCTCCCGCGATGATGCCCGCCACGGCCGTGCCGTGCCCGACGCAGTCGTAACCGTGCGTGCCGGTGAGGTCGACGGACGAGGCCACCTTCAGCTGCGGGTGCCGGGTGTCCACGCCGCTGTCCACGATCGCCACCGTCACCCCCGCGCCCTTGGTGAGCCGCCAGACCTCCGGCAGGTTCAGGCGCCGCTGGGCCCACGACTCGCCGATGCTCGTCGTCCCGCGCTGCGGCGTGCAGTCGGACCCCGCCGCCCCGCCCGCCGCCGCGTTCCCGGCGGCGGGCGGGGCGGCGACCGCCAGTGTCAGCACACCCGCGGCGAGCCTTCCGGCGATCACGGAATCTTCACCTCCGCGCGGGCGGCCTCCGTACGGCCGCCCGCCGAACTCGGTCGGGTGCCGTTCCCCGGGTCTCCGCAGAGGACCGGGGGGAACGGCCGGAAGCCCCCTCCCGGAGACCGGGGCCGTCCGGGAGGGGGCGCGTCAGGCCCGGAACGGGCCTTCAGGACGGGGTCAGCGGCAGTTCCCCCAGTCCGAGGAGGCCTGGCCGCCGGGGCCGCCGCCCGAGAAGCGCACGCACTTGCCCTTGGCGGGGAGGACGACCGGTCCCGCGTAGTACTCGAAGGAGCCCCTGTCGGTCAGGGAACCGCCGCCCTGCACCTCGAGCGTGGCCCAGAGCTGGCTCGCCTTGCCCACGTCGCTGCTCTTGACGGTGACCACGCAGTTGTTCCCGGTGGACGCGTTGTAGAGCTGGTGGACCGTCCCGCCGTTGAACGACAGGGACCGCTGCGGGACGTACCCCGCCCCGCAGACCTCCTGCGGGCTGAACAGCCCGGCGGGGGGCGGGGGAGCGGGCGCCGTCGCGGTCCGCGACGGGCCGGCCCCGACCGTCGGCAGCACACCGGTGGGGACCGGCTTGGCCGTGCTGGTCGGCGGGTTCCAGGTGGGCTTGGCCCGGGTCGGCGTCGGCTTGGCCGTGATGGCCGACGGGTTCCAGGTGGGCTTGGCCGCGGTGGTGGTGGGCTTGGCCCGGGTCGGTGCCGTGGTGGGCTTGACCTGGGTCGGTGCCGTGGTGGGCTTGGCCGCGGTGGGCGTCGCCGGCGGCACGCTCGGAACCGCCGTGGGCGTGGCCGTCGCCGAAGCCGACGGAACCGCAGTGGGCGTCGCCGAAGCCGACGGAACCGCAGTGGGCGTCACCGAGGGCGCCGGAGCGGCGGTGGGCGTCACCCCGGGGGTGGTCGACGGAGAGGGCGCGGGCGACCCCGTGGGCTGCGGGGACTCCGGAGCCGGTTGCGGCGTCACCGTGAGGGTCACCGTCGGCTGCGGGGTCGCCGGCTGCTGCGTCGCGGTGGCCGTGGGGGCCGGCGCGGCGGTGGGGGTCTGCTGCGTGCCGGGCCGGTCCGTCTGCTGCGGCGCCGCGGTCGACGGAACGGGGACCGGGGGCGGGGTGAGCGAGCTCAGCGTCGGGACGGGCGCGACGGTGGGCACGGCGGGGATGTCGGTGGGCAGCTGCAGCGGCCCGACATCGCCCTCCCGCGGCTCCGGGGTCGTCCCCCACGGCACCGTGACCCTGTTCACCGGGTCGTCTCCGGTGCCCTGTCCCGTGCCGGTGCCCTGCCCCTGGTCGCCGTCAGCGGCCTGGTCCTCTCCCCGCCCGGCCAGTTCCAGCGGGATCCGGGGAGCGGCCCCGTCGGCGGCCGTCCGTCCTGCGTTGTCCAGGGAGGTGTACTTCCCCGCGGCCCAGACCCCGAGTCCGGACAGCAGGGCGACCACGCCCACGCAGGCCGCCAGGAGGAGGGAGAGCCCTCCGGTCCTCGGCCGCTCCCTGACGGGTGCGGCGAGCACGGTCACGTTCGCCGGCGGCGGATCCCCCGGCAGGG
Organism: Planomonospora parontospora; assembly: GCA_014647935.1. Lineage (GTDB taxonomy): Bacteria > Actinomycetota > Actinomycetes > Streptosporangiales > Streptosporangiaceae > Planomonospora > Planomonospora parontospora. Next base: position 144,931 of record BMQD01000002.1, read on the forward strand.
GCGGCGCGCCCCAGACCTGGGGGGCGGGGGCCGTCGGCGCACCGGGACCGGGCTGCCCGGCCGCACCCGGCATGACCTCTCCCCGCAGGTCGTCGCCGGGGAGGACCGGGCGGCCCTCCTGCGGGACGGGGACGGCGGACAGCACGCGGTCCTCGGGGCGCTCGCCGAGCAGCCGCAGCATGGCCGCGCCCGCGTCCGGCCGGGCCTCCGGACGCTTGTCCAGGCAGGCGGCGATGAGCGGGCGGAGCGCCGCCGGGATGCCGCTCAGGTCGGCGGGCCCCTCCAGCACCAGCTCGGGCCGGCCGCCGTAGGGCGGCCGGCCGGTGGCCGCGTAGGCGACCGTCGCCGCCCAGGCGAACAGGTCGGCGGGTTTCGCGGCGGTGGACGCACCGGGGGCGCCCGGAGCCGGGGGCGCACCGGGAGCACCCGGAGCGCCGTCGGGGAGGAGCCCCGCACGGAGGCGCTCGGGCGCGACGTAGTCCGGCTCGGATCCCGCCGCGCCGAGGCCGACGTCGCACACCCGGGGGCCGTCGGGACCCAGGAGCACCGTGTCGGGGGTGAGCCCGCCGTGGACGATCCCGGACATGTGGACGGCGGTGAGGGCGTTGAGCGTGCCCACGGCGAGCCGCTCCAGCGCGTCCCCGGTGAGCGGCCCGTCCGCGGACACCGTCGCACGGAGCGAGCGCCCTTCGACGTGCTCGCGGACCACGTACGGCGCGTCGTCGAACCAGCCGACCTCGACCAGCCGGGCGGTGTGGGCTCCCGAGACCCGCTTGGCCGCGTTCAGCCCGTTGGTGATCCGCTCCCGCGCCTGCGGGTCGGCGTCCGGGCGGGGCTCCAGCATGCGGATCACGCGAGGCGTGTCGTCGTCCAGCAGATGACCCAGGTAAACGGCCTGCCCGGGGTCCGGGGAGAACCGCCCGATCAGAACGTATATACCGATACGTTCCGGATCGTTAGGTAGCAATGGGTGTAAATCGCCCATGGAATTCCTTCCATCCCCGCTATCGATATAAGCGTCTATGGGTTGATCTAGGACCATCCAAGCAAATCTGTCTCGTCCTCATCACCCGCTTCGTCGGTATTCCACGTTTCATTTCCTAACGAATCGGGAACCCTGGCGTTCCGGGTCGTACCGGAACACCGGTGACACCGCCCGCCGGGCAGGGTGATCGGTGCGGATCGCCCGCCGGGCCTAAGCTGACCGTCGTGAACGTGTTTCCGTGGGATGAGGCGGCCGCGACCGGCATCGGGTCGCACCCGGGTGAGGACCACGCCGAGGCGGTCAGGATCGTCTTCGGCGAGACGCCCGCTCTGCCGTACCTGCCGGAGCTCCCGGCGCGCGGAGTCGGCGCGGACATGATCGGGAGGGCCGCGTCCCTGCTGGTGGAGCTGGCCGTGGAGGTGCAGCCCTCGGGCTGGCGCTTCACCGACAGGCCCGGCCGGGACGCCAAACGGGCCCGTGACCACCTGCTGCGCGACCTCGACGGCCTGGAGGAGGCGGCCCAGGGCTACGAGGGCCCCTTCAAGATCCAGGTGTGCGGGCCGTGGACTCTGGCCGGGGCCGTCGAACTGCGCCACGGCGACCGGACGCTCGCCGACCCCGGAGCGGTGCGCGACCTCGTGGCGTCCTACGCCGAAGGGCTCGCCCTGCACCTCGCGGAGGTCCGCAAGCGGGTGCCGGGTGCGACGGAGATCGTGGTCCAGCTCGACGAGCCGGGTCTGCCCGGCGTGCTCGCCGGCACGGTGCCGACGGCGTCGGGCTTCGGCCGGCTGCGCGCAGTCGAGGCGCCGGTGGCCGCCGAGCGGCTCCGGTCGGTGCTCCCGGACGCCGCCTTCCCGGTCGTGCACTGCTGCGCCCCCGGCGTGCCCCTGCGGGTCCTGCGCGAGGCGGGGGTGAAGGGCGTCTCGCTGGACGCCTCCCTGCTGCGACGGCGCGACGAGGACGCGATCGGCGAGTCCGTCGAGGCGGGGACGGCGTTCCTCCTCGGGGTCGTGCCCGGCGCCGACGCCCCGCTCCCGGACGTCGGGGAGGTCGCCCGGCCCGCCGTCGAGCTCTGGCGCCGCCTGGGCTTCCCCTCCGCGACCCTGGCCTCCCAGGTCGTGCTCACCCCCGCCTGCGGCCTGGCCGGGGCCTCGCCCGCCTACGCCAGGGCCGCGCTGGCCAAGTGCCGGGAGTCGGCCCGGGTGCTGCGCGAGGACCCGGGCGAGTAGGCCGGTCCTCACCGGGCGGGGCCCGCCCGGGGTGCCGCGGGCCGTACGGGCGCCTCCGGGCACGGCCCGTCAGAGGTTTCCGACCGGACGGAGGAGCGGGACGGCCACTCCTGCCAGCGGTCCTACGGAGCTTCAAGCGGGGTGCAAGTACGAGGCCCTATCTCTGGACGTGTCGCTGAACCGATCACATGTCTGGAGTTTCGATGCGCACCGGGTTCCGTGTCCTGCTCGGCCTGACCGCCGCCGCGGCCCTCACCCTCGGCGGGTCCACGGCGGCCTCGGCCGACGCGGCGGCCTCCTCCTGGAAATGGGGACCGATCCACTCCACCGACGGCCACGCCACCGCCAAGGGCAGGATCGTCGTCACCCAGAGCGCCTTCCAGATCCGGGGCGACCTCTACGACACCCGGGGGAAGGGCTGCTCGTGGGTGCAGCTGCGCTGGCTGAGCGGGAGCACCGGCCGCTGGGGCTCGGCGGCCTACTACAACTGCACGCCGGGCACGGGCACGTTCCGCAAGAACATCGGCTATCCCCTGACGGTCAAGGCGAAGGTCTGCCGGGGCACCTCCGGCGGGCCCACCGGCCGGTGCACGTCCTGGAGGACCGTCTACCGCCAGGGCGGCTGATCCCCGGCGGCCGGGGGCCCGGGTGACCCGGGCCCCCGGCCACGGGCCGTGCGGCCCGCACCGCGCCCGGCCGCCGCCGTCCCGGCCACGGGCCGTGCGGCCCGCACCGCGCCCGGCCGCCGCCGTCCCGGTCGTGTCCGCCAGTGGTGCACCGCCCGCCGCCCGGCCGGATGTCGGTGCCCGGCGATAGATTCTCCCTGGCCGGTCCGACGAGGGGAGAACAGGCGATGGGCGTAGAGGTCGAGGGCGTTCCGGTGGCGGCGCTGGAGCGGCACGCGGAGCTGAGCGAGCTGGTCGAGGAGGCCAACTGGCGCTACTACGTGCTCGACGCGCCGACCGCCAGCGACGCGCAGTACGACACGTGGATGCGCGAGCTGCACGCCCTGGAGGAGGAGCACCCCGCCCTGCGCACCCCCGACTCGCCGACGCAGAAGGTCGGCGCGCCGATCTCGGGGGATTTCACGCCGGTCGAGCACCTGAGCCGGATGGAGAGCCTGGACAACGCGTTCGACGCCGACGACCTGGCCTCCTGGCAGGCGCGGATCGAGCGGCTGGCCGAGCAGGACCCGGGGCCCTACCTGTGCGAGCTGAAGATCGACGGCCTGGCGATCTCCCTGGTCTACGAGAAGGGCAGGCTGGTCCGAGGGGTGGTCCGGGGCGACGGCCGGGTCGGCGACGACGTGACGGCCAACGTGCGCACCATCGCCGACATCCCGCACCGCCTGACCGGCGACGGCGTGCCCGACCTGGTCGAGGTCCGGGGCGAGGTCTACATCCCGGTCGCGGAGTTCACCAGGCTGAACGAGCAGCTGGCCGAGGCGGGCAGGGCGCAGTTCGCCAACCCGCGCAACTCCGCGGCGGGCTCGCTGCGGCAGAAGGACCCGCGGGTCACCGCCCGGCGCCCGCTGCGGATGATCGTCCACGGGGTCGGCGTGTGGCAGGGGAGCGAGCGGCCGCGGGCCCAGTCGGAGGTCTACGACCGGCTCCGGGAGTTCGGCCTGCCGGTGAGCGACCTCTACCGGGTCGTCGACGACCTCGACGGGGTCAACGAGTTCATCGAGTTCTACCGGGAGCACCGCCACGACCCGGCCTACGAGATCGACGGCGTCGTGGTGAAGGCCGACCGCGTCGAGATCCAGCGCAACCTCGGCTCCACCAGCCGGGCGCCGCGCTGGGCGATCGCCTACAAATACCCCCCCGAGGAGGTCAACACCAAGCTCCTCGACATCCAGGTGGGCGTCGGCCGGACCGGCCGGGTCACGCCGTTCGGGGTCATGGAGCCGGTGGTGGTGGCGGGCTCCACGGTCGAGCGGGCCACGCTCCACAACGGCTCGGAGGTCGCGCGCAAGGGGGTGCGGATCGGCGACACCGTGGTGCTGCGCAAGGCGGGCGACGTGATCCCGGAGATCGTCAAGCCGGTCGAGGAGCTGCGCGACGGCACCGAGCGCGAGTTCACCATGCCGACCCACTGCCCGGAGTGTGGCACCGAGCTGGCCTACGAGAAGGAGGGCGACGCCGACCTGCGCTGCCCCAACACCCAGGCCTGCCCGGCCCAGCTCCGCGAGCGCATCTACTTCGCCGCCGGGCGCAAGTCCCTCGACATCGAGGGCCTGGGCTACGTGGCGGCCACCGCGCTGACCCAGCCGCTGCCCCCACACGAGCCGCCGGTCCGCACCGAGGCCGACCTGTTCGACCTGACCATCGAGCGGTTGCTGCCGATCGAGTCGGTCGTCCGGGACATCGACACCGGCCTGCCGAAGACCGACCCCGAGACCGGCGCCCCCAAGGTCGTCACCTTCTTCGCCAACAAGAACGGCACGCCCAGCAAGAACGCCGAGAAGATGCTCCAGGAGCTGGAGAAGGCCAAGGACCGGCCGCTCTGGCGGGTGCTGGTGGCGCTCTCCATCCGGCACGTCGGCCCGCCCACCGCCCAGGCCGTCGCCGCCGAGTTCGGCTCGATGGACGCGATCATGGCGGCCTCCGAGGAGGAGCTCGCCGCGGTCGAGGGCGTCGGCCCGCGGGTGGCCGCGGCGATCCGCGACTGGTTCGAGGTCGGCTGGCACCGGGAGATCGTCGATCGCTGGCGGGCCGCCGGGGTCCGGATGGAGGACGCGCCGCCGGCCGACCTGCCGCCGCAGACCCTGGCCGGGCTGACCTTCGTGGTCACCGGCACGCTGGCGGGCTACACCCGCGACGAGGCGGGAGCCGCACTGTCGGGCAGGGGCGGGAAGGTCTCCGGCTCGGTGTCGAAGAAGACCTCCTTCGTGATCGCCGGGGAGAACGCCGGCTCCAAGTTCGACAAGGCGGTCAAGCTGGGCGTGCCGATCCTCAACGAGGGCGGCCTGGAGGTCCTCCTCAAGGAGGGGCCCGAGGCCGCGGCGGCGATGGCGGTCCCGCCGGAGGGATGACGCTCCGCGACGGTGGGAGCCGCTGTGTGCACGTTCTCTGCATCCCGTCACAGAACGTGCCCAATCGGTTTCGCGAAGTGGCCCGGAGGCCGTACTCTCCCATAGTGAACTAATGGGGGTTTTATTACTCATGGCCGACCCAACAGATACACGCGACACCGGACCACGTGTGGGCTCGCCCCTGTGGGCCTACCTCACGGCGGTCACCGCCACCGGGATCGCCGCCCTGGTCGCGGCGCTGTGGTGGATCAGTCCCGGCGACCCGGCGGACCTCGTGCGCTCCCCGCTGTTCTGGACGCTCATGGTCCTGATCGTGCTGGGGGACCTGCGACCGGTGCTGCTCTCGTCGTCGACGGCGGCGGGGGGCACCTACCCGTCGACGATGTTCACCTTCGCCGCGCTGCTCCACTACGGGCTGCCGGTCGCCGCGCTGATGCAGGCGGTCGGCATCCTGTTCAACGGGGCGGTCACCCGCAAGGCGTGGCACCGGGTCCTGTTCAACGTCGCCCAGGTGACGCTGGCCTGCGCGGCGGCCGGGGCGGTGCTCGCGCTGTTCGGCCACCGGCCGGGGGCCGCCTGGGTCCCGGCCGGCACCGACCTGCTCGCCATCGGCCTGGCCGGGCTGGCCTACTTCGTGACCAGGGGGCTGCTGGTGTGCGGGGCGGTCGCGCTGCACGAGCGGCGGTCGGTCCACCGGGTGATCAGGACCACGATCGGCCACCAGAGCCTGGTCTACGCCGCGCTGCTCGGCCTGGCCCCGCTCGTCGTGGTGGTCATGAACCACTCCCCGGCGCTGGTGCCGCTGTTCGTCGCGCCGATGGCCGCCGTCTACTTCACCGCCACGATCTCGGTCCGCCGCGACCACCAGGCGATGCACGACGGGCTGACCGGGCTGCCGAACCGGAAGCTGCTCGTGCTGCGCACCGAGGAGGCGCTCGCCGAGGCGCGGGCGCGGCAGGGGGAGCGGGTCGGCCTGCTCCTGCTGGACCTCGACCGCTTCAAGGAGGTCAACGACACGCTCGGGCACCCGGTGGGCGACCGGCTGCTGCAGACGGTGGCGCACCGGCTGACCCACAGTGTGCGGCCGGGGGACGTGGTCGCCCGGCTCGGCGGCGACGAGTTCGCGGTGCTGCTGCCCTCGGTCCGGGACGCCGCCGCGGCGCGAGAGGTGGCCGCGCGCCTGCGGGTGGCGCTCACCGAGCCGGTCCGGCTGGAGGGCATGACCTTCGACATGGACGCCTCGATCGGCATCGCGCTCCACCCCGACCACGCGCCGGACTTCGAGCTGCTGCTGCAGCGCTCCGACGTGGCGATGTACCTCGCCAAGGAGGGCCGGACCGGCGTCGAGCTCTACGTCGCCGACAAGGACCGAAACAGCCCCGAACGGCTCGGCCTCCTCGGCGACCTGCGCCGGGCCATCGACCGCGGCGAGCTCGCGCTGCACTACCAGCCGAAGATCGATCTGGCCGCCGGGCAGGTGCGGGGGGTGGAGGCGCTGCTGCGCTGGCGCCACCCGGTGCGGGGGACGGTCTACCCGGACGACTTCATCCCGCTCGCCGAGCAGTCCTACCTGATGCGCCAGCTCACCGAGTACGTCATCGACGCGGCGCTGGAGCAGGCCGCCGACTGGTGGCACGCGGGGGTGCACGAGCAGATCTCCGTCAACGTCTCGGCCCGCGACCTGCTCGACTCCGCCCTCCCCGAACGGCTGGAGGCCGGCCTGGCGAAGCACCGGCTGCCGCCCAAGGCGATCCAGCTGGAGGTCACCGAGCGCATCCTGATGACCGACCAGGCTTACACCGCCGACGCCGTACGGGCGCTGAACTCCCTGGGCGTGCCGCTCGCCCTGGACGACTTCGGCACCGGCTACTCCTCGCTGGTGCGCCTGCAGCGGCTCCCGGTGGCCGAGGTCAAGATCGACGCCTCGTTCGTGCGGAGGATCTGCGAGTCCGGGGACGACGAGCGGATCGTCCGCTCCATCGTCGACCTGGTCCGCTCGCTGGGGCTGCGCTCGGTCGCCGAGGGCGTCGAGTCGGCCGAGGTGGCCGCGCGCCTGGAGGAGATGGGCTGCGACCTCGCCCAGGGCTGGTGGTTCGCCGAGCCGATGTCCGCCGCCGACGCGACGGCCTGGCTCCGCGAGCACCGCGCCCCGGTCCGGCCCGCCTTCCGGGTGCCCGACCCGGCCGGGCTGCTCGACCCCCAGACGGCCTAGCCCCAGGCGCTCATCAGATCGTCGGGGCCGTACGACGCGGTCAGGCCCGAACAGGAGACCCCGTTGCGGGAGACGGCGACGAGGGGCACCGGATCACCGGTGAGGGCGGCGCGGTGCCTGGCCAGCGCGGCCAGGTCGTGGTCGTCGAAGGCGGCGTTCTCCAGCCACTTGATCGATCCGAGGAAGCGGAGCTCCCGCGCGATCGGTCCGCGGTCGGCTCCGACGATGTCGATCTCCAAGTCGTTGCTCCGGGTCCAGTAGGAGCCGACCGTCGGAGCCTCCGGGAGCCTGTCGTCCGGCAGCAGCCTGGCCAGTGACTCGCGTACGAGCGGCTCGATGGCGCGTCCCCGCCAGGTGCTCCACCGCGAGACGATCCGCCGGAGGGTCAGATCGCCGCGGCGGCGCTCGATCTCCGGCATGTGCGGATGGAGGAAGGAGAGCCAGAAGCGCAGGTAGGGGTCGGTGACCCGGTAGCGGCGCTCCTTCGACGGGCGCAGGGACACGGGGAGCTCACCGGCCACCATCCCCTTGGTGGTCAGTAGATCTGCCGCGCGGGACAGCGTGCTGTGGGAGATGCCGCCAGCCTTCCGGGCGATGTTGGTGAACGTGCGCTCGCCGCTGCCGATCGCCTGCAGCACCTGGCTGGCCTGTGCCTCCACCGGGAACTCGGCCGCGAGTGAGCGCTCGGCGGACACCAGGAGCGCGGAGACCGGATTCGTCAGGGCGCCGTGCAGGTACTCCCAGAGCGACGCCCCGCGCGGCCATTCGCCGCAGACCAGGGGGAGACCGCCCGTGACGACGGTGGCGTCGAACGCGTCGGCCGGGGAGAGCTGGAGCATGCGCTGGATCTCGTGGGGGTTGAGCGGTCCGACGACCATCTCGGTCCCCCGCTGGTGGAACGGGCGCTCGTAGCCGTTCAGGGCCTCCATCATCGACAGGTCGGAGCCGATGAGGACGAGCAGGACGGGTTTCCGGCTGAGGAACCGGTCCCAGGCACGCTGCAGGAGGCCTTCGAAGGCGTCGACGCGTTCCATGAGGTAGGGGACCTCGTCGATCACGACGACGGAGGGGCCGTCACCGGGCAGAGCGTCGGCGAGGAGTTGCAGGGCCCCGTTCCACGTGCTCGGGGCCGTCTCCGCGAAGACGTCCTTTCCCGGTAGCCCGGAAGCGGAGACGTCGTCCATGAGCTGTCGCAGCTCGGTCTGGGCGTCGGCGCGCGCCGCCGTGTAGAACAGCGACGGCAGGCCGCTCCGGTTGAGGAACTCCTCGGCCAGAGTCGACTTGCCGATCCGCCGCCGTCCACGCATCAGCACGCATCGGCCGGGACGCGCCGTGGAGATCTCTGATCGCACCTGGCCGAGCAGCGAGTCGAGCGACGCCAGCTCGTGCTCCCGGCCGACGAACCCGCCCATGCGACCTCCCTGAGACTTCTCCCGGGGATACTATCGCCAGCGATAGTATTTCGAGAAGAAGTAGGACTGTACTTCGACGAAGTGCCCTCCTGCCTCCTTCCGGCAATGCGGAGTTCAGGGTTCGGCGAAGTACGGAAACTCCGGCGGCGGGCGTGGGACGGCCGCCGGGCACGTCGGGAGGGGAGCCGGGGAGGCGCTCTCCGGCGGCGCCGAGCCGTACCCGAACCCGAGGAGTCGGGCACGTACGGTCACGCACTCTAGGATGACAGTGTCCGATTGCCATTCCACGAAACGGGTTCAACGACTCATGTCCGCCATAACCCGCGACGAGGTCGCTCACCTCGCCCGGCTGTCCAGGCTGGCGCTGTCCGACGAGGAGCTCGACCACTTCGCCGCCCAGCTCGATGTGATCATCGGTGCGGTCGCCCGCGTCGCCGAGGTGGCGGCCGACGACATCCCGCCGTCCTCGCACGCGCTCCCGCTCACCAACGTCTACCGTCCCGACGAGGTACGGCCCGGCCTGACGCCCGAGGCGGCGCTGTCCGGCGCCCCGGCCGTCGAGGAGAACCGCTTCCGCGTCCCGCGCATCCTCGGGGAGGAAGCATGAGCCTGATCCACAAGACCGCCGCCGAGCTCGGCGCGCTGATCGCGAGCGGCGAGACCTCGGCCGTGGAGGTCGCCCAGGCCCACCTCGACCGGATCGCCGCCGTCGAGCCGCAGGTCAACGCGTTCCTGCACGTCGACGCCGAGACGACCCTGGCGCAGGCGCGGAGGGTCGACGAGCGCCTGGCGGCGGGCGAGGAGCTCGGCCCGCTGGCGGGTGTGCCGATCGCGCACAAGGACGTCTTCACCACCACGGACATGCCCACCACCGCGGGATCGAAGATCCTCGAGGGCTGGCGCCCGCCGTACGACGCGACCGTGACCCGGCGGCTGCGCGAGGCCGGGCTGGTGATCCTCGGCAAGACCAACCTGGACGAGTTCGCGATGGGCTCCTCCACCGAGAACTCCGCCTACGGCGTCACCCGCAACCCGTGGGACCTGTCCCGCATCCCGGGCGGCTCCTCCGGCGGCTCGTCCGCGGCGGTCGCGGCCTACGAGGCCCCGCTGTCCACCGGCACCGACACCGGCGGCTCCATCCGGCAGCCCGCCGCCGTCACCGGCATCGTCGGCATGAAGCCGACCTACGGCGGCTCCTCCCGCTACGGCCTGATCGCCTTCGCCAGCTCCCTGGACACCCCGGGCCCGTTCGCCCGCACCGTGCTGGACGCGGCGCTGCTGCACGAGGCGTTCTCCGGGCACGACGCGATGGACTCCACCTCCATCGACGCCGCCGTGCCGCGGGTCGCCGAGGCGGCCCGCGAGGGCGACGTGGCGGGCCTGCGGATCGGCGTGGTCAAGGAGTTCGGCGGGGACGGCTACCAGCCGGGCGTGCTGGCCCGCTTCCGGGAGACCGTGGAGCTGCTGGAGTCCCTCGGCGCCAAGGTCGTCGAGGTCTCCTGCCCGTCGTTCACCACCGCGCTGCCCGCCTACTACCTCATCGCCCCGTCGGAGTGCTCGTCCAACCTGGCGCGCTTCGACGCGATGCGGTACGGCCTGCGCGTCGGCGACGACGGCACGCGGTCGGCCGAGGAGGTCATGGCGCTGACCCGGGCGCAGGGCTTCGGCCCCGAGGTCAAGCGGCGCATCATCCTGGGCACCTACGCGCTGTCCAGCGGCTACTACGACGCCTACTACGGGCAGGCGCAGAAGGTCCGCACGCTGATCGCCCGCGACTTCGAGGCGGCCTTCCACCAGGTGGACGTGCTCGTCTCGCCGACCACGCCGACCACTGCGTTCCCGATCGGCGAGCGCGCCGACGACCCCATGGCGATGTACCTCGCCGACCTGTGCACGATCCCCACCAACCTGGCCGGCAACGCGGCCATCTCGGTGCCGTGCGGTCTGGCGGACGAGGACGGCCTCCCGGTCGGTCTGCAGATCATGGCGCCCGTGCTCGGCGACGACCGCTGCTACCGGGTCGGCGCCGCGGTGGAGCGGGCCCTGACGGACCGCTGGGGCGGCGGTCTGCTGTCCAAGGCGCCCGCGCTCTAGGCGCGGGCAGGGCACCGGGGAGGAAACGGGGGAGTGATCACTCGCATCGAGATCGACGGGTTCAAGTCGTTCCTGGACTTCGAGATCGACGTGCCGCCGTTCCTCGCGCTGGTCGGTCCGAACGCCGGGGGCAAGTCCAACCTGTTCGACGCGCTGGGCTTCGTCGCCGACGAGGTCGGCGGCTCCGGCGGTCTCCTCGGCGCGCGCCGGGGAGCGCCGAACGAGCAGTTCCACCGGGTCGCGCAGGGCGCCCCCGTCGCGGCGTTCACCGTCGCGGTGGAGGCCCTGGTCTCCCCGGAGCCCGGGGCCCTGCTCCCGGTCCGGTTCGACACGGGCGCGGAGATGGTGCTGCGCATCCCGAGGTCCACCGGGGCGGTCGTCAGCCACGTGGCCCGGCGGCTCCCGCCGGAGCTGCTGGAGCTCATGGTGGTGGATCCCGACCCGGCGGGCACGCCCCGCCGCACGGTCGCCGCGTGGCGCCGCCACGCCCCGGTCCCGCGCGCCATGCGCGGGCGGGGCGCGCCGGACGACCTCGGGCCGCTGGCCGCCGACGGGGCGAACCTCGCCGCGGTGCTCGGCCGGATGGCGGGCACGGCGGCCTTCGCCGACCTGGTGGCCGACCTCGCCGCGCTGGTCCCCGGCGCGGCCGGGCTCCTGCCCCGGCTGGAGCGCGGCGAGTGGTCCTTCGACCTGATCCTGGACGGCCAGGGCGAGGTCCCGGTGGCGCTGCTGTCGGACGGGACCCTGCGGATCACCGGCCTGCTGGCGGCCCTGCACGACCCGGACCACCCGGCCACCCTCCTGGTGGAGGAGGTCGAGGCCGGCGTGCACCCCGGGCGGCTGGGCGAGCTGCTCCGGCGGGTCCGGCAGCGGGTCCGCGAGCCCGGCGGCGCGGAGCCGTACCGGCAGGTGATCGTGACCAGCCACTCGCCGGCGGTGGTCGCCGAGCTCGGCCGGACGGCCCCGGAGTCGCTGGTCTTCCTGGACGCGGTGGTGCGGGTCGACCCGGCGGCCGACCGGACGTCGCGGGTGAGCGTGGCCAAGCCGGTCCTGCCGGACGGCGAGCCGGGCACGTTCGTCTCGCCCCGGCAGCTCCGCCAGTACCTCGGGGCGGCGGCATGAGCAGCCGCTCCCTGGTCCCCGGCCTGGTCGCCGAGGGGGACGCGGACGGGGGCTTCCTGAGCGTGGTGGTGCCCCGGCAGCTCCGCGAGCTCGTGCGGGCCTCGCCGTACACCGTGGACGTCGAGGCCACGCGGGTCATCGTGTGCGGCCGCGAGCACCTGGTGGCGGCGCTGGAGGAGCTGGCGGGCGACTGCCACCTGATCTTCGCCCGGTCCGGCGACCGCGAACGCGGCCGGTCGGACGGGATCCGCTACCACTCGCACTACCTGGTGCCGGTGGTCGGCCTGGGCGACACCGAGGCCTGGCCGCTGGCGGACCCCGCCGCGTGGGCCGGGCTGCCGGGCAGCGACCTGTCCCGGCTGCCCGCCAGCCCGGCCGACGTCGAGCGGATCGCCTACCCGCGGGAGGTGCTGACCGCGACCGCGCCCCGGCGGGGCAAGCCGGTCGGCGACTACTTCGAGTACATCGGACGCAACATCGACCTCGCCGTCCTGGCCCGGGTCCCCGGCTACGCCGGCTGGGTCGCCGAGACGCGGAACGCGCTGAAGGGACTCGGGTACCTTTGACGCCTCCCACCGCCCGCGGCGACGGCCCACGACGGCACTGTCATCGCAGAACGCTCCGGCTCTCCCGGATCGGACTGGTGACTCCTCCGCTCCCTGAAGGGAGCGGCTTCTCGCTTTCCTCTGCTGAGGTAGGCGACGGACAAGCCCTGCCCGTTTCAAGCAGACGAACTGTAACAGGGAAGCGATTCCCCTGCCGGGTGAACCCGGCAGTTCCCTCGCTAGATCTGATGGAAATGGTGAACGAATCATGAGTACAGGCACGCTCATGCCGTACGACGAGGCGCTGGAGCGCTTCGAGCCGGTGCTGGGCCTGGAGACGCACGTCGAGCTCGGTACGGCCTCGAAGATGTTCTGCGCCTGCCCGACGACGTTCGGCGCGCCGCCGAACACCCACGTCTGCCCGGTCTGCCTGGCGCTGCCGGGTTCGCTGCCGACGGCCAACGCCAAGGCGATCGAGTCGACGATCCGGATCGGCCTGGCGCTGAACTGCTCCATCGCCGAGTGGTGCCGCTTCGCCCGGAAGAACTACTTCTATCCGGACATGCCGAAGAACTACCAGATCAGCCAGTACGACGAGCCGCTCTGCTTCGACGGCTACCTCGACGTCGAGGTGAACGGTCAGACGGTGCGCATCGAGATCGAGCGCGTGCACCTGGAGGAGGACACCGGCAAGTCCACCCACATGGGCGGCGCGACCGGCCGCATCCACGGCGCCGACTACTCGATCGTCGACTACAACCGCGCGGGCATCCCGCTGGTGGAGATCGTCACCAAGCCGATCCCCGGCACCGACCGGCTCGCGCCCGAGGTCGCCCGCGCCTACGTCACCGAGCTGCGCGAGGTCATGCGCTCCCTCGGCGTCTCCGACGTGCGCATGGAGGAGGGCTCCATGCGGTGCGACGTCAACGTCTCCCTCATGCCGCGCGGCGCCTCCGAGTGGGGCACCCGGACCGAGACCAAGAACGTCAACTCGCTGCGCAGCGTCGAGCGCGCGGTCCGCAGCGAGATCGAACGCCAGGCCGGGATCCTCGCCGGCGGCGGCCGGATCGTCCAGGAGACCCGCCACTTCCACGAGGACACCGGCACCACCACCTCGGGCCGGTCCAAGGAGGAGGCGCAGGACTACCGCTACTTCCCCGAGCCCGACCTGGTGCCGATCGCCCCGGACTTCGCCTGGGTGGCCGCGCTCAAGACGGCCCTGCCGGAGCTGCCGCGGCTGAAGCGCAAGCGGCTCCAGCAGGAGTGGGGCGTGTCCGACCTGGACATGGAGGCCATGCACAACGCCGACGCCATCGACCTGGTCGAGGCGACGGTGTCCGCCGGCGCACCGCCCGCGGACGCCCGCAAGTGGTGGATGGGCGAGCTGGCCCGCCGGGCCAACGAGGCCGGCGTGCCGCTGAGCGCGCTGCGGATCACCCCGGACGAGATCGCGCGGGTCTGCGCGATGGTCGCCGGCGGCGCGCTCAACGACAAGCTGGCCCGCCAGGTGCTGGAGGGCGTGCTGAACGGCGAGGGCTCGCCGGACGACGTGGTGGCCGCCCGCGGCCTGCAGATCGTCAACGACGAGGGCGAGCTGTCGGCGATCATCGACCAGGTGCTGGCGGACAACGCCGACGCGGCGGACAAGGTCCGCAACGGCAAGATCGCCGCAGCCGGCGCGCTGGTCGGCGGCGTCATGAAGGCCAGCCGCGGCAAGGCCGACGCGGGCCGGGCCCGCGAGCTGATCCTGCAGAAGCTCGGCGTCTCCGAGTAGGCCTCTCCGGGGCGGCGCCGTCCCAGAGGGGGAGTGATCCGCGAAGGCGCGGGCCCACCGGTCCCGACCGGCGGGCCCGCGCCTTCGCGGTGTCCGGCGCCTGCCGAGGGCCGTCCGGATCCGCAGATCAGGAGATCGCCTCGGCGGGACGGGCACGAAGCACGAGCCGCGCGGGAAGGGCGGTGGCGGCCAGGGCCAGGACGGCCACCGAGGCGACCACGGCCAGGTAGGCCGGCGGCGGCACGTACGGCCGTGCCGAACCGGTCATGCCCAGGCTGAAGGCCGTGAGCGTGACCAGCGAGATCACCGTGCCGACGGTCACCGAGACGAGCACCGCGGTCAGCGTCTCCAGACGGGCCGTCCTCAGCACCTGCCGGCGCGTGGTGCCGACGAGGCGGAGCAGGGCGAACTCGCGGGAGCGGTCCGCGGCGGACATCGCCAGCGTGTTGACCGCGGCGATCGCGGTGAACGCGATGATCAGACCCATCGCCACGTAGTTGACCTCGGCGTTCGGTGTGCCCGCCGCGGCGGCCCGGGCCCTGTCGAGCACCGCGACGCCCGGTGCGGCCCGCTCCAGGGCCGCGCGGGAGAGCGACGGCGCCGAGACCAGGACGGTGGAGAAGGGATCGTCGACGTGCGGGCGCACCAGCTCGTGCGCCAGGAGGAGCTCGCCGTACCCGAGGCCCCGCTCGTAGACGGCGACGACGCGGAGCGTCGCGCCGGCGCCGTCGCCGAGGACGAGCCGGAGCGGCGAGCCGACCGACACGCCGAGGCGGGACGCGGCGGTCCGGCTGACGGCGACCGTCTGCGGGCCGAGCCCGTGCAGCGATCCGGCGACCACTCCGGGGTCGAGCGTCGACGAGAGCCCCGCGGGTGTGACGGCTCGTGCGCCGTACTTCTCCAGGCCGACCCGGACCGAGGTGTGCAGCACCTCGGTGACCGCCTCCACGCCCGGCACCCCGCGTACGGCCTCGGCCGCGGCGGAGGAGACCCGCGGGCCGAGCACGTAGTCGGCGCGGTCGCCCGCCGCCGCCTCCTCCTGGGCGGCGTGCCCCATCGTGGTCTGCACGAACAGGATCGTGCACGTCATCGCGACCATCAGGCTGAGTGGAGTGATCACCGAGGCCAGTCGGTGCGACCCGGCCCGCAGGTTCGCCGCGGCGAGGTACCCGCTCACCCGGGAGGCGCGCAGCACCACTCCGAGCACCGCGACGGACACCCGGGCGATCACCGGGCCGAGCAGGGCGACCGCGACCGTCCACACCAGTGGGGTCAGCATCGTCACCGGACCGGACGCCGCCTCGGTGGACAACCCCGACAGCACCGACGTCAGCACGGCACCGCCCGCGGCGCACGACAGCCCGGCGAGCATCCGTCCCCGGGGCAGGCGCGCGGTCGGCAGCGCCGCCTCGCCGAGGGCCTCGACCGGGCGGATGCGGGCGGTCCGGCGGGCGGAGACGCGCGCGGCGGTCCAGGCGGCCAGGACGGTCGCCGCGAGCGCGGCGAGTACCGGGAACGGGCTCACCACGAGCCGCAGGTTCTCCGGCATCACACCCAGCGCGACGAACCGGGAGCGCAGCCAGAAGCCCAGGCCGATTCCCAGAGCGGACCCCAGGGCTCCGGCGACGACGCCGAGCACGAGCGCCTCGCCGCCGAGCAGCCGGCGCACCTGCCGGGGTGTCGCCGCGACCGCTCTCAGCAGGGCGATCTCCCGGTGGCGCTGCTGGACGGAGAGCGCGAACGTGCCGACCACGACGAGGACCGCGACCAGCAGCGCGGTACCGCCGAGGGCGCCGCCCATGCTGATCAGCTTCAGCCGTGCCTGCTCCGCGTCGAGGAACTCGGCCGCGCCGCGCTCGTCCCCGGTGTGGGCGACCGCACCGCCGAGCACCGGGGTCAGGTCGGTCCGAGGCGCACCGGACCGGGGGAAGACGCCGATCGCGCTGACCAGACCGGGGCGGCCGGCCAGGCGGCGGGCCTCGGCGGCGGCGAAGAACAGCGTGTCCTGGCTGGGCAGGGCCTCGGCGGTGACGCCCGACACCCGGTAGACCCGTGATCCCGCCGGTGACTCCACGGTCACCTCGGCGCCCACGTCCAGCCCCGCCCGCGCGTCCGCCACCAGTTCGTTCCCGTTCCCGGGCGCGCGTCCGGCGCGCAGGGTGAACGGAGTGAGCGGGGCCGACTCCCAGCCGTGCCCCCAGAAGGACCGGCCCGCGACCAGGACGGGGAACGTCACCTCGGTGACCACCCGCCCGACCCCCGGCAGCCGGCCCAGCTCCCCGGCGAGGGAGGCGGGGATCCACCGGCGCTCCGACAGGGCCTTGGCCTTCGTCTTGGTCTTCTCCTCCGACTTCCGGATCGTCTCGCGGGCATACCGGTCGCCCGCGACGAGCACCGGGGCGCCCGCGTAGCGTTCGGGGGCGACGCCGCCGCGCAGCCCGGTCTCCAGCAGCATCCCGCAGGCGCAGACCAGGGCCGCCGCGCACATCAGGGCGAGGAAGGCGCCCGCGAAGCCGGCCTTGCGGTGCCGGATCGCCCGCAACGCGAAGAAGATCATTAAACCCACGCTCCCAGTCTGGTCATGCGCTCGGCCACCCGGTCGGAGGTGGGCGCGGTCATCGCGTCCACGATCCGGCCGTCGGCCAGGAACAGGACGGTGTCGGCGTAGGAGGCCGCCACCGGGTCGTGGGTGACCATCACCACGGTCTGGCCCATGCCGTCCACCACCTCGCGGAGCAGCCTCAGCACGTCACGGGCGGTCATCGTGTCGAGCGCTCCGGTGGGCTCGTCGCCGAAGACCACCTCGGGCCGGACCGCCAGCGCCCGGGCGATGGCCACCCGCTGCTGCTGCCCGCCGGAGAGCTGGGCGGGCCGGTGCCCGGTCCGCCCGTCCAGGCCGACCCTCGAGACGACCTCGCGGAGCCAGGCCCGATCCACCCGGCTGCCCGAGAGCCGGAGCGGCAGCGTGATGTTCTCGGTCACGGTCAGCGAGGGCACCAGGTTGAACGCCTGGAACACGAATCCGATCCGCTGCCTGCGCAGCTTCGTCAGCCGCGTCTCGTCCATCCCGGTCAGCTCGGTGCCGCCCAGCCGTACCGAGCCCGAGGACGGTGCGTCCAGCCCGGCCGCGCAGTGCAGGAACGTGCTCTTCCCCGATCCCGACGGCCCCATCACCGCGGTGAAGCTCCCCTGCGGGATGCCCACCGTCACCTCGCGCAGGGCCGCCACCGCGCCCTGGCCCGTGCCGTACACCTTGCTCACCGCGTCCAAACGCACCACATCCGTCATGCCTGCCAGCCTGCTGGCCTGCGGTCCGCCGGGCCAGAGATGTGATCACCGGCGGACCGTGACATCGTCATGATCCGGGCACTGGTAGACATGTCCCGTGATCCGTGTGCTGCTGGCCGAGGACCAGCACGTCGTCCGGGGCGCCCTGGTGGCGCTGCTGGGCCTGGAGGAGGACCTGGAGGTCGTCGCCGCCGTCGAGTCGGGCGACGCCGTGGTGCCCGCCGCGCTTCTGCACCGGCCCGACGTCGCGGTCCTCGACATCGACATGCCCGGCGCGCTCGACGGCCTCGCCGCCGCGGGAGAGCTCCGCTCGCGGCTGCCCGCCTGCCGGACGCTCATGCTCACCGCGTACGGCAAGCCGGGTCATCTCCGCCGGGCGCTCGGTGCGAGGGCGGACGGGTTCCTGCTGAAGACCGCACCGCCGGAGGAACTGGTGGCCGCCATCCGCGCGGTGGCCGGCGGCGAGCGGGTGCTCGACCCCTCGTTGGCGGTGACGGCCTGGGACCTGGCCGACAACCCGCTCACCCCCCGCGAGGCCGACGTGCTCCGGCTGGTGGCGGAGGGGATCGACGCCGCCGAGATCGCCGGGCGCCTCTTCCTGAGCGCGGGAACCGTGCGCAACTACATCACCGCGATCGTCGCCAAGCTCAACGCCCGCAACCGGGTCGACGCGGTGCGCGTCGCGAGAGAGGCGGGCTGGATCTGACCGCGCCGTGCCCGCACGGCCAGGACGGGGACCGGGCCATGCGGGTGCGGACCGCCCTGCGACCGGGCCGCCCGGGGACGGGCCGGTCGGGGCTGAGGCGGCGGACGGGGCCGTCCGGGGAGGGACCGCGGCGCCGTGCCGTCCGAGGCGCGGGGAGCCTCAGCCGGCGGGTACGGACATGGCGGGGGACGCGGCGGGGACACGGGCCTCGATCTCGAACCGCTCGCCGTCACGGGTGGTGGCGAGACCGCCGCCGAGGACGGCCAGCCGCGTGGTCAGGTTTCCGACTCCCGCCGAGCCGCGGCGCCCCGCGGTCCGGTCCGGGGCGGGACCCCCGGCGGGTACCGCTGCCGGGCGAACACCGTCGTTGCGCACGCGGAGCCGTACCTCGCCCTGCCCGCGGTCCGTCGCGATCGTGCAGCGGCGTGCTGTGCTGTGCCGGAGCACGTTGGTCACCGCCTCACGCAGCACCGTGCTCAGCACGGTCTCGACCCCCGCGGTGACGCGGCCGTGGCCCAGCTCGACCGTGACATCGATGCCCGCGGCGCCCAGGAGCGACCGCGCCGACTCCGCCTCGGCGGCCAGCGTCATCTCGTGCCGCTCCCCGGAGACGGAGCGCATGTCGGCCTCGGCCTTCTCCACCATCCCGAGCACGTCCTCGATCTCGGCGCGGGCCCGGACGGGGTCGAGCCTCCTGGCCAGCTCGCACTTGAGGAGGATCGCCGCCATGCTGTGGCCGAGCAGGTCGTGCAGGTCCCGGGCGGCGCGCAGGCGCTCCTCGACCACCGCCGAGCGGGCCAGTCCCTCCTTGACCGCCTGGATCTCCTTCGCCAGCAGGGCCAGGCGGATGAGTCCGTGGACGACCAGGCCGGTCACCAGCGTGCTCACGGTGTGGTTCACCGTCACGGCGGGCTCCAGCCCGAGGACGACGCCGATGACCGCGGCGCTCGCCGTCACGGAGGCGACGAGCGGCCAGGCGAGCACCGCGGGGAAGGCCAGCAGGAGCGGACCGGAGAGGAAACCGGCGACGCCCAGCCAGACCTCGCCGAAGGCGGGGATCGGGAGATAGGTGAGCAGGGCCATGACCGCCAGTGACCGCAGGTGGCGGCCGGACACCAGGCGGAGCTGGAGGAGAAGGATCAGCCCGAGGCAGGCGGCCGCCGGGAGCAGCGAGTCCGCCGGGAGCCGGAGCAGCGCCTTGGCGCTGAACCCGGCCAGGACGACGGCCAGCAGGGTGAAGGAGAGAACGGAGGCGTGCCGGTCGTCCGGCGGGAGCGACGGAGCGGATCCGGTGCTGGGAAGCACGACGGAGACGGTGAAACGGCCGGTGGAGGACAGGCCCGTCGTGAGCGATCCGCCCGCCTCGGCGACCCGGCCGGGAAGGTCGCCCAGGCTCTCGTCCTCCGCGGTCCTGGCTCCGTCGTTGGAGACGCGGAGCCGGACTCCGCCCTCGGACGTGTCGGTCTCGATCTCGCACGTCGTCGCCGTGCCGCGCCGTACGACCTCGGTCACCGCCTCCCGGAGCACGGCCGCGAGCAGCGCGCCCGCGGGCCCCAGCGGTTCGGCGTGGCCGGCGCGCACTTGCGCGGTCACGCCCGCGGCCATCAGCATCGCGCGGGCGGTGGTGATCTCGGGCGCCAGGGACATGGCGCGGTACCCGGAGGCGGCGGCCCGCGCCTCGGCCAGAGCCCGCCGCGCCATGTCCGCGACCTGTCCGAGGATCTCAGCCGTGCGTTCCGGCTCGGCCAGGGCGCGCCTGCCGCCTGCAGCGATCATGGTGAGGCCTCGCCCGAGACCGTCGCTCAGTTCGGCGGTGATGCGCAGCCGCTCCTCGGCGACGGCGGTCACGGCGAGGGCGAGCCTGGCCGAGTGCAGTTGGTCGACCCGCTCGGTGAGCCGGGTCAGGCCGTAGACCACCAGCGCGATCAGGACCATCGTGATCGTGGCGTCGGCCGTGGCGGACGCTTCGCCGTACCGGACGGAGCCGATCACCGCCGCCGCCACGGCGACCGCCGGAGCGAGCGGCCACAGCGGAGACAGCAGCAGCGACCCGGCCAGGAAGCCGAGCATGCCGACGGACGCGCCGGAGGCGAGAACGCCCCAGAACCCGGCTCCGGCCTGTACGGCGAACAGCATCGGCCCCCGGAACCTCCCGAGCGCCGGCAGGACGTGAACGAGCTGCAGCGCGAACACGGCGATCGCGATCGGCACCCCGGCCAGCAGGTACACGCTGGCGAACGCGCCCAGAACGGCGAGGGTGATCCCCCGGGCCAGGTGGGGCGCTTGCATCTGCGGCAAATCCGTACCTCGAATCACGGGACAGCGCGGTTCACTGGACAGACCCGCCTGGTGCGCGACCGCCGTCCGGGTCCGGTGGTGCTCATACCGGGGTGCCGTCCGGGTCGTAGGGCAGCCGGGCCGCCACGCGGAAGCCTCCTCCGGGCCGGGGCCCCGCCTCGAACGCGCCTCCGTACATCTTGGCGCGCTCGCGCATGCCGATCAGGCCGTGACCGTCCCGGCCGGCGTGGTCCGCGCGCGGCGGACGGCCGTGGCGGGGGCCGTCGTCGACGACCTCGATCACGGCCTCCCGCCCGTCGACGTCGACGGTGACCGCGCAGCGGGTGGGCCCGGCGTGGGTGACGACGTTGGCCAGGGCCCGCTGCACGATCCGGTACACCGACACCGCGACCGTGGCGGGCAGCACGGCCCTTTCGCGGACGGTCAGCTCCACCTCGATCCCGGCCGAGCGGGCGTGGGCGGCCAGTTCGGGCAGGTCCCCCATGCCGGGCGCGGGCAGCCGGTCCTGCCGGGGGTCGCCGTCGGCGCGCAGCAGGTCGAGCACCCGGTGGATCTCGGCGAGCGTGCTGCGGCTGGTCTGCTCGATGACGGCCAGCGCGGCGCGCATCTCCTGCGGACGGGCGTCGGCGACGTGGTTGGCGACGGCGGCCTTGACGGCGATCAGGCTCATGCTGTGACCGATGACGTCGTGCAGTTCCCGGGCGATGCGCCTGCGCTCGTCGGTCACCGCGGCGTCGGCGACGCTCTTTCCGTCGAACCGCCGTTCAGCCCATTCCATGGCGGCAAGCTATCGTCGCACCGGAGCATGCGG
This sequence comes from Planomonospora parontospora, assembly GCA_014647935.1. Taxonomy (GTDB): domain Bacteria; phylum Actinomycetota; class Actinomycetes; order Streptosporangiales; family Streptosporangiaceae; genus Planomonospora; species Planomonospora parontospora. The sequence goes on from BMQD01000002.1 coordinate 166,441, forward strand.
CGTCTGCCCACGGTCGGACATGCGCCTCTGTCCGGGGTCGTACCACCCGCCGATCCGCCCGTCGAGATGCGACCCCGGCCGGACGCGTGCGCCCCGTCCCGAACCGCACCATTCTCATGCACCCCGCCGCACCGGGAGATAACGGGTCGCACGGTCCGCGGTGGGGCCGTACCGTCATCCGCATGAAGCTGCTGTCCGTCAACATCGGCCGGCCCCGGCCCAACCCGTGGAAGAACCTGGGCGCGACGGGCATCGACAAGCGCCCCGCCGACGGCCCGGTCGCCGTGCGCGAACCCGGCCCCAAGGGCACCGGCGCGGTCGGCCTGGCGGGCGACCGCGTCTACGACGTGAAGCACCACGGCGGATCGGACCAGGCCGTCTACGCCTACGCCCGCGAGGACCTCGACCTCTGGGAGGCCGAGCTGGGCAGGCCGCTGCCGAACGGCGCCTTCGGGGAGAACCTCACGACCTCCGGCCTCGACGTCAACGGCGCCCTGATCGGGGAGCGCTGGCGGATCGGGCGTGACACGGTCCTGGAGGTCTCGTGCCCGCGCATCCCCTGCGGGACGTTCCAGGGCTGGCTGGAGGTGGAGGGCTGGATCAAGCGGTTCACCCGGGCGGCGCTGCCGGGCCCGTACCTGCGGGTGATCGAGCCGGGGGACATCCGCGGCGGCGACCCGGTCGAGATCGTGCACCGGCCCGGCCACGACGTCACCGTCGCGCTCGCCTTCCGCGCGCTGACCACCGAGCCGGATCTGCTGCCGCGGCTGCTCGCCGCCGACGCCCTGCCGGAGGAGGACAGGGAGCTGGTCCGCAGGCGCACCGGCGGGTGACCGGCTCCCGGGCCCGTGCCGGGGCCGCCCGCGAGGAGAACGGGCGGGCGGCCCGTGCCGGCCCCGCGGGGAGAGAACGGGCGGCCGGTTCCGGGACCGCCCGCGGGAAGGGGGCGGGCGGTCCCCGGCGTCACCGGCTCCCCGCCCGGCGTGCGAGCAGCCTCCTGACCAGCGCCCTGACCAGCGGGGTGAGCAGGGCCAGCAGCGACAGCGCCAGCAGGGCCGCCGCGATCGGGCTGCGCACCAGGACCGCGGCGTCGCCCGCGCCGATGGCCAGCGCCCGGCGCAGCTGGATCTCCGCCATCGGGCCCAGGATCATGCCGATCACCGCGGGCGCGATCGGCAGGCCGAAGCAGCGCATCGCGAAGCCGAGCAGACCCAGGACGTAGAGCACCACCAGGTCGACCCAGGAGGCGTTCAGGGCGTAGACGCCGAGCGCGGCGAACAGCACGATCCCGGCGTAGAGGTAGGGCCGGGGGATGTGCAGCACCTTCGCCCAGACCGGGGCCAGCGGCAGGTTGAGCACCAGCAGCATGGCGTTGCCCAGGAACAGCGACGCGATCATGCCCCAGACCAGGGCCGGGTTGTGGTCGAACAGCTGGGGGCCGGGCTGCAGGCCGTACTGCTGGAAGGCCGCCAGCATGATCGCGGCGGTGGCCGAGGTGGGCAGGCCCAGGGTGAGCAGCGGGACCAGGGTGCCTGCGGCGGAGGCGTTGTTGGCCGCCTCGGGACCCGCGACGCCCTCGATCGCACCCCTGCCGTACTCCTCGCGGGCGACCCCGCGGGCCAGCCGCCGCTCGATCGAGTAGGACAGGAACGTCGGGATCTCCGCGCCGCCGCCCGGCAGCGCGCCGAACGGGAAGCCCAGCGCGGTCCCGCGCAGCCACGGCCGCCAGGACCGGGACCAGTCGGAGCGGCCGAGGAACGCCCGGCCGACCGGGATGATCTCCGGCTCGCCGTGGCGGAGCCGGGAGGCCACGTAGAGCGCCTCACCCAGCGCGAACAGGCCGACCGCGACGACCACCACCTCGATGCCGCCGAGCAGCTGCGGGACACCCAGGGTCAGCCGGGCCTGCCCGGTCTGCTCGTCGATCCCGACCAGGCCGATGACCAGGCCGAACCCCAGTGAGGCCAGGCCGCGCACCACCGAGCGCGAGAGCACCGACGAGACCGCGGTGAACGCCAGCACCGCCAGCGCGAAGTAGTCCTCCGGCCCGAAGGAGATCGCGAAGTCCACGACCAGGGGGGCCGCGACCACCAGCAGGCCCGTGGCGATCGTGCCCGCGACGAACGACCCGATCGCCGCCGTGGCCAGGGCCTGGGCGGCCCGGCCGCGCCGCGCCATCTTGTTGCCCTCCAGCGCGGTGATCATCGAGGAGCTCTCACCGGGCGTGTTGAGCAGGATCGAGGTCGTGGACCCGCCGTACATGCCGCCGTAGTAGATCCCGGCGAACATGATGAACGCGCCGGCCGGGGGCACGTTGAAGGTGATCGGCAGCAGCAGGGCCACGGTCATCGCCGGGCCGATGCCGGGCAGCACCCCCACCAGCGTGCCGAGGGTCACCCCGGCCAGCGCGTAGAGCAGGTTGACCGGGGTGAGCGCGGTCGCGAACCCGTCCAGCAGCAACCGGAACGACTCCACCTAGATCACCCCCGAGAGCAGCCCGGCGGGCAGCGAGACGCCCAGGCCCTTGACGAAGGCCAGGTAGGACAGGGTGGACAGGACGATCGCGAGTGCGCCCGCCCGGAGCCGGTGCTCCGCGCCGAGCGTCACCGCCAGCCCGAAGAACAGCAGCGCGCCCGCGATGATCCAGCCCAGCGGGTCGACCAGGCCCGCGAAGGCCAGGAAGATCACACTGACCTGGGCCACCGTCCGCCAGTCCGCGGGGGCGGCGGCGTCGACGTCCTCGCTCTCCTCCGGGTCGCCGCGGCCGCCGCGGACCACGTCGGCCGCGTAGCAGACCCCGATCAGCAGCAGCGCGATCCCGACGAGCACAGGGAAGAAGCGGGGCCCCAGCCCCAGCGTGGAGCTGGCGGCGGAGACGTCCGCCGTACCCGCGAGCACGAACCCGCCGAGCCCCGCGACGACCAGCGCCATCACCAGCTCCGGCCGCCGCCAGTCCCACCCGCTCCCGGCGGCTCTCCGCTCCGGTACGGCGGGCCCGCCCTCGGCCTCGGCGGTTCCACCGGCCCCGGCGGCCCCGGCGGCCCCGGCGGCAGGGCGCTCCTCCGGCTCCTCGTGCGAGGACATGTCGGAGGACATCAGGAGACGAGCCCCATCTCGGCGATGATGGCCTTGATCCGGATCTGCTCGGCCGCCAGGAAGTCGGCGAACGGCTTGCCCGCCTGGAAGGCGTCGGTCCAGCCGTTCTTGGCCACCGCGTCCTTCCACGCCTGCGACCCGTGCATCTTGGTGACCAGGTCGACCAGCTTCTTCTGGGCCTCCTCGTCCAGGTCGCGGGGGGCGACGAAACCGCGCCAGTTGGCCAGCTCGACGTCCAGGCCGGCCTCCTTCAGCGTGGGCGCGTCCACGCTCGCGATCCGCGCCGGAGCGGACACGCCGAGGGCGCGCAGCCGTCCCGACTTCACGTGCTCGGCGAACTCGCCGACCCCGGAGACGCCCATCGCGACCTTGTTGCCCAGCAGCGCGTTCAGCGCCTCGCCGCCGCCGGAGTGCGCGACGTAGTTGACCCGCTTGGGGTCGATCCCGGCGGCCTTGGCCATCAGCCCCGCCACGATGTGATCGGTGCCGCCGGCCGAACCCCCCGCGACCGCGATCTTCGCGGGGTCCGCCTTCCACGCCGCGACCAGGTCCGCCAGCGTCCGGTGCGGGGACTCGGCGGGGACGACGACGAGCTCGTACTCCTCGACCAGCTTCGCCACGGGCGTGGTGTCGGCCAGGGTCACCTGCGACTTGTTCTGCTCGACCGCGCCCACCATGACCAACCCCATGGTCATCAGCAGGTCGCCGTTGCCCTTCTCCCGCTCCAGCTGGGACAGGCCGATGGTGCCGCCCGCCCCCGGCACGTTGTAGACCTCGATCTTGCGGGACGGGTCGAGGCTCTTGAGGGCCTGCTCCGCCGTACGGGCGGTCTGGTCCCAGCCGCCGCCGGGCGAGGCGGGGGCCATGATCCTCAGCGCGCTGGTGCCCGTGGCCGACCCCGAGCCGCAGGCCGTGAGGGCGGCGAGCGGCAGGATCGCCAGGACCGCGAGTCTGCGAAGGCGCATGTCATCTCCTGACAACGAAAGAAACGGCGTGGTGAGGATGCTGGGGGGTGCGCGCCGCGCTGTCGATGCTTTGCGTGCTTGCCGTCGTATCGGTCGTATTGGTCACGGCCGCCGGGCCGCCCGCGACCCGGCCGTGACCTCCGGGTGCTTTCATGAGGTCTCTGACCTGGGAGTACTCGTGCGAAAGATCCTCAGCGCCTCTCTCGGCACCCAGCTGTTCGTGCTGCAGATGGCGGTCGTGCTGCTCTCGGCGGGCGGTACGGCGGGCGTCTGGACGGAGCACCTGCGCGACCAGCTCGAGCGGCGGCACCAGCAGCGGGCCCTGGCCATCGCCGAGGCGGTGGCCGGGCTGCCCGAGGTGCGGGAGGCGTTCGCCCACCCCCGCCCACCGTCGGTCCTGCAGCCGATAGCGCTGGGCGTGCAGGCCGCGACCGGCGCGGACTACGTGGTGATCGCCAACCGCGACCAGATCCGCTACACCCACCCCAACCCGGAGCTGATCGGCAGGCGGCTGTCCACCGACGGCTCACCGGTCCTGTCCACCGGCCGCGCCTGGACCGGCGTCCAGACCGGGACCCTCGGCCGCTCGGTGCGGGGCAAGGCCCCCGTCCGCGACGCCTCCGGCGCGATCATCGGCCTGACCTCGGTCGGGGTGTTGGAGGAGACCGTCGCGGGCCAGTTCGGCGCGGCCCTGCCGCCGCTGCTCTGGACCGTGCTGGCCGTGCTCCTCGCCGGATCGGCCGGGGCCGCGCTGATCGCCCGCCGGGTCCGCCGGCAGACCTTCGGCCTCGAGCCGGCGGAGATCGCCTCCCTGCTGGAGCAGCGCGAAGGCGTGCTGCACGGCGTGAAGGAGGGCGTGGTCGCCCTCGACCTGCAGGGCAGGGTGACACTGCTCAACGACGCCGCCCGGGAACTGCTCGGCCTGTCGCCCTGCGACGTCGGCCGCCGGATCGAGGAGATGCCGCTCTCCGACCGCATGCGCGACGTGCTGGCCGGGGAGGACGAGGGCGACGACCTGGTGGTCCTGCACCGCGACCGGGTGCTGGTGCTCAACCGCATGCCGGTGGCCGTACGCGGGCGGAGCAACGGCTGGGTGGTCACCCTGCGCGACCGGACCGAGCTGGTACGGCTGGCGCGCGCGCTCGACCAGGCCAGCAGCACGACCGACGCGCTGCGCGCCCAGGCCCACGAGTTCGCCAACCGCATGCACACCGTCGTCGGCCTGCTGGAGCTCGGCGAGCACGAGACGGCGATCGGCTACATCACCCGGACCACCGAGGTGATCGGCCACCACTCCGCGGGCATCAGGGAGAAGGTCGCCGACCCGACCCTGGCCGCGCTGCTGCTGGCCAAGTCCGCCGAGGCGGCCGAGCGGGGCGCGACCCTGGTGCTCGCCGACGACTGCCGGGTGGAGGAGGGCGCGCTCGGCGACCCGCAGGACGCCGTGCTCGTCGTCGGCAACCTGGTGGCCAACGCCCTGGACGTGCTGGAGGAGATCGGAGGGACGGTGGAGGTCTCGGTGCGCACCGAGAAGGACGGCCTGCACGTCCGCGTCGGCGACTCGGGCCCCGGCGTCAGCCCCGCGCTGGCCGAGGAGGTGTTCCGGGAGGGCTTCACCACGAAGGTCGCCCGGTCCGGCCCCCGCGGGCTGGGCCTGGCCCTGACCCGGCAGGCCTGCCTGCGGCGCGGTGGCTGGATCCGGGTGCACAACGCGGGCGGCGCGGTCTTCACGGCCCTGCTGCCCCGCAGGGAGGAGGCCGCGTGAGCGCCCCCCGGGGAACGGCGCCGCAGACCGGCGTCCTGGTCGTGGACGACGACTTCATGGTGGCCAGGATCCACGCCGGGTACGTCGCGCGGGTGCCCGGGTTCACCGTGGTCGGCGCCGCGCACACCGGGGAGACGGCGCTGGCCGCGGTGGCGCGGCACCGGCCGGACCTGGTGCTGCTCGACATCTACCTGCCGGACATGTCGGGACTGGACGTGCTCAGGACGCTGAGAGGCGCCGCCCACCCCGTCGACGTCCTGGTCGTCACCGCCGCGCGCGACGCGGCCACGGTGCGCGCGGCCATGCACGGCGGCGCGGTGAACTACCTGGTCAAGCCGTTCGCGGCCGGCGCGCTCACCGAGCGGCTGGAGCGCTACGCCGACCTGCGCCGGCAGCTCTCCGCGATCGGCTCCGGCGCGGGCCAGGGCGAGATCGACCGGCTGTTCGGCGAGGGCGGGAGCGGAGGCGGCCCGCAGCCGCTGCCCAAGGGCTTGTCCGGCACGACCTGCGCCCTCGTGGAGGACGTGCTCAGGGAGGCGGGCGCCGACCTGTCGGCGACCGAGGTGGCGGCGCTCACCGGACTGTCGCGGGTCAGCGCCCGGCGCTACCTGGAGCACCTGTGCGCCACCGGCCGGACCCGCCTCCGGCCGAGGTACGGCACCGCCGGCCGGCCGGAGCACCGCTACCTGTGGACCGGTTGATTTGTTACCCCTTCGGGGGCGATGGCCGACCATTGTGGTTTAGGGTTGCCGGGGGGAGAAAGCGTGAAGGAGGGGACGGAGGCCGTGCGGAACGCCGGAAGGCCAACCGAACCACCGACGGATCCGTTCGCCGCGGTCCCCCTGCCCTCGCACCCCGTCCGACCGGGCGCCGCAGCCGGGTCACGGGACCCGCGCCGGCCCGCCGCGGAGCGGCCGGGCCCTGCCCCGAACGGTGCCCCGAACGGCACTCCGGGCGCCGCCCCGACCGGTGGCCCCCGCCTCCCTCCGGGCGTCTCACCCGACATCTTCGGGCCCTCCGGGGAGCCCGCCGGCTTCGGCCGGACCGCCGGACCGGCCGCGGGAGGAACGGGCCTGCCGCAGGCCGCGTCCCCGCCCCAGCCCTGGCGGATGGCGGCCCCGCCGCCCGAGCAGCCGATTCCGCCCCGCCCGCCGCAGGGCGGCCCCGGCGATCCCTCCCCGGCGGGTCCCCCCGGCCGGGAGGAGCGGGCCCCGCGCGGCCGGAGCCGGAGGCTCCTCCTCGTCACCGTGCTCCTGCTGGTCCTGGCCGCTCTCGCCTACGCGGTCCCCGCGGTCGCCATGTCCGGCAAGATCCTGTCCGGCACCCGGGTCCGGGGCGTCGACATCGGCGGGCTCACCGCGACCGAGGCGGCCGACCGGCTCAGGGAGCGGCTGGCGGAGCGGGCGGGCGAGCCGATGGTGCTGACGGCCTTCGGCAAGCGCCACGAACTGGACCCCGAGAAGGCGGGCCTCGAACTCGACGTGGTCGCCACCATCGACCAGGCGCCCAGCGACTTCCCCACCCCGGGAGAGGTGTGGCGCGCGCTCACCGGCACCACCGAGCTGGACCCCAGGCACTCGGTCGACTCCGAACGGCTGGACGCCGCCGTGGCGGCGCTGGCCGAGGACATCGACCGGGAGGTCGTGGAGGGCGCGGTCCGCTTCAAGGGCGTCGAGCCGGTGACGGTGAAGCCCCGGGACGGCCGCGAGCTGGAGAAGGCGGCCGCGGCCGCCGCGATCCAGAAGGCCTACCTCGGCCCGGCCGGGCCGGTGGAGCTGCCGGTCACCGTGATCAAGCCGAAGGTCACCGCCGCCGTGGTCGCGAAGACCGCGGCCTCCGCGGGCAAGGCCCTGTCCGGCCCGATCACCCTGAAGGCGGGAGCGCGGCAGGCCGTCCTCCCGGTCGAGACGGTCGCCGCCCACCTGTCCTTCGAGCCCGGCGACTCCGGCGGCATGCGGCCCGTCTTCGACGCCAGGAAGGCCGTCGCGACAGTCGAGAAGGACCTGGTCGACCAGGCACAGGCGCCCCGCGAACCCACCTTCCGGATCGTCGGCGGCAAGCCGGAGCTGGTCCCGGGCCGCAAGGGCCGGGGCGTGGACGACAAGAAGCTCGCCGCCGCCGTGGCGGAGCTGGTCTCCGAGGGCGGCAGCCGGACGATCCCGGTCAGCCTCACGACGGTCCGGCCGCGCACCTCCGAGGCCGAGCTGCGCAAGCTCGGCATCAAGGAGAAGATCAGCGAGTTCACCACGCCGTTCGAGTGCTGCCCTCCCCGGGTCACCAACATCCGCACGATCGCCAAGCTGCTGGACGGCCACCTGGTCAAGCCCGGTGAGACCTTCTCCCTCAACGGCGTCGTCGGCGAGCGCGACACGGCCCGCGGCTTCGTCGAGGCCCCCATGATCGCGGGCGGCAGGCTGGTGCCCTCCGTGGGCGGAGGCATCTCCCAGTTCGTCACGACGATGTACAACGCGGTGTTCTTCGGCGGTCTCCAGGACGTCCAGCACATGGCGCACGAGTTCTACATCTCCCGCTACCCGGCCGGACGCGAGTCGACGGTCTCCTGGCCGGCGCCGGACTTCCGCTGGAAGAACGACTCGCCGTACGGCGTGCTGGTGAAGACCTCGACCACGAGCACCTCGGTCACCGTCGCCTTCTGGAGCACCAAGCGCTACGAGATCGAGTCCATCTCCTCGGAGCGCTACAACGTCACCCCATTCGAGAGGAAGACCGACAGCGGCCCGGACTGCATCCCGATGGTCGGTCAGCAGGGGTTCACCATCGACGTGACCCGCGTCTTCAAGAAGGACGGCAAGGAGGTCAAGCGGGAGACGGAGAAGACCGTCTACAAGCCCGAGACCGACCTCAAGTGCGTCGCCTCCACTGAGGCTCCCACCGAGGGCGACTAGCCCGGGGAGGGAGCCCGGTGCTCACCGGTCGCGGCCGGGGAGGGGCGGACGCAGGTCCGGCATCACCGGCAGCGGCTCCTCGGGCTGCCAGTCCTCGATGTCCAGGACCGAGGCGGCCGCCGGCGCCTTGATGGTGATCTTGGTGCCCCAGGCCCTGAAGAGGCTGGTGGCGGTGACCTTCGTGCGCCAGCTGCCCCGCAGGCCCTGCGTCGACTCGGTGTAGGAGCTGACCAGCTTGCGGGTGCGCTGCTTGCCGTCCTGCCACAGCCTCCAGTCGATGACGAGGTCGCCGGTCGCCCCCTGGGGCTTCTCGCCGAGCAGCCGCCGCAGGGAGGGCGAGGCCGCATAGAGCTGGCGGACCGTGATGGAGCCCGTGCGAAGCGTCGTGGAGACGCCGTCGATCTTTCCGCCGCGGCGCTTCTTCTCCGTGGTGGCCAGTAGGCCCTTGAGCGTGGTGGGTTCCAGGGCGTTGACCACCGAGGAGGAGAAGCTCTCCGGGCCCGGCCAGCGCAGCCAGGTCTTGCCCTCGGGCAGCATGCCTCCGAAGAAGCCTCCGGAGGTGTAGGACGCATTGCGCGTCGTGATGACCCGAATTCCGGAACCGCCGGAATCGTGGGCGTAGGTGAGGTCGGAAGCGACCGCGCCGGAGGCGCCGAACATGTACGCGCCCGTCGTCCGGAACCGGGAGGTGAACGCGCCCCCGCTGCCGGTCTGCCGGCTGGTGATCGTCTCCGTGACCTTGACGCCGCGACCGGCGACGAACTGACGCTTGAGCGCGGTCACCGCTCTCTTGGCCGAGGCCCGCTCCTGCCGGCGCTTGAGCGCGGCCACGGCTCCCTTGGGAAGGGCCCGCGCCTGCTCGCGCTCGGGCGCGGTCACCGGTCCCTTGGGGGCGGCCTGCGCGTGCGCGGGCGCGATCATGGCCGGTGCGGTCGCCGCGGCGGCGACCGCGACGGCGGCAGTGGTGGTGACAGTGGCGATCCATCGCCTCATGGATGTACTCCCCGTAGATCCCCTCTTCCTTGAGGGGATGGAATCGTCCGGACGCGGGATTCCTCGCGTCCGTGAACGTGTGCCTACAGAGGGTAAATGATCCTTTTGTGTCGAATGTACGGGTGAAGACGCCGCGAGGTAGATCTTGCGGAGGACCCGCGGATCCGCCGCCGGACCGACGTCGTGGGCGGTCCGCGGCGCGGCCGGGATTCCGCGGCCCACCCGCGCCGCGTCCGCCGGGGTCAGCGGTTCTCGCGAGAGGTGCTCCTGCAGGGACCGGCCGCGCACCGGCTCCATGACGATCCACGGCACCGGCTCCATGACGATCCACGGGCGCGGCGTAGCCGGTCCGCGCCCGCGCCGCGGTCAGGGGGCGAGCGTGAAGAGGCGGTCGTCGTCTGCGGCGGGGGAGCCGCGGCCGTCCTTGTTGCTGGTGCCGAACCACAGGGAGCCGCCGGGCGCGGTGGCGACCGCGCGGAGCCGGCCGTACCGGTCGGTGAAGAGCGGGACGGGCTCGCCGGCCCCGCCGTCCGCGGTGAGCGGGACGCGCCAGAGCCGGGCGCCGCGCAGGGCGGCCATCCAGAGGGAGCCGTCGGCGTAGGCCAGGCCGGAGGGGGAGGCCTCGTCGGTGCTCCAGGTGGCGATCGGGTCGATGAAGCGGGAGCCGCCGCCGGTGCCCTCCACCTCGGGCCAGCCGTAGTTGCCGCCCTTGGTGATCAGGTTGAGCTCGTCGAAGGAGTTCTGGCCGAACTCGCTGGCGTACATCCGCCCCGACGGGTCCCAGGCCAGGCCCTGGACGTTGCGGTGGCCGTAGCTCCAGACCACGCTGGAGAACGGGTTGCCGGGGGCGGGCCTGCCGTCCGGGGTCATGCGCAGGATCTTGCCGGCGAGGGAGTCCCGGTCCTGGGCGAGGGAACGGTCGCCGACCTCCCCGGTGGAGGCGTACAGCTGGCCGTCGGGGCCGAAGGCCAGGCGGCCGCCGTTGTGGATGGCGCCCTTCGGGATGCCGTCGAGGACGACCGTGGCGCCGGTCAGGGTGCGGTCGTAGCGGTAGCGCACGATCCGGTTGTCCGAGGCGGCGGTGTAGTAGAGGAAGACGTGCCGGTCCCGCTCGAACGAGGGGGAGACCGCGACGCCCATCAGGCCGCCCTCGCCGTCCGGCCGGACGCCGTCGATCCGCGCGACCTCGGAGACCTTCCCGGCCGCCGTCACCCGGAGCAGCCGGGCGGTGTCCCGCTCGGTCACCAGCGCGTCGCCGCCGGGCAGGAACGCGATCCCCCAGGGCACGGCGAGGTCCTTCGCCAGGACGCGCGGCTCGGCGGCCGGTCCGGGCTCCTCGGCCGGGGAGGTCGCCGCCGGTGACCCCGGCGGCGGGGAGGGGCGGGTCGGCTGGGAGGCGGCGGGGGCGGGGGCCTCCGAGCACCCGCCCGCCAGCACGGCGGACGCCGCGATCAGGAGGGCCGCCCAGCGCGTGCGGCCCGCGCCGTGTGAGGTCATGCCGGTCATGGGGCTCTCCCGTCTCGTCCGTCCCTCTATCCATACACGACCGGTGCCGCGGAAGGGCTCGTGAGCGCGGGCGGCGATAATCCATGCCATGAAGATCTGGGTTCCCTCCGAGGCCGCCGCCGATGTCCTGAGCGATCTGCCCGACGTGGAGTGCGTCGTCTACGACGGCCGCGGGCCGGCGCCCGCGGGGGCTGACGAGGTCGAGGTCTGGATCCCGCCGCTGGTCACGGTGGAGGGGGCCGCGGAGCTGCTGGGCCGGATGTCCTCCCTGCGGCTGCTGCAGACCGTCACCGCGGGGGTGGAGCCGTACCGGCCGCACCTGCCGGAGGGGGTGACGCTCTGCAACGCGCGGGGGGTGCACGACGCGGGCACCGCGGAGTGGGCGGTCGGCGCGATGATCGCGGTGCTGCGGGAGTTCCCCGGCTTCGTCCGGGCCCAGGAGCAAGGGGAGTGGACCTACCGCCACACGGGCGTGCTGGCCGACTCGACCGTGCTGATCGTGGGGTACGGCTCGATCGGCGAGGCCCTGGAGCGGCGGCTGGCCGGGTTCGAGGTGGAGGTGGTCCGGGTGGCCAGGACCGCGCGGGCAGGCGTGCACGGGCAGGACGAGCTGCCCGCACTGCTGCCCCGGGCGGACGTGGTGGTGCTGCTGGTCCCGGCCACGGCCGACACCGCCGGACTGGTCGACACGGCGTTCCTGGGCGCGATGAAGGACGGCGCGCTGCTGGTGAACGCGGCCCGGGGAGGGGTGGTGGACACCGGCGCGCTCGTGGCCGAGCTGGAGAAGAAGCGGATCCTGGCCGCGCTCGACGTGACCGACCCCGAGCCGCTGCCGCCCGGCCACCCGCTGTGGACGGCCCCCGGGGTCTTCCTCACCCCGCACGTCGCGGGTAGCACCCCCGCCTCGGGACGGCGCACGCTGCGCCTGCTCCGCTCGCAGCTCCTGCGCTATCTCGCAGGTGAGCCGCTCAAGAACGTCATTACCGGATCTTACTGACACAGAAAGGCAGGGGAGAAAAGGAATCCGTACCGTGGCTGCCCCGTGACCTTCGGTGGATATCGTGGTCTCCTGCGACACTGATCGCTCGCATGGTTATCAGAACGGTGACGACTGCGGTGTTGTCACCTCCGGCGCTCAACGGAGAGCACACACTGGCCCTGTGCTCTTCCGGGGACTTCACAGGACACGGAGAGCACAGGACGACGTGCCCGAGGGGCACCGTGAGCGCGACGGACAGAGGGACGCCGCGCGAGCGGGACGAATCGACACTGGATGGGCAGACGACATTGATCCGCTGGCGTGATCCCCGGACACCTCTGGCGGCCGCCGCCGCGGTCGGCGTGGCGGGGTTCGTTGCCGCTCTCGTCAGCGGCGTCCAGGCCGTGGCCGCGGGTGCGGTGGCGGGAGCCGTGACGGCGGGGATCGCCGCGGTGTCGCTGCTGGCCGCGGCCTCCCGGGTGACGGGCCGCCGCAGGGCGCTCGCCTGGCGCTGGCTCGCCGCGGGGTCGATGACCTGGCTGGCCGGGACCGCCGTCCGGCCGTTCGCGGACGGCACGCCGTTCGCGGTGAACTTCGCCGACCTGGTGCTGCTGGCCGGCACGGCGATGCTGGCGGTGGGCACGGGCCTGTCCGCGGCCCGGCCCGCGTACGGCAGGGCGTTCATGCGGGACCTGTCGGACGCCTACGTCTGCGCGGCCTCCCTCCTCGTGATCGCCTGGGTGCTCGTGCTGGGCCCGGTCTACCGGGAGGCGGCCGGGGCGGGCGACTTCGCGGTCAACTTCGCCCCGCCGCTGCTCTGCCTGCTGCTGACCTGCGTGGTCGGTCCGGCGGTGGTGCCGATCCGCCGGTCGGCCTGGCCGGTGGGCCTGGCGGCGCTCGCCGTGCTCGGGGCGATCACCGTCGCGGAGACGGCCACCGCGGTGACCCGGCTCGCCGGGGAGACCCCGTCCATGCCCTGGGCGTGGCCCGCCCCCATGGCGTTCCTGCTGCTCGCCGCGGTCCCCTGGAGCGGGCGCGCGCCGGAGGACGACGGGGAGCGGCCCGTGCCGCGGCCCGCCTCACCGCTGATCGCGGCGGTGCCGCTGCTGCTGGTCGCCGCCGCCACCGCGGTCGTGCTCCTCCGGGTGCTCAGGGGCGGCGCGCAGGGACCGGTGCAGGTCCTGGCGGTCGTCTCGGCGTCGGTCGTGGTCGTCCTGCTGGTCCGGCTGTCGGGGGCGCTGGCGGAGATCGGCCGCGCGCGGGTCCTGGTCGACCTCGGCGAGCGGCAGCTGCGCGACCTGGCGGAGAGCACCGGCGACGTGGTCCTGCTGTGCGACTACGACGGCGTGATGCACGAGGTCGGCGCCGGCGTGGAGATCCTGTACGGCTACCGCCCCGACGAGCTGACCGGGCAGCCGGTCTTCGACTACGTCCATCCCGAGGACCTGCCCGGGATCCAGGAGGCGCTGCGCGCGATGAGCCTGGAGGAGGAGCCGGTCCGGGGCCCGGAGGCCTTCATGATCGCCTGCCGGGTCCGGGCGGCCGACGGCACCTGGCGGCCGACCGAGTCGGTGGTCACCCGGCACGTGCGCGGGCAGGACCTGCTGCTGATCACCGCCCGCGACGTCAGCGACGAGGAGGCCCTGCGCAACCAGGTCGCCCACCTCACCTTCCACGACGGCGTGACCGGCCTGCCCAACCGCGCCTACTTCGAGGAGCGCACCCGCGAGGTGCTGGCCCGCCCCGGCGAGAGCCGCGCCGTCGTGGTCTTCCTCGACCTGGACGGCTTCACCTCGGTCAACGACTCGGTCGGCCACGCCAGCGGCGACTACCTGCTCGGCCAGGCCGCGCGCCGGCTGCGCGCCGCGGTACGGGCCGACGACACCCTGGCGCGCTGGGGCGGCGACGAGTTCGCGGTGCTGCTGGAGACGGGGGCGGACGCGCAGACGGCGGTGGACCTGGCCGAGCTGCTGGTCCACACGGTCTCCTCCGAGCCGTTCCGGGTGGCCGACCGCGACATCGCGCTGACCGCGAGCGTCGGGGTGGCCTTCGCCGACGACGACGTGCCCTCGGCCGACCTGATCCGCAACGCCGACGTGGCGATGGCCCGCGCCAAGGAGCTGGGCGGGCGCCGGGTCGAGGTGTTCGCCGCGCACATGCACGCCGACGTGGTCCGCCGCCTGGAGCTCGCCGCGGACCTGCAGCGGGCGCTGCTGGAGAACCAGTTCGCCATCGAGTACCAGCCGGTGGTGGACCTGGCGACCTCGCGGGTCACCGCGGTGGAGGCGCTGGTGCGCTGGTGGCGGGGGAGCGCGTTCGTGCCGCCGGAGCAGTTCCTGGGGCCGGCCGAGGACACCGGCCTGATCGTGCCGCTGAGCGAGTGGATCCTGCGCCAGGCGTGCCAGGAGGTGGCCGCGTGGCGGGCCTCGTCGTGGGACATCGGGCTCTCGCTCAACCTGTCGGCCCGGCAGATCATCGCACCGCGCTTCGTGGAGACGGTGGAGTCGGCGCTGGCCGAGAGCGGCCTGCCGCCCAGCGCGCTCACCCTCGAAGTGATCGAGGAGATGCTGGTCGAGGACGCCGAGGAGATCACCGACCGCCTCTCGGCGTTGCGGAACCTGGGCGTACGGCTGGCGATCGACGACTTCGGCACCGGTTACGCCTCGCTGGCGTTCCTGCGCCAGCTCCCCGTGGACATGATCAAGATCGATCCGTCGTTCGTGTCGGGACTCGGCTCGGACGAGACGCTGACGCTGCTGACCCGCACGATCGTGCGGCTCGGCCACGACCTCGGGCTCACCGTGGTCGCCGAGGGCATCGAGCGCGCCGAGCAGCTGGAGCTGCTGCGGGAGATGGGCTGCACGCACGGCCAGGGATACCTGGTGGCGCGGCCGATGACCGCCCGGGGCGTCGACTCGCTGATGCCGGCCGGCGCCTCCAGCCTGCAGGGCACCGCCTGACATCTCGTATCCTGAGACTTGCGTTCCATGGATTTGACGCCGGAACGCTCCGTCGGTCATGGTGGAGCCATGCATCACCGTGGGATCCGCGTAGTACTTCGCCGGCGCGCAGGCCGTTAAGCGAAGCACTCCGACCTGCGCGCCGCCCCGGCTCCGCCTCACGTAGGCGGACGGGGCATTTTTTATGCCAGCAGGAAGCTCAGCCACGCATCAGCCACGCAAGGAACGAGCCGATGACCGAACAGATGACAGGAGCCCAGGCCCTCGTGAGGGCGCTGGAGCACGTCGGGGTTGACACCGTGTTCGGGATTCCGGGCGGGGCGATCCTCCCCGCCTACGATCCCCTCTACGACTCGACCAAGGTCCGGCACGTGCTCGTACGGCACGAGCAGGGCGCGGGGCACGCCGCCCAGGGCTACGCGCAGGCCACCGGCAGGGTCGGGGTGTGCATGGCCACCAGCGGCCCGGGCGCGACCAACCTGGTCACCCCGATCGCCGACGCCTACATGGACTCCGTCCCGATGGTCGCGATCACCGGCCAGGTGGCGAGCGCCGCGATCGGCACCGACGCGTTCCAGGAAGCCGACATCTCCGGCATCACCATGCCGATCACGAAGCACAACTTCCTGGTCACCGACCCGGCCGAGATCCCGCGGACGATCCTGGAGGCCTTCCACATCGCCTCCACCGGCCGCCCGGGCCCGGTCCTGGTCGACATCGCCAAGGACGCCCTCCAGGCCATGACGACCTTCCCGAGCTGGCCGCCGGCGATGCAGCTGCCGGGCTACCGGCCGGTGACCCGGCCGCACTCCAAGCAGATCCGCGAGGCGGTCAAGCTGATCGCCGAGGCGAAGCGGCCGGTGCTGTACGTCGGCGGCGGCGTGCACAAGGCGGGCGCCTCGCCGGAGCTGCTGGAGTTCGCCGAGCTGACCGGCATCCCGGTGGTCACCACCCTGATGGCGCGCGGCACCTTCCCCGACAGCCACCCGCAGCACATGGGCATGCCCGGCATGCACGGCTCGGTGTCGGCGGTCGGCGCGCTGCAGAAGTCCGACCTGCTCATCGGGCTGGGCGTGCGCTTCGACGACCGGGTCACCGGCGAGCTGTCCAGCTTCGCGCCGTACGCCAAGGTGGTCCACGCCGACATCGACCCGGCCGAGATCTCCAAGAACCGGCACGCGGACGTCCCGATCGTGGGCGACTGCAAGGAGGTCCTCACCGAGCTGATCGCCATGGTGCGCGCGGACGACCGGAAGGGCGACTACACCGACTGGTGGACGGCCCTCGGCACCTACAAGAAGACCTACCCCCTCGGCTACACCGAGTTCGAGGACGGCTCGCTGGCCCCGCAGTACGTCATGGAGCGGCTGAGCGCGCTCGTCGGTCCGGACGCGATCTACACCGCGGGCGTCGGCCAGCACCAGATGTGGGCCGCGCAGTTCATCGGCTACGAGAAGCCCGGCACGTTCATCAACTCCGGCGGCGCCGGCACCATGGGCTTCGCGGTCCCGGCCGCGATGGGCGCCAAGATGGGCCGCCCCGACGCCACGGTCTGGGCCATCGACGGCGACGGCTGCTTCCAGATGACCAACCAGGAGCTGGCCACCTGCACCATCGAGGGCGTGCCGATCAAGATCGCGGTCATCAACAACGGCAACCTCGGCATGGTCCGCCAGTGGCAGACGCTCTTCTACAACGAGCGCTACTCCAACACCGACCTGCAGACGGTCCGCCGGATCCCCGACTTCGTCAAGCTCGCGGAAGCGTACGGTTGTGTGGGCCTGCGCTGCGAGCGTCCCGAGGACGTGGACGCGACCATCGAGAAGGCGATGGAGATCAACGACGTGCCGGTGGTGATCGACTTCGTCGTCCACCAGGACGCGATGGTCTGGCCGATGGTCGCCGCCGGGACCAGCAACGACGACATCAAGTTCGCGCGCGACATGGCGCCGGTCTGGGACAGCGAGGAGTAGGACGTGAGCGAGCGCAGCGAGCGAACCAAGAGACACAGCGAGCTTGCGAATGCGTCGACGAGCCGCCAGGCGAGGAGGAACGCATGAGCAGGCACACGCTCTCCGTCCTGGTGGAGAACAAGCCCGGCGTGCTCGCGCGCGTCGCGGCGCTGTTCAGCCGCCGCGGGTTCAACATCGACTCGCTGGCGGTGGGTCCGACCGAGCACGCGGACATCTCGCGGATGACCATCGTGGTCAACGTCGAGGAACTGCCCCTGGAGCAGGTCACCAAGCAGCTCAACAAGCTGATCAACGTGCTGAAGATCGTGGAGCTCGACCCGGGCCAGTCGGTCCAACGCGAACTCATGCTGATCAAGGTGCGGGCCGACGCCGAGACCCGCTCGAACGTGCTGGAACTGGTCAATCTGTTCCGGGCGCGCTGCGTCGACGTCGCCTCCGACGCGGTGACCATCGAGGTCACCGGGACGCCGGACAAGCTGGAGGCCTTCATCAAGGTCCTGGAGCCGTTCGGCATCAAGGAACTCGTCCAGTCGGGCATGGTGGCCATCGGCCGCGGCGCCCGTTCCATCACCGACCGCTCCCTCCGGGCCCTGGACCGGACCGCGTAGCGGGCGGATCGCCGAGCGAGCGGAGCGGCCGCCCGGAGCGGATCCGGACGGGCGCGACGCGCGCGGGGCGGGAAGCCCGACCGCGAGCAGAGCCGTACAAAACCCTGAAAGGTTCAAGTAAGTGACTGAGATCTTCTACGACGACCAGGCCGACCTGTCGATCATCCAGGGCCGCGTCGTGGCCGTCATCGGGTACGGCAGCCAGGGCCACGCCCACGCGCTCTCCCTGCGGGACTCCGGCGTGGACGTCCGCGTCGGCCTGCCCGAGGGCTCCAAGAGCAGGGAGAAGGCCGAGGCCGACGGCCTGCGCGTGCTGACCCCGGCGGAGGCGGCCGCCGAGGCCGACCTGATCATGATCCTCGCGCCGGACCACATCCAGCGCCACCTGTACGCGCAGGACATCCTGCCGAACCTGCAGCAGGGCGACGCGCTCTTCTTCGGCCACGGACTGAACATCCGCTACGGCCTCATCGAGGCGCCCGAGGGCGTCGACGTCGCGATGGTCGCCCCCAAGGGCCCCGGCCACCTCGTCCGCCGCCAGTACGCCGCGGGCCGCGGCGTGCCGTGCCTCGTCGCCGTCGAGAAGGACGCCACCGGCAACGCCTGGCCGCTGGTCCTGTCGTACGCCAAGGGCATCGGCGGCACCCGGGCGGGCGCGCTGAAGACGACCTTCACCGAGGAGACCGAGACCGACCTCTTCGGCGAGCAGGCCGTGCTGTGCGGCGGCGTCTCCGAGCTGATCAAGGCCGGGTTCGAGACCCTGATCGAGGCCGGCTACCAGCCCGAGGTCGCCTACTTCGAGTGCCTGCACGAGATGAAGCTGATCGTCGACCTCATGTACGAGGGCGGCATCCACAAGATGTACTGGTCGGTCTCCGACACCGCCGAGTACGGCGGCTACTCCCGCGGCCCGCGCGTCGTGACGCCGGAGACGAAGAAGGAGATGCAGCGCATCCTGGCGGAGATCCAGTCCGGCGAGTTCGCCAAGGAGCTCGTCGACGAGTTCGACGGCGGCCAGAAGCGCTTCACCGCCTACCGCGAGGAGCTGGCCGAGCACCCGATCGAGAAGACCGGCGCCAAGCTCCGCCCGATGATGAGCTGGCTCAAGGACAAGTAGGCCCGGGAACCCTCCGGTGCCGGCCGTACGGGGAGTCCCCCGTACGGCGACGCCCCCGCGACGGATGACCGTCGCGGGGGCGTCGTCTTCTCCCGGTGGGGGGTCGGCCGGGAGCGCCCTGCGGGTCCCGTGCCCGCCGTGACCGCCCGGACGGCGGCGGCGGAGGACGAAAGGGCCCGCGGGGCACGCGGGGGAGCGGCGAGGAGACCCCTCGGCCGTCCGGGGTCCTACCTGGTGGCGAAGTTCTGGGTCCAGTAGATCTGGCCCTGCGCGTTCTTGGCCGCGCCGACGCCGATGAGGTTGTAGCCGCAGTTCATGATGTTGGCCTTGTGGCCGGAGCTGTTCATCCAGCCGTTGACCACGGCGGCCGGGTTCGGGTAGCCCCAGGCGATGTTCTCCGCGAAGGCCCTGCCCCCGGTGAAGCCGGCCCCGCGGATGCGGTCCATGAAGGAGCGGCCGTCCTGGGACTTGTGGTCGAAGTAGCCCTTGGCGGCCATGTCGGCGGAGTGGCCGTAGGCCGACTGGCGCAGCTGCGGGTCGTGCTTGAGGGGGGCGCAGCCGCCCTTGGCCCGCTCGACGTTGGTCAGCCGCACGACCTCGTTCTCCTCGGCCGTGCCCACGGCGCCGGGCGTGCCGGGGTTGCCGGGCGTGCTGCTCGGCGGGGCCGGAGTGGTGGGCTTGGCGGTCGGCGGGGCGGGGGTGGTGGGCTTGTTCGTGGGCGTGCTGCTCGGGGGCGCCGGGGTGGTGGGCTTGGCCGTGGGGGTGCCGCTCGGCGGGGCGGGGGTGGTGGGCTTGGCGGTCGGCGGGGCCGGGGTGGTAGGCGTGGCGCTCGGCACCGCGGTGGCCGTGGGGGACGGGAAGCCCGGGAGGGAGCAGGACAGCCGGATCGGAAGGGACCGGGCCTGGTTGCCCCGGTAGTCGACGACCTCGGCGTAGTACGTGCGGACGGCCTTGCTGCAGTGCAGGCTGACGTTGAGCTGACCGTTGACGAGCCCTCGCTGGGACCCGCTCTTGACGACCCGGTCGGGACCGGGCTGGGCGCGCTTGATGCGGAGCCGGACCAGAGAGGTGTTCTCGCAGCCGGCGCGGGCCGCGGACGCCTCGATCTTCCCGGCGGGCGTGACATAGGGGGCGCTCACCGACACGCCGCACATGTCCCCCGGGCCTGCCGCGGCGTGGGCCGCGACGGCGGGAGTGCTCAGGGCCGCCAGACTTCCGAGGCACATCAGTGCTCCGAGCGGTCTGCGCATGTGGGTTCCTCCAGATGGGTGGACGCTGGATGGGTCCGCATTCTGGTCCCCACAGACATGTCTTGTCACGAAATTTCAGACAAAAATCTGAGGCTCAGGTAAACCGAAGGGGCGGCTGACGCGTCGCGGAACGCCGTTGGACCGATTTCGACCAGGCATATTCTGATTCCGGACACGTCCGTAAAGATCGGGAAATCCCGGAAAAAATCTTGGGGATGCGAGGGTCGGCCGGAGGACGTACGGCCCTCCGGCCGGCCTCCCTCCGGGAGGCGGCACGTCCCGGCCGGACGCCTCCGGAGGGGCGGAACCTCCCCGCGCCTCCGGATCGCTGCTGGGTCGGCGTTGGGTCACTGCTTGGCGGCGAAGTTCTGCGTCCAGTACGGCCGGCCGCTGCTGTTCTTGGCCAGGCCCACCCCGATGTCGGCGTAGGCGCAGTTCATGATGTTGGCCCGGTGCCCCGAGCTGTTCATCCAGGCCGTGACCACCGCGGACGGGGTCTGCTGGCCCCAGGCGATGTTCTCCGCCCAGCGCCGGGCCCCGGTGTAGCCGGCCGCCCTGATGCGGTCGCCGACGTTCCTGCCGTCCTTGGAGGTGTGGCTGAAGTAGTTCTGGGTGGCCATGTCGAGCGAGTGGCCGTAGGCGGCCTTGCGGAGGTACGGGTTGTTGACGAGGGCGCGGCAGCCCCCCTTCTGGCGCTGGATGTTCGTCAGCCGCACCACCTCGTCCTCCTCGGGGGTCGCCGCCACGCCGCTCGTCGCGGTGGGAGTGGCGGTCGGCTCGACCGCGGGGGCGGCGACGGCCGGACTGCCCAGGGCCGTCACGGCGCCGAGGCACACGAGTGCTCCTAGCGGTCTGCGCATGTCGGGTCCTCCATCCTTCAGATGGTCTGACCTGGATAAATTCCGCATTTCACCGCCAACGAACGCCCCCTGTACGAAATTTCGGACAAAATGCCACAGAAGCGTCAACTATTCATCTTTAGGAATATTTCCGGCGCAGGAGTGAGGTTGACAGCCGTAGCGGTGGAGCGCTCCAAGGGGTCGGGAGCGAGACGGGCGCCGACGGGGTCTACCAAGCGGGCACTTGGTGGGGTTCAATGTGGCAATGATCACACCGGCGTCCGGTGCCCGGGTCTCCACCGTTCCGCAGGGCGTGCGCCTCGGCTACGGCGTCGGCTCGGTCTGCACCGCCACCTTCGGCACCGTCCCGGGCCTGCTGCTGCTGTTCTACATGACCAACGTGCTGGCCGTGCCCGCCTGGATCGCGGGCCTGGTGGCCTTCCTCCCCAAGGTCTGGGACGTCGTCGTCAACCCCTGGGTCGGCCAGCGCTCCGACCGGACGGTCTCCCGCTTCGGCGCCCGCCGCCCCTGGATGCTGCTGGGCGCGCTCACCCTGCCCCCGGCGTTCGCCGCGACGTTCGCGGGCCCGCCGCTGACCGGCCTGCCCGCCGCGGCGTACGTGGCGGTCTGCTACCTGCTCACCGCCACGGCCTACGCCTTCTACGAGGTCCCCTACAAGGCGATGCCGGCCGAGATGACCGGCGACTACCACGAGCGCTCGGCGATCCTGCAGTGGAAGATGGTCTTCATCGGCCTGGCGATCCTGCTGTCCGGTTCCGTGGCCCCCGCGATCGCGGGCACCGAGGTGTCCGGCTACCGGCTCATGGGGGTGGTCGTCGCCGCGGTGCTGCTCGTGTCGATGCTGGCCTCCTTCTTCGGTACGGCCCGCGCCCCGGTGGTCGTCCGGGCCGAGTCCGAGCCGTCGTTGCGCGCGCAGTTCGCCGCGGCCCGCACGAACCGGCCGTTCCTGCTGCTGCTCGGCCTGAGCTGCGCCCAGATGTTCGCCGCCGGGACGCTGCTCGCGGGCGCGCCGTACTTCGCGACCTACACGCTGGGCGATCCCGGGGCGACCAGCACCCTCCTGCTGTGCATCGTCGGGCCGCTGCTGGTGACGATGCCGGGCTGGGTCGCCCTGTCTCGGCGCTACGACAAGCGCGGGGCGATGCTCGCGGCCTCGTCGCTGTTCGCCGCCGGGGCGGCCGCGATGGCGCTGACGGAGGAGCTCGGACCGGTCTACGCGCACGCTTGCGTGCTCGTCGTCGGCGTCGGCTACGCAGGCCTGCAGCTGCTGCAGTTCTCGATGCTCTCCGACGTGATCGTCCATGATGCGGCGGTCACCGGCAGGAACCGGGCCGGGGTGTTCACCGGCCTGTGGACGGCGGCCGAGACGGTGGTCTTCGCGTTCGGCGCGCTGGTGCTCGGCTGGCTGCTGGGCGTGGCGGGCTTCGTGGAGTCAGGCTCGGGCGCGGCGGTGGAGCAGCCCGCGTCGGCGGTCCGGGCCGTGCTGTACGGCGGCACGCTGGTCCCCGCCCTCTTCGCCGGGATCGCGGTGCTGCTGACGACGCGCTATCTCCTCACGGAGCAGGAGCTCAGGTCGGCTGGGGCGTGACCACCACGAAGGCGCAGTCGCCGAAGGAGATCACGTCGCCCGGCCGGACCCGCGCCGGACCGACCAGCCGCCAGTCGTTCAGCCGGGTGCCGTTGAGCGAGCCGAGGTCGACGAGGATCCAGTCCTCCTCGTCCCGGCGGAGCTCGGCGTGGATCCGGGAGACCGTCAGGTCGGCCAGGACCAGGTCGCAGGCCGAACCCCGGCCCACCACATAGCGGTTGCGGGCGTCGCCGGGCAGGGCCAGTTTGGGCAGCCGCGGCCGGCGCCAGGCGGACTCCACCCGGGTGGTGAAGTCGGAGATCGACGAGACGACCTCCGTCACCATGCGGCGGAACCGGCCGCGCTGCGGCAGGTCGGCGACCAGGTTCTCCAGCTCGCCCTGGTTGCGGGCGCGCAGGGCCATGTCGACGCGTCCGAGGAACGTGTCGTGCGAAAGTCGCCCCTCGACGGCGCGGTCCCGGAGCTCGTTGATCGCACGATCGCGGTCCCCGTCGGATGCGCGGGCCGGGGGATGCGTCGAGCTCATCCCCCGAGTATCGGTCCCAACCCCGATTCCTGTCCAGAATATGCGGATCCCCACCCTCGGTTGCCGTGACCATACCGAGTATGCATACTCAGTATCCATGGCGATCCGACAAGGGCTGCTCGCCCTGCTGAGCCAGGGGCCCCGCTACGGCTACCAGTTGCGTTCCGAGTTCGAGGCGTCGACGGGGGCGATCTGGCCGCTCAACATCGGCCAGGTCTACACGACGCTCTCGCGGCTGGAACGCGACGGCCTGGTCGCCCCCGGCGAGCAGGACGCCCAGGGCCGGGTCGTCTACACGATCACCGAGGCCGGCCGGGCCGAGATGGAGCGATGGCTCAGCACCCCCGTCGCCCGGTCCGACCGGCCCCGGGACGAACTGGTCGTCAAGCTGGCCATGGCGGTCGCGGCCGGCGCCGACCCGCGCCCGGTGATCCGGGCCCAGCGCACCGCGACCATGCGCGCGCTGCAGGAGCTCACCCGGGCCATGGCGGGTGCCGAGGGCCCGGCGCAGCGGCTGGTGCTCGACTCGATGATCTTCCAGGCCGAGGCGGAGCAGCGCTGGCTCGACCACTGCGAGGCCGTGCTCGCGGCCTCCCCCCGCACGCAGGAGACACCGGAGGCCACCCGCTCCCCGGAGCCGGGATCCGGGCCCTCCCCAGACGAGGAGTTCTGATGAGTTTCGACCCGGTCGTACGGCTCGCGGACGTCACCCGCGTCCACGGCGACGGCCCGCAGGCCGTACCCGCGCTGCGCGGGGTGAGCCTGGACGTCGTCGCCGGAGAGCTGGTCGCGGTGATGGGACCGTCGGGGTCCGGCAAGTCGACCCTGCTGAACCTGGCCGGTGGGCTGGACGCGCCCACCTCGGGCGAGGTGACCGTCGAGGGCGCGCCGCTGTCCGGGCTGTCCGCCCGGGAGCTCGCGGCGCTGCGCCGCAGGCACGTCGGCTACGTCTTCCAGGACCTCAACCTGATCCCGTCGCTGACCGCCGCCGAAAACGTGATGCTCCCGCGCGAGCTGGACGGTGTGCGGGCGCGGCAGGCCCGGAGTGAGGCCGCGGAGATCCTCGCCGAGATCGGGATCACCGAGCCCGGCCGCTTCCCCGACGAGCTCTCCGGCGGCCAGCGGCAGCGGGTCGCCATCGCCCGCGCCCTCGTCGGCGAGCGGCGGCTGATCCTGGCCGACGAGCCCACCGGCGCGCTGGACACCCCCACCGGCGACGACGTCCTGCGTCTGCTGCGCACCCGCTGCGACGCCGGCGCGGCCGTGCTGCTGGTCACCCACGAGCCGCGCTACGCCGCCTGGGCCGACCGGGTGGTCTTCCTGCGCGACGGTGAGATCGCCGACTCCACCGCCGCGCCTCTGGAGAGCGCCCGATGAGCGCCGGTCGGATGGAGAAGACCACCCGATCCCCGCTGGCCGCCCTCCGCGCCGCCCTGCGGATCTCCCGCCGCGACGCCCTGCGGACGAAGGGGCGCAGCGCCCTGATCATGACCATGATCGGCCTGCCCGTGCTCGCGGTCTCCTTCATGCTCACCTGGCAGGCGACCGGCGATCTCACCGAGCTCGAACGGGTGCCGCTGAAGCTCGGCTCGGCCGATGCCAGGCTGACGGACACCCGGGCGGCGGTGCCGATCCGGCAGGACGACACGGGCTTCTGGGAAGCCCGGACGGGGGAACCGGAGCGGCCGCCCCGGAGCGGTGCGGAGATCCAGGGGCTGGCCGGGGCGGGCAGCCGGGTGATCCCGATGAGCCGGGCCTTTCTGGAGTACCGGACCGGCGCCGCGTACGGCGATGCGGAGGCCGCCGAGGTCGACCTGCGGGACCCGATGACGGCGGGCATGTTCCCGCTGCTCGGCGGGCGCCACCCGAAGAGCGCCGACGAGGTCGCGGTCACCGGCCCGGTGGAGGCCGCGATCGGCACGACCCTCCGCTACACCCGTGACGACCTGCCCAAGCGGGTGGTGGGGATCGTGCGGGAGCAACCCCACGAGTACGGCAGGACGATCATCGGGCTGCCCGGGAGTCTGCTCCCCGCAGGGACGGAGGCCGAGCGCTTCTGGCTGCTGGACGCGCCGGAGCCGGTCACCTGGGAGGAGACGCTCCGGCTGAACCGGGAAGGACTGGCCGTGCTCTCGCGCGCGGTCCTGGAGGATCCGCCCGCGACCGGTGACGGGCCGCGGGACGCCCTCGCCCCCTTCCCGGAGACCGGCCGCACGGAAGGGCTCCTGCTCGCCGGTCTGTCGGTGACCCTGCTCGTGATCGAGGTGGCGCTGCTGGCCGGGCCCGCCTTCGCCGTCGGCCTGCGCCGCCGGCGCCGGGAACTCGCGCTCGTCGCCGCCCAGGGCGGCTCGGCCCGCCACCTCAAGCTGGTCGTGCTGGCGGACGGGCTGACCCTGGGGCTGGCCGGCTCCGCGCTCGGCGCGCTGCTCGGGATCGGCGCGGCCCGGGTGGCCGCATCCGTCGTCGGGGTCTGGCCGGACGGCGGGTTGGGACCGTTCGAGGTGCCGGTGGGGCGGATCGCCCTCACCGTGGCGCTCGGCGTGTTCAGCGGGGTGGCGGCGGCCGTGGTGCCGGCCGTGCAGGCCGGGAGGACGAGTCCCGCGGCGGTGCTCGCCGACCGGCGGGTCCGGCCGCGGGACCGGGCCGGCTGGCCGCTGCTGGGACTGGCCCTGCTGGCAGCGGGGACGGGTGCGACGGTCCACGGGATCCGGGCGGAGACCACGTGGGTCATCGGCGGCGCGGTGCTCGGGCTGCTCGGGCTGGTCCTGCTGACCCCGCTGCTGGTCCGGCTGGCGGACAGGCCGGCGGGCGGGCTCCCGCTGCCCCTCCGGCTGGCCGTCCGCGATGCCGCCCGGAACCGGGGCCGGACGGCTCCCGCGGTGGTGGCGGTCATGGCCGCGGCCGCCGCCTTCGGCACGGTCGCGGTGGTCATCGCCGGTGCGGAGCGCTCCCGGGTGGAGAGCTACCGGCCGTCCTACCCGTTGGGCGCCACGGCCGTCTACGGCGATGACGTCACCGAGGACTCCTGGAAGAAGATCCGCCCGATCATTGAGCAGGCGCTTCCCGGAGTGCCGCTGGTGGAGGCCTACCAGCCGGTCGACGCCGACGGCCGGATCGTCCACTTCGACCCGATGGAGGGCCGCTGCAACGACTGCGCGATCTCGGTGGGTCCCCTCGGTGAGCTGCCCGCGGGCGGCCCCGGCCTGCTCCGCTTCCTGCTGGGCCGGACCGATCCGGCGGCCGAGGCGGCGCTGGCGGAGGGCAAGGCGGTGATCTTCAACCCGGAGGCGGTCCGCGGCGGGAAGGTCCGGCTCCGCGCCTCGGCCCAGGGGATGTCCGACTCGGCCGTGCCGAAGCAGATCACTCTGCCCGCGACGACGGCCATCGTCCGGGGAGCGTCCATGGTCCTCGGCGTGGTGCCCGTCCCCGCGCTCGCAGAGGTCGGGCTGAAGGCCAGGCTGCACCACCTCATCGTGGATCCGGCGGTCGCCCGGCCTACCCCGGAGCAGGAACGGCGGTTCAACGCCCCGGTGCGGGCCGTCACCCCCAACGTCGCGGTCCATGTGGAACGGGGCGTTCTCGCGAATCCCCCCGATGAGACCCTCAATCTGTGGATCATGGCGGCCGTCGCCTCGGTGGTGATGCTCGGCGGCACCTTCACCGCCGCCGGCCTCGCCCTCGCCGACGCCCGGTCCGACCTGGCCACGCTCTCCGCCGTCGGGGCGAGGCCGTGGACCTGGCAGGCGGTCGCGGCGGGCCAGGCGCTGTTCATCGCCGGATTCGGCGCCCCTCTCGGGCTGCTGGCCGGGCTGGTCCCCGGATTCGCCCTGACGCTCCAGCGAGACGTGCAGATGGGCCGGTGGCGCGAGGTGGGGCTCAACGGGGTACCGATCGAGAGATCGGAGGCGGTCCTCGCCGTGCCATGGCCGGTGTTCCTGGCGGTGGGCTTGGTCCTGCCGCTGGCGGCGGCGCTCATCGCGGCGCTGTCCGCCCGGACGAAGGTGACGCTCACCCGCCGGATCGCCTGACCCCGGCCCGGTCCTCCGCCGACGAGCCGGGGGAGGACCGGGCGGTACGGCTACGGCAGGGTGATGCGGATCTTGGACTGCTTGTGCGGGAGCTCCTCCCAGTCGTCCATGAACTTGGCCGTCAGGCCGTACCGGGCGGCCAGGTTCACCAGCGTCTCGGTCCGGTAGTAGAAGTCCTCGCGCAGCACCTGGTGCTCGCGGCCCTCGGTCCGGTCGAAGGTGAAGTCGAACCAGCCGCCCGGCCGCATGACGCGGCCCACGTGGGCGAAGCACTCCTCGATCACGTGCAGCGGGGAGTGGGAGAAGACGCTGTGCGCGTGCACCACGTCGAAGTGGGCGTCGGGCAGGAACTCCAGCTTCAGGTCCCGGACCGGGGTCAGGTGCGGGAGCTTGTCGCGCAGGCCGTACGCGGTGAGGGTCTTCTGGGCGGCGACGAGGATGTCGGGGGAGATGTCGATGCCGTAGTAGCCGCCGGTGTCGAGGTGGTCGATGAACAGGCGGCCGGCGCGCAGGTTGCCGCAGCCGATCTCCAGCATCCGGTGCTCGGGGCGCAGGCCGTGCCCGACCAGGTAGTCGAACTGCATCCGGCCGAGGGCGAGCCAGCGCTCGTGCGACTTGCTGCCCACCGCCGCCTCGGGGCTGCGCGCCGTGTCCGACTTCATCACGGCCCGGTAGTAGCTGACGTGGTCGCCGGTGCGCAGCCGGAACCAGGTGTCCCGGGCCAGCCTCCGCACGTGCGGGACGATCCGGTCCGGATGCCGTACGGCATAGCGCAGCTGATGGATCGGGTTGGAACGGGTCATCTCTGCTGAACCTCCGCGAGCCGGTGCTTGCAGGTCGTCGGCGCCGCGGTGAAGCTGATCACCGCGGGGACGGCGGCCTGGCCTGCCGGGGAGCGCGCGGCGCCCGCCGGGCCGCTGGACGGCCAGACCCGCAAGGGCATGGTTACCAGAACCCCGCGGGGCGGAGCCGTCAGCGGCGGTCCGGGAGCGTCCGGGACGTACGCCGCGAAGCATGGCACGGCGACCCGCCGCACGGACGCGCGGGTCCACCGCGTTCCCCGCCCCGGAGAGCTCCGGAACGGCCCCGGAGAGCCGCCGGAGGCGCCCCGGGGCGGTCACGGAGCCCCGTGGAGGCTGGAGGCCGCGGTCAGTCCCGTACGTCGGCGCAGACCACGTGGGCGCCGACCTCGATCATGCGCTGCTCGCTGCGCGCGTCGGCGACCCGCGCCATGAGGATCGGCGCGTCGCTCGCCGCCAGCTGGGGCAGCCGGGCCCGCACCATGCGGTGCAGGTCGCGCACCACGTCCTCGGCCGCGGACATGTGCACCTTGACGTGGAGCATGATCCCGGGAGCCCCCGAGGCGGTCCGGGCCTCGGAGATCCACACGTGGTGGATGAGCGGGAAGTCGGCGAGGAGCTGGGCGATCGCCACGCGCAGCGCGGGCAGGATCGGGTGGGCGCACCGCTTGTAGCCGGGGTCGACCATCTGCATCGGCCCCGACAGGTGGGGCCGCGGCGCGGGGATCCACGGCTGGGCGGAGGCCGCGGGCACCGGGGTGGTCATCGGCCGGGCCGGAGGGAGCGGCCGGCTCGGCGGCGCGGGCGGGCTCGGCGAGAGCGGAGGGGTGGGCGAGGCCAGCGGGCTCATCGGACCGGCCGGGGCCAGCGGGGCCGCCGAACCCACCGGACCGGCCGAACCGGCCGAGCTCACCGCCGAGGCGCGGCTGACCGTCGCCATCGCCCCGGTCGCGTAGGCGGTCGGGGTCGTGCCCGACAGCGCCGGCGCGGGACCGGGGCGGGTGGAGCGCAGGTACCGCAGGAGGTCCTCGATCGGTACGGCCGCAGCCGTGGGCCCGGCGGCGTCGATCACGATCTCGCGCACGCCCGTGACGCGCTGGATGTCGAGGATGGTGTCGGCGTCGCAGTCCGACAGGGAGTGGCTGCCGCCGTGCCGTGCGTAGGTGCCCGCCGAGGTGTATCCGAGCAGCACCCGGTCACCGGCCTGCGTCGTCCCGAGGACGACGGAGCGGTCCGGTCGCACGGCGACGAGGAGCCCCCCTTCGGCAAGCGCGGCCAGCAGCCGGTGCGGGCCGCCGTGCTGCGCGAGCACATCGCCGAGAGCGGGGTTGCCGATGCTCATATGACGAACGATAGGTAGAGGACCACGGCTTATGAGGGTAATCGTGAAGATTTATCGCAGCAATACCAAGTTGAAGGTTCCGTGCATGAGATTCGGGGGGATTGGGTACCAGTCTCCGCCCGCAGGCCGGGGGTGATCTCCGTCTCGGATCGCGGGACACTCGTGAACACGTTCACAAGCGTCGATAGACTGCGTGAGATCCGGTGCAGCCCTCCCCGTCTCGTAAGGAACCACCAGTGAACAAGCCCGTCGTACTGGTCGCAGAGGAACTCTCCGAGGCCGGTCTCGCGGTCCTGGGCGCGGACTTCGAGGTCCGTCACACCGACGGCGCCGACCGCGCCCAGTTCCTGCCCGCCCTCGCCGACGTGGACGCGCTCATCGTGCGCAGCGCCACCCAGGTGGACGCCGAAGCCATCGCGCACGCGCCCCGGCTCCGCGTCGTCGCCCGCGCGGGCGTCGGCCTGGACAACGTGGACGTGGAGGCCGCGACCAAGGCCGGCGTCATGGTCGTCAACGCGCCGACCTCCAACATCACCAGCGCCGCCGAGCACACCGTCGCGCTGATCCTCGCCTCCGCCCGCAACGTCGCCCAGGCGCACTCCGCGCTCAAGGGCGGCGAGTGGAAGCGCTCGAAGTACACCGGCGTGGAGCTCGACGAGAAGGTCGTCGCGATCCTCGGCCTCGGCAAGATCGGCCAGCTGGTCGCCCAGCGCCTGCAGCCGTTCGGCGTCGAACTGATCGCCTACGACCCCTACCTGCAGCCGGCCCGCGCCGCGCAGATGGGCGTGCGCCTGGTCTCGCTGGAGGAGGCCCTGCGTGAGGCCGACTTCATCACCGTGCACCTGCCGAAGTCCAAGGAGACGATCGGCCTCATCGGTGACAAGGAGCTGCACCTGGTCAAGCCGTCGGTCCGCCTGATCAACGTGGCCCGCGGCGGCATCATCGACGAGGGCGCCCTGTACTCCGCGATCAAGGAGGGCCGCGTCGCCGGCGCCGGCATCGACGTGTTCCCCAAGGAGCCCGTCACCGACAGCCCGCTGTTCGAGCTGGACCAGGTCGTCGTCACCCCGCACCTGGGCGCCTCCACCCACGAGGCCCAGGAGAAGGCCGGCACCCAGGTCGCGCGGAGCGTGAAGCTGGCCCTGGCGGGCGAGTTCGTGCCGGACGCGGTCAACGTCCAGGGCGGCGCCGTCGCCGAGGACGTCAAGCCGGGCCTGCCGCTGGCCGAGAAGCTCGGCCGCGTGTTCACCGCCCTGGCCGGCGAGGTCGCCACCAGGCTCGACGTCGAGGTCCGCGGCGAGATCGCCGCCCAGGACGTCCGGGTGCTGGAGCTGGCCGCGCTCAAGGGCGTCTTCACCGACGTGGTCGAGGACTCCGTCACCTACGTCAACGCCCCGCTCCTGGCCAAGGACCGCGGCGTGACGGTGGAGCTGGTCACCGGCTCGGAGAGCCCCGACTGGCGCAACGTGGTGACCGTCCGCGGCGTCCTGGCCGACGGCCGCACGGTCTCGGTCTCGGGCACCCTGTCCGGCCCGCGGCAGATCACGAAGATCGTCGAGGTCAACGGCTACCAGATCGAGATCGAGCCGACCGACCACCTGTCGTTCCTCACCTACTCCGACCGCCCCGGCGTCGTCGGCGTCGTCGGCCGCATCCTGGGCGACCACGGCATCAACATCGCCTCCATGCAGGTGGCGCGGCACGCCAAGGGCGGCAAGGCGCTCATCGCGCTGACCGTCGACACCGCCATCCCGGCCGACGTCGTCGAGCAGATCGTCGCCGAGATCGGCGCCGAGGGCGGCCGCACGGTCGACCTGGCCGACTAGCGGCCCCCGCCCGCGGCGACCGGCGGACCGCACCCGCGGCGACGCTCTCCGAGACGGCCGCCGTCCCTCGTCCGAGGGGCGGCGGCCGTCTCAGCATGTGGGAAGTCCGTACGGCGGGCGAGACGGCATCGCGGTGACCAGGTAGTCTGGGATGAAATACGCCAGGTTCTCGTCGTCCTCACCTGTCACGGCGGAGCCTGAGGGGCAGGCCGGCGGCCCGCCGCGCTGCGGTGGCGCCTCCTGGTGACGGGCCCCTCGTCGCCGGTCCGCGATCCGGACCCGCGACCCCAGGCCCGGTCCGGGGCCGCGATCGGCACCTCCGGACCCCCTCCCCTGGTCCCGTGCCGCTTTCCGTACGACCGAGATGAGAGTCGCCATGTACGACATGTATCCCTGGAACCGTCCCGAGGACGCCAAGGAGGAGGCCGCAG
Source organism: Planomonospora parontospora (assembly GCA_014647935.1). Taxonomy (GTDB): domain Bacteria; phylum Actinomycetota; class Actinomycetes; order Streptosporangiales; family Streptosporangiaceae; genus Planomonospora; species Planomonospora parontospora. The sequence goes on from BMQD01000002.1 coordinate 197,960, forward strand.
AGGCCCTCCAGGCGGCGCTGGACCGCCGCGACAACGGCGGTGCGCCGAACCGCTAGCCGAATGGGCGGGCGCCGGTGCGCCGCCCCGATCGCCCCGCCCGCTCCGATCTGCCCGGGACATCCGAAGTGTCCGATTGGTGAGACCGTTGTCCGAGTACCGGGACGGACCGGTAAGGTGCCCTCATGGATTCGCGTAACATCCGCCTGGCGGTCATCCCGGGTGACGGGATCGGGACCGAAGTCGTCGCCGAAGGCCTGAAGGTCCTCGAAGCGGTCGGGGGGAAGGTGGAGACCACCACCTACGACCTCGGCGCCAAGCGCTACCACGAGACCGGTGAGACCCTCCCGGACACGGTCCTGGACGAGCTGCGCGGCTACGACGCGATCCTGCTCGGCGCGATCGGCGACCCCAGCGTGCCCCCGGGCGTCCTGGAGCGCGACCTGCTGCTCCGGCTCCGCTTCGACCTCGACCACTACGTCAACCTCCGCCCGGTCAAGCTCTTCCCCGGTGTGGAGACCCCGCTGGGCGGGGTCCGCCCCGAGGAGATCGACATGGTCGTCGTGCGGGAGGGCACCGAGGGCCTGTACGCCGGGGCCGGCGGCGTGCTGCGCCGCGGCACCCCGCACGAGATCGCCACCCAGGAGTCGGTGAACACCGCCCACGGCGTCGAGCGCGTGGTCCGCTACGCCTTCGACAAGGCGCTCTCCCGCCCCCGCAGGAAGCTGACGCTGGTGCACAAGACCAACGTGCTGACCTACGCGGGCGACCTGTGGGCCCGCACCGTCGACCGCGTCAGCCTGGAGTACCCCGACGTCGAGTCCGACTACTGCCACATCGACGCGGCCTCGATGTTCTTCGTCAACCAGCCGCAGCGGTTCGACGTGATCGTCACCGACAACCTCTTCGGCGACATCATCACCGACATCGGCGCGGCGATCGCCGGCGGCATCGGCCTGGCGGCCAGTGGCAACATCAACCCCGAGCGCACCGCACCGAGCATGTTCGAGCCGGTCCACGGCAGCGCCCCCGACATCGCCGGGCAGAGCAAGGCCGACCCCACCGCCACGATCCTGTCGGTCGCCATGCTCCTGGACCACCTGGGCCTGGCCGAGGAGGCCGCCCGGGTCGAGCAGGCCGTCGCCGACGACCTGGTCGAGCGGCAGACCGGCTGGAGCGGCCGGACCACCCAGGAGATCGGCGACGACATCACCGCCCGAGTAGTCGGCTGAGGAAGCCGCCCACCCCGACCCCAGACGCGCCCGGCGGCTCCCAGTGAGCCGCCGGGCGCGTCTTCGCGTCCGCGGCCACTTCCGCCGGTCCCGCCTCCTGCCGATCACCGGCCGGAATGCAGTAGTTTCCCGTTACCCGGTCCGTCGCAGAATGGACTAAAGGGTAGACCCGCCACAAAGAGAAGGATCTCCGTCATGACCACCGCTCAGAAGCTCGGCTTCGACGTGCAGCTCTCCGACCACGCGCGCACCGCGGCAGAGCGGGAGCGGGTAATGGAGAGTCCCGGGTTCGGGCAGGTCTTCACCGACCACATGATCTCGATCGACTACACCGAGGGCGAGGGCTGGCACGACGCGCGGCTCACGCCGTACGGCCCGCTGACCCTGGACCCGGCGACCTCGGTCTTCCACTACGCCCAGGAGCTCTTCGAGGGGCTCAAGGCCTACCGGCAGCCGAGCAGCGGGGCGATCGTCTCCTTCCGGCCGTACGCCAACGCGGCCCGCTTCAACGCCTCCGCGCTGCGCATGGCCATGCCCGAGCTGCCCGAGGAGACGTTCGTCGAGTCGCTGGAGCTGCTCGTCCAGACCGACCGCGAGTGGGTGCCGACGACCGAGGGACACAGCCTCTACCTGCGGCCCTTCATGATCGCCACGCAGCCCGCGCTCGGCGTGAACTACCCGTCGAAGAACTACCGGTACATGGTGATCGCCTCCCCGGCCGCCGCCTACTTCGGCGCCAGCAAGGCGGTCTCGGTCTGGCTCTCCACGGAGTACACCCGCGCGGCCCCCGGCGGCACCGGTTTCGCCAAGTGCGGCGGCAACTACGCGGCGGCGTTCGTGGCCCAGCGCCAGGCCGTCGAGCAGGGCTGCGACCAGGTGGTCTGGCTGGACGCGAACGAGCACCGCTACGTCGAGGAGATGGGCGGGATGAACCTGTTCTTCGTCTACGGCGACCGCCTGCTCACCCCGGCGCTCACCGGCACGCTGCTGCCGGGCATCACCCGCGACTCGATCCTCACCCTGGCCGGCAGCCTCGGCCTCACCGCCGAGGAGGGCCGCATCTCGATCGAGGAGTGGCAGGCGGGCTGCGAGTCGGGCGAGCTCACCGAGGTCTTCGCCTGCGGCACCGCGGCGGTCGTCACCCCGGTCGGCTCGGTCAAGGGCGCCGACCGCGCCTGGACGGTCGGCGACGGCACTCCGGGCCCGGTCACCCGCCGCATCCGCGAGGAGCTCACCGGCATCCAGTACGGCACCCGCCCCGACGCGCACGGCTGGGTCCACAAGATCTGCTGACCGGCCTCCCCTGCGGTCCGCGCCCGTTCGCGCCCCGGTCCTGGCCGGGTCCGCGGTCGCGAGCCGGTCCGCCGTGCTGCAGGAGAGGGCCCGATCCCGTCCGTCCCACCCGGGCTCTCTCCATGCGGCGGTCTTACTTCCCGGTGTCGCCTGTGCTTTCTCCCGTGAGCAGCCTGCCCGTGTCGATCGTGAGATCCCACGGCGCGGGCAGCTCGATCGGCTTGCCGATCGTCTCGGTGACCTCGTTGAGGTAACCCGTCTCGCTCGGCTGGCTGAACAGCGTGACCTGGTTCTCGAAGGCGTCGATCACCAGGTAGAGGGGGACTCCCGCTGCGGCGCAGTTCCGCGGTTTGACGACATGGTCGTCGCTCTGGCTGCTGGGGGAGACGACCTCGACGACGAGGAGCGCCTCCTCCGCGTGGACGTTCTCGTCGTCCCACATGCGCGGATCGCGGGGGAGGACGAGGAGGTCCGGTATGTAGCGGTCCTTCTGGACGCCGAGGAAGAGCTTCATGCCCCAGACGGGAAGCCATCCTCGCTCTGTCGCCACGGGAAGGAGCTGGGACAGCAGCCAGAGGATGGTCTTCGCGTGGTCGAACGTAGGCAACTCCCTCACCACGATCCGGCCGCTGATGATCTCGACCTTCCGGTCGGGCCACTGCGCGCACTCATGCTGGTAGCGCTGGTCGATCTCCTCGCGATCCGACATGCACTTCGCCTTACGACGAGCCAGAACTTTGGACATGGGTCCATCATCCCCTCCTGGTGGGCGGACGCAACGTGTTTGACGCGCCGCACAAAGTAACGGCAAAGTCTGCAGCCCGTCCGGAGGTTCGGAAAGTTCTCGTCAGTGCTTTCGAATCATGGTCAGGCCGTCGGCCATGGGGAGCATGATCGAAGTGCTCCGGGGGTCGGCCATGACCAGGTCGTTGAACTCGCGCATCACCTGGGTGGTCTCGTCGCGCTCGTTGGGATGGGCGACCCGGCCGCTCCACAAGGTGTTGTCGACGAGGATCACCCCGCCCGGGGCCAGGACGGACATCAGGATCTCGTAGTAGACCGGGTAGCCGGGCTTGTCGGCGTCGATGAAGGCCAGGTCGACGGGCGGGCCGCCGGTCAGCTCGCGCAGCCGCGCCTCGGCCGGGCCGAGCCGCAGTTCGACGCGGTCGGCGACGCCGGCCTTCTCCCAGTAGCGGCGGGCCACCGCGGTCCACTCCTCGCTGGCGTCGAAGCAGGTCAGCCGGCCGCCGGGGGCCAGGCCGCGGGCCAGGCAGACGGAGGAGTAGCCGGTGAAGGTGCCGACCTCCACGGCGTTCCGGGCGGCGGAGATCTGGGCGATCATGGTGAGGAAGCGGCCCTGGTCGGGGGCGATCTGCATGTTCGCCCGCTCGCCCATGAGCTCGCGCGTCTCCAGGGCCAGGGCGTCCAGCAGCTCGTCGGGCCGGGCGGTGTGCGCGAGCAGATACTGCCCGACGGCCGGTTCGAGATAAGTCGCCTTCATCCGGCCATTCTCGCTGGTCGGAGTCGATCTCCCGGGGCGGGGCCCCTCCTGCGGGGCTGTGCCGTACGTCTCGTATCCCGAGATCAATGTGTCAGATGGTGGCCGCGTGTGGCAGACTTCGGAGCATCATGTTCTACGGTCTGCTCATTATCGGCAGGCGCGCTGGCTGAAAAGGGACACCGCCAGCGCGCAGACCTCTCACGTCCGTGAGGGGTCTTTTTGCTTTCCGGGGCCGGACGGGCGCGCGGCGATCATCGCACCGCGAAGGAGATCCTCAATGACCGACGACCGCTTCCACGTCTACGACACGACGCTCCGCGACGGGGCGCAGCAGGAGGGCCTCAACCTGACGGTGGCCGACAAGCTGGCCATCGCGCGGCACCTGGACGGCCTGGGCGTCGGGTTCATCGAGGGCGGCTGGCCCGGCGCGAACCCCAAGGACACCGAATTCTTCCGGCGGGCTCGGACCGAGCTCGACCTGAAGCACGCGCAGCTCGCCGCGTTCGGCGCGACCCGCCGGGCCGGGGTGAAGGCGGCCGACGACCCACTGGTCGCCGCACTGCGCGAATCCGGCGCGCCGGTCGTGACCCTCGTCGCCAAGAGTCACGACCGGCACGTCGAGCTGGCCCTGCGCACGACCCTGCAGGAGAACCTCGCGATGATCCGCGACACGGTCTCCCACCTCCGGGCGGAGGGCCAGCGGGTCTTCCTCGACGCCGAGCACTTCTTCGACGGCTACAAGTCCAACCCGGCCTACGCACTGGAGGTCCTGCGGACCGCCGCGGAGGCGGGCGCGTCGGTGATCGCGCTCTGCGACACCAACGGCGGCATGCTCCCCGACGAGCTCGCCGAGGTCGTCCACGAGGCGGTCGGCACCGGCGCCCGCGTCGGCATCCACTGCCACGACGACACCGGCTGCGCGGTGGCCAACACGCTGGCCGCGGTCAAGGCCGGCGCCACCCACGTGCAGGGCTGCGCCAACGGGTACGGCGAGCGCTCCGGCAACGCCAACCTGTTCACCGTGGTGGCCAACCTCCAGCTCAAGCGGGGCTTCGACCTCGTGCCGCGGGAGGCGCTGGCCGACATGACCCGCATCGCGCACGCGATCACCGAGGTGACCAACGTCACCCCGAACTCCCACGCGCCCTACGTCGGCGTCTCCGCCTTCGCGCACAAGGCCGGGCTGCACGCCAGCGCGATCAAGGTCGACCCCAACCTCTACCAGCACATCGACCCGGCGCAGGTCGGCAACGACATGCGGATGCTCGTCTCCGACATGGCCGGGCGCGCCTCGGTCGAGCTCAAGGGCCGCGAGCTGGGCTACGAGCTGTCGCCCGAGACCTCGCGCGACCTGGTGGACCGGGTCAAGGACCTGGAGTCGCGGGGCTACACGTTCGAGGCGGCCGACGCCTCCTTCGAGCTGCTGCTCCGCGACACCGTGGCGGGCGAGCGGCGCCGGCACTTCGCGGTCGAGTCCTGGCGGGTCATCGTCGAGCGCACGCGCGGCGGCGAGCTGGTCAGCGAGGCCACGGTCAAGCTGCACGCCAAGGGCGAGCGGATCGTCGCCACCGGAGAGGGCAACGGCCCGGTCAACGCGCTGGACCGCGCGGTGCGGGCGGGACTGGAGCGGCTCTACCCGGAGCTGGCCGGGGTCGAGCTGATCGACTTCAAGGTACGGATCCTCGAGGGCACGCACGGCACCGACGCGATCACGCGCGTGCTGATCACCTCCAGCGACGCGACCGCCGAGTGGGCGACCGTGGGCGTCGACGAGAACATCATCGAGGCCTCCTGGCAGGCCCTGGAGCAGGCCGTCACCTACGGCCTGCTGCGCGCGGGGCACGAGGCGGGCTGAGCGCCGGGGCGGTGCGGGCGGGGTACGGCGCGGCCACGCCCCGCCCGCACCGCACGTCAGGAGGGGTCCGCGCGGCCGGCCTCGGAGGAGGGCGAGTCAGGAGAGGTCCGCGCGACCGGCCTTGAAGGAGACCGAGCCGTCGGAGGTCTCCAGCCGGACCCTGCCGTCAGAGCAGGAGACCGAGGGCCGGTCGGTGCCGGGCACCACCACGGTCAGCAGCCCGCCCGCGACGGCGGGGGAGACGACCGCGGGGGCGGCCTCCTTCTTCAGATAGGCGGTGGAGACCCAGCCCTGGTAGGGGCTGCTCGCGCCGCGGACGACCTTCTGTCCGCCGACCGGCGTGCAGGCCGGCATCGCCAGCTGGACCAGCGTCGCCTTCCAGCCCGTCTTGTCCTTGACGACGACCCGGCCGCCCCCCTCGGAGACCACCGACAACCCCGGGGCGAAGTGCCACAGGTTGCCGACCTTCGAGCCCTTGGGCACCGTGTCGAGGACGGCCATCACGTCCTCGCCGTGGTTGACCAGGACCGAGCGGGTGCGCGGCACGCCGTACGCCCTGTCGGTGAGGCGGAAGCTCTGCCGGTCCCCGCCGATCGACGACCTGCTCAGGGCCGTGGCGGTCCGGGGGCGGAAGCGGGCGCCGGCCACGACCGGCACGTTGTGCGCCTCGGGGGACATCGTCCAGCGGCGGTAGCCGCTGTTCTCGTAGGAGTGGAAGCCCGCGTCGACCAGGACGTCGCGGCCCTGGGCGTAGTAGGTGACGCCCAGGTGGTCCTCGTGGCCGTGGTGCCTGGTGCCCGGGCCGAACCGGATGGAGTAGAACGCCGACTCCGGCTTGTCCCAGGCGGTCCGGCCGTAGACGTAGCCGTTGCCGTACACCTTCACGGTCTTCTTCGGGCTGTCGTAGCCGACCGGGCGGACGTCGGCGCCGCCGTCCCCGATCGGCACCATGAAGCCGTTGGGCTGGGTGGAGTGGGCGACGAAGTCCTTGAGCGACTCCCAGCGCTTCTCGATCGAGGGTGGCACCTTCCGGCCGCACTCCCTGATGTCGTCCATGGCCACCTTGAGCCGGTCGTGGACGTAGGTCGCGTAGCGGGGCGCCTGCTCGCGCAGCGCGCCCTGGGAGTCGACGTCGAGGTCGACGGTCTCGGTCAGGCGGCGGATCGCCAGGGAGGACCACTCGTCGCGCCTGTAGCGGCAGCCGATGCCGAGCAGTGCGATGTCCTGGTCGATGCCGTGGTTGTGGCCCTTCTCGTACAGCCTGGGGTCGGAGAGCATCGAGGCGTGCTCGGCCAGGCTCCTGGTCAGCCAGGACTCGCCGACGTGCTTGCTCAGGCAGACCAGCGCGGGGGCGCGCAGCGCGATCGGGTGCTCCTGCCAGGCGTACGGGCTGCCCCCGCCGCGGCGGGGGTTGTCCGCCACCCAGTCCTTGGCGATCTCGGTGGCGCGGGTCAGGTAGGCCTTGTCCCCGTTGGTCTCGTAGTCGGCGACCAGGCGGCCCATCCAGCGCAGGGAGTGGAAGACCATGCTCCAGGAGCGGTTGCGGTAGGGGTCGGTCCGCCAGTCGACGTCCTTGCCCACCTTGACCGCGGGCAGGCCGAGGAAGTCCACCTGCCCGGCCATGACGTCGGCGGACGTCGGGGTCGCGGGCAGCCAGTCGCCCTGGCACTCGGCCGTGCGTTTGACCGCGGTGCCGTCGGCGCCGGCGGTCTGGGCGGTGCCGACCATCGCGCCGCAGGTCAGCAGGAGGGCGGTGGGGAGTACGAGTGCTCGTGTGCGGCGGCGCACGCCAGTTCCTTCCGGGCCGAGTGAAGAGGGCGGATCAAGCTGACCGAATCCCACCAAACCGGTCAAGCAGGGATGCCCTCTTCCAGCACATCGTTAGCAACCAGATGCACAGGGGCGGTTTACCGGGCCCCGGCCCAGGTCGGAGCCGGGGCTCAGGCAGGGATCGGGGCAGGGACCGGGGCCGGAATCGGGGCCCGGGCAGGGACCGGGACGGACGACCGGCCGCGGCTCACGTCGCGGCTCACACGGTGGTTCAGCGGGTGCTCGCCCAGATGCCGGTCAGCGGCAGCGGTTCACCCGCCTGCACCGCGGCGGTCCACTCGGCGGTGGTGGCCACCGAGGCGAAGTTGGAGTCCATCACCACCAGTACGTGCTCGTGGACCTGCCGGGCGGTCAGGCTCCCCGCCCGGTTCGACAGCGCGACCGTGCCGGTGGCGTCCGCGAGGAACTCCACGGACAGGCCGCGGTGGAAGGCGTCGCGGGCGGTCGACTCGTCGCAGTTCTGGGTCATGTAGCCGGCGACGGTCAGCGTGTCGATCCCGCGCGCATCCAGCCACTCCCCGAGATCCGTCCCGGTGAAGGCCGAGGCCCTCGCCTTGTCCACCAGGTGGTCGTACGGCCTGCCCGCCACCTCCTCGCGCAGCTCCCACCCGTGCCCGCCGGAGGCGAAGATCGGCGACGAGGCCGGGGCGGTGTGCCGGACCACGACCACCGGGACGCCGTGCGCGCGGGCGGTGTCCATCGCGGTCAGGACGTTGGCGAGGCTCTCCTCGCGCGGCGGGTGGGCGATCGGCAGGGCGCCGGTGAAGTACTCGTTCTGGACGTCGATGACGATGAGGGCTCGTTTCACGCGTCCAGCCTCGCGGTTCGGGCGGGTCCCGGGTGAGCGCCGGCTCAGCCGACCACCGAGAGATTCACGCCATCCGTGTGACCGGTGCGGTCCGGGCCTCGGTCCGAGCCTCGGTCCGGGCCGTCCGTCCCGCCCGGGCCGAAGGCCTCCCGGTAGGCGGTGGGGGAGACCCCCACCTGGCGGCGGAAGTGGGGCCGCAGCGCCACCGCGGAGGCGAAGCCCGATCTGCGGGCCACCTGCTCGACCGGCTCGGCGGTCGTCTCCAGCAGCCGCCGGGCGTGCAGAACGCGCTGGTGGAGCAGCCACTGGGCGGGCGTGGTCCCGGTGGCCCGGCGGAAGCGCCGGTCGAAGGTGCGGCGGCTCATCAGCGCCCGGGCGGCGAGGGCGTCCACGCTCAGCTCCCGGTCCAGGTGGCGCAGGGCCCAGTCGAGGACGTCGCCGAACGGGTCGCCGGCGGCCGGGGCGGGGACGGGGTGGTCGATGTACTGGGCCTGGCCGCCGGCCCGGTGCGGCGGCGTGACGAGGCTCCTGGCGATGGTGTTGGCCACCTGCGTGCCGTACGCGCGGCGGACCAGGTGCAGGCAGAGGTCGATGCCGCCGGTGCTGCCCGCCGAGGTGAGGATGTCCCCCTCGTCCACGTAGAGCACGTCGGGCCGGACCTCGACGCGCGGGTACGCCGAGGCGAGGAGTCCCGCGTAGCGCCAGTGCGTGGTGGCCGGACGCCCGTCCAGCAGCCCGGTGGCCGCCAGCACGAACGTGCCGAGGCACAGGGAGACGACCGTCGCGCCCCTGCCGTGGGCCCGGCGCAGCGACTCCAGCGCCTCCGGCGACGGCGGGCGGCCCGCGGACGGGTTGCGCCAGGTCGGCACGATCACCAGGTCGGCGTCGTCGACGGCGTCCAGGCCGTACGGCGCGGCGAGGGTCATGCCGGCGTCCGTGCGCACCGGGCCCCCCTCGGCGGCCACCGCCCGGACGTCGAACTCGGGCATGCCCTCCCGCCGCTCGCCGAAGACCGCGATCGGCACCGACGCCTCGAAGAGGGGGATCTGGTCGAAGAGCAGCACCGCGACGGTCGAGAAGCCCGTGGGGAGGGGCGCCGCGGGCGGGTCCGCGGAGAGGTCCGCCGCGGGCGGGTCCGTGGGCCGGTCCGCAGGGAGGTCCGCCGCGAGCGGGTCCGTGGGCCGGTCCGCGGGGGAGGGGCCGGTGCCGGGAGGGCCCGGGGGGAAGAGCGCTGCCGGAGAACCCATGGCGGGATCCTATCGGCGGATGGCCTCCCGGCCGCTCGTCCGGTCAGGTGCGGGCGGACATGCTGGTCGGCATGAGACTCGCCGACATCACGGTCCCCGACACCGCCGCCTGCCGCGCCGCGCTGGAGACGGCCGAGGCCTACTGCTCGCCCTCCCTGCTGAACCACTCGGTCCGGGCCTACCTGTGGGCGGCGGCCTACGCGCAGGCCCGTGACATCGCCTTCGACGCCGAGCTGCTGTACGTCTCGTCGATGTTCCACGACATCGGGCTGGTGGCGGAGTTCGACAGCCACACGGTCCCGTTCGAGGAGGCCGGGGGCCACGTCGCGTGGGTGTTCGCCGCGGGCGCGGGCTGGCCGGTCGAGCGCCGCAGGCGCGCCTCGGAGGTGGTCGTGCGGCACATGTGGGCCGAGGTGGACGTCGCCGCCGACCCCGAGGGGCACCTGCTGGAGCTCTCCACCGGCCTGGACATCTCCGGGCGGCGACCGGAGGACTGGCCCGCCGGCCTGCGGGCCGAGGTGCTGGAGCGCCACCCCCGGCTGGAGATCGGCAAGGAGTTCGCCGCCTGCATCAAGGCGCAGGGGGAGCGCAAGCCGGAGAGCCTGGCCGGGGAGTTCGTCCGCAACGGCGTCGTCGGCCGCATCCAGGCCAACCCGCTGGACCGCTGACCTCCCGCCCGCTGACCTCCCGCCCGCCGGCCTCCCGCCCGCCGGCCTGCTGACCTGCCGGCCGCCCGGTTCCGGCCCCGGTCACAGCCCGCCCCGCCGCCGGTCTCCCCACCGGGTACGGCCGGCGGCGGGGCTCCGTGCTCAGGCCTTGGGCCCGGCGCTCTGCACGACCTCGAACGACCACACCTCGGCCCCCGAGGCGGCGGGGCCGCCGTGCCCGTGGCCGTGGCCGTGTCCTTGGGCCTGTTCGTGCCCGTGGCCCTGTCCTTGTCCCTGTCCGTGGCCCTGTCCGTGCCCGTGGCCCTGCGCGCCGGCCTCGGCCGCGGCCTGGGCGTGGCCCCGCTGGAACGCCTGGCTCTCGGTCCAGCGCTTGAAGTCCTCCTCGGACCGCCAGCGCGTGTAGACCAGGTAGCGATCGGTGCCGTCGACCGGGCGGAGCAGCTCGAACCACTCGAACCCGTCGGCCGACTCCACGATCCCGGCCCGGTTGGAGAACCGGCGCTCCAGTTCCTCGCGCATCTCCGCGGGCACGGTGAGCACGTTCATCTTCACAACCGACATGCGGGCTCCTTTCAGGACGTCTTCTCCGGTCACCCTACGATCTCCGCCCCGGGGGCCGGGGAACCGCTCCGGCGGGCGTGGCGGGACGGGCCCCGGGGCGGAGCCGGGCCGTACCCGGCGGGGGCGGTCCGGCGGGACCTCGACCGCGACTAGCCTTGTGGGGTGCGTATAGCGAGGTTCTCCACAGGTGACGGTGTCGGATTCGGGGTGGTCGAGGGCGGCCCCGGCGAGGAGTTCGTCTCCGGGATCTCCGGGCACCCGTTCGGCCCGATCCAGTTCACCGGCGAGCGGCACGCGCTCTCGCAGGTCAAGCTGCTCGCGCCCATGCTGCCCAGCAAGGTCGTCGCCATCGGCAAGAACTACGCCGAGCACGCCCGCGAGATGGGCGGGGAGGTCCCCGACGAGCCGCTGGTGTTCCTGAAGCCGTCCACCTCGGTGATCGGCCCGTCGGAGGCCGTCGCCTACCCCGTCGGGCTCTCCCGGCGGGTCGACTTCGAGGGCGAGCTGGCGGTGGTCATCGGCAGGCTCTGCCGGGAGGTGCCCGTCGAGCGGGCGCACGAGGTCGTCTTCGGCTACACCTGCGCCAACGACGTCACCGCCCGCGACCTGCAGAAGAAGGACGTGCAGTTCACCCGGGCGAAGGGCTTCGACACCTTCTGCCCGCTCGGCCCGTGGATCCAGACCGAGCTCGACCCGGCCGACCTCGGCATCACCACGAAGGTGAACGGCGAGGTACGGCAGAGCTCGCGCACCTCCAAGCTCATGTACGACATCCCCGCGCTGATCGCGCACGTGAGCGCGGTCATGACCCTGATCCCCGGCGACGTCATCCTGACCGGGACGCCCGAGGGGGTCGGGCCGCTCGAGATCGGCGACGAGGTCAGCGTCAGCATCGAAGGTATCGGCACTCTCAGCAACCGGGTGGTCTCGCGATGATCAGGGTTCGTTTCGCTCCTTCGCCGACCGGCATGTTCCACGTCGGCGGCGCCCGCTCGGCACTGTTCAACTGGGCCCTGGCCGAGCAGTCCGGGGGCCGCTTCGTCCTGCGCATCGAGGACACCGACGCGGCGCGCAACCGGCCCGAGTGGACCGAGGGCATCCTGTCCGCGCTGGCCTGGATCGGCATCAGCGGCGACAACCCGGTCTTCGAGGGCCCGCACTTCCAGTCGGAGAACGAATCGCAGCACCGCGAGGCCGTGGCCAAGCTGCTCGCCGACGGCAAGGCCTACTACTGCGACTGCACCCGCGAGCTGCTCCAGGAGCGCACCGGTTCCGAGCACAAGGGCTACGACGGCTTCTGCCGCGACCGGGCCCTGTCCGCGGGCGCGGTCCGCTTCCGGACCCCCGACGAGGGCGTCACGGTCGTGGACGACGTGATCCGCGGCCGGGTGGAGTTCCCGAACGACGCGCAGGAGGACTTCGTCATCGCGCGCAGCGACGGCTCCCCGCTGTACGTCCTGGCCAACGCCGTCGACGACATCACCCAGGGCATCACCCACGTGGTCCGCGGCGAGGAGCACCTGGCCAACGCCCAGCGCCAGCAGCTGCTCTGGCCCGCGCTCGGCGCGAACCCGCCGGTCTGGGCGCACCTGCCGGTGATCGTCAACGAGCAGCGCAAGAAGCTCTCCAAGCGCCGGGACAAGGTGGCCCTGGAGTCCTACCGCGACGAGGGCTACCTGGCCGAGGCGATGGTCAACTATCTGATGCTGCTCGGCTGGGGCCCCGGCGAGGACCGGGAGATCATGCCCTGGGCGGAGATGGTGCCGCTGTTCAGGCTGGAGGACGTCAACTCGGCGAACGCGTTCTTCGACGAGAAGAAGCTGCGCGCCTTCAACGGCGAGTACATCCGGGCCCTGCCGCCGGAGGAGTTCGCCGCGCGCTGCGAGCCCTGGCTCGACCCGAGCTGGGACCGGGAGCTGTTCGCCAGGGTCGCGCCGCTGGCGCAGACCCGCATCGCGGTCCTGTCGGAGATCACCGCCAACGTGGACTTCCTCTTCCTGGACGAGCCGGTCTTCGACCAGGCGTCGTGGGACAAGGCGATGAAGAACTCCCCGGAGGAGATCCTCAGCGGCTACCTCGCCCGGCTGGAGACGGCGGACATGGACCCCGAGTCGCTGAAGACCGCGCTGGAGGAGGTCGGCGCCGAGCACGGGCTCAAGCTCGGCAAGGCCCAGGCCCCGGTCCGGGTGGCGGTCACCGGGCGGACGGTCGGCCTGCCGCTGTTCGAGTCGATCGAGGCCCTCGGCCGGGAGCGCTCGATCGAGCGCGTGCGCGCGGCGCTGACGCGGCTGCGAGGCTGAGCGCGCGTGCGGCGCCGAGCACACGCGTGCGGCGCCGCGCACGTCTGCGAGACCTGAGCGGGCCCGAGGCGGCCGGAGAGGACCTCTCCGGCCGCCTCCGGCGTGTCAGGCCAGCAGTCCCCGGCGCTCCAGCAGGGGCTCGATGCGCGGGTCGCGCCCGCGGAAGTCGCGGAAGGCGTCCATCACGTCCTTGGACCCGCCGACCGACAGCAGCGCGGCGCGGAAGTGGTCGCCGTTCTCGCGCCGCAGGCCGCCGTTCTCCTTGAACCACTCGACGCTGTCGGCGTCGAGGACCTCGCTCCAGATGTAGGAGTAGTAGCCGGCGCTGTAGCCGCCCACGCCGGACGAGAAGATGTGCGCGAAGTAGTTGGTCCGGTAGCGGGGGCGGACCAGCTCCAGGGCGATCCCGGCGCGCTCCAGGGCCGCGGCCTCGAAGGCCTCGGGGTCCTCGACCGTCTCGCCCGGGGCGAGCCGGTGCCAGGCCCAGTCGAGCAGCGCCGCGGCGAGGTACTCCACGGTCGCGAAGCCCTGGTTGAACCTCTCCGCGGCCCGCATCTTCTCCAGCAGCTCCGCCGGGACGGGCTCGCCCGTCTCGTGGTGCCGGGCGAAGCCCTCCAGGATGGACGGCCAGGTCGCCCACATCTCGTTGACCTGCGAGGGGTACTCCACGAAGTCGCGGGGGACCGTGGTGCCGGAGACGCGCGGGAAGCGCACGTCGGAGAACAGGCCGTGCAGCGCGTGGCCGAACTCGTGGAAGGCGGTGTTGACCTCGTCGAAGGTCAGCAGCGTCGGGCCCTCCGCGGGCTTGGTGATGTTGAGGTTGTTCATCACCACGGGGAGCTCGCCGAACAGGCGGGACTGGTCCACCAGGTTGTTCATCCACGCGCCGCCCCGCTTGGTGGGCCGCGCGTAGGGGTCGAAGACGAACAGGCCGAGCGGCGACCCGTCGGCGTCCGCGACCTCGTAGACCCGCACGTCGGGGTGGTAGCCGTCCAGGTCGGGCCGGTCGGTGAAGGTGACGCCGTACAGCTCGCCGGCCGCGCGGAAGACGCCGTCCCGCAGCACCCGGTCCAGCTCGAAGTAGGGGCGCAGCTCGGCGCCGTCGAAGTCGTAGCGGGCCTTGCGCACCTTCTCGGCGTAGAACGACCAGTCCCACGGCTCGATGGCGAACCCGGCCTGCTCGCTCAGCGCCTCGGCCTCCCGCCGGGCGTTGGCCACCGCCGGGCCCACCAGCTTGCCGAGCAGCTCCTCGACGGCGCCGGTGGTCTTGGCGGTCTGGTCGGCGACGGAGTAGGCCGCGTGGCTGGGGAAGCCGAGCAGGGCCGCCCGCTCGGCGCGGAGCGCCGCCATCCTGGCCGCGAGCCCGAAGTTCTCCGGTGCCCGGTTCACCGAGAGCTCGTACAGCCTCCTGCGGGTCCCGCGGTCGGTCAGCTCGGCCAGGGCCGGCTGGTTGGTGAAGTTGAGCAGCGGAAGGACGTACCGGCCGTCCTTCTCGATCGCCTTGATCGTGCTCTCGGCGAGCCCGTCCAGCTCCTTGGCGTCCTCGACGACCAGGGCCGAGGCGGTGGAGGCCGTCAGCAGGTTCTGGGAGAAGGCCGTGGCGAGCGTGGAGAGCTCCTCGTTGAGGGCCCTCAGCCGCTCCTGCTCGGTCTCCGACAGCTCGGCTCCGGCCCGGACGAAGTCCTCGCGGTACTTCTCCAGCAGCCAGGCCTCCTCGGGGTCGTCGGTGGAGACCTGCTTGAGCCGGGCGTAGAGCGCGCGGTCGAGGTGGATGGCGTCGGAGTGCTTGGTCAGCCGGGGGGCGATCTCCTTCTCGATCGCCCGGATGCCGTCGGTCGCGTCGGAGGAGGCGAGGCTGAAGAAGACGGTCGCGGTCCGCTTCAGGATCTGCCCGGAGCGCTCGAGGGCCTCGACGGTGTTGGCGAAGGTGGCGGGTTCGGTGCTGCCCGCGATCGCCGCCACCTCCTGCAGTTGCTCGGCCATGCCGCGCTCGAACGCGGGCAGGTAGTGCTCCTCGCGGATCTCGGCGAAGGGCGGCAGCCGGTAGGGCAGCGGGCTGGCGGTGAAGAAGGGGTTGGACGGGTTCACGGTCAAGGCGTGGGCTCCTCGCATACGGATCACGGCGGACGGATCTTCTGAGCAGCGTTACACAGACGGGCTCCGCCGGGCACTCCGGCGTCACGGGGTTGGGTTCCGGGCGGGCCGGGGACAATCGTTTTGGTCCTTGCACTCAAGGTGGGCTATTCTTTCGGAGTCGCCAGGGCGCTCCGAAAGGAAAGTCCGAAGCGGTGGGGTATGGTGTAATTGGCAGCACGACTGATTCTGGTTCAGTTAGTCTAGGTTCGAGTCCTGGTACCCCAGCTGCGATCTCCGCAAGGAGATCGCATGGATCCGGTCCCCTCCGGATCCGATGACAGTGCGTAGGGTCCCGTCGTCTAGTGGCCCAGGACGCCGCCCTCTCAAGGCGGTAGCGCCGGTTCGAATCCGGTCGGGACTACCACTGTCACATTTGCAAGGCTCCGTCGTCTAGTGGCCTAGGACGCCGCCCTCTCAAGGCGGTAGCGCCGGTTCGAATCCGGTCGGGGCTACATCGCAGGACCCCTGGAAGCATCGGCTTCTAGGGGTCTTCTGCATTTCCAGGCCTGCCCCCTTGATTGGATAGTGCCGCTGCCTGATAATTGGGTACCACAGCTATCCAATGGAGGTCGATGATGATCACCCTGCTGGCGGACGGGCGCGAGGACGCGATCGACGGCCTGGTCGTGCCGTACGGCGCGCCGGTGCTCGGCTGGGAGCGCAAGCCGCACGGCTGGTGCCGGGGCGAGGCGTGCATCCCCTCGTTCCGGGCCGCGGCGGCCGAGACGGCCGACGGCGTGGACCTGGTCGCCTTCGCCGGGTTGCTCGGCCGGCAGGCGGTGGCCGACCCGGACGAGGGCGTGGTCGCGGTCGGAGAACCCGTCGAGCCCGTGCTGGACCGGGCACCGGAGTTCGGCCCGCTGCCCGGGCTCCGCGGCGCCAAGGTCGCGCTGGTCTTCTGGGCCTCCTGGTGCGGCTGCCGCTACGACCTGCCGGCCTGGGAGGAGCTCCACCGCGAGCTGGGCGGGTACGGCTTCAGCGTGGTCAGCGTCTCCCTCGACCGTGACCCCGATCACGCCGGGGAGTGGCTCGCCGGCCTGACCCATCCGGCGGTGGTCGACGCCGACGGCCGGATCGCCGAGCTGTACAACGTGGTCAACGTGCCGACCGTGGTCTGGATCGATCCCGACGGCCGCATCGCCCGTCCCCAGGACACCATGACGGCCACCGACACCTTCCGGTCGATGAACGGCCTGTCCTCCGAGCGGGCCGTCGCCGCCCTGCGCCGATGGGTGATCGAGGGCGACACGGGGACGGAGCTGCGCGAGCTGCGCGCTCCCACCGCCGACGAGCGCCTGGCCCGGCTGCACGGCCGGGTGGCGGCGTGGCTGCTGCGCGCCGGCCGTACCGCCGCGGCCGGGCGGCATCTGGCGGCGGCCGCCGCGCTCGCCCCGCACGACCTGGCCGTCCGGCGCGGCCTCATGCCGCTGGCCGGGGTGGACCCGTTCGGCGAGGAGTACTTCAGGATCCGGGAGGAGCTGGAGGCCGCGGGCATCCCGATCTACCGGCCGCTTCCCGACTGGCAGGAGGCCGCCGGGTGAGGGGCCCGGGAGGGCGCCGGGCGCAGGGTCCGGGAAAGGGCCGACGCGGGGGGCTCGGGAGGGAGGGCGGCGCGGAGGGTCCGAGGGGTCCGGGAAAGGGCCGGCGCGGAGGACTCGGGAGGCCCTGGGAAGGGGGCGGCGCGGAGGGCCCGGCGGGCCCTCCGCGCGGCGCGTTAGTTGTCGCCGGAGCGGGCCTTGAACAGGGCCCGCTTGGCGGCCTTGCCCACCTGCCGGTCCGGGTGGGCCTTGGAGATCGTCTCCAGCAGCTCCTCCAGGTGCGGGTGGGGGACCTTCCAGATGACGTCCAGCAGGCCGACCAGCATCGAGGTCGGGCCGATGTCGTCCAGGCTGCTGACGAACTCGGGGCGGCCGAGTCCGGCGGAGATGGTCAGCATGTCGAGGATCAGCCAGTGCGTGTCGGCCTGGGTCGGCGCGGGGACGTCCTCGACGCCCAGCTGGGCCAGGTGCGTGGCCGCGTAGGGGTGCAGAGACGGCTCGTCCAGGGCCCGGCGCCAGGCCGGCACGGCCACCGCGCCCAGCGAGCCGACCACGCTGGCCGCCTGGACGCGGACCAGCGCGTCCGCGTCGTCCTCCGCCGCGGCCGCCAGCAGCTCCTCGGCGGCCCGGGCGGGCTCGCGGAGCTCCATCCACGCGGCGAACTCGGCGTCGGCCTCCTCCTCGGGCAGCTCCGCGCTGAAGGCGAGCAGGTCCAGGGCCGTCATCGCGTCGATGGCGGGCCGGGCGTCCAGCTCGATGTCGGCCTCGTCCACCAGGTGGACGAGGCCCTCCATGCCCAGCGGCGTCAGCCGCACCTGGTCGTGCTCGACCTCGACCATGCCGTATCCCGACAGCCAGTCCAGCACCGGGTTGAGCGGGTCGCCGTACTGCGTGGTGGCGGCGTCCCAGGCCTCGGCGCCCAGGTCGTCGTACTCGGCGGCGGCCTCGGCCAGCTCGGTGCGGAGATCGTCGAGGGATTTGGAGCCGGTCGCCAGCAGCACCCGGACCAGCAGCGCCCGGGTCAGCCCGGACAGGGCGATCGTGGCGTCCTCGTCGTCCAGCTCGGGGTCGCCGTAGTCGATCGAGTGCAGCCCGGCCAGCCAGGCGTCCAGGACGTCGTCGTCCTCCTCGAAGGGCCAGTCGGCGGTGTCGGGGTCGACGCTGACGGTGTCCTCGCCCTCGGGCTGGAGGAAGTCCAGGTCGATCGCGAGGTTCCAGACGTTCCACAGGGCGGGCACGGCGTCGGCCAGCCGGCCCTCCACCGCCTCCGGCACGGGGAACCCGAGGACGGCCAGCGCCTCGGCGATCTCGGCGTCGGTGAGCAGGTCCTCCTCGCCCACCCGGCGCTCGGTCCCGACCCAGACGGCCAGGTCCCGGGCCTTGGCGATCAGGACGGACCGGCGCGCGGCCGCGGCCAGCTCGGCGTCGGGCCGGAGCCGGATCGTCGGCAGCGCGGCGAGCCGGTCGGCGAACGGCTCGAAGTCGCCCAGCCCCTCGAACTCCTCCTCGTCGTACTCCTCGGCGTCCTCGCCGTCCTCGGAGAGCAGCTCCTCCATCGCGTCGACGACGTCGTCCTCGATCTCGTCGAGCTCGGCGAGCATCTCCTTGAGCGGGGAGGAGCCCGCCGAGAGCCGGGCGGTGTCCGACAGGTAGGCCAGGTAGGCGCGGACGGCGGGCACCAGTCCCTCCGCCGCGGCCTCGGGATCCTCCACCACCTTCGGCATCCGCTCCAGGAGCACCGTGCGCAGATCGGAGGTCCTCCAGCGGCCGACGTCGTCGGAGGCGATCAACCGGTGCCACAGGGCGACGGAGCCCACCAGGTTCGAATCGCTGCCGGGCGCGTTCTCACGGGCCCAGAGGATGAATTCTTGGAGCAGGGGACGCAGTTCAGCGGCGGCTGCCTCGATGCGATCTGTCACCCGCCCAGCCTAGGGGCCCGCGGGGGTGCTCGCCTCCTCATATCGGGTGGGCGACCGGCCGCGGTGCGCGGTGTTCCCGCACGGTGTGCCGCCCGGTGTTCGGCCCGGTGTTCGGCAGGGTGTCCGGCGCGGCGGCGCCGTACGGCTCAGCCGTTCCTGCGCATCGCCTCGGTGATGCGCTCGGCGGCGGCGACCACGGGGGCGGCGTGCAGCCTGCCGGGGGTGCGGGTGAGGCGCTCGATCGGCCCGGACACCGAGACCGCGGCGATCACCTTGCCGCCCGCGCCCCGTATCGGGGCCGAGACGCTGGCGACCCCCTGCTCGCGCTCACCGACGCTGTGCGCCCAGCCCCGGCGGCGGACGCTCGACAGCGTGGCCGCGGTGAACTTGGCCCCGCGCAGGCCGCGGTGGAGGCGGTCGGGCTCCTCCCAGGCCAGCAGGATCTGCGCGGCCGAACCGGCGAACATCGGCAGGGCCGAGCCGACCGGCACGGTGTCGCGCAGCCCGCTGGAGCGCTCGGCGGCGGCCACGCAGACCCGTTCGTCGCCCTGGCGGCGGTAAAGTTGTGCGCTTTCTCCGGTCATGTCCCGCAACTGGGTGAGCACGGGCGAGGCGACGGCCAGCAGCCGGTCCTCGCCGGCGGCCGTGGACAGCTCCGAGAGCCGCGATCCCAGCACGAACCGGCCCTGCGTGTCGCGCGAGACGATGCGGTGGTGCTCCAGCGCGACCGCCAGCCGGTGGGCGGTGGGGCGGGCCAGGCCGGTCGCCTGGACGAGCTGCGCGAGGGATGCCGGGCCGGCCTCGAGGGCGTTGAGCACCAGAACGGCCTTGTCGAGTACGCCGACTCCGCTAGAGTTGTCCATACACCGATACTGCAGTCTCGACATATGAGAAGGCAAGTCGGGCGACGACGCGCAGCGTCGCAACGAAAGGGAGGCGACAATGGGCCGCACGCTGGCGGAGAAGGTCTGGGAGCAGCACGTCGTGCGACGTGCCGAGGGAGAGCCCGACCTGCTCTACATCGACCTGCACCTCATCCACGAGGTGACCAGCCCGCAGGCGTTCGACGGCCTGCGCATGGCGGGGCGGACCGTGCGGCGGCCGGACCTCACCATCGCCACCGAGGACCACAACGTCCCGACCCTGCTCGGCCCGATCACCGACCCGGTCTCCAAGACCCAGGTCGAGACGCTGCGCAAGAACTGCGCCGAGTTCGGCGTCCGGCTGCACCCGATGGGCGACGCGGGCCAGGGCGTCGTGCACATCATCGGCCCGCAGTTCGGTCTGACCCAGCCCGGCATGACCATCGTCTGTGGTGATTCTCACACCTCGACGCACGGCGCCTTCGGCGGCATCGCCTTCGGCATCGGCACCTCCGAGGTGGAGCACGTGCTGGCCACCCAGACGCTGCCCGCCTACCGGCCCAAGACGATGGCCATCGAGGTCTCCGGCGAGCTGCCGCCCGGCGTCACGGCCAAGGACCTGATCCTGGCGATCATCGCGAAGATCGGCACCGGCGGCGGTCAGGGCTACATCGTCGAATACCGCGGCGAGGCCATCCGCAAGCTCTCCATGGAGGGCCGGATGACCATCTGCAACATGTCCATCGAGGCCGGCGCCCGCGCGGGCATGATCGCCCCCGACGAGACCACGTTCGCCTACCTCCAGGGACGTCCCCACGCCCCGACCGGCGAGCAGTGGGACGCCGCCGTCGAATACTGGAAGTCCTTGGTCACCGACTCCGACGCGGTCTTCGACACCGTCGTGGAGATCGACGCCTCGACCCTGACCCCGTTCGTCACCTGGGGGACCAACCCCGGCCAGGGCGCCCCGCTGGGCACGGCCGTGCCGGCGCCCGAGGAGACCAACGACCCGGCGGCCGCCCGCCGCGCGCTGGAGTACATGGGGCTCACCCCCGGCACCCCGCTCCGCGAGGTCGAGGTGGACACCGTCTTCGTGGGCTCCTGCACCAACGGCCGGCTGGAGGACCTGCGGGCCGCGGCCGAGGTGCTGCGCGGCCGCAGCGTCGTGACCCGGACGCTGATCGTCCCCGGCTCGATGCTGGTCAAACTCCAGGCCGAGCAGGAGGGCCTGCACGAGGTGTTCAAGGCCGCCGGCGCCGAGTGGCGCGAGGCGGGCTGCTCGATGTGCCTGGGCATGAACCCCGACACCCTCGCCCCCGGCGAGCGCAGCGCCTCGACCTCCAACCGCAACTTCGAGGGACGCCAGGGCAAGGGCGGCCGCACCCACCTGGTCTCGCCCGCCGTCGCCGCCGCCACCGCCGTCACCGGCAAGCTGACCGCCCCCGCCGACCTGGCCTAGGAGACACGACCATGGAAGCCTTCACCGCGCACACCGGCCGGGCCGTGCCGCTGCGCCGCAGCAACGTCGACACCGACCAGATCATCCCGGCCGTCTGGCTCAAGCAGGTCAGCCGGACCGGCTTCGAGAAGGGCCTGTTCTCCGCCTGGCGCGAGGACCCGGACTTCGTCCTGAACCAGCCCGCCTACCAGGGCGCCTCGATCCTCGTCTCCGGACCGGACTTCGGCACCGGCTCCTCGCGTGAGCACGCGGTCTGGGCCCTGCAGCAGTACGGCTTCCGCGTCGTGATCGCGGCCCGGTTCGGCGACATCTTCCGTAACAACTCCACCAAGATGGGGCTGCTCCCGGTCGTGCTGCCGGCCGAGACCGTCGAGGCGCTGCAGTCGGCCGTGGAGGCCGACCCCGCCCTCGAGGTCACCGTCGACCTGGGGGAGCGCCGGGTGCGCTGGGGCGCCGAGTCCGCCGGTTTCGAGATCGACGACTACACCCGCTGGCGGCTGATGGAGGGCCTGGACGACATCGGCCTGACCCTGCGCAACGCCGACGACGTGACGGCGTACGAGAATGGCCGGCAGCCATGGCTGCCGACGACGGTCTGACCCGCTCCGAACGAGAGCTGGCGCGGCTGCTGCGCGAGGCGCACAGCCGCGTCCGCGTGCTGCCCGTGCCTCCGGAGACGCGGCAGCGCCTGGCCAAGCACCTGCTGGCCATCTGCGGAGCGGCCAAACACGACCTGGACCGAGCGGCCACCCGCCTGGAATCGTTCCTGATTGACCTCGATGACCTGGTTTCAGACACACGGAGTGCTGGAAATATTGCGGAAGGTGATTGAGTCACACGCTTCCGTCCCCTAATTTCAAGCGGGTAAGGGGTCTCTCGCTCCACCTGAGACCCCTCTCGGCGACAAATCGGGTGAGACGGGCTTCCTGTCTTGAGACCCACTCCCGGACATCGGCAACAAGGGACAATCTTCATGAACAAGAAAGAACTCGTCGACGCCATCGCGGATCGGGTGGGCGACAAGAAGACGGCCACCGAGGCCGTGAACGCCGTGCTCGACACCATCCAGAAGGCCGTCGCCAGCGGCGACAAGGTCTCCATCACGGGTTTCGGCGCCTTCGAGATGGCGCACAAGCCGGCCCGCACGGCCCGGAACCCCTCGACGGGCGCCGAGATCAAGGTGGCCGAGAGCTGGGCGCCGAAGTTCCGCGCCGGCTCCGACTTCAAGGACCTCGTCAACGAGGGCGGCAAGAAGGCCGCCAAGAAGTAGCACCCGCAGCCAGGCGGCCTCCGCCGAGCGGCGGAATCGCACATCGGGCGCCCGGATCCCCGCGTGGGGCCGGGCGCTCGGCGTGTCCGGCGGGCGCGGCGTCCGGTGGCGGGACCGGGCGGATACGGAGGCCGCTCTCCTGCGCGCGGGCGCGATCGGGTGGCGCGCGCCCGCCGGGACGAGCAGCCCTCCGGCTCCCGCGCGCGGCCCGGTGGCGCGCGGGTCAGTCCGGCAGCGGGAACGTCGAGAGCGTCACGTAGGTGACCAGTCCGCCGTCCACGGAGATGTTGACCCGCTGACCCGGTCTCAGCAGCCGGAGCGGCCCGGCGTCGAACGCCTCGGCGCCGAACGGGACCTCGGTCCCGTCGTCCAGGAACACCGACCCGGACCGGGTCGCGGGGTCGAAGGTCCTCACCGTCGCCTGCACGCCCACCACCCTAACGCGGCCGGGTCCGGCCGCCTCACGGCTCCCGCCGGCCGTGCGGCGGAGCGCCTCCGTCCGCCGGCCGTACCGGAAAAGGGTTTGACCGGCGCATCGCGGGCGGCGATCATTCACGGCTGTGCGGACCGGGGACGAGCGGGCGGGGATGTGGCGGAACAGGTCGTTCCGGCTCTTCCTGGGCGCCGACGCGATCAGCCAGTTCGGCACCCAGGTCACCATCGTCGCCCTCCCGCTGGTCGCCCTGCTCACGCTGGAGGCGAGTCCTCTCCAGCTCGGCCTGCTCACCGCCGCGGAGACGGCCGCGTTCCTGCTCGTCGGGCTGCCCGCCGGCGTGTGGGTGGACCGGCTGCGGCGCCGTCCGATCATGATCTGGAGCGACCTGCTGCGGGGCGCCGCGCTGCTCTCCGTTCCGGCCGCCGTGCTCCTGGACGCGCTCACCCTGCCGCACCTGTACGCGGTCGCGCTGCTCATGGGCCTGGGATCGGTCTTCTTCGACGTCGCGCACATGAGCTTCCTGCCCTCCCTGGTCGGCCGGGACGACGTGCTGCGGGGCAACGGGGTCCTGGAGACGCTGCGCGGCGCGGCGGTGCTCTCCGGTCCCCCGCTGGGCGGCGGACTGGTGCACGCGGTGACCGCGCCGGTCGCCCTGCTCGCCGACGGCGTCAGCCACCTGGTCTCGGCGCTGCTGCTCGGCGGCGTGCGGGCGCAGGAGGACCCGGCGCCGGCCGGAGAGCGGCGACGGCTCCGGGAGGAGGTCGCCGAGGGGGTCCGGTACGTCGCCGGCCACCCGGTCCTGCGGCGTATCGCCCTGGTCGGCGCGCTGGTCATGCTCTCCAACGGCGTCTGGTCCGTCGCCCAGCCGTTCTTCCTGCTCAGGTTCCTCGGCGTCGATCCGGTGGGGTACGGCCTGCTCCTGGCGGCCGCACCCGCCGGCTGGCTGGCGGGCGCGTTCCTCGCCCCCCGCGCCGCCGCCCGCTCCGGCGCCGGCCCGGCGATGTACGGCGGAGCCGCACTGGCCGCCGCGGCCGTCCTGCTCGCCCCGCTGGCCGGCCCGGGATGGGCGCTGGCGCCGTTCGTCCTCGGCAACGCGCTCAACGGGGTGGGCGCGGCGGTGTTCAGCGTCAACCAGCTGAGCTACCGCCAGCGGATCACCCCGGAGCGCCTGCTCGGCCGGATGAACGCCAGCATGCGGTTCCTGATGTGGGGGGCGGCGCCGCTCGGCGGCCTGCTCGGCGGGGTGCTGGGGGAGCTGCTCGACGCCCGGACGGCCCTGTGGACCGCCGCGGCCGGCATCGCCCTGGCCCACCTGCCGGTGCTGACGTCCCGGGGGATCCTCAGTCTCCGGGAGGTCTCCGCTCCGGAGACCTCATCCCGATGAGCCAGGCCACCGCGCGGGTGCGCGGACCGGTGCCCAGGGCGAGGGCGGCGCGCAGGTCGCCGGGGGTGTCCACGTCCCGGCGCACCGAGTCGGCCCCCGTCAGGAAGAGCTCCTTCGCGCCGCGCCGCAGGTGGCGGTCGCGGGAGGCGCCGCCGAACCCCGGGGTGAACGGGACGCCGGGCCGCGTGCCGTAGAAGGTCGTGCCGACCTCGGCCGCGTCGGGCAGGAAGGCCTGGTCGAACTCGGCCGCGGCGGCCAGCACGAGCGCCAGCTCCGCGGGGCGCAGGGCCGGCAGGTCGGCCTGGAGCGCGCCGACCGCGTCACCGGGCGCCAGCCGTACGGCCTCGCCCGCGCCGTGGCGCAGCGCCGCGTTGAGCCCCGCCTCCGGGTCGCCGACCACGCGGGCGCCCACCCCGGCCAGCGCCTCGGCGGCCACCGGGTCGCCCGTCACCACCACGACGCGCGCGACGGGGCCGCAGCTCAGCGCGGCCTCGACGGTGTCGCAGGCGATCGCCACCGCCAGCGCGGCGCGGTGCGGGCCCGCGGCCTCGGACAGCCGGGTCTTGGCCGCCACCAGGGTCTTGACCGGGACGACGAGGGTCCAGTCCGGGCTCTCGGAAGGAGGCATACCCTTAAGCATCCCGTCTCGACAGCCTCCGGAGCCAACCGGAAGACTCGAGGTGTACCCCCCGAGCGTATGGAGGAGCGGATGAGACGCCCCGGATGGCCGACCAGGTTCTGGGTCGCGGTGGCCGTCGTGATCGTCAAACCGATCTCGTGGCTCCTGGTGAAGAAGGAGTGGCGGCACGCGGAGCGGTTGCCGCGCGAAGGCGCGATCATCATGGTGACCAACCACCTGTCGTGGGTGGACCCCTTCCTGGTCGCGCACTTCCTGTACGACCACGGGCGCTGGCCGGTGGTCCTGGCCAAGTCCGGGCTCTTCTCGGTGCCGGTGATCGGCCGCATGGTGCGGGCGATGCGGGCGATCCCCGTCTACCGGGGCAGCGCGGACGCGGCCCGCTCGCTGGAGGCGTCCCGGGAGCGGATCGACGAGGGGGCGTGCGTGATGTTCTACCCCGAGGGCACCTGCACCCGCGATCCGGACTTCTGGCCCATGGAGGGCAAGACGGGCGCGGCGCGGCTGGCCCTGGAGACCGGGGTGCCGGTGATCCCGGTGGCGCACTGGGGCGCGCAGGAGATCCTGCCCTACGGCAGCAGGCGGCCCCGCCTCCTGCCTCGCAAGACGTTCCGCGTACAGGTCGGGCCCCCGGTGGACCTGTCGAAGTACCGTGAAGGGCTCGGCGGGCGGCCGCCCGGGGCCGAGACGCTGCGCGCGGCGACCGCCGACATCATGGCGGCGATCACGGCCCAGCTGGCCGAGCTGCGCGGGCGGAAGGCGCCTGCCGCCCCGTTCAAGAAGCCCTCTCACGGCTGACTTCGGCGTACGGTGATGAAATGACCAAGGCTGCCGTGTTCGGGACGGGTTCATGGGGCACGACTTTCGCGATGATCCTCGCCGGGGCGGGCACCCGGACGACCCTGTGGGGCAGGCGCCCGGAGATCGTCGAGGCGATCGACCGCCGCCACGAGAACCCCGACTACCTGCCGGGTACGGCCCTGCCCGAGACGCTGCGCGCCACCACCGAGCCGGCCGAGGCGCTCGACGGCGCCGACTTCGTGGTGCTCGCCGTGCCCTCGCAGACCCTGCGCGGCAACCTGACCGCCTGGAAGCCGGACCTGCCGGACGACGCGGTCCTGGTGAGCCTGATGAAGGGCATCGAGCTCGGCACCACCAAGCGGATGAGCGAGGTGATCTGCGAGGTCGCCGAGGTTCCGGCGGAGCGGGTCGCGGTGGTGTCGGGTCCCAACCTGGTCGGCGAGATCGTCCGCGGCCAGCCCGCCGCGACGGTGGTCGCCTGCCCCGACGAGGGGGCCATGGAGCGGCTGCAGGCGGCCTGCCACCTGCCGCCGTGGTTCCGCCCCTACACCAACCCCGACGTGGTGGGTGTGGAGCTCGGCGGGGCGGTCAAGAACGTCATCGCGCTCGCCGTCGGGGTCTCGGCGGGCATGGGGATGGGCGACAACGTCAGCGCGATGCTCATGACGCGCGGGCTGGCGGAGATCTCCCGGCTCGGCGCGGCGCTCGGCGCCGACCCGCACACGTTCGCGGGGCTGGCGGGGATGGGCGACCTGGTGGCGACCTGTACCTCACCGTTGTCCCGGAACCGCACCTTCGGTGAGAATCTGGGACGGGGCATGACCCTGGCCGAGGTCGTCGCCGCCACCAAGCAGACCGCAGAGGGCGTCAAGTCCTGCGAGTCGGTCCTCGAACTGGCCAGAAAGCACGACGTGGAGATGCCGATCACCGAGGTCGTGGTGGCCGTCGTCCATGACGGCATGCCCCCCCGCGAGGCCGCGATGCTGCTGATGTCGCGGACCCCCAAACCCGAACGGTACGGCGTGTGAACCGCCCCGCACGCCGGCAGCGGGGCGAGAACACCCGCTCGGCGCACCTGCCGGCCCCGGCGGGCCCTCCGGGCAGCCCTCTCGGCCTGCCGGTGTGGCGCAGCTCCGCGTGGAGCCGCACCGGCCCGCCCGGCGGCCCGGAGGCGACGGGGGAGGACGCCGCCGACCGCGTCGACAACCCGACCACCGCCGCCTTCGCCGCGGCCGTCGCCTCCCTGGAGGGCGCGGCCGCGCCCGAGGACGTCGCGGGCCAGGCCTTCGCCTCGGGGACGGCCGCGGTCAACGCGGTGCTGATGACCTTCCTGCGCTCGGGGGCGCACGTCGTCGCCCCCGCCCAGGTCCACGACCGGACCCACTCGCTGATCACGAACGTGCTGTCCAGGTTCGGGGTGAGCGCGGACTTCGTCGACTACGCCGATCTCGGCCGGGTGGGCGCGGCGGTCCGGCGGAGCACGAAGATCATATACGCGGAGACGCTCTCCACCCCGTCGGCGGCCGTGGCCGACGTCCGCGGCCTCTACCGGATCGCCCGCTCCGCCGGAGCCCTCCTGGTGGTCGACTCGACCTTCGCCACGCCGGTCGTGTGCCGCCCCCTGGAGCACGGCGCCGACCTCGTGGTCCACTCCGCGACCACCTACCTCGGGGGGCACGACGACTGCACCGGCGGCGTCGTCGTGGGCCGTCCCGACCTGATCGCCCGGCTCCGCCGGGTCCGCGTCGACACGGGGGCCGAACTCTCCCCGGACGACGCCTTCCTGCTCCGCCGGGGCCTGGAGACGCTGCCGCTGCGGGTGCGCCGCATGTGCTCCACCGCGATGGTGTTCGCCGCGGCCGTGGCCAAGCACCCCGCCGTCCACCGGGTCGACTACCCCGGCCTCCCCGGGCACCCCGGCCACCGGCTCGCCAGGCACCTGTTCGACTCCGGCCCGGAGGGCACCCGGTACGGCGCCTGCGTGACGGTGACCCCGCACGGTGGTCACGACGCGGGGGTACGGCTGGCCGGCGCGCTCAGGCTGGTCTCGCCCGCCTCCTCGGCGGGCGGCACGCGCACCAAGGCCGTGTGCACCGCCTCCCTCGGCCGCCGATCCGGCGAGGACGCGGGGGGCGACGCGGGGGCCGTGCGCTTCTCGATCGGGCTGGAGGACGCCGAGGATCTCATCGTGGACGTCACCAGGGCGCTCGACTCCCTGCTCGCTTCGGGGAGATAGGCGCGCCTGACAACCGGATTCACCTCCCAGAGGGGGTACATTCGGTCATCATGAGCGAGCAGCACACACCTCGGCCGCGGGTGGCGATCCTCTTCGGCGGCCGCAACTCCGAGCACGCCGTCTCCATCCTCGGAGCGGGCAGCGTGCTGGAGGTGATCGACCGGTCCAGATACGAGGTGATCCCCATCGGGATCGCCCGGGACGGGCGGTGGGTGCTCGCCTCCGGCGACCAGCGCTACGCGATCGAGGGCGGCGAACTGCCGTCCGTGGACGCCCGGGGGGCCGAGCTCGTGCTGCCGTCCGGCGACGGCCCGCTGGTGGCCCGCGACGCCTCCAGCGTCCCGGTCGAGCTCGGGCGGGTGGACGTGGTCTTCCCGGTCATGCACGGCCCGTTCGCCGAGGACGGCACCATCCAGGGCCTGCTCGAGATGGCGGGGGTCCGCTACGTCGGCTCCGGCGTGCTGGCCAGCGCGGTCGGCATGGACAAGGCCTACATGAAGATGGTGCTGGCGGCCTCGGGCCTGCCCGTGGGCCCGTACGTCACGATCCGCGACCGCGACTGGCGGGTGGACCGGGACCGGGTCCTCAAGGAGGTCCAGGAGCTGGGCTGGCCGGTCTTCGTCAAGCCGGCCCGGGCGGGGTCGAGCCAGGGCATCTCCAAGGCCTCGGACCTCGAGGAGCTGGAGCGCGCCGTCGAGCTGGCCCGGGAGCACGACCCCAAGGTGCTGGTCGAGGCCGCGATCACCGGCAGGGAGATCGAGTGCGCCGTGCTGGAGTCCCTGGGGGACGAGCCGCCGCAGGCCAGCCTCCCGGGGGAGATCCTGGTCCACGGCGACCACGAGTTCTACGACTTCGAGGCCAAGTACGTTGGGGACGACATGTCCCTGGTCGTGCCGGCGGACCTGTCCGGCGGGCTGACCGAGGACCTGCGGGCCATGGCCGTGCGGGCGTTCGAGGCGCTGGGCTGCGAGGGGCTGGCCCGGGTCGACTTCTTCTGCACCGACGACGGCAGGCTGCTGCTCAACGAGATCAACACGATGCCGGGCTTCACCGCGATGTCGGCCGCGCCGCAGCTGTGGGAGGCCACCGGCCTGCCGTACGCCGAGCTGGTCGACCGGCTGATCCGGCTCGCCCTGGAGCGCTCACCCGGTCTGCGGTAGCGCCGCCTTGACGGGGACCGCGAGCTCGACCAGCACGCTCTCCGGAGCGTGCGCGCGGGAGATCGTCACCTCGACGTAGGCCGCCCGCCCGATCGCGGTGAACAACGCGGGCCGGGCGGGGTCGGCGAACCACGCCACGTCGTCGACCACCGGCACCTGGTCGGTGGCGGCCATGTTCGCCGGGCGCGGCACCCCGCAGCGCAGCCCGATCTCGCCGGCCCCCCAGACCGCGACGTACGGCGACGGGGGGTCCGACTCGGTCCGCTCGGCGCCGTCGAGCACCTGGGGCAGGCGCCCGGCGAGCGCACGGCACGCGGCGGCGGCCGGCGGCTCCGGCGAGGGCGGGTCCATGCGGACCGCCCCGCCGCATCCCGCCAGGGCCAGCAGGGCGCAGGCCCAGCCGGCCCGGCGGGCGAAGCCGGGAGACCGGTCGGTCCCGCGGGTGGAGCGGGGAGACCGCTCGACCCGGCGGGCGAACCGGAGAGACATGCGTCTTCCCGCGGGTCAGATGTGCACGATGGGGCAGGTGAGGGTCCGCGTGATCCCCTCCACCGCCTGGATCTGCGCCACCACGAGTTTGCCGAGCTCGTCCACGTTCCGGGCCTCCGCGCGCACGATCACGTCGTAGGGGCCGGTGACGTCCTCGGCCTGCGTGACGCCGGAGATCGAGGAGATCTGGCGCGCGACGTCCGCGGCCTTGCCGACTTCGGTCTGGATAAGGATGTAGGCCTGCACCATCACGTCCTCCCGGGCGATTGGATCAGTACCGGAGGGCAACCGTACCCTGTGATGAACGGGAGGTGCGTCATCACAGTCGGAGATCTCGGCGAATTCGGAATCGTTGCGCGTATTGCCGGACGCTTGCCGCAGGGCCGGACCGTCCTGCTCGGCCCGGGGGACGACGCCGCGCTGGTGGGTGCGCCCGACGGACGGGTCGTCGTCACAACGGACTTACTGCTTGAGAATAGACATTTCCGTCTTGACTGGTCTAGTGCCTACGATATCGGGCGTAAAGCCGCAGCTCAGAACCTCGCCGACGTCGTCGCGATGGGGGCGGTCCCCACCGGCGTCGTGGTGGGCCTCGGCCTGCCCGCCACCACCGCCGCCCGCTGGCTGGACGACCTCGCCGACGGCTTCCGGGACGAGTGCGACCTGGTCGGGGCGAGCGTCGTGGGCGGCGACACCACCCGCTGCGACCTGGTGGTGATCGGCGTGACGGCCCTCGGCGACCTGGGCGGGCGCACGCCGGTCACGCGTTCGGGGGCCCGCCCCGGCGACGTGGTCGCGGTGGCGGGGCGCCTCGGCCACGCCGCGGCCGGGCTCGCCCTGCTCCAGGCCGGCCGCGCCGGGGGCGCCGGACCCGGCGATCCGGCCCCGGCGGAGCTGGAGACCCTGGTGGACGCCCACCGCCGCCCGCGGCCGCCCTATCCGTGCGGGGTCCAGGCCGCCGAACTGGGCGCGACCGCGATGCTGGACGTCAGCGACGGGCTCCTGCAGGACCTGGGGCACATCGCCGAGGCCGGCGGCGTGGGCGTCGCGCTCGACCTCTCGGCCTTCACCGTTCCCGAAGAGCTGGAGACCGCGGCCCGCCTGCTCGGCGCCGACCCGCTGGACTGGGTGCTCACCGGCGGAGAGGACCACGCCCTGGCCGCGACCTTCCCCGGCGGCGTACGGCTCCCGCCTGCCTGGACGGAGATCGGGCGCGTGACGGAGGGCGAGGGGGTCGAAGCCGGAGACAGGACCTCGGAGCACCGCGGCTGGGATCATTTCCGGACGTGACATCTGTCACCGGCCGGTGCATCGGCGAAAATTGTGACAGATCTTTACCGAAATGGTAGGAAGATTGGCGGTCGACGTCCTGCGAGAACGAGGTGCCATGGGTAGTCACGAGCCGGCGGCGGAGGACGCCCTCCACCGTGGCGGGCGACCCGAGCCCGCGGACGCGCCGATCGGGCGCAGGCTCCGTCCGGAGCAGTCGGCGACCGGCGACGTCCTCCCGGCGCCGGAGGACCGCGTGGACTCCGGCCCCGCGGAGGCGGACCGGACCGGCGGGCGGTGGCGCCTCGGGGCGCCGGTCAAGGTGGCGGCGCTGACGGTCGCCGCCGCGGCCGCGATGCTGGGCGGGACCGCGGCCGGCGTCCAGGCGTGGAAGGACTCGGCCGGGCCGCTCTTCGGCTGCTCGACCGGGGAGTGCCCGACGGCGGGCCCCGAGGGAGATGCCGCCGAGCCCGGGGAACCCGACCCCGGGGAGGAGCCCCCGCGGCCGGAGCGGTCCTCGACCGCTGCCCCGTCGCCGTCCCCGTCTCCCGAGGAGACGACCGGCCGCCCGGGGGCGAGCCGCACCCCGAAGGCCCGTCCCGCCGCGCAGGAGCCCACCCGGCGTCCCCGGGGGACGGGATCGGCGTCCGGCGGCGACGAGGAGGCCCGGAAGCAGGACCTGTCCGCGGGAAGGCCGGGCACGCCCCGCGAAGAGACCCCCACGCGGACCGCCGCTCCCACGCCCACGCAGACCGCCGCTCCCACGCCCACGCAGGCGCCCTCGACCGCTCCGCCCCCCGACTCCGGGAACGGGGACCGACCTGGGATCCCGCTCCCGCTCCCGCTCCCTCTTCCGCTGGACGGGAAGGGCTGAGGGCCGCCCCGGCGACCCGTGTCCCAGGCGGGCCGTGCCGCGGTGCCGAACCCGCGTGGCGGCCGCCCGCCGGGGGACACGGCGCCACGGAATCCGGCGGAAGCTGGTTGGATGAGGTCCATGACCGTTTCGTCCCCTCCCCGCGTGCTGACCGTCGCCGGCTCCGACTCCGGCGGTGGCGCGGGCATCCAGGCCGACCTGAAGACCATGCTGGCCCTCGGCGTGCACGGCATGAGCGTCATCGCCGCGGTGACGGCGCAGAACTCACTGGGCGTGCAGGGCTACTGGGAGCTCCCGCCCGAGGCGGTACGGGCCCAGCTCGACTCGGTGCTCGGCGACATCGGGGCCCAGGCCGTCAAGACGGGGATGCTGGCCTCGGCGGTGCTCGTGGAGACCGTCGCCGAGGCGCTGTCCGGGGTGGACGCGCCGGTCGTGGTGGATCCGGTCGGCGTCTCCAAGCACGGGGACGCCCTGCTGGCGCCCGAAGCCGTGGAGACCGTCAAGTCCCGGCTGCTGCCCGTGGCCACGGTCGTCACCCCCAACCTCTGGGAGGTATCCCAGCTCACCGGGGTGAAGGTCGAGGACGAGAGGGACCTGCGCCGGGCCGCGGACGCGATCCTGGCGCTCGGTCCCGCCTGGGCACTGGTCAAGGGCGGCCACCTGCCGGGCGCCCCGGTGGACCTGCTCACCGACGGCGACCGGGAGTTCCGCTTCACCGCGGAACGCCACGACAACCGGCACACCCACGGCACGGGCTGTACCCTGGCCTCGGCGGTGGCCTCCTGGCTGGCCCTCGGCGAGGACGTCCCGTCCGCGGTGGGGAAGGCCAAGGAGTACGTCACCGGAGCGATCGCCCGGGGGTTCGCGCTGGGCGCGGGCATCGGCCCGGTGGACCACGCCTGGCGGCAGCGCGCCTGACGGGACCCGTTCTCAGACGTCGATGATCACGCGGTCCAGCGCGCCGTCGACGCGGGTGATGCCGTCGCGGTCGCCGGTGAGCACGATGGCGTCGACGACCCCCGAAGGGGAGCTGCGGGCGCACAGGGCGACGTTCACGTCGACCACGTCGTCATGGCCGCACTCGCCGATCTTCCGACCGATCTCCATGGCGCGCTCCGGGGTCAGCTCGTCGATCACCAGCGAGCCGTGGCGGATCCGCCGGGCGCGGTTGAACGCCGCGGCCAGCCGTACCCGGCGGGTCCCGTCCCGGCCGGCCTCGGCCAGCACCGTGCGGGGCACGACGCCCTCCAGCTCGCCCGCGAGGATCCGCTCCAGGGCCTCGATCACGTCGGGGTTGCCCCGTTCGAGCCCGACGAGGGCCCCGGTGTCGAACACGAAGCGCCGCAGGCCGGCGGGGCGCGTCACGCCGTCCGCCCCCTTCTGGCCGGCTCGGTCTCCTGGACCGTGCACAGGGCGTCGACGGCCTCGTCGATCCGCTTCCTGCTCTCCGCGGTCGGCGGGCCGAACTCCGTCCTGAGGTCGGCGACGAGCGCGGACAGCTCCGCCCGGCTGCGCTGGTGCTCGACGACCTCCGCGATCAACCCGGAGATGGAGGGGGCCCGGCCGGCCCTGACCTCGGACTGCATCCACCGGTACAGGTCATCGGGGAGGTCGACGCCGATCTTCTTGGTCATGTCGCGTACGTTGCCGCGAGGGAAGCAGGTGATGGTCACGCTGTGACGATAGAGAGTCACGGTCCGTGCGGTGGACGGGTTGCGAAAACATGTTCACCGCCAGCGGTTCCGTTGAACCGGCGGTCCGTCCTCCGGGAAAGCCGACAGCCCGCCGCCCCTCGGCGGAGGGGCGGCGGGCTGTGCGGAGAGCCTGGGCTAGCGGGTGACCTTGCCGGCCTTGATGCAGGAGGTGCACACGTTCAGCCGCTTCGGCGTGCCGTTCACGACCGCGCGCACGGGCTGGATGTTCGGGCTCCAGCTGCGACGGGTGCGGCGGTGCGAGTGGGAGACGTTGTTGCCGAAGATCGGCTTCTTAGCGCAAACGTCGCAGACGGAAGCCACGGTTCGCTCCTTATATCAGTCGAGAGACCCGATCCGCTGGGCGGTCATCGGGCATGCCGGGACGACCGGCTGGCCAAACGAGGATATCCGATGCCTGACCGTGCGTGCCAACGCGAGCTGCCACGACTGGCCGAACGGGGATAATCTCCGAAAGGCAACCGTAGCGCATCCGGGCGGCCGCGGCGGCGGACCGCGTCCGGAGGCGGGCGCGCCGGTCGTGCCCCGCAGGG
Organism: Planomonospora parontospora; assembly: GCA_014647935.1. Classification (GTDB taxonomy): domain Bacteria; phylum Actinomycetota; class Actinomycetes; order Streptosporangiales; family Streptosporangiaceae; genus Planomonospora; species Planomonospora parontospora. Next base: position 231,968 of record BMQD01000002.1, read on the forward strand.
AGGCGCGACCGCCGGGGACGAGGGGCGAACGCGCCCGCAGGCACGGAGGGCAGGCATGCTGCAGGTTCTCGACCCGCCGGCGGTCCGGCGGTGGTCATGGCTGGCCGCGGAGACGCTGGGCCGGGCCAGGGAGGAGATCGACGCCCTCAACGTCTTCCCCGTGCCCGACGGCGACACCGGCACCAACCTCCACCTGACCATGCTCTCGGCGGCCGAGGCGCTGGACGGGCTGCCCGGCGACGCCGACGCGGCCACGACCTGGCGGACCCTCGCCCAGGGCGCCTTGCTCGGCGCGCGGGGTAACTCGGGGGTCATCGTCAGCCAGGCGCTCCGCGGCCTCGCCGAGGTGCTGAGGACGGCCGAGGGCGGCGGCGCGGATCTCGGCCGCGGTCTGGCCAGGGCCGCGGAGCTGGCGCGCGGCGCGGTGGAGCGGCCGGTCGAGGGCACGCTGCTGAGCGTGCTCGGCGCGGCGGCCTCCGCCGTGCGCGACCTGTCCGGCGACCTCGCCTCGGTGGCCGCGAGGGCCGCGCAGGAGGCCCGCGCCGCGCTCCGGCGCACCCCGGACCAACTGGAGGTGCTGTCCCGCAACGGCGTGGTGGACGCGGGCGCGGCGGGCCTGACGCTCATCCTGGAGAGCCTCGCCGCGGTGGTGACCGGCTCCTACGCCGAGCGGCCCGACGTCCCCGCGCCGGTCCGCAGGGTCGTGCCGGGGCCGGAGGAGCCGCACCGGCCCGAGGGGCACCCGGGCTACGAGGTCATGTACCTGCTGGACGCCGGCGACGAGGCCGTGGAGACCCTGCGCGGCGAGCTGGACGCGCTCGGCGACTCGCTGGTCGTCGTGGGCGGGGACGGTCTGTGGAACGTGCACGTGCACGTGGAGGACGCGGGAGCGGCGATCGAGGCCGCCCTGCGGGCCGGCGGCAGGCCGCACCGGATCAGGGTGACCTATCTGGCCGGGTCCGGCCGGACGCACCCGGCCGCGGGCGGGCGGGGCGTGGTGGCGGTGGCGGCGGGGCCCGCCCTGGGCGAGGTGTTCGAGCGTTCGGGAGCCGTCGTGGTCCGGCGCGAGCCGGGCTCCAGCCCGTCCCTGGCCGCGGTGCTAGCCGCGATCCGGGGGGCGGGCACGGAGGTCGTGGTCCTGCCCAACGACAGCGGGGCGCGCGAGGTCGCGGCGGCCGCCGCCGAGATCGCTCGCGAGGAGGGGCTCGCGGTGAGCGTCCTGCCCACCCGGGCGTCGGTGCAGGGCCTGGCGGCGCTGGCCGTCCACGACCCGCTGCGGCGGTTCGACGACGACGTGGTCGCGATGACCGAGGCGGCCGCGCACACCCGCCACGGGCACGTGTGGGTGGCCGACCGCGAGGTCATGACGAGCGCGGGGCTGATCCGGCCCGGGGCCGTGCTCGGCGTGATCGACGGGGACGCCGCCCTGGTCGGCGCGGACCTGGTGGAGACCGCGCTGGAGGTCGTCGGCCGGATGGTGTCCTCCAGCAGCGAGCTGGTCACCCTGCTGGAGGGCGCGGACGCGCCCGCCGGGCTGGCGCAGGCCGTACAGGATCGTCTGGCCGAGACCCGGCCGGACATCGAGGTCGTCCGCTACGGGGGAGGGCAGGGCGGTTACCCGCTGCTCGTCGGGGTCGAGTGAGCCGGGCCGGAGGAGGCGGGAAGGCGGATGCGGGTGAATTCTGTCGCCCGGAGGCGGTAGAAAGCTGGCGTGACGAGCTTCGACGAGCCGACGGGCAAGGTGCTGGACCCCCGCACGGCCAAGCTGCTGGAGAGCGTCCTGGACCTGCGGACCGTCGGCGACCTGCTCCGGCACTACCCGCGGCGCTACGCCCAGCGGGGCGAGCTGACCGACCTCGACGACCTGCGGGTCGACGAGCACGTCACGGTGGTGGGCGAGGTCACCAGGGTGATGCGCAAGCCGATGCGCAACAAGGGCGGCACCTGGCTGGAGGTCGAGGTCGTCGACGGCCGCCGGAGCAAGATCTACCTGTCGTTCTTCGGCAAGGCCTCGCACATCGCCGAGACGCGGCTGCGCCCGGGCGCCCGGGGCATGTTCGCCGGGAAGGTCGGCGCGTTCGGCCAGGGCGAGCGGCGCAAGTGGCAGCTCTCCCACCCCGAGTTCGAGATGATCGACGAGGCCGAGCGCGACGCGGGGGAGTTCGCCGCGGCGCTGGTGCCGATCTACCCGGCGGGCAAGGACGTGACGCCCTGGGCGCTGCGGCGGGCCCTGGGCGTGGTCCTCGACACCATGGGCTCCCTGGAGGACCCCCTCCCGGAGGACCTGCGCGCCCGGCACGGGCTGCCGGGCCTGACCGAGGCGCTGCTGGCGATCCACCGGCCGCGCGACCACGCCGACGTGAGCCGGGCGCGCAAGCGGCTCAGGTTCGACGAGGCGTTCCTGCTCCAGGCCGTGCTGCTGCAGCGGAAGATGGCCGCCGCCGCCTGGTCGGCGACGCCCCGGCCGCGGCGCGGCGACGGGCTGCTGGCCGACTTCGACGGGCGGCTGCCGTTCCGGCTCACCGAGGGGCAGCAGAGCGTGGGCGAGGAGATCGCCGCCGACCTGGCCCTCGACCACCCGATGCACCGGCTGCTCCAGGGCGAGGTCGGCGCGGGCAAGACCGTGGTGGCGCTGCGGGCCATGCTCCAGGTGGTCGACGCCGGCGGCCAGGCCGTGCTGCTCGCCCCCACCGAGGTGCTCGCCCAGCAGCACCACCGGTCGATCACCGCCATGCTCGGCGACCTGGCCGCCGGCGGCATGTTCGGCGGCACCGCGGTCGCCCTGCTGACCGGCTCGCTCGGCGCCGCGGCCCGCCGGGCGGCGATGCTCGACGCGGCCTCCGGGACGGCCGGGATCGTGGTCGGCACCCACGCCGTGCTCCAGGAACGGGTCCAGTTCGCCGACCTGGGGCTGGTCGTGGTCGACGAGCAGCACCGCTTCGGCGTGGAGCAGCGCGACGCGCTGCGCGAGAAGGCGGGGGGCGGGCGCCCGCACGTCCTGGTCATGACCGCCACCCCGATCCCGCGCACGGTCGCCATGACCGTCTTCGGCGACCTGACCGTCTCCACGCTCTCGCAGCTGCCCTCCGGCCGCGCCCCGATCACCACGCACGTGGTCCCCGTCGCGGAGAAGCCGCACTTCCTGGACCGCGCCTGGGTCCGGGTGCGTGAGGAGATCGAGCTCGGTCGGCAGGCCTACGTCGTGTGCCCGCGCATCGGCGACCTGGAGGGCGACGAGGGCGACCTGGCCAAGGCGGACGACGAGCGCCGGCCGCCGCTGGCGGTGCTGGACGTGGCGGCGACCCTCGCCGACGGGCCGCTGAAGGGACTGCGCACCGCCGTGCTCCACGGCAAGCTGCCGCCGGAGGAGAAGGACGCCGTGATGCGGGCCTTCGCCCGCGGCGAGGTCGACGTCCTGGTGGCGACCACGGTCATCGAGGTCGGCGTGGACGTGCCGAACTCGTCGGTCATGGTGATCATGGATGCCGACCGCTTCGGCGTCTCCCAGCTCCACCAGCTCCGCGGCCGTGTCGGCCGGGGCGGCCTGCCGGGCCTGTGCCTCCTGGTGAGCGAGGCGCCGCAGGGCACCCCCGCGCGCGAGCGGCTCGACGCGGTCGCCTCGACCCTGGACGGCTTCGAGCTGTCCCGGGTGGACCTGGAGCAGCGCAGGGAGGGTGACGTGCTGGGTGTGGCCCAGTCGGGCCGCAGGTCGTCGCTGAAGATGCTCCGGCTGCTCCGGGACGAGGACGTCATCCAGGCCGCCCGGGACGAGGCGGAGGCGATGCTGGCGGCCGATCCGGACCTGGCCGGGCACCCGGTCCTGCGGGCGGAGATCGACCGGCTGCTCGCCGACGAGCGGGCGGAGTACCTCGAGAAGGCGTGACGGGGAGTGCCCGGTGCGGCGGTCGCCGAGGTGGTGCCCCGGTCCCGTGCGGTGGTCGGTGGAGGTGCTCCCCGTGCGGTGGTCGCCGGTGCCGGAACCCGATCGCCGGGTCAACGCCCGAACGCCCAGTTGCGGGGACGGCCTCCCCCCGAATGCCGTCCCCGCCTGGGCCCATCTCTCGGGTCAGGTGCCGAGAGTACCGGCGTGCGGAAGGGCTCACGATCACGCCGGCCGGCCTTCCCCTGGGTCACTCGAAGGCCGCAGGACTCATCTTGCAGGGCGGCGGGACCCGAGGGAACGACCCTTGCGCTTTCGTCGCCGTCCCTTGCCCACTCTTGACCGGGATCGACCGGCGAAAACCCTCTGACCTGCGGTTATGTGTTCGGCTGCGACACGGGACAATGGACGGGTGAGTCGAGTCATCGCAGGTGTCGCAGGGGGAAGAAGGCTGGCCGTGCCGCCGGGGAACCGGACCCGGCCGACGAGCGACCGGGCCAGGGAGGGGATCTTCTCCACGGTGGGCTCGCTGCTCGGCCCGCTGGACGGCACCCGGGTGCTGGACCTGTACGCCGGGTCCGGCGCGATCGGGCTGGAGGCGCTGTCGCGTGGGGCGGACCACGCGCTACTGGTCGAGTCCGACGCCAGGGCGGTCAGGACGATCAGGGAGAACATCGCCTCCCTCGGGCTGCCGGGCGCCGAACTCGCCGCCGACCGGGTGGAGCGGGTGCTCGCCCGGGGCGCCGCCGAGCCGTACGACCTCGTCTTCGCCGACCCGCCCTACGCGGTGACGGCCGAGGAGGTCGACGCGGTGCTGGAGCGCCTGCGCGACGGCGGGTGGCTCGCTCCGGACGCGCTGGTCGCGGTGGAACGGGAGAGCCGGGGGAAGGACCTGGTCTGGCCGGCCGGATACGAAGAGGAGAGGGTCCGTCGTTACGGCGAAGCGTCCGTTTGGTACGGTCGCGCCGCCGGGAATCCGTAAACCTGGGGGTTCGCCTTGCGTCGCGTCGTCTGTCCGGGGTCGTTCGACCCCGTCACCAACGGTCATCTGGACATCATCGGCCGGGCCTCCCGGCAGTACGACGAGGTCGTCGTCGCAGTCCTGATCAACATCGAGAAGAAGAGCCTGTTCACGGTCGAGGAGCGCATCGAGATGCTCCAGGCCGTGACGAAGGAGTACGGCAACGTGCGCGTGGACAAGTTCCACGGCCTGCTGGTGGACTACTGCAGGCAGCAGGAGATCCCAGCGATCGTCAAGGGACTGCGCGCGGTCAGCGACTTCGACTACGAGCTGCAGCAGGCCCAGCTGAACTACCGGATGTCCGGGGTCGAGACGCTGTTCATGGCGACCGGTCCCGAGGTGTCCTTCCTGTCGTCCAGCCGGATCAAGGAGATCGTCCGGTACGGCGGGAGCGTGGCCGGGCTGGTCCCCGATCTCGTCCAGGACCTGCTGGTCGAGCGGCTCAGGGGCTGACGGGGGGCCGGGTGGCCCGGTGCCGGCCCGCGCCGCGGAGTGCGGGGGGCGAGGGCTCGCGAAGCAGACTCCGACCCCTGGTATTCTCTTATTTCGGCCTTGCACGACGGCGGTGATTCGCCATGCCTGATGAGAGCGGAATGACTCTGCACCTTGATCCTCGCGCCCCCTGGGTGGTCTCCACCCACGAACTGGGGCGGCGTCCGGGGGCCATGAAGCAGCTGCACCTGACTCTTCCGGCACCGGCGGAGACCGGCGTCGACATGATCGGCGTCCCCAAGGACGCCGATGTCGAGCTGGACATCCGGCTTGAGTCGGTCATGGAAGGCGTGCTCGTCACGGGCACGGCGCGGTCCCCGCTGCGGGGGGAGTGCGCACGGTGCCTGGAGCCGGTCACCTCGGAGAACGAGGTGTCGTTCCAGGAGCTGTACTTCTACTCGGCTGAGGATGCAGCCGAGGACGACCTTCTCCTCGACGGTGACCTGCTCGACCTCGAACCGGTGTTCCGCGACGCGGTGGTGCTCACACTGCCGTTGAGCCCGCTGTGCAGTGAGGACTGCGCCGGGCTCTGCACGGAGTGCGGGGTCAGGCTGGCTGATGCCGAGCCTGGCCACGGGCACGAGGTGATCGACGCCCGCTGGGCGAAGTTGCAAGGTCTGGTTCCGGAACATAACAACGATCAGGAGAGCTGACGTGGCTGTCCCCAAGCGCAAAATGTCGCGGAGCAACACTCGCTCCCGCCGGTCGCAGTGGAAGGCCGCCGCGGTTTCGCTCGTGAGCTGCCCCCAGTGCCGCTCGCCGAAGCGTCCGCACATGGTGTGCCCGACCTGCGGCACCTACAACCGCCGTCAGGTGATCGAGCCCTCCGCCTGATCGCATTCTGACCGACGGACGCCGGCCGGGAGCGCTTCGCTCCCGGCCGGCGTCACCGTCCGCCCGCCAGTGCGATGGCGGTCCACCCGCGGCCGTGGTGGACGCCGGGGTCCGCGGTCACGCGTACCCTCCCGGCGCCCACCACGTCTTCGGAGTATCCGGACGATCTCTCGTCTCGCCTCTTCGCCATCGCGCATTCGATCGACCGTCGTGCGAGGAGAAGAAGACGTGGCAGCAAGCGTGAAGCCGGTGGCCGTGGAGGCCGTGCGGGACGAGCTGGAAGAGATCCTGTCCGTGCGGCTGGACGCGGCGATCCTGGAGCGGGCGCTGACCCACCGCTCCTACGCCTACGAGAACGGCGGCCTGCCCACCAACGAGCGCCTGGAGTTCCTCGGCGACTCGGTGCTGGGTCTCGTCGTCACCGACACCCTCTACCGCAACCACCCCGACCTGCCCGAGGGCCAGCTGGCCAAGCTGCGGGCCGCCGTGGTCAACATGCGCGCCCTCGCCGACGTGGCGCGCGGCCTGGGCCTGGGCCGGTTCCTGCGGCTCGGCCGCGGCGAGGAGGGCACCGGGGGGCGCGACAAGTCCTCGATCCTCGCCGACACCCTCGAGGCGCTGATCGGCTCGGTCTACGTGGACAAGGGCCTGGACGAGTCGTTCCGGGTCGTCCACCTGCTCTTCGACCCCCTCATCGCCCACTCGGCCTCGCTGGGCGCGGGGCTCGACTGGAAGACCTCCCTGCAGGAGCTGACGGCCTCGGAGTCGCTCGGCGTGCCCGAGTACCACGTCGCGGAGAGCGGCCCGGACCACGCCAAGTCCTTCAGCGCGGTCGTCCGCCTGGGCGGCGAGGAGTACGGCTCGGGCGCCGGGCGCTCGAAGAAGGAGGCCGAGCAGCAGGCCGCCGAGGCCGCATGGAACCGCATCAGGACCGACCGGGACGCGCGCGAGGCGAGCTGAGACCGGTCGGCGGGAAGGGACGCGCATGCCCGAGTTGCCCGAGGTCGAGGTCGTCCGGCGGGGCCTGGAGCGCTGGGTCGCCGGGCGGACCGTCGCCCGGGCCGAGGTGCTCCACCCGCGGGCGGTCCGGCGCCACGTCCCGGGCGCGGAGGAGTTCGCCGCCCGGCTGGCGGGCCGCACGATCGGCTCGGCCGAGCGCCGGGGCAAGTACCTCTGGCTCCCGCTGGACGGCTCCGACGCGATCCTGGCGCACCTCGGGATGAGCGGCCAGCTGCTGGTGGTCGAGCCGGACGCGGCCCCCGAGCGCCACCTGCGCATCCGGCTGGGATTCGCCGACGGCGGCCCCGAACTCCGCTTCGTCGACCAGCGCACCTTCGGGCACGTGCTGGTCGCCCCGATGACCCTCCGGCTGCCGCGGTGGGTGCCGGAGCCCATCGCGCACATCGCGGCGGACCCCTTCGAGGCCGAGTTCGACGACGAGCTGTTCACCATCGGCCTGCGGCGCAGGCGGACCGAGGTCAAGCGGGCGCTGCTGGACCAGTCGCTGATCAGCGGGGTCGGGAACATCTACGCCGACGAGGCGCTCTGGAGGGCCCGGCTGCACGGCACGCGGCCCGCGGACACGCTGACCCGGCCGAAGATCGCGGAACTGCTGGCGGCCGCCCGCGAGGTGATGAGCGAGGCCCTGGCGGAGGGCGGCACATCTTTCGACAGTCTCTACGTGAATGTCAATGGCGAGAGCGGCTACTTCGAGCGGTCACTCGCCGTGTACGGCAGGCGCGGCCTGCCCTGCCGGAGGTGCGGCGCCCCGATCGTCCGGGAGTCGTTCATGAACCGCTCCTCCTACAGCTGCCCCCGCTGCCAGCCTCCCCCGCGGCGGTCCCGGAAGATGGGGGCATGACGGAGGTACGGCTGACCGCATGGGTCAGGGGCAAGGTGCAGGGCGTGGGTTTCCGCTGGTGGACGCGGGCGCGGGCGCTGGAGCTCGGCCTGGCCGGCTGGGCGAGGAACACCGACGACGGCCGGGTGGAGGTCGTGGCCGAAGGGCCGGAGAAGGCGGCCGGCGAACTGCTGGAGCTGCTCCGGGGCGGCGGGACCCCCGGCCGGGTGGACACGGTCGTGGAGCGCTGGAGCGAGGCGAGAGAAAATCTATCCGGTTTCGTGGAGCGCTGACACTTCCCTTGAAACGCCTTAATGGGGTATATTTAGCTGTCGAGAGTGTCCACAGGTGCATCCATGCGGAGTGTTCAACTTGACCGTCTCCCTCACCGGTGCGACTCTTGATAGGAACCACGCGCACCCCTCCCGCGGCAAGAAGTGCGCGAACCAGTCTGGTCACTCAGCGTGGAGGACCCTTAACCATGGCGAAGGCTCTACTCGGCCACGTCGGCGGTCCTGACCCTCGGATGGTCTCGGAAATGCGTCGCCTTCAGCAGCGCATCCGCGACCTCGAGGCAGAGCTCACCCGGCTCCAGGCCCAGAACGACGAACTCGCGGCAGGCAACCGCGAAGAGGCGTTCCCCCGCCTGCAGGATCGCGAGCCGGCTCTCACCTAGGGCCCTTCTCCTGAACCTTCGCCCGTCGGGGCGGCGGATCCGAGTCGGATCCGGCGCGGATGTGCGGGGTTCAGGGACGGGTTCCCGAGGCCGGCGCGGAGCAACACCTGTCCAGGGACGCCTCAACGGGGCGTCCCTTGTCATTTCCCTCCATCATCCGCCTTCTCGGAGGTGGATGTGGCGTGAGACGAAGGCCAGTTGCTCGGGCAGGACCCGGCGGCGGTAGGCCGCGTTGTGGCATCCGCCGGAGATCCCGCCCTCGGCCGTCGCGCCCAGTGCCCTCAGGCCTTTCAGCATCGTCTCGGTCTGCCTGGCCCAGCCGTCGCGGTCGCCGCAGCCCAGCCAGACGGGGATGTCCACCAGCTCGCGCAGCGGCGCCTGCGCCGTCGTGATGGCCGGTGCGACCGCCACGACCACGGCCACCTTCTTCTCGCCCAGCTCGGCGGCGAGGCGGAGCGCTCCGGCACCCCCGGCCGACCAGCCCATCAGCCCGATCCGGTCGGTGTCCAGTCCGCAGTCGCGCAGGTAGGGCAGGAGCCGCCCCTCGATGTCCGCCGAGGGCCAGTCGTCGATCGAGGCCACCGCGAAGCGCGCGCCCCCCGCTGCCAGATAGCGGTCCACCGCGTAGAGCTCGAACGGGGTCAGCGCGTCACCCGCGGCCCCGTGCAGCATGACCACCACCGGGATCCTGCCCCGGGTGGCCGGAGGGATGCCGATCACCACCCTGCGGTCGTCCATCGTGCTGCGCTGCAGCGTGCCCGGCGGCACCTCGGGAGGGTCGGGCATCCTGCCGCACCTGATCTGCCCGTAGGCCTTCCGGACGCCGTCCGGCCCGGCCATCACGGCGGTGGCGCCGAGGCCGAGCAGCGCCAAGCCGCCGGTGATCATAAAACTTCGTCTTCTAAGCGGATTTTCCCTGTTCTGGGGGGGTAGTGGCGCTCCCCGCTCGCCGCGCTCCACGTCCATGCAGGGCACCATAAGCCGTGCATGGGCGGGCGCGGGCGAAGAACGGTAGTCTTCCCCGCTAAGGGCCCGCCGCCGGCCCGGATCGGGTGCCGGTGCCGTGGCTCCGTGTGGCCCCGCGAGGTCCCGCGAGGTCCCGGGGACGCCGGGGCGCCGACCCGGCCTCCGCACCGGGACCTCCGGCCGATGATCCGCGCAGACCAGGGACGAGGGGGTTTCCATGTATTTGAAGACTCTCACCCTGCGCGGCTTCAAGTCCTTCGCCTCGGCGACCACGCTCCGCTTCGAGCCGGGCATCACCGCCGTCGTCGGCCCCAACGGCTCGGGCAAGTCCAACGTGGTCGACGCCCTGGCCTGGGTCATGGGCGAGCACAGCGCCAAGTCCCTGCGCGGCGGCAAGATGGAGGACGTCATCTTCGCCGGGACCTCCTCGCGGGCCCCGCTGGGCCGCGCCGAGGTGACGCTCACCATCGACAACACCGACGGCGCCCTGCCGATCGACTACACCGAGGTCACCATCAGCCGCCTGATGTTCCGGGGCGGCCAGAGCGAGTACGCCATCAACGGCGACACCTGCCGTCTCCTCGACATCCAGGAGCTGCTGTCGGACTCCGGGATCGGCCGCGAGATGCACGTCATCGTCGGCCAGGGCCAGCTCGACCAGGTCCTGCACGCCGGCCCCGAGGACCGCAGGGCGTTCATCGAGGAGGCCGCCGGCGTCCTGAAGCATCGCAAGCGCAAGGAGAAGGCGCTGCGCAAACTGGACGCGATGCAGGCCAATATGACCCGCGTCCAGGACCTCACCACCGAGCTGCGCCGCCAGCTCAAGCCGCTGGGCCGCCAGGCGGAGATCGCCCGCAGGGCCGCCGTGATCCAGGCCGACCTCCGGGACGCGCGGCTGCGCCTGCTCGCCGACGACGTGCTCACCCTGCGGACCGCGCTGGAGCGTGAGGCCGCAGACGAGGCCGCGGTCCTGGCGCGCCGCAGAGCCGTGGAGGCGGAGCTGGAGCAGGGCCAGCGCGACGAGACCGAGCTGGAGGCCGCCGAGGCCGAGGCCCAGCCGCGCCTGGCCGCCGCGCAGGAGACCTACTTCCGGCTCTCCTCGATCCGCGACCGGCTGCGGGGCCTGGCCGGGCTGGCCGCCGAGCGGCACCGGCACGCCGCCGACACGGGCGTGGAACGGCGCGGACGTGATCCGGAGGACCTCGAGCGCGAGGCGGAGGAGGTCCGCGAGCAGGAGCGGGTCCTGGCCGAGCTGCTGGAGCAGGAGCAGGAGGCGCTGGCCCGGGAGGTGGCCCGGCGGGCCGAGGCCGAGGGCGCGCTCGCCGCGGAGGAGCGGAGACTGGCCGCCGAGGCGCGCGCCGCGGCCGACCGGCGCGAGGGACTGGCCCGGCTCCGGGGGCAGGTCGGCGCGGCGCGCAGCCGTACCGAGGCGGCCGCCGAGGAGATCGGCCGGCTGACCCGCTCGCTCACCGAGGCCGAGCACCGGGCCGAGCTGGCCCGGGCCGAGCGCGACGGCCAGGAGCAGGCCGATCCGACGGCCGACCCCGCGCTGGCCGAGGAGCTGGAGATCGCGCTGGAGGCCGTGGAATCGGCCGGACTGGCGGTCGAGGCGGCCAAGGCCGCGGCCGATGAGGCCCGGGCGGCCGTCGGGGGGCCGAACGCGGCGCTGAGCGCGGCCGGAGCCGCCCTGGCGGCCGCGCGCACCGCCGACCAGGAGGCGCAGCGCCAGGTCGCCGCGCTGGAGGCGAGGTTCGAGGCGCTGGAGCTGAGCCTGGCCAAGGGCACGGACGGCGGTGCGGCGCTGCTGGCCGCCGGTGGACCCGGCACCGGGGTGCTCGGCCCGGTCGCCACGCTGCTGACCGTCCGCCCGGGCGCGGAGGCGGCCGTGGCCGCGGTGCTCGGCGCCGCGGCCGAGGCCGTCGCGGTGGGGTCGCTCCAGTCCGCGGTGGACGCCATGGAGCTTCTGCGGGCCACCGGTCAGGGGCAGGCGTCCCTGGTCATCGCCGCCGAGGGACCCTGCCCGCCGGCCGGTCCGGTGCCGGTGGCGGGCGCGGAGTGGGCCGCCGACCTGGTGGACGCTCCGGAGGAGCTGCGGGCGGCCGTCGCCGCGCTGCTGACGGACGTGCTCGTCGTCGACGACCTGCAGACGGCCGGGAAGGCGGTCGAGCAGCGCCCCGGACTGCGGGCCGTCACCCGTTCCGGCGACGTGCTGGGCGCCTACGCGGCCCGGGGTGGTTCCGAGCCGGGATCGTCGGCCCTGGCGGTGCGGGCCGCGCTGGACGAGGCCGCGTCCGACCTGGCCGGGGCCCGGGTGGCGGCCGAGCGGGCCGCGGCGGTCATGGAGGAGGCGGCGCAGGCCGAGGAGGAGGCGCGGCTCGCCGTGGAGGCCGCGCGCGCCCGGGCGGCGGAGGCCCAGACGGGCGTGCAGACCGCCCAGGCCGGGGTCAACGCGGCGCAGGCCGCGCTGGACCAGGTCCGGAGCAGGCAGCGCGACGCCGACCAGCGGGCCGCGGCGGCGGCCCGGCGGCTCGCCCAGCTCGATGCGGCGGCGCAGGCCGCCCGCGACGAGTGCCTGCGGCTGGCCGAGGGCGTGCGGGCCGCCGAGGAGGCGCGCGGGCGGGGCATGGCCGAGCTGGCGGAGCTGGAGGAGCGGCTGGCCGCCGCCGCGGACGCCGCGGATGTGGAGGACGAGCCGTCCACGGCGGTCCGCGACGAGCTCGCCGAGCTCTGCGCGGAGGCCCGGCAGACCGAGATGGAGGCCCGCCTGGCCGTACGGACGGCCGAGGAGCGGGTCAAGGGCATCGCGGGCCGGGCCGAAGGGCTGGTGCGGGCGGCGGCGCGGGAGCGCGAGGAGCGCGCCAGGGCGGCCGAGCTCCGGGAGCGCCGGCGCCGGCAGGCGGAGGCGGCCGCGGCGGTCGTGCGGGGCGCGGAGTCGGCCCTGCGCGCGCTGGAGGCCTCGATCGCCGCGGCCGCGGTCCAGCGCGACGAGGCCGAGCAGGCCCGCGGCCGGATCGACGCCTCGCTCAGGTCCGTCCGCGCCCGGGTCCGGGAGCTCTCCGCGGAGCTCGACAAGCTGGTCAACCGGGTGCACGGCAGCGAGATGGCCAGGACCGAGCAGCGGCTGCGCCTGGAGCAGCTGCAGACCCGCGCGGTGGAGGAGTACGGCGTCGAGCCGGACGTCCTCATCGCCGAGTACGGCCCCGGCGAGCCGGTCCCGTCGGCCGACGGCGAGCCGGCGCCGTACGACCGGCAGGAGCAGGAGAAGCGGGCCAGGGCGGCCGAACGGCAGATGGCGCAGCTGGGCAAGGTGAACCCGCTGGCGCTGGAGGAGTTCGCGGCGCTGGAGGAGCGGCACGCGTTCCTCACCTCGCAGCTGGAGGACCTCAAGAAGACCCGCCGGGACCTGCTGCTGGTGGTCAAGGAGGTCGACGAGCGGGTCGAGCAGGTCTTCTCGGCCGCCTACGCCGACGTGGCCAGGGAGTTCCAGACGATCTTCGGCAGGGTCTTCCCCGGCGGGGAGGGCCGGCTGCTGCTCACCGACCCCGAGGACATGCTGACCACGGGGGTCGAGGTCGAGGCGCGCCCGCCGGGCAAGAAGGTCAAGCGCCTGTCGCTGCTGTCGGGCGGCGAGCGCTCGCTGACCGCGGTGGCGTTCCTGGTGGCCATCTTCAAGGCGCGGCCCTCGCCGTTCTACGTGATGGACGAGGTCGAGGCGGCCCTGGACGACACCAACACCCAGCGGCTGCTGACCCTCTTCGAGGAGCTGCGGGAGACCTCCCAGCTCATCGTCATCACCCACCAGAAGCGGACCATGGAGATCGCCGACGCGCTGTACGGCGTGTCGATGCGCGGCGACGGCGTCACCCAGGTCATCAGCCAGCGGCTGAAGGCCGAAGCCTGATCCCGGTGCCCGGTGCCCGGTGCCCGGTGCCCGGTGCCCGGTGCCGATGTCTGGTGCCGGTGTCTGGTGCCGCCGCCGGAGCGGGTGCCGGAGCGGGCGGTGCCGAAAGGACGCGGTGCGAAGGACGCGGCGTCGAAAGGACACGGAACGTCCCGAACCTCGAAAGGTCGGACTATCACCGGGCGTCTGGGAAACTAGGCGGTTGTGGAGAGCTATCTCGGCCTGATCCTGATCATCGCCGCCGTCGTCGTGCTGACGGCGGGCGGCATGTTCCTGCTGTTCCGACAGGGGCGGAAGGCGGCCCCGCCGCCGGTGAGACCGCCGGAGGCGCCGCCGATCCCCGAGGAGGAGGGGCAGGCGCCGTCCAGGGGCGCCGTCATCGAGGACGAGGCGACGACCACCGTCCCGCCCCCGGCCCGGCCGATCGAGGTCCCGGTCGCCCCGCCGATCGAGGTCCCGCCGCCGTCCGCCGGCCGGATGGTACGGCTCCGCGCCCGGCTGGCCCGCTCGCAGAGCACCCTCGGCAAGGGCCTGCTGGAGCTGCTCTCCCGCGACCGCCTCGACGACGACGTCTGGGACGAGATCGAGGAGACCCTGATCACCGCCGACGTGGGCGTCGCGCCGACCCAGGCGATGGTCGAGGAGCTGCGCACCCGGGTGAAGGTGCTCGGCAGCCGGACGCCGGCCGAGGTCCGCGGCCTGCTGAAGGAGCAGCTGCTCACCCAGATCGGCGCCGACACCGACCGCACCCTGCGGGTCGCCAAGCACGGCGAGCGCCCGGCCGTCGTCCTCGTGGTGGGCGTCAACGGCACGGGCAAGACCACGACCACCGGCAAGCTTGCCCGGTCCCTGATCGGCGACGGCAACCGGGTGGTGCTCGGCGCGGCCGACACCTTCCGCGCCGCCGCCGCCGACCAGCTCCAGACCTGGGGCGACCGGGCCGGGGCCGAGGTGGTGCGCGGTCCCGAGGGGGGCGACCCCGCCTCCGTCGCCTTCGACGCCGTGGCCAAGGGCATGGAGGAGAAGGTCGACGTCGTGATCGTGGACACGGCCGGCCGCCTGCACACCAAGACCGGCCTGATGGACGAGCTCGGCAAGGTCAAGCGCGTCATCGAGAAGAAGGCCACGGTGGACGAGGTGCTGCTGGTCCTCGACGCCACCACCGGTCAGAACGGCATGCGCCAGGCCCAGGTGTTCGCCGAGGTCGTCAACATCACCGGCATCGCCCTGACCAAGCTCGACGGCACCGCCAAGGGCGGCATCGTCATCTCGGTCCAGCGCGAGCTGGGCGTCCCGGTCAAGCTCGTCGGCCTCGGCGAGGGCCCCGACGACCTGGCCCCGTTCGACCCCGAGGTCTTCGTGGACGCGCTGCTGGGCGACTGATCCCGTACGGACGACAGGGCCGTCTCCCGGAACCCCCGGGAGGCGGCCCTTCCTTCTCCCTCTCCCGGGACCGGGTCTCCGCCTGCTCTTCCGCGCCGGATCAGTCGATGCGGGCCGACGTCGGCGGAGCGCCGCGGCGCGGGGGCACGTCCGGTTCCGCACCGCCGCGGGGATCGCGGAGACACCGTACGAGAACGAGGGCGCAGGCCAGGCCGAGGACCGTCTCCACGGCCGCCGCGAGCACGAGCCCGCTCCCGGGCATCCCGTCCACGGCGATGCTCAGCACTCGGGACAGTCCGTAGGCGAGATAGGTCACGGTGCCGAGGAGCGCGGCGGTGAACGCCAGCCGCGGGACGAACGCGCCGAGCATGATCACCACACCGCTCGCCAGCAGGGCGCCGCCTGCGGCCCGCACCTCGCTGAGCAGGCCGGCGTCCCCGCCGAGCTCGACGCCGTTGAACCCGTTGAAGGCCACGGGCGCGAACAGCGTGGCCGTGCCGATCACGATCACCACCAGGCCGGACACGAACAGGATGGATTTCAGAGGTCTCGTGTTCCGCATCTTCTTTCTCCTCTCCGGCGGGCGGGTCGTTCCGGTACGGCGGGGACCGTACGGGACGGGTCGGCGTTCTCCCGGCGGGGCGCGGTCATCGGGTCCACACGCCGGACGCGGCCGCGGCGCGGCAGAAGTCGGTGAAGTCGCGGGGCTCCCGGCCGAGCGCTTCCCGCACGCCGTGAGCGAGTGACTCGTTGCGTCCGTCGAACACCTCGGCGCAGAGGTTCGTGAGCAGGTCGGCGTAGTCGGATCCGGCGCTCTGCGCGACGGCGGCGTGGAACCGCTCCGAGGTGACGGGGACGTACCCGACATCGTGGCCCGCGGTCTTCGAGATCTCGGCCGCGGCCTCGTAGAAGGTCAGCAGCCGCGGCCCGGTGAGCTCGTAGAGCCGGCCGGAGTGGCCGTCGCCGGTGAGCGCGGCGGCCGCGACGTCGGCGATGTCGTCGGCGTCGACGAACGGCTCGGCGACGTCGCCGGCCGGCAGCGCGATCACGCCTTCCAGCACCGACGGGAGCAGGTGGCCCTCGGTGAAGTTCTGCGAGAACCAGCTCGTTCGGATGAGCGTCCAGGTGAGACCGGACTCGCGGACGATCTCCTCGCAGCGCTGCGCGTTGGCCTCGCCCCGCCCGGAGAGCAGCACCAGCCGCTCGACGCCCGCGTCGGCCGCGTACGAGGTCAGCGTCTCTATCGCGGTCGGCGCGCCGGGTGCGGCGAGGTCGGGGAAGAACGAGACGTAGACGGATCCGGCGCCGCGGAGCGCCTCGGACCAGGTGGACGGCTCCTCCCAGACGAAGGGCGGGTCGGAGCGCCGTGAGGCGCCCCGCACCGGGTGGCCGAGCCCGGTGAGGCGGTGGACGATCCGGCGGCCGGTCTTGCCGGTCGATCCGATGACGAGGGCGGGGCGTCGCCGCATGGTCGCGTGCTCCTTGAATGAGGGTCCGATCCGACCGGATCGATGTCGAGTCCACTCTGGAGCGGATCGGCTGGACTTCCAATGAAGAAAAGTCCGGATCTCTTTGCCGTTCGTCCAGCTTCGTGGACGATCGGTCACATCAATGGCACCGTGGCACCATGCCGAGCGCCGTCCGCCAGTTCCCCGCCCCGGCCGATCCCCTCGGCGAGACGCTGCACCTGCTCCGGCTCACGGGCGCCCTCTACTGCCGTGCCGAGCTCACCGCCCCCTGGGGCGTCCAGGTGCCGTCCCTCGAGGGGCTCATGATGTTCTACGTCGTCACCGAGGGCGGGTGCCTGCTCGAGGTCGACGGCGCCGAGCCGCGCCCGCTCCGGCGGGGCAGCCTCACCCTGGTCCCGCACGGCCTCCCACACCGGTTGCGGAGCGGTCCCGAGGCCGGGACCGAACCGCTCTTCGAGATACCGGTGGAGCAGGTCAGCGAGCGGTACGAGATCATGCGCCACGGCGGCGGCGGGGAGTTCACCCACGTCACCTGCGGGGTGGTCCGGCCCGACCACGCGGTGGCCCGGCGCCTCGTCGAGCGGCTCCCGGACGTCCTGCACCTCGACTCGTGGGACGACGCCGCCGCCGGCTGGCTGGCCGGCACGCTCCACCTCATCTCCCGTGAGGCGCTCGCGCTGCGGCCGGGCGGGGAGACCGTCATCACCCGGCTCGCCGACGTCCTCGTCATCCAGGCGATCCGGGCCTGGCTCGACTCGTCGCCCGAGGCGAACCGGGGCTGGCTGGCCGCCCTGCGGGACGAGCAGGTGGGCCGGGCGCTGCTGCTGATCCACCGCGAGCCCGAACGGGACTGGGACGTCGCCTCCCTCGCCGGGGAGGCCGGCATGTCGCGCTCGGCCTTCTCCGCGAGGTTCACCGGCCTGGTCGGCGAGTCCGCCATGCGCTACCTCGCCCGATGGCGCCTACAGCTGGCCCGCGAGCACCTCCGGCGGACGGCGGAGCCGCTCTCGGCCGTCGCCCGCCGGTTCGGCTACCGGTCCGAGGCCGCGTTCTGCCGGGCGTTCAAACGGGCCTTCGGCGTCTCGCCGGGGAGCGTCCGCCGGGCCGCGCCCGAACCGGCCGTTCCGGTGGGACCGGCGGTGGGAGAGGACCGGGGGCTCAGCTCCGGGCCGCCGGCTGGCGCACCCCGATGGGGATGACCAGCGGGGTGCCCGCGACCGGATCCTCGATGACCTTGGCGTCGAGGTCGAAGACCTCCGAGAGCAGCGACTCGGTGAGCACCTCCGCCGGGGCGCCCGCGGCGATGACCCGGCCGCCGCGCATGGCGACCAGCCGGTCGGCGTAGCGGGCGGCCAGGTTGAGGTCGTGCAGGACCATCACGACGGTACGGCCCAGCTCGCCGTGGAGCCTGCGGACGAGTTCCAGCACCTCGATCTGGTGCGCCAGGTCCAGGAAGGTCGTCGGCTCGTCGAGCAGGAGCAGGTCGGTGCCCTGCGCGAGGGCCATGGAGATCCAGGCGCGCTGGCGCTGGCCGCCGGAGAGCTCGTCCAGCGGGCGCTCGCCCAGGTCGAGCAGGCCCGTCATGGACAGCGCCTCGCTCACCGCGGACTCGTCGTCGGACGACCACTGCCGGTACCAGGTCTGGTGCGGGTGCCGTCCCCGGGCCACCAGGTCGGCCACGGTCAGCCCCTCGGGGGCCGTCGGCGCCTGCGGGAGCACGCCGAGGACCTTGGCGACCTCCTTGGTGGGCATGCGGTCGATGCGCTTGCCGTCCAGCAGCACCTCGCCGCCGGAGGGCTTGAGCAGCCGCCCCAGCGCCCGGAGCAGCGTGGACTTGCCGCACCCGTTGGGGCCGATGATCGTGGTCACCGTGCCGGTCTCGATGCCCAGGTCGAGTCCGTCGACGATGACGCGGTCGCCGTACCCCAGCCTGACGTCGACGGCTTGAAGTCTCATGAACGGGCCTCTCTGCGCACGCGGACGAGAAGGTAGATCAGATAGGGGGCGCCGAGGACGGCGGTGACCACGCCCACCGGCAGCTCGACGGGGCTGAACGCGGTCCGCGCGGCCAGGTCGGCGGCGGTGGTGAGGACGGCGCCGGTCAGCGCGGAGACCACCAGCGGGGGCTGGGCCGTACCGGCCAGGCGGAGCGCGATCTGCGGGGCGGCCAGCGCGACGAAGGCGACGGGCCCGGCGGAGGCCGTGGCGACCGCGGCGAGCAGCACGGCGGCGAGGATCATCAGGCCGCGCGCGAGGTTCATCCGCACGCCCAGCCCGGTCACCGTGTCGTCGCCGAAGCGCAGCGCGCCGAGCGAGCGGGTGCCCAGCAGCGTCAGCGGGACGAGCACGGCCAGGGCGAGCGCGACCGGATGGACGTGCTCCCAGCCCCGGCCGTGCAGCGAGCCGCTGATCCAGACCATGGCGCGGCTGCTGTCGTTGACGTCGCCGACGGTCAGCAGCCAGTACTTGACGTTGCCGAACACGGCGGTGACGCCGATGCCGACCAGGACCAGGCGGTAGCCGTCCAGCCCGCCCCGCCAGGCCAGCAGGTAGACGGCCAGCGCGCCGGCCAGGCCGCCCGCCAGGGCCAGCGCCGGGATGCCGAACGTGACCAGGGCGCCGCTGGGCCCGCCGGCGGTGCTCCCCGCCGCCACGATGGCCGCGACCACGGCCACGCTGGCGCCGGTGGTGACGCCGAGGATGTCGGGACTGGCCAGCGGGTTGCGGGCGACGGCCTGGGTGATCGCGCCGGACAGCGCGAACGCCGTGCCGACCAGCGCGCCGGTGAGCGCGCGGGGGAGCCGGAGCTCCATCACCACGAAGTGGGCCGGTCCGTCTCCGGCGATCGCCTGGAACACCTCGGGCACCGTCATCGGCAGGTCGCCGATGCGCATGCCCAGCCCCATCAGCAGCAGCGCGGCGGCCAGCAGGACCAGGCAGACGGCTGCCGAGCGCAGGCGGAGCAGCCACGAGGCGGGACCGAGGCGGACCGGCCGCTCGCGCGGGAGCCGCAGGCGGGCGGAGGAAGCCTCGGCGCCGCGGGGAGGGCCGCCGGGAGGGTCTTCGGCGAGGCTGCCGCGGAGGCCACCGGGAGGGTCTTCGGGAAGGGCACCGCGGAGGCCGCCGGGGGGGTCTTCGGGAAGGGCGCCGGTGCCGCCGCCGGGGAGGAGGGTCACAGGCGCACCGGCTTCCTGCGGCGGACCAGGGCGACGAAGAACGGCGCGCCGGTCAGCGCGAGCACGACGCCGACCTCCAGCTCGCCGGGGCGGGCGACGACCCGGCCGACCACGTCGGCCAGGAGGAGGGCGGTCGCGCCGGCCAGCCCGGAGTACGGCAGGAGCCAGCGGTGGTCCGGGCCGGACAGGGGACGGACCAGGTGCGGGACCATCAGGCCGACGAAGGCGAGCGAGCCGCAGGCCGCGACCGCGCCGCCGGTGAGCAGGGTGACCGCGGCGACGCCGACCGCGCGGGTCAGCGCGACGTTCTGGCCGAGGGCGCGGGCGACGTCCTCGCCGAGGGAGAGCGCGTTGAGGCCGGGGGCGTTGACGAGCGCCAGGACCAGGCCGGCGGCGATGAACGGCAGCACCTGCCAGGCGGTCTCGGCGCCGCGTGCGGCGATGGAGCCCGTCTGCCAGAACCGGAAGACGTCCATGGCCTGGTCGTCGGCGAGCACGAGGGCCGAGGTGAGGCCGTAGAGGAAGGCGCTGACCGCGGTGCCGGCCAGGGCCAGGGTGACCGGGGTGGGCCCGCCGCGCCCGCCGGCCATGCCGAGCGCGAAGACGCCCACGCTGGCGACCAGGGCGCCCGCCATGCCGAACCAGACGTAGGAGTAGAGGCCGGTGACGCCCAGGACCATGATGCTCAGCACCATCGCGAACGCGGCCCCCTGGGTGACGCCGAGCAGCCCGGGGTCGGCCAGGGGGTTGCGGGTGTGGCCCTGCATGAGCGCGCCCGCGACGCCGAGCGCGACCCCGGCCAGGATGCCCAGCGCCGTCCTGGGCACCCGCAGCGAGCGGACGATGATGTCGCTCTCGGTGCCGGTCGGCCCGGTGAGCCCGTGCCAGACGCCGGAGAGCGGGACGGACTTGGCGCCGATCGCGATGCTCAGCACGACCGCCGCGGCGAGGGCGGCGGACAGCCCGGCCAGGACGAGCAGGAGCCGTCCCCGGCGGGCCTGGAGCGTCCGTGCGCGACCGGGGGACGGCGGCCGCGCCGCGGCTACCGCTGTGCTCACCCGCACCCCTCTCGTCCACCGGTCGTTTGCCGGAACCGCTCCGAGTATGCCAGTTTAGGCATGGCTAAGCTAAATGAGGTTAGCCTTACCTGCCTGAGAGGATCTCCAGATGAGAGCGCTACGTACGCTGACCGTGAGTGTGGCGGGAGCCGTACTGGCTCTCGGACTAGCGGCCTGCGGGTCGGACACCTCCGGTACGGCGGGCGGCACGACCACCGCGGCGCCCTCGGCGCCCGCGGCCGACGGCGCGTCCTACCCGCGGACGGTGAAGCACGCCATGGGCGAGACCGAGATCCCGGCGCAGCCCAAGCGGGTCGTCGCGCTCGACCAGAGCTTCGTCGATGCGGTGCTGACGCTGGACACCGAGGTCGTCGGCTACACCGTCTACCGGGGCATCGACGAGAAGCTCCCCGACTACCTGGCCCCGGTCATGGACCAGGCGCAGAACATCAAGCCGGTCGGCACCCTGGAGGCGCCGAGCCTGGAGCAGATCATCGCGCTCAAGCCCGATCTGATCGTCTCGGCGAAGATCCGCCACGAGGCGCTGTACGACAAGCTCACACAGATCGCGCCGACGGTGTTCAGCGAGACCACCGGCGCCATCTGGAAGGACAACCTCCGGCTGATGGGCCGGGCCCTGGGCAAGGAGGCCCTCGCCGACGAGCGGATCAAGGCCTACGAGGACCGCGCGGCCAAGATCGGCGAGGCCGTCAAGGCCAAGGAGGGGGAGATGCCCACCGTCTCCGTCGCCCGGTTCGCCGGTGAGCCGACCGTCCGCCTGTACGTGGAGAACTCCTACTCCGGCCTGGTGCTGAAGGACGTCGGCTTCCCGCGCCCCGAGGGCCAGCCGACCACCACTGAGACGATCATGGTGCCGATCAGCGAGGAGAACATCCCGCAGCTCGACGCCGACCACATCTTCGTCGTCTCCTACCCGGACCCGGAGGTCCAGGCGATCCAGAAGAAGTTCCAGACCAACCCGCTCTGGGGCAAGCTCAAGGGCGAGCAGCACGTGGTCGACGACACCACCTGGATGGCGGCCGTCGGCCTCCAGGGTGCCCACGTCGTCCTCGACGACCTGGCGAAGATCTTCGAGGTCGACCCGGCCAAGGCCGGCTGACCGCGTCCCGTGGACGAGCCCGGCACCGTTGCGGTGCCGGGCTTTTCCGTATGAAAGATCGCAAAAGGGTGGCCTTCTCCCGTCTGCTCTTGATTAACTTCCCGTTCATGGGCATCGCGGAGAGAACGGGAGGCCGACGCGGATGGTCGAGGTCGACGCGGAGAAGCTGAGGAGCGCGACGGACGAGCTGATCGCCACGCTGCTGCCCCTCGCGGAGGACGCCAGCACGCTGGCCGACGGGACCCACCTGAGCGCCTACCAGTGGGGCGCCATCGGCGCGGCCACGGTCGCCGGCAACTACACCCCCGCCCGCGAGTACCAGGCCCGGCAGCTGAAGGACTTCGTCGCGTGCCTCAACGGCGTCCACGCGGGCCTGCTCAGCGTGGTGGCCCACTACCGGGCGGCCGAGCTCGCCGCCCTGCAGGCCGCCGCCGACGTGGAGAACAAGGTCCAGAAGGTGGCCGATCTCCAGGCGAAGCTCCGCCAGGACCAGGCGGACCTGGCGGAGGCCCGCAAGAAGGACCAGGGACTGACGGACTAGCGCGGCTGCGGACGGCAGGCGGAGAACACGGACGGGGGAGGGATCCATGGCGGGAGAAGAGCCGCTCACCGGCCTGATCGGCCAGACGGCGGTCATCGCCGGGATGAAGGCGCTGGGCACCTACGGGCCGGCTTGGGCGTCGACCATGGCCAAGATCCAGCTGGCGGGCAAGCTCGCCAAGCCGGCGGCGGGTGCGGGAGCCGTCTGGCTGCTCGCCCAGCCGTGGGGCGACGAGCAGATCACCAAGGTGTGGAACGACTGGCGCACGGTCAACCTCAAGCTGATGCACCTGCGGATGCGGGAGTGGGACACCAAGCTCAAGGCGGTCCAGGACGCCTGGCCCGAGGGGGCCGACCGCAGGGCGTTCGACCGCTTCATGGCGGTGGTCTTCCACGAGGTCATCCAGACGGAGAACGCCGCCGCGCAGATGGCCACCTCCGTGCAGAACGCCCAGTCGGAGATCCACAAGATCGTCGACAACGCCGGGACGGTCATCAACGCCCTGCTGGGCGTCATCATCACCTCGGAGATCATGCAGCTGATCGGGAGCCGCATGCAGGTCATCGGGGCGGCCAACCCCACCCCCGCCGGCGTCGCGCTGGTGACGAAGGGGAAGGCGATCCAGAGCATGGCCGAGGCCACGAAGGACTCGTCCGGCCTCATCCTCATGGGCACGGCGGTCAACGCGGTCGTCGGCGCGACCGCGGCGCTCATCTTCAGCCTCGGCAACCTGTCGGCGCTGATGAGCGCGGACAACCAGTTCCCGCTGCCGCAGGCCAACCTGGACAGCGACGGCACCGACGGCAGGACGGACTTCGACGACATCCGGCGCCGCAGCGTGCAGCAGTCCGGCAGTGAGGGCTGGAGCCGCATCTGACCGGCGGCCGGCGGGGCACCGCGTGCCCCGCCGGCCGCCCGGGCGTCAGCTCCCGTATTTGTCGCGCAACTCCTGCAGGCCGCGCAGCGCCTCGGAGACGCGCGGGTCGGACGTGATCGAGGAGTCGACGTCCATGCGCGGCAGCCTGCCCTGGAGCGACTCGCTGAACCCGTTGGCCCGGCCGATGACGGGCTCGAGCACCTCGGTCATCCGGGCCGTGGCCCGCTCGGTGGCGGTGGTGGAGGCCTCCATGATGGCCTCGGCCAGCGCCGCGGAGCCCAGCCGCATGGCCCGCGGGTCGATGTCCACCCCGAGCAGCGCGCCGCCCGGGGCGACCTCGACCCGCACCAGGCCGTCGGCGGCCTCGCCGCGTCCCCGCAGGTCGGCGAGCTCCTCGTAGATCTTCTCGTAGTGCCGGGAGACCGCGCCGAAATCGTCGAGCAGCCGATCGACGTCGGCGTTCCCGGTCCGCCCGGGACGATCATGTGACATGTCGCGCACCCCTTCTCTCGGCCGCTTCAAGATCCGTCCATGCGGTGCTCACCCTATGGCAGGCAGGCCGTCCCGCCCCGGGCGGGACGGCCTCCGCGGCGGTCCCGCCGGGGAGGCGGCCTCTCGGGGTCTCCCACCGGGAGGCCCCTTCCCGGACCTTCAGGACCCGGCTTTCAGGACCCGGAGAGGAAGGCGCGGAACTCGGCCAGGTGCGGGGCGATGTCCAGGCCGCGGCCGGCCAGCCAGGCGTCGTCGGCGTAGGTGCCGCGGTAGCGCTCGCCGCCGTCGCAGATCAGCGTCACCACGCTGCCCCGCTCGCCCGCCTCGCGCATCTCCCGGATGAGCTGTACGGCCGCCGCCACGTTGGTTCCGGTGGAACCGCCCACGTCCCGGCCGGTGACCTCGCGGACCCAGCGCATGGCGGCGACGGACCGGGCGTCGGGGACCTGGATCATGCGGTCGATCACGGCGGGCATGAAGGACGGCTCGACCCGGGGGCGGCCGATGCCCTCGATGATGGAGCCGGGGGCGGTGACCTCGGGGTCGCCGGAGCACCAGGAGGGGTAGAAGGCCGAGCCCTCGGGGTCCACCACGGCCAGCCGGGTGGCGTGGCGGCGGTAGCGGATGTAGCGGCCGATCGTGGAGGAGGTGCCGCCGGTCCCGGCGCCGACCACGATCCAGGCGGGCTCGGGGTGGGGCTCCATCGCCATCTGGTTGAAGATGCTCTCGGCGATGTTGTTGTTGCCGCGCCAGTCGGTGGCCCGCTCGGCGTAGGTGAACTGGTCCATGAAGTGGCCGCCCGTCTCGGCGGCCAGCCGCCGGGACTCGGAGTAGATCGTCCCGGGATCGTCCACCAGGTGGCACTTGCCGCCGTGGAACTCGATCAGGGCGATCTTCTCGGGCGAGGTGGAGGCGGGCATCACCGCGATGAACGGCAGGCCGAGCAGGCGGGCGAAGTAGGCCTCGCTCACCGCGGTCGACCCGCTGGAGGCCTCCACGACCGTGGTGGACGGGCCGATCCAGCCGCCGGCCAGGCCGTACAGGAACAACGAGCGGGCCAGGCGGTGCTTGAGTGAACCGGTGGGGTGGACGGACTCGTCTTTCAGGTAGAGGTTTACTCCCCAGTGCGCGGGCAGCGGAAAGACGTGGAGATGAGTGTCGCAGCTACGGTTGGCGTCGGCCTCGACGAGGCGGATGGCCTCGGCCACCCAGGAGCGGGTCTCGGGGTCGTGTCGGTCCACGTATCGCATGCCCCCAAAGGTAGTCCTACCAGGTGTTATGTGATACCAGACACATTCTCTGTCAAGTCGAGTGAAGGATGTTACGATAACGATACTTGTCCGACTGTAGGGCGTGTCGCATCCGCCCACGGCAGGGGCACCCATCGACCTTTCGACCGTGCGGAATCCTTAACGGCCCTCTTACGACGCCGATGGGACCATGAGCCGGACCGTCGAGAAGACTGTGCCGCATCCGGGGCAGGCGGTCATGGGGGGAAGAACACGAGGGGGATGACATGATCTCGATAACCGACGAGCAGCGGCAGGACTGGTTCGAACGCGACGTCGTGCCGGTGACCGGGCAGCTCTACGCATCCGCCATGCGTCTGACCCGCAACTCGGCCGACGCCGAGGACCTGGTGCAGGAGACCGTCACCAAGGCGTTCACCTCCTACCACCAGTTCCGCGAGGGCACCAACCTCAAGGCGTGGCTGCACCGGATCCTCACCAACAACTTCATCAACGACTACCGCAAGAAGCAGCGCTCGCCGAAGCTCTCGGCCACCGAGGAGATCGAGGACTGGCAGCTAGCCGCCGCCGAGTCCCACACCTCCACCGGCCTCAAGTCGGCCGAGACCGAGGCCCTGGAGCAGCTTCCCGACAACGCGGTGATGAACGCCCTGCGGGCCCTGCCGGAGGACTTCCGGGTGGCCGTCTACCTCGCCGACGTCGAGGGCTTCGCCTACAAGGAGATCGCAGAGCGGATGGGCACCCCCATCGGCACGGTCATGTCCCGGCTGCACCGCGGCCGCCGCCAGCTCCGCACCATGCTGGCCGACTACGCCCACGAGGAGGGCGCGCTCCGGCTCCCGGAGCAGCGCCAGGCCGCCTAGCCGGCGGCCCCTCGGGGCCGGCCGGAGATCAGCCCGCGGCGATCAGCGCGACCGCGGCGAGCGTGGCCCCGATCCCCGTCAGCTGAACCCCGTTGAGCCGTTCGCCGAGCACGTAGCGGGCCAGCACCAGCGTGCTCGCCGGGTACAGCGAGGCCAGTACGCCGACGAGGGCGATCATGCCGCGCTGCTCGGCCAGCACGAACAGGACGTTGGCCGCCATGTCCAGCGCCCCGGCCACCACGATGATCCGCAGCGCGCCGCCGTTCCCGGGGCGCAGGGTGCGGCGGGTGACCACGGCCAGCAGGGCGATCAGCGCCACCGAGGCCAGCCGTGCGCCGAACAGCGGCCACATGCCGCCGTCCCCGGGGCTGCGGGCGAGCAGGACGAAGAAGCAGCCGAAGCCCGCGCCGGAGCCCAGCGCGGCCAGGATCGGGCCGTAGGCGCGGCCCGCCGAGGCGGGGGAGGAGTCCCGGCTCACCAGGACCACCGCCACCAGGGCCAGCGCGATGCCGCCCAACGCGACCGGCTGGGGGCGCTCGCCGGTCGCCAGGCCGTACAGCACCGGGAGCGTCGCCGAGGTCGCCGCGGTGACCGGCGCGACCACGGACATCACGCCGGTGGCCAGGGCGCGGTAGAACAGCACCAGCGCGGCGGCTCCGGCCACCCCGGCCGCCATGCCCCAGGCGAGGGCCGCGGCGCTGGGCGTGCCCGGCAGGAACGGCAGCAGCGCCGCGACCAGGGCCAGGCCCGCCAGCTGGGAGAGCACGACCACCGCGAGCACCTGCGAGCGCCGGGTGGCGAGCCCGCCGAAGAAGTCCGCCGTGCCGTACACCAGGGCACAGGCCGTCGCCAGGACCACCGCTGTCATCGTTCACCTCAGTCCATTGGATTGCACTGTTAGTACAGCACACTGAGATCAGTGGAATGTACGTGAAGTTCACTACACTGCACTCATGGACCCGGAGACGATCACCGCCGCCATCGCCAACAACGTGCGCGCCCAGCGGGCGCACCGGCAGATGACGCTCGACGAGCTCGCCGCGCGGTCGGGGGTCAGCCGGGGCATGCTGGTCCAGGTCGAGCAGGGCAGGACCAACCCCAGCATCAACACGCTGACCCGGATCGCCGACGCGCTCGGGGTGACGGTCGCCAGGATGGTCGAGGTCTCCGACACGCCCGTGGTCCGCGTCGTGCACCCGGCCGACGTGGTCACCTTCGCGCACGGCCGGGCGAGCGCGGCCCGCCTGCTGGTCGGCACCGACGCGCCCGCCATCCTGGAGCTGTGGGACTGGCGGCTGGCCCCCGGCGACCACCACGACGGCGACGCCCATCCGCCGGGGACCCGGGAGATGCTGACGGTGCTCGAGGGCGAGCTCACCCTCACCGTGTACGGCCGCAGCCACGTCGTCGGCGCCGGCGGGGCCGTCGTGTTCAGCGCGGACCGGCCGCACAGGTACGCCAACGAGGGCGAAGGCCCGCTCCGCTTCGTGATGGTCGTGACGGAGCCGCGCGAGACGCCCGACCAATAACACCGAAAGGCTTCACGGCGACGGTGCGAAGCCGCATCATTGCAGAATGCGACTTCGGATGTTCCGGATGGGTGTGCCCGACTCGCTCCCCGGCCGCCGTCCGCTGCCGCCGACGTCCGCCGGAGGGACGGCGTGAGCGGGCGGGACGGGGCGGCGGCCGCCCTGCGGGCGGAGCTGGAGAGGCTGGGGATCACCGGCGCCTGCGAGCTCGGGGACGGGGTCACCCTCTCCGTCTGGGTCGGCCTGGTGGTGCGCTTCCGCGATGGTTTCTACCGGTGGCGGGAAGGGTCGGTGAAGTGTCGCCATCTGGGTACAGATCCCACTGGATGCGCCATTCGGATAGCACGCCGACACGCCGAGCTGCAGACCGACGTCCCACTCTGGTGGGAGGACCTGGCCAAGATCTTGCGGGAGGAGGCGGCGGAGGACCGCCGCTGACCTCCGCGGTGCTTCGGGGGGACTCATGCGACTGTGGACGGCGCCTATCGCCCTGCTGCTCGGGATCGGATCACCGGTCCCGCCTCCACCGGATCCGGAGACCCTGGCCAGGGACCTCGCCGAGATCCAGCCGCAGTGGCCGGCGGCCCGGTTCCCCGTCCCGCCCGCCGCCCGGAAGGTGGACTGCGCCAGGACCAGGTGTGTGGCGCTCACCTTCGACGACGGGCCGGGCGAGTACACCGGGCCGCTGCTCGACACCCTCGCCGCCCACCGCGCCAGGGCGACCTTCTTCGTGATCGGGCGGACGGTGGCCGACGGCGACGGCGCGGACCTGCGCCGCATGGTGGCGGAGGGGCACGAGCTGGGCAACCACTCCTGGAGCCACGCCGATCTCACCGGGCTGCCGGAGGACGGCATCGAGGAGGAGCTGCGCCGCACCCAGGAGGCGGTGCGGCGGGTCACCGGGGTGCGGATGGCCTTCATGCGCCCGCCGTACGGCGCCACCGACCGCAGGGTCGCCTCGACGAGCCGCCGCGAGGGACTGGCCCAGATCCTGTGGAACGTCGACACCCTGGACTGGCTGGAGCGCGACGGCGCGGCCCTGCTGCGTCGCGCGGGCGGCGCGGAGCCGGGCTCCATCGTGCTGATGCACGACATCCACCGCGTGACGGTGGAGACCGTCCCCGCGCTGCTGGAGGACCTCGCGGCCAGGGGCTACACGTTCGTGACGCTCTCGGAGCTGTACGGCCGCGCGCTGACGCCGGGCCGGGCGTACCTGAAGCGCTGACGCCGGGCCGGGCGTGCCTGAAGCGCTGACGCCTGGCCCGGTGCGCCCGGGGCGATGAGAGCGGTCGGCGCTCGGGGCCGGCGCTCGGGGCCGGTGCTCGGGGTCAGCGCTCGGTGAGCACGCCGCAGGCGATGTGCTGGCCGGAGTCTCCGCCCCTCCGGGTCACGGCGTCGGGGCCTTTCGTCATGGCGCCGGCGTCGGCGCCGGGACTTGCGGTGGCCTCCGGGTGGCTGTAGCGGTCGGGGATGTTGGCCTGGTTGTCCGGCTGGGCGTGGATGATGACGGCGGTGCCGTCGCCGTCGAAGAGCTGGCGCACCTGGAAGCGGTCGGTGACGAAGGAGGCGGCGCCGGTGCCGTCCCGGCCGACCAGGAGGTCGGGCATGTCGCCGGTGTGGTCGGGGTGGGAGGCCTCCTCCAGGCTGAGGTGCGTGCCCGCGCTGGAGAACGGGCCGCCGGTGACGGGATCGGTCGACTCGGCGCTGCAGACGCCCTTGCCGTGGAGGTGGAAGCCGTGGAACCCGTCCGGCAGTCCCTTGACGGTGACCGTCACCACGGACCTGCCGTCCTCCTCCTCGACGCTGAAGGTGCCGACGGACCTGCCGTCGGCGTCCTTGACGTCGGCCCGGCCCGAGGCGCCGCCCGCTCCGGGGGAGGCCGTGCCGGTCGGATCGGGAGACCCCTGCTCGGCGGTGCCGGTCGGGCCGGGAGGGCCGTCGACGGTGTCGTCCGGTGCGGGGTCCCGGCCCGTCGGGCCGGTCGGGACGGGCAGGTCGGGGAGGTCGGGCGGTTCCGGCGAGGCCTCCGCCGAGGCGCCTCCGGCTGCGAGCGCCCCCGCGCCCAGGACCGCGGCCAGGAGCAGATGCGGTGTGCGGTGCGGTGTGCGGTGCATGGAAGATCCCCCATGTGTCGTGGCTGTGCTCCGCCTCCGTGCGGAGAAGAAATCTCGCCTGTCTCCATACCGCCGCAAATGGGGTGCAACCCTAGAGTTAGCCATATATGCGACAAAGGGGGTTTAAGGGGACAAGGAAAAGGGCTGGGGCCCGCCGCATGCGGCGGGCCCCAGCCCTTTCGGTCAGTCAGGTCGTGCCGGGCCGTCCGGGTCCCGGACTCCGGGGCGGCGCAGGCGCCGCCCCGCGGCCGCTCGGCGGCGTCCGGTGGCCGGGTCCGGACGGACGCTCAGCCGCCGCGCTTGGCGCGGGCGGCGCTGCGGCCGCGGGTGGCGGCGTCGAGGACGACCTTGCGGATGCGCACGGACTCCGGAGTGATCTCCACGCACTCGTCCTCGCGGATGAACTCCAGCGCCTGCTCCAGGGAGAGCTGGCGCGGCGGGATGACCTTCTCGGTCTCGTCCGCGGTGGAGGAGCGCATGTTGGTGAGCTTCTTCTCCTTGGTGATGTTCACGTCCATGTCGTCGGAGCGCGAGTTCTCGCCGACGATCATGCCCTCGTAGACCTCGGTGCCCGGCGAGACGAACAGCACGCCGCGCTCCTGCAGGTTGAGCATGGCGAACGCGGTCACCGGGCCGGAGCGGTCGGCGACCAGGGAGCCGTTGTTGCGGGTGCGCAGCTCGCCGAACCACGGCTCGTAGGCCTCGAAGACGTGGTGGACCAGGCCGGTGCCGCGGGTCTCGGTGAGGAACTCGGTCCGGAAGCCGATCAGGCCGCGGGCCGGGACCACGAACTCCATCCGGATCCAGCCGGTGCCGTGGTTGGTCATGTGCTCCATGCGGCCCTTGCGGACGGCCAGCAGCTGGGTGACGGCGCCGAGGTACTCCTCCGGGCAGTCGACGGTCAGGCGCTCGACCGGCTCGTGCAGCTTGCCGTCGATCGTCTTGGTGACGACCTGCGGCTTGCCGACGGTCAGCTCGTAGCCCTCGCGGCGCATCTGCTCGACCAGGATGGCCAGCGCCAGCTCACCGCGGCCCTGGACCTCCCAGGCGTCCGGGCGCTCGGTCGGGAGCACGCGCAGCGAGACGTTGCCGACGAGCTCCTTGTCCAGGCGGTCCTTGACCATGCGGGCGGTCACCTTGGCGCCCTTGACCTTGCCGACCAGCGGCGAGGTGTTGGTGCCGATGACCATCGAGATGGCGGGCTCGTCCACGGTGATCAGCGGGAGCGGGCGCGGGTCCTCGGGGTCGGCGAGCGTCTCACCGATCATGATCTCCGGGATGCCGGCGATCGCGATGATGTCGCCGGGGCCCGCCTCCTCGGCGGGCTTGCGCTCCAGCGCGTCGGTCATCAGCAGCTCGGTGATCTTCACCTTCTGGATGGTGCCGTCGGTGCGGCACCAGGAGACCTGCTGGCCCTTCTTGATGGTGCCCTGGTGGACGCGGCACAGCGCGATCCGGCCCAGGTAGGACGAGGCGTCCAGGTTGGTGACGTGCGCCTGCAGCGGAGCCGAGGGGTCGTAGGTCGGAGCCGGGATGGTCTCCTTGATGACCTGGAAGAGCGGCTCCAGATCGTCGGAGTCCGGCATGCCGCCGTCCTCGGGACGGTTCAGCGAGGCCCGGCCGGCCTTGGCCGAGGCGTAGACGATCGGGAAGTCGATCTGCTCCTCGGTCGCGTCCAGGTCCATGAAGAGCTCGTAGACCTCGTCCACGACCTCCTTGATCCGGGCGTCGGGGCGGTCGACCTTGTTGATGCAGAGGATGACCGGCATCTTGGCGGCGAACGCCTTGCGCAGCACGAACCGGGTCTGCGGCAGCGGGCCCTCGGAGGCGTCCACCAGCAGCACGACGCCGTCGACCATCGACAGGCCGCGCTCGACCTCGCCGCCGAAGTCGGCGTGGCCGGGGGTGTCGATGATGTTGAGGGTCATGCCGCCGTGCTTGACGGCGGTGTTCTTCGCGAGAATGGTGATGCCCTTCTCGCGCTCGAGGTCGTTGGAGTCCATGACACGGTCGTCCACGTCCTGGTTGGCCCGGAAGGCCCCGGACTGCCAGAGCATGGCATCCACGAGAGTGGTCTTGCCGTGGTCGACGTGCGCGATGATCGCGATGTTCCGCAGGTCGTCGCGGCTGTTCAAAGGCATGATGGAGTCTCACTCTGTGATCGTGGAGGCTGGCCGCGGACGTGCGGCCGTACCATTTTAGTTGATTCCCGCCTTCGCTAACGCGCTCTCGGCGTCAAGCGCTTCCCGTTCACCTCCCGGACATCCGCGCGCTCACCTTCCGGGTACCCGGTCGTACCCCTCGCTCACCTGCGCACGGGCCCCGCGCGGCACGGTGCCGGGCACCGCGCGGTTCCGTGCGGGCGCCGTACGGAACGGCACCGCGCGGTTCCGTGCGGGCGCCGTACGGACATCGCACCGGCACTGCCTAAGCTCGGCACATGCCCCTGACCCCCTCCTTCCCCGCGACGCTCATCACCCGGGACGGCGTACGGATCGACGCCGCGCACACCCCGCCGGGAGGCGGCGGGGACCTGGGGATCGTGCTGGCGCACGGCTTCACCGGATCGCTCAGGGAGCGGACCACCCGGCGGATCGCCCACGTGCTCAGCGCCTTCGGCGGGGTGGTCGCGCTCGACTTCCGGGGGCACGGCCGGTCCGGCGGGGAGTCGACCGTCGGGGACCTGGAGATCCACGACCTGGACGCGGCCGTGCGGCACACGCGGGCGATCGGCTACACCAGGGTCGTGACCGTCGGGTTCTCGATGGGCGGGGCGGTGGCGCTCCGGCACGCGGGCCTGCTGAAGGGCGTGGACGGCGTGGTCGCGGTCAGCGCCCCCGCGCGCTGGCACTACCGGGGGACCCGGCCGATGCGCCAGGTCCACTGGGCGATCGAGCGTCCGGCCGGGCGGCTGGCGGCGCGGCTGGGCAAGGGCACGCGGATCTCCCGCAAACCGTGGGACCCGGTCCCGCCCGCGCCGTACGAGGCCGCCGCGCACATCGCCCCGGCGCCGCTGCTGGTGGTTCACGGCGACGCCGACGCGTTCTTCCCGCTCGACCACGCGCACCAGATCCACGACTCCGCCCGGGACCCGAAGGAGCTGTGGGTGGAGCCCGGGTACGGCCACGCGGAGACGGCGGCCACGCCCGCCCTGATCCGCCGGATCGGGCGGTGGGCGGCCATGGTTTAGTCCTGGTGTGCACGGCAACGGGTCGAGGCGGGGGTAAATGGGCATGCGGAGCATCTACGTGGCCGGTCTGGGCCCGGGAGACGGCCGGCAGATCGTCGAGCTCGGGCTGATGGAGCTGCTGACCCGCCGGGTCGACCGCACCGGCGTGTTCCGGCCGATCGCCCGGGGCGAGCGCGCCTCCGAGCTCCTCGACGACAGATACCGCCCGGCCGCCTCGGCGATCGGGGTGACCGCCGAGGACGCGGCCGAGATCTACGCGCAGCGGGGCGCGGAGGAGCTGATCGGCCGCCTGGTCGCCCGCTTCCACACGCTGGAGCGCGAGTGCGACGCGCTGCTGGTGCTGGGCAGCTCCTTCGCCACCGACGACCTCCCCCGCGAACTGGCCTTCAACGCCCGCCTCGCCGCCGAGTTCGGCGCCCCGGTGATCGTGGTGGTCGGCGCGCACGCCGACTCCGCCGACGAGATCGCGATGGAGATGCGCACCGGCTACCAGGTCTTCTCCGACCTGGGCTGCACCGTCCTGGCGGTGATCGCCAACCGGGTCCCGCCCGAGATGACCGTCGAGCCCGACCTGCCGGTGCCGTTCTACGTCATCCCCGAGCACCCGTCGCTGTCGGCGCCGACCGTCGGCCAGGTGGCGCAGGCCGTGCGGGCCGAGCAGATCCAGGGAGAGGAGGACGGGCTGCGCCGGGACGTGACCGGGTTCGTGTTCGGCGGCGCGACGATCCCGCTGTTCCTCTCGCACCTGGTGGACGGGGCGCTGGTGATCACCCCCGGTGACCGGCCCGACCTGCTGCTGGCCTCGCTGGCCGCCGAGGCGGCCGGTACGGCCCGCCCCTCCGGCGTGGTGCTCACGCTGGGCGAGAAGCCCACTGCCAACGTGCGGGCGCTCACCGCGCGGCTGGCCCCCGGCATGCCGGTGCTGGCGGCCGCCGACGACAGCTTCACCGTGGCCACCACCCTGGCCGGGCTGGAGGGACGGCTCGGCGCGGACAACCCCCGCAAGATCGAGACGGCGCTCGGCCACTTCGACGCGCACGTCGACACCGCCGGTCTGGCCGACCGCATCGAGCTGGCCCGCTCCGAGCGGGTCACCCCGATGATGTTCGAGCACACGCTGCTGGAGCGGGCGCGGGCCGACCGCAGGCACATCGTGCTGCCGGAGGGCGAGGAGGACCGCATCCTGCGGGCCGCCGACGTCCTCGTCCGCCGCGGCATCGTGGACCTCACCCTGCTGGGCCGCGAGGAGGTGGTCCGGCGGCGGATCGCCGACCTCGGCCTCGACCTGGACGGGGTGACCGTGACCGACCCGCTGAGCTCGCCGCTGCGCGACGCCTTCGCCGAGGAGTACGCCGCGCTCCGGGCGCACAAGGGCATCACCCTGGAGCGGGCCAGGGACGTGGTCACCGACGTCAACTTCTTCGGCACGATGATGCTGCACCGGGGCGACGTGGACGGCATGGTCTCCGGCGCCGCGCACACCACCGCCGCGACGATCCTGCCCGCCTTCCAGATCATCAGGACGGTCCCGGGCACCTCGATCGTCTCCTCGGTGTTCTTCATGTGCCTGGCCGACCGGGTGCTCGTCTACGGCGACTGCGCGATCAACCCCGACCCGGACGCCGGGCAGCTCGCCGACATCGCGATCTCCTCGGCCCGTACGGCGGAGCGGTTCGGCGTCGAGCCCCGGATCGCGATGCTGTCGTACTCCACCGGTCGCTCGGGCAGCGGCGCCGACGTCGACAAGGTCCGCGAGGCCACCGCCATGGTCGCCGAGCGGGCGCCGGGCCTGCTGGTGGAGGGGCCCGTCCAGTACGACGCGGCGGTGGACCCCCGGGTGGCCGCGGCCAAGTTGCCCGGCTCCCAGGTGGCCGGGCGGGCGACCGTACTGATCTTCCCCGACCTGAACACCGGCAACAACACCTACAAGGCGGTGCAGCGCTCGGCCGGGGCGGTCGCGGTCGGCCCGGTCCTGCAGGGCCTGCGCAAGCCGGTCAACGACCTGTCGCGCGGCGCGCTGGTCACCGACATCGTCAGCACGGTGGCCATCACCGCCATCCAGGCGCAGGGAGAGACCCGATGACCCACATCCTGGTGATCAACTCCGGCTCGTCGTCCCTGAAGTACCGGCTGCTCTCCATCGGCGACGGCGGCGACGGCGGCGGGGACGGGCAGGGGACGGCCGTGCGGCTGGCCTCGGGCCTGGTGGAGCGGATCGGCGAGCCCGGCTCCCCGGTCGCCGACCACGGTGCGGCGCTGGACGCGGTCTCCGCGGAACTGGCCTCCGCCGGGTTCGGGATCGACTCGCCGGAGCTGACCGCGATCGGGCACCGGGTCGTCCACGGCGGCCGGGACTTCACCGAGCCCACGCTGATCACCGACGAGGTGGCGGAGCGGATCGAACGGCTCATCCCGCTGGCGCCCCTGCACAACCCGGCGAACCTGGCGGGCATCGAGGTGGCCCGGCGGATCCGCCCCGACCTGCCGCAGGTCGCGGTCTTCGACACCGCCTTCCACTGCACGGTCCCGGCCGCCGCCGCGACCTACGCGATCGACCGCGAGACCGCCGAGCGGTACGGCATCCGGCGCTACGGCTTCCACGGCACCTCCCACGCCTACGTCTCGCGTGCGGCGGCAGGGCTGGCCGACCGGCCGGGCCCCGGCGGGCCCAACGTGATCGTGCTGCACCTGGGCAACGGCGCCAGCGCCTCGGCGGTGGCGGGCGGGCGGTGCGTGGAGACCTCCATGGGCCTGACCCCGCTGGAGGGGCTCGTCATGGGCACCCGGAGCGGTGACGTGGACCCCGGGGTGCTGATGCACCTGCGCCGCGAGGCCGGGATGGAGGTCGAGCGGATCGACGAGCTGCTCAACCGGCGCAGCGGCCTGCTCGGCCTCTGCGGCGACAACGACATGCGCGCGGTGGAGAAGCGGGTGGCCGCCGGGGACCCGGAGGCGGAGCTGGCCCACGCGGTCTACTGCCACCGGCTGCGCAAGTACGTCGGCGCCTACTACGCGGTGCTCGGGACGGTGGACGTGATCGCGTTCACCGGCGGCATCGGGGAGAACTCCTCCCTGGTCAGGGCGCGGGCGCTGAGCGGCCTGGAGGCGCTCGGGATCGTCCTGGACGACGGCCTCAACGCGGCGGGCGAGGGCGTGATCTCGGCCGGCGGCTCGCGGGTCAAGGTGGCGGTGGTCCCCACCGACGAGGAACTGGAGATCGCCCGCCAGACTCTCGACGTCATCTCCCGAACCGATCGCGGATAAAAGGCGTCTACCTACAGTGGATGGATGAAATCCGCCGGGAGAAGCCCACGGGACACGAACCACTGCCAACCGGTGGTCGTGGGGCATACTTCATGCAGTCGGGCGGTCGCCCAGCGTCGCGGGGGCGCGCTGGGTGATCCATCCGAGGGCGGGTGCGCCGGTACGGCTGGCGGGAGCCGTACCGGCGCGTCCATCGAGCCGCCGGGCGCCGGAGCGCCGGGGGCGCCGGTTGCGGGGAGGCCGGACGTCGGACGCCGGTCGCGGGAGTGCCGGCACCGGGCCGCGGGACCGCCGGGACTCAGCCCAGGCGGGCGATGGACTTGTACTCCAGATAGGCCGCCAGGCCCTCGGGGCCGAGCTCGCGCCCGAGGCCGCTGCTCTTGAAGCCGCCGAACGGGGAGCTGGTCTCGATCATGAAGAGGTTGACGCCGTAGGTGCCGGTGCGCACCTGGCGGGCCACCTCCATGCCGCGCTCGGTGTCGGCGGTCCACACCGTGCCCGCCAGGCCGTAGTCGCTGTCGTTGGCGATGCGGACCGCGTCGGCCTCGTCCTCGTAGGGGATCACGGTCAGGACCGGGCCGAAGATCTCCTCGCGGGCGATCCGCATCTCGTTGGTGGCGCCGGCGAAGACGGTGGGGGCCACGTACCAGCCGCGGTCGAGGGGGCGCTCCAGGCCGCCGACGACCGGCTTGGCGCCCTCGTCGATGCCGATCCTGATGTAGTCCTCCACCCGCGCCTGCTGGCGCTGGGCGACCAGCGGGCCGATGCCGGTGGCCGGGTCGGCGGGGTCGCCGACCGGCATGCTCCGCACCATCGCGGCGACCGCGTCCACCACCTCGTCGTAGCGGTTGCGGGAGGCGAGGATGCGGGTCTGCGCGACGCACGCCTGGCCGTTGTTCATCAGGGAGGCGATCGACAGGAAGCCCATCGCGGAGGACAGGTCGCAGTCGTCCAGGATGATCGCGGCGGACTTGCCGCCGAGCTCCAGGGTGCAGCGCTTGAGCTGCTCGCCGCAGATGCTCCCGATGCGGCGGCCGGCGGCGGTGGAGCCGGTGAAGGCGACCTTGTCCACGCCGGGGTGGGAGACCAGGTGCTCGCCGGCCTCGCGCCCTGCGGCGACGATGTTGACGACGCCGTCGGGGATCCCGGCCTCCTTGACCATCTCGGCCAGGAGGTAGGAGTCGAGCGGGGTCTCCGGCGCGGGCTTGACCACGATCGCGCAGCCCGCGACGAGCGCGGGGGCCAGCTTGATCATGATGACGAACTGCGGGACGTTCCACGGGACGATCGCGGCGACCACGCCGACGGGCTCGCGCCGTACGGTCACCGGGCCGAACGTGCCGGGCCGCTCCTCCTCCACGGGGAAGGTCGCGCCGAGCTCGGCGTAGTACTGCAGCATGCCGAGCGGCTGCGGGGCCTGGGCCATCTGGGAGAAGGTGATGGGCGAGCCCATCTCCTCCGTGATGATCTCCGCCATCTCGCCCTGCCGGGCCGCGTAGATCTCGGCGAGCCTGCCGACGACGGCGGCGCGCTCGGCCATCGTCATCCGGGGCCACGGGCCGTGGTCGAAGGCCCGGCGGGCGGCGGCCACCGCGCGGTCCATGTCGGCGGGGGTGCCCTCGGGGACGCGGCCGACGACCTCCTCGGTGTGGGGCGAGATGACGTCGATGGTCCCGGTGCCGGCGGGAGCGACCCAGTCGCCCCCGATGAACAGCGTGTCGTGCTGGCGCATGGTGTCTTGCCTCCTGGTGGGCGGACCGGAGCCGGTTTTCCGAGCGAGTGCTTGCTCGGACAGTGTCATGCGGGAGGAGGCGCTTCACAAGGCCTCTCGCCCATGAGACCGAATCATGTTCTATGGGTGATGGCAAGGGGCCTCCGCGGGCTCGCCGGTGTTCCGCACTCGGCCGTCAGGAGGGCGGCCGGGGCCGTACCCTCTTGTCATGCCGTGGTGCGTCCTCGCCCGGCGGAAGGCCGTCTCCTTTCCCTGCTCCGAGGGCATGTCCGGAAATTTTGTTCAAATCTCACAAACTGGTAGACAGTCCATCAAAGGTGTACGAGTTCCACGGTTCCGGTGGCGGGCTTGAAGATCGTCTTCTATAGTTTCGCTCGGTCCGCAAGGGGCTCTGGAGGTGAGCGAAGCGTGCGACCGAGCCGCCCGGCGATGCTGGGTGTCCTGCTCGCGGCGCTCCTGCTGACTCCCGCGATGGCGGGCGCGAGCGCCGGGCACACCACCCGGCTCGACCCGGAGGCCCAGCTGAAGAAGCTGACGGCCGAGGCGAGCAAGCTCAACAAGCTCTACCGCGGCCAGGTGCAGACCCTGGAGGACGCCCGGGTCAAGGCCAAGAAGGCCACCGAGACCGCCAAGAGCCTCAAGCGGGCCCTGGCCACCGCGCAGACCGACGTGGTCCGCTTCGCCCAGACCACCTACATGGGCGGCCCGCTGGACACCGGCAGCCTGCTGAGCTTCAAGGGCGACGCGGGAGCCGTCCTCGACCAGGCCGCGGCCATGTCCTACCTCGCCAGCCAGCGGGCCACCCAGCTGATCCGCGTCAAGGAGCTGATCGCGGAGGCCAAGAAGGCGGAGAAGAAGGCCGCCGCCGAGATCACCCGGCTCCAGCGGGACATCGCCAGGCTCAAGAAAGACCGCGTCAAGATCGAGACGCTGCTGGCCAAGTACGGCTTCCAGCAGCCGTCGGGGACCGGCGGCCTTACCGCCCGCACGGTCGCCATGCGCAACCTGGTGCTGCAGAACTTCCCGATGCCGTATCACTACGGCTGCCTGCGCCCCGGCGACCCCGGCGACCACGGCAGCGGCCGGGCCTGCGACTTCATGATGAGCGCCGGCGGCCGGGTCCCGACCCCCGAGGCCAAGGCCCGCGGCGACCGCCTGGCCCAGTGGGCGATCACCAACGGGCGGCGGCTCGGCGTGATGTACGTCATCTGGCAGCAGAAGTACTACGACGTGCGGACCGGCGCGGGCTGGCGGATGATGTCCGACCGCGGCGGCAACACCGCCAACCACATCGACCACGTGCACATCTCGATGTTCTGACCTGACGTCACCCTCGGAAACGGAGCAGCATCGTCCGGACCGGTTCCCTCCGGTGTCCGATCGACCATGACGCACCGTGCCGCCGCGAGGAGGAACGCGGGCCGGCGTGCGCTGGGAGCGCCGGCATGACGCCCAGGTGGCGGCAGGGGCGGGACTGGCAGTGATCCGCTGCTTTTTGGCAGCCGCGCCGCTGTCGGCGTGCCGGGAGGGGTGACAGGCTACCTGCGTTCGGAGATCATCACGATTCAGGAGTGCGCATGAGAGCGACGAGAATCGCCGCGGGCGTGGCCGGGCTGCTGATGGCCGGATCCCTGCTGGGCAGCGCTTCGTCGGCGTCGGCCCAGACGGCGACCGGTAACACCTCGGCGTACGGCTGCGGTTACATCCACTTCACCGAGACCCCCGACCGGCGGGCGAAGTACAACCACTGCGGTCCGAACTCCACGGTCCAGATCATGGTGGAGAACTCGTTCTGGTGGGACTGCGGACCGTACACCGTCAACCGCGGCATCACCGACATCGAGGCCTGGTGCGGCGGCATCCGCACGCTGTACGCCTGGGCCGTGTGACGACGGCTTCCCCGCGCCGCGTGGCGGTCCCGGTCTCCCGGGGCCGCCACGCGGCGTCATGCCGGGCACCGCGCGGCCACCGGCCACCCCCCCCACGCGCGGGTGGCCGGTCCCGGACCCGGCCGCGGCCGGCCGGGCCCCCGCCGCAGCCGGTACGGTCCCTGTCATGCCGAGAACAGCCGAACCGTTCAGACCCCCGGTCACCGTGGACGACCTCGACCAGGCCGTGCGACTCGCCGTGGCCCTTCTCCGCGAGGCGCCCGCCGCGGTCTGGGACGCCAGGGCGGGAACGCTGGAGTGGGACTGCTGGGAGACCGTCGAGCACCTCGGCGACGACCTCTTCGCGTACGCCGCGCAGCTGGGCCCCAGGACACCGCCGATGGACGGCGAGGTGCCCTTCGTGTTGCGGTCGCGCAGGCCAGGAGGCCCGGCCAGCGTCGTCCACGCCGACCGCGCGGCGGGACCGGCCGGGTTGCTGCAGGTGCTGGAGGCCAGCGGCGCGCTGCTGGTCGCCATGGTGCGCACGACGCCGCCGCACGTCCGCGCCCACCACGTCTTCGGGGCGTCGGACCCGGAGGGCTTCGCCGCCATGGGGATCGTGGAGACCCTGGTGCACACCCATGACGTGGCGCAGGGGCTCGGGCTCGCCTGGAACCCGCCCGCCGGCCTGTGCTCGCGGGTGCTCGCCCGGCTCTTCCCGGATGCTCCGCGGGACACGGACCCCTGGCCCGCCCTGCTGTGGGCCACCGGCCGCGCCGAACTGCCCGGACACCCGCGGCTCACCACCTGGCGCTGGTACGGCGAGCCCCGGCGGTAGGTTTCGCCGGGGCCGTGGGAGGGCGGCTGCTGAGGGACGCCGGTCTGAACCCGCGGAGCGAGCCCGGGTTCGCGGCGGTCAGTCCGGGCAGGCGTCGCGGCAGGCGCCGAAGCGCACGGCGTCCGGCCGGACGAAGCCGGTCTCGTGCGTCCGGCGCACCGCCTCGGTCATCGCCTCCTTCCAGATCAGGCCGGGAACCGACGTGCCGTCCACCTGAGGGTGGTGACGGCCGCCGATGGTGACGTCGATCAGGGGGTGCTGGTACCCGCGGGGGTCGCCGACGCTGACGGCCGAGGCCAGGCCGGGGGTGTAACCGGCGTACCAGGCGGCGGTGAAGGCGTCGGTCGTGCCGGGCATGCCCGCCGCCTCGCGGCCGAGACCCTGGAGCGTGCTCCTCTCCAGGGCGTCCGACAGCAGTCCGGTGACCGCGTCGGCGACCTCCGGGTCCAGGATCTGGCGGCAGCGCGGCGGGAAGGAGCGCAGGGCACCGGAGTCATCGCGGATCTCCGTGATCACCGTCGGCTCGCAGAAACGGCCGCGGGCGGCGAGGCTCGCGTAGGAGTTGGCCACCGAGACGGGGTCGACCTCGTTGACGCCCAGCGTGAACGTCTCCAGTTCCCGGAGCGGTGCTCCGTCGGCGCGCCTGAGTCCGAGCCGCTCGGTCATCCTGGCGGTCTCGCACAGACCGACCTTCTCCTCCAGTCGCATGTAGAAGGTGTTCACCGCGTCCCGGGTGCCCGGGTGAAGCAGCCCTTGCCATCCCGATCACCTGTACGGCGCGGGTGATCCGTGCGAGTCTGTCCGGACCAAGAAGGTGATCAAGGACGGATGCGACATATGGTGGCGGCACTCCTCGTTCCATCGATGTGGCCGCAGGGCGCGGGTCCGCTCGGTCTCGTGGCGTCGGTCCGGCCGGCCGCGCCCGCACCGGGGGTGAGCTGGATCGAGCCGCTGCTGATCGCCTGCGCGATCGTGCCGGCGCTGTTCTTCGCCCTGGTCAAGGGTGAGACCGGTGGCCGGTCCAGGGCCGGGTGCCTGGGGTGGCCGCTGAAGGCGTTGGCCCTGTGGGCGGGGGCGAACGTGATGGCGTATCCGGCCGGGGTGCTGATGTACCTGGGCACCGCGGAGCTGGATCGGCACCCGGAGGTCTGGCTGGTGACCGCCGCGTCGCCGTTCGCCGCGCTGGCGGTCGCCTGGTGGTTCCGGCCCGTCCTGCCGCCGCTCCGCCGGCCGTACCTGGTGCTGAGGGCCGTGCTGCTGCTGGCCGCGTGCGTCACGGCGGTGCTCGCGGCCGAGCGGAGCGGGCTGCCGGTCACGTCGGTCTCCGGGACCTGGGCCGGCGCCTCGCTGGCGGCGGCCCTCGCCTGCGTGGCGGCGTGGCGGATGGCGGACGGGCTCGCGCCGCTGCCGCAGCTGGCGTGGGCGGCGGCGGTGCTCGGTGCGTGCGTCGCCGTCGGCGTGACGACCGGGGTGGACGGTCTGGCGGTGCTGACCGGAGAACAGGCGGGTTCGGGCGCGGCGCTGTGGGCGGCCTTCCTGCTGGCGGTCCTCCAGGCGGCCGCCGTGCTCCTGCTGGGATCGGCCGTCTGGCGGCTAGTCCGGCAGCTGCGCACCGGGACGCTGAGCCGGGCCGCCGACCGCTCCGGGGGTCTCTGGCCGCCCCGACCGGGGGAGGTCTGGTACGCGAACGTGCCCTTCCGGGAGGACGGGAACGAGTCGAAGGACCGGCCCGTCCTGGTGCTGCGCGCCTCCGCCGGGCACGCCGACGTCCTGAAGATCACCAGCCAGGACAAGACCGGGATGCCGAGTCATCTCCACCTCCCTCTGGCCAGGTGGCACCGGGTGCTGAACAAGGAGAGCTGGCTGGAGCTGAGAGTGACCCCGCTGGCGTACGCGAACTTCCACGACGTGCAGGGGCTGTGCCGGCCCGACGTCTGGCGGGAGCTCGGGAGGCGGGGTTTGAGGTCCGGCGGCCGGACGGACGCCCGGCCTGCGCGCCCGGGATCGAGGAGGAAGACCCCGGGAAGGCGCTGAACGGCGACGTATGGAGCTCCGGCCTGCGGCGATCCGACTGAATAGCTATAAGGAGAACGCTTATAATAGGCTTCCTCATCATTGAGGAGGCCGATCGTGGACAAGCCCGCAGAGATGTTCGATCGGGACTACGAGTGGTCGGAGCTGACGCGGTTCGTCCGCTATCCGGGAGCGGAGGCGACGCTCGGCGTGGTGTCCGGGCGGCGCCGACAGGGCAAGACGTTCCTGCTGGACGCGGTCTGCCGGGCGGCGGGAGGGTTCTACTTCGCCGCGACCGAGGCGACCGAGGCCGAGTCCCTGCACCAGTTCGGCACGGCGCTCGCCCGCCATCTCGGCGAACCGGCTCCCCGCAGGTTCGCGCACTGGGACGAGGCCGTCGAGACCCTCATGGCGATCGCCGGCTCCGGGCCGGTTCCCGTGGTCATCGACGAGTTCCCCTA
Source organism: Planomonospora parontospora (assembly GCA_014647935.1). Lineage (GTDB taxonomy): Bacteria > Actinomycetota > Actinomycetes > Streptosporangiales > Streptosporangiaceae > Planomonospora > Planomonospora parontospora. The sequence continues at coordinate 274,816 of BMQD01000002.1, forward strand.
CCTGGTGAAGGCCTCCCCACAGCTGCCCTCGCTGATCCAGCGGGCCCTCGGCCCGCAGGGGCAGCGCCGGAGCGGCGCCGTACGGCTGCTGCTGTGCGGTTCGGCGCTCTCCTTCATGGGGGCGCTGCTGGCGGGGACCGCGCCGCTGAGAGGCCGGGCGAGCCTGGAACTGGTCGTCCCCACGCTGGACTACCGGCAGGCCCGGGACTTCTGGGGCATCTCCGATCCCGCCCTGGCCCTGCTCGTCAACGCCGTGGTGGGCGGCACCCCCGCCTATCGGCGCGAGTTCACGCTGGGTGACGCCCCCGGCGGCATCGATGATTTCGGTCCGTGGGTGGTCCGGAACGTGCTGAACCCCGGCCGTCCGCTGTTCCGGGAGGCGCGGTTCCTCCTCGCCGAGGAGCCCGAGCTGCGGGACACGGCCCTGTACCACGGCGTCCTGTCGGCGATTGCGGGGGGCAACCACACCCGGGGCGGCATCGCCGGATACCTCGGCCGCAAGTCCACCGATCTCAGCCATGCGCTGACCGTGCTGGAGGACGTCGGGATGATCGCCAGGGAGGCGGACGCCTTCCACGGCAAGCGCTCCGCGTACCGGATCACCGAGCCCATTCTCGGCTTCTACCACGCGATCATGCGGCCGGAGTGGACGGACCTGGAGCGTCCCGGCTACGCCGAGCAGGTATGGGAGCGGTCGCAGGCGGCTTTCCGAAGCAAGGTCCTCGGTCCGCACTTCGAGCATCTCGCCCGCGTATGGACGCGCTGGCACGCCGGTCCGGAGGCCCTCGGCGGCCTGCGCACCCGCGTCGCCTCCGGCGTCCTGCCCGACCCGGCGGCCAAGACGGGCCACGAGCTCGACGTCGTCGTCTTCGGCCGGACCGACGATGGGAGAGAGAGCATTCTGGCGATCGGCGAGGCGAAGTACGGCGACGTCGTCGGACAGGGCCATCTCGAACGTCTCGAGCGCCTCCGCGAGCTGCTCGTCCGCCGGGACGACCGGGCGGGCCCCGGCATGCGGCTCCTGCTCTTCAGCGCCGCCGGGTTCGTGCCCGGGCTGCAGGAGATCGCGCAGGGGCGTGACGACCTGCAACTCGTCGGTCTCGACCGCCTGTACGAGGGGTCCTGAGCCGACTGCCGTTCCCGTCCGGTGGCCGCGGTGCCGGCTTCACCGTGCCCCTGCAGGCGGCCGACCGCGTGGAGGAGGCCACCGTACCGGCTTCACCAGGCTTGTCAACCATAAATAAACCTTAAATAAAGTTTCGTATTGACAGTGGTTCCGGCGTGCGGTTACATCTTCGTGACTTCAGCCGTAACGGTCTTCTCAGACAGCGCCGCATCGCGACGGCGCCTCCGTACGGCGGGCGGGCCGGCAGGCCGCGCCCGGCAACGACCACAGAGCGGAACCATCCCCCATGCGCAAACGCCGATCACTTCTCGCTGCCCTGACCACGGTCCTCGCCCTGGCCACCACGCTGGTCACCGCCACGGGCGACGGCCGGGCCGAGGCCGCCGCCGCCGGCCCCGTGACCTGGTCCGACGAGTTCAACGGCGCCGCCGGGACCTCCGTCGACTCCTCCAAGTGGAAGTTCGACATCGGGGGCGGCGGCTGGGGCAACAACGAGCTGCAGTACTACACCAACTCGACCCAGAACGTGTACCACGACGGCAAGGGCCACCTGGCCATCACCGCCCGCAAGGGGAACCCGTCCAACCTCCAGTGCCACTACGGGGCCTGCCAGTACACCTCGGGCCGCATCCTGACCGCGGGCAAGTTCAGCCAGGCCTACGGCCGGTTCGAGGCCCGGATCAAGATCCCCAAGGGGCAGGGCATCTGGCCGGCGTTCTGGATGCTCGGCGGCAACGACTGGCCGAACACCGGTGAGATCGACATCATGGAGAACGTCGGCAAGGCGCCGAACACGGTCCACGGCACCGTGCACGGCCCCGGCTACTCCGGCGGCGGCGGCATCGGCGGGAGCCGCACGATCGGCGCGCCGCTCGGCGACGCCTTCCACACCTACCGGGTCGACTGGTCGCCCAACCTCATCGTCTGGTATCTGGACGGAGCGGAGTACTTCCGTCTGACGCCGTCCGGCATCCGCGGCAACAAGTGGGTCTACGACCACCCGTTCTTCATGATTCTCAACGTGGCGGTCGGCGGAAACTGGCCGGGCAGCCCCGACGCGAGCACCTCGTTCCCGCAGACCATGCTGATCGACTACGTCCGCGTCTCCGCGACCGACCAGGCGCCCACCAACCCCGGGACCCCCGGCACCCCCGGGAGCGGGAGCGTCCTGAAGTCGAAGCTGAACGGCCGCTGCATCGACATCCCCGGCGGAAAGGCCGCCGACGGCGTCCGGCTGCAGATGTACGACTGCAACGGCAGCGCCGCCCAGAAGTGGTCCGTCAACGGCGACGGCACCGTGAGCGCGATGGGCATGTGCATGGACGCCGCGGGGGCCGGCACCGCCAACGGCACGCCGATCCAGCTCCACCCGTGCAAGGGCAACGCCGCCCAGCAGTTCCGGCTCAACGCGGCCGGCGACCTGGTCAACCCGGTCTCCAACCGGTGCGTGGACGTGGTGGACCGCAACTCCGCCAACGGCGCCCGGCTCCAGCTGTGGGACTGCGCCGGCACGCCCAACCAGAAGTGGACGCGCGGCTGATCTCCGGCCGACGGGGAGGGCCAGCGGCGGGTGCCGCCGGCCCTCCCCATCGGCGGCCCGGCCGGGAGCCGTCAGCCGCCGGGGAAGGCGCCGCCGACCGAGTATGTGACCAGGGAGGTCAGCACCTCCTTGACCGAGTCGCGTTCGCGCACGTCGCACATCAGGATCGGCGCCACCCCGTCCAGGCCGAGCGCCCGCCGTACCTTGACCGGGTCGTGGCGGCGGGCGCCGTCGAAGCAGTTGACGGCGACCACGAACGGCAGGCCCAGCTGCTCGAAGTAGTCCACGGCGGGGAAGCAGTCCTGCAGGCGGCGGGTGTCGGCGAGCACCACGGCGCCGAGGGCGCCCTGGGCCAGCTCGTCCCACATGAACCAGAACCGGTCCTGGCCGGGGGTGCCGAACAGGTAGAGCCAGAGGCCCTCGCGGATGGTGATGCGGCCGAAGTCGAGCGCGACGGTCGTGGTGGTCTTGGCCTCCACGCCCGAGACGTCGTCCACGCCGACGCCGCGCTCGCTCAGCACCTCCTCGGTGTGCAGCGGCCGGATCTCGCTGATGGTGCCGACCATGGTCGTCTTGCCGACGCCGAAGCCGCCCGCGATGAGGATCTTGATCGCCATCGCCGGATCGGTGACCGCGGCCGACGCCGGCTCAGAGCCTGCGTAGTCCATGCAGCACTTCCCTGTAGATGTTCTCGTCGATCGTCTGCGCCGCGGGCCGCGGCCGGTCGATGGTCACCAGGCCCTGGTGCCGCAGGTCGCCCAGGAGCACGCGGGTGACGTTGAGCGGCAGGCGGAGGTGCGCCGCGACGTCCGCCACCGGGGTGGGCCGGCGGCACAGCGCGAGCGCGGCGAGGTGCTCGGGGACCAGCCCGGACGGCTCGGCGGGCGCGCCGGCGGCCGTGACGGCGGGCGCACCGGCGGCCGCGGCCACGACGACGGCGGTGGCCGCGGCCGTGGTCGTGACGATGGCCACCAGGTCGAAGGACTCGCCCGCCGGACGGGCCCGGCCGCCGGTCAGCCCGTAGAGCCGGACCAGCGGGCCCGGGTCGTCTCCCGTCACCGCCGCCCGCCGTTCCAGGCCGGCGCCGGAGCCGCGGTCCTGGGCTGGGCGGACAGGTGGTCGCCGACACGCTTGACGAGCAGCGCCATCTCGTAGGTGACCATGCCGAGGTCGGCGTCCTGCGCGGCGAGCACGGCGAGCCGGGCGCCCTGCCCGGCCGCGGTGACGAACAGGAAGCCGCCCTCCAGCTCGATGATGGTCTGCCGAACGCCGCCGAGGCCGAAATGCCGTCCCGCCCCCTGGGCGAGGCTGTGACTGCCCGCGGAGATGGCGGACAGGTGCTCGGCGTCCTCCCGGGTCAGGCCCTGGGACCCGCCCATGGCCAGTCCGTCGGAGGACAGCACGATGGCGTGCCGGATCCCGGGGACGCGCCGGGTGAGGTCGTCCAGCAGCCAGCTGAGCTCAGATCTGGGGTCGGCCATCGGGGTGGCCCTCCTTTCCGTTCCGCGGGCCGTTCCACGGCCCGCTGTGCCGCTCGGCCTGACTGCGGCCCTGCTGCCAGCCGCGCTGCATGGACGACATGCGGTTGAGGATCTCCTCGGGCGATCGGTTGTTGGCGGGGAGGTCGGGTTGGCGCGCCGGGTGCGACCGGCGCAGCTGGGGGGCCAGGCTGGCCTGCCGTACCCGTACGGGCAGCCCGTCGAGGTCGTCGAGGTCGTCGGGATCACCGGGGACCGGTTCGCGCTGCGGGGGGAGCGCGGGCCCGGTCTCCGCCACGGGGTGGGGCGGGAGGACCGGGGCCTGCGGAGTCTGCGGGGGCGGCGCCTCCACCGGAGTGAAGAGCGACCGGGGCGCCGGGTCCGGTGCCGTGTCCCGCACCGCGCGGGGCACCGCGGCCGGTGCCGTCCCCGGGACCGCGTTCCATGCCGCGTCGGGTACTGCGGCCGGTGCCGTCTCCCGTGCTGCGTCGGGCGCCGCGGCCGGGACAGCGTCCGGTACGGCGTCCGGTACGGCGCTCAGCGCCCGGCGGGGTCCGTCGCCGCGGACCAGGCGGTCGGTACGGGTGGGGAGCTCGCCGTACGGCCCGTCGTACGGCAGGCCGGGGGCGGCGAGGACGGAGTTGGGTAGCAGCACGATCGCCGTGGCGCCGTCGTAGGGGGAGGGCCGCAGCACGACCCTGATCCCGTGCCGGGCCGCGAGCCGGGAGACGACGAACAGGCCGAGCCGGTCGCTGTCGGCCGGGTCGAACTCCGGCGGGTCGGCGAGCCGGCCGTTGAGCGCCTCGACGCAGACCTGCCCCAGGCCCAGGCCGCGGTCCTCGACCTCGATCGAGAAGCCGTTGGCCGCCGGCATGCCGCGGACGTGGATCGCGGTACCCGGCGGGGAGAAGGCGGTGGCGTTCTCGACCAGCTCGGCGACCAGGTGGATCACGTCGGTCACCGCGGCGCCGATGAGCAGCGGCGCGTCGGGCATCGGCAGCACCGTGACGCGGGTGTAGTCCTCGACCTCCAGTACGGCGCTGCGCACCACGTCGAAGACGGGCACCGGGTCGCGCCACCGGCGGGCGGGCGCCGCGTCGGACAGCACGATCAGGTTCTCCGCGTGGCGGCGCATGCGGGTGGTCAGGTGGTCGACCCTGAACAGGTCCTCCAGCGTCTCGGGGTCCTCGGTCCGGCGCTCCATCGCGTCCAGCAGCGCGAGCTGGCGGTGGAGCAGGGCCTGGTTGCGCCGGGCCAGGTTGAGGAAGACCTGGCCGAGGCCCTTGCGGAGCACGGCCTGGCCGACCGCGGCCTCCATGGCGGTCCGCCGGACGGCCGAGAAGGCGCGCACGACGCCGTCCACCTCGGCCGTCTGCGAGGGCGCCAGCTCGGGGGCCTCGGCCGCCGGGTCGACGTCCTCGCCCTTGCGCAGCCGTTCGACCAACCGGGGCAGCCGCTCCTCGGCCAGTTCGGCGGCCGAGGCCCGCAGCCGGGTCAGCTCGTCGACGAGGGAGCGGCCGAACCGGTAGGAGAGCACGATCGAGGCGACGACGGCGAGCAGGCCCAGGCCCAGGACCAGTCCGATCCGCCACAGCGCCGCGGACTTGAGCACGTCCCCCTTGGCCCCGGCGCGGGCCAGCTCCCGCTGCACGTTGGAGTCGAAGGCGGCGAGGACGGACTCGGAGTCCCGGTTCCACACCGCGCCGTCCACCGGCGGCGCCCCGCTCCCTGCCCAGGCGGCGATCTCGTCCTCGGCCGTCTGGAAGCGCCGGTAGGTGGTGCCGGCGGCGAGCTCCCGGTGCATCGCCCGCAGCTCGGGGCCCATGTCGCGCTCGGCGTTGGCGAGCACCAGCCTGCGGCCGGTCATCGCCGCGACGAAGGCGGTGTGCTCGGCCGGGGTCATCTCGCCGCGCGCCAGGGCGACGGTGAGGACGGCGCGCTGGCGGGCGAGGTACTCGGGGGCGCCGGAGTAGGACGAGAGACCGCGGATGATGCGGTAGGACGGCACGTCGGTGAGCGTCTCGGCGGTGTTGAACTGCCGCTGGGCGAGGCTGACGAGGTTGTTGTAGCCCTCGGTCACCTGGAGCGGGGAGGCCTGCCCCCCGTCGGCGGAGGAGCGCAGCGCGCCGAGCCCGTCGAGGGCCCCCAGCAGGGAGCGCATGCCGTCGGTGGCGGCGGCGTCGGCGCCGTCGTCGGGGCCCGTCGCGTCCTGCAGGCCGATGGAGACGACCAGCTCACGCAGGCGCGTGGCCGCGCCGTCGGTGGCCCGCCGCTGCTCCTGGAGCACCGCCCGGCCCCCGGTGCGCCCGGCGGCCTCGGCGGACAGCTGCCGCTCCCGGCGCAGCTCCCCGACCAGCCGCTGGACCGGGGCGCCGACCTCCTGCCACCGGCTCTGGCTCTGGGCGATGCCGGAGATCTGGACGGCGGTGGAGTAGGCGTTGTAGCCCCACAGGGCGACCAGGGAGACCAACGGGATCAGGAGGATTGCGAGGATCTTCGTGCGGATCGGCCGGGGGGTGCTCATTCATCGTGTCCAATTCCGCGCGGTCCTGCGCGGGGGCGGCCGCGGGCAGCGGTCGGCCCCCCGAGGATCGCGGCCGCGACGGGGGTGCGCTGTGATCTGCCCCACTATGCCGTTGCCATGGAATGGGCTCAAGGCGCCGATTGCGAAGATTGGATATCGATTGATCACCGTGGATGAGGACGCCGTCACCCGTGGCAGCGCCCGAAGGGTCGCCGGCGCCAGGTCGACACCAGGTCAGGTGCCGGGTCCGGCACCGGGTCAGGCACCGGTGCCGGACCCGGCACCTGATGAGGCGGCGGGGGCAGGGTCCGGTGCCGAGCCCGGGGTCGAACTGCGACCGCGGGGCGGGTTCAGGGCCGCGCCCGGCGGCGGGCTGTGATCGCGGGGCGGGTTCAGGGCCGCGCCCGGCGGCGGGCGATGTGCTCCCGGAACCAGTGGTAGGAGGCCTTGGGGGTGCGCCGCTGGGTGGCGAAGTCGACGTGGACCAGGCCGAACCGCTGGTGGTAGCCCTCCGCCCACTCGAAGTTGTCCAGCAGCGACCAGACGTAGTAGCCGCGGACGTCCACCCCCTCGGCCGCGGCCCGCTCCATCGCCGCGATGTGCCCGTCGAGGTAGGCGATCCGCTCCGGGTCGTCGACCGTGCCGTCCGGGCCGGGCTCGTCGGACTGCGAGCAGCCGTTCTCGGTGACGTAGACCGGCGGCAGGGCGTCGCCGTACCTCGCCTTCAGGCCGGTCAGGAGCTCGCGCAGGCCGTCGGGGACGACGGGCCAGCCGAAGGCGGTGACGGGGTGGCCGGTGATCCCGGCGTCGGTGAACGGCAGGCCGAGCGCGGCCGCCTCGGCGTCGGGGGCGGCGATCCGGGTGGGGTTGTAGTAGTTGACGCCGAGCCCGTCGAGCGGGGCGGAGATGAGCTCCAGATCGCCGTCGCGGACGCAGTCGAGCGCCGCGCCGTACGCGTCGAGGTCGGGGTAGGTCCCGAGCAGGACCGGGTCGTTGAACAGCCGGTTGTGCAGGACGTCGTAGGCGTCGGCGGCGGCCAGGTCGGCGGGGTCGGCCGAGGCGGGCCGGACCGGGGTGCAGTTGTTGGTGATCAGCACGCGCTCCGCACCGCGCGCCCGGAGCGCGGCCGTGGCCAGGCCGTGCCCGAGGAGCTGGTGGTGGGCGGCGGGCAGGGCCCCGGTGAGCAGGACCTGGCCGGGGGCGTGCACGCCGGTGGCGTAGCCGAAGGCCATGTGGACGAAGGGCTCGTTCAGGGTGATCCACATCGGGATCCGGTCGGCGAGCCGGTCGGCCACCAGGGCGGTGTAGTCGGCGAAGCGGTGGGCGGTGTCGCGGGAGAGCCAGCCGCCCGCGTCCTGGAGGGGCTGGGGCAGGTCCCAGTGGAACAGGGTGGCGGCCGGGACGATGCCCTCCGCGAGCAGGGCGTCGGTCAGCCGGTCGTAGAAGTCGAGCCCCGCGGGGTTGGCCGGCCCGCTGCCGCCGGGCTGGACCCGGGGCCAGGCGATGGAGAAGCGGTAGGAGTCCACGCCCAGCCCGGCCAGGAGCGCGACGTCCTCGGGCCAGCGGTGGTAATGGTCGCAGGCGGTGTCGCCGGTGTGGCCGTCGCGGACCCGGCCGGGCTCGTGGGAGAAGGTGTCCCAGACGGAAGGACCCCGGCCGCCTGCGGAGACTGCGCCCTCGATCTGGTAGGCGGCGGTGGCGGCACCCCAGAGGAACATCCTCACCTCCCGGTTGTATGAGTACTGCTCATGTTAGCTCGCGGGAGGAGTCCATGGGGGATGATGAGGTAATGACGAACGTCTCCGGGGGAACACTGCGCCGTCGCCCCGCCCAGCGGCGGAGCGTGGAACGGGTCGAGCGCATGCTGGACGAGTGCGCCAGGCTGCTGGACGAGGTGGGTTACGACGCGCTGACCACCAAGGAGGTCGCGCGCCGCGCGGAGGTGCCGATCGGCACCTTCTACCAGTTCTTCTCCGACAAGCAGGGGCTGGTGCGCGCGCTCGCCGTGCGCAACCTGGAGGCGTTCCTCAGCCGGATCACCGCCCGGCTCGCCGACGCCGAGCCCTCCGACTGGACCGGCATGGTGGACCTGGCGATCGACGAGTTCGTCGCCATGAAGCGCTCCACTCCCGGCTTCGGCGTCGTGGACTTCGGCGAGGTGCTGTACGCACCGGGCGGCCCGGCGCTGCGGGGGACCGAGCGCATGCTCGACACCGCGCTGGAGAACAACGTCGTCGTGGCCGACCGCCTCCGGGGGATCACCATCGAGGTGCTCGGCGCCCCGGCGGGGGCGGAGCTGGACCGGGCGCTGGTCGTCGCGGTGGAGGCGGCGGACGCCGTGCTCAAGCTCGCCTTCAGGACCAGTCCGGAGGGCGACCCCGAACTGATCGACGAGTGCAAGCTCATGGTCCGCCGCTACCTCGCCGCCCGCCTGCCGTAGCGTCCCGCCGGGGCGCGCGGCCTTCCGGGCCCGGCCGGGCGCTGCTCCGGGGCCCGGCCAGGAGGTCCCGTCAGGAGACGGCGTCCAGCCGGGCGCGGAGCTCGTCGTCGAGCTTGACGTCCAGCGCGCCGAGCGCCTCGTCGAGCTGCGCGACGGTGCTCGCGCCGACGATCGGGACGGTGGTGGGGGAGCCGCCGATCAGCCAGGCCAGGACCACCTGGTTCACGGTGGCGCCCAGCTCGGCCGCGACCTCGTGCAGCACGGCCAGGCGCCGGGTGGTGCCGGGATGGTCGAAGGCCGGGTCGAAGGGGCGGTCGGTGCGGGTGTACCCGCCGCTCATCAGCGTGCTGTACGCCCACAGGGTCACGCCGGGCTCCTCGCGCAGGTAGTCGAGGGTGTCGTCGTTGACCACCGTGTGCCCGGAGGACTGGAGCGGGGCTCCGGGCCGGGGCCGGACGTAGGAGTGGCGCAGCTGCAGGTGGGAGTAGGGCGTCCAGCCGTTCTCCCGGGCGACGTTCCGGGCGCGCTCGAACCGCCAGGCGGGGATGTTGCTGGCCCCGGTCTCCCGTACCTTGCCCGCCCGGACCAGCCCGTCGAAGGCGCCGAGGGTCTCGGCCAACGGGACCGACCGGTCCTCGATGTGCGCCCAGTGGACGTCCACGCGGTCGGTCCCCAGCCTGCGCAGGCTGCCCTCGATCGCGGTCTCGACGGCCCGCGCCGACAGGCCCTCGGCGGAGCCGAGCGTGCGGTCGCCGGGGACGGTCGGCCGGGCGCCGCACTTGGTGCTGATGACGATCCGGTCGCGGTTCTTCCGCGAGGCCAGCCAGCGGCCGATGGCCAGCTCGCTCTCGTCGCCGGTCGCCCCGTCGAACCAGAAGGGGTAGTTGTTGGAGGTGTCCAGCAGCGCGCCGCCTGCCTCGGCGAAGCGGTCCATGATCGCGAAAGCCGTGCCGTCGTCGACGGCGGTGCCGAACGGGATGGTGCCCAGTGCAAGGGGGATGTGCGTCATACGGCCCAGCGTGCGAGCTGGAGCGCACTCCATGTCAAGCCGTTTCAGCGGCGGTCGGCGAACTTGATCTGGAGCCCGCTCAAGCCGTTTCGGCGGCGGCAGGGGAGCTTGACCTGGAGCCCGCTCCAGGTGCCATGCTTTCGCGCATGAGCGTGTACACCCCGGGACAGGTGGCCGAGGAGACCGGGTTCAGCCTCGACACCCTGCGTTACTACGAGCGGATCGGGCTGCTGGAGCCGATCGGCCGCAACGCCGCCGGTCAGCGCCGCTTCACCCAGGAGGACATCGGCTGGCTGGGCATGATCAGGTGCCTGCGGGACACCGGCATGCCGATCGCGGAGATGCTCCGCTTCGCGGAGCTGACCAGGCAGGGCGAGCACACGATCCGCGACCGGATCGCGCTGCTGGAGGCGCACGACCGCCGGGTGGAGGCCCAAGTGGCCAACCTGCGGGAGAAGCAGACCGCGATCCGGAACAAGATCGGTTACTACCGCGGGGTCGTCGGGACGGGCCGCGGGCTGTCGTGACGCGCGCCCGTCGCGGTACGGCGGGGCGGAGCTCGGGCGCGGGCCCCTTGGGGTACGGCGGGGCGCATGCGAGGGCGGGCCGTCGGTTGTCGTGACGCGGGCCGTACGGGGCTTTTGCCGTGCGGCGGGGGGCCCTTTCCGGGCCGGCTGTTAGACCGGAAGCCGGACCTCGGGGAGGGGGCCCATGGCCGCACCGCGCGCGCGACGGATCGACATCCCGCTGAGGCACGTCGCCGTGGCGTGCGGGGTGATGCTGTTCGCGGTGCTCGGGAAGGCGACTTGGATCCAGGTGTTCGACGCCGCCGGGCTGCGGGAGGACCCGCACAACCAGCGGGCCCTGACCGCCCGGTTCGACCGCTCTCGGGGGGAGATCCGGCTGCGCGACGGCACCGTCGTCGCGGTCAGCCGCCGGGACCCCCGGGACGGAGACCGCCACCGGTACCGGCGGTTCTACCCCGAAGGGCCCGTCCACGCGCCGGTCACCGGGCACCTGTCGTTCTACGCCGCCACCGGGATCGAGCAGGCCGAGGACGCGGTGCTCGCCGGGACCGACCCCCGGGTGAGGGTCCGCGCGATCGTGGACGGGACGGCGGCGGCGGGCGCGGCGGTCGTGCTCACGATCGACGGGCGGGCGCAGCGGGCCGCCTACGCGGGACTGCGCGCCACCGGCCGCCCCGGGGCCGCCGTCGCGATCGACCCGGCCACCGGTGAGATCCTGGCCATGGCCTCCTACCCGTCCTACGACCCGAACCTCTACACCACCCCCGACGTGGCCGAACTCGACCGGACCGACCGGCGGCTGCAGGCCGACCCCGGCCGCCCGCTGCTGAACCGGGCGATCCGGCAGACCTACCCGCCCGGATCCGCCTTCAAGATCGTCACCACCGCCGCCGCACTCGCCTCGGGCGACTACCGGCCGGGCACGCGCGTCGCCGCGCCCGCCGCGTTCCGGCTCCCCGGCGCCTCCGTCCGCCTGCGCAACTTCCGCGGTACGGCCTGCGGCGACGGCCTCCCGTCCCTGGCCTACGCGTTCAAGATCTCCTGCAACACCCCGTTCGCGATGATCGGCATCGGTCTCGGCCAGGATGCGCTGCGCGAGCGGGCCGAGGCGTTCGGGTTCAACGACGGCGGTCTCGCGGTGCCCATGCCCGTGGCCCGGAGCGTCTACCCGGCCGGGATGGACCGGGCGCAGACCGCGATGTCCGCGCTGGGCCAGTTCGACGACCGCGCCACCCCGCTCGTGCTCGCGATGCTCTCGGCGGCGGTCGCGGGCGACGGCTCGCTCATGCGTCCCCACCTGGTGCGGGAGGTACGGCTCGGCGACGGAACGGTGATCGGCGAGGCGGAGCCGTCCCGCTACCGCCGCGCGCTGAGCTCCCGCGACGCCCGGCGGCTCACCGCCATGATGACCGGCGTCACGCGGCGGGGCGGCACCGGCCGCGCCGCGGCCCTCCCGGGCGTCGGGGTGGCGGCCAAGACCGGGACGGCCGAGAACGGCGGCCGGGACCACGCCGTCTTCACGGGCTTCGCCCCGGCGGACTCCCCCCGGGTGGCCGTGGGAGTCGTCGTCGAGGGAGGCGGCTCCGGCGGCCGGGTGGCCGCGCCCGTCGCGAGGGCGATCATGCGGGCGGTCCTGGGGTGAGCCCGGCGGCCCGCACCGGTCCTGCTCGTGCCGGTCCTGCTCGTGCCGGTCCTGCTCGTGCCGGTCCGACCGATGGCCCGGATGCCGATCCGCTGATCCGCTGATCCGCTGATCCGCTGATCCGCTGGCCCGAGGGAGCGGGAACCGGCCAGGAGGGGCGACGGGAGCCGGTCAGGGGGAGTAGGCGCGGGCCTGCAGGCCGTACAGCTCGGCGTAGAGGCCGCCGAGCTCCATCAGCTCGGTGTGGGTGCCCTCCTCGGTGACCTTGCCGTGGTCGAGGACGTAGATCCGGTCGGCGTAGCGGACGCTGGCCAGCCGGTGGGTGATCAGCAGGACGGTACGGCCGCCGGCGTGCTCGCGCACGCGTTCGAAGAGCGCGTGCTCGGCCCGGGCGTCGAGGGCGGCGGTGGGCTCGTCGCAGATCAGCAGGGGAGCGTCCCGGTGGAAGCCCCGGGCGACCGCGATCCGCTGCCACTGCCCGCCCGACAACTCCTGACCGTCCTTGAAGCGCCGGTCCGTCCGCCATGACCTGGTCGGCCCCGGCCACCTCGGCCGCCGCGACCAGCGCGGGCTCCCCCTTGTCCGTGCCCATGGTGATGTTCTGGCGGGCGGTCAGCGGCCAGCGGGTGTGGTCCTGGGCGATGACCGCGATGTGCCGCCGGAGCCGGTCGGGGTCCACCTCGGACAGGTCGGTGCCGTCCCAGCGGACGCGCCCGCCGTCGGGCTCGTAGAGACCGGACAGGATCTTCGCCAGGGTGGTCTTGCCGGAACCGTTCTCGCCCACGAGCGCGACCACCTCGCCCCGGTCGAGATGGACCGAGACCCCCTGCAGGGCGGGGGAGTCCGACCCCGGGTAGGTGAAGACGACGTCCTCGGCGGTGATGCGCTCGAACCCCTCCGGGACCGGGCCGGAGCGCCCGGAGGTCAGCCGGGCCTCGGCGTCGGCGCAGAACTCGAGGAAGTCGGTGAAGTAGAGCCCCTCCTCGTACAGCCGGTTGGTGGCGTACATCAGGTTCGCGAGGTAGGTCTGCCCGGAACGGATCGCCAGCACGGCGGTGCCCGCCACGGCCAGCGGGACCGCTCCGGCGGCCAGCAGCAGGCCGAGGGCGACGTAGACCAGGGCGGTGCCCACGCCGCTCAGCCCCTCGCCGAGCACCCGCGTGAACGTCTGCCGCCGTGCCAGGTCCAGCAGGACGGCCTGCTCCGCGCGGGAGACCGCGTCGTACATCCGCATCAGGAAGCCGCGCATGGTGAACGAGCGCACCTCGGCGGCCGGCTCGCCGTCCGCCAGGAGCTGGGCGGTGATCCACTTGCGCCGGGCGGCGGGGATCAGCCGGTACATGGTGGTGTAGCGCATGCGGGCCGCCCGGACGGCCGCCCAGGCGTCCGGCAGCACCGCGAGCACCAGCAGCGGCAGCAGCACGGGGTGCAGGACGCCGAGCACGCCCGCGGCCGCGACGATGCCGATCGCCGCGGTCAGCACGTCGATGGCCGTGCCGACCACCACGTCGGCCATGGATACGCCCCGCGCCCTGGCGCGCTGCAGCGCGTCGTGGAAGTCGGGGTCGTCGAAGGCGGCCAGGCCGACCCGGCTGGTCAGCCCGTAGAGACGCTCCTCGGCGATCCGGCTGACCTGCGGGTCCAACCGGGACTGCGCCCAGCCCGCGCCCGCCTGGGTGAGCGTGCGCAACGTGGCGGCCACGCCCACCAGGACCAGGCTGGGCAGGGCCGCCCTGACCCGCTCCGGGGTGGGACCGGCCTCGAACAGGGCGGTCAGCACCCCGGTCGTGGCGAGCAGGCCGAACGCGGTGAAGACGCCGCTCAGCAGGCTCAGCGCGATCGTGGTGGCGGTGTCGCGGGGGCTGGCCAGCCAGGCCAGCCGTACGGCCTGGGCCACCAGGGCGGGCAGCCGCCGGGCGACGGTCAGGAACCCAACGCCGACCAGCTTGTCCGCGTGTGCGTACCAGTCGGTGAGGTTGATCTCACCGAGCTCCGGGACGCCGGATCCGCCGGTGTCGGTGTCGGTGCCGGTGCTGGTGTCGGGAGTGTGGGAGTCGGTGCCGGGGGCGCGGGGACCGGGGGCGGGAGGCTCCGCGGTGTTCGGCCCGGAGGCGCGGGATTCCGGGTCGCGGGGTTCCGCGCTTCGGGATTCCGCGCCTCCGGGCGCCGCGTTGCGGGGTTCTGGGACAGGGTCCGGAGAGGTGTCCGCCATGCTGGCAGTCTGAATCGCCTCACCGGAGGTCGCCATGGCCCGGGGCTGTCCAGCATGGGACACCTGCGCCGATGTGCTCTGACGCTGCGGATCCGCGGGGGCGGAGTACGGTCGTCACCGGCCTCCATCCGCCGACGGCGGGCCGGTCTCCGGCGGACCGGCCAGTGCGTCGCCGAGCGCGGTCCGGTGGTAGAGCACGCTGCGGCCGGTGCGGGCCCGGGCGACCAGGCCTGCCCCGCGCAACGCCGCCAGGTGACCGCCGACGGTGCCCAGACCCAGGCCGAGCAGGGTGGCGAGCCGGCTGGTGGTCGCCGGTACGGCCAGCTCCAGCAGGATGCGGGTCCTGGTCCGGCCGATCAGCCCGGCCAGACCGGCTGCGCCGCCACCGGTCTCGGGCGGGACGCCGGTGCCGCGCGCCGGGTAGGAGAGCGCGTACGGCCAGTCGTGCTCGAAGTAGGAGCCGATCCCGAGGGGGAAGACCGACGGCAGGAAGAGCACGCCCCGGCCGTCCAGCCGGAACGTCTCGTCGGAGCCAGGACCGGAGCCGAAGCCGGTGCCGGTGCCAAGACCGGAGTCGGAGCCAAGACCTGTGCTGGTGCCGGTGCCAGGGCCGCGGCCGGGGCCGGAGTGGACCTCGATGACGCCGTCCGGCAGCCAGCGCGCCTTCGGTGCCAGGTCGTCGAGGGCCGCCGCCCAGCCGTACGTCGCCAGGCGGCCCGCCCGCTGGACCACGTCCCGCTCCAGGATCGCGTGGAAGCGCGGCCAGGAGGGAGCGACGATCTCCTCCCAGGCCCGCTGGAGCGCGTCGGCGAACAGCGCCACCACGTCCGGTGAGAACAGCACCCGGGCGGCCTCCTCCGGCGGGCGCGCCATGCCCTCCAGGTTGCGGGCGATCTCCTCGTGCGCCTGGGCGACGGGCGTGGCGCGCACGACCGCGAGCTCCTCCTCGATCGGCGTGTTCACGCCGGCCGGCGGGGGCGCGGGGAAGTCGGCGTTGTAGGCGTGGTCGCGGAAGAGCACGGTCATCGGCCCCAGCCCCGGCTCGGTGGCCAGCAGCCGGCCGTACGGCTCCCGCATCCGGTCGGTCCAGGCCCGCCACGGCCCGGCCTCCTTCTTCCCGGACAGGACCCAGAGCGCCTGCTTGGTCGTGATGAGCGGGGAGATCGCGAACCGGCTCGCCACCAGATCCGCGGAGCTGACCTCGATCCGGTATACCACGGGCGCCTCCTGCCGTCTCCCGCGACCGGCCTTTCGGGGATATCCGAAAGATTAGTCTTCCGGCGGCCCTCCTCCGAGCATCGGTGCATGACGACCACACGAGAACGCGGCGCGACCTACGGTGACGTCTTCGCCGCGGACGGATTCCGGGTGCTGTTCGGGAGCTTCGCGCTCCTGGTCGCCGGGGACCAGGTCAAGATGCTGGCCCTGGCGGCGCTGGTGCACGCGCGGACCGGCTCCGCGGGCCTGTCGGCGGCGGCGTACATGCTCGGGTTCCTGCCCTACGTAGTGGGCGGCACCTTCCTGATCTCGCTTGCCGACCGGATCCGGCCGCGCCCGCTGATGGTCGCCGGGGAACTGGTCAGGGTCGCGACCTGCCTGCTGCTGGCCCTCGCCGGGATGCCCGTCTGGGCGATGCTCGCGCTGGTGCTGGCCACCGGCGTGCTCTCCCCGGTCTTCGGGGCGGCCCGCACCGCGCTCCTGCCCGACCTGCTGGCGGGGGACGCGTTCGTGCTCGCCAGATCGGTGCTGGGCGTGACGGCGGCCGGGGCCCAGGTCGGCGGGCTGGCCTTGGGCGGCGGCCTGCTCGCCGCCACCGGATCGGAGGGGGCCCTGCTGGTCACCGCGGGGCTCTCGGCTCTCGCCGCGGTCGTCCTGCGGGCGGGGCTGCCGGACCTGCCCGGCCGGGGCAGGGGCGAGGGCGGCGCCGTACGGGAGACGCTGCGGGTCAACCGGGCCCTGCTGACCGACGCGCGGGTGCGCGGGCTGCTGCTGGCGCAGTGGCTCCCGGTCTCCTTCGTGACGGGAGCCGAGGCCGTGCTCGTCCCCTACCTGGGCGGCACGGCCGGGATCGCGCTCACCGCCGCGTCCGCGGGCCTGGCGCTCGGCAGCTTCGCCGTCGGCCGGTTCGTCTCCCCGGAGGGGCGGGAGCGGCTGGCCCTGCCCCTCGCGGTGGCGGGGGGTGTGCCCCTGCTCGGGTTCGCGTTCCAGCCGGGACTCGCCGGGACCGCGCTGCTCGTCCTGCTCGCCACGGCGGCCGGCGGCTCCTACGCGCTCGGGCTGCAGCGGCGGTTCGTGGACGTGACCCCGGAAGCGGTCCGGGGCCAGGCCTTCGGACTGCTCGGCACGGGCGCGATGACCGGCCAGGCGGTGGGCGCCGCGCTGGCGGGGGCCGCCGCCGAGTGGACGGCCCCCCATCTGGCCGTCGCCCTCGCCGGGACCGCGACGATCATCTGCTCGCTGGCCCTGCGCAGATCCCTGCACCCGGACGGCCCCGGACGCTGACCGGTACGGGGGTGCCTGGCCGGTACGGGCTGGATCTTCGTCTCATATCCTACGGAGGACCGCCTGCGCGTTTCCGCGTCCTTCCGGACCCTTTCGCGCACCGCACCCGACAGAAGGCCGGCATGCCGTACACGATCACCCGCCTGTCGGTCGAGGACTTCCGCGACAGCGTGCAGGAACTCGCCGAGCTCCTCTGCGACACCGTCTCCGGCGGCGCCTCCCTGGGCTTCCTCGCCCCCCTCGGCCGGGACGCGGCGGAGGCCTGGTGGCGGGCCAGGGAGCCCGCCGTGGCCGACGGCGGGCTCGCCGTCTGGGTCTCCCGCGGGCCCGGAGGCGTCGACGGCACGGTCAGCCTCGCCTTCGAGGCCAAGGCCAACGGCGGGCACCGGGCCGAGGTCGTCAAACTGATGGTCCACCCCCGCGCCCGGGGCCGCGGACTGGGGCGCGGGCTGCTCGCCGCCGCCGAGCGGGCCGCCGCCGAGGCGGGGACCACCCTCCTGCTCCTGGACACCGAGACCGGCAGCGACGCGGACCGCCTGTACGGCGCCGCCGGCTGGACCCGCTACGGCATCGTCCCCGACTACGCCGCCGACCCGGCCGGCTCCCTGCGGGACTGCAGCTTCTACTACAAGCGGCTCGGCTGATCCGGGGCCGGTGCCCCGGATCAGCCGGGCCGGGGTTCTGCGCGGACCTTCGGCAAGTTTTTGCCTCCGGAGACGCAACACCCGCGGGGGCTGGGTAGGACCGTTGGACGACGGGGGTCCGCGGGAGGGGCGGGCCCGGCCGGTGACGCGGGAACGGGGCGGACCCCGAGAGTCTTCGAACGGTGGGGTGATGGCCGGGGTTCTGGTCGTGGACGACGATCCGGACGTGCAGTTCGTGGTGGGTCTCGTGCTCAAGCGGTTCGGGCACGATGTCGTGATGGCGGCCAGCGGGCAGGCCGCGCTGGAGATCGCCGCCCGGGAGATGCCCGACGCCGTGATCCTGGACTGGGTGATGCCCGGGATGGCCGGTCCCGAGGTGTGCCGCAGGCTGCGGGCGATGCCCGGCGGCGACCGGGTGGCGGTGATGATGCTGACGGTCCGGGTGGGGGAGGAGGACATGGAGGCCGCCTTCCGGGCCGGTGTCGACGACTACATGATGAAGCCGTTCGGCCACGAGGAGTTCATGGCGCGGGTCGAGTCGATGCTCGCCCGCGTGGCGCAGCCCGGCTCCGGCCGGGATCGGCGATCCTGATCGGGACACGGCGCGGCCTTCCCGCGAGCGGGGGCTTCCTTCCCGTGGCGGGCTCCGACCCCGGGGTCAGGGCCGCAGCTCACCCGACCCGCGGGGGACGAGCCGGGTCGCCAGTTCGATCCGCCGGGCGGGACCGGTCTCGCCGGACAGGCGGCGGAAGAGCAGCTCGGCGGCCGTCCGGCCGAGACCGGCGGGATCCTGGGCCACCACGCTCACCCCGGGCGTCAGCAGGTCGGCCAGCTCGAAGTCGTCGAAGCCGACCAGGGGCGGGCGGTGACCGGAGCGCAGCAGCGCCACGGTGATCCGGCCGTTGCCGGCGAACACGGCCGTGGGCGGGTCCGGCTCGGCGAGCATCCGGTCCAGCGCGACCCCGGCCCGCTCCGGCGGACCCGTCGCGATCAGCGTCCCGTCGGCGGGCAGACCCGCGTCGGAGAGCGCGCGGCGGTAGCCGCGCAGGCGCTCGGCGGCGGTGAAGATGGCGGTGCGGTCGCCGAGGAAGGCGATCCGGCGGTGGCCGTGGCGGATCAGGTGGGTCACCCCGGAGTGCGCGCCGCCGGCGTTGTCGGAGAGCACGGTGTCCGCGTCCAGCCCTCCGGGACGGTCGGCGAAGACGGCGGCGACGCCCGCGTCGAGCTCGGGCAGCAGGTAGTCGTGGTCGGTCCCGGCGGGCACGATGACCAAACCGTCCACCCGCCGTGCGCAGAAGGCGAGCACGAGCTCCCGCTCGCGCCGCGGATCCTCCCCGGAGGAGCCGCTGAACACCAGCGAGCCGTGGCGGAGCGCGACGTCCTCGACCGCCCGGCCGATCTCCGAGTAGAACGGGTCGGCGACGTCCTCGATCACCAGCCCGATGGTCGCGGTCCGGCCGCGGCGGAGCATCCGGGCGCTCTCGTTGCGCCGGTAGCCGAGCCGTTCGATGGCCGCGGCGACCCTCTCGGCGGTGGCGGGGCTGACCCCGGGCTCCGCGTTGACGAACCGGGAGACCGTCTTGAGCGCCACCCCGGCCGCCGCCGCGACGTCCTTCATCGTGGGCCGGCCCCGGATGCCCTCTGTCACGTTCCGATCATGGACCAGGCCGCGCTCGCGGACAACATCGTCACCGCGTTCCGGTCCCAGGATCTCACCTGCCGTCGTCCCGGCCGGATTCCGGGCCCGCCGCGGTCCGTTCCACGCGCTCCCCGCCCGGTACGGCGCGGCGGGCGGCGTCCCCCGCGCTCCACCCGTCCGTCACGTGTCCTCCCTGCTGTGCTCCAGCGCGCGGTCGACGAAGGCACCGGCCGAGCCCAGGGCGCGCGCCGGGTCGAGGGCGGTGTCGAGGTCCTCCGGCGACAGGTCCGCCCCGGGCCCGGCGAGCAGCGCCTCCCGCAGGGACAGGCCCTCCTCGACGGCGCGCGCGCAGGCGGCGTCCACCGCCGAGCGGGCCTGCGGCGTGCCGCCGAGCCGGACGACGACGTTCTCGGCCATCGGCAGGCCCCGGGTCAGGTGGAGGTTGGCGCGCATCCGGGCGGCGTCCACGGTCAGGCCCTCCAGGAGCTCGCCGAGCCAGGAGGCGGCGCTCCCGGTCAGCCGGAGCAGCTCGCCCGCGGTCTCCCACTCGGCCTGCCAGGGCCCGGCGGCGCGCTCGTGTTCGGCGAGCATGCCGGCCAGCACCGAGGCCACGAGCCCGGGGACCCGCTGGACGCAGGCGAGCACGGAGACCGCGCCCACCGGGTTGCGCTTGTGCGGCATCGCGCTGGAACCGCCCCGGCCCGGGGCCGAGGGCTCGGCGGCCTCGGCCACCTCGGTCTGGGCCAGCAGCTTCACATCGGTCGCGATCTTGCCCAGGACGCCGGCGGTGACGCCCAGCGCGCAGGCCAGTTCGGCGACCGGGGTCCGGTCGGTGTGCCAGGGCAGGATCGGGGCGGCCAGCTCCAGCTCGGCCGCGAGCCGGGGCGGCACCTCGTGGCCGCGCTCCCCGAGGACGGAGAGCGTGCCCGCGGCGCCGCCGTACTGGACGGGCAGGCGCAGCGCGGCCAGCCGGGCGTGCGAGCGGTGCAGCGCGGTGAGCCACCCGGCGGCCTTCAGCCCGAAGGTGATCGGCACGGCCTGCTGCAGGACCGTGCGCCCGGCCATGACGGTGTCGCGGTGCTCCCCGGCGAGGCGGGCGCAGGCGTCGGCGGCGGTGCGCAGGTCGCCCAGGATCTGCGCGAGGGCGCGCCGGGCCACCAGCATCGCGGCGGTGTCGTTGACGTCCTGGCTGGTGGCGCCGTGGTGCACGTACCGGCGCAGGTCCCCGCGGACCTGCTCGCGCAGCGCGGCGACCAGCGGGACCACCGGGTTGGCGCTGCCCGCGGCCCTGCGCCCGATCTCGGCCAGGTCGAACAGCTCCGGGTCGCAGGCGGCCCCGACCGCCTCGGCGGCCTCGCGCGGGACGAGGCCGAGCCCGGCCTGGGCGCGGGCCAGCGCCGCCTCCACGTCCAGCATCGCGGCCAGCCAGGCCGCGTCCGTCACCTCGGCGGCGGCCCCGCCCCGCGCGAACATCCCGGAGAACAGCCCGTCCGGTCCCGTCGACCCCGCCGAACCTGCCGACATCATGACGCCCACCTCCCGCTTGCGTACCTCCAGCGTGTCACGGGACCCGCCGGGCGCCGGACGGGTGTCCGGGGCCGGAACCGGTGCCGGGACCTTCCGGTGAGGGTGCGACGGGCCGATGCCCGTTCCCGCCCGGCGCCGGTCACCGCCGGAGACGTGCGCGGCCGGGGACGTGTGCGGCCGGGGGCGTGTGCGAAAGTAGGGCGATGTCCGAGCGCCGGGTCCGCCTGTCATGGTTCCTGCTGGTCGCCGGGTTCGTACTCGCCTCGTTCAACCTCCGGCCCGCCCTGGCCGGGATCTCGCCGGTGCTCGACGAGATCATGGAGGATCTCGGGCTGAGCCCGGCCGGAGGCGGCGCGATCACCACGGTGATGGTGGTCTGCCTGGGGGTGCTCGCCCCGCTCGCCCCCCTGCTGGCCCGCCGGTTCGGCCTGGACCGCACACTGCTGGCCGGGCTGCTGGTGCTGGCCGCAGGCCTGCTGCTGCGCAGCGCCGGGAGCGTCCCCGCGCTGTACGCGGGCGCGGCCGTGGCCGGCACCGCCATCGCGGTCATGAACGTGGTGATGCCCGCCATCGTCAAGCAGCACTTCCCCGCGCGGGTCGGCCCGTTCACCGGCGTCTACGTCTCCGGCCTGGTCCTCGGCGCCGCCGCGGCCTCCGGGCTGACGGTCCCGCTCGAACACGCCACCGGGTACGGCTGGCGCGGGGCCACCGCGCTGGCCGCGCTCCCCGCCGTGGCGGCGGCCGTACTCTGGCTGCCCCAGGCGCTGCGCCGCCCGGCGGGCGGACCGGCGGCGCCCAGGCCGTTCGGTGCGCTGCTGCGCGCCCCGGTGACCTGGGCCGTCACGGCGTTCATGGGGCTGCAGTCGCTGACCTTCTACATCACGCTCGCCTGGCTGCCGACGGTCTTCCAGGAGGCGGGGCTCCCCGCCGACCAGGCCGGCTACCTGCTGAGCCTGTCCAACCTCGTCCAGGTGGCGGTGACGCTCGCGGTGCCCGTGCACGCCGGGAGGGTGCGCTCGCAGGTGCCGCACGTCACGGCGGCGACCCTGCTCACCGCCGCCGGGTACGCCGGGGTGCTGGCGGCTCCCGCCACCGTCCCCTGGCTCTGGATGCTCGTGCTCGGCGTCGGCCAGGGCGCCGCGATCGCGCTGGCCCTGCTGATCATCACCCTGCGGGCCCCGGACCCGGCGGCGGTGACCGCGCTGTCGGCCGTCGCCCAGTCGGCCGGGTACGTCCTGGCGGCCCTCGGCCCGTTCCTGATCGGCCTGCTCCGGGAGGTCACCGGCGGCTGGACGGTGCCGCTGCTGGCCGGGCTCGGCGCGTGCGGGCTCCAGCTCGCCGCCGGACTCCTCGCCGGACGCCCGGCACCGGCTGCGGGACGGCCGGGACGGGAGGCTCGTGGGACCGGGGACCCCGGGCCGGATCCCGCGCCGGACGCCGGGCCCGCGCCGGACGCCGGGCCCGCGCCGGACGCCGGGCCCGGGGCGGAGCCGGGAGCCGGGCCGCGTTCCGCTCCGGTCCGCGGTGAATGACGTTCCCGACACCGGGCCGTGGCGCGGCGGTCGCGTCCCGGGCACCCGCCGGTCACCCCGGGCCCCTACGGTCCTCCCATGATCCGTAGGCTCCTCGCCGTGGCGCTGACCGTTCTCGCGACCGGTACCGTCACCGTTGTGCTGCACCGACCCGAACCCGCCGCCGCCGAGCGCCGCGGCGGCGAGCCCATCGTCATCGGCCACCGGGGCGCGAGCGCCCACCGTCCCGAGCACACCCTGCTCTCCTACGAGGCCGCGATCGCGCTGGGCGCCGACTACATCGAGCCCGACCTGGTCTCCACGAAGGACGGCGTCCTCGTGGCCCGCCACGAGAACGAGATCTCCGGCACCACGGACGTGGCGGACCATCCGGAGTTCGCGGCGCGCCGTACCACGAAGACCGTCGACGGGCGGCCGGTCACCGGCTGGTTCACCGAGGACTTCACGCTCGCCGAGCTGAGGACCCTCCGGGCGGTGGAGCGCGTGCCCGACCTGCGGCCGGGCAACACCGTCTTCGACGGGCTGGCGGAGATCCCGACCTTCGAGGAGGTCCTGCTGCTGGCCGGTGAGCACGGGGTCGGCGTCTACCCCGAGACCAAGCACCCCACCTACTTCGACTCCATCGGCCTCTCCCTGGAGGAGCCGCTGCTGGAGACCCTCCGCAGGCACGGCTGGGACGGGCGGCGCTCCCCCGTCTTCATCCAGTCCTTCGAGACGGCCAACCTGCGCGAGCTGCGGAGGAAGACCCGGCTCCCGCTGATCCAGCTGATCAGCGCGAGCGGCGCGCCGTACGACTGGACCGCGGCGGGGGACCCGCGCACCTACGACGCGATGGTGACCCCCGAGGGCCTGCGCGAGGTCGCGCGGTACGCCGACGGCATCGGCGTGGACACCCGGCGGATCGTCCCCACCGGCCCCGACGGCCGCCTGCTCGCGCCCACCACGCTGATCGGCGACGCCCACCGGGCCCGGCTGAAGGTCCACACCTGGACCGTGCGGAACGAGAACTCCCAGCTCCCGGTGGACTTCCGGCTCGGCGACCCGGCCAACCCGGCCTTCCCGCGCGCCACCGGCGATGTGATGGGCTGGCTGGAGAAGCTCTACCGGCTCGGTCTGGACGGCGTCTTCGCCGACGACCCGGGCATCGCCCGCGCCGTCCGGGAGCGGGTCCTCTGACGCGTCCGGCTCCC
Source organism: Planomonospora parontospora (assembly GCA_014647935.1). Lineage (GTDB taxonomy): Bacteria > Actinomycetota > Actinomycetes > Streptosporangiales > Streptosporangiaceae > Planomonospora > Planomonospora parontospora. The sequence goes on from BMQD01000002.1 coordinate 298,348, forward strand.
GGCCGGTCCTCCGTGGAGGACCGGCCGGGAGCCGGAGGCCGGGCCGGTGGCCGCCGCGTCAGTCGCGGCCCAGGACCAGGTCGAGCAGCCAGCTCACCACGCCGACGATGACCGCTCCCCAGAGGGCGGCCCAGAAGCCGGTTACGTGGAACGACAGGTCGAGCTGATCGGCGATCCAGCTCGTGAGCAGGAGCAGGCCGGCGTTCACGACGAGGGCGAACAGACCGAGGGTCAGGACGTAGAAGGCGCAGCCGATGGTCTTGATGATCGGCTTGAGGACCGCGTTGACGAGACCGAAGACGAAGGCGACCGCGAGCAGCGTGCCGATCCTCTTCGGTGTCGTGTCCCCCGAGACGGTGATCCCGTCCACGAGCAGTTCGGCCACCCACAGGGAGGCCGCCACGATGAGGACTTTGATGATTATCTTCACCGATTACCTCCAATGGGGGCCCCGGCCTCCAGGCCGGGGACTTGGGCGTCCGGGGATCCTCGCACGGTCGGAGGACGGCCGGTAGGCCCGAAGGTCCGTAGATCTTTGCGCCGACCGGTATGCCTCGACACTAGCCACTCGGGTGCCGGTCGTGGCGCGGACCGGGCTCGATCTCCCCTGGAGGGACCTGCGGTAGGAGACCGTTTACCGTGATCGGCCCGTCCGCTGACCGTTCGATCGACGACGAACACGCATGATCGCTCACATCTGGGGGCAGATGGGGCATAAGGGGGTGGGATCGTTGGAAACGGATGAGCTGGATGCGTTGTCGGCCCGGGAGCTCCACGACCGAGCAGTGGGGTACGCGGTGCACCACGGGGATTTCGGCTTTCTCTGGGAACTGCTCAAGATGATCCCGCCGGCCGAGGCGGCGAGCGGGAACAGCGACCAGACGGCCAACGACCTCACCCGGGTCTCGGCTCTGCTCAGCGACGCCATGGTGGCGGGTGAGGGAGAGCTCGGTGAGGCGCTGCGGCCGTTCTACATCGCCTACCTGTCCGAGCACCCGGACGCCATGGCCGCCCCCGAACCCTAGAGTCCGCCTCCGCCGGGCCGCCCGATCCCTCCCGGCCGCCGAACGCGGCCGCGGGCGTACGGCCCGGCGCCCCCGCCTGGCCGTACCGCACGCTTGGATAAGGTGATCGGCAGGCGACCAGGGAGGACGGATCATGGCATCGGTGCACGTGGAGCGGACCGAGGACGGATACATCGCGCGCAACGAGCGCGGCGCCGAGGTGGCCATGGGCGGCGGTGACGAGCAGGGCGTCTTCACTCCGGTCGAGTTGCTGCTGGCCGCGCTCGGAGGCTGCAACATCGTCACCGTGGAGCCCCTCACCGCCAAGCGCGGCCACCGGCTGGTCCGCCTGGCGATGACCGTCAGCAGCGAGAAGATCGAGCCCACCAGGCTCGGACCGATCACCGTGAGCTACGACGTCGAACTGCCCGAGGGTGACGAGAAGGCGGCCGAGGTCTTCCGTGCGGTCGCGCACCGCGTCGAGGAGAATCACTGCACGGTGAGCAACGCCCTGCGGAACCGCACCGAGGTCGTCCTCGAACTGCCCGTGTGACGCCCCCCCCGCGGTCCGGCAGGCTGACCCGGCCTATACCGGGTCACTCCGGGTGTAGGGGCAAAACCAACCTGTGTATGACGTTCTCGTTGCCTTCGTCTCGCTAGTGTGGAAGCAGGTCAAGGAGGTCCGCGAGGACCACCGGGGCCCAACGGAGACTTTTACCGGAAAAGGACGCGGGGGGATCGCGTCCACGAGCGGAGCCGCCGTCGTCTTGGGGGAGGCGACGGCAGAGCCCGCCAGGTGAAGACGGGGCCGGACGGTTGGGGGAACCGTCCGGCCCCGCATCTGTGTCCGGAGCCTCCCGGAGGCATCCGGGCGGATGCGCGTTCTGGGTGGGGATGTGCGTTGCCCTCCGCCGGGCTGCTAGAGTTGGCCCATCGCAAGCGCCGCTAGCTCAGTTGGTTAGAGCAGCTGACTCTTAATCAGCGGGTCCGGGGTTCGAGTCCCTGGCGGCGCACCGAGGTGAAAGCCCGGGCCGGTCTCACCGGCCCGGGCTTTTCGCGTTCCGGCCCGCGGCCTTCTCGGACCATGGCCTTCAGACCATGGCCTTCGGTCCTCAACCCATGGTCTTCGCGCCGTCCAGCGCCTCGCGGATGATGTCGGCGTGACCGGCGTGCTGGGAGGTCTCGGCGATGACGTGCAGCAGCACCCGCCGCACCGACCAGGAGGCGCCCGGCTCGAACCACGGGGCCTCCGGGAGCGGGTGGGCGGCGTCCAGGTCGGGCAGCGTCGCGACCAGCTCGTCCGTCCGGCGGGCCACCTGCTCGTAGGCGTCGAGGAGCCCGGCCAGGGTCTCGCCCTCCAGCATGCGGAACTGGCCCTCCCAGTCGATCGGCTCGCCGTACATCGCCTCGGCCCCGCCGACCGCGAACCTCATCCAGCTGTCCTCGACCCCGGCCACGTGCTTGATCAGACCGCCCAGGCAGAGCTCACTCACCGTGGTGCGCCGCGCCGCCTGCTCGTCGGTCAGCCCTTCGACCGTCTGGCGCAGGAAGCCCCGATGCCTGGCCAGCGTCTGCAGCAGATCGGCCCGCTCGCCGGTGATGGTCTTGTCCTGGGTGGTCATGGAGACCCGCCTTCCGTGGCGTTCGCGTGATCCGGCGAGTCCACGCTACCGACCGGCACCGACATTTCCGGATCACCGATGCGGTGCTCCGGCGGCGGTCCGGGGATCGGCGGCCTTGCGGAGCGGGAGGGCCGCGGTGAACCGCTGGGGCACGGCCGACACGGTCCGTTGTCAGGGCGCATGAGATCTTGTAGCTTGCTGGTCGATCCGCTCGCGTCCACCGACCCGGGGAGCGGCCCCATGGGTGTTGCGCCCAGTGATGTGATCACCTCGGCTCCGAGCGTCTGGGGGGCGGCGAGCGCCTCAAGTGCGGCGGCCGTCTTCCCGCTCGCCGCCCCCGTCGCGCTCGCGCTGGGCACGCTCGTCTCCGACCCGGCGCAGATCTGGCACGCCGGCGACCGGTACGGGGGCGTCGCCGAGCGCGTCCGGTCCGCGAGGGCCCTGGTCACGGAGGCCGTGAACGGCCGGGCCGACGCCGACCGGTGGACGGAGCGCGGCCGGGACGCCTTCATGGCCGCCCGGGTCCGGCCATACCAGGAGACGCTCGGGCAGGCCGCCGAGATGTACGACGCCATGGACGCCGCGCTGAAGCTGACCGCGGTGGCCTACACGTCCGTCGGGTTGTCGTCCGCGGTCATCGGGGCGGCGCTCGTGCGTCACGTGGCGTCGCTCCTGGCCGCCGCGGTGGTGCCCGCCCTCAACGTGCAGGCGACCTATGTGGCCAACGCCCGGATGGTGGAGGCGGGGACGGCCGTACGGGCGCTCATCGCGGGCCTGGCCAAGGCGAACGGTCCCGCGGTGGCGCTGCTGTCCGGGGTCGCGGCCCGGCTCGGCGTCTCCCGCGCCGTGCTGGCGGGCCTGGGCACGCTCGGCGCGGGCGGCCTGGGCGGTTTCGTCGGAGCGCGCGCGGTCCCGGCGGCCGGTGGGGCCGCGACGCCGCTGGAGTGGCCGAGACGCGTCGAGGGGGACATCGAGGAGGGCGCCGAGGGGGACGCGGTGCCCGGCGGGTTCCGGGCTCCCACGGCGGACCAGCGCGCGGGGATGAGGAGCATCCATCCGGACTCCATCCGGGCGCTGGGCGAGGACCTCGACGCCGGGCCCGGCAGGATCCTCGACGCCGCGTACGAGGACGCGCGCGGCATCGAGGTGGGGTTCCCGGGTTTCGGGGTGGCCGGGATCCACCTCTTCCACGCCCACGGGGAGATGCGGGACGGCGCGGTCCGGCAGCTCGCCGCCGGGCGCGACGTGCCCGGCACGTGGCTGCCGGGGCTGAGGACGACCGCCGACAACTGGGTCTTCGCCGAGCGGGCGAACACCGGCGGCGACGGGCGAACGCCCCGCCGGTGAGACCGGCGGGGCGCTCGGTGGGACGCCCGTCCGCGTGGGCGCGGCGGGGACCCGGGCACCCGTCCGGGTGATCGGGGCAGGGACCGGGGGAGGGCGCCCGTCCGGGTGATCTGGGTGCGGGACGCGGGCCCGTCAGCCGGCGAGGGCCTTGACCAGGTCGTCGAGGACGACCTGGGCGGCCAGCGGGGCGCCGCGGGTGCTCCAGACGGAGCCGTCGACGGTGGCGACGTGGCCGGCCTTGACGGCCTTCAGCTCCTTGAAGGCGGGGGTCTCCTTGACTTCGGCGAGGGCCTTCTCGCCGTCGGAGGTGAGGGTGGACAGGAACAGCCACTCGCCGTCGATGTCGGACAGGGCCTCCAGGCTCAGCGGCATGGAGTGGGCGGTGCCGTCCTTGTCCTGCGCCTTGGGCCGGGTGAGGCCGAGGTCGGTGGCGACGAAGCTGGCGAACTGCCGCTTCTCCATCCAGCTCGGGCCCTGCGGGTTCCACCGGACGATGCTCACCTCGGCGGGCTCGACCTTGGCCTTCGCCTCGGCGACCTTGGCGTCGTAGTCGGCGAGGACCTTCTTGGCCGCGTCGAGCCTGTTCAGCGTGTTGCCGATGCCCATGAACGACAGCTTCCAGTCGTCGGTGGGCGCCATCGTGACCACCGTCGCAGGAGTGATCTTGCGGAGCTGGTCGAGCATCTGCTGGTCCTGCATGTCCCCGGCGAGGATCAGGTCGGGCTGGACCTCGACGACCTTGTCGATCACCGGCTGGAGCAGGTTGCCGACGACGGGGATGCCCTGGACCTTGTCGGCGAGGTACGCCGGGGGCTTGTCGAGGCCCTGGCCGTTGGTGATGCCGACCGGGGTGACGCCGAGGGCGAGGGCGGCGTCGAGGTCCTCCTGGGTGAGGGTGACCACGCGCTTCGGCTCCGCGGGGACCTTGATCAGGGTGCCGGTGGCGTCCTTCACCTCGCGGGTGGCGGAGGCGGCGGAGGACGAGGCGGCGGGTGCCGCGGACGTGTCCGTGGACGCGTTCTCGGACGGCGTGCCGCACGCCGCGACGGTCAAGGCGGCGAGAACGGCGGCGAACAGGCCGCCGGCCCTGCGGAGGGGGGACATGCGAACTCCAGACCAGATTAGGCAAGTCTTACCTACTTTAGGTTAGCCTTACCTTATGTTTACGCAACCCCGGGCCCCCCTCCCGGTGTTCGCCCTCTGCCTGACGGCGTTGCTGGGACTCGCCGCGGCCTCCGTGCTGACCGGCGCCGGCCGGGTCGCGCCGGAGCAGGTCGTCGACTACCTGCTCGGCGCCCGCGGCGACCACCATCTGGAGATGGTCGTCACCACGCTCCGGCTGCCCCGCACGCTGGCCGCCCTCGTCGTGGGCGCCGCCCTCGGCGTCTCGGGCATGCTGCTGCAGGCGGTCACCCGCAACCCGCTCGCCGAGACCGGACTGCTCGGGGTGAACTCGGGCGCCGCCCTCGGCGTGGTCGTCGGGATCGTCTACGCGGGCGCGCAGACCGGCGGGGCCTACCTGGTCTGGGCCCTCGGCGGCGCGCTGCTGGCCACCGGGGTCGTGCTGCTGATCGGCTCCCGCTTCTCCCCGCTCAAACTGGTCCTGGCGGGCGCGGCGCTGTCGGCCACGCTCACCGGGATCACCTCGGCCATGCTGGTCGCCGACCCCGTCACCTTCGACCAGTACCGGTTCTGGGTGCTCGGCTCGCTCGCGGGCGTCCCGCTGGAGCGGGTCCTGTCGGTCTCCCCGGCGATCCTGGCCGGACTCGGCATGGCCGCGCTGGCCGCCCGGCCGCTGGCCGCGCTCTCCCTCGGCGACGACATGGCCGTGGCCCTCGGCCACCGGCCCGGCCGTACCCGGGTCACGGTGACCGTGGCGGTGACGCTGCTCAGCGCCGCCGCGGTCGCGGTGGCCGGGCCGATCGGCTTCCTCGGCCTGCTGGCCGGCTACCTGGCCAGGACCCTGCTCGGCGGCCGGGTCGGCCCGCAGATCGTGCTGTCGGGCCTGGCCGGCGCGCTGGTGCTGCTCGGCGCGGACGTGCTCGCCCGGGTGGTCATGCGGCCGTACGAGGCGCCGGTCTCGCTGCTGATCGCGATCCTCGGCGGACCCGTGCTGATCGTGGTGGCGCGCTCCCGCGCGGTCGCCGCCGGGGCCGGGGACCTGATCTCGGACAGGATCCCGCGCCGGGGGGCGGGGCTCCTCCGGTCGCCGGCGGAAGGGCTCCGCCGCATCCTGGGGCGGCGGGCCGGAGCGGACCGCGCGGGCGGGGCCCCGGCGACCGGCGCACGGCGAGGCGTACGGTCCGGCGTGCAACACGGCGCACGGTCCGGTGTACGGCGCGGAGCGGGGTCCGGGCCGGGGCGGGGACCGCTCCCGTCCGACGCGCTGCCGGTACGGCTCGGCGCCCTCTCGGTCCTGCTCCCGGTGCGATCCTCCTTCGCCGTCGCGGCGCTGGCCGCGCTCGCGGCGGCGGCCGGGGTGACCGCGCTGGTGGCAGGGCAGTCCGCGATGACCGCCGGCCAGGCGCTGGACGCGCTGCGCGGGATCGGGGCGGGCGGGCAGATCCTGCTCGTCCAGGAGATCCGGCTGCCCAGGGTCGTCGCCGGGCTGGTGGCGGGGGCCGCGCTCGGCCTGTCCGGCTGCCTGACCCAGGCGCTGGCCCGCAACCGGCTGGCCACCCCCGACATGCTCGGCATCAACCAGGGCGCCGTCATCGCCATCATGCTGGCCGGACTCTTCTCGTCCGCGGAGATGCTCTTCGAGCACTGGTGGACCGGCCCGCTCGGCGCCCTCGCCGCCGCCGTCGTGGTCTTCGCGATCTCCGGCGGCGTCGGCACCCAGGGCTACCGGTTCATCGTCACGGGCCTGGCGGTCACCACCCTGGCCGGGGCGCTGACCCAGTCGGTCCTGGCCTGGCGCGGCCTCAGCTCGGCCACGGCCATCCACTCCTGGAGCGTCGGCAGCCTCGCCGGGCGCGGCTACCCGGTGGCGCTGCCGGTGGCCGTCGGACTGGCCCTGCTGCTGCCCGCCGCGCTGGCCGTCTCCCGGCGGCTGGACGTGATGCGTTTCAGCGAGGACGTCGGCACCGGGCTCGGGGCGAACCCCCGGACGACCCGGCTGGCCGTCCTCGCCCTGGCCGTGGCCCTGGCCGGGCTGGCCATCGGCATCGGCGGGCCCATCGCCTTCGTGGCGCTGGCCGCGCCCGTGATCGCCGCCCGCCTGTCCGGGCCCGCCCGGCTCCCGCTCGTCGGCGCGCCCCTCACCGGAGCCGCGCTCGTCGTGGCCGCCGACACGATCGGCCGCGTCATCGCCTCCGGGGCGGAGATCCCCGCGGGCGTCGTGACGAGCGTCCTGGGCGGCCCCTTCCTGCTGTGGACCCTGCTCTCCGACCGGAGGTCGTGACATGCCGATGCAATCCCCCGGACACGGTTCCCCGGGCGTGCCCCCGCGGGACGGCCGGACCACCCCGCTGGTCGAGCCGGCCCGGACGCCGGGCAGGTACCGGGTGACCTTCCTGTGGCGGGCCCGGTCCGAGGACGAGCGGGCGGTCGTCCTGATCAACACGCTGACCGACCGGGACCGGCACACGGGCGACATCGGCGCCCACGTGATGACCCGGGAGCCGGGCGGCGACGTGCTCAGCCTGACCTACGAGCTCGAGGGGGACCTGCGGGCGAGCTACCAGATCCTCCCGTGCGAGCAGGTGCCCGGCACCGACCGGGACTCCTGGCTGCGCGTCATGACGACGGCCCTCCCCGACCCGGGCAACCCCGTCATGGTCCCCGGAAGCCACGGCCGCAACCCCTCCTCCCTGCTGGAACTTCCGGAGGCCCCCGCGCAGCCGTACCGGGATCGGCGCCCCGGCGTGCCCGGGGGACGGGTGCACGAGAGCGCGGTCGCGGGACGGCGGGTCTGGGTCTACACGCCGCCGGGGCACGAGGCCTCCGCGGCGGAGACATCCGAGCGGGAGGTCCCGGGGACGCCGGGATCCTCGGCGGTTTCGGCGGTTCCGGCGGCTCCCGTGGCCCCGGCGGCTCCCATGGCGGAACGGGACGGCGGAGTGGCGGGACACCGGGGCGGCGGGCCGTACCCGGTGCTCGTCCTGCTCGACGGGGACGTGTGGGCCGGGCGGATCGCGCCGACGATGGACAACCTGATCGCCGAGGGCCGGATCCCGCCGACGGTCGTGCTGCTGCCCGACGCGGTGGACCGGCCGACCCGGCTGCGCGAGATGGCCTGCCACGAGCCGTTCGTCCGGCACCTGGCCGACGACCTGCTGCCCTGGGCGCAACAGGAGTGGGGGGTCACCGGCGATCCCGGGCTGACCGTGGTCGCGGGCCAGAGCTTCGGCGGGCTCACCGCCTCCTACGCGGCGTTCACCGCTCCCGAGCGCTTCGGCAACGTGCTCTCGCAGTCCGGCTCCTACTGGTGGAGCGACGACGACCCCGAATGGCTGACCCGGAGCTACGAGCGGGCGCCCCGGCTCCCGGTCCGCTTCCACGTGGAGGCCGGGCGGCTGGAGTGGATGCTGCTCGCCGAGAACCGGCGGTTCGCCGGGGTCCTCGCCGCCAAGGGGTACGAGGTGACGTTCACCGAGTACAACGGCGGCCACGACCCGGCCTGCTGGCTCGGAGGGCTCGCCTCCGGGCTCTCCGGGCTGGCCGCGGGGTGGTCGTGATGGGCGCCCCCGGAGCGGATGTGGCCGGGGCGGGCGCGAAGGGAGCGGATGTGAACGGCGCGGATGTGAGCGGAGCGGGCGCGGCCGGGGCGGGCGCGGAGGGACCGGGGCGCGACCCGGTGAAGGCCGCGATCAGGGAACGGGTGCTGGCGCACGCCGGGGAGCTGGTCGGGTTGAGCCACCGGATCCACGCGCATCCCGAGACGGCCTTCGCCGAGCACCGGGCGGCGGAGTGGACGGCGCGGGCGCTGAGCGCGGCCGGGTTCGAGGTGACCGCCGGGGCGGGCGGGCTGCCGACCGCCTTCTCCGCGTCGTACGGCTCCGGCCCCGTGACGGTGGCGTTCTGCGCGGAGTACGACGCGCTGCCCGGCCTCGGCCACGCCTGCGGGCACAACGTCATCGCCGCGGCGGCCGTCGGCGCGGGCCTGGCGCTCGCCCCGGTCGCCGACGCGCTCGGCCTGACCGTGAAGGTGGTCGGCACCCCCGCCGAGGAGCGCGGCGGGGGCAAGGCGCTGCTGCTGGAGGCGGGCGTCTTCGACGGCGTGGACGCGGCCATGATGGTGCATCCCGGGCCGTTCGAGACCGTCAGGTTCCGCTCGTTCGCGCTCGGCACGCTCGACGCCGAGTACCTCGGCCGCCCGGCTCACGCCACCCTCGCCCCGCACGAGGGCCGCAACGCCGCCGACGCGATGACCCTGGCCCAGGTCGCGATCGGGCTGCTCCGCCAGCAGCTCCCGCGCGACTGGCACGTGCACGGCGTGGTGACGGCCGCGGGGGAGGCGCCCAACGTCATCCCGGCCCGCGCCGCGGCGAGTTACGAGATCAGGGCCGCCAGGGCCGAGGACCTCGCGGCGCTCCGCGCCCGGGTGGAGGACTGCTTCCGGGGCGCCGCCGTGGCGAGCGGCTGCGAGCTGAACCTGACCCGCCCGGAACCGGACTACCTGGACTTCCGGGACGACGCGGGGCTGGCGGAGCTGTACGCGGCCAACGCCGCCGCGCTCGGGCGGCCCGCCCCGGTCGAGCGCGAGCCGTTCGCGATGACCGACATGGCCAACGTCTCGCACGTGGTCCGCGCCATCCACCCGATGCTCGACATCGGTGCCGGCGGGGCCGTACCGCACGACGCCGCCTTCGCCGAGGCCGCCGCGGCCCCGGCGGCCGACCGCGCGCTGCTCGACGCCGCCGTCCTGCTCGCCTGGACGGCGGCCGACCTGGTCCGTCCGCCCGCGGGAGCGTGAACACCACCCCCGCTCACTCTTCAGGAGACGTTCAGGTTATGGTAAGCCTGTCCTAAGTTAGGCAAGGCTTACGGGTGGAGGCCGTCCATGCTCGCGAGTTATCTCATCGGTCTCCGCGAGGGGCTGGAGGCGGCGCTCGTCGTCTCCATCCTCGTGGCCTTCCTCGTCAAGAGCGACCGCCGCGACCGGCTGCCGCTGGTCTGGGCGGGCGTCGGCGCCGCGGCCGTGCTCTCGGTGGCGTTCGGCGCGCTGCTCACCTTCACCGCCGCCCACCTCGACCTGCAGCAGCAGGAGCTGTTCGAGGCGGTCGTCTCGATCACCGCGACCGTGTTCGTCACGTCCATGATCTTCTGGATGCGGACGGCCGCCCGGCGGATGTCCGGGGAGCTGCGGGAGAAGCTCGGCGAGGCGCTCCGGCTGGGACCCGTGGCCGTCGTCGTGGTGGCGTTCCTCGCGGTGGCGCGCGAGGGGCTGGAGACCACGCTGCTGTGGTTCGCCGCCGTGCAGGGCGCCACCACCACCGCCAGCCCGCTGATCGGCATCACCCTGGGCCTGCTGACCTCGGTCGCGCTCGGCTGGGGGCTGTACCGCAGCGCCCTGCGGATCAACCTCACCACGTTCTTCACCTGGACCGGCCTGCTGCTGATCCTCGTCGCCGCAGGCATCCTCAAGTACGGCGTGCACGACCTGCAGGAGGCGGGGTTCCTGCCGGGGCTGAACACCCACGCCTTCGACATCAGCGGCGTCCTCGACCCCGGCGCCTGGTACTCGATGGTGCTCGGCGGCATGTTCAACGTCACCGCCCAGCCCAGCGTCCTGGAGACCGTCGCCTGGGTCGCCTACGCGGTGCCCGTCCTCGTCCTCTTCCTGTGGCCCGGCGGCAGGACGCCGGCGGGCCCCGCCCCCCAGTCGGCCCAGGCCGCTTCCTGACCGGAGTCAACGCAATGCGCACCCCCACCGCCGCGCCCACCGCCCTGGCCGCCGCCGTCCTCGCCCTCGCCGGTCTCGCCGGCTGCTCGTCGGCGGACCCGGATTCGGGCCCGGGGGCCACGGCCGCCGCCGGGACCGGGGGCGGCCCGGTCGCCGTCGCCGCCACCGACACCGAGTGCAAGGTCGCCGCCACCGAGGTGGCCGCGGGCACCTCGACGTTCGCCGTGACCAACAACGGCGCCAAGGTGACGGAGTTCTACGTCTTCGCCGCGGGTGACCGGGTGATGGGCGAGGTCGAGAACATCGTCCCCGGCCTGACCCGGGAGCTCGTCGTGGAGCTCCCGGCGGGCATGTACGAGACGGCCTGCAAGCCCGGCATGACGGGCAAGGGCATCCGCAACGCGCTCAAGGTCAGCGGAGAGCACAAGCCGCTGACCGACGACGCGAAGCTCGCCGAGGCCGTCGCCGGCTACAAGCGGTACGTCAAGTCCCAGTCGGACACCCTGCTGGTCAAGACCAAGGAGTTCGTGGACGCCGTCAAGGCCGAGGACATCGACAAGGCCAAGGAGCTGTTCCCCGTCGCCCGCACCTACTGGGAGCGCATCGAGCCGGTGGCCGAGATCTTCGGCGACCTCGACCCGGCGATCGACGCCCGGGAGAACGACGTGGCCGAGGGGGAGGAGTGGACAGGTTTCCACAGGATCGAGAAAGACCTCTGGGTGGCCAAGGACGTCTCGGGCGACGACGAGCTGGCCGACAAGCTGATGACCGACGTCACCACGATCGTGGAGAAGGCCAACGCGGCCGAGCTCTCCCCGGTCCAGCTCGCCAACGGGGCCAAGGAACTGCTCGACGAGGTGGCCACCGGGAAGATCACCGGTGAGGAGGACCGCTACTCCCACACGGACCTGTGGGACTTCGCCGCCAACCTCCAGGGGTCCAGGGCCGCGGTCCAGTCGCTCCGCCCGGTCCTGGAGGAGCGCGACCCGGCGCTGGTGAAGACGCTGGACGAGAGGTTCGCCGCCGCCGAGGCCGCCCTGGAGGCGCACCGCAGCGGTGACGGCTGGAAGCTGCACACCGAGCTGTCGAAGGAGGACCTGCGCGTGCTGTCGGACGCCATCAACAGCCTCTCCGAGCCGATCAGCAAGGTCGCGGCGGTGGTGGTGCGGTGAGCGGGATCAGCCGCCGGTCGCTGTTCGGCCTGGGCGCCGCGGGCGTCGCCGCCGCAGGGGCCGGGGCGGTCGCCGCCCGCGTGCTCGCGGACGAGCCGCCCGCCGCCCGCCCGGTGTCGTCGTCCTCGGCGTCCGACGCGGTGCCGTTCTACGGCCGGCACCAGGCGGGGATCACGACCCCCGCCCAGGACCGGCTGCACTTCGTCGCCTTCGACGTGACCACCACCGAGCGGGCCGAGCTGGTCGACCTGCTGCAGGAGTGGACGGCCGCCGCCGCGCGGATGACCCAGGGCAGGGACGCAGGCGCGTTCGGCGCGGTCGGCGGGGCCCCGGAGGCTCCGCCGGACGACACCGGCGAGGCCCTCGGCCTGCCCGCCTCCGGTCTCACCCTGACGGTCGGTTTCGGCCCGTCGCTGTTCGACGAGCGGTTCGGGCTGGCCGGGCGGAGGCCGCCCGCGCTCGCCGACCTGCCCGCCTTCGCGGGTGACGGGCTGCTGCCCGAGATCTCCGGCGGTGACATCTGCGTCCAGGCGTGCGCGCACGACCCGCAGGTGGCCGTGCACGCGATCCGCAACCTCGCGCGGATCGGGTTCGGCAGGGTGACCGTGCGCTACTCGCAGCTGGGCTTCGGCCGCACGTCGTCCACCTCCCGGACGCAGGCCACCCCGCGCAACCTGATGGGCTTCAAGGACGGCACGAACAACCTCAAGCTCGAGGACACCGCGATGCTCCGCGACCACCTGTGGGCGGCCCCCGGCGACGGACCGGCCTGGATGGACGGCGGTGCCTACCTGGTCACCCGCAAGATCCGAATGCACATCGAGACCTGGGACCGCGCCCCGCTGGCGGAGCAGGAGGCGATCTTCGGCCGGGACAAGGGCGAGGGCGCCCCGCTCACCGGGAAGGCCGAGTTCGACGAGCCGGACTTCGCGAAGACCGGTCCCGGCGGAGAGCCGGTGATCCCCCGGGACGCCCACGTCCGGCTGGCGCACCCCACCTCGCACGGCGGAGCGCGCCTGCTGCGCCGCGGCTACAACTACGTCGACGGCTCCGACGGCCTGGGACGGCTGGACGCGGGCCTGTTCTTCATCGCCTACCAGCGTGACCCGCGCAGGCAGTTCGTCCCGGTGCAGCAGGCGTTGGCCGCCACCGACCCGCTCAACGAGTACATCAAGCACGTCTCCAGCGGGCTGTTCGCCTGTCCGCCCGGGGTGGTGGACGCGAGCGACCACTGGGGGAGGGCGCTCTTCGCCTGAGGGCCCGCGATCCGAGCAGGCCGGAGACGAAGGCGTACATCCCCGGCCTGCTCGTCAGTAGATCGTCAACCCATCACAGAAGTGATTACTTAAAGTGATTCATGTGTGACAATAAGCGACGTGCCATCTCCCCGACATGACTCTCTGATCAACCTGTTCCGCGACCGCCCCCAACTGGCCGTGGAGATCCTGCGCGACCTGCTGGGACAGGAACTACCCGCCACCCCGCTGGTCCGGCTGGAGAACACCACCTTCAACACCCGGCCCTCCGACGACATCGAAGCGGACCTGGTCGTCGTCATGGGGCCGCCGACCGCCCCCGCACACGCGATCATCGTCGAGATCCAGCAGGACACGTCGAAGAACCCCCGGCAGCTCGCCCGCTACGCCGCCGCGCTCTGGCTGCTGCTGCGCTGCGACGTCACTGTGCTGGTGGTCTGCCCCGACGCCAGGACCGCCGACTACTACGCCCGGCCGATCGACTCCGGCCTGACCGGCTACCGGTTGCAGGCCCGAGTGCTGGGGCCGGACGGCATCCCCGTCGTCACCGACCCGCAGCAGGCCGCGGCCCAGCCGGAGCTGGCGGCCCTGGCGGTCATGGTGCACGGCCGTCAGCGCAAGGTCGTCGAGGCGTTCGCCGCGGCGCTCGCGGAACTGCCCGACGATCACGCTCCGAAGTACTATGAACACGCTTACAGCATGTCCGCACCCGAGGTGCGGCGCCTCCTGGAGGAGATCATGACGTCCACCACCTGGCCGGTCTACAGCCCCTTCGCCCGTGAGCACTACGGCCGCGGCCTGGAAGAAGGAAAGGCCAAGGGCAAGGCGGAAGGCAAGGCGGAAGGCAGAGCAGAGGAGGCGGCCCGGCTGGTGCTGCTGGTGCTGGCCGCCCGCGGCCTGGAGGTGCCAGACGACGTCCGCGCCCGGATCACCGCCTGCGCCGACCTCGCCCGGCTGGAGTCCTGGGCGACCCGCGCGGCGACAGCCCGGACCGTGCACGAGCTGTTCGGCGAGACGGACGGAGAAGACCGCTGACGGACATCCGCCCGGTGGCTCCGGCGAGCCGCCTCCGCTCCGCACCTGACCTGCGACGGGTCATCCGGGTCCACCGGTCCACCCCGCCGCGTGCGGGTGATCCTGCTATAACGGGGTTGAAGGAGCGGGTGCAGGGCGACGCCCACCGGTGCCCGGGGGCTCCGGTGGGCGTCTGGGACGGTATCGGCGGTTACGGGGCGTCGTAACCGAGGGTGTAGTCACCGCTGCCGCTGTAGGAGTGGACACGGTAGCGGTAGGTGCCGGCGGTGCCGTTGTAGGTCAGGCTCTCATCGGGGCCGGTGGAGGTGCTGCGGGCCACGGTGCTCCAGCCGAAGGTGCCCCGCTTCTGCAGGTACAGGTCGAAGTCGGTGCCGTTCGGTCCGTCGAGGCAGGCGCGGTGCGTCCCGCTGACGGTCGTCTGGAAGGAGCCCCCGTCAGGCTGGTACTGGCTGGCGCCGGAGCTCAGGGTTCCGGTCTTCGTGGTCTCGAAGCCCTGGCAGGCGCCGCCGCCCGGGCCGTTGACGGTCAGGGTGAAGGTCGCGGTCCGGGTGGCGGTGGCGCCGGTGCCGGTGACGGTGACGGGGTAGGTGCCGGCGGGGGTGGAGGCGGTGGTGGCCACGGTCAGCCTGGCGGTGCCGCCGGCCTGGACGGAGGAGGGGTCGAAGGAGGCGGTGGCGCCCGAGGGCAGGCCGGCGGCGGACAGGGCCACGGTCTGCGCGGAGCCGCCGGTTACCTGGGTGGAGACGGTCGTGCTGACGGAGCCGCCGGGGGCGGTGGAGGCCGAGGTCGGGGAGACGGAGACCGAGAAGTCGTTCCCGGACGAGCACGGGGCGTCGCTGCCCGCCACGTTGACCGCCGTCCAGGCCGCCTGGACGGTCCGATACTCGGTGGAGCAGCTGCCGTACAGGTCGGTGGCGGCGCGGAGCGTGTAGGCGCGGGCGGTGTTGGCCGGGTTGCCGCTGTTGACGTAGCGGGTGCTGGAGGTGAAGTAGGCGTCCAGCGCCCGGAACCAGATCTTCTCCGCCTTCTCCCTGCCGATGCCGGTCACGGCCGGGGCCGAGCCGCACACCGGCGAGGTGCCGTACGGGGTCGCCCCGGTGCCCTCGGCGAGGTCGAAGAAGAAGTGGTTGCCGACGCCGGAGGAGTAGTGGACGTCGACGCTCGCGGTGCGGGTCGACCAGCAGGAGTGCGAGCTGCCGTCCAGCGCGGGGTCGTACATGTAGCGGAGCGGGGTGCCGTTGCCCCTGATGTCGATCTTCTCGCCGACCTGGTAGTCGCCGGGGTCCGCACCGCTGCCGGCGTAGAACTCGACCATGTTCCCGAAGATGTCGCTGGTGGCCTCGTTCAGGCCGCCGGACTCGCCGGAGTAGACCAGGCCGGCGGTGTTCTCGGTCACGCCGTGGGACATCTCGTGACCGGCCACGTCGATGGCGACCAGCGGCCGGGAGTTGCCCGAGCCGTCGCCGTAGGTCATCTGGGAGCCGTCCCAGAAGGCGTTGACGTAGTTGCTGCCGTAGTGGACCCGGCTCGGCACGCCGCTCCCGTTGCCGAAGATGCCGTTGCGGCCGTGCACGTTCTTGAAGTAGTCGAACGTCTTCGCGGCGCCGTGGTGGGCGTCCACCCCGGCCGACTGCCGGTTGCCGTTGGAACCGGTGCCCCAGGTGTTGTCGGGGTCGGTGAAGGTCGAGCAGGTGCCGCTGGTGCGGTTGTTCATGTCGCACGTTCTGCCGTTGCCCCGGTCCGGGTCGACCATGCTGTACGAGCTCCCGGACTGCGTCGTGGAGATCGTGACGGTGCCGGAGTAGATCGAGTTCCCGGTCCCGTCGACCAGGGCGCTCGAGGTGCTCGCGGTGGCCGTCGTGGCGCCCTCGACGGCCGACCTGATCTCGTCGTAGGAGTCGGTGACCTCACCGGACCCGGCGTCGACGATCACGTGCAGCCGTGAGGGCGTCTGCCCGTCGGCGGCCCAGCCGCTGACCACGGTCTCCCAGGCCAGGCGTCCCTGCCCGGAGGACGCGTCGACGAACAGCTCCGGATCGCCGACCTCGGTGATCTTCCCGGTGAACGCGCTCTTGGCCTTCCCGGCGGCGGTGGCGGCGGACACCTTCGGGCTGGTGCCGAGCGTCAGCGCCTCGGTGAGCCCGACCGAGGCGTCGGCGAAGGCGCCGTCGGGCCTCAGGTGGACGACGAAGTCGCCGCCGCGGACCCGCAGACCCCGGTAGGTCCGGTGATAGCGGACGTGCGACGTGCCGTCGGCGTCCACCCGGACGGTCTGGACCTTGTAGTCGTCCTGGCCGGCCCCGCGGATCGCGTCGCGGTGCCGTTCGATGGCCTGCTCGGCCCTGGCCACGGCGGCCGCGTCGGCGGGCGAGGGAGGCGGATCGGCCGAGGCGGAGGTGGAGGCGACGAGCACGGTGGCTGCCGCCAGGGTGAGCGCGACACCGGCCAGGGCCGGTGTCCGGAGGGACCCTCTCATGCTGTTCTCGCTCTCTGACGATGTGGGGGAACCGCGGTGACGGCGTACGGCCGCCGCCGCGGACATCGATGCGAGACCGGTCGGCAGAGCCCGTCGGGATCTGTCGGCAGGGATCGCCGCGAACAACGCGGACGAAAGGTCCCATATCAGACAGAAATTGGTCAATATTCTCAACGCGTGGTGCAAACTTCTGTCGATCAGGAGCCGTAGAGATCACACAATGTGCTGATTTCTTGACGGAAGGTGAGGGAAGGCGCTTGCCGTACCCCGAACCGGCAAGCGCATCGGCAAGTGCACCGGCGGGCGGGAGCGCAGGTGGACCGGCGGGCGGAGCCGCTCGCGGTCAGGGGAGGCTGCGGCCGAACGGGTCGATGAAGTCGCGCACGTCCGGCCGGCCGCCCCAGCGGGTCGCCAGTCTGCCGCGCAGCCCGCGAAGCTCCCGGCCGATCACCGCACTCGGTACGGCGCTCGCCTCCGCCAGCACCGGGCCGGCGACGGCCAGCGCCGCCTCCGGATCCCCGGCGCAGGCATGGCAGTCGGCCAGCCGCAGCGTGAGGAGCAGCCTGGCGGGACGCATCCGCTCCGCGAGGCTGCGCAGCGACCGTTCCGTCGCCTCGGCCGCCAGGCAGGCCGCCGACCGGTCCGCCGTCAGGGCGGCGATGTCGCGCAGGGCGCCGCCGGTCCCCGACTCCAGATGGACCTCTCCGGCGGCCCCGCACAGCCACGGCGCCTCGGCCAGATCGCGTTCCCCCAGCCGGGACAGGCCCGTCCGGGCCCGGGCCAGATGCAGCCGGGACTCCAGTGCGTCGCCGCCGAGGGCGTGCGCCCGCGCCTCGCAGAGATCGGCTGCGACGGAGGTCCAGCGCAGGCCGGGATCGGCGGCCCTGATCGCGCGCGCGTACGCCAGGGCCGAGGGCGCGTCGTACTCCAGGCGGGCGACCGTGCTCATGTCGTAGAGGATGGTGGCGCACATCCCGACGCCGTCGGACACGGCGGCCCAGCCCAGCCCTTTGTGGAGCCAGGCCATCGCCATCCCGTTCTGGCCGCGCTGCATCCGCAGCTCCCCGGCGAGCTGCGCGTAACCGGCGGCGAGCCGCCGGAACGCCCGCCGGGACGCCCCCGCGAGCCCCTCCATGCGCCGCACGATCGCGTGGAGCGCCTGCTCGACCGCCGTGATCGTCTCCGGTGACGTCCGCTCGGCGCCGGCGCGCCAGCAGGCCACCAGGAGCCCGGAGAGCACGTGGACGGTGTCGGAACCGGTGTCCGCCGGGAGGCCGGCGGTGCAGAACGCGAGATACGCCGGGAGCGCGTCGGCCGGTGCGGGCACCGTACAGCCCTCGTCGTCGTGCAGAGGGCACTCGAGGCCGTGGCTGGGCAGGCGGTACGGCCAGCCGAGCACGTCCGGGAAGACCGGGACGGCGGCTCCGGCGTCCCCGCCGTCTCCGGTGTCTCCGGGCAGCGGGCCGGGCCGGGTCCCGCCGGCGGCCCGGGGCGCGGTGTCCGCGTCCTCGTGCCGGGAGGCCGTGTAGACCGCAAGCAGCTCCCCGCCGGCGCCGAGGACCTCATCGAGGTGGCGCGCCAACCGCGGCGACGGCTCGCGCCTGCCGCCCTCCAGCTTGCTGATGGCGCTGTGGTCGTAACCGACCCTGGTCCCGACCTGCGCCTGGGTGAGGCCGGCGCGCTGCCGCCAGCGGCGGAGCTGACGGCCGAACTCGGCCCACGGTGCCGGAGCCGCAGGTGCGTTCGCCCGAGTGCCGACGACGTCCACCAGACCTCCCGCGCGCACGGAGCACACCGGGTGGCGCGGTATGTCACCACCCGGTCACCGAGGTGCCGGGATCGTAACACCGGTCATCCGCCGCCGATACACGTCTTCCGCACAGACCGGTGATCCGGCTTTGAGGGAACGTGATCCCCGTGCGGGAGGCGCACACTGTACGGCGTGCGCCTCCCGCGGCAGGACCGGAGGCCGCTCCGCGGGCCGGTCGGCCGTCCGCCGGGCGGACGGTGGGCGGACGGTGGGCGGACGGTGGGCGCGGTCAGCCGTCCGCCGGGCGGACGGTGGGCGCGATCAGCGCGGCGGCCAGGAACGCCGCCGCGAGGAAGGCGGCGGCGACCAGCAGCGCGGCCGGATAGCCGACGGGGATCGCGAGGGCGCACAGGCCCACGCCCAGTGCGCCGCCGAGCATGCGCAGCGACTGGAACAGGGTCATGGCCCGGCCCATCACCTCCGGGGCGACGTCGTCGAACGCGGAGATCTGGACCGCCGTCACCGCGTGCCCGAGCACCAGCCCCACCGAGAACATGATCGCTCTCAGCGTCCAGGGGCCGGGGGCGGTCAGGGCCAGCGCCGCGAACAGCGCCGCGCCGCCGAGCAGGCCGAGCGCCGTCACCCGCCGTTCGCCCCACCGGGCGCAGACCCGGTCGACGGCGAACCCGGCGGCCATCAACCCCAGCGCCTCGGGGAAGAGCACCAGCCCGGCGTCCGAGGCCGAGGCGCCCAGCGCGTCCTGGTACATCAGCGGGAAGACGAAGAGCATGCCCATCAGGCCCGCCGCCGCCAGGGACGCCGCCGCGGCGCCGCGCAGGAAGCCGCGGTCCTTGAGCACCCACAGGGCCAGCAGGCCGCGCAGGTCGAACCGGCCCGCCGTACCGGCTCCGGGGGAGGGGACGCGGACGGCCGCGAGTCCCAGGAGCACCGCGGCCACGCCGAAGGGCACGTTGAGCAGGAACGCCCACCGCCAGGAGAGGTGGTCGGCCAGCAGCCCGCCGAGGACCGGTCCCAGCGCGGGTGCCAGCGCCGTCGGCACGACGATGTACCGCGACAGCCGCATGCGCTCCTCGGGGGCGTACGCGGTGAACAGCATCGTCATGCCGGCCGGGGTCAGCACCCCGCCGCCGACGCCCTGCAGCACCCGGAATCCCACCAGGGAGTCCAGGTTCCAGGCCAGCCCGCACAGCGCCGACGCCGCGGTGAACAGCGCCAGCGCGGCGAGGAACACCCGCGCCGCGCCGTACCGGTCGCAGAGCCACCCGGCCACCGGCATGGACACCGCCAGGCTGGCCAGGAAGGAGCCCTCCACCAGGTTCGCCGCGGCCGGGCCCACGCCGAGGTCGGTGGCGATGGAGAACAGCGCCGGGTTGACGATCGTCGCGTCCAGGCCGTTCATGCACATGGCCGTCACGTAGACGACCGGTACGGCCCACCGCGCGGCCCGGCCCGCCCCCGCCGGTCCGTCGTCCACCGGGCCGGGCACCGGGGGAGGGGGTGCCGGGGGAGCGGCCGTCGCCACGACGTCACCCGCCGGGCGGTCGTTCGGAGAAGCGGGCTCGTTCAACGGGTCAGGCTCCGGGGACGCAGGTCGGTCCAGTGCGCGGCGACGTAGGCCAGGCAGGCGGCGCGCGCCTCGGGACCGAAGCGGACCGCCCAGCCGTCGGGGACGGCGGCGAACGACGGCCAGATGGAGTGCTGCTCCTCGTCGTTGGCCAGGACGAGGAACTCGCCGTCGGGGTCGTCGAAGGGGTTCATCGGTTGCGCTCCCGGAGTCGGGCCGCGACGATCGCGCCGATCTCGGCGATCGGTCCCGGCCGGGTCATGTCCTTGTGGCTGCAGGCCACGTCGTGGGCGTCGATCATGCCGCTGACGTGGGGCCGCCAGGTGTTCGGGGTGAGGGTGTCGTCGATGGTGTCGACGGTGGCGCGGAAGAACAGCACGTCGCCGTCGAACACCCGGGTGTCGAGCTTCCGCACCAGGCGGTTGGTGTTCAGGTAGAGGTCCCGCAGCGAGCGGAGCGTCTCCACCGGCAGGCCCGCCAGCGGGCTGCCCTCCCGGCGCAGCACCTCGATCGCGCCCTCCAGAGTGGACGCGGCGTCCGGGGCGAAGCCGCCCATGGTGAGCAGCGCCTCCAGGGCCTCGGCCTCGTCGGAGGGCGGCAGGTCCCGCATGCCCTCGGCCGGGTAGGCGTCCAGGATCGCCAGCGGTGCGACGCCCTGTCCGGCCAGCCGGAGCTGCACGGCCATCTCCTGCGCGATGATGCCGCCGGTGGACCAGCCCAGCAGGTGGTACGGCCCCTCCGGCTGGACCTCGCGGATCCGCGCCACGTAGTCGGCCGCGAGCTCCCGCAGGGAGGAGGGCAGCGGGTCGTGGCGGGCCTGCAGGCCGTAGATCGGCCGGTCCGGCAGATGCCGGATCAGGCCGCTGTAGCACCAGCTCAGCCCGCCCGCCGGGTGCACGCAGAACAGCGGCGGGGCCGAGCCCGTCTCGCGCAGCGGCAGCAGCACCGCCAGCGGGTCGACGCCCGTGCCGCCGTCCTCGCCCTGGACGAGGGCGGCCAGCCCGGCCGGGGTGGGCGCCTCGAAGAGCGCGCCGATGGTCACCTCGGCGCCGAGGACCTCCCGGATCCGGGAGACCAGCCGTACGGCGAGCAGCGAGTGCCCGCCCAGCTCGAAGAAGCCGTCGTCGGCGCCCGCCCGGGGCAGGTCGAGCACCTCGGCGAAGAGCCCGCAGAGCGTCTCCTCCAGGGGTGTGGCCGGAGGCCGCCCCTCCGCGGCGGGCGCGGCGGGCGCGGGCAGCGCCCGGCGGTCGAGCTTGCCGTTGACGGTGAGCGGGAGCGCGGTGATCTCCACGACCGCCGAGGGCACCATGTAGTCCGGCAGCGCCTGCGCCGCGAACCGGCGCAGCTCGGCGGCGTCGAGCACGCCGCCCGGCACCGTGGCCGGTACGGCGTAGGCGACCAGGCGTCTGTCGCCCGGCCTGTCCTCGCGGACGATCACCGCGGCCTGCCCGACCGCGGGGTGGCGCAGCAGCGCCGCCTCGATCTCGCCGAGTTCGATCCGGAAGCCGCGCACCTTGACCTGCTGGTCGGCGCGGCCGACGTAGTCGAGGGTGCCGTCCGGCCTCCAGCGGGCCAGGTCGCCCGAGCGGTACATGCGCGTGCCGGGCGGGCCGTACGGGTCGGCGACGAACCGCTCGGCGGTCAGTTCCGGCCGTCCGAGGTAGCCGCGGGCCAGGCCGTCGCCGGCCACGTACATCTCGCCCACGACCCCCGGCGGCACCGGCTGCAGGGTGCCGTCCAGCAGGTAGACCCGGAGATCGGGGATGCCGCGGCCGATGAGGCTGCCCTCCCGGTGGTCCGGGGAGAGCGGCATGTGCGTGACGTGCACGGTCGTCTCGGTGATGCCGTACATGTTGACCAGCAGCGGGCCGTTCTGCGCCGGGCTCGGGCGCGGTGGGCTCTGCGCCGGGCTCGGGCGCGGTGGGCTCTGCGCCGGGCTCGGGCGCGGTGGGCTCTGCGCCGGGCCGGGCTCGTGGCCGGGTCCGGCGGGGCCGGGCCTGCGGGCGTACCAGTCCGACAGCCGGGCCAGCTCCAGCGCCTCCCCGCCGAACACCACGTACCGCAGCGCCAGCTCGCGCCCGTCGTCGGCCGCGACCAGCTGGTAGAACGCCGACGGGGTCTGGTTCAGCACCGTGACCCGCTCGCGCGCCAGCAGGCCGAGGAAGTCCTCGGGGGACCTGCTCACCTCGTAGGGGACCACGACCAGGCGCCCGCCGTACAGCAGCGCGCCCCACAGCTCCCACACCGAGAAGTCGAAGGCGTAGGAGTGGAAGAGCGTCCACACGTCGTCGGGACCGAAGCCGAACCAGTGGTCGGTGGCCGACAGCAGCCGGACCACGTTGTGGTGCGTGACGAGCACGCCCTTGGGCCGGCCGGTCGAGCCTGAGGTGTAGATCACGTACGCGGCGTTGCCCGGCGCCAGGGACCGCTCGGGGTCGTGGTCGAGCCAGTCGTCCAGGTCCTCCAGCCAGCCGGGGTCGACCACGCAGACCGGCGCGGCGTCCGAGATCATGTAGTCGAGCCGGTCGGCCGGGTAGGTCGGGTCCAGCGGCAGGTAGGCGGCTCCCGTCTTGACCACCGCGAGCAGCGCGGCCACCAGGTCCGCCGACCGGGGCAGCGCGAGCGCCACGATGCGCTCCGGCCCTGCGCCGTGCGCGGCGAGCTTGTGCGCCAGCCGGTTGGCCCGCGCGTTCAGCTCGGCGTAGGTGAGCTCCGTCCCGGCGGCGGTGACGGCCACGGCGTCCGGGGTGCGGCGGGCCTGCGCCTCGAACAGCTCGGGCAGGGTGGCGCCCGGCTCGCTGACCAGGTCCCCGTTCCAGCCCTCGATCAGCGTCCGCCGCTCGGCCCCGCTGAGGATGTCGAGCCCGCTGACGGGGCGGTCCGGGTCGGCGACGGCGGCCGAGAGCAGGCGGACCAGCCGCTCGGCGATGGAGCGGGCGGTCCCGGGGTCGAACAGGTCGGTGCTGTACTCCAGGAATCCGGAGCCGGACCGGTCGAGGTTGAGGGTCAGGTCGAACTTGGCGGTGCCGGTGTGCACCACCTCCACGCCCGGAGCCGGGGCGTCCTGGTGCACCAGCATCACCTGGAACAGCGGGTGCCGGTTGCGGGCCCGGGGCGGGTTGAGGACCTCGACCAGCCGGTCGAACGGCGTCTCGGCGTGGTCGAAGGCGGCCAGGTCGGTCTCCTTCACCCGCCGGAGCAGCTCGGTGAAGGCCGGGTCGCCGGAGGTGTCGGTGCGCAGCACGAGCGTGTTGACGAAGAAGCCGACGGCGTCGTCCAGCGCGCTGTCGCCCCGGCCCGCCACGGGCGTGCCGATCGGGATGTCCGTGCCCGCGCCGAGCCGGGTGAGCAGGGCCGCCAGGGCGGCGTGCAGCACCATGAAGACGCTGGCACGGTTCGCCCGGGCGAGCGCCTCGATCCCGGCGGTCAGACCGGGGTCGAACCGGACGGGGACCGTACCGCCCGCGCCGCTCGACACCGCCGGCCGGGGCCGGTCGGCGGGCAGTTCCAGCCGGTCGGGCAGGCCCGCGAGGGCCTCGGTCCAGTGGGACAGGTCGGTGTCGGGCAGCTCGCGCTGACAGAGCGCGTAGTCGGCGTACTGCACCGGCAGCGGCTCGAACGCGGGCGCCCGGTGCGCCCTGCGGGCCTCGTAGGCGGTCAGCAGGTCGCGGACCAGCGGCTCCGTCGACCAGCCGTCGCCGGCGATGTGGTGCAGCACCAGCACCAGCACGTGCTCCGCGCCGTCCCCGGCACCGTCACCGCTCCTGTTCCCGTCGCGGCCCCGGAGCAGGTGGGCCCGGAACGGGGTCTCGACGGCCAGGTCGAATCCGCGGCGCGCGACGGTCCGGACGGCCTCGGCCAGGTGCTCGCCGGGCTGCCAGACGGGCAGCGGCACCGGTCCGGGCTCCAGGATCCGCTGGCAGGGAACGCCGTCGCGCTCGGGGAAGACCGTGCGCAGCACCTCGTGGCGGGCCACCAGGTCGCCGAGCGCGGCCTCCAGTGCGGTACGGTCCACCGGGCCGGGCAGGTGCAGCGCGATGGGGATGTTGTAGGTCGGGTTCGGACCCTCGATCCGGTACAGGAACCAGAGCCTGGCCTGCGCGGACGAGAGCGGGACCGGATCGGGCCGGCGCCGGGGCCGCAGCGGCGGCCGGGCGGTGTGGCCGGAGGGCAGCCGGGCGACGAGCCCGGCGGCCGTGGGGGCCTCGAAGATCGTCGCGATCGGCATCCGGACGCCGAAGGTCTCCCTGATCCGTACGGCCAGCCGCGCGGCGAGCAGCGAGTGGCCGCCGAGCTCGAAGAAGCCGTCCTCCACCCCGGCCCCGGGTACCCCCAGGACCTCGCGGAAGAGCTCGCGCATGGCGTGCTCGGAGGCGTTCTCCGGCTCCCGGCTCCGCCGCGTCGCGGCGTCGACCTCGGGCAGGGCGGCCCGGTCCAGCTTCCCGCTGGGGGTGCGGGGCAGCGCGTCCAGCCAGGCGACGGCCGAGGGCACCATCCCGGTCGGGAGCCGGGACGCGGCGAACTCGCGCAGCCCGGCGGCCTGCCGGGACCCGGTGGCTCCCGCGGTCGCGGGGTCCGCGGCGGGGACGGCCGTGGTGTCCGGCGCGGCCGTGGTCTCCCGGAGGGCCGGTGCGGCCGTGGTGTCCGGGCCGGCGGACTCCCCGGCGGGCACCGCGTAGGCGACCAGCCTGCCGCTGCGGACGGCCACGGCGGCGGCGGAGACACCGGGGTGCTCCTCCAGCACGGCCTCGATCTCGCCGGGCTCGATCCGGACGCCGCGTACCTTGACCTGGTCGTCGGTGCGGCCGAGGAGTTCGAGCCGCCCGTCGGCGGTCCAGCGGGCCCGGTCGCCGGTCCGGTACAGGCGCGAGCCGCCCGGCCCGGCCACGAACCGCTCGGCGGTCAGCTCCGGGCGGCGGAGGTAGCCGCGCGCCAGGCCGTCCCCGGACAGGTACAGCTCGCCCGCGACCCCGGGCGGGGCCGGTTGCAGGGCGTGGTCGAGCACGTGGGCGCGGGTCCCGAGGGTGGGGCCCTCGGTGCCGTCGCCGAGCCGGGTGTAGGCGTCGACGGTCGCCTCGGTGGGACCGTAGTGGTCGACCGCGAGCGCGCCGCTCTCTCGCAGGCGCCGCCAGAGCGGTTCGGGCACGGCCTCGCCGCCGACCACGACGATCCGCGGCGGCGCCGCCAGCAGGGCGGGCATCTCCTTCAGGTGGGACGGGGTCAGGTCGAGGTAGTCGATCCCGAGCTCGCGGACGCAGGCGGTCAGCGCCTCGGGGTCCCGGTAGGTGTCGTCGTCGAGCAGGTGCAGCTCGTGCCCGCCGACCATCCACAGGACGGGGTCGAGGGAGGCGTCGAACGAGAACGACGCGGTGTGCGCCACCCGGAGCCGCTCACCGGCCCGATCTCCGGAGGGGAACAGCCGCTCGCGGTGGCTGGCGAACAGGGCGGCCAGGCCCCGGTGGGTCGCGACCACGCCCTTGGGGCGGCCGGTCGACCCCGACGTGTAGATCACGTACGCGGCGTCGTCGGGCCTGGGGAGGGGGAGGGCGGCGCCCGGGGCCTCCCCGGTGTCACCGGGCCGGGTCCCCGCGGTGCCCGGAAGCGCGGTGCGGGGCGGGGAGTCCGCGGTGCCCGCGGACTCCGGGAGACCGGTGCGGGGCGGGGAGTCTGCGGTGCCCGCGGCCAGCCACTCCGGGGTGACCACGATCGACGGCCGCGCGTCGGAGAGCATGAACTCCCGCCGGTCGGCCGGGTAGGCCGGGTCGACCGGGAGGAACGCGGCGCCGCTCTTCAGTACGGCGAGCAGCGCCACCACCAGGTCGGCCGAGCGCGGCAGCTCCAGCGCCACGATCCGCTCCGGCCCGGCCCCTTCCCGGACCAGCCGCCGGGCCAGCCGGTCGGCCCGGCGGCCCAGCTCGCCGAAGGTCAGCTCCTCGCCCGAGCAGACGAGCGCCCGCTCGCCGGGCGTCAGCCGTACCCGCTCGTCGAAGACCTCGACGACGGTGCGCGGCCCGGTGGCGGCCGCGGCGGACGCGGTGGGCAGGGCCGCCTCGTCCTCCTCGGTGAGCAGGGGCAGGCGGCCGATCGGGGTGCCGGGCGGGACGTCGGCCAGGGCCGACAGGAGCCGGGCCAGCCGCCGGGCGTGGACGGCGAGGTCCCGCTCCGAGTAGAGGGCGGCGTTGCCGTCGAGTTCGAGCGTGAGACGGTCGCCGTCGAGCAGGAGCGCCACGGCCAGGTCGTCGACGGGTCCGGCGGCGAGGTTGCGCACGGTGGCGGGGAGCGGGCCGAACTTCACGTCGGACGCGAACGGCTTGATGTTGAGCAGCGGGCCGAACAGCGCCCGCGAGGAACCGGACAGGCCGAGGTCGCGGCGGAGCTCCTCGATCCGGTACCGGGAGTGGCGGCGGGCCTCGGCCATCCGCCGGGCCGTCTGGCGGACCAGGTCGCCGAGGGGGACGCCGGGGCGCACGTCGAGCCGGAGCGGGAGCACGTTGACGGTCAGGCACGGCACCCGCAGCGCGGCGCCGGACCGGTTCATCAGCGGCAGGCCGACCAGCACGTCGGTGCTCCCGGTGAGCCGCCCGAGGTAGACGGCGACGCCTGCGGCGGCCACCTCGGCCCAGGTCGCCCGGGTCTCGCGGGCGAGCGCCTCCCAGTGCCCGGTGGCGGGCAGTTCCTCGCGGTGCCGTACGACCTCGCGCGCCGAGAGCGCGGGCGCGCCCGCCAGGCCCGCGGGCTCGGGGGCGCGGTCCAGCAGGCCGAGCCAGTAGGCCCGGTCCTTGGAGTGACGCTCGGAGCCGAGGTAGGCGGCCTCCTCCTCCAGCACGGGCGCCAGCCCGCCGAACGGGCTCGGGCCGCTCGGCAGGCCGCCGTCCAGCGCGCTGTAGATCTCCGCGACCCGGCCGACCAGCATCGACATCGCGTAGGCGTCGATCAGCAGGTGGTGCACGCGCAGGTACCAGGTGAACCGGTCGTCGGCCAGGCGCAGCAGGGCGTGGCGGGACAGGGAGCCGTCGGCGCCGCCGTCCACCGGGTCCACCGGCGTGCGCACGTCGGCGCGCATCCACGCCTCGGCGGCGGCGTCCGGGTCGGTCTCGCCGCGCAGGTCGAGGACGGTGATGGAGTCGCGCAGCGAGTCGCACTCCGGCAGGTACTGGGCGGGCTCCTCGGTGAAGCGCAGGCGCAGCGGCTCGGCCTCGGCCAGGCCGCGCCGGAGCGCCCGCTCGAACAGCGCCGGGTCGAGCGTGCCGTGGATGTCGACCCGGTCGGCGGTGTTGTAGACGGGGTTGCCGGGATCGAGGCGCTGGGCGAACCAGATGCCCGCCTGCGCCCCGGTGAGCGGGAAGGTCTCGGAACCCGGCCCGACGGCGCTCGACCCGACGGCGCTCGACCCGACGGCGCTCGACCCGACGGTGCCCGGCCCGGTGGTGTTCGACCTGGCGGTGCCGGGCCTGGCGGTGCCCGGCCCGGCGGGACTCGACTCGGAAGCGCTCAACTCAGCAGCTCCGCCCAGGCCGCGACGGTGGGCTTCTCCGCCAGGTCGGCGAAGGTCAGCTCGACGCCCTCGCGGCGCCACCGCTCGATCAGGGTCATCACCCGGATGGAGTCCAGCCCGGCGTCCATGAGGTTCTCGTCGAACTCCAGCTCCTCGGGGTCCACGTAGAGCAGTTCGGCGATCTCGGCGCGGAGCCGTACGGCGGTCTCAGACACCGGCCACCTCCCGGGTGAGGGCGCGGCTGAGCTGCCGGGTGGTGACGGTGACGGCGCAGCGCTGGGCGGCGTAGTCGAGGGCCATCCGGTGGTGCTCGGCGGAGAAGTCGGCGACCGCGTCGGCGACCACGAACGGCTGCACGTCCCGCATGAACGCCTCGCAGGCGGTCATCAGCACGCCGATGTGCGCGTAGATCCCGCAGACGATCAGCTGGTCGCGGCCGAGGGAGCCCATCAGCTCGGCCAGGCCGGTCCGCTGGTAGGCGCTGTAGCGCCACTTGGTGAGCAGCACGTCGCCCTCGCGCGGCGCCAGCTCGTCGACGATCCGGGCGTCGTGCGGGTCCGGGCCGATGCCGTCGCCCCAGAAGTCGAGGAGCAGGCCGCGCTGCTCGGCGCTCTGCCCGCCGGGCTGCGCCGAGTAGACGACGGGCACGCCCAGCGCCGCGCAGTGCTCGCGCAGCGCCAGGACGTTGGACATCAGCTCGACCAGCGGCGACTGCCCGGGGGTGAAGGCGCGCACGAAGTGGTTCTGCATGTCGTGGACGAGCAGGACGGCGCGGCGGGCGTCGGGGCGCCACTCGACCCGGTTGGCGGGCAGGTCGTCCGGCATCGGGTACGGCTGGATCTGGGGGATCGCCATGGTCTGTCAGGTCCTTTCGCGGAGGTGGCGCTTGCTGACCTTGCCGACCGCGGTCTGCGGGAAGGCGTCGACGAACTCGAACATGTCCGGGATCTTGAAGGCGGCGATGCCGCGGTCCCGGAGGAAGGCCCGGAGCTCGGCCTTCTTCGGCGCCTCGCCGCGGCAGATCAGGTAGGCGCGGGTGCGCTCGCCCAGGTAGGGGTCGGGGACGGCGACCACGCTGGCGTCGCGGACCGCCGGGTGGGCCAGGAGGTGGTTCTCGACCTCCTCGGCGGCGATCTTCTCGCCGCCCCGGTTGATCTGGTCCTTGGCCCGGCCCTCGACGACGAGGTAACCGCCCTCGGCGCGCCGGACGATGTCGCCGGTCCGGTAGAAGCCGTCCTCGGTGAACGCGGTCCTGTTGTGCTCGTCGGCCCGCCAGTAGCCGCGGATCGTGTACGGCCCGCGGGTCAGCAGGTGGCCGTGGTCGCTCTCGTTCCCCTCGTCGTCCAGGATGAGGATCTCGTCGTCCGGGGAGATGGGACGGCCCTGGGTGGAGACGATCACGTCCTCGGGGTCGTCCAGCCGGGTGTAGTTGACCAGCCCCTCGGCCATGCCGAAGACCTGCTGCAGCGTGCAGCCCAGCTCGGGGCCGACCCGCTTGGCCGCCTCCTCGCTGAACTTGGCCCCGCCGACCTGGAGCACCTCCAGGCTCGACAGGTCGTGCCCGCCGGAGGCGGCGGCGTCCATCCAGACCAGCGCGAGCGGGGGGACCAGCGCGGCGATGGTGACCCGCTCCCGCTCGATCAGCGGGAAGCAGGTGCCGGGGCTGGGGTCGGGCGCCAGCACGCTGGCCGCCCCGGCGCTGAGCGCGCCGAAGACGCCGGGGGAGCTCATCGGGAAGTTGTGCGCGGCCGGCAGCGCGCACAGGTAGACGCTCTCCGGGGTCAGCTCGCAGATCTCCGCGCTGGCCCGGAAGCTGTAGATGTAGTCGTCGTGGGTCCTCGGGATCAGCTTGGGCAGGCCGGTGCTGCCGCCGGACAGCTGCAGGAAGGCGAGGTCGCCGGGGCCGGGACCGGGGCCGGGTGGCTCCACCGGGTCGGTCCCCGAAGGCGCCGACAGGCCGGCCAGGTCGGCCAGGGTGAACGCGCGGGTGCCCGGGGCGTACGCCTTGTGCTCCTCGTCCGGGCAGACGTAGGCGGCGGCCTCGGTGAACTCGCAGAAGTAGGAGATCTCCGCGGAGCGGTGCGCGGGCAGCGCGAAGACCGGGAGCGCGCCGATCCGGAAGAGCGCGAAGCAGACCTGGTGGAACTCGGGCACGTTCGGCAGCTGCAGGACGACCCGGTCGCCGTGCCGGATCCCGGCGGCGTGCAGCCCGGCGGCGAGCCGGTCGGCCCGCTCGTCCAGGTCCCGGAAGGTCCACCGGGCGGCCGGGGAGCCGGGGAGGCCGGGGGAGATCAGCGCGGGGCGGGAGCCGTACCGGGCGGCGAGGTCGCGCAGCAGGCCGCCGAAGGTCTCACCCCGCCAGTATCCGGCGGCGCGGTAACGGGCGGCGACGTCGTCAGGCCAGTGCATCGGTGCTCACTCCCAGGGCTCGCAGCATGGTCCGGAACTTGGCGGAGGTCTCGGCGAGTTCCCGCTCGGGGTCGGAGCCGGGGACGATCCCGGCGCCCGCGAAGAGCCGCAGGGTCCGCTCCGCGGCCTCGGCGCAGCGGATGGTCACCGCCCACTCGCCGTCGCCGGCCGCGTCGGTCCAGCCGACCAGGCCGGTGTAGGCGCCGCGGTCGAACGGCTCCAGCTCCTCGATCACCCGCCGGGCCGCGGCGCGGGGCGTCCCGCACACGGCCGGGGTGGGGTGCAGGGCGGCGGCGAGCGCGAGGACGGGGGTGCCGGGATCGCGCAGCACGCCGGTGACGCGCGTGGACAGGTGCCACATCGTCTCGGTGGAGGTCAGCTCGGGGGTGTACGGCACCTCCAGGTGCGCGCAGTACGGCTGGAGCGCGTCGGCGACCGCCTCCACGACCAGGCGGTGCTCGTACAGGTCCTTGGCGGAGGCGGTCAGCGCCTCGGCGCGGCGGCGGTCCTCGGCGGGGTCGGCGCTGCGGGCCGCGGAGCCGGCGAGGGGGTTGGAGAGCACGGTCCGGCCCCGGCGCGAGACGAGCAGCTCGGGGCTGGCGCCGATGAGGGTGCGGCCGCCGGGCAGCGGCGCGGCGAAGGACAGGTCGCGCCCGGCCAGGGGGCGCAGCAGCTCGCGCAGGTCGAGGGGCCCGTCGCCGTCGAGTTCGAGGGTCCGGGCGAGGACCACCTTGCGCAGGCCGTCGGGGTCGTCGTCCGCGCTCTGGAGGATCTCCACCGCCCGCCGCACGGCCTTGCGGTAGTCCTCCGGGGCCGGGACCGGCCGGACCCGCCAGCCGCCGCGCGGGGCCGCCGCGACCGGCTCCAGCGGGCCCGACCAGGTGGCGGCGGCCGGGACGACCAGGTGCGCCGCGCCGTCGAACCCGATCGCCCCGGCCGCCACCCTGCTCCCGGCCCCGTCCGCCATCT
Source organism: Planomonospora parontospora (assembly GCA_014647935.1). Lineage (GTDB taxonomy): Bacteria > Actinomycetota > Actinomycetes > Streptosporangiales > Streptosporangiaceae > Planomonospora > Planomonospora parontospora. The sequence continues at coordinate 329,315 of BMQD01000002.1, forward strand.
CGGCGGCGGTTCCGTTCACGGCCCTGCCCGTCGCGGTGTCCGCGGTTCCGCTCGCCGTCCTGCTCGCCGTACCGTCCGAGCCGAGCGCGGCCGCCACCCGTTCCGGCAGGGAGCCGAGTTCACCGCCGACGACGGTGCGCACGCCGCGGGTGAGCAGCGTGCCGCCCGGCGAGGAGAAGAGCACCGACTCGCCGGGTGCGTATCCCGCCAGCGGATCCGCGGCGGTTGTCAGCGAATGCATCGAAGTCCAATCTGGTCGGGCGCGGAGGGCCGCGCCGCCGTCGGCGAAGGGGTCCCGTCCGGCCGGGCGCGGAGGCCGCGCCGCAGCCGGAGGTGGGTGCTGTCCGGTCATGTGCGGAGGGTCGCGCCGCCGTCGACGAGGAGGTCGTGCATGGTGATGTGCCTGGCCTGGTCGGAGGCGAGGAAGAGGACGGCGTCGGCGACGTCCGCGGGGTCGGCGACGCGGCCGAGCGGGATGCCGACCCGGAAGGCGGCCGGGTCGCCGTCGAGCACGGCGCTCTGCGCCTCCTCGGGATCGCGGTCCCCGGCCAGCGCGCGCAGCATGGCGGTGTCGGTCGAGCCGGGGGAGACGACGTTGCAGCGGATGCCGTGGCGGGCCAGCTCCAGGCCGAGGCAGCGGGTGAACATGGCCGCGGCGGCCTTGGAGGCGGCGTAGGCGGCCATGCCGATCCGCGGCACCGAGGCGGCGTTGGAGCCGACGGTGACGATCGCGCCGCGCCGCCGGGGGGTCATCCGGGCGGCGACCGCGCGGGAGGCGTGGAAGACGCCGTCGGCGTTGACCGCGAAGGTCCGCCGCCACCGCTCGTCGTCGGTCTCCGCGGCCCGGCCGGGCAGGAGCACGCCCGCGACGTTGACCAGGATGTCGATCGGGCCCAGGTCCCGCTCGACGGCCGCGACCGTCTCCTCGACCGCGCGCGGATCGCGCACGTCCAGCCGGTACGGCGTCGCGCCCTTGAGCTCCTCCGCCGCGGCGGCGTCCGGAACGCCTGCGGACTCCGCCGGCACGGCGTCCAGGTCGGCTGCGGCGACCTGCGCCCCCGCTCCGGCCAGGGCGGCGCAGACCGCTCTCCCGATGCCTCCGGCCGCCCCGGTCACCAGGGCGACCCGGCCTCCGATCCCGTCCACTCCACGACCTTCCGATTAGGTTAGGCATGCCTTATTAAGGAAAGCCTTGCCTAATTTGATACTTCTGTCGTGATCTGTCAAGTCGCGTCGAAGCCTGTCGATGCGGGACGATGTCAGGGTGACGTGATGCGGTGCATTCACGATGGATGCTGGAGTGCTCCGTTCCGCAGTCCCAGGAGGCAGATCATGAGCACGTCCGCTCTCTACCGCGCGCACACGACCCATTCCGGCTGATGGATCGGCCGGTGTGGTTGCTCGACGTCGATGGTGTGATCAACGTCGCCCGGCCCGGTTGGGGCGGTGTCCCGCGCAGAGGAACCGCTTACTCCGGTGGCGACGCCTACCGCATGCGCTGGGCGCCTGCTCTGACCGACCGCATCCGCGCACTGCATCGGGCGGGAGGCGTCGAGATCCGCTGGTGTAGCACCTGGTGCGCCGACGCCGACCAGATGGAGCGGCTGTTCGCTCTGCCCCGGCTGGCCCGCGCCTGGTCAGGCCACCTTTCCGCCGTCGTCGCGGCGGAGGCCAAACTCGCCGCCGCACGTCGGATCCTGGCGCAGGAACGGCGGCTCGTCTGGACCGACGACGTCGAAACGCCCACCTGTGGACCGGTCTACGACGAGCTGACCGAAGGCGGGCGGGCCCTGCTGATCGCACCCTCGCCCCGCAGAGGGTTGCAGCCCGACGACCTGACCGCCATCGAGACCTTCGTCTCCACTTCGGTGAACGAAGGGCTCGGCGGGCCCGCCGAGGGCGCCGACCTCCCTGCTCCCGGTCGGTGAAGCGCACCCGTGGCGTCAGCCTTCGGACTCCACCTGCTGATTCCAATCATGTTCGAAGCGGGCGACCAAAGAGGCGCTGAACCGTTTCGCCCCCGCCGCCGCCAGGTAATGCATGACATCCAGCGGTGTCAGCTTCGGGCCGGATCGTCCGGTCGCGGCCGACTGCTCGCGGATCACCTGGTCGATCGTCCCGGGTTCCCGGTCCAGCAGGTCCAGGAGGAAGTCGTCGGGATGCTGGACCTCGATGCCGTGGAGATCACAGGACTCGTCGGGGAAGTCCCGGAGGTTACAGGTGATGATCAGGTCGGCGTCGGCGTGGACCGCGGCCGCCAGGACGTGCCGGTCCTTGGGATGGTTGGTCATCTCAGCGATCAGCCGCTCGTAGCCGGTCACCATCGCGCTCTCGAAGGCCGCGTTCATGGCATCGACCCTCCTGCTGAGGACTTTCGGATCCGCCGAGGGCAGATGCCGTTGTACCTCCGTGAGAATGTGGGGAGACCATCGCGGCTGGAGGAGGTTCTCCTCGGCGAGCCGGAGCAGCAGATCGCACAGAGCGTTGGGGATCAGTACGTTGGCATCCAGGATCGCGATGGTCATGCGCGGCGGTCACCCGGCGTCTGAAGACGGCACGCCATAAAGGCCCGTGTCGACGGCATCGGCGGTCATCTCGTCCAGAAGGGCCTTCCTCCGGCGACTGCGCCGTTCCTTGTAGTCGAGAATCTCGTGCAGCGGAATGCGCCGGCTGTTGTTGGGGCGGGTGAAACCGATCTGCCCGTCGTCGAGGAGCTTGATCAGCGTCGGCCGTGAGACACCGAGCAGGTCTGCGGCCTCCCGGGTGGTCAGTTCCCGGTCCACGGGCACGATGGCCACGCCGCGGCCCGCGGACATCAACTCGGCGATCCGTACCAGAGCCGACTCGAGAGAGGGGGGGAGTTCAGTCTCCGAGTCTCCTCGGACGAGCCGCAGTCGTGGATTTCCCTGCCGGTGCAGTGTGCGCGTCACTTTCTCAAGGGCGCCGGACTCCTCCGGGTCGGGCATCAGGGCATCAGCTGTGACTGTCATGCCGCACTTCTCCTTCCTGGGGTTCCTCGCCAGGATCGCAGCTCAAGTGCAAAAAGTGCAACCATGGTGTCGTACTCCTCAGGAGGTGCGGACGGTCGTACGGCGGACACGACAGGCGATCCGCCGCTCTCGCTCGACGTCCTCGCAGCGGCGGAACCGGAGCCTCCGGCTGGTCCGGGAAGAGGAGGGCCGGGCTACGGCCTGCCCCGCCGCCAGGTCGCGACGGCCGCGGAGACCTGCCGGAGCACGAGCTCGGTCTCCCGCAGCGCGTCCTCGACGGGGACCGGCCGGTCCTGCCCGCCGCCGAAGGGCCGCGGGCCGCGGCCCGGCCACCGGACGGCGCGGTACTCCACCGTGACGAGGACGTCCCCTACCCGGCCGAAGCCGTCGCCGGTGGCGAGGGAGGCGGTGGACCGGGTGTGCCGGACGTGCGCCTCGTCGCCGACCCCGGTGAGCGGGGTGACGGAGGAGATCCGGTGGTCGCCGGCCGGGGCGGTGGCGCCGGTGCGGGCGATCCGCAGGTGCAGGGCGTAACCGGCCCGGGCCCGCTCCTCGGCGGTCAGGCCGTACTGCTCCTTGTACCGCATCACCTGGACCCTGATGGTGGCCTGCTCGGTGTGGTCCCCGGCGGGGTGGACGGAGTCGTTCCAGGAGCAGTTCCAGACGGTGGACAGCGCATCGTCCCTCTCTCCGCGTTTCACCGCCGCCTGCGGGACGAGCCGGGCGAGCTCGGCGCCGCCGACCATGGCGCAGACGTCGGGATCCCCGTCGGCGGGCCGTACCGGGGGCTGCGACGAGGAGGCGGCGGGGTCCCCGGCGGGGCCTTCCGGGACGCCGGATCCGGCCGCCAGGTGGACGAGGACGCCGCCGGTGACGGCGAGCGCGGCCGCCCCTGCCGCGACGGGCGCCGCCCATCGCCGCCGGAGCGCCGGGTCCGGACCGGGCATCGTTAGCGGACCCCGTTCCGCCGGAAGGACTCGAGGACCGCCTCGGTGACCGGGACGAGACCCGTGACGACCTCCTGCTGCGGCATGAGGACGGACTTCGGGTCGTTGATCCCGGTGCCCTCGGGGCGGTCGGAGCCGCCGAAGGAGACCTCGACCACGGTCGGGCCGGAGAGCACCACCGCGTCGGCCACCCCGACGTGCGCGCTGGGGGTCCGGTTCTTCCGGTACTGGTGGAACGCCCGCTCACCCCAGCCCTTGGGCTCGGTCACCTTGTACCAGAAGAGCCCCTGGAACCCACTGCCCTCCCACTCCTTCGCCTCGGCCCGCCGGTCGATGTAGTGCTGCTTGGCCGCCCAGGAATCGGGTTTCCCGACGCGGTCGACGAAGGTGGTGAAGGTGACGAAGACGCTGCGCAGCCGGTGCTTCCCTCCGGCGGGGATCTCCCGGTTGTTCCAGCGGCAGGTGACGGCCGTCCGGTCGCCGCTCTGCGTGCGCTCCGACTTGAGCGCCGCGCCGGGGACCAGCGGCGCCGCGACCGGAGTCACCTCGGCGCAGACCTTCGGGAAGGCGATCTCCACCGGGGTGGGCGTGGGGGAGGGGGTCGGCGAGGACGTCGGCCGGGGGGCCGAGCGGGCGTACGGCCTGCCCTGCCGCCAGGCGGCGACGGCCTCGGAGACCTGTCGCATCAGGAGCTCGGCCTCCCGCAGCGCGTTCTGCTCGGTGACGGACTGCTTGCCCTCGTCGGAGAAGAGCGGGACGTCCTTGGGCTGCTGGTCGGCCTGGTACTCCACCTTGACGGTCACGTCGCCGACCCGGCCGAACCCCGTCCCGAAGGCGTACTTCGTCTTCCCCTTGGACCAGGTGTACTGGACGTGCGCCTCGTCGCCGGCGCCCTGGAGCTTGCGGACGGCGGAATAGTAGTAGTCCTTCTGGGGGTGGTTCTCGGCGTACCGGGCCGATTCGAGGTCGTAGCCGTAGTTCCGCCGGGCGACGGTGTCGGCGGTCTCCGTCTTCTCCCCCTCGTACTGGGTGACCTTGACGTTGATCTGCCGGCTCCGGCGGTACTCGCCGTAGGAGTAGTTCATGTTCTGCCAGGAGCAGCTCCAGTTCACATAGGCCGGTGAGGAGGCCCGGTTGTCGTTGGTGGAGTCGCTCACCTTCGCCTGGGGGACGAGGCGGTCGACGTCGACCCGGTCGAGCATGGCGCAGACGTCCGGAGGTCCCGCGGGGCCCTGGGAGGCGGGAGCGGCCGGGGACGCGGCGGGGGCCGGGGCCCCGGCGGCGTTCAGCCAGCTCACCAGCAGGTAGGAGCCTCCGCCCGCGGCCAGGGCGAGCGCCGTCACGCCCGCCACGGGCGGCAGCCACCGCCGGGGCCCCGGCGACGGAACCGGGGACGGGACGGTCGGCCCCCACTCGGCCGGTGCGGTGGCCGGGGTGGCGGGGGGCTCGGGACTGCCGGAACTCACGGGGACCTCCTGTGGGGGACGGGGGCGCGGCTCAACCGCCGGACGGCCCGGACGGTCCGGGCGTGACGAGTCCGGCCGCCACCCGCTCGGCGGCGCGCAGCACGGTCCGCTGGTCGGCCGGGCGGACCCCGCCGTCCTCGGCGCGGGTCCACTCCACCCTGACGATCAGGTTGCTGACGCGGAGCCAGACGCTGCAGACGGTGCGGGAGATGTTCGTACCCTCCCTCACGTAGTCCCGGGCGAACGCCTCCTCGCCCACGCCGGGCAGCGCGCGGACCCGGGACCTGGTCTGGCGGCCGAACGCGGTGTCGCCGCCCGCCTCGGAGTCGGTCTCCCGCCGCATGTCCTCGAAGAGCAGCCGCGCCGCCTCGGGCGCGGGAGTCTCGCCGTGCGGGGGTACGGCCTGCGTCTGCACACTGATCCAGCGGTAGGGGACGCCCCTCTTCAGGTAGTTCCACGTGCACTCGTCCACCTTGGTCATCCTCGGATCGGTGACCTGGCCGACCAACTCGCGGACCTGTTCGACGGTGAGCAGGTCGCAGGCTTCCGGCGCGGCGGCGAACCGCCCCCGGTCCGGCCCGTCGCCCGGCGACACGACCGTGCTCCAGGCGATCGCCGCGCCGGCGACCGCGGAGACCGCCACCACGGCGGCGGCGACCCGGAGCCGGCGGCGCCGGCCCGCCCTCGCGGGGACGGGCCGAACTCCGTGCGGAGCGGGCAGGGCTCCGTGCGGGACGGCCGGGGCGACCGGCGCGGTGGCGACGGAGCGGTAGGAGGTCGTGGCGGCGATCCGGTCGAGGACCTGCCGGACCGCCGCGGGGGCGGGGCGCCGGGCCGGATCCTTGGCGAGCATGGCGAGCAGGAGCCCGCCGAGCTCGGGCCCGGCCAGGACCGGTGCGGGCGGATCGTGCATCAGCACCGCGGCGGCGACGGCGGCGGGATGGTCGCGGCGGAAGGGAGCGTGGCCCTCCACCGCCGCGTACAGCGTCGCCCCCAGCGCCCACAGGTCGGACTGCGGCCCGGCCGGCTCCTCCCGGAGACGCTCGGGGGCGGTGTACCCGGCGGAGCCGGCCCGGTCGGCCAGGCTTTGCTCGCCGGTCATCGGGGCCGCGATGCCGAAGTCGGCGAGCACCGCCGTACCGTCCCGCTCGACCAGTACGTTGCCCGGTTTGACGTCGCGGTGCAGCATGCCGTGCGCGTGCGCGGCCTCCAGCGCGGCCAGGACCCGCAGCCCGATCGCGGCGACCCGGGGCGCGGGGATCGGGCCCTGCTCGATCAGCCGGTCCAGGGAGACGCCGTCGATCAGGTCCATCACGATCCACGGCAGGCCGCCGTGGGTCACCACGTCGTGGACCATGACGATGGCCGGGTGGTTCACCCGGGCGGCGGCCCGGGCCTCGGCGATCGCCCGCTCGGCGAACCCGGCGCCGCCACGCAGCTCCTTGACCGCGACGTCGCGGCGGAGCGTCTCGTCGTGCGCCCGCCAGACCGTGCCCGCGCCGCCCTCGCCGAGCCGTTCCACCAGCCGGTACCGGCCGGCCAGGGTGCGGCCGGTCACTTCAGGCCCCGCAGCGCCGCCTCGCCCTGCCGCGCCACCGCCAGCGCGCCGCTCCTGATGTCGTCGTCGGAGGGCCGGGAGGAGCGCGTGGAGTACTGGGCCTCGACGACGAGGTCGAGCAGCCGGAAGGTCACGATGCCCGAGTGCGTGCGGCCTCCGGCGGAGGCCAGATCGTAGGCGAAGGCCTCCTCGCCCAGGCCCGGCACCGCCCGGCGGACGGTCCGCTCCGCGGTCGCCCCGCTGACGCCGATCTCCTTCCACTCCCAGGTGACCTGGGACGCCTTGGCGTGTTCCCGGTCCAGGTTGGCGAAGAGCGTGCGCGCCGACTCCGGGGTCAGCGCCCACGGCTGCGGGGTGTCGCTGTCGGTGACGGGGATCAGCGCGATCCCGGTGTCTTCGGTGGTCCAGGCGCAGCCGCCGTCGTCCGGGCGGCCGGCCGGGGGCTGGGCGACGCCCATGATCTGGCGGACCTGCTCGGCGGTGAGCAGTTTGCAGAAGTCCACGGGCTCGTCGAACGAGGTGCGCTCGCCCGGCCCGGTGGTGAGCGCCAGCGCCGCTCCCGCTCCCGCGCCTGCGACGCAGGCGACGGCCGCCACGGCCGCCCAGAGGCGGAGCCCGCCCCGGCGCCGCACCGGAGCGGCCCCGGGGGCGTCCGGCTCGGCACCGGGACCGTGCGGGGCGGGGTGACCCTGGGCTTGCGGGACCGGGTGACCGTGGGTCTGCGGGGAGGGGAGGCCGTGCACCTGCTCGTGCGGGCGCGGCGGCGGGGGGAGGACGGGCGGCGGCGGGGACGGGACCTGGGGGGCGTGCCCGGCGGCGACCTGGGCGAGCAGCCCGCGCAGGGTCTGCGCGTCCGGGCGCTGCGCGGCGTGGCGGGCCATCATCGCCATCAGGACCGGGCCGAGCGCGCCGGACCGGTGCGGCGGCCTGATCCGGCCGGAGAGCGTCGCGCTCAGCCGCACCATGGCCTCGCCCTCGATGGCCGGGACGCCCTCGGCCCCGAGGTACAGGGTGGCGCCGAGCGACCACAGGTCCGAGGCGGGCCCGCCCGGCTCGCCGTCGAGCCGCTCCGGGGCGATGAAGCCGGGCGACCCGATGAGCAGGTCGGCCTGGGTCAGCGTCGTGTCACCGGCGAACCGGGCGATGCCGAAGTCGGTCAGGACGACCCGCCCCGAGTCGGTCAAGAAGACGTTGCCCGGCTTGACGTCGCGGTGCTGGATGCCGCGGGCGTGTGCGGCGTCCAGCCCGTCGAGGAGCTGCGCGCCGAGCGCGGCCGCCTGCTCGGGCGGGAGAGGTCCCCGCTCCTTGACGAACTCGGCGAGGGTGCGGCCGCGCAGCAGCTCCATGACGATCCACGGCTTGCCGTCGTGCACCGCCACGTCGTGCACGGCGACGACCGCCGGATGGCGCAGCTGCGCGGTGGCCTGCGCCTCCCGTACGGCGCGCGCGACCGCCTCGACGCGCTGGGCCTCGCTCATCCCGGGAGGCGGCGTCAGCTCCTTGACCGCCACCTCGCGGTCGAGCATCTCGTCCCTGGCCAGCCACACGGTGCCCATCCCACCGCTGCCCAACCGGTGCAGCAGTCGGTAGCGCGTCGTGAAATCGTCCCCGTCCGGCATAGCGGGAGGATAGCGGACTCACTTCTTGTATCCGTCACGTCGCGCCACGTCAGGCGGGGAGAGCGCGGTGGTGGACGTCCGGAATTGACCTCGACCTCGGTCGAGGTTGCAGGGTCGGGGGTGACACGGACGAGACGAAGGAGTCTGAGATGAAGGTGGCGGCGTTCTCCGAGTTCGGCGGCCCCGAGGTGCTGCGGGCGATGGAGATGGAGACCCCGGAGGCGGGCGGCGGCCAGGTGCGGGTCCGGGTGCGGGCGGCGGGCGTGCAGCCCTTCGACGTGGCGGTGCGGCAGGGCTGGGCCCCGCCCGGGGTCTCCGGCGACCTGCCCCGGGTGCCGGGGAACGAGTTCGCCGGGGTGGTCGACCAGGTGGGCGCCGGGGTGACCGGGTTCGCGCCGGGCGACGAGGTGCTCGGCTTCGACCTGCTGGGCTGCTACGCCGAGTACGTCGTGGTCCCGGCGGAGAACGTCACGCCCAAGCCGGCGGGCATGTCGTGGGAGGTGGCGGGCGGCTTCACCGCCGGGACCCAGACCGCTCACATCGCGCTGGAGCAGCTGGGCGCGGGCGAGGGCGACACGCTCCTGGTCCACGCCGCCGCCGGGGCGGTCGGCACCGCCGCGGTGCAGCTCGCCCGGTCGCGCGGCGCCGTCGTCATCGGCACCGCGCGCCAGGAGAACCACGACTACCTGCGCTCCCTCGGCGCCGTCCCGGTGACGTACGGCGAGGGCCTGGAGGAGCGGGTCCGCGCCGCGGCCCCCGGCGGGGTGGACGCGGTCCTGGACGGGGCGGGGGGCGAGGCGCTCGACGTCTCACTGCGGCTGGTGGCGCCCGAGCGGATCGTCACCCTGGTGGAGCACGGCCGGGCCGCCGGACTGGGCGTGCAGACGACCCGGGGCGTCCGCCTGGCCTCCCGACTGGCGGAGCTCGCCGAACTGCACGTCCGCGGCGCCCTGGCCTGGCACGTCCGCCGGGCCTACCCGCTGGAGCGGGCCGCCGAGGCCCACCGCGAGGTCGAGGCGCGGCACGGGCGGGGCAAGGTGGTCCTGACCGTGGGCTGAGGGCGGGAGGGTGGCCCCCGGCAGGAATTCTTAGTAAGGTTTCCTATTAATAACGTGCTATCCGTCGGCCGTTGGACATGCTCTACCTCCATTTCCCCCAATCAGGAGGCGTCCACGTGTACGTGCGACCCAAGGCGGCCACCGGGGCCGCCGCCCTCATGCTCGGATCCCTGCTGGCCGTGATCCCCACCACCCCCGCGCAGGCCCACGGATCCATGTCGAACCCGCCCAGCCGCGCCTACGTCTGCAAGACCGAGGGCCCGGACAACCCCAAGTCCGCCGCGTGCAAGGCAGCCGTCGCGGCCGGCGGGACCCAGGCGTTCTACGACTGGCACGAGGTGTCCCGGCTCGACGCCGGCGGGCGGCACCGCGAGATCATCCCGGACGGCCAGCTCTGCGGCGCCGGGCGGGACAAGTACCGCGGGCTGAACCTCGCCCGCACCGACTGGCCCGCGACCCGGGTCAGCCCCGGACCGCTGACGATCACCTACCACGCGACCGCGCCGCACGCGAACAGCAACTTCGAGTTCTACATCACCAAGCCGGGCTGGAACCCGGCCCAGCCGCTGCGCTGGTCGGACCTGGAGCACATCAGGACCTTCAACAACCAGAACCCCGGCACCTACACCAACTGGACGATCAACCTCCCGCAGCGGAGCGGCCGCGCCCTGATCTACTCGATCTGGCAGCGGGTGGTGGGCAGCGAGGAGGCCTTCTACACCTGCAGCGACGTCGACTTCGGCGGCGGTTCCAACCCCTCCCCGACGCCCACCCCGACCGTGACCCCCACGGTCACGCCCACCCCCACGCCGACCGTCACCCCGACGCCCACCCCGACCTCGCAGCCGGGCGGCACCTGGGCCCCCGGCACCGCCTACGCGGCGGGCGTCCGGGTGACCTACGGCGGGGCGACCTACCAGTGCCGCCAGGCGCACACCTCCCTGACGGGCTGGGAACCGCCGAACGTCCCGGCTCTCTGGCAGCGTCTCTGATCCGACCGCCATGACGCGACCCCGTGCGGAGTGCGGAGCGCGGCGTGTCCCACCGGCCCTCCCGGTGGCCCTGCTCGCCGTCGCGGCCCTCGTGGCCGTCGGCGGCTGCGGTGCCTCCGAGGGCCGGTGGGCGCGGGAGGCGATGGCCGAGCGGGCGGCCGCGGCCGGCGCCGCCCGGGGCTTCAACTCCGCCGACGTGATGTTCCTGCAGATGATGGTGGTCCACAACGGCCAGGGCGTCGAGCTGGCCCGGCTGGCGCGGGGCCGGGAGGTCCGCGAAGAGGTCGGCACCCTGGCGGCGGCGATCGCCGTGACGCAGGAGGCCGAGACGGCCGCCATGGCGGGCAGGCTGCGCGACTGGGGCCAGCCGCCGACCGCGCCGCCCGACGAGCACGCCGCGCACGGCGGGATGCCGGAGACGGCCGCGCGCGAGATCGCCTCGGTCGCGGACGCGGCCCCCGCCGACTTCGAGCGGACCTTCCTCAACATGATGATCGCCCACCAGGACGACGCGGCGCAGCTGGCCAGGGCGGAGGCCATCGCCGGGCTGCATCCCGAGATCAGGGAGCTGGCCGGGCGGATCGACGCCTCCCGCACGGCACAGGTCGAGCGGATGCTGGAGCTGCTCGGCGGCTGAGGCCGTACGGCCCCGCGGCCCCGGCCGGAACCCCGCCGGGGCCCGGGAGAACCGTGGGAGGCCGGGGAAGGCCGGAGAGCGGCGGGACGCCGTGCCGGGTACGGCGGAATGCGGCGCGGGACATCGGGTAGGCGGGCCGTATGCCACAGGAACAGAGCAGCACGCCGCCGCCCCAGACCCAGCCCTACCCCGGGGAGAGCGGGGCGATGACACCCGAGCCCAGGGACGAGATGCGCGACTACGCCGGCCGCGACCTCCTCGCCGACAAGCGCGCCCTGATCACCGGGGGCGACTCCGGCATCGGGCGGGCCGTGGCGGTCGCGTTCGCCAAGGAGGGCGCCGACGTCGCCATCGCCTACCTGGATGAGCACGAGGACGCCGAGCACACCAAGGGCCTCGTCGAGAAGGAGGGGCGGCGCTGCGTGCTGCTCCCGGGCGACCTGGCGAGCGCCGCGCACTGCCGGCAGGTGGTCGAGTCGGCCGTCTCCGCGCTCGGCGGCCTCGACGTGCTGGTCAACAACGTCGCCACGCAGGCGCCGGTGGAGTCGCTGGAGGAGCTGTCCGACTCCCAGTGGGAGCGCACGTTCGCCGTCAACATCCACAGCTACTTCTGGGTGACCAAGGCGGCCCTCGCGCACATGCCCGACGGGAGCGCCATCGTCAACACCTCCTCGATCAACGGGCTGCGCGGGAACAAGACCCTGATCGACTACTCCGCGACCAAGGGGGCGATCAACGCCCTGACCTACTCGCTCGCGCAGACCCTGGTCGAGCGGCGCATCAGGGTGAACGCGGTGGCGCCGGGGCCGGTCTGGACGCCGCTGATCCCCGCGACCTTCCCGGAGGAGAAGGTCGGCAAGTTCGGCGAGCAGGTGCCGATGAAGCGCCCCGCCCAGCCCGACGAGATCGCGCCGTCGTACGTCTTCTTCGCCTCAGACCGGCTCTCCTCCTACTACACCGGGGAGGTCCTGGCTCCGATCGGCGGGGAGACGCTCCCGGGATGAACCGGCGGCGTGCTCCGGCCCATCCGGCGTGCCCGGGCCGCTCGGCACGCCCGGACCACCCGGCCCATCCGACGCGCTAGGCCCGTCCGGCCCGTCCGGCGCGCGGGGCGGGGCGGGCGGGGTACGGGTCACCGGTCGCCGAGCGACGCGAGCACCGAGGAGGCCACCTCCGCGGGTTCGGCCGCCGACACGTCGAAGGTCAGGTCCGCCACCTCGGCGAAGAACGGCCCCCTGCGGGCCCGCTGCTTGGTGAGCATCACGTCGAGGTCGGGCTCGAAGTGCGGGCGGTGCCCGCCGGAGAGCATCCGCTCGGCGAGGACCTCGGCCGGGGCGTCCAGCCAGACCACCAGCGCGGAGGCCAGCGCCTCCCGGCAGACCGGGTCCTCCACCACGCTCGCGGCCGCGGCGATCACCGGGGGCGGCTGCTCGGCGAGGGACTCGCGCAGGTGCTCGGCCTCCCGGCGGTGCAGCTCCGCCACGCCCTCCCGCTCGGCCGTCTGGGCCGCCGTGGCGCCGCCGTACCGGGCGGAGAGGTCGGGGTCGCTGTCACGCAGCTCGCGTCCCAGCTCCGCGGCCAGGATGCGGGCCACGGAGGACTTGCCCGCGCCCATCAGGCCCGTCACGACGATCGGACGGTTGAATTTCACGGCGGCCTCCGAGGTCAACGTTTGAGATCCGTGTGGGGGATAGGTGAAGTGGCGTTGGCACGAAGGAGGGAAATCCCATGACCATCGCAGGCGGAATCATCCTCATCATGCTCGGCGCCATCTTCACATGGGCGGTCGAATTCGATCTCGCGGGGTTCGACATCAACATCCTCGGCGTCATCCTGATGCTGGGCGGCCTGGTCTGGCTGCTGATCGCCATCTACCGGATGAACGTCGCCCGCAGGGCCATCGCGCCCACCACGGTGGTCGTCGAGGAGGACCCGGTGACCCACCGGCGCGTCTACGAAGAGCGTCACTACGACGACCCGCCGGTCGTGTGAGATTCCCGCAACGTGAGACGGAGGACGGACATTGAGCACTCTCGTATCCCGAGGCGTGGGGACCGCAGGCGGAATGCTCGGCGGCCTCGTCGCCGGAGCCATCTTCAAGCAGGTCTGGAAGCTGGCGGCGGGCAAGGACGACGCGCCGCAGGCCACGTCCGAGGAGTACGGCTGGGGCGAGATCCTCGTCGCGGCGGCCGTGCAGGGCGCGATCTACGGCATGGTCAAGGCGGCGATCGACCGCTCCACGTCCCGGAGCCTGCACCAGGCCACCGGGAAGTAGGGCCGCCGGCACGGCCCGCGCGAGGTCCCCGGCCCCGAGGAGGGCGCCGGGGCTTCCGTGTGCCCGCGGCGAAAGCCCCGGCCCCAGTACGGCGCCGGGGTTTTCGCCTGCCCGGGACCGGACGGTACGGCCTCCGGCCGGTCTCCCCCTCCGTTTGCCCTCCGGCATCGCGGGAAGGCGATCTGTTCTGAGGGCGAAAGGAGTTCGATCATGGAGGCTCCGCAGTACGTCGCCGCGCGGGTGCAACAGGCGCTGGCGGAGGACGAACGCACCACCGAACTCGGCATCCGGGTGGACGTCAGGGGAGAGCAGCTCTTCCTGCGCGGTCAGGTGACCTCCGAGGAACGCCGCGATCTGATCGCCGGTGTGGCGGAGGAGGCGGCTCCCGGACTGGCGGTCCGCAACGAGCTCACCGTGGCGGACATCCGGGAACCGGGAGGGGAGGAGAAGCTGTGAGCAAGCTGCGCATCGCGGCGGTCGGTGACGTGCACCTGGGCGAGGACGTCCGGGGCCGCTACCGTGAGCATCTCGCCGGCATCGAGGACAAGGCCGACGTGCTGCTACTGGCCGGAGACCTGACCCGGCACGGCACACTGGAGGAGGGCCAGGTGGTGGCGGACGAGTTCCGCGACCTGCCCATCCCGGTGGTCGCCGTGCTCGGCAACCACGACCACCACTCCGACCGGCCCGCGGAGATCGCGGCTCTGCTGCGCGACGCCGGGATCATGGTGCTCCACGACGACGCGGTCGTGCTCGACATCGGCGGGACGCGGCTCGGCGTGGTCGGGGGCAAGGGATTCGGCGGCGGGTTCGCCGGCAAGTGCGCCAGCGAGTTCGGGGAGCCGGAGATCAAGGCGTTCGTGAACCACACGAAGCGGATCGCGGACCGCTGGCGGCGCGCGCTCAAGGAGACCGAGGCCGACGTGCGCGTCGTCCTGTCGCACTACTCTCCGGTCAACGACACACTGGAGGGCGAGCCGCTGGAGATCTACCCTTTCCTGGGCAGCTACCTGCTGGCCGAGGCCGTGGACGCCGAAGGCGCCGACCTGATCGTGCACGGCCACGCGCACAAGGGGACCGAGAAGGGCATGACGCCCGGCGGGATCCGGGTGCGCAACGTGGCGCTGCCGGTGCTGGGCCGGGCCTACGCGGTCTACTGCCACGACGGCGAAGGCCAGTGCTGAGCCGCCGCGACGGCGACGGCCGGTGCTGAGCCGCCGGCCGCCGGAGGCGCCGCCGGGACCGCTGAGCCGACGGTGGCGGCGGTCCTGGGGCGAGGTCCCGGAAAGTCCCCGAACGCGGCGGTCCTGAGGCGCAGATCCCGGAAAGACCTCGAACGCGGCGGTCCCGGGAACGGCGGCGGGAGGCGGACACGGAAGCGGGCCGGGTGGGAACCCGGCCCGCTAGGTCTTGTGATCTGGACTCTGTGACGGGACTTCGATGCGATGGTGTCGGCGGGCCATGGCCCGCGTCAGACGTTGAAGATGCTCACACCCCCCGGACCGACCAGGAAGCCGAGCACGATGAGCACGATCCCCCAGAGGAGGTCGCGGCGGGCCAGGATCACGTAGATCCCGGAGATGACCAGTACGACTGCGATGATCCAGAGCAAGGTAGCCATGAAAGGCGACTGCCCCAGGGAACCGTCAACTAACGTCCTTGTCCCGGTAAAGATCGATCACCGGCTGGACGAACCACAGCCAGGCGCTGAGCAGCCCCACGGCCCCGCCGAAGACCGCCGCCGGCCAGCCCGGGATCACCGTCTCCGTGACGAGCGCGACCGCGCTCGTCATCGCGACGGCGAGCGCGATCGCACCCACGATGCCGAGCTCGTTGGCGCGGTGCAGCATCCTCTCCTTCAGCCCCGTGCGGAACAGCAGGCGGTGCTGGGCGGCCGGCGTGATGAAGCAGACCGAGGCGAAGGCCGAACTGAGCAGCGAGATGAAGAAAAGCCAGCGGCCGAGGGTGTCCACCTTCCCGAAACCGGCGGAGAAGGGCAGCGTCAGCAGGAAGGCGAAGAGGACCTGCACCCCGGTGACCGCGACGCGCAGCCCCTGGAGCAGCTCGGTCAATTCGCGGTCAACGCGCTCCTTGTGACTCTCACCGGGTGCGGGGGGTTCTGTACGGACTTCTTCAGGTTGAATCATCGAAGTCCATTACCCGGGCTTACCCAGGTCATACCTGGGGACTACCGGCCGGTCCAGGGGGTAGCCACTCGTTTATGGGAAGCCACAGCCATGAGGTCACCGACGCCATTCTGGAGACGTTGAAGCGATCGAGCAGTGCGCTCAAAGACGCCGGTGTCCGCTTCGCGCTCGCCGGCGGATGCGCCGCCTACGCGCGCGGGGCCGCACCCTCGCTGCACGACGTCGACTTCGTCCTGCCGCAGGAGGACGTGCCGACCGCCCTGGAGGCACTGAGCGAACTGGGCTTCACCACGGCCAAACCGCCGGAGGACTGGCTGGTCAAAGCCTACGATGAGGGCCGGTTGGTGGACCTGATCTTCCGGATCGCCGACAACGCGGTCACCCCCGCGCTGCTGGAGCGGGCCGAGCCGCTGAAGGCCTCCGCGGTGATCGTGCCCGTCCTGGAGGCGACCGACCTGGTGATCTCGTGGCTGCTGCCGCTCTCGGAGCATGCCTGCGACTACGGCTCCCTGCTCCCGCAGGTCCGGGCGCTGCGCGAGCAGGTCGACTGGAACCGGGTGGCGGCGGTCGTCCGGGACTCGCCGTACGCTTCGACCTTCCTGATCCTGCTGGAGCGGCTGGGCGTGATCTCCGACCCCGTCGACTCGGAGGGCGACCCGGCCTGGCCGTGAGCGCGGAACGCCGGGACCGCAGCGGACACGGGAAGCGCCGGAGCGCCGAACTCCGTACATGTCGTGTGATGTACGGACCACCGGGCGGAGTCCTGTAGTCTTTTGCTGGTCAAGCGCCGCTAGCTCAGTTGGTTAGAGCAGCTGACTCTTAATCAGCGGGTCCGGGGTTCGAGTCCCTGGCGGCGCACCGGCGGAGAGCCCGGGTCACCTGTGACCCGGGCTCTTTCCTTTCCTCGTCCGGCTTCTTCCGTGCGCGGACGCCCGGGGCCTCTGTCATGCTCTTCGGGTCGCCGGGTCGCCGGGTCGCCGGGTCGCCGGGTCGCCGGGTCGCCGGGTCGCCGGGTCGCCGGGTCGCCGGGAGCGGGCGGCCCGGCCGGGCCGGGGCGAGGTCCGCCTACCCAAGCGATGCGTGGAGTTTTCCGGGATCAGACCTGGCTCGGGTTACTCTGGGCCGGGGGTCACGATATGAGAGCATTCGTCTGCGTGCTGGCGTTGACCATGGCGGCCGCCGGTTGCGGTTCCGGACCGGAGAGCGCCCCGGCGCAGGCGCCGCCGCAGGTCCCGGCGGCGGGGACGGCGGTGAACCCGGCTCGGCCGGACGAGGCGAAGCCGGACGGGGCCGACAAGGACCGGACCCCGGACCGGACGCCGGGCGGGTCTCCTGACGGGTCCTCCGCGGGCGGGGCCGAGGTGAGCGCGGAGCAGCACCGGATCCTGACCGGCCAGTGCCGGTACGCCGACACGGCCGGGCTGCGGGAGGAGTGCCTGGCGGCCGTCCGGCGCGACTACCGGGTGGGGCGGGAGAACCGCGACCTGGACTGCCGGACGTACTCCGGCGTCACCGTGTGCGGCCGGCTCCCGCTCAGCGCGCGGGAGCGCGGGTGCGTCGAGAAGTGGGTGACGGGCGGGCTGACGCAGCGCAGGGCCGAGGTGGAGTGCTACGTCTTCTCCTGAACTCCTGACTTCCCGCCGACCCTCTGCGCCGCCGGTAGCCCCGTACCCCGGTATCCCCGACTCCCGGCACCTCCGGCCCCCTGGCTCCCGGACTCATCCGGGCTCCCGGACCGGGCGGCCGGAACGGCTTCTCCCGCGGCGATCGCGATAGGAAGGCCCGCTGGAGGGCAGTTGACCGTGCACGCCGATCGCCCACCCCCGGAGGGATCACGATATGACGATCAATCCGCTGCCCCTGTGCCGGACCTGCGGGGCCATGGTCGAACACCCCGGACGCCACCGGGAGTGGCACGAGGCCCTCGAACGCCTGGTCCCCGGCCTGGAGGCCGAGCTGGAGAGGTCGCACGGGACCGAGGATTCCGGCCAAGGCCACACCTTCTGAGCCCTTCCCCTCTCCGGGGTCTCCGGTCCGTCCGGGGTTCCTGTCCCCTCCGGCGTCTCCGGTCCGTCCGGACGCGACGGAGTTCAGGCTCCGCCCCAGACGACCGGGACGGGCACCGTGTCGTCGGTCCGCCAGGAGAGCTCGTCGACGACGTCGACGACCCCGTCGAGGTTGCGGGTCACGCGGACGGCCGCGGCGGCCTGGCTGCGCGTCTCCAGTTCACCGGAGATCGTCACGACCCCCTCCCGCGAGGTGATCCGTACGGTCTCCGGATCCGCCCAGAGGTTCCGCACGATGACGTCGTCGCGGACGCGGCGCTCGATCTCGGCGTCGCTGCGCACGAACACGCGGATCACGTCGCGGCGGCTGACGATGCCGACCAGGGTGCCGTCGGAGGCGACCACGGGGAGCCGCTTGACGCCGTGCCGGTCCATCATGCGGGCGACCAGCACGATGGAGGAGTCGGGGGTGGTGACGACGGCGGGGGAGGTCATCAGCTCCTCGGCCGTGTCCCCGGCCGCCCGGCGCTCGACGTCGCCGTCCTCGCCCAGGCGGTGGCGGAGCCGGGTGCGCAGCGGCGGGCGGTACGCCTCGCCGTAGTAGCGCTCCTTGAACTCCTCCTTGCGGACCAGATCGGCCTCGGACACGACACCGACCACCCGCTGCGCGGCGTCCACGACCGGGACGCCGCTCACGCCCCGGTCGATGAGGAGCGCGGCGATCGTGTGGAAGGGCGCGTTCGCCCGCACGGCCGCGACCTCGGCGGTCATGACGTCCTTGACGGTCATCTTCACGGTGAACCTCCGGTGGGGCGTCGGGGGAAGCGGGGACGGGACCCCGGCCTGCGCCGGCCCGCCCGCGCGGCCCCGCGGTTCGGCGCGGTCGCCCGGCCGGATCCGTCTCCCGGCCCGGGATCTCCCGCCCCTCCATTCCATCGCCGGGCGGGTCCGGCGAGGAGGGGCGGAGGTCCCCGGCGGCAGGGCCTTTCGGCCGCCGTCCGGCGGCGGTCGGGGTTCGACCAGGCCGACGCCCGCGCGGCCGCGACGAACGGCGGGACCCGTCCGACCGGCCGCCCGCCCGGCCGCGGAGGGGAGCGGGGACGAAGGGCCCGGCCCGCCGGGATCGGGGACCCGGCCCCGGGAGGGCGTCGCCGAGCGCTAGCCGTCCCGTCCCGTGCGGTGGTTCTGCGGCGGCGCCGGCCGGGCCAGGCCGTACATCAGCGTGTCGATGACGAGGGTGGCGAGGGCGTCGGGATCGGTGGCCCGGACGGCGCAGGCGGTGCCGGCGTCCCGGCCGGTGTGGTGCGCGGCCTCGCCCAGCAGGGCGAGGTACGCCTGCCTGGTCCAGGCCGTGTCGATGTCCGGCGGCAGCAGACCGGACTCCACGGCCCTCGCGAAGACCGTCTCGCAGTTCGCCATCACGGCGGCGTGGACGGCCTGCGCCCGCGGGCTGAGCGGCACCGGGCGGGTCAGGGTGAAGCGCCAGCCCGGCTTGACCTGCAGGATGTTCGCGGTGGCCTGGTGCAGGGCGACCAGCGGGGGCGCGGTCTTCGGTCGGGCGGCCTCGACGGCCTGCTCGATCTCGCGCCAGGCGGTGACCTCCATCGTCTCGAGCAGCGCCTCGCGGCTGGCGAACCTGCGGTGCACGGTCGCCCGCGCCACCCCCGCCGCCTCGGCGATCTGCTCCATGGTGGCGGCCGGATTGGTGCCGAGCAGGTCCTCGGCCGCTCTCATGATCGCTTTGATGCTGCGTTCGGCGTCCGCCCGCAATGGCCTGCCTGCTGTACCGCTCATGGGAAGACGCTACAACCTCGCTCGGCTCCGACGCGTAAGTGAGACTAATTGTTGCAGATCAGTGTTTATCTGATACGTTCTCTCTCATGAAGCCGCAGAACACCACCGCCCTGGTCACCGGCGCCTCCTCCGGCATCGGTGCCGAGTTCGCCCGTCGACTGGCCGCCCGCGGCCACCACCTAGTGCTCGTCGCCCGCTCGGTGCCCGCGCTGGAGGCGCTGGCCGCCGAGCTGCGGGGCGCCTACGGAGTCCGGGTCGAGGTCGTCCCGCAGGACCTGTCCGCGCCCGACGCCGCCACGCGGGTCGCCGAGGCGCTCGCCGCCCGGGAGATCACGATCGACCTGCTGGTCAACAACGCGGGTTTCGGCACGGCGGGGCGCTTCGAGGGCATCGCGGCCGAGCGCGAGCACGACGAGCTCATGGTCAACGTCGTGGCCCTGGTGGGCCTGACCCACGCCTTCCTGCCCGGAATGCTCGCGCGGGGCTCCGGGGCGGTGGTCAACGTGGGATCGACCGCGGGGTTCAACATCACCCCCTACTTCGCGACGTACGGGGCCTCCAAGACCTTCGTCCTCAACTTCAGCCTCGCCCTGTGGAGCGAGATGCGCGGCACCGGGGTGAAGGTCCTGGCCGTCGCGCCGGGCCCGGTCGAGACGGCGTTCTTCGACGGGATCGGCACGCGGAAGGCGGCGATCGGGGCGAAGATGAGCACGCCGGAGCGGGTCGTCGCCGCGGCGCTGCGCGCGCTCGACCGCGACCGGGGCTACGTGGTGCCGGGCCTCGGCAACTTCGCGGTGTCCCACCTGATGCCGAGACGGCCCCGCAAGCTCGTCGCGATGATCGGCCGGATGGTCACCCGGCAGGTGGCCGACGAGCTCACACCCGTCACGGCGCGGTGACCTCTCCCGTGCCGGGCGCATCGTGAGGGCCCGTCCACCCGGAGAGCCGTCGTGGGCGCGGCGGCGGGACCCTCGGCGGGACCGGTCTCAGAACGCCGTCGGAGCGGTCTTCGCGCGGGCGGCGGCCTCGCCCTCCCAGTCGACGGCGACCTTCTCCGGGTCCTCCGCGGCGATCCGGACGGGCAGCCGGGTGCCGGGCACCGTACGGTGCAGGTGGGCCGGGGGCACGCGGTGGCCGAGCCGCACCTGGTACGGTGCGCCCCCGCCGTCGGGGACCACCTGCAGCACGAACCCCACGATCGGGTCGCCGTTGTCGGCGGTCATGCCGTTCAGGTCGAAGGTGCCCATCACCGTGGCGGTGCCGGGCAGGCCCCGGGCGAGCAGGTCGGCCGCGGACAGGTGCTCGGCGACCACCGGCTCCTCCCGGCCGGGCGCGCGGTTCCAGTCGACGGCCAGCCGCCGCGGGTCCGCCGGGTCGATCCGCACGGACAGCACGGAGCCGGGCAGCACCGCGCCGACGAGCAGCCGGGGCAGGGTCTCGCGGTGCGCGACCCGGTAGGGGGCCGCGCCCCCGGGGCGGACCTCCAGCTCGAAGCCGACCATGGGCTGGTCGTTCAGGGTCATGCCGGTGTCCCTCATGGAGAGCACGACGGCGGTGGCGGGCAACCCGCCGGCGAGCAGGTCGCCGTTGCCCCGGGCCATGTCCTGCAGGTCCCGGACCATGCCGAAGAGCCCGCCGGACTTCTCCGGGCCGAGCTGCTCCTCGAACACCGACATCCCCCGGCGGAAGGCCGTCGTGTGGAACGACCAGGCCGAGGTGAAGACCCCGGCGAAGGTCGTCATCATCCCGACGACGAAGGCCGGAGTGGCCCAGGCGGGCATCGGCCACATGGTCATCCCGGTGACCCCCGCCGCGAGGAGGAGGCCCCCGCAGATCCCGACCCCCACACCCAGCTTGCCCATGCGTGCCATCGACGTTCCCTCGTCCTCTCCGATATGCCGCTCAGGGCCACCGTTCCGCGGTGGCGCTCCGGAGCGCCGCGTCCGTGCTGCCGCCGACAGGTAACCGCGATCTGCTTTCACACCGGTTGCAGGCGGATTGCGGTGGTCCGTGCGCGGCCCGGCGCGGATCGCCGGGCTTTCACCGGAACGGCGCGGTCCGGCGGGGCTCCATCGGACCGGTGGTACCGTCCCGGCGGTCCGTCCGCGGACCCCGCCGGAGGCTGTGACGGTCCGTACACGACTGGGTATGGGCACCGCCATGGAACATGTGGTGGTGGGGGTCGACGGGTCGGCGAACAGTCTCCGCGCGGTGGAGTGGGCGGTGCGGGAGGCGGGGCGCCGCGGTCTCCCCGTGCGGGTGGTGCACGTCGTGCACGAGTGGCTGCACTCCCGGACGGACGGCGAGATCGAGGAGGTGCGGCAGTGGATGTGGCACAACGGCCGCGAGATCGTCGACCAGGCGGTGGCCCACGCGCGTGAGTCCGCGCCGGGGGTGGAGGTCGCCGACGCGATGGCCTTCGGCGAGCCCGCGCACGCGCTGGCCGCCGAGGCCGGGCCGGGGGACCTGCTCGTGGTCGCCTCGCGCGGGGAGGGCCGGATCTCCAGCCTGCTGCTCGGATCCGTCGCGCTGAAGATCGTCTCCCAGGCCTCCTGCCCGGTGGCGGTGATCCGCGGCCCGGTGGAGCCGGGGCGGGAGTTCGGGGAGGTCGTCGTCGGCGTGGACGGGTCGCCCGCCGGGGCCGAGGCGCTCAGGTTCGCCGCGGAGGAGGCGTCGGTCCGCGGGGCGCGCCTGCGGGCGCTCCTGGCGTGGAACCTGCCCGTCGCGGCGTCCACCCTGCTCCCGCCGTCGCTCTTCGACCTCACCCAGATCGAGGGCGTCTGGACGCGCATCCTGGAGGAGGCGGTGCGCCCGGTCGCCAAGGCGCATCCGGAGCTCGAGATCGTCCACGAGCAGGTGATGGGCCACCCGGTCCAGGCGCTCGTCGACGCCTCGGAGGCGGCGGACCTGCTCGTCATGGGATCCCACGGGAAGGGGGCGCTCGCGGGACTCTTCCTGGGATCGGTGAGCCACGGCGTGCTGCACCACGCCTGCTGCCCGGTGACGGTGATCGGCCCGCGAGCGCTCGCCGCCCACGGGGACGGCCCCGCCGGCCGCGAGGGGAGCGGCTGACCGGTCGGCCGGTCGGCCGGAGAAGGGCCGCCCGGGGCGGTCTGGAGCGCCGTCGGCTGGGTAGCGATGGAGACCATGGCGACCTACGGCTTTCACTCATCACACGAGCAGATCCACCCGGCCGAGCTGCTGAAGGCGGTGACGCGGGCCGAGCAGGCGGGTTTCGCGGCGGCGATGTCGTCGGACCACTTCTCGCCGTGGAGCGAGCGGCAGGGGCAGTCCGGCTTCGCCTGGTCCTGGCTGGGGGCGGCGCTCCAGGCCACCGGCCTGCCGTTCGGCGTGGTCAACGCGCCGGGGCAGCGCTACCACCCGGCGATCATCGCCCAGGCGATCGGCACCCTCGGCGCGATGTTCCCCGGCCGGTTCTGGGCCGCGCTGGGCACCGGGGAGGCGAGCAACGAGCACATCACCGGGGAGCGCTGGCCGCGCAAGGCGGTGCGCACGGCGCGGCTGCGCGAGTGCGTCGACGTCATCCGGGCGCTGCTGGCGGGCGAGGAGGTGAGCCACGACGGGCTGGTCACCGTGGACCGGGCCCGCCTGTGGACCCGGCCGGAGACCCCGCCGAAACTGGTGGGGGCGGCGGTGAGCGTGGAGACCGCCCGGTGGTGCGCCGAGTGGGCCGACGGGCTGATCACCGTGAACGCTCCGCTGAAGACGCTGCGCGAGGTCGCGGACGCCTACCGGGAGGCGGGGGGCCGCGGAAAGCTCGCGCTCCAGGTCCACCTGAGCTGGGCGGAGAGCCGGGAGGAGGCCGAGGCGGTCGCCCACGAGCAGTGGCGCAGCAACGTCTTCCGCCCCCCGGTCTGCTGGGACCTCGACACGGCCGAGCTGTTCGACGTGGTGTCGGAGGAGGTCGCGCCCGCCCGGGTCGCCGAAGTGGTCAACGTCTCCCCCGATCTGGGGTGGCACGCGGCCCGGATCAACGAGTACGCCGAACTGGGCTTCGAGGAGATCTACCTGCACCACGTCGGCCAGGAGCAGTCGGCGTTCATCGACGCGTTCGGTGCGAAGGTCCTCCCGCAGCTCAGGTGACATTTCGACATATTTTCGAAACGAGAATGTCGTGAGCGGTTCACATCCCCGGGGTGGATGTTCTACATTTGCTATGGGAGCGCTCCCATAGCTGAGGAGAAGCCAGTGTCCCCCCAGAACGGCTCGCTCATGGCGCCAGCAGATCTCGTCCACACCTTCGAAGGCCTCCTGGCCGCGGCCCCCGCGAGCGTGCGCGAGGCCCGTTCCCTGGTGCGCCGTGAGCTCCCGGGCTGGGGCGCCGAAGACCTGGTGGACGACTGCGTGCTCATCGTGAGCGAGCTGGTCACCAACGCCGTCCGCCACGGGGGCGCGGCCTGCGCGCTGCGCCTCGGCGGCGACGGCGCCCACGTGTACGGTGAGCTCTTCGACCCGGGCACGGGCGCGCCCCGGATGCGCGAGGCGGACATGGAGGCCACCGGCGGCAGGGGGCTGCAGATCGTCGACGCCCTCGCCGCCGAATGGGGCGTGTCCTGGCCGGAGTCCGGCGGGAAGATCGTCTGGTTCGTGCTCGGCGGCGGATGCCTGCCGTACGGAGCGCTCCACCGCGCGTCGGGTGCCTTCGCCTGATCCGCTCCCTCGCGTGCCGGCCGTCTCCGCCCGGTCGGCGACGTCACCCGCCGGGCGCCCTGCGACGTCCCCGCCGATTGATCCCCGACGCGGTGCCGTACGTGCCGGGCCCCCGGCTGCGTCCGGCGGCCGGTTCCGCGTGATCCGGTTCCGCGTGATCCGGTTCCGCGTGATCCGGTTCCCCGGGACGCCCGCCGGTCCGTTCGGAGCCGGGTCCGGACGGGATCCCGGGACCGGACCGTTCGGAAGGAGCGGAACCGGACTGTAAGAAAGCCTTCCTCCGGGCCACATGCTCTACGACGGACGTGTCCCGACCGAAGAAACCGGCTTGCCGAACCCACATGAGCGCTTCACCGCGCTCTACACCACCTACCAGGCGCGGGTGTACGGCTACGCGGCAAGCCGCGCCGGACGCCAACTCGCGGAGGAAGTGGTCAGCGAGACCTTCCTGATGGCCTGGCGGCGGCTAGACGACATCCCCGACCACGCGCAGCTGCCCTGGCTCCTCCGCTTCGCCCGCAACATCCTGCGCGACGGCTTCCGGCAGACCGCCCGGCGCGAATCCCTGGAAGCCGAGCTGCGGACCTGGCTCGAGGAGGCCGCCGACGCGGGCGACCACGCCACCGAGCGCGTCGCCGTGCTCACGCCGTCGAGGGCCAACCAGGAGCTGTTCGACCTGGCCGGCAGGATCGAGAAGCTTCCCGCGGGCGGCGGCGCCTACTGGCGCGAGGCGGCGGTCGACGATGGTCACCTGTTCAGCGGCGGCTACACGCTCACGGTGGTCGACCGGAGGGAGACCTGGCAGCCGCGCGACCCCGCCGATCCGGTGCTCATGCGGCCGTGGCGGGGCAGCGCCCGCCCGGCCACCGCCGCGGACGAGCGTCGCTGGCGGGCGGCGGGATCCCCCGCCCGGGTCAAGGGGTATCGCGAGACGGGGAGCCGTGCGGTTCGGTGCCGGTCGCCGCCGAATCGCAGGACTGCCGGTACACCCTGCGGACGGACCCCGCGGGAACCTATCCCGACACGACGGTCGGCGAGTTCACCATGGCGGATCTGGCGGCGCTGCCCACCGAGCCGGCCGAGCTCAGGAAGCGGCTCCGCGCCTACCACGAGACCTGGAACAGGCGCGGTTTCACGCAGTCTTTCGAGGAGTTCCTCCCCGTCACCGCGAATCTCCTGGGCATGCCGCTCAGCCCCGCCCAGCGCGCCGCGGTCATCCGCGTCCTGGCCGGTCTGCCGACCACCAAGGTCGTGGGCGCGGTGACGGACCCCCGGGCAGAAGGGGCATCTCCGTGGATTTCGGCGGGCCGGAGGGCTTTCTGGTGTACTCCGGCGAGGATCTGCCGGTCCGTTACCGGCAGATCCTCGATCCGAGGACCGGGGAGAAGCTCTCCTCGGTCTCCTACGCGGCCCGCACGGGGCTGGGAGCGACCGAGGGCCAGGTCGTGGACTACCGGGCTCGCGGTTCCGAATCGGGCTGGACCGGACCGCCGGCTTCCCCGGGAAGGGGTGCGAGAAGGGGAGGTGAAAGGGTTCCCCGTTCTCCGGCGAGAGCCGTATGCGCATCCCGGGGGCGGGGTGACGGGCCGCGGCGTGACGTCGGCAGCCCGAGGACCTCCGGCTCGTCGGGCATGAGCCCGGCCGGCAGGCGCGCCGGGCGGATCGCCTCGGCGCACAGGTCTCCGCGGTCCAGCCGCTCGCCCGAGTGCGGGCCGTACGGTGTCCGCGATCGGTACGGGGTCATGACCTGCGATTACTAGGCATGGCTGAAAATTTCTATCGCTAATGTCATTAAGCGTTAGTGACAGTATCTTGACGGGTGATATCCCGTGTCCATATCTTCGGCAAGTGGGAGCGTTCCCACGGGTGGTGGGAGCGCTCCCATGAAACGTTTCGGTCGCCATCGTGACCGAGCGTCCGATGGAGTCCGCAGGTTTCCGACGACCTCGGCGACCTGTCGCGGCTTCTGCCGACGATGCCTGAAACCGGAGGTCCGGACGCGTCGGCGCCCCGGTACGGCGCCCGCCGGCCGGGACGTTCCGGTGTCCTCCGCCGTCCTCCGGCACCGCTTCCGCGAAGCCGCGAGCCCTGGGCTTCCGCATGCCGGGGTCCGCGGAGCGCTGCGCATTCTCGCCCGCCGCGAACGGCCAATCGAATTTCCCTCTACAGGGAGAGTGTGATGACCTGCGCCTTCAATTCCTTAAATGACCGTTTCTGGATTCGTGTCCGTATTCACAGACCGGCGAACCCGCGGTCACCGTACGGAACCGGGCGGGTGCGGTGGGCGGACGGCCGGGCGGTGAGCCGGGAACCGCTCGCGGGCGAGGGCCCGGAGCCGCTGACCGGAGCCGCCGAGGACACCCGGTGCGCGCCGCCGCGCAGGTCCGCGGCATGACCCCCTACCGCGGCACGACGAATCGGTGGAGACCAGATGACGGATGACGATCTCTCACGACCCCCGCTGCGGGAGAACGCCCGGTCCGGGCCGCGCGCCGCGATCGTGGGCGCGGGGCTGTCCGGGTCCCTGCTCGCCCTGTTCCTGGCCCGGCGGGGCTTCCGGGTCGAGGTCTACGAGCACCGGGACGACCCGCGCCTGAGCAAGGACGAGGGCGACGGACGCTCCATCAACCTGGGGCTCTCCGCACGGGGCATCCGGGCCCTGCGCCGGGCCGGGCTGCTCGAGGAACTGTGGCCGCACACCGTGCCGATGCGGGGACGCATGATCCACTCCCCCTCGGGGGAGCTGACGTTCCAGCCGTACGGCACGGCGGACCACGAGATCCTCTACTCGATCCGCCGCGGCGTGCTCAACGCGCTGCTCATCGAGCACGCCGAAGCCCTCGGCGGGGTGACGTTCTTCTACGGGCTGCGCTGCGTCGACCTCGACGCGGACACCGGCACGCTGACGCTGTCCGACACGATCTCGGGGGAGACGCGGCGGGTCGAGGCCGATCTCGTGGTCGGTGCGGACGGGGCCTTCTCCGCCGTGCGCCGGCTCATGCAGCGCGGCAGGTCCGCGGACCTGCACCAGGAGTTCCTCGAATGGGGGTACAAGGAGCTCACGATCCCGCCGGCGCCGGACGGCGGCCCGCGAACCCCGATCGAGGCGCTGCACCTCTGGCCGGCCCACCGCGCGCTGATCGTCGCGCACCCCAACACCGACAACTCGCTGACCTGCACGCTCTTCCTGCCGCACGAGGGCGGGTCGAGCTTCGCCTCGCTCGGTTCGGGCGCAGAGGCCGAACGGTTCTTCCGGAGCAGGTTCCCGGACGCCCTGCGGCTCATCCCGGACCTGGCCGAGGAGTTCGAGGCCAACCCGGTCGGGCGCCTGGTCAGCGTGCGCACCTCGGCATGGCACGCGGGGGAGCGGGTGGTGCTCGTCGGAGACGCCTGCCACGCCGTCTACCCCTTCTACGGGCAGGGGATGAACGCCTCCTTCGAGGACTGCCTCGTGCTCGACGAGTGCCTGGCCCGGCATCCCGCGGACCGGGGCGCCGCGCTGCGGGAGTACCAGGACCTGAGGCGACCGCACACCGACGTCCTGGCCGAGCTGTCGAAGGAGAACTTCCTGGAACTGCGCGACGGCCTGCGCTCTCCCGTGCGCCTGCTCCGGGCCCGCGCCGACCTGACGCTCAACCGGATCTTCCCCCGAGGATGGCAGCCGTTGTACACCATGATCTCGCACACCTCGATGCCCTACGGCGAGGCGCTGCACCGCGCCCGCCGTCAGAACGCGCTGCTGGGCGCGGCCGCGGCGGCGCTGTCCGCGGGAGCCGCCCTGGGCGCGGCCGCGGCCGTCCGGCGGCTGCGGCGCCGTACCGGAGCCTCCGCGAGGAGGACCGGGTGATACGCCATCCCGACCGTGACGACCTGGTCCTCTTCGAGATGGGGGACCTCGGCCGGACGCCGCCGCCGGAGGCCGCCGGACACCTTCCCGTCCTGCGCACCGTGCGGGAGTGGATGGGCGAATACCTGTGCAGGCCGCTGCCCGAGCTGGGACGCAGGGGAGCGGTGTGCCCGTACACCTCGACGTCGATGGACAAGGGCCGGACCTTCCTCGCGGTACGGCCGGGCCACCCGGCCGACCCGGAGGAGGTGGTGCACTCCGTCCGGCCGTACCGCGAGTGGTTCATGCGGCTGGCCCCGGCCGGAGAGACCCTCTCCACCTACACGACCCTGATGATCCTCTTCCCGGACGCGCGCAGGGAGGACCTCCCGGCCATCGACGCGGCCCAGGCGGCGTTGAAGGCGTCGTACGTCTCGGAGGGGCTCATGATCGGCGAGTTCCATCCGGGACCGCCCGACAAGCCGGGCCTGTGGAACCCCGACCTGCGCCCGCTGTCCAGCCCCGTGGCGATGCTGGTGATCAGGCGCATGGTGGCGACCGACTTCCCCTTCCTCCGGGACGACGACGACCACGTGCGCTCCTACCTGTCGTGGTTCGGGGACGAGGTGCCCTCGCATCTGAGGGAGTCGGTACGCGCCGCCGCCGAGAGCCTGAGCTGATGAGACCGCCGGGTGCCCGGGCCGCCGGGCACCCGGGCCGATGAACCGACCGAGGAGCGACGTGCCACTCGACCTGCCGCCCGACGAGGCCGCGACCCTGCGCCGAGGAGAGGGTCCGGCCGTCCAGATCGACCTGATCCAGACGATGATCTTCCACGCCGCGGTGGCCGCACTGCGGCTCGGCGTGTTCAGCGCGCTCGAACGGGGGCCGCGCGAGCTCGGCGCCCTCGCCGGCGAGCTGGCCGTGGACGAGGCGAACCTCCGCGCGCTGCTGCGCCTGCTGGTCACCGGCGGCTACCTCGCCGAGGGCGAGGACGGCTACGAGCGGACCCCGGCCGGGGCGTGGCTGGCCGGGCCGGACGACGGGTTCGGGGCCGTGCTGGACTTCTGGCACTCCCTGATCGGCGGGCTCTGGCAGGGCCTGGAGGAGACCGTGCGCACCGGAAAGCCGCAGCGGGACTTCTACGCCTGGCTCCAGGAACGTCCCGACGTGCTCACCGGATTCCAGGGGGTCCAGCTCCGCATCGCCGAGTGGCTGGAGGAGGAGGTGCTGGAGCTCGCCGGGCCGCCCGGCGAGCCGGCCCGCCTGCTGGACCTCGGCGGGGGGCACGCCAGGTACAGCCTCGCCTACTGCCGCCGCCACCCCGGACTGTCCGCGACCGTCCTCGACCTGCCCGAGGCCCTGGAGCCGGGGCGCGCGGCGGTGGAGGCCGCCGGGCTGGCGGAGCGCTTCACCTTCCTCCCCGGGGACCTCCGTACGGCCGAGGCGCCCGGGGGACAGGACGTCGTGCTGCTGTTCAACGTGCTGCACGGCTTCCCCGCCGACACCGCCCGGGCCCTGGTGGGCCGGGCGGCGGGGGCACTGCGCCCCGGGGGGAGGCTGATCGTGATGGAGACCCTCCCCGACCCGGTAGGCAGCGTCCGCGAGGAGGCGTTCACCCGCGGCTTCGACCTCAACCTGATCCACACCCAGGGCGGCAGGCTCCATCCGGTGGAGACGATCGCCGGGTGGATGGAAGCGGCGGGCTGCGGCTCAGTCGAACGCCGCGATCTCACCCGGTCGGCCGCGTTCTGCCTGCTCGTCGCCGACCGCGAGGGCTGAGGCGCCGGGGACGGCGTCGGCGTCGGGAACGTCGTGCTCCAGCCGCCGGAGCGCGGGGACCAGCATCACGACGCCCGCCAGCAGGACCAGCAGGATCCCGTCCGCCAGCACCACCGCGGCGAGGCCGCGCGCCTCACCGACCCCGACGACCGCTCCCAGCGAGCCCGTGAGCGGGCCGCCGGGCTCCAGGGCCGGGCCCACGACGTTCTCGGCCAGCGGGGCCGCCAGCAGGTAGGCGGCGGGCATCGCGAGCTGGCCGAGGGTGTGCGAGGTGCCCATGACCCTGCCCAGCGAGGCCGGTTCGACCTTGCTCTGCAGGACCGTGACGACGGTGCCCTGGACCACGGGCAGGGTGAACAGGAACACGGCCGCGGCGGCCCCCACGACCACCGCCGACGTCCAGGGCGCGTGCAGGGCCAGGGCCGCTCCGCCGAGCGCCATGAACACCGCGATCCCGGCCACCCGCCGCTTCGGCCCGCCCCACGCGCCCATGAGCAGCCCGCCCGCGAAGAGCCCGGACCCGCCCGCGAACATCAGCACGCCGAGGGTGGCCGCCGAGGAGAAGGACAGGATGAGCGGCTGGACCAGTACTCCGGCGACCCCGAAGAGGAAGTTGTACGCGGTGAGCATGAGGACGAACGCGAGGAGCGCGGGCCGGGCCCGGAGATACCGCAGGCCGAAAGTGAGGTCCGAGCCGAGGGACGGCCGCTCGGTCCGCTCCGCCGGGCGCAGGACCGGCGCCGGCAGGCTCACCACCAGCAGCGTGCCCATCGCGACGGCGAACGACGCCAGGTCGACGACGAGCACGCCGACCATGCCCACGGCCCCGAGCAGTGAGGCGGCCAGGAGCGGGGCGGCGATCTGGATCGCGGTGGCGGCCTGCATGAGCCCGTTGGCCCGGCCCAGGTGCCGCTTGGGGATCAGCATCGGCGTCATCGCCTGGTAGGCGGTCAGGTGGAAGACCCCGCACGCGGCGCTCACCGTCGCGCTGACGTAGACGTGCCACACCGCGAGCGCGTCCAGGTACAGCAGGACCGCGACCGCGGCGGTGGACACCGCCGCCAGGCTGTCGGTGACCACCATGACCGTCCGCCGGTTGAAGCGGTCGATCGCCACCCCGGCGAACGGCCCGGCGACCAGGCCGGGAAGCATGGAGCTCAGCATCACGAAGGCGAACAGGGTGGCCGACCCGGTCGTCTGGAACACCCACACGCCCAGGACGAAGGAGGTGATGCTGGACCCCACGCCGGACACCAGCGAGGCCAGCCACACCCCGCCGAACCTGATCAGGTCCCCTCGCGCGGTCACGATCCGCTCCCCGCGCCCGGCAGCCGGCCCGCGGTGGCGAACGCGTCCAGGTAGCGGCCGAGCAGCCACGACCCGTCGGGGGCGGGCGGCACGCCCGCCCCGCTCAGCCACTTCTCGGTGCGGGCGCAGTCGAACAGCGGCCGGTCGAAGCGCGGTTCGGTCTCGGCCAGCCCGGCGGCGAACGGCTCGAGCGCGGTCGGCTCCCCGGCGGCCAGCCGGGCCAGTACGGCGGCCCGCCACCGGGACCAGGGCACCAGGTCGGCGGGGCATCCGCGCTCGGCCAGGGCCGCGGCGATCCGCCCGTAGCCGACCGTCGCCGGATTGAAGTAGTGCAGGTCGTGAGGGGGAGGCTGGGCTGAGGCGACCGCCGCGGCCACTCCGCCGGCCACCTGGTCCACCGGGGACAGGTCCTCCTCGAAGCCCAGCTCGGGCACCATGCCGACCTGGGCGCAGGTGATCAGCAGCCGGCCGAAGTAGTCGTCGGGAGCCCCGATCCCGGTGCGGCTGTCCCCGCCGATCCGGGCGGGCCGGTGCACGGTCACCGGGATGCCGCGCCGCCGTGCCGGTTCGGCCAGCCGGTCGGCCACCCACTTGCTCTGGTTGTACCCGCCGCCGAGCCCGCCGGGGTCCTCCGGCGGATCGAGCTCGCTCACCGGCCGCCCCCGGTAGGCGTCGCCGAGGTACACCCCCAGGGTCGAGAGCAGGTGCACCGGGACCCCGCCGCCCAGCGCCGCGAGCCGCAGCACCTCCACCGTGCCCGCCACGTTCGGCGGGCGCAGCAGGGCGTACGGCTGGGCGAAGTTGACCAGCCCGCCGCTGTGGCAGACGGCGTCCACCCGCAGGGCCAGCTCGCCGAACGCCTCGGCGTCCAGCCCGAGGCGCGGCGCGGCCAGGTCACCGGGCAGCCCCACCAGCCGGGAGTCGCCGGAGACCCGCTCCAGCCCGTACCGGACCAGGTTCTCCCGCACCCGCCGCAGGGCGTGCTCCGGGGAGCCGGCGCGCACCAGGCAGATCACCCGGCCCGTCGTGCGCTCCAGCAGCTCGGCGACGAGGTGCGCGCCGAGGAAGCCCGTGGCGCCGGTCAGCAGGAACGTCCCGGGACCGGGCCGGGCGGAGGTCCGGGCGGCCACCGCCACCTCGTCCGGCAGCCTCACCTCGGCCCGCAGGTCCGGTGCGTCGTCGTCCGCGCCGCCGTCGCGGGAGCCGTCGGCGCGCGCGGTGACCAGCGCCGCGAACTCGGCCAGGTCGGCGGCCTCGAACAGGTCGCGGGCGGAGGGCCGTACGCCGAGCTCGGCGTGCACCCGGGTCACCACCTCGGCGATCCGCAGGGAGTGCCCGCCGAGGGCGAAGAAGCCGTCGTGGCGGCCCACCCGTTCCACGCCGAGCACGCCGGCCCAGACCCGGGCGAGCGCCTCCTCCACGGGACCCCGCGGCGGGGTGTACTCCTCCGGTCCGGAGCCGCCGGGCTCGGGCGCGGGCAGTGCCGCGTAGTCGGTCTTGCCGTGCGCGGTGCGGGGGAGGGCGTCCAGCCGGACGAAGAGCGCGGGCACGAGGTAGTCCGGCAGCCGGTCCCGCAGGTGGCGCCGGAGGTCACCGGGCTCGCCGCCGGTCACGTAGGCGATCAGCCGGTGGTGGCCGGCCGGGTCGGGCAGGGCCGCGACCGCCGCCTCGCCCACCGCCGGATGCGCCGCCAGCGCGGCCTCCACCTCGGCGGGCTCGACGAGGTGGCCGTGGATCTTCACCTGCCGGTCGGCCCGGCCGAGGAACTCCAGGGACCCGTCGGCCAGCCACCGGGCCAGGTCGCCGGTGCGGTACATGCGCGAGCCCGGTGCGGCGGCGAACGGGTCGGGCACGAACCGGTCGGCGGTCATCGCCGGGTCGCCGAGGTATCCGCGGGCCAGGCAGTCGCCGCCCAGGTACAGCTCGCCGGGCGTGCCCACCGGGGCCCGCCCGCCGTGCCGGTCGCAGACGTACGCGCGGACGTGCGGGAGCGGCCGCCCGATCGGCAGGTGGGCGGTGCCCGCGGCCACCGCGCCGTTCCCCGTGCCGCCCTGCACCGTCCCGTCCCCGGCGCCGTTGCCCGTGCCGTCCACCGTGGCGTGGACGGTGGCGCAGACCGTGGCCTCGGTCGGGCCGTAGTGGTTGAAGAGCCGCACCCGGCCGCCGGTGGCCCGCGCCCAGGCCCGCACCGCGTCCATGGGCGCGCGCTCCCCGCCGATCATCATGACGTCCACCGGCCAGTCGCCGGGCACGTCCGTCCCGTCCAGCTCCCCGGCCCAGCGCCGCCACAGGGCGGCCGCGGTGTCCACGGCCGTCACCCCCCGCTCGGCGCAGAACCGCACGAGCTCCGCCCCGTCGAGCAGGGCGGGCTCGGGATGGAACACCAGGGCCGCACCCGAGACCAGCGCGGGGAACACGTCCCCCACCGACGCGTCGAAGGTCAGCGGCGGGAGCACGAGCAGCCGCTGCCCCGGGCCGAACCCGTGGACGCGGACGAAGGACTCCGTCAGCCGGGAGAGCGTCCCGTGCGTGACCATGACCCCCTTCGGACGGCCGGTGGAGCCCGAGGTGTAGATCACGTACGCCAGGTCGTCCGGGCCGGGACGGCCGGAGGGGCTCCCGGATGCCGCGCCGCCGGGTACCGGAGCCGGGGGGATCCCGGCCACCGTACCGTCGCCGGTCACCGGCGAGGAGGAGGTCCCGCTCACCGTGCCGCCGGGTGCCGGAGCCGGAGGGGTCCCGGCCACCGTACCGCCGCCGGGTGCCAGGGCGGAGATCTCGATGCCGCCGCCGCCCGCCGAGAGGGTCACGAGGGCTCCGGACTCCCGCAGGATGTCCCGCAGGCGGGCCGGCGGGTGGGAGGGGTCGAGCGGCAGGTACGCGCCGCCCGCCTTGAGCACGCCCAGGATCGCCACCACGGCCTCCGGACCGGAGGGCAGGACCACGCCGGCGAGCGTCCCCGGGCCCACGCCCGCACCGGCCAGCTCACCGGCGAGGTCGTCGGCGCGCCGGTCCAGCTCCCGGTAGGAGAGGGTGCGCCCGTCCCCGGCGACGACGGCCGGCGCCTCGGGCGTCTGCGCGGCCCGGAGCGCGACCAGCTCGTGCACCCGCGGCTCCGCGGCGCGCGCGGCTTCGTCCCGTACGGCCTCGTCCCGTACGGCCTCGTCCCGCCCGACCCCATCCCGTACGGCCTCGTCCCGCCCGGTGCCCGCCGGCAGGGCCGCGGCGCCGCCGGGCCCGTCACCGGTGAGGTCGACGTCCCACACCCGGGTCTCCGGCCGCGCCGCCAGCTCGGTGAGCATCCGCACCACGTGGTCCCTCATGCGCTCGGCGGTCCCGGCGTCGAAGAGGGCGGTGGAGTAGTCGATGCTGATGTCCATGTCGGCGCCCACGACGGCGTGCACGGTGAGGTCGAACCGGGCGCTCGGAGACGGCGTCTCCCACTCGCGCATGGACCAGCCGGGCACGCCGTGGTCGGACCGGTCGGCCCCCTGGACGACCAGCATGACCTGGAAGACGGGGTTGTGGGCGAGGTCGCGGGGGGCGTTCACCAGCTCGACCACCTGGTCGAACGGGAACCTCTGGTGTTTGAAGGCGCCGAGGAACCCGGCGCGCGTGCGCCGGAGCAGCTCGGTGAGCGTGGGATTGCCGCGCACGTCGGCGCGCATCGCCAGGGTGTTGACGTACATGCCCACCGACCGGGCCAGCGAGGGCAGGTCGCGGTTGGCCACCGGTGTCCCGATGACCAGGTCCTCCACGTCGCACACCCGGGCCAGCGCCGCCGCGAAAGCGGTCTGCAGCACGATGTACGGCGTGCACCTCTCGCGCCGCAGCAGCGCCCGCAGGCCCTGGGCCACCTCGTCGGGCAGCCGCGCGGAGCAGCGGCCGGAGTCCGTCCCCTGCGAGGCGGTGCGCGGCCGGTCGGTGGGCAGCGGCAGCAGCGGCGGGACGCCGTCGAGCCGGTCGCGCCAGTAGTCGCGGTCGGCGCGGAGGGACTCGGGATCCTGGCCGGCCAGCCACACCGCGTAGTCGGGGAACTGTGCGACGTCGCCGGGGGAGGCCGGTTCCGGCTCACCGGTCACGGCGGCGCGGTAGCCGGCGAACAGCTCGTCGGAGAGGACCGCCAGGGAAGGCCCGTCGGCGACGATGTGGTGCACGCTCATCAGGAGCACGTGCTCGTCCTCGGCCAGGCGGAGCAGCGTGACCCGCAGCAGCGGCGGGCGGGAGAGGTCGAACGGCGCGGTCAGGACCTCCCGGGTGCGCCGCCGCGCGAGCGACTCCCGCTCCTCGACCCCGGAGTCCGGCGCGGGGAGCGCACCGAGCTCCTCGACGTGCAGCAGCCCGGCGAGCTCGTCCTCGGGCAGGTCGCGGACGACCTGCCTCGGCCCGCGGTCCGTCTCCACGACGGCGGTGCGCAGTGCCTCGTGCCGCCGGACCAGGGCGCTCAGGGAGCCGCGCAGCGCCGCCAGGTCGACCGGCCCGGTGATCCGGACCCCCAGCCACAGCAGGTAGGCGGCGCCGTCGAATCCGACGCGGTCCAGGAACCACAGGCGCTGCTGCGCCGGGGTGAGCGGTACGTCGTCGGACGGGGCGCGGGGCGGGATCTCCGAGCCCGGCCGGGACCCGGGCGCCGGGCGCCGCGTGTCCTTCCCGGGGAGTCCAGCCTTCGGAGCCATGTCACTCGGCATATGTCTCGACTCCTCCGACGGACCGGCTCGAGGGCGAGCGGCGTCTGCGGGGTATCCGATCTTTGGGAGCGCTCCCAAAGCTAGCGACGGTCTCCGCCGGGCGTCAAGGAAACCGCAGCCGGGTTCCTCTCCCCCTGCGCTGCCGGGGGAACGGGGCGAGCCGGCCGGTTCCGCGGACCGGCTGCGGCACCTGCGGGGCCGGTGACACCGGTTCCGGTGGCAGGGGTCCGGATTTCTCCTTCGTTCGGGCCGGTGGGAACCGATGAGTCAGGTCACAACCGTCTGCTGTGACCTGACTCATAAGGGAACCCCGTGGAATCCATGAACACGCACGCGGCCGCAGGCGGCCGCCGCCGGCTCTGGGGCGATCTGCCGGTCGGCATGAAGATCGGCGTCACCGTGCTGGTCACGCTGCTCGTGTCGTCCGCCGCCACGCTCGTCACGCTGGCCCAGACCAGCGCGGTGCGCTCGGCGGGCCAGTCCATCTACACCGGCAACGTCCAGCCGATGGTGGTGGCGTCCGACCTGCGTGACGTGCTCCGCGTGCTGCGCCTGGACCAGAACCAGGTCCCCCTGCTTGAGACGGGCTCCGAGGACCTGCGGAAGATGCTCGACAAGATCGACGGTGACATCGAGAGCATCGACGGGCTGCTGGAGGAGTACGGCCCGATCGCCGCCGCGCCGGAGAAGGTCGCGGAGTTCCGCGAGAGCTTCGACGCCTACAGCGCGGTCGCCGAGCAGCAGATGCTGCCCGCCGCCATCAAGGGCGACGTCGAGACCTATATGTCGATCAAGGACACCGGGGCGGCGAACGCGCCCTGGGAGGAGTGCAAGGCCCTCCTCAAGGAGATGGTCGAGGCCGAGAAGACCGAGGCGGCGGCCACCGCGGCCGACCTGGACGGCAAGTACGACACGGCGGTGACCCTCTCCCTGCTCTTTCTCGGGGCGGCCGTGCTGCTCGGCCTGGCGCTGGCCGTACGGGTGTCGCGGGGCATCAGCCGCCCGCTGCGCCGGTTCGCGGACGCCCTCGGCGCGGTAGCCGACGGCGACTTGACCATCCAGGTGCCGCAGACCGGCACCCGCGACGAGGTCGGCGTGATGTCCGGGGCGCTGAGCCGCTCGCTGGGCGCCATGCGCGCCAGCGTCCAGGACGTGCAGGACCAGGCGGGGCGGCTGACCGGGGCCTCCGCGGAGCTGACCGGCCTGGCGGCGCGGATCGAGTCGGGCGCCACCGTCACCGCGGCGCAGTCGCAGAGCGCGGCCTCGGCGGCCGGGCAGGTCTCGGCCAGCGTCACCACCGTGGCCGGGGCCAGCGAGGAGATGAACGCGGCGATCGCCGACATCTCGCGCAGCGCCGCCAGCGCGGTCCAGATCGCGCAGCAGGCGCAGAACGTCGCCGCCCAGACCAACGCCTCCGTCGCCGCCCTGGGTACGGCGAGCAGCGAGGTGGGCGACGTCGTCAAGGTGATCAACAGCATCGCCGAGCAGACCAACCTGCTGGCGCTGAACGCGACCATCGAGGCGGCGCGGGCCGGGGAGTCCGGCAAGGGCTTCGCGGTCGTGGCGACCGAGGTCAAGGAACTGGCGCAGGAGACCGCCAAGGCCACCGAGGAGATCAGCCGCAAGATCGCCGCGATCCAGGGCAGCAGCGCCGAGGCGGCGCAGGCGCTGTCGGAGATCACCGGGATCGTCGAGCGGATCAACGAGCACCAGACCACGGTGGCCTCGGCGGTGGAGGAGCAGACGGCGACCACGCAGGAGATCAGCCGCAGCGTCGGCCAGGCGGCCACCGGCGTGGATCAGATCGCGCGCAGCGTCGCCGACGTCTCGCACGCGGCGGGCGAGGCCAACGCCGGCGCGGCCCAGGCGACCGGGGCCGCCCGGCAGCTGGCGGACCTGGCCGTCGGCCTGAACCGGTCCGTCGCGCACTTCCGGGTCTGACCCGCGGCACCGCGATGATCGACTCCGTAGGGTGTTCCCGCTAGGGTTGGGCGCTTTGCTCGGTTGATCCTTCTCACCATCAGGGGGACACGCGTGCGCCCTCCCCGGCTCTCCCGCCTTCCTCTGCTTCCCTGGCTTCCTCGCCTTCCCCGGCTCGGCCGCCGGTACCGGTTCGGGTGGCCGGCGGGGCTGATCGCGGTCGGTTACACGGCCGCGGTCGCCGTGTCGGGTGCCGTCGCGGCGGTGGGAGGCGACGGATTCCTCACCGGGGTGCTGTCCCTCGGCGCGTGGTCGGAGTCCGATCCGGCGGAGGACCTGTCGGGCTGGTCCCTGCTGCCGCTGCTCCTGGCCGGAACAGTGCAGGGCTGGGCGCTCTGGCAGATCCTCCGCGGCCCGGTGACGGGCGGGTCCGCAGGGTCCGCCGGGTTCACTGGGTCCGCCGGGCCCGTCGGCCTCCCGGGACCCATGAAGCCTGCCAGGTCCGCGGATCCCTCGGGGGCGGCGGCTGCTGCAGGGATTGCGGAGGCCGTGGTTCCTGCGGGGCCCGCGAGGTCCGCGGGGAAGGCCGCGCGCCGGTTGCGCCGGGTGCTCTACGCGGACCTGGTCCTGCATCTGGTCTTCCACCGGTTCACCGGCCTCTCGTCACCGTGGTGGGCGGACGTCTGCTGGAGCCTCGCGGAGCTGGCCCTCGTGCTGCTGTTCCACCAGGTGCTGTCCGGTGCGTCCCGGGGGGTGAGGTTCACCGCGCTCGCGGCCGGGACGCTGTCCGCGGCGGCGTCGACCGGTGCGAGGGTGTGCGACGCCCTCGACCTCGACGCGGCCGGGGACGTCTTCCAGTTGGGGAGCCTGGGCGGGGTGCCCTGGACGCTGTGGACGGTGCTGGTCCTGGTGATGCAGGCGCGGGACGGCCGGTGGGGCCGGACCACCGTGTGGGTCGGAGTCGCAGATCCGGCGATGTCGCTCCTCGTCACGCCTCTCGTCCTCACCCTCCGTTTCCCGTGGGGGGACTCCGGCACGGTGCTCACCGGCCTCATCGTGGTTTTCCAGGTCCTCGTCCCGGTCTGGCTGGCGCGGTCCGCCCACGACCTCGGCGGCCCGCATGCGAAGGCCGCGCCGGATGCGGGAGCCGTACGGGAGGCGGGAGCCGTACCGGACGCCGGAGCCGTACCGGGCGGGGATCGGCCGGCACCGGACCGGGCCCCGCTCGGACGATGGCCGCTCCCGGTCATGGCGGTCGTGCTGCCGCTGCTGCCCGTACTCGCCGGTCTCGCCCGCGGGGTCCCCTTCTGGCTCGGGCCGGAGGGGCCGATCGGCGGGACCCTCACCGGTGCGCTGCACCCCCAGCTCGCACTGCTCTGGTTCTGCGCCGACCTCCTCGTCGGGATCGGCGGCCTCGCCCTCCTGGCCCTGACCGCGGTGGTGCGCCGGACGCCCCGCCACGTACGGACGGCAGCGGGCGTCCTGCTCCTGGCGGCCGCGGCCGGGGCGATCACCGCGGCCACCGCCGCGCCCGGCCCCCGGACCGAGCCCGGGTACGTCGACGAGGGCGGGGGCCCGTCCTCCGGCTACGTGTCCTTCGGATACGGGGGCCCGCAGCTCTATCCCGACTGGGTGTCCGCCGCCGGGGAGGGCGGTGCGACGGTCTTCACCGGCGTCCCGCCGCTCTGGCACAGCGCCGCCTGCGCCGCGTCGGCGCTGATCCTGCTGCTCCGGTACGGCCGGCGCCCGGCCCGGCGCTCGCCGTACCGGACGGCGGTGGCGTGCGCGGTCACGGTGACGGCGCTCTGCCTGCTCCCCGCGGCGGACCTCGCCCGCGGCCCGTTCACCACCGAAGGCGAGTGCGGGCGGCTCCGGTCCGCGACCGACGGGTACGGGCGGCGCGTCGAGACCCCTCCGCTGAGCGGTGAGCTGGCCTTCGTGTGCGAGGTGCGCGCCGGCCGGACGACGCTCCCGGTGGGCGAGGACCTGTCCGATCCGGCGCTGGTGGCGTACGGCCGCCGGCTCTGCGGCGTCTACACGCGGAACGACCCCGGGGAGATCGCCCGCGTCCGCGCGGTGAGCGGCGTCGACGTGCGCGAGTTCACGTACGTCCTCGACGAGGTCTGCCCGGCCGCCGACGCGGTGGTCAGGGCGGAGGCGGCGGAGGAGGAGCGCGAGATGCGGGAGTGGGCGGCGGAGCGGCAGCGCATGTGCGACGAGGCGCCCCGCCACCGTCCTCTGATCAGACCGGCGTCGGCGACGGTGGTCAAGGAACGGGTGGTGACGGACTACGGGGTGCTGGAGGCGTACGAGGAGACCGCCGAGAGTGATCTCTCCGAGGACGGCCCGTCCGAGCATCCGGAGGAGAACGGGCTGGTGTCCGCGCTCCCCGGCCAGTTGCAGATCCAGATCCACCCCGACGCGCCGACCTGCCTCACGCTCGAGACCTATACGCGCCGCCCGCCCGTGGAGACCAGGGGTTGGCAGCACGTCGTCGAGGTGGGCTACCGCAGTCCCGGCGGGAGGATCGAGCTCGGTGACCCGATGAGCGGCCCCGAGTATCCGAACCTCGCCCTGCGTGGCAGGAGCGGCGACTACCGGATCCGGGTGCACTACGCCTGGCTCCCGTGGGAGGGCGAGAAGTACGGCGCGCAGCGGCTGCTGATCATGGCCTACCCCGGGCGCGAGGACGGCGTGGTCGTGCACCGTGAGCGCACCCGGCCGTGACCGGACGCCCGGCCGCCGCCGGCCGGCGGCGTCTCCAGTGACGTCACCGACCGCAAGAGCACCCACCCGCAGCACCTGGCCGACGACCCGTTCGGCCTGGCCCGGCTGGACGGCGGCCGCCTCGGCGCCGACACCCGCACGCTCCACACCAAGAGACGTCGTTATCGCCGGCGGTCAGAATGGGGCGATGGGAACGAGACCCGGAACGGGGACGGCCGGTGACGAGATCGGCTCCTGGCTCGACCGGATCCACGACACGCACGACGAGTTCGCCTACCGGTACGTCTACGCCGCCTACCTGGCCGTACGGTCACCCCGCAGGGAGCGGCGGAGCGGCGAGGTCACCCTGACCGCGGAGCCGGGCGGCGGCCACCTGCTCCGTGCCGGGAGCGCGGACCCGGGATTGCGCCTGCGCGACGAGGCCGAGTGCGAGGCGTTCCTGGCGCACCTGGTCGGCCGCTACTGCCGGGGCAGGCATTCTTCCATGGAGGAGTGGGAGGCCGCCGCCCATGACCGTTACGTGGCGGACCTGCGCGGATGGGAGTAGGCGCGCGGTACCGGTACCCCGCCCCGGTACCCTCGGCGCGCTGAAGGCCGACGAAGCCTGTGGCGGGGAGGATCGGTCGCCCTCACGGCCGATGCTTCTCGCGCGCACTCCTGCGGGTGGCGTGTGGCTTGCCGTTCCTGCGCAGCAGGGCGGCCTGGTCAAGAGCGACGTTCCCGGCCGCGGCGGCGAACTCGACGATGAACCGGAGCTGGTCGGTGGTGGAGGCGGCCAGCCGCTCCTGTAGGAAGGCGGCCATGGGCCGGTAGAGCTCGGCGAGTTCGGCGAGCCTGTCGGGCAACTGGCTGATGATCACACGCCGGCGGTCACGAGGATCGGGCTCGCGCCGGATCAGCCGCTGTTCCTGCATCCGGTCGAGCATCTTCGTGACCGCGCCGGTGGTCATGCCCATGCGCTCGGCGAGCTGCGTGGGCGTCACGGCTCGGCCCGAGCTCACCAGGTTGAGGCAGTGCAGGTCGTTGACGGGTAGGCCGAGCTGGTCGGCCACGGCGTGCTGGAACAGCGTCGTCGCGCTGACGAACTGCGGGATCTCCGCAAAGGCGGCGACCTCCAGGTCTCCTCGCTCCGTTGACATCTGACCCCCTCCGATTTAGCTTCTTTGAGAAGAGGCTTCTTAAAGAAGATACTTTCTGAAGCGTAGATTCGCTGAAGGGTAGACCATGAAAGCTCTGATCATCGGTGGCGGCGTCGCCGGGCCCGCAGCGGCCATGGCCCTGCAGAAGGCTGGC
The DNA here is from genome assembly GCA_014647935.1 of Planomonospora parontospora. Lineage (GTDB taxonomy): Bacteria > Actinomycetota > Actinomycetes > Streptosporangiales > Streptosporangiaceae > Planomonospora > Planomonospora parontospora. Next base: position 371,019 of record BMQD01000002.1, read on the forward strand.
ATCGACTCGGTCATCTACGAGGCGCACCCCGCCGGCGCGTACGGCGTGGGCGCCACGATGGGCCTGTCCACCAACGGACTGGCGGCGCTCCAGGTGCTGGATGCGCACCGCGCCGTCGCCGACGCCGGGTTTCCCTGCCCTCGAGGCGTGATGTGGCTCGGTGACGGCCGGCGGCTCGGCGAGGACGTTCCGGCCCCGCTGCCGGACGGCACGACGGCCGTCCAGCTCCGGCGCGCCGATCTGTACGCCGCCCTGCACGGGCACGCCGCCGCCCGGGGCGTGCCCGTCGAGTACGGCAGGCGACTCGTCCAGGTCGAGCACCGCGGAGACCGGATCGTGGCGCGCTTCGCCGACGGCGGCGAGGCGGTGGGCGACGTGCTCATCGGCGCCGACGGCATGCGCTCGGCGACCAGGCGGTTCGTCGCTCCCGATGGCCCCCGTCCCCGCTACTGCGGCATCTTCGGCACCAACGGGTTCGCACACGGCCTCGACCTGGACAGCGGATACGGCACCTTCCACATGGTGTTCGGCAGACGGGCGTTCTTCGGCTACGTGCAGCGTGAGGACGGCTGCGTCTGGTGGTTCGTCAACGTCCCCGCCGCCAGGGAGCCCATGCCCGCGCAGCTCGCTGCGATCCCCGCCGAACAGTGGCGGCAGCGGCTGCACGGGCTTCTTGCGGTGGACGTCTCCCCCGCCGCCCGGATCGTCCAGGCCACGCCGCCCGGTTACGACTGGTTCGCCGCTCACCAGATGAAGGCGCCGAAGACCTGGCACCGGGGCCGGGCCGTACTGATCGGAGATGCCGCCCACGTCACCTCCCCCAGCTCGGGGCAGGGCGCCGCGATGGCTGTGGAGGACGCCGTCGAGCTCGCCCGCTGCCTTCGCGACCTGCCAGTGGCCCAGGCCCTCCCGGCCTACCAACGTCTACGCGAAGGGCGTCTGCGTAAGGTGCACGCCGGCGCCCGGCAGGTCAACCGGAGCAAGTCCGCAACGGGACCGAGCCGTGTGCTCCGCGACGCGATGTTCCCGGTGCTCATGAAGCGGTTCGGCGGTCCGCAAGCGCTGAGCTGGCTGTACGACCACCGCATCGACTTCGACAGCAAGGTCGAAGCCGATGCGGGATGACCCGGCGGTGGGCTCCAGTTTGCGGGCGACCTCGTCCGGAGCAGTCCGCACACCGGGCTGCGAGGTCGTGGCGCCTCCGGCCGTTCGGCGCCGACCGGGCGCTCGCCGGCAGATCTGTCAGTGCGCTGTGGCAGGATGCGGCGGAATCAACTGCAAGATCATCGGAGGTCGGTAATGTCGTCGGTACGTACGTCCGCGCCGCTGCACTTCGTGGAGCACGGGACCGGCACGCCGGTCCTGGCGCTGCACGGCTGGACGCCGGACCACCGGCTGATGCTCGGCTGCCTGGAGCCGGTCTTCGCCCGGCGTGACGGATACCGGCGGCTCTATCCCGACCTGCCGGGCATGGGGAAGTCACCGGCTCCCGCCTCCGTGACGAGCGCCGCCGGCCTGCTCGAGGCCGTGCTGGCCTTCGTGGACGACGTCCTCGGCGATGAGCCGTTCCTGCTGGCCGGCGAGTCGTACGGCGGTTACCTGGCCCGCGCCCTGGTGGGGCTGCGGCCGGAGCGGGTGCTGGGACTGGCGCTGATCTGCCCGGCCGCCGACCGGCTGGGCGCCACCGAGCGCGTCCTCCCGGAATTCCAGGTGCTGCGGCCCGATCCCGGGCTGCTCGCCTCGGCGGAGCCGCGGCTCGCCGAGGAGTTCGCGGAGATGGCGGTGGTGCAGACCTCGGAGACCCTGCGCCGGTTCCGTGACGAGATCATGGTCGGCCTCGACTGCGCCGACACCGCGGCGCTGGAGCGCATCGCGCCGAACCGGTTGCTGGACCCGGAGCCCTCGGAGAGCCGGAGCTTCGACCGGCCCACCGTGATCATCGCCGGTCGGCAGGACCACGTGGTCGGTTACGCGGACGCGTTCGCGCTGCTCGAGCACTATCCGCGGGCGACTTACGCGGTGCTCGACGTGGCCGGGCACAACGCCCAGTTCGAGCAGCCGGAGCTCTTCGACGCGCTGATGCTGGAGTGGCTCGACCGGGTCGCCGCCGAGAGGTGAGGCCCTCTCGCCCGCCGGCTCGCGCCCTCACGGCAGACGGGCGGCCCGCCGGAACCCGGTGGGCCCTCCGCTCGTCCAACCCTTCATGATCATGCTCCTTGCGGCGTCTCTCGCCCTCGCTCCCGTGCAGATCCCCGAGAACTTCCTGCTGAGTGAGAAAGCCGCCCGTGCACCCCAGACGGAGGAGGAGAAGGCCGAGGAGTGGTGGAAGATCAGCGACAGGCTCGACCAGCCCTTGTTGCTGAACCCGTGCAGGCGCAAGCGCGCCACGACGGCGGACCGCTCGGCCGTGCGCACGATCACCTACGACACCAGCGCGCCCTCGCACTCCGGCGAGCAACTCGTGATCCACCGGAGCTCCAGGGCGGCCAGGACGGCCATGAAGAAGCTGCTCGCCGACGCCAGGCGGTGCGTGGCCCGGCCGTACGGCAAGCCGTACAGCTGGGCCGACGACGGGAGGACCCGGTGGGTGGTGAACCGCACGCGACTGGCGGACGAGGCCTCGCTGATGCGCTTCATGATGTACGACAAGCTCAACAGAGAATGGTCTCCGGTGCTGTCAGGCATCGTGGCGCGCAGGGGCAGAGCTCTGATGATCTACTTCGGTGACCTGGACTCCCTCGGCCACCCGCAGAAGCGAGCCGTCAAGACCCTGCGTGGCAATGCCGCAGAAATGGCGGCGAAGACATGCACGCTGCCCGGAGTCTGTTGACGGACGGTCGTTTCGCGGCGAGGCTCCGCGGCGCTGTGGGAAGATGCGGGCATGCCGTTCCGGACAGTGACGGCCGCGGTCACGGCCGCAGTCGTGCTCATGACCGGCCTCCCGGCCGGGGCCGCGCCGGTCAAGCCGGTGATCCGCCACGCAGGCCTCGGTGCCTGCCGGAACGACGGCGGCGTCGGGCGGCACCCGTGCGGGCCGTGGAGGCTCTGGTTGAGCAGCGGCCGTGTCCTCGCGCTTCCCGACGCACAGCGGCCCGACGGCGACCACCCGGCCATGGGGCTCATGGCGCTCTCCCCGGACGGCACCCGCGCCGCGTACTTCCGCAGGAGCGACGGTGTTCTCATGATCTGGGAGACCGCCACCGGGAAGGCGCGCCGGACCGCGGTGAGGCGGCCGGAGTCCGTGTCGGTGACCGAGCTGACCCTCTCCCCGCGCGGGCGGTTCGTCGGCATCGACGGAGAGCACCTCGTCTCCCTGAAACCGGTCGACCGGATCGTGGACACGGCCACCGGGAAGGCCTTCGACCTGCCCCGGGGACACGACCTGGCGAGGTTCAGCCCGGACGAGAAGCACCTGATGGCCACCCACGTGCGCGGGGCGGTGGTCTACAAGACCGGGACCTGGTCGGTGCGGCTGCGGCGGTCGGCCTACATGATGGGCGACCTCGGCCGCGACGGCGTCACCGTGGCCAAGGCCCGGCGGGACGACGTCCATCCCTCGAAGAACGCGGTCACCGTCCGCAATCTGGCCACCGGGAAGAGGCGCACGTTCCCGCTCCGGCTCCGCAGGGGCGAGGCCCCCTACCGGGCGCGCTGGGACAGGGCGGGCCGGCTCGACGTGCTGACCGACTCCTATCGCGGGCGGAGCGGCGCCGAATACCACGTCTACACCTGGTACCGGTTGGACCGCACGACGGGCCGGCTGCGACGGCTCGACTCCTTCACCGTCACCTCCGCCGTGGGGGACGTCATCGTCGCAGGCTGACGGCGACGGCCTCAGAGCGCGAGGACCGCCAGGAGGGCGAGGCCGATGCTCAGCGCCACGAAGGGGATCGTCCTGGGCCGCCGGGCCGCCTCCCGCCGGGAGGAGAGCACCAGCGCCGCGCCCACGATCAGAGCCAGCAGCAGGTGCAGGCCGTACCAGAGGGGGATGGGCACCCGGCCCAGGACGGTCCCGGACAGCAGGTCGTCGGCGGCTCCGTAACCGGCGATCCCGCCGAGGATGATCAGGCACAGCACCGCGAACGCGTACCGGAACCGGCCGAGCAGCGCCCAGAAGGCGGTGCCCACGCCGAGCAGGAGCGAGGTGCTGTGGTGCAGCCCCCGCACGAACAGCCCTGTGTCGACTTCGAAGCCGATGTCCAGAATCGAGTGGTAGGCGGCGCTCATGGGGACGCCCCGGAGCGGCTCGTAGGCTCCGCCGTAGGGGATGACCTCGCCGCTGGGCGTGTAGAAGAACGCCAGGAAGCCGCCGCTGATCAGGACGATCACGAAACAGCAGAGCAGCATCTCGCCCAGCAGCTGCCTCACCCGCGCCTGATCCACCGGAGCATTCCACCACAGAGATCGACTCGGGCGTGCGGCGTGCGGGTCCGGTTCCACTGTGGCAGTGGCGGCCCGCCGCCGGGACCGGACGAACCCCTGCCTCTGACGGGCCCGACCGGGCCGGGCGCAACGTGGGTTCGGCGGGGGTTCCGACGGGTCGCCGGTGGGCTCCTTCCGGTCCCGCGCCCGGGAGGGTGCGGAACCGGGAGGAGCCTCATGACCGGTGGAGGATGCCGGAGCATCCTCCAGCCCCCGCATCGGGAACGGCGGCCGCCCGACCCCCGGCGGACTCAGGTGAAGTTGCGCAGCCTCATCCCGAGCACGCAGTTCTGGGACACCGCCTCGAGCCTGTAGTAGTGGCCGGGCACCAGGCCGTGCACCTTGAACGTCGTGCTGGCGGCGAAGTACTTGGTGCCCCCCGCCACCCGCTGCCAGTTGTTCGAGACGTTGTACAGCGACCAGCTGACGCGGCAGGCCCCGCCGGAGAACCTGACCTCGAGCCATCCCTCGCTGCTGTGCGGCTCCAGAGAGCCCGTCGTACACGACACCAGGGGGGCGGTGGTGCACGTCCGCGTGCCGTACGGCTCGGCCGCCGCGGGCCCGCTGAAGGCCAGCGGTCCCGCAAGCGCGATCACCGCGGCACCCGCGGCAGCCAGGAGCGATCTCTTTCCACGCATCGTCATGACCTGTCTCCTCGATCTCCGATATTTCCGAGATTTCCGGCTTCTCTGGAACCGTTCTCGTCGTACCGGCCGGCGCTCATCCGGGAGCGGAGCCGATCCCCCGGCCGGGCTGACTCGTGCACTGACATGTGTAGTGGTCCGCGTGTTGTGCGGCTTCGGGGCGAATGGTGCACAATCAACACCGCACAACCGTTCCGGATCTTCGGAGGTGGAGCATGCCGCGTCCCGAGCGTCCCCTGGATCCGGAGGCGGACGCTCTGCAGCGGTTCGCCTGGGAGCTCCGCCTCCTGCGGCGGCAGGCCGGCAACCCCGGCTACCGGGAGCTGGCGCGCAAAGCGCACTACTCCGCCACCACCCTCGCCCAGGCCGCCCGGGGCGAGAAGCTCCCCAGCCTCGCCGTCACCCTCGCCTACGTCCAGGCGTGCGGCGGTGACACCGGGCGGTGGCGGGAACGCTGGCACCGCGTCGCCGGGGAGCTGGACGTCCCCTCCGCGGAGGAACCCGGTGACGCCGCGGCCGGAGACGGCAGGGCGCCTTACCGGGGACTGGCCGCCTTCCAGCCCGAGGACGCGCGGCACTTCCACGGCCGGGAGAAACTGGTCGGCGAACTCGTCGCACGACTGGTTCGCCACCCCTTCCTCGCGCTCTTCGGTCCGTCCGGAGCGGGAAAGTCCTCACTGCTGCGCGCGGGGCTCCTGCCCGGCGTGCAGGATCCCGGGCAGACGGGAGGGCGGGCCTGGCGGACGCTGCTGATGACTCCCGGCGCCCATCCGCTGCAGGAGTACACGGCCGTGCTCGCCACCGTGACCGGCACGCCGCAGGCCGGGGCGCACGCCCCTCCGGGCACCGCCGGACGGAGCTCCGCCGAGGCGCACGCCCCTCCGGGCACCGCCGGACAGACCTCGGCCGAGGCGCACGCCCCTCCGGGCACCGCCGAGGCGCACGCGCCGCCGGACACCGCCGGACGGACCCCGGCCGGTGACGTGCTCCTGGTGGTCGACCAGTTCGAGGAGGTCTTCACCCTCTGCCGCGATCCCGAGGAGCGGACCCGCTTCATCGCCGCCCTGCTGGCCGTCACCCGCGCGCCGGACGCCCCCGTCCGAGTCGTCCTCGGGGTGCGCGCCGACTTCTACGCCCACTGCGCCGACCATCCCGAACTCGCCGCCGCGCTCACCGACGCCCAGATCCTCCTCGGCCCCATGACGACCGAGGAACTGCGCCAGGCCATCACCCGGCCCGCGCGTGACACCGGTTGCACCGTCGAAGGCGCCCTCCTGGCCACGATCGTCGCCGACACCGCGGGCCAGCCGGGCGCACTGCCGCTCATCTCCCACGCGCTCCTGGAGACCTGGCGCCGCCGCCGCGGCAACACCCTCACCCTGGCCGGATACCAGGCGGCCGGCGGGATCCACGGCGCCCTGGCCAAGACGGCGGAGACCCTCCACACCACGCTCGGCCCGGTACGGCAGGCCCGCGCCAAGGACCTCTTCCTGCGGCTGACCGCACCCGGAGAGGGCACCGGGGACACCGGTCGCCGCATCACCCGCGACGAGCTCGACCTCCGCGACCCCGACACCCTCGCGGTCCTCGACCTGTTCGCCGGGGCCCGGCTGATCACCCTCGGCGAGGACACCGTCGAGATAGCCCACGAGGCGCTCATCCGCGCGTGGCCCCGGCTGCACCGGTGGCTGGCCGCCGACCGGGAGGGCCTGCGCACCCGCCACCACCTCACCCAGGCCGCCCGGACCTGGATCTCCCTCGACCGCGACCCCGGAGCGCTGTACCGCGGGGCGCGCCTGGCCGTCGCCCGTGAATGGGCCGCCCACCACGACCGGCGCAACGTCCTCAACGACGACGAGCGCGCGTTCCTCGACGCCTCGATCCGGCTCGAGGACACCGAACGAGCCAGAGCCGCCCGTCGCAGCCGCCAGCTGCGCCGTCTGGCCGCGGCGCTGACGATCCTGCTCCTGATCGCCACCGGCACCGGCGTCGTCGCGATCCGGGAGTGGCGCGACGCCGAACACGCCCACCGGACCGCGCTCTCCCGCCAGCTCGCCGCCCAGGCGCTGACCTCGGCCGACTCCGAACCCGAGACGGCCATGCTGCTCGCCGCGGAGGCGTTCACCACCGAGCCGACGACCGAGGCGCGCGGCGCGCTGCTCAGCACCTCCCCGCTCCACGCCCACCACGGCACGCTCACCGGGCACACCGGCGCCGTCTCCCAGGTCCTCTTCGCCCTCGACGGCCGCACCCTCTACAGCGTCGGCCGGGACCGGACCGTGGCGGTGTGGGACGCCCGCCGCAGGACCCGGTCGGCCGCCCTCACCGGGCACGACACCTGGCTGAAGGCCGCGGCGCTCAGCCCCGACGGCCGCGTCCTCGCCACGGGGGGAGAGGACGGCGCCCTCGTGCTCTGGGACGCCGCCGCCCGCGCACGGGTGGCCGTGCTCACCGAGCACACCGCGCAGATCAGGGAGATCGCCTTCAGCCCGGACGGCCGTACGGTGGCCACCGCCGCCGACGACACGACCGTCGTGCTGTGGGACGTCGCCGCCCGCACCCGGCTGGCCACCCTGACCGGGCACACCGGAAAAGCCCGCGGAGTCGCCTTCAGCCCGGACGGCCGCACGCTCGCCACCTGCGGAGACGACGCCGTCGTCGTGCTGTGGGACGTGGCCGCCCGTACCCGGCTGGCCACCCTGACCGGGCACACCGAGACCGCCGGCGCGGTGGCGTTCAGCCCGGACGGCCGCGTCCTCGCCACCGCGGGGGCCGACACGACCGTCATCCTGTGGGACACGGCCACCCGCACCCGCCTGGCCACCTTCACCCACCGGCGGGAAGGCCAGATCATCGCCCTGGCCTTCAGCCCGGACGGCCGCACGCTCGCCACCTCCGGGCACGACCCGGCCATCCTGCTGTGGGACGTCGGGCACCATACCCTGCGCGGCCGCCTCACCGGGCACCGGGCCAACGTCTACACCCTCGCGTTCAGCCCCGGCGAACCCCGCCTGGCATCGGCCGGGGAGGACGGCGACATCCTGCTGTGGGACACCACCCGGCCGTACCTGGCCCGTCACGACGACCAGGTGGACGACGCGGTCTTCAGCCCCGACGGCCGCACCCTCGCCACCACCTCCGCCGGGAGGACGACGGTGTGGAACTCCGCCGACCGGACCCTGCGCGAGGTCCGGGTCGACCGGTCCGCGCGCGTCAACGCCCTGGCCTTCAGCCCGGACGGGCGTGTCCTCGCCACCGCGACGGAGTTCACCCTCGAGACCCGGGGCAACACCGTCACGCTCTGGATCTCCGGCCGGGACTCGCCGGTCGTGCTCGCCGGGCACACCGGACACGTGCTCGACCTCGCCTTCAGCCCGGACGGGCGCGTCCTCGCCACGGCGAGCGCCGACACGACCGTGATGCTGTGGGACACGGCCACCCACCGGCGCCTGGCCACGCTCACCGGGCACAGCCTGCCCGTCAACGGGGTGGCCTTCAGTCCCGACGGCCGCATCCTGGCCAGTGCCGGGCACGACCCGGCCGTGATGCTGTGGGACGTGGCCGCCCGCAGACCGCTGGCCGCGCCGCTGCTCGGCCACTCCGGATGGGTCAGAACCGTCGCCTTCAGCCCCGACGGCCGCACCCTGGTCAGCGCCGGGGCCGACGAGAACGTCGTCCTGTGGGACGTGGCCCGCCGTACCCGCCTGGCCGTCATCCCCGAACACGCCGACGCCGTCACCACGGGTGCGGCCTTCAGCCCCGACGGCCGCACCCTGGCCTTCACCGGCGGCGGCGACTCGGTCATCCTGTGGGACGTCCGCCGGGGCACCCGCACCGCCCGCCTCACGGGGCACACCCAGCCGGTCAGGGCGCTCGCCTTCGCTCCCGACGGGCGCACGCTCGTCACCGCCGGCGCTGACGGCGACGTGCTGCTGTGGGACACCGATCCGCAGCGGGTCATCACCCGCATCTGCGGGGCGCTCGCCCGCGACCTCACCCGGCAGGAATGGCGGCGGCACATCCCGGAGCGGCCCTACCGCAGGACGTGCCCGGCGGGCCGTACGGAGGTCACCCGCGGCTGACGCGGCCGGGCGGGGCGGGCGTCCCGGGTCCGGCGGAGGTACGGCACGCCGTACCCCCCGCGGCGGAGGGCCCGTCCGTCCCGAGACGGCGGAGGGCCCGTCCGTCCGGAGATCAGCCGACGGCGCAGGGCGTGCCGTTGAGGGTGAAGGAGGCCGGTTCGCCGGTGTTCCCGGTGTGGGCGGCCTGGAAGCCGAACTCCGCCGAGGCGCCCGGTGCGATGGTCCCGTTGTAGGAGACGTTCCTGGCGGTCACCTGGCCGCTGTTCGGTGAGACGGCGGCGTTCCAGGCGTTGGAGACCGTCTGCCCTCCCGGCAGGGTGAACGCCAGGGACCAGCCGTCGACCGCGGCGGAGCCGGTGTTGGTGATCTTCACCGCGGTGGTGAGGCCGGTGTTCCAGGCGTTCACGGTGTAGGTGACGCGGCAGGAGCCGGTGCCGGGGGTGACGGTGGGCGTCGAGGTCGGGGTGACGGTCGGCGTCGCCGTGGGGGTGACGGTCGGCGTCACGGTCGGGGTGGGCGAGGTGGTGGGGCCGCCGGTCAGGCCGAAGAACCGGATGACGGCCTCGGCCATGCCGCCCATCGGCAGGTTGTGCCCGACCCCGGGCAGGCTGATCGCCTCCACCGGGGCCTGCTCGCCGGTGCTCCCGTAGCGGGTCCGTACCCAGCCCGGCCGCGGAGTGTCGGAGAGCACCGGGGTCTGGCCGACCCCGTGGACGTTCGTCCACTGCTTGATCTGCTCCTGGAAGTTCGGGTAGCGCAGCGTGGCGTCCTCGGTGCCGTGCCAGATCTGCATCCGGGGGCGCGGGCCGCTGTGGCCGGGGTACGCGGCGCGCACCAGGTCGCCCCACTGCTGCGGGGTCCTGACCACCTGGCCGTTGGCGCAGGCGCTGTTCCAGGAGGAGCCGTCGGTGGTGGCGAAGCAGCCGAACGGCACGCCCATGAACGCGGCCCCGGCCTTGAACACGTCGGGGTAGTCGCCCAGCAGGACGTTCGTCATCATGGCGCCGGAGGACGCGCCGGTGACGTAGACCCGGTCGGGGTCGCCGTTGTGGCGCTGCTGGACGTACCTGACCATGGACATGATGCCCACCGGGTCGCTGCCGCCGTCGCGTCGCAGGGCCTGGGGCGAGGAGACGTCGAAGCAGGAGCCGCTCCTCGTCGCGGACGGGTAGACGAGGACGAAGCCGTACCGGTCGGCCAGGGAGGCGAACTCCGTGCCCGAGTGGAAGGCCGGGCCGGAGCCGGTGCAGTAGTGCACGGCCACCACGATCGCGGGTCTGGCCGGAGCGCTGTCCGGGACGTAGAGGTGCATCCTCAGATTGGTCGGGTTGGTCCCGAAGCCGGTGATCTCGGTGAGGGAGGCCGACGACGCCGGGGGCGCCGTGACCAGTCCCGTGACGGCGAGCGCCACGACGGCGGCCACCGTGGCGGCCACAGCGGCGGCTACGGTGCTCAGCCCGCTCCTCGCCTTGCTTCTCATCCTCATCGGCTGTCCTGTCCTCCGGGTACGGGCCGCACGGCGCGAGCCCTCTGAAACGTTCCGGAGTATCCGGCGGAACATTTCTATGGGCAAGGCGCTCCGGCACGCCCACCCGGAGGCGTGCCGGTGACCTGGTACGGCCTGCGGGGGCGGGCGCGGCGGGGATGAAACTTTCTTCACCGGCGCCGGGCCGGGAGGGGGCGGTGTTCCGCCGCGCGGCTCGGCGCCGGGCCGGCGGGCGGTGCTCTGCGACGCGGCTCGGCGCCGGGAGGGCGTGGCGGTGCTGCCCCGTACGGCTGCGTCGGGGCTGCGGGGAGGCGTCCCGCCGTGCGGCTCAGCGCCGGGAGGGTGGTGCGGTGCTCTGCCGTACGACGAGTTCGGTGGCCAGTTCGACGCGGTGCTGTTCGAGCTCCTCGCCGCCCGCCAGGGCGACGATCATCCGGGCCGCGGCGGCGCCCATGCGGACCAGCGGCTGGCGCACGGTCGTCATGGGAGGCCCGGCCCACCGGGTGAACGACAGGTCGTCGAACCCGACGACGCTCAGGTCCTCCGGGATCCGCAGGCCGGCCTGACGGGCGGCCTCGTAGACGCCGAACGCCTGCAGGTCGTTGGCGGTGAAGATCGCGGTCGGCGGGGCGGGCAGGCGGAGCAGCTCGCCGCCGTCGCGCAGGCCGCCCTCGACGTAGAGGGTGCTGACGCGGACGAGGTCCGGGTCGACCGGCACGCCCGCGGCGTCCATGGCGGCCCGGTAGCCGTCGAGCCGGGCGCGGCAGCACGGCCACTCGGTCGGGCCGCTGAGCATGGCGATGCGCCGGTGCCCCAGGTCGAGCAGGTGCCGGGTCGCGGCCATCCCGCCGCTCCAGTTGGTGGCGCCCACCGAGGGCGTGCGGTGCAGCGGCTCGCCGGTCGGGTCCAGCACGACCAGGGGGATCGAACGGGTGGCCAGCTGCGACTGCTGCTGGACGGTGAGCTCGGAGAAGACCGCGATGACACCGGCCGGGCGCCGGGCGAGGACCTGCTCGGTCCACGCCCGGCCGGGGGTGAGCCGGCCCTGCATCTCGGTGAGCACCACGGCGAGCCCGTGCTCCCGGGCGACCTGCTCAACGCCGCGGATGATCTCAAGCGCCCACAGGCTCTCCAGCGCGTGGAAGACCAGCTCCAGGATGGCGGCCGGGCCGCTCTCCCGCCGCTGGTATCCCTGCTCCCGGAGCACGGCCTCCACCCGCTGCCGGGTGCCGAGCGCCACTCCGGGCTGGCCGTTGAGGACCCGGGAGACGGTCGGCGCGGACACCCCCGCGAGATGCGCGATCTTCGCGACGGTCAGCCCCTGCCGCCCGGGTTCTGCGCTGTCGGGGCCGCTCGAAGTCACCGCCCCAGTCTAGACAGGAGAGCGCGGCGGGCCGGTTCAGGTCCGGGGGAGGCGGTCGGTGATCCAGTCCGTCACGAGGGAGAGGAGACCGGGGTCGACGGGCCTGCGGATCTGCTGCTTGTAGGTGCGCAGGCCGCCGCCGTCCGGGTCGCGGCGGAGCAGGTGGCTCAGCTCGGGCACGCGCACGGTCGTGACGTCGCCCGCCGCCGCGACATCACCCGTCGCCTTGTCGTCGTCCGTCGCCGTGACGTCCTTCGTCCCCGTGCCGTAGCCCGTCGCCGTGCCGCCCTTCGCAGTGTCGCCCTCGGCCGCGCCGCGGTCGCGGCCCGCGGTGGCGGCGATGGCGTCGAGGTCGGCGGGGTCCACCTGGACGTCGCCGGCTCCGGTGACGGCGAGGACCGGGGCACGCAGCGCGCGCAGCGCGGGCTCGGGGTCGAAGGCGATGAACTCGCGGTGCCAGCGCGCGTTCGTCCTGCGCCCCTGGATCCGGGCGACGTCGGTGGTCGTGGCCTTGAGTCTGGCGACGGCCTCCGCCTGCTTGGCGGCGATGTCGGTGCGGAGCAGGCGCAGGATCACCCGGACCGGCGCGGGCAGGTCCCCGGCGATCTGCCGGGTCTGCCAGGCCAGCGTCTCCTCGCCCGTCTTCGCCATGGGCGAGAGCAGCACGATCCCGGCCAGGTCCGCCGCCGGCCCGGCGGGCTCGGCGCCGAGGGCGGTGGCGATGACGGCGCCCTCGCTGTGGCCGATGACGAACACCGCCGCCGGGTCGATCTCCGGGCGGGTCCGGAGCCAGGCCAGCGCGGCGCGCGCGTCGTCGATGTTGTCGTTCAGGCCCGCGGCGAGGAAGGACCCCTGGGACTCCCCGGCGCCGCGCTTGTCGTAGCGGAAGGACGCCACCCCGGCCCGGGCCAGCGCGTGCGCCAGGTCGCGGCTGATCCCCAGGGGCATCCGCGGGTGGTTCGCGTCCCGGTCCAGCGGGCCCGAACCGGTGATGATCAGTGCGACCGGGTACGGCTCGCGCCCGGCACCGGAGACCGCGCCGGTGGAGGCCGTACCCGCGGAGGCCGAGCCGGTGGAGGCCGGTGAGGCGGCCGGGTCCGCCGGAGCCGTGCCGGCGGGCGGGAGGGCGAGCGTGCCGCCGAGGGTGAGGTCGCCGGAGGAGAAGGTGACGCGCTCCTCGGTGACCGGCGCGGGCAGGCCGGCCGACTCGCGGATCCGCGCGGCGAGCTCCGTCGCGGCCGCGTCACTGATCAGCAGCTCGTCGTAGCGGGCGCCGCTCAGCGCCACCCGCACGGCGGGCACGTCCCGGCGGGCGACCACGAACGACCGGCTCCCCGCCCGCCGCCAGGTCCCGATCTTCGTCCGCCCGGGGACGGCCAGGCCGGGGGCGCGCAGGCCGCGGACCTCCGCCACCGGGTTCTCCACGACGGCGACCTCGCGGACCGCGGAGAGCGGCACCCGGATGTCCCCGTGCAGTCCCGCCACCTGCTCGCCCCGGCCGAGCGCCAGCACAAGCTCGCCACCGGCCACCGTCATCGTCGCCATCATGCGTCCTTTCCTCTATGTCCAATCATGAGTATTCTCATCTTTGAGATTGATGTCAAATGTGAGAGTGTTCATCCATGAAGACGACGGCCGATCTGCTGCTCCATCCGGTCCGCCTGCGCATCGTCCAGGCGCTGCTCGGCGACCGCCGCATGACCACCGCGGCCCTCGCCGCGGAGCTCTCCGACGTCTCGACTGCCACGCTGTACCGCCACGTCGCGCTGCTGGCCGACGCGGGCGTGCTGGAGACCGTCGGCGAGCAGCGGGTGCGGGGTGCGGTGGAGCGCACCTACGCGCTGCACCTGGCGGCGGCGCAGGTCGCCGACGAGGACCTGGCCGCGATGTCCCCCGAAGACCACCGGCGGGCGTTCATGGCCTTCGTCGCCGGGCTGCTGGCCGGCTATGACCGCTATCTCGACCGGGGCGACGTCGACCTGCGCCGCGACGGCGTCGGCTACCGCCAGACCGCGCTGTGGCTCTCCGACGACGAGTTCGCCGCGTTCGCGGCCGACCTGCGGGCCGTGTTCCAGGCCAGGGCGGGCAACGGGCCGGGGGAGGGGCGGACGAGGAGGGTGGTCACCACCGTCCTGATGCCGTCCGCGCCCTCCCCGGCAGAGGACTGACCGCCTTCCGGCCGGAGCGGCCTCCGACGGGAGACGGCCGGATCCGCATCCGTCAGGGCCCGTCCCAGCCGCGCTCCACCGACCGGCGGCACCTGCCGGGTTCGTCCCCCGCGCCGGCGAACAGCGCGGTCAGCATGGGCACGGCGTGAGCGAGTGCCTGGTGCGGCAGGGGGCCCGTGACGACGAGGGACGCGAGTCCGTGGCCGATCATCCAGCTCTGCGTCGCCAGCTCCGGCGGGGAGACGTCGTCGCGGAATCGGCCGGCCGCCCTGGCCCGGTCGACGGCCCGGACGAGGTAGTGCAGGGTCTCGTCCGCGGCTTCGGCGTCCTCGAGCTCGAAGTCCGCGTCGAACATGACGCGGTAGAGGTCGGGGTTCTCCACGGCGTTGGCCAGGTAGGCGGCGGCCAGGGCGGCGAGGTCCCGCACCGGGTCCGCGGACGCCGGGACGGCTGCGAGCTTGGCCGCCAGCCGGGTGAAGCCCTCCTGCCGCAGCGCCTTCCACAGCTGGTCCATGCCGCCGAAGTAGGTGTAGACGGCCATCGTCGACACGCCGGTGCCGGCGACCAGCGTGCGGAGCGTGACGGGCTGCCGGGCCCGGAGCATCTGGGCGGCTCGCTCCAGCAGCAGGGACCGGACCGCCGGATCTTTCGTCCTCGCCATCGCGCCAGAATACATAGCGTTGCTATGCTTCGATACATAACGTCGCTATGCTTTCGGAAGACATCGATCCTGTTCCCGACGTGGAGGAGAAGTCATGGCCGTGACGCTGGTCAACCCCGAAGGACTGCCGAAGCCCGAGGCCTACCGGCAGCTGTCGATCGCCACCGGATCGAAGCTGGTGTTCATCGCGGGCCAGGTGGCCCGGGACGCCGAGGGCCGGCGGGTCGGCGAAGGAGACCTCGCCGCCCAGGTCGAGCAGGCCTACCTCAACATCGGCACCGCCATGGCCGGGATCGGCGGCTCCTTCGACGACGTGGCGAAGCTGACCGCCTACGTCGTCGACTGGAGCCCCGAGAAGATGCAGCTGCTGGGCGAGGGGGTGAGCCGGGCGGCGGCGAAGCTGGGCGTCGACCCGGTCAAGCCGATCACGCTGCTGGGCGTCGCGGCGCTGGCGGAGCCGGACCTCCTGGTCGAGATCGAGGCCACCGCGGTGATCGACTAACAGCGTCCTCGCATCCTCACGTCCGGGCGGCCCGCCGTCTCCATGTGCCGGCCGGGCGTCTCCATGTGCCGGCCGGGTGCGCCGTGCCGGAACGGCGGGCGGACCCTAGTCGGGGTGGTGCTGGTGCTGCAGGTAGGCGGCGGTCTCGGGGTTGGCGGGGAAGTACGCCTCGATGGCCAGCTCGGCCACGGTGATGTCGAGCGGGGTGCCGAAGGTCGTCATGGTGCTGAAGAAGACCAGCTCACGATAGCCGCGGCGGAGCCGGAGCGGGATCACGATCTGCCCGGGGCCGCTGCCCAGCTCGGGCTCCGGCTGGTCGCAGGGATAGTCGACGAGCTCCCGCCAGAGCTCGGTCAGCTCCGGGTCGGCGGTCAGGCTGATCTGGCGGCGCAGCCGGTGCAGCAGGTGGGCGCGCCACTCGCCCAGATTGAGGATCCGGTGCGCGATGCCCTTCGGGTGCAGGCTCAGCCGCAGCACGTTGACCGGTGGTTCGAGCAGTTCCGGGGCGACGCCGCGCAGCAGCAGCCCGGTGGCGGGGTTGCGGTCCACCAGGTTCCAGCGCTGGTCCACGACCACGGCCGGGTACGGCTGGTGCCCGCTCAGCACCTGCCCCAGCGCCTCGCGGACCGAGGCCATCTCGGGGGAGTTCAGCGGGGTCTCGGCGAACACCGGGGCGAAACCGCCCGCGAGCAGCAGGTGGTTGCGCTCGCGGAGCGGCAGGTCCAGCTCCTCGGCGAGATGGAGGATCATGTCCCGGCTGGGCTTGGAGCGGCCGGTCTCCACGAAGCTCAGGTGCCGGGTGGAGATGTCGGCCTGGATGGCCAGGTCCAGCTGACTCATCCTCCGGCGCTCCCGCCACTGGCGCAGCAGCTCGCCTACCGGCCGGTTCGCGCTGGTGGTGGTCACAAATAACACAATATCCGGCAATGATTCGCCAAACCATTACCGTCGATGTAACGGAGACCGTGACATCCCGGAGGCCGCCGCGGCCGCGGCGTGTGCCAGGATCGGACGGCGTGGGCCTCGGAGTCCCGGGTGCCGGCGCCGGCCGTGCCGGCGCTCCTGACCGGCTCCGCCGCGTGCTCCTCGCCTCCCGTGGACACGGGCGGGCGGTGCGAGAGGAGGGGACGGCCGGATGCGAGGACGGATGCCGTGGCCGCTGGTGGTCCCGGCGGTCGCCGGACTGGTCTTCCTCGTCCTGCCCCTGCTCGGCCTGCTGGTCAGGGCCCCGTGGGCGGAGATGGGGGAGCGGCTGGCCGAACCGCTCGTGCTGGAGGCGCTGCGCCTGTCGCTGCTCACCGCCACCCTCGCCACCGCGATCTGCCTGCTGTTCGGGGTCCCGCTGGCCTGGCTGCTGGCCCGGGGGAACCCGCCCGGGCGGCGGCTGATCCGGGCCCTGGTGACCGTCCCGCTGGTGCTGCCGCCCGTGGTCGGCGGCGTCGCGCTGCTGCTCGTCCTCGGCCGGAACGGGCTGGCCGGACGGTGGCTGTACGAGGTGTTCGGGATCTCGTTCCCGTTCACCACGGCCGGGGTGGTGCTCGCCGAGGCCTTCGTGGCCATGCCGTTCCTGGTGATCAGCGTCGAGGGCGCGCTCAGGGCGGCGGACCTGCGCTACGAGGAGGCCGCGGCCACCCTCGGGGCGTCCCGGTGGCGGGTGTTCACCCGCGTCACGCTGCCGCTCGTCGCGCCCGGCGTCTCGGCGGGAGCCGTACTGTGCTGGGCGCGGGCGCTGGGGGAGTTCGGGGCCACCATCACCTTCGCCGGGAACTTCCCGGGGCGGACGCAGACCATGCCGCTGGCGGTGTACCTCGCGCTGGAGACCGACCCCGAGGCGGCGATCGTGCTCAGCCTGGTCCTGCTCGCGGTCTCCGTGCTCGTGCTGGCCAGCCTCCGCGACCGGTGGGCGGGGACGCCGTGAGCGCCGGGCCGGTTTTCTCACGGAGGGAGGGAGGAGCATGATCAGCGGCAGGCTGGTGGTGGAGCGGCCGAGGTTCCGCCTCGACCTGGAGCTGGAGGTCGCCGCCGGGGAGGTGGTCGCGCTGCTCGGCCCCAACGGCGCGGGCAAGACCACGGTCCTGCGGGCGCTGGCCGGGCTGCTGCCGCTGTCCGCCGGGCACATCCGCCTCGACGGTGAGCCGCTGCACACGACCCCCGCCGAGCGCCGTCCCGTGGGCATGGTCTTCCAGGACTACCTGCTCTTCCCGCACCTGTCCGCGCTGGACAACGTCGCCTTCGGCCCGCGCTGCCACGGCGTGCCGAAGCGGCGGGCCCGCGAGCTCGCGGGCGAGTGGCTGGAGCGCGTCGGCCTGGCCGGGCATGAGAGGGCCAGGCCCCACGAGCTGTCCGGCGGGCAGGCCCAGCGGGTCGCCCTCGCCCGGGCGCTGGCCGTACGGCCCCGCCTGCTCCTCCTCGACGAGCCGCTCGCCGCGCTCGACGCGCACACCCGCCTGGAGGTCCGCGCGGCCCTCCACCGCCACCTCGGCGACTTCGACGGGGCCGCCGTGCTGGTCACCCACGACCCGCTCGACGCGATGGTGCTGGCCGACCGGCTCGTCGTGGTGGAGGACGGCGCGGTCGTCCAGGAGGGCGCCCCCTCGGCCGTGGCCCGCCGCCCCCGCACGGACTACGTCGCCCGGCTGGTCGGGCTCAACCTCTACCGGGGCGTCGCCGACGGGCACGCCGTACGGCTGGACGGCGTCACGCTGAACGCGGCCGAGTCCCAGACCGGCCCGGTGTTCGTGGCCTTCCCGCCCACGGCGGTCGCCCTCTACCGCACCCGTCCGGACGGCACCCCGCGCAACCTCTGGGAGGCGGTGATCGGCGGGGTGGAACGGCACGGCGACCACGTCCGGGTGCTGCTCACCGGTCCGGTCGAGGCCTCCGCCGACGTCACCGCCGCCGCGGTCGCCGAGCTCGGCCTCCGGCCCGGCGCGCGGGTCTGGGCCGCCCTCAAGGCCACCGAGACCCACGCCTACCCGGCCTGACCGCCTACGGGATCGCACTCGGCCCCTATCGTCCCGCCGGCCCCGCGGCGACCTCCGACCGGAGTGCGGGGCGACCTCCGACCGGAGTGCGGGGCGGCCTCCGACCGGAGTGCGGGGCGGCCTCCGACCGGAGTACGGGGCGGCCTCCGACCGGAGTACGGGGGGGTGGGACCCGCGGGGTGCGGGACCGGATAACCGCTCGCGGCGGCGGGGCGCGGACGGTCAGACTGGCCCGATGGGAAGAGAGCGGGGCCGTACGGCCGGCGCGGTGGTGACGTCGGAGGGCGAGTGCCTGGGGAGCCTCGGGCCGTTCCCGGTGGCGACCCCCTGGTGGGCGGACGCCGGGCCGGTCGCCGACCACCTGACGGAGGTGCTCGGCGTGCCCGTCATGGTGCTGCGGCTGGTGGACGTGCGGGGCGGGGACGGTGCCAGGGACGGGCACGTGACCTACCACGCCGAGGCCTTCGGCCGCCCCCGCGGCGGACTGCTCGGCCCGCCGCCCGCCGGCGCGGCCGGGCTGCTGCGGCCCGCCGCCCGCCGGGCCGGGTGGGCCAC
This sequence comes from Planomonospora parontospora, assembly GCA_014647935.1. Lineage (GTDB taxonomy): Bacteria > Actinomycetota > Actinomycetes > Streptosporangiales > Streptosporangiaceae > Planomonospora > Planomonospora parontospora. The sequence goes on from BMQD01000002.1 coordinate 389,886, forward strand.
CGCGTCCGGCCTCCGGGAGTCCCTGGAGTGGGCCCGGGAGGCGCTGCGCGCGGCGGGCCGCCCGGTGAGCGGACCCGTGCGGCAGGTGAAGACCTGGAACCTGTCGGGACTGTTCCGCATCCCCACCGCGCAGGGCCCGGTCTGGCTGAAGGAGACACCCGGCTTCGCGACGTGGGAGGCGGGCGCGATGGAGGCGCTCGCGGCGGTGGACCCGGAGATCGTCCCCGCCGTCGTGGCGTCCGACGCCCGCCGCCGCCGGGTGATCCTCGACCACCTGCCCGGCGAGGACTGCTGGGAGGCCCCGGCGGAGACCGTCCGCGCGATGACCGGGCGCTGGGCCGCGGCGCAGGCGGCGGTCGCGCGGCGCAGGGACGGGATCCCGGACGGCCTGCCGGACCGCACTCCCGGGGCCCTGGCGGAGCTGGCGCACGGGCTCCTGGACGGCGAGGCCGCGACCGGCCTGTCCGCCGCCGAGCTGTCGGCGGCGCGCCGGCTGGCCGACGGGCTGCCCGGGCTGGCCGCCGCGCTGGAGGAGTGCGGCCTGCCGCACTCCCTGGTGCACGCCGACTTCCATCCCGGCAACTGGCGGTCGGACGGGCGGCGCACGGCCGCCGTCGACTTCGCCGACTGCCATTTCGGCCACCCCGCGCTGGACGCGCTGCGGACGTGCGAGTTCCTGCCCGCCGGCCGCCGCCACGAGGTGACCGGCGCGTGGACCGCGGCCTGGTCGGCGCTGGTCCCCGGCTCCGACCCGGCCAGGGCGCTGGCCCTGGCGGGCCCCTTCGCGCGCCTGGCGTACGCGGTGCGCTACCAGGAGTTCCTGGACGGCATCGAGACGAGCGAGCGCGTCTACCACGAGGGCGATCCGGCGGCCGAGATCCGCGCGGCCCTGGCCGCCGCGGCCCCCCTCGACGGCGGCGGCCGGTCCGGCGGGTGACCTGGCGGGGACTGCCTGGTGGCGGGCGGTCCGGTGGGCGACCCGCCGGGGACGGTCCGGTGGGACGGGTGACCCGGCGGCGGGCGGCCCGGTGGGCGACCCGCCGGGGGCGGGCGGCCGTCAGCGGCGCCTGGACCCGCGGGCCAGCCGGCTGGTGATGCGCTCCAGCTCGGTGCCGAAGGGATTGTCCTGGACGAGGTAGGTCCAGGTGGCGGTGGGGCGCTTGAGGCCCGCGCCCTCCAGGTCGAGGCCGTCGGCGGTGATCTCGGCGGCCTCGAAGGCGGCGACCGAACGGGACTCCACCTCGGCCAGCATGCGCCGGTAGGCGCCGACGGCCTCCTTGTGGAACTCGTCGATCGGGTTGGCCCGGCCGAGGACGCGCAGGTGGATGCCCTCGCGGACCTCGCCGAGGTAGGCCAGGTGCTCGGCCCAGCAGCGGTCGAGGTGGAACAGCACGATCTGCCGGGCCGCCTCGTGCAGCACGTCCGCGGCCCCCTCGGCGCCGGGCCCCGCGCCGGTCCCGCCCTCGTCGGTCCCGCCCCCTCGGTCGGCCCCGGCCCCGTGCCCGCCCCCGTCGGCCCCGGCTCCGGTCCCGGTCCCGGTCCTCAGGCTCTCCAGCACCTCGGCCCAGCGCTCGGGGGCGGCCGCGGCCAGGGCCTCGGAGGCCGTACGGCCGCGCAGGACCTTGTCCCGCCGCTCCAGGACCTCCTCGCGCTGGCGCTCCAGCAGGCGCGTGTAGCGCCAGGTGTTGCGGTGGATCTCCATGTTGACGCCCTCGGCGACGCGCTGGGCGTGCGCGACGAGCCGCTGGGAGGGCACCCCGCCGGTGTACTCGTCGGCGACGTAGTGGGTGATCAGGTCGTCCTCGCCGCTGACGAAGAAGACCGAGCCGCCGGGGTCGCCCTGCCGGCCGGCGCGGCCGCGGAGCTGGTCGTCCAGGCGGCTGGCGGCGTGCCGTCCCGAGCCGATGACGTACAGCCCGCCCAGCGCGTCGACCCCCTCGCCGAGGCGGATGTCGGTGCCGCGCCCGGCCATCTGGGTGGAGACCGTGATCGAGCCGCGTTCCCCGGCCGCCGCGATGATCGAGGCCTCCTCGGCGTCGTTCTTGGCGTTGAGCACCACGCACTCCAGGCCGCGGCCGGCCAGGGTCAGCGCGAGCCGCTCGGACTCCGCCACGTCCAGGGTGCCGATGAGGACCGGCCTGCCGGTCGCATGCGCCTCGGCGATCTCGTCGGCCAGCGCCCGGTCCCGCTCCAGGGCGTGCTCGAACAGGCGGTCCGGCTCGTCGGCGCGGACCAGCGGCCGGTTGGGCGGGACGACGGCCACCTCGAGGCCGTAGAACTCGCGGAGCTGCTCGCCGACGGCCACGGCGGTGCCGGTCATCCCGCACTTGACGGGATAGCGGGTGATCAGCCCCTGGACGGTGATCGAGTCGAGGATCTCGCCGGTCTCGGAGGCGGGCAGCGCCTCCTTGGCCTCGACCGCCGCCTGCAGGCCGTCCGGCCAGCGCTGCAGCAGCGCCACCCGGCCCCGCGACGGGTTGATCAGATGGACCCGGCCGTCGCGGACGATGTAGTCGACGTCCTTGGTGAGCAGGGCGTGGGCGTGCAGCGCGAGGCTGACCTCGGCCAGGGTCCCGGGGGTGTCGTAGAGCTCGACGCCCAGGGCGTTCTCGACCGTGTCGATGCCCTTGGGGGTCAGATGGACGTTGCGGGCCTGGTCGTCGATCTCGTAGTGGTAGCCCTTGACGAGCTGCCGGACCAGCGCGGCCATCTCCGGCACCGCGTCGCCCGGATCGGCGGCCCCGGCCAGCACCAGCGGCACCCGGGCCTCGTCCACCAGCACCGAGTCGGCCTCGTCGACCAGCGCGACCTGCGGCTCGGGCACGACGAGCTCGGCGACATCGGTGCGGAGCCGGTCGCGCAGCACGTCGAAGCCGATCTCGCTGACCGAGCCGTAGGTCACGTCCCTGGCGTAGGCCTCGCGGCGCTCCTCGGGCGTGGAGTTCTGGTCGATCCAGCCGACCGTGACGCCCAGCGCGTCGTACAGCGGGCCCATCCACTCGGCGTCGCGCCTGGCCAGGTAGTCGTTGACCGAGATCACGTGGACCCGCCTGCCCTGCAGCGCGTATCCGGCGGCGGCCATCGCCCCGGAGAGGGTCTTGCCCTCGCCGGTGGCCATCTCCGCGACGTTGCCGGAGAGCAGGGCGAGCGTGCCGACGAGCTGCACGTCGTACGGGCGCAGCCCCAGCGACCGGTCGGCGGCCTCCCGGAGCAGGGCGCAGAAAGCGGCCGGGTCGTCCACCCGGGGCTCGGGCAGCTCCTCCACGGCCCGCAGGCGCTCCTCGTGGGCCCGGGAGGCCGCCACCGTCCGTTCGAAGGGGGTCAGGTCGATCGAACCGGGACGCTCCAGGAACCGCCTGACGAACTGCTTTATCGACGCCACGTTCCCTCCAACGCCCGCTCCCCGGATCGCGTTCCCCTCTGCCGGTGAGGCGTCGCGTCCGCCGCTGAGGCGCCGCGGAACCGGAGCGGATCCGGGCCGCCCGGCCGCCGGGCTCCGGGCCGGGTCCGGGGCCCCGTACCGGTATCTTGTCCCCGCTGTGAGTCCCGCTCCGCGCGGGGCAGTGGCACCGGGCCCTGCGCTCCGCGGGGCCGTACCGCCGGAAGGTGAGAGGGCGATGACCGCAGAGGAGAAGGCCGCACCGTCCCCCGCGAGGGCCCGGGCGGGCCGCTGGAGCGCGCAGGGATGGGTCAACGTCGTGCTCCTGGCCATGGCCTTCCTGCTCGCCGGGTCCGCGGTGACGGGGGCCACCGCCCTGCGCAACACCGCGCAGGTGTCCAACCGGCTGGTGGACCAGATCTCCCCGGCCCGGGTCGAGTCGGAGCGGCTGAAGACCGCTCTGCTGAACCAGGAGACCGGCGTCCGGGGCTTCGTCCTCACCGGCAGGGAGGAGTTCCTGGAGCCGTACACCGCCGGCCTGGAGGCCGAGCGGGAGTCGGTGGGCGAGATCAGGCGGCTCATCCGGCAGGGGCGGCCGCTGCGCGAGCTGGACGAGGTGGAGCGCCTCATCGGGCTGTGGCGGACCCGGCACGCCGAGCCGATGATCGAGCGGACCCGGGACGAGGGCGCGGAGAAGGTGAGCACGGCGCAGGTGGAGGCGAGCAGGCAGTCCTTCGAGACCGTGCGCGCCGCGCTGGACGCGCAGAACGCCGCCTGGACGCGGTCGCGGGACGACGCGCGCGCCAACCTGGGCGACGCGCGGCTGCTCCGCGACGCCGCCTTCCTCGGCATCCTCACGGTCCTGCTGTTCGCGATCATCGCGGTGGCGGTGCTGCTGCGCGTGGTGGTGTTCCGCCCGCTGGACCGGCTGAGCGCCGCCTCGCGCCGGGTCACCGGCGGTGACTTCGAGCACCACGTCGACACCGGCGGCCCGGCCGACATCGCGGCCCTGTCCCGCGACATGGAGGCGATGCGCGAGCGGATCGTGGCCGAGCTGGAGGAGAGCCGCCGGGCCCGGGGCCTGCTGGAGGAGCAGACCACCGAGCTGCGGCGCTCGAACGCCGAGCTGGAGCAGTTCGCCTACGTCGCCAGCCACGACCTGCAGGAGCCGCTGCGCAAGGTGGCCAGCTTCACCCAGATGCTGGAGCAGCGCTACGCCGAGCAGCTGGACGACCGGGCCAGGCAGTACATCGCCTTCGCGGTGGACGGCGCCAAGCGCATGCAGGTGCTCATCAACGAACTGCTCACTTTCTCCCGGGTGGGCCGGATCACCCGGGAGCCGGTGACGTTCGCCCTGGAGGAGACGATCGCCTCGGCGCTGCGCAACCTCACCGCGGCGGTGGAGGAGTCCGGGGGCGAGATCGAGCTCGGCCCCCTGCCCGAGGTGACCGGTGACCGGTCCCAGTTCGTGATGCTCTGGCAGAACCTGCTGGGCAACGCGCTGAAGTTCCGCCACCCCGACCGCGCGCCGGTGGTCCGGGTCGAGGCGCGGCGCGAGGACGGGGAGTGGCTGATCACCGTGACGGACAACGGCATCGGCATCGACGCCCGGTTCGCCGACAAGATCTTCATCATCTTCCAGCGGCTGCACAACCGGGACGCCTACGAGGGGACGGGCATCGGCCTGGCGATCTGCCGGAAGATCGTCGAGTACCACCGGGGGAGGATCTGGCTCGACACCGGATACACCGGGGGGACGCGCTTCGTCATCGCCCTCCCGGCGACCGGCGGGGAGCCGGATCCGGGGCCGTCCGGATCCGGGGAGGCCTCCGCCGAGCGGCAGGACCCGCCGGTCGCGGAGACGGCCGGGGACCGGGCCGCCGCCCGGGCGGACTCGTAGGGCCCCTGCGGTTCCCGCGGGCCGCCCGCGACCGGGAGCGCCGAGGTCCGGAGAATCCTGTGACGCGCTTCTCCGGTAGAAGGTTGTTCCGTTCCGGCATGGGATGAATCACGGGATCACCCCCTCTGTGCAGGGCGTTTCCCGTGCCAGGATGATCCCGATCCCACGATCGGAGAAGACGTGAACAAGACCTCGGCCGCCGCGGCCCTCGCCGCGGCCCTCCTGCTCGCCTCCGCGGCGCCCGCCCTGGCCGCCGCACCCGCCTCGGCCCCGGCGGCGTCCGCGCCGGCCGCCGAGCGGGAGTCCGGTCTGAAGACGGTGTACGGCTGGGCGAGGAAGTCCGGGAACTCCGCCATGATCGTCACCCCGCACCGGGTCAGGCGCTACGGCCACGGCGAGGGCGAGAACGGCGGCTGGTACATCGGCAGGCGGAAGGGCGCCCCCGTCCGGATCGACTACACCGAGGGGCTCGACTTCCGCCAGGTGAACAAGAAGTGCGGCAGGCCTCCGGCGGGTCACCCGTACGACACCCGCAGCAGGTACGAGCTGGGCACCAGGCGCTGCGACCCGATTCACCTGTACGACCGGCTCCGCAAGGGCAGGATCCCGGTGAAGGTCGTCTACGACCCGGCCGGCCCGATGGCGGTCAAGGTCCACGAGCTGGTCCTGCCGTAGGGCGGAGGTCCGCCGGCGGGCCCCGCCACAGGACGACGAAAGTCCCGGCCGTACCTGACACGAGCTGACAGGTACGGCCGCCACGATGGCCTCATGACCACGAAAGCCAAGTTCCTCGCCGTGAACCTCGACTGCGCCGAGCCCAAGCGGCTCGCCGACTTCTACGCCGCCGTGTTCGGCTACGAGATCCAGTACGCCGAGGACGAGTACGCCGGCATCGGCGACGGCACCATGACGATCTACTTCCAGAAGAACACCGAGCGCAGGCCCGCCGCCTGGCCCGGCCCGGACAAGCAGTTCCACCTGGACGTGCGCGTCCCGGACGTGGACCGGGCGGTCGCGGAGTACGTGGAGCTCGGCGCGAGCAGGCCGGACTTCCAGCCCGGCGGGGAGAACTGGACGGTGCTCGCCGACCCCGAGGGGCACCTGTTCTGCGTCTGCCCGGCCCGCGACTGACCAGGCCGGGCCCGGTCCGTGACCTGGGGGCCGGTCACGGACCGGGCCCGCCGTTCCACGGCGTCACCCTGGGCCGCCCGGGGAGTCGCCGGACGGTGGACGTGATCCGGTCGGCCGCTACGGGACCGTAGGTCGATAGGCTGCGGCGGGTGCGGCTGCCGAGTGCGATCTGAGCGGTGAGGTGCGGATGATCCGGGTGCTCATCGCGGAGGACATGCGGATCCTGCGTGAGGCGCTGTGCGGCCTGCTGGAGCTGGAGAGCGACATGGCGGTCGTGGCCGCGGTCGGGTCCGGTGACCGCATCGTCCCCGCCGCGCTGGAGCACCGGCCGGACGTCGCCGTGATCGACATCGAGCTGCCCGGGGTGGACGGCCTCCAGGCGGCGGCGGAGCTGCGCGACAGGCTCCCGGAGTGCAGGACGTTGATCCTGACCGCGGTGGGACGGCCGGGGAACCTGCGCCGGGGGATCGCCGCTCAGGTGGCGGGCTTCATGGTGAAGGACTCCCGGCCGCAGGATCTGACCGACGCGATCCGTACCGTGGCCGCGGGCGGGCGGGTGATCGACCCGCAGCTCGCCTACGCGGCGCTGGACGTGGCGGGCAGCCCGCTGACCGCTCGGGAGGCCGACGTGCTGCGCCTGACCGCGTCCGGTGCGACACCGCGCGAGGTGTCCGCGCAGCTCCACCTGAGCTACGGCACCGTACGGAACTATCTCGCCTCGGCGGTGATCAAGCTGGGAGCGCGCAACCGGGTGGACGCGATCCGCATCGCTACTGCGGCAGGCTGGCTGTGAGCGTGAACGTGCCGTCGCGCTGACCGGTGTCCAGCCGCCCGCCCGCCCGGGTGATGCGCTCGGTGAGGCCGGCCAGCCCGGTCCCCCGGCGTTCCGGTGCGGTCGTCGGCCCGGTTCCCGGGCCTTGCGGTACGGCCGGTGCGAGGCCGTCGTTGGTGACGCGCAGCCGCACCCCGCCGGGGATCGAGACAACGGAGATGTGGCAGGTGCGCGCGGCGGAGTGGCGGATGACGTTGGTCACCGCCTCGCGGAGGGCGACGGCCAGGAGCGGGGCGCCAGGGGGCGGTCCGGACGTCGAGACGGTGACGTGCAGGCCCGCGGCCTCCAGGATCGAGCGGGCGGCCGCGATCTCCTCCGGCAGGGAGAGCTCGGTGGTGAGGGAGCGGACCTCGTCGCGGGCGCGCTCGGCCAGGACGAGCAGTTCGGAGAGTTCGCGCCGGGCGCGATCGGGGTCCGTCGGCAGCAGGCGGGCGGCGAGTTCGGCTTTGAGGCTGATCCCCGACAGGCTCATGCCGAGCAGATCGTGGAGGTCGCGGGCCAGGCGCAGGCGTTCGGTGACGGCCGCGACACGGGCCACGTCGCCGCTGGTCTCCTCGAGCTCGCGGGTCACTTCGGGGATGCGGCACAGGGCGTACACCTGGATGGTGATGACGATGACGCCCGCGTTCCAGTAGACGTAGTCGCCGGCACCGGTCCAGTGCCGGTCGGAGACGAGAGCCGGCATGAGGGCGAAGAGCGGGGGGATCGCCCATGCCCAGAGGCGGCGCAGCCGGACGACGGCGGCGCCGGCCACGGGAAGGAGCGGGGCCAGGACGGACTGCGGCGACCAGAACGGGATCGCCGTGGCGACGACCACGACGAGCCCGTGCAGGGTGAGGGTCCACGGCCAGGCCCGCGGCTCGGGGCCGGGCGCGCGGGGAGCCCCGTGGTACAGCTGCAGCCCCACCGAGGCCGCCGTCAACGAGCCGGCCAGCGCCCAGACGCCCGCCTCCGTCCGGGGCTCCAGGGCGAGGCTGATCACGGTGATGGCCGAGTGGTCGGCCAGCATGAGGACCAGGAACCACCAGGCGAGGCGGGGCCGGATCCGCGCCGTCCGGTCGGCGTCCGGCGCCGGCGGTACGGCCGGCACCACCACGCGCTGGGCGTCGGCGATCATGCGTGCGGCGGCCAGCGCCGTACGGCCGAGGTCGGCCACGCGGGCCAGCCGCTCCGTGGTCGGCGCGGTCAGGCCGTCGCGGATCAGCTGGATGATCCTGGACAGTTCGGTTCCGAGCGTGCCGTGCAGCCGGGCCGCGCTCTCCAGCCGCTCCCGCTCGGCGGCGAGCGCGGCGAGTCGTTCGCGCTGCCCGGTCGCCTGGTCGAGCCGTCTGGCCAGGTGAGTGACGGCGAACATGCCGAGACCGGTGTTGAGGACGACGATCGCGATGCCCGCCACGGAGAGCGGATCGGAGCCGCGGTAGGCGTCGATGGCGGTGTCGGCGGCCGCGGTGAGCGCGAACAGCGGCCAGGACAGCGGGGCGGGTACGGTCAGCAGGATCGCCGCGCCCAGGAATCCGGAGAGGGGCCCCCACGCTCTCCCGAGCGCGAGGTACGGCGCGAAGACCAGGAACGCCTGGGCCGCCAGCAGGAGGTGCGGCCGCCACGGCCGCATGACGATCACCACGTGGAGGGCCGCGACCGCCGCGATGGCGGCGACACCGAGCGCGGTGTCCCGGGCGGGGAGGGGCTCGCGCAGGAAGTCCCCCGCACGGGCGACGGCGAGGGCGCACACCATGGCGAGGACGAGCGTCCAGCCGAACCTGCTCATCCAGCCTCCGATCACCTGCGGAACCCATGATTATGTGCATTTTGCAGGTTGGTGTCATGCGATGGGCAGATGGACCGGTGCGTCAGGCACTGCCGTCATGCCGGCCCGAGCCCGGATCGTGGAGGCATGGCAGAGGACATCAGGCCGTTCCGGATCGCGATCCCGGAAGCCGCCGTCAACGATCTACGCGACCGCCTGGCCCGCACCCGCTGGACCGATGAACCGCCGCCCGCGGGGCCGACCGACCGGCCGGCGTCCGGCCCCGTGCGGCCGGACCGGTGGTACGGCGTGCCGTCGGCGTACGTGCGGGACCTCGCCGAGCGCTGGCGCGACTCCTTCGACTGGCGGGCGCAGGAGGCGAGACTGAACTCCTATCCGCAGTTCACGACCGTCATCGACGGCCAGACCGTCCACTTCGTGCACGTGCGCTCGGCCGACCCCGCGGCGACGCCGCTCATCCTCACGCACGGCTGGCCCAGCACCTTCGTGGAGTACCTGGACCTGGTCGAGCCGCTGTCACGCGATTTCCACCTGGTGATCCCGTCCATCCCCGGGTCCGGCTTCTCCGGGCGCACCCGCGGGAAGGGCTGGGGCGCCGTGCGCGTCGCCCGGGCCTGGGCCGAGCTGATGCGGCGGCTCGGCTACGACCGGTACGGCGCGCACGGGAACGACGCGGGATCGATCATCTCGCCGGTGCTCGGCCGGATCGATCCCGAACACGTGATCGCCGTGCACGTCAACCAGATCTTCCCCTCCGGTGACCCCGCCGAGTCGCAGGGCCCTCCTCCAGAGGACACGGGGTACCAGGACCTCCCGCACTCCTTCACCGGCCCTGCCGTCCACGACGGGGCTCGGCAGGAGCGACCGCGGGTCCTCCGCCACGGGCCGGCCGACTCGCCGGCCGGTCAGCTCGCCTGGATCTGCCGGTCGCTGGCCGGTGTGGACCCGGACGTGGTGCTGACCAACGCCTCGATCTACTGGTTCACCGGCACCGCGGCGTCCGCGGCCCGCTTCCACCACGAGAACGGCCGCGCCTCGGCGTATCCGAACCCGACCACGTTCCCGATCGGCCTGGCGAGCTTCGCCCACGACTTCCGCCCGGTCCGGAGACTCGCCGAGCGAGACCACCGGTACATCGTGTCCTGGCACGAGTTCGACCGCGGCGGCCGCTGGGCCGCGCACGACGCCCCGGACCTGCTCGGCGAGGACATCCGCCGCTTCTTCACCTGCCTGTCCGGCAGATGAGCGGGGAACCGCGGCGGCGCGCCCTCACGGGTCCCTCACGGGGTCCTGCCCCTGGCGCGGAAGGCGGCCGTCTTGACGCGGTTCTGGCAGGCGGTGCCGCAGAAGCGGCGGGTGCCGTTGCGGGAGACGTCCACGTAGACCCGGTCGCAGTGCGGTGCGGTGCACACGCCGAGGCGGTCGTGGAACTCGCTGCCCAGCACGATCGCCAGCCCGGTGGCGCAGCTCGCCGCCCAGTCCTCGGCGGCGGTGCCCCCGGTGCCGTGGAAGTGCAGGTGCCACGGCTCCCCGTCGTGCCGCTGGAGCAGCGGCCGGGCGCGGGTCTCCTCCAGCAGGGCGTTGACCCGCAGGGCCGCCTCGTCGACGTCCTCCGCCGCGACGGCGTCGAAGACGGCGCGCAGGCGTGCCGCGACCCCGGCGAGTTCGCGGGCCTCCTCCGCGGTGACCTTCCGGTGGCCGGGGTAGCCGGCGCGCAGACCCTCGGTGGCGGCGGCGGCCAGGTCGTGCGGGGGAGGGAGGTTGCGGCCCCGTCTCTCTCCGGGGGTCAGTTCGTTGACCAGACCCACCGCCACCCGGACGATCGCGTCAGCGTGACTGTTGAAATCCACTTGACCAGTTACCTCTCCGGGTCTAGCTTGTAACTGTCACCAGCTTAGACGACAGTTACAAGGAGGCGATTGTGCTCACCCACGATGCCGCACTCGAATGGATCTCGCGCTGGGACCGCCAGCAGGAGGGCTACCTGCCCGACCGGGAGGAGCGCTTCACCGCGCTGATCGACGCCGTCGAGGCGCTGGGCCGTCCCGACCCGCTGGTCGTCGACCTCGGCTGCGGGCCGGGTTCGCTGTCGGCTCGCCTCCTGGACCGGCTGCCCGGGGCGACGGTGGTCTCGGTCGACGCGGACCCGCTGCTGCTCGGCCTCGGCCGGGCCGCCTATCCCCGGCTCAGGTTCGTCTCCGCGGACCTGCGCACCCCCGGCTGGAGCGGCTCCCTGGGCCTGGACCGGCCCGCCGACGCCGCGGTGAGCACCACGGCGCTGCACTGGATCTCCGCGGCGGACCTGCCGAAGATGTACGGCGAGCTGGCGACCGTGCTGCGTCCGGGCGGGCTCCTGCTCAACGGCGACCACCTGGAGACCGACGACGCCACCCCGGCCCTCGCCCGCCTCGAGCGCACCCTGCACGAGCGGGAGGCCGAGCGCAGGTTCGCCGGCCGGCGGCCCGAGAACTGGCGCCAGTGGTGGGACGGGGTCACCGCCGACCCCGCCTTCGCCGAGCTCCACGCGGCGCGCACCACGGCAGGCGCCGACCACCATGGTTCGGAGTCCCCGCTGCTCTCCCAGCACGTCGAGGCCCTCCGCGACGCGGGCTTCACCGAGGTCGGCTGCCTCTGGCAGCGCGGTCACGACCGGCTCCTCTGCGCCGTCCGAGGCTGACGGCTCCTCTGCGCCGTCCGAGGTTGACCCGGCCGGTCCCGGCGGCGCCGCCAGGACCGGCCGGAAGGCCGCCGGGACCGACGGAAGGCCTCCGGGAAGGCGGCGAAGACGGTCGATCGGACTTGAGGAGGCCCTTACCAGGCCGTCGAGAGCCCTAAGCTGGATGGATGACCCGAGTATCGCTTTTTTACCCATGCGCGGCTTCCCCCGAGGGCGGGTGGCGATGACCTGGGTCGGGATCTCGATCGCTCTCGTCGGCGCGCTCGGCTACGCCCTGGGCGCCGCGCTCCAGCAGTTCGAGGCGGTCACGGAGGGCGCCTCGCTCAAGCTGATGAGGCGCCCCCGCTGGTGGCTGGGCGGCGTCATCGGATTCACCGGTGCGTCCCTGCACGCGGTGGCGCTGAGCTTCGCGCCGCTGGTCGCGGTGCAGCCGATCAGCGTGGCGACGTTGGTGTTCGCGGTGCCGCTCGCGGCGATGCTGCACGGCAGGAAGGCCCATCGGGCGGAGATCGTCGGCTCGGCCGCGGTGGCGGTCGGGCTGCTGGGCCTGCTGCTGCTGGTGCCCTCGCACGCGGTGACGCCGCACATGACGGGCCGGGAGGCGTTCGGTTTCCTCGGCTGCGTCGGGCTGGTCGTGCTGGTGACCCATCTGGCCGGGCGGAGGGCGCGCGGCCCGGCCAAGGCGCTGGTGCTCTCGGTCGCCGCGGGCGCGGTGACGGCCAGCGTCTCCACCTTCGTCCGGGTGGTGGGCGGGAACTTCGGCGGTGAGTGGGCCAACCTGCTCAGCTGGTTCACCCTCGCCGTCCCGGTGCTGCTCATCTGCGCGGTCGTGCTGCTGCAGAAGTCCTACGAGGTGGGCTACTTCGGCATCGCCTACGCGGGCGTGCAGGTGGTCGACCCGATCACCTCGATCCTCGCCGGAGCGCTCCTGCTGGACGAGGCGATGCCCTCCGGCTGGTCGAACGTGCTCCCGGCGCTCCTGGCCGGCGCGCTGATGGTCTGGGGGACGCTCACCCTCGGGCGGCTCGCCCCCGACCACAAGGCCTCAGACCACAAGGCCTCAGACCACAAGGCCTCAGACCACAAGGCCTCAGACCACAAGGCCTCAGACCACAAGGCCTCAGACCACAAGGCCTCCGAGCGCGGGACCTCCGGCCACACGGCTTCGGACCGGTACGGCGCCGGCCACGAGAGCCTCGACCGCAAGACCTCCGGCCGTAAGGCCCCGGCGCTCTCCCCGGGAGCCGTCCCCGCCGTCTTCCCGGAGTCCTCCGCGGATTCCGCTCCGGCCCGCGCGGCGGAGACCGAGCCGGTCCCGGGGTCCGCCCCCGCCCCCGCCCCCGCCCCCGCCTCCGGGAGCGTCCAGGTCACGCCGTAGGAGGGCGCCAGCCGAAGATGTCGTCCGCCGCGCCGGCGGCCTGGCCCGGTGCGAGCCGCGCGGCGAGCAGCATCGCCGTGTCGCGCAGCCGTACGGTGAGCGGATTGCGGATCTTGGTGGCTCGGCAGATCGCGGCGGAGCGGGCGACGATCTTCGAGGTCCGCTCCAGGCGGGCGGCGGTGTAGGCGCCCAGCCGGGAGGCGACGTCGGGTGCGGCGCCCTCCCCGGACCCGGCGACGTGGGCCAGCACCACCGCGTCCTCGATCGCCTGGCAGGCGCCCTGACCCAGGTTGGGCGTCATGGCGTGCGCCGCGTCCCCCAGCAGCGCCACCCTGCCCCGGTGCATCGCGGGCAGCGGGGTCGCCAGGTAGTGGACGTCGTTGCGGAGCACGTCCTGCGGCGAGGCCGCGGCGAGCAGCGCCGGGATCGGGGCGTGCCAGTCACCGAACAGCCGCCGCAGCTCCGGGAGCTCGCCGTCATCCCCGCGGCCCGCGCCGTTGCCACCCGCACCGTTCCCGCCACCCGCGGGCACGGTGTCGGTGGCGTAGCAGTAGGTCGTTCCGCCGGCCAGCGGCATGATCCCGAAGACCCGGCCGGCGCCCCAGCTCTCCGATGCCTGACCGGGCACGCCCTCGGCGGGGACGAGCACCCGCCAGCTCGTGGTCCCGGAGTAGCGCGGGCCGGGGTGGCCGGGGAACAGCGCCGCCCGGACGGGGGAGTGGATGCCGTCGGCGGCCACCACCAGCTCGGCCTCCAGGACGGTCTCCCGCCCGCCGCCCGCGCCGCCTGCCTCCAGGACGGTCTCCGCCCCGCCGCCTGCGCCGCCGCTCCTGAGACGGGGCCCGGTGCCGGCGGCGCGGGCGGCGCGCGGGTCCGGAGCCGCAGTCTCGGCCGTGACGGCGGTCACCGCGCCGGTCTCCGGGTCCACGCCGGTGACCGTGGTGTCCAGCCGTACGGTGCCGGGGGCCAGCCGCGCGACGAGCGCGTCGACCAGTTGCGCGCGGCGCAGCAGGACCACAGAGTCGCCGTACTGCGCGGTCACGGCCTCCGCGCTGGTCCTCACCAGCCAGCGGCCGCCCGCGCTGCGCACTCCGCCGTCGCCCTGGACGGCGGAGAGCCCGCGGATCTCGTCGCCGACGCCGATCGTGTCCAGCGCCCTCAACGCGTTGGCCGCGACGGCCAGCCCGGAGCCGACCGGCTCCAGGGACGCCGCCCGCTCCAGCACCGTGACGTCCCAGCCGTGCCGCTGGAGCGCCACCGCCGCGGTCAGTCCGCCGATTCCCGCCCCGACCACCACTGCGCGCGCCATGTCCATCTCCTTCACTACGGATGTAGTGAACAGTACTACCCCTGTAGTCCAACTACAAATGTAGTATCCCGTGGGTGAAGTCCCAACGCGCTGAACTGGTCGCGGAGACCGCCATCACCCTGCTGGCCGAGCGTGGGATGCGCGGGCTGACCCACCGGGCGGTCGACGAGGCGGCCGGCCTGCCGCCCGGTTCCACGTCCAACCTGGCGCGCACCCGCTCGGCCCTGCTGGAACTGGCCCTCGCCCGGCTCACCGAACTGGAGGTGGAGCTCTTCTCGTCGTTCATGGCGGGGGCCGTGGGCGAGCCGCCGGTTCCGGGAGGCCCGGGCCTGTCGGCCGGGTCCGGTGGTCCGGGGGATCGGGGAGGCCTGCCGGGCGGGGGCGGTGGAGAGCCCGGGAACGGCGGGGACGCCCTGGACGCGCTCGCGGAGATGACGGCCCGGGTGCTGTGGGCGCAGCTCACCGTCGACCGCCGCCGTACGGTGGCCCGCTACGAGCTGGCCCTGGAGGCGACCCGCCGCCCCGAGCTCCGGGCGATCTACGACCGGGCGGGGGGCCGGTTCCGGGAACCGGCCGTCGCCCTGCTCGCCGCCGCGGGCTCCCCCGATCCGGTACGGCACGGCCGCCAGCTGGTCGTCTTCGGGGAGGGCGTGATGTTCGACGCCATCGTCGGGGCCGGGGCCGAGCCCACCCTCGGCGATCTCCGCCGCGGCGTGCGGGAGCTGCTCGCGGGCATGCTGTCCGGCGGCTCCGTGTCGCGCGCCTGAGGAACGCCGGAGGAACGCCGACCGGTTCCGCGCCGGATGCCTAGGAGGCGCCGACCGGCGCCCCGGCGGTGAGCCCGGAGGCGTCGGGCCCGGAAGCGCCGGGCCCGGAGGTGTGGGGGTCGGAGGTGCGGGCGGGGCGGGCGGTCTCGGGGCCGGTGGCCGGGCGGGCGGTCAGCCGGGCGCGGTGGGCGGGCCACTCGTGGTCGAGCACGCTGAAGTAGACCGTGTCGCGCCAGGTGCCGTCGGGGCGGCGGCGGTGGCGGCGCAGGGTGCCCTCGTAGGCGCAGCCGAGGCGCCGGATGGCGGCCTGGGAGCGGGTGTTGAGGTGGTCGGTCTTCAGCTGGACCCGGTTGAACCCGAGTGCGCCGAGGGCGTGGTCGATCAGGAGGACCTTGCACTCCGTGTTCACCGCGGTGCGCCAGACCGCCCTGCCGTACCAGGTCCAGCCGATCTCGACGCTGTGGTCGAATCCCGGCACGTCGATGTAGGAGGTCCAGCCGGTCGCCCGGCCGGTCTCCCGGAGGACCACCGCGAACGGCACGTGCCGGTCGTCCTCGATGAGGTGGCGCGCGATCGCCGCCAGCTCCGCCTCGGTCCCCGGCACGGGGACCCCCAGCCAGCGCCAGACCTCCGGGTCGCCGCCCCCCGCGGCGAAGAGGTCGGGAAGGTGGGCGGGGGTCAGCGGTTCCAGCCGTACGGCGGTGCCTTCGAGGGTGACGGGAGAGGGCATGGTCGCGGTCATGCGGACGACCCTAGAAGGGGGAAGCGGCCGGCCTTAAGGTCCACTTGGTGGGTTTTCCCGGAAGACCACCCGGATTCGGGAGGGACGGTCGACACTCATACCGTCCGGTCGGTACGCTCCGGTGGGACGAGGTGAGGAGTACCGATGGACTTCGGGTTCGACGCCAGGACCGAGGAGCTGAGGCAACGGCTGCTCGCGTTCATGGACGAGTGCGTTTATCCGGCGGAGGAGGCCTTCGAGGCCCAGGCCGCCGAGAGCGGCTGGACCGTCCCGCCGCTGCTGGAGGGGCTGAAGGCGGAGGCGCGCGAGCGCGGCCTGTGGAACCTCTTCCTGCCCGGCGAGCACGGCGCCGGGCTGACGAACCTGCAGTACGCGCCGCTGGCCGAGATCATGGGCCGGTCGCCGAGGATCGCGCCCGCCGCCACCAACTGCGCCGCCCCGGACACCGGCAACATGGAGGTCCTGGCCCAGTTCGGCGACGAGCGGCAGCGCAAGGAGTGGCTGGAGCCGCTGCTGCGCGGGGAGATCCGCTCGGCGTTCGCGATGACCGAGCCTGCCGTGGCCTCCTCCGACGCCTCGAACATCTCGCTGTCGATCACGCGCGACGGCGGCGAGTACGTGATCAACGGCCGCAAGTGGTTCGCCTCCGGCGCGATGAACCCGGACTGCCGGATCCTCATCGTGATGGGCAAGACCGACCCCGAGGCGTCGTCGCACCGGCAGCAGTCGATGGTCCTGGTCCCCACGGACACCCCGGGCGTGCACGTCCGGCGCGGCATGCACGTGTTCGGCTACACCGACGCCGACCACGGCGGGCACGGCGAGATCGACTTCACCGATGTGCGGGTGCCGGTGGCCAACCTCATCGGCGAGGAGGGCGGCGGCTTCGCCATCGCCCAGGCCCGCCTCGGGCCGGGCCGGATCCACCACTGCATGCGGCTGATCGGGATGGCCGAGCGGGCCGTCGAGCTGATGTGCGCCCGTGCCCTGGCCCGGACCGCGTTCGGCAAGCCGATCGCCCAGCAGGGCGTCGTGCAGGACTGGATCGCCGAGTCGCGCGTGAAGATCGAGCAGCTCAGGCTGCTGGTGCTGAAGACCGCCTGGCTGATGGACACGGTGGGGAACCGGGGCGCCCACACCGAGATCCAGGCCATCAAGATCGCCACTCCGCGCGAGGTGGAGTGGATCGTGGACAAGGCCATCCAGGTCCACGGAGCCGGCGGCGTCAGCCAGGACTTCCCGCTGGCCGGCCTCTGGGCCGCGGCCAGGTCGCTGCGCCTGGCCGACGGCCCCGACGAGGTGCACAAGCGTTCGCTCGCCTACCGCGAACTGAAGAAGCACGTGACTCCTCCGCTCTCCTGAACCGGAAGAGAGCGGCTTCTCGCCTCCCTCGGGAAGAGGTGGGCGACGGCCAGGCCCTGACCGTTCCGAACGAAGGAACCGCGACAGGGACGCGAGAGAGCCGTCAGGTGAATCCGGCGGTTCTGGAAGGTGATGGGAGAACGTTGATGACAGCCGAAGAAGTGGAGTCGCTGGCCAGGGAGTTCCTGGCCGCGCACGATCCGGGCGGTGACCGCCTGGAGTTCCTGCGGGCCCGGTTCGACGCGGGGCTCGCCTGGGTGCACTTCCCCGCAGGCCTGGGCGGCCTGGGCGTCCACCGGGAGCTGCAGCAGGTGGTGGAGCGCGTGCTCGCCGGGACGCCGCAGCTCGACACCGGCGTCCAGGGGATCGGACTCGGGATGGCCGCGCCGACGATCCTGGCGTTCGGCACCGAGGAGCAGAAGAAGCGCTTCCTGCGGCCGCTGTGGACGGGCGAGGAGATCTGGTGCCAGCTCTTCAGCGAGCCCGGCGCCGGTTCGGACCTGGCGACCCTCGCGACGCGCGCGGTCCGCGACGGCGACGAGTGGGTCGTGGACGGGCAGAAGGTGTGGACCTCCGGGGCGCACCACTCCCGGTGGGCGATCCTGGTCGCCCGGACCGACGCGGAGGTGCCCAAGCACCGGGGGCTGACGTACTTCGTCTGCGACATGCACGCGCCCGGCGTCGACGTCCGGCCGCTGCGGCAGATCACCGGTGAGGCGGAGTTCAACGAGGTCTTCCTGACGGGCGTGCGGCTCGGCGACGATCTGCGCCTCGGCGAGGTCGGCGACGGCTGGCGGGTCGCGCAGATGACCCTGATGAACGAGCGGGTCGCCATCGGCGGGGCCCCGGTACGGCGCGGCGGCGGCATGGCCGGCGTGGTGGCCGAGACCTGGCGGTCCCGGCCCGAACTGCGCACCCACGACCTGCACCGGAGGCTGCTCCGGCTCTGGGTGGAGGCCGAGGTGACCCGGCTGGCCGGGGCCCGGCTGCGCGAGCAGCTCGCGGCGGGGCAGCCCGGCCCCGAGGGGTCGGGCATGAAGCTCTCCTTCGCCTCGCTCAACCAGGCGCTGTCCGGGCTGGACGTCGAGCTGCGCGGGGAGGAGGGGCTGGAGTACGACGACTGGTCGTTCCGCCGCTCCGACAGCGTGGACTTCTTCGGCCGCGGCGCCGGATACCGCTACCTGCGCGCGAAGGGGAACTCGATCGAGGGCGGGACCTCGGAGATCCTGCGCAACATCGTCGCCGAGCGCGTGCTCGGCCTGCCGTCGGAGCCCCGCGTCGACAAGGACGTGCCCTGGAAGGACCTCCCCCGATGACCCCGGCGGCACGGAGCGGATCCGGAGCGGTCCGCGAGGTACGAGTGGCCCGTGCAGTGAGCGAGGAGTGGTGAGCGACCGATGACCCGGAGCGAGCCCGACGGAGTGAGCGGAGCGGTCCGCGAGGTACGAGTGGCCCGTGCAGTGAGCGAGGAGTGGTGAGCGACCGATGACACTGCTGTACACCGAGGTCGAGGAGGAGCTCCGGGCCTCCGTGCGGGACCTGCTCGCCGACCGCTGCGGGCCGGACGCCGTGCTGGCGCGGATCGAGTCGGCCGCGCCGTACGACATGGAACTGTGGAAGACGCTCTCCCGGGACATCGGGGTGGCGGGCCTGCTGGTGCCGGAGGCGCTCGGCGGGGCGGGGGCGACCGCGCGCGAGGTCGCGGTGGTGCTGGAGGAGCTGGGCCGTGCGGTCGCGCCGGTGCCGTTCCTGACCAGCGCCGTGCTGGCGACGAAGGCGCTGCTGGAGATCGGCGAGGAGGACCTGATCCAGGAGCTCGCCTCCGGTGAGGCCACGGCGGCGCTGGTGGTCCCGCTGGCCGCCTCGCCGTACCGGTCGCTGCCGGAGGGCGTCACCGTCGGCGCGGACGGCACGCTGAGCGGGCAGGTGCGCGCGGTCGCGGGCGCGGACGTCGCCGACGTGCTGCTCGTCCCGGTCGGTCCGGGCGCGCTCTACCAGGTGGAGGCAGGGGACGCCCGGATCGAGGTCGTGCCCTCGCTGGACCTGACCCGGCCCGTCGCGACGGTGACCTTCGACGGCGCCCCCGGCGAGGTACTCGGGCACTTCGAGCGGGGGAAGGTGCTGGCGTTCGGCGCCGGGCTGCTCGCCTCCGAGCAGCTGGGCGTGGCGCAGTGGTGCCTGGACACGACGCTCGCCTACATCAGGGAGCGCCACCAGTTCGCCCGGCCGATCGGCTCGTTCCAGTCGATCAAGCACCGGATGGCCGATCTCTGGCTGGACGTGGTGCGCGCCCGTGCGGCCGCCCGCAACGCCGCCGACCTGCTGGCCGAGCCCGGCGGGGACTCGCCGGAGCTGGCCGTGGCTGTGGCCAAGGCGTGGTGCTCGGAGGTGGCGCTGCACGTCGCCGAGGAGAGCGTGCAGCTGCACGGGGGCATCGGCATGACCTGGGAACACCCGGTGCACCTGTATCTCAAGCGCGCCAAGGCGGGGCAGATCGCACTGGGTTCGCCCGGCGCCCACCGCGACGCCGTGGCCGAGCTGGCGGACCTGCCCGCTCCCGCCTGATCGCCGGGCGGACCCGCCCGCTCCCGCCTGATCGTCCGGCAGGCCCGACGGCCCTGGGACTTCCTCCCCGGGGCCGCCGGGCCGGTGCTCGGCTTGCGGGCCGTTGCGGAGGCCGCGGGCCGGTCCCGAGCTCGTGGAACCGGTCCCGAGGCCGCGGGCCGGTCCTCAGCCGGCGGGGCGGTCCTGGGGCCGGAGCGAGGTGAGCAGGAGGTCGGCGTAGTAGGCGCCCAGGGCGGCGCCGGAGATCGGTCCCTCCGGGCTGTACCAGGTGTTGAGGTGGTGGACCGAGCCGAAGAAGAAGTCGACGACGATGTCGGCGGGGGTGTCGGTGCGGAAGACGCCTTCGCGCTGGCCCTCGAGGATCAGGTCCCGGAAGCGCTCGTGGTAGACGCGGCGCTCGGCCCGCACGCCCTTGCGGGTGTCGGGCGCCAGCAGATGCATCGAGCGGAAGAAGATCTTGGAGTCGTCGAGGTTCTCGACGGAGGTCTGCACGACGTCGGCGGCGGCGCCGTACAGGCGCTCGGTCACGGTGCCGGGACCGTCGGCGAACTGGACGAGCCGCTCCATCTGCATGCGGAGGACCCGGCCGTAGATTTCACGGAGCAGGTCGTCCTTCGAGTCGAAATAGTGGTACATGGCGCCTTTGGTGACGCCCGCCGCGGTGACGATCTCCTGCACCGAGGTGCTCTCGAAACCCTGCTCGGCGAAAAGGCGGGTGGCCTCGCTGAGCAGTCGCTGCCGTACCGGCTCCTGGTCCTGGGCCATGTGCTCCCCTTGTACGTGGTGGAGAAAGCATACCGACTGGTCGGTCAGAGTGCCCACCGGATGACGAAGCCGTGTTACTTGCGTCACCTTCTCCTGCCTGGAGCTCCCACTTGGGTATTTCATTATCCAAGGATCTTCAGCGTGGCAGGTCCATGCCCTTCCCATCCACTCGAACTGTGGGGGTTCGTTGTGCCTGGCGGATCTATCTACGTGCCGCCCGATGACCAGGTTCACGGGTTGTCACCGCAGGTGATGTACGAGAAGAACTGGCGCGAGGAGTCCAAAGAGCGCTGGAAGGCGCGCGGCCTCAAGGCGGCCGGAGGGCTGGTCGCGGGCATCGCGCTGGCCTACCGGTTCGGCCTGTCGCCGGTGGTGCTCGGGCCGGCGCTCGGCGTGCTGGTCGCCGTCGCCGACCTGGCCTGGGACTGGTGGTCCTTCAGGTCGACCGCGGTCTGGCGGGGCAGGCGGCGCGGCGAGACCGTCACCGCCCGGCTGCTCCGCCGTCGGCTCCGCAGGCACGGCTACCGGGTGCTCGACGGCCGGGCCGTGCCCGGGCAGGCCTCGATCGACCACCTGGTCATCGGCCCCGGCGGCGTCTGGGTCGTGGACAACGAGGCGTGGGACCCCGACACCGAGATCGCCACGTACGGCGGGCGGCTGTTCTTCGGCGAGAAGTACGGGTCGAAGGAGGCCCGGGCGCTCGTAGAGGCCGCGGAGGCGCTGGCCGGGGTGCTCAGCCGGGAGTCGGGCGTCCCCGTCGCGATCGAGCCGCTGCTGGCCGTGCACGGCGGGCAACTCGTGCACGGCACCGAGCGCCGGCGCACGGTCACCGCCGAGGGCGTCACGCTGCTCAAGCCCCGGCACGCGGCCTCCTGGATTCTCGGCGCGCCCCGCCAGGCGCTCGACGAGAGCCAGGTGGAGGTGCTCACCCGCACGGCCGCCCGGGTGCTGAGGCGTATGGGCTGACCTCCCGGTCCGATCGGCCCGGCGGCGGAGAGCCGGGCCGATCGGCTCAGGTCGCGGTCCCGGCGGCCGATGGGACGATGCGGCGTTCCCGCCCGGCGTGCTGCCGCACAGCTTCCCGGTCCCGCTATGGAAGGATCCGACGTGACCGACCTCTCCGCAGACACCGCACGGCCCGTGGTGACCGTGCACCGCAACCCGGTGCTCGGCTGGTTCGCCGACCGCCGCATCAGCGCCAAGATCATGATCACCGTGTTCGTGGTGGCGCTCATGGGCGCGGGCGTCAGCTTCGTGGCGCTGAGCCGCATGGGCGACCTGAGCGGCGACCTGCAGGCACTCCGGCAGGGCAACGTCCAGCGCCTGTCCCACCTGGGCGAGGCCCGCGGCCACATGACCGACCTGCTCCTCAACTCCAGCACCATGTACACCGTCACGGACCCGGCGGCCAAGGCGCAGCTCGCGCAGCAGCTGAACGAGGACTTCGAAGGGATCGGCCGGGCGTTCGAGGCCTACAAGGCCGTCGCCTCCGACGATGCCGAGGCGCGCAAGCACGTCGCCGCCTTCGACGAGGCGTGGCAGGCCTACCTGTCCTACGTCTCCGGCACGCAGTCCACGGGCGACCCCCAGGACCTCACCCCGGAGGCGCTCGCCCAGTTCGACAAGGTCATGAAGGCCTTCACCGCCGCGATGGACAACCTGACGACGTTCGAGACGAGCAACGCCGAGACGGTCGCCGCCACGGCGATCGACGAGTACGAGAGCTCCCGGGTCCTCATCCTGACGCTGGTGACGGTGGGCCTGCTGCTCGCCCTGGCCCTGTCCCGGGTGGCGGCCCGCCAGATCGTCCGCGCCCTGAACGCCGTCTCCCGGGTGCTGGACGCCACGGCCCGGGGCGACCTCACCCAGAAGGCCGAGATCACCTCGCGGGACGAGGCCGGTGCGATGGCGGTCGCGGTCAACCAGGCCAACGACGCCGTCCGGCGGACCATCGAGGCGCTGGCGGAGAACGCCGACACGCTGGCCGCCAGCTCGACCGAGCTGTCGGCGGTCAGCGACCGGATCGCCGCCTCGGCCGACGAGGCGTCGGCTCAGGCGAGCAACGTCGCCGGGGCGGCCGGGCAGGTCTCGCAGAACGTGCAGACCGTCTCAGCGGGTTCGGAGGAGATGGGATCGTCCATCCGGGAGATCGCGCACAACGCCGGTGAGGGCGCCAAGGTCGCCGCGCAGGCGGTCGAGGTGGCGGAGTCGACCAACGAGACCGTCGCCAAGCTCGGCGCCTCGTCGGCGGAGATCGGCAGCGTGATCAAGACCATCACGAGCATCGCCGAGCAGACGAACCTGCTGGCGCTCAACGCCACGATCGAGGCGGCCCGGGCCGGGGACGCGGGCAAGGGCTTCGCGGTCGTGGCCGGTGAGGTCAAGGACCTGGCCCAGGAGACGGCCAAGGCCACCGAGGACATCTCCAAGCGGGTCGAGGCCATCCAGGCCGACACCGAGAGCGCGGTGACGGCGATCGCCGAGATCAGCTCGATCATCAGCAGGATCAACGACTACCAGCTGACCATCGCCTCGGCGGTGGAGGAGCAGACCGCCACCACCAACGAGATGAACCGCAGCGTGGCCGACGCGGCCCAGGGCAGCGCGGACATCGCGGCCAACATCGCGGTGCTGGCCGACGCGGCCCAGGTCACCGCCGGGGGCGTGGGCGAGAGCCGACGGGCCGCGGCCGAGCTGGCCGGGCTGTCGACCCGGCTGCACCAGCTGGTCTCCGGCTTCCGCTACTGAGACGGCGGCGGGCGGCGTCGCGGGGCTCGGCGCCCCCACTCCCCGTTCTCCCGCCGGCAGGCCGCGGGGAGAACGGGGAGTGGGGGCGCCGGACGACCGGCGCCCCCTCGGGCCGCCCCCAGGCGAGTTCCTCGATCCCCTCGGGCCGCCCTCAGGCGAGTTCCTCGATGAAGGCCGAGAGCTGGACGACGTTCCGGCACTCGTACATCGGGACGATCCCGCCGTAGGCCGTCGCCGAGGAGTCCCCGGTGTCCCACTGGGCGACCGGCTCGGGGTTGAGCCAGTAGGCGTGCCGGGCACCGGCGCTCAGGCGCCTCAGGGTCTCCAGGGCGGGCGGCTGGTAGTTGGACCGGGCGTCGCCCAGGATCAGCAGCGAGGTCCTCGGCCCGACGGCGTCGCCGTACCGCTCGGCGAAGCGTTCGAACGCGCGGCCGTAGTCGGTGCGGCCGAACCGCACCATGTCGGCCTCCCGGGCCAGCCGGGTCATGGCCTCGGCCACGTCGGCGCCGGGGACGAAGAAGCGGGTGATCTCGTCCACGGTGTCCACGAAGCCGAACGCGCGGACCTTGGTGAACTGCTCGCGCAGCGCGTAGGTCAGCAGCAGCGTGAAGTGGGCGAAGGAGGCGACCGAGTCGCTGACGTCGCAGAGCACGACGAGCTCGGGCTTGTGCGGGCGGCGCGGCTTGAGGTGGGTGGTCAGCGGGACGCCGCCGGTGGACAGCGAGGCCCGGACCGTGCGGCGGAAGTCCAGGCGGCCGCGGTGCCCCAGCCGGTGCTTGACGGTCAGCCGCGCGGCCAGGCGGCGGGCGAGCGGGTGCACCTCCCGGCGCAGCCTGGCCAGGTCGGCCTTGGTGGTCCGGAGGAAGTCCACCTGTTCCAGCGGGGGCCGTACGGCGGAGCGCGCGATCCGCTCGATCCCCGACTCCTCGGCGATGCGGCGCCGGACGTCGGTGGAGACGGCCTCCTCGAACCGCCGGATGCCGCGGGTGACGCGCTCGCGGGCGACCTTCTCGGCCAGGCCGCCGCGCTCGGCCCCGGCCAGGACCTCGGCGAGCAGCCGGGCCATCAGGGTCTCGGGGGACAGGGCCCGCAGCACCGGGTAGGAGAACCAGTTCTGCCGGCCGGGGCTCGCGGGCTGGCGGCCGAACCGCTCGACCATCTCCCGGGCGAACGCGTCCAGCTCCCCGGGCCGCTCGCCCGCCTCCAACAGCAGCTCGGCCAGCCGGTCCCGCAGCTCGGGGATCCCGGCGGTCCGCGGATCGGGTCCGGAGGCGGGGCGGGAACCGTACAGGCCGGTGGTGGAGGCGGGGAACCACAGGTCGAACAGGGTGTCGAAGCCGGGCCGGTGCGAGGGCCGCTTGACCAGCGTCGCCGCGTAGGCGGCGCGCAGCGACTCCCGCTCGGTCAGGTCGATCACCTGCAGCGCCCGCGCCGCGTCCAGCCCCTCGGCGGGCGACACGGGCAGCCCCGCCTCGCGCAGCGCGTGCACGAAGCCGACATGCCGGTCCAGCAGGCTCACAGGCCGAGCTCCTTGCGGGCCCGCTGCTGGTCGGAGGCGTGCTTGAGGACCACGCCGAGGGTCGCGCCGGTCGTCTCCTCGTCCAGCTCGGTCCGGCCCAGCGCGAGCAGGGTGTTGGCCCAGTCGATCGTCTCGGCGATCGAAGGGGACTTCTTCAGCTCCAGGGTGCGCAGCGTGGCGACCGTGCGGGCGAGCTGCTCGGCCAGGCCCGCCTCGATCGCGGGCACCTGGGCCAGCACGATGTCCCGCTCGCGCTCCGGCGACGGGTACTCCAGGTGCAGGTAGAGGCAGCGCCGCTTGAGCGCCTCCGACAGCTCGCGGGTCGCGTTGGAGGTCAGCACGACGTACGGCCTGCGCACGGCGGTGATCGTGCCCAGCTCGGGGATGGTGACCTGGAAGTCGGAGAGGATCTCCAGCAGCAGCCCCTCGACCTCGACGTCGGCCTTGTCCGTCTCGTCGATCAGCAGGACCGTGGGGGTCTCGGAGCGGATGGCCGCCAGCAGCGGCCGCTCCAGCAGGAACTCCTCGGTGAAGATGTCGTCGTGGGTGGTGTCCCAGTCCTGGCCGCCCGCGGCCTGGATGCGCAGGAGCTGCTTCTTGTAGTTCCACTCGTACAGGGCGCGGGCCTCGTCCAGGCCCTCGTAGCACTGGAGGCGGACGAGCCGCGCCCCGGTGACGGCGGCGACGGCCTTGGCCAGCTGGGTCTTGCCCACGCCCGCGGGTCCCTCGGCGAGCAGGGGCTTGCCGAGCGCGGCGGCGAGGAAGACCGAGGTCGCGATGGCGTCGTCGGGGAGGTAGTCGACGGCGGCGAGGCGCTCACGGACGTCGGCGGGCGAGGCGAACCACATGTGTGCTCCCGGGCAGAACCGAATGTTGTTCTAGCCTAGCGGGTCGAACCCGTCGATTTCGAAGCACGCCCGCGGATGCGCTACTCTTCAAGTGCTTCACGCGCCGCTAGCTCAGTTGGTTAGAGCAGCTGACTCTTAATCAGCGGGTCCGGGGTTCGAGTCCCTGGCGGCGCACCATCCCGCCGGTCCGCCGGCGGATCCGGAATCGGCCCGCCTGATCGGCGGGCCGATTTCGTTTGCGCGGGTCTTCCTCGTCTTCTCCCGGCTCGTCGTCCGGGCTCCGTGAGGACTCATGTGCCTGGACCTTCCGGTGACTCATGCGTCCGGGTCGGGGTGGAGGCACGCCGGCGTGCGGGCCTCCGTCGTCGTCGGTGGGCGTGTCCCGGACGCGTCGGCGGACGCGTCACCGGACCCGCCGCCGGGTGTCGGTGGACTCCCGGTGGGTGTCGGTGGACGGTGGTGTCGGTGGACTCAGAGCCGGGTCATCTTGGCGAACGGCGTGGTGATCCGCCGCTGCTCGGGGCCGAAGTCGACGAGCACGGCGAGCTCGTCCTCGACTCCGATGACCACGCCGAGGCCGTACTTGTCGTGGCTCACGCGGTCGTTCAGGGCGTACTGCTCGACGGGGGGCGGCGGCACGATGGTGCGGTTGAAGGGACTGCCAGGCAGGATGCGCCGGGTCGCGGCGTGGGACGATTTCATCTTTCCCAGTATGCGCCCATTGGGGGTAAGCATGGGACGTTTCCCCCGGTGAATCGCGCCGGGACATCTGTTCGTGATGCTCACGGCCGCGAAGAATCCGGTATGGTACCCGCCCCCGGAGGGCGGAAGCCGTACCGGCGAGGGACGCCGGGAGCGGCATTCCCGGCCCGACAGAGGTCCAACTGCTCCCCATTCCGGGTCCGCGGTCCCTGACTCCGGAGCCGGGGGCGGAGCAAGCTGGAGATATGCAGCGTTCCTCTGGGGTGGGTGAGTGGCGGACGCCGCCGGTGGTCTCCGGCGAGGACGCCCGGGACGCGGGCACGGCGCTGGACGACGTCTTCGCGCAGGCGTCCCGGTGGCCGGACCGCGCCGCGGTGAGCCGCAAGGCGGCCGGAGTCTGGACGCCGAGGTCGAGTCGCGCCGCCGGGAGCTGACCGCCGGGGACCTCGCCACGATCGTCTACACCTCGGGCACCACCGGTCCCGCGAAGGGCTGCATGATCACCCATGCGAACCTGGCGGCGGAGGTGCGGAACGTGACGCGCGTCGAGGGCGTCGGCGAACTGGTCCTGCACGAGAACGCCTCGGGCCTGCTGTTCCTGCCGCTGGCCCACGTCTTCGCGCGCGCCGTCCAGCTGGCCGCCCTGCACCGGGGCGTACTCGTCGGATACAGCCCCGACATGAAGGACGTCCCGGCCGAACTGCGGGCCTTCCGGCACACCCTCATGCTCATCGTGCCCCGGGTGCTGGAGAAGGCCTACAACGCCGCGCTGCTCAAGGCCGAGAGCGAGGGGCACGGGAAGCTGTTCGCGATGGCCGCCGACACCGCCGTGGCCTACAGCCGAGCGCTCGGCCGAGGCGGTCCGGGCCCGCTCCTGCGGCTCCGGCGGGCGGTGTTCGACCGGCTGGTGTACGCCAAGCTGCGCGCCGCCATGGGCGGCCGGGCGCGGCACGCCGTCAGCGGCGCCGCCCCCCTCGGCGTCCGGCTGGGCCATTTCATGCGCGGTGCGGGGATCACCGTGGTGGAGGGCTGGGGGCTGACCGAGAGCACGTCCGGGCACACGCTCAACCCGCCCGCCCGGCCGCGCATGGGCACCGTGGGCCCGCCGCTGCCCGGCTACGCCGTACGGGTGGCGCCCGACGGGGAGCTCCTGCTCAAGGGACCGAACGTGTTCCGAGGGCACTGGCGCAACCCGGAGGCCACCGCTGAGGCGTTCGACGCCGACGGCTGGCTGCGCACCGGCGACCTCGGCGAGCTGGACGCCGACGGGTTCATACGCGTCACCGGCCGCAAGAAGGAGATCATCGTCACCGCCTCCGGCAAGAACGTCGCCCCGGCGGTCATCGAGGACCGCCTGCGCGCCCACTGGCTCGTCGACCAGTGCGTCGTCGTGGGGGAGGGCCGGCCGTACGTGGGCGCTCTGGTCACGGTGGATCCGGAGTCCTTCCCGCGCTGGAAGCACGACCACGGCAAACCGCCGGAGGCGGAGCTCTCCGAGCTGCGTGACGACCCCGACCTGCTGCGCACGATCCAGGAGGCCGTCGACGTGGCCAACCGGGCGGTGTCGCGGGCCGAGGCGGTCAAGCGCTTCCGCCTCCTGGAGGGCGTCTTCACCGTCGGCAGGGAGCTCACCCCCACGCAGAAGGTCCGGCGCCACTACGTGCTGGACCGGTACGCCCACGAGGCCGACGCCCTCTACGGCACGGCCTGACCCGCCGTTCAGGCGGGCGGGCGGACCCTGCGGTTGCGGACGGCGTCATCGCGGTCGAGGTGGGACAGGACGGCCGCGAGCAGCGCGCGGGTCTCGGCGATCCGGTCCGCGCCGAACCGCTCCGCCAGCTCGGCGTCCAGCGCGGCGCGGTGGGCGCGGGCCGCCTCGACGGCGGCCGCGCCGTGCGGCGTCAGGCGGAGGAGGCGGGTGCGGGCGTCGCCGGGGGCCGGCTCGCGGGTGAGCAGACCGCGGCGCTCCATGTCGGTGACGGCCTTGGACGCCGCCTGCTGGGTGACGCCCATGCACCGGGCCAGGGCGGTGACGGACAGCGGTTCGCGCAGGAGGTGCTGGATGACCACGCCGTCGTTGAAGCGCAGGTCGCTGAAGCCGGCGTCGGTCAAGCGGCGTTGCACCTCGTCCGTCATGGCCCAGCCGGCGAACAGGGTCACCAGAGACAGATCGAGGTTCTTCGCACTAGGATGCACAGCCATGGTTGTGCATCCTATCGTCCCGCCCGCCGGACTCCTCGACGAGTTCGTGAGGATCGCGCACCGCATCGTGTGGTGCACGCTGGCCACCGTGGACAGCCGCGGCCGGCCGCGCTCGCGTGTCATGCACCCGTACTGGGAGCGGACCGGCGAAGGCGTCGTCGGATGGGCGTTCACCCGGCCCACCCCGCTCAAGGTGGCGCACCTGTCGCGCCATCCGTACGTGTCGTGCTCGTACTGGGACCCGGCCCAGGAGGTGGCGGTGGCCGAGTGCGACGCGGCCTTCGCCGGCGACGAGGAGACGCGGAAGAAGGTGTGGGACCTGTTCGCGAGCGCCGACGAGCCGCTCGGTTACGACCCGCGCATCCTGG
Organism: Planomonospora parontospora; assembly: GCA_014647935.1. Classification (GTDB taxonomy): domain Bacteria; phylum Actinomycetota; class Actinomycetes; order Streptosporangiales; family Streptosporangiaceae; genus Planomonospora; species Planomonospora parontospora. The sequence continues at coordinate 418,848 of BMQD01000002.1, forward strand.
GCGGGCAGGACCACCGGGACGAACGCATCACCGTGCTCAAGATGACGCCCTGGCGGCTCGGCACGCTCAAGGAATCGTGGCAACGTCCCGCCTGACCGGTCATGACGCGGCCATGGCCTTCCGCCGTGCGGCTCGGCTCACCGACCGCGCCGGTGGCGGGCCGTACGGCGGGCCCGGCCTCTGGAGCGTGGTGGAGGGGGAGGCCGTTCCCACTCGATGGGATCCGCTTCTGATCTGCTTCTCACCTGTGAACCGCGACCCGGCCACAGAGAACGCGCTGGAATGTCTCCAGTGGGTCCGCGGAGAGGTCACCGCCCGAAGCGATCGCCACGGTGTGGCCCGGATCCTGGAAGCCGTCAGGTGAGGGGGTCGAACTCGCCGGACTTGACGCCGCCCTCGTTGAGCTTCCGGATCAGCTCCGCCCGCTCGCGGAGCTTGGAGGCCCCGGTCCTGCCTCGGTCGGCGATCCGGATGATCTCCCTGGGTGCGTCGGTGCCGATGCCGTACCGGTGGAGTTTCCCGCCGAGCTCCTCACCGAGCACGGTCAGCCGGTCGGCCCCGTCGCGCAGGGCGGCGGCCTGCTCCAGCCGCTCGGGGTCGATCCCGTTTAACCCGGCGGATGTCACGGCCCCTCCCCGATCGTGGCCGCGATGCCCGTCCTCTCCAGAGCCCCGAGCCGCGAGAAAAGGTCAAATATCACCCTGGATGCCCCTGATTCGAGCCGACAAGACTCCATTTCTCATTACCGGATGCCCGAGATTACCGCTGCCGCCTTGGCCTTTCGGGTGATTCCCACTCGGCACAGGCCGATCGAGTCGACCTGACGGGCGACGCCTGGGACGCCGTCGTCGACGGGGCCATCGATACGGAGGATATGGGACTACACTTTACAGAAGTGTAGTCCCATATCCATGGAGTGCTGGTGGACAAGCCTGCCATGATGTTCGACCGTGACCACGAGTGGGCCGCGCTGGCGCGGTTCGTCACCGATCCGCAGCCGGGTGCGACCCTGGGCGTGGTCTCCGGGCGCCGCCGCCAAGGCAAGACCTTCCTGCTGGACGCGGTGTGCACGGCCGCCGGAGGCTTCTATTTCGGTGCGACCGAGGCCACGGACTCCGAGTCGCTGCGGAGGATCAGCGCCGCGCTCACCGCCTACGGCTCGCCGCCCACGCCGTACCACTTCACGGACTGGTTCGAGGTGGTGGACGCGCTGCTCGCGCTCGGACGCGACCGCCCGGTGCCGGTGGTCATCGACGAGTTCCCCTACCTCGCCAAGGCCAACGCCGAGCTGCCCTCGATCATCCAGCAGGCCTTCCGCCCGCTGCGCCGGGAGCGCTCCGAGTCGCGGACGCGGCTGCTGCTCTGCGGATCCGCGCTCTCCCTCATGGGGAAGCTGCTCGCCGGAAACGCCCCGCTGCGCGGCCGGGCCGGTCTCGAACTGGTCGTGCGCACGCTGGACCACCGGCTCGCCGCCCGGTTCTGGGAGATCACCGACCCGCACCTGGCGCTGCGGGTGAACGCGATCGTCGGCGGCACGCCCGCCTACCGCAAGGAGTTCGCCCGGGGAGACAGTCCGAGTGGGCCGGAGGACTTCGACGACTGGGTGGTCCGCACCGTGCTGAGCCCGGAGAGCCCCCTGTTCCGCGAGGCGAGATACCTGCTGGCGGAGGAGCCGGACCTGCGGGACACCACCCTGTACCATTCGGTGCTCGCGGCGGTGGCCGAGGGCAACGCCACCCGCAGCGGCATGGCCGGATATCTGGAGCGGAAGGCCGCGGACATCGCGCATCCGATCAACGTCCTGGAGGACGCCGGGCTGCTCCACCGCGACGCGGACGTCTTCCGGGACAACCGCCCCGCCTACCGGATCGCCGAGCCCCTGGTCGGCTTCTACCACGCCGTCATGCGGCCGGTCTGGGACCAGCTGGAACGCCCCGGCTCGGCCGGACGGATCTGGCAGGCCAGCCGTCGCCGCTTCGCGAGCAACATCCTGGGGCCGCACTTCGAGCAGGTCTGCCGGGACTGGGCGTCGCACCACGCCGACCCCGACCTCCTGGGCGGCCTGCCCGCGCGGGTCGGGCACGGCGTCGTCAACGACGCGGCCCGCCGTACCGGTCACGAGGTCGACGTCGCGGTGGTCGGCATCGGTGACGGGCGGAAGGCGCCGCTGCTGCTGATCGGCGAGGCGAAGTGGAACGACGTCATGGGGATGGGGCACCTGGACCGGCTGAGGCACGTCCGCTCCCTCGTCGCCTGCGGGGGCCGCTACGACACGGCCCCGACCCGGCTCGCCTGCTTCAGCGGCGCGGGATTCACCGACGAGCTGCGGGCCCTCGCTGCCCGGAGCGACTCCGACGTCCTGCTCGTGGACCTGGCGGAGCTCTACGGGGAACCGTGACCGCGCCGTCGGGGACGCCGTCCGGGACGCTCCGCCCGCCGGCCGCCCGGTGAAGCCGGGGCCTCGCCGGGGGTGTGAGCCGTACCGGTGACACCGGTACGGCTGTTCCCGTCAGCGCGCCTGGAGGAGGCCCAGCCGCCTGTTGCGGGGCTTCTCGGACAGGGTCTGCAGGCGCTTGCCGGAGGGGGAGAGGACCACCAGCGTGTTGGCGGTCCGGCCCGCGACCCGGACGGCCAGGCGGCCGTCGCGCAGGTACAGGGCGCCGATCAGCCTGCCCCGGACCGGGAGGGCGATCTTCTTCCCGGTCCGCGTGTCGTACACCGACGGGGTGAACTCCGTCGGCCAGGAGCCGTCTCCGGCGGCGTCGTCCGGGCCGATCGCGTGCACCACGACGCGGCGGCCGTCGGGGGACAGGCCCGCCACGTGGTTGGCCAGCCTGATGCCGGGGACCCGCCGGGAGGTGCGGGAGGCGGTGTCCAGGAGATGGACGCCCTCGGTGGTCCCGGCGTATCCGGCGAGGGTGCGGCCGTCGGCGGACCAGGTCAGGTGGCAGACGCCGAGGGTCGCGCCGACCTTGTCCAGGCCCCTGCCGTCCGCGCCGACCACCGCGACGGTCAGCCTGTCGGCCTGACCGGCCAGAGGGAAGGCGATCCGCCGGGAGTCGGCCGACCAGGCGGGGGTCAGGCAGGGACCGCCGGCGGCCGCTCCCCGGGCGACGACCTTGTCGGAGGCCTTCCCGGAGCCGGCGGCGGAGACGTGCAGGCGCCCCCTGCCGTCGATCCAGGCGACCTTCCGGCCGTCGGGGGAGACGGAGAACTGCCCGTAGCCGGAGCGGTCGGTCCAGAGGGCCCGTCCGCTCTCCGTCACCAGGCGGACACCGCTGCCGTAGCCGAGGTAGACGCCCCCGCCGGTCAGCGGAGCCGGCGCGGCCTGCGCGGGCGCGCTCCGGGCGGGTACGGCCTGCTCGGATACGACCTGCGCTGATTCGGCCTGCGCGGACGTGCTCCGAGCCGGTACGGCCTGCGCGGGCCCGGCGAGTGCGGCAGCCGTCGCGGTGGACACGGCGAGTGCGGTGAGTACGGCGCCTGCGGCGAGGGCCCGGTGCTTCACGATGTTCTTCCCCCAGAGTTTCGGTACCCGTCAGCGGACCCGACCCGTTGAGACCTGTCTGTTCCCGTCGATCCGTCCGAGGCGGAACCCGGAGGCTTCATCGCCCGAGCCGGTGATCGTCGGGACACCGCCATGAATCCTCGCACACCGCTGCGGGAGAGCAGTGCCTGATGCCAAATCATCATTTGCTGCCCTTGTAGACATATGGGTTTTCTGCGGCGGCCGACGAGGCCTGTGAGCATAGGCTGGCTGGGAGAGCGGCCCTCAGCCTGGGGCGTCGACCGTGTCCGGTCCCGGAGGCTGATCGCGCGGTGTCCCTCCTGGTGATCTGTGGTGTTCACCGATCGTGGGCCGCAAAGGGGGCAATCGTAATGATCATGAAGATTAGGCGTGCCGCAGTGGTCGCGGGCGCCGTCGCGGCCCTCGGACTCGCCGGGCACGGCGGGGCTCTGGCCGACAGCGACCACCCGTACCCCTACGGAGGCTCCGGTTACTCCCAGGGCGGTTACGGGGGCTACGGGAACCACGGCGGTTACGGGAACTACGGCGGCTACGGCAAGCACAAGAACAAGTACGGGGGTTACGGGAACCACGGCGGCTACGGTTACGGCGGTTACGGGAACCACGGCGGCTACGGTTACGGCGGCTATGGCAAGCACAAGGACAAGTACGGGGGTTACGGGAACTACGGAGGATACGACCGTGACCACGGCTACGGCGGCTACGGGCACCACGGCAAGCACAAGCACCACGGACGCCGCTGAGACCACCCGATCCGGCCCGTCACGCGGGAGGGAACCGGCCCCGTGCCGGGACGGGTCCGGGAGGAGCCGGACGGCCCGTGCGCTCTCGGGGCGCACGGGCCGTTCTTCCGCCGGAGGAGGCCGGTGAAGGGGCGGATCCGATGATCCGACGGGGCTCGGAGACCCGGCGTTCCGGCCGGATCCGGAGCCTCCCGCCTTTCCGCCCGGGAGATCAGCGCCGCCGCGAGCGGCTCAGGGGCAGGGAGCGGACCAGGGCGCGGGTCTCCTCCCGGCGGTCCCGGGCGACGAGCGCGAGCACGGCGCCGAACGCGACCGGGAGCAGGGCCCAGGCGGGCTCGATCACCAGGATCTGGGTCAGGGCGGCGCCGGCCATCAGGCCGATGAGCCCGGTCGCCGCGGCCCCGGCCAGCCGCGGGATCAGCAGGCCGATCCCGCCCGCAAGCTCGACGACGCCGGTCACGTACCGGAACCACTGACCCCAGCCGATCAGCTCGAAGGTCTCCACCGCGTTCTGCTCGCCGACGAGCTTGGGCAGGGCGGAGGCGACGACCAGGAACAGCGCGATGAGGATCTGCAGGGTCCACAGGACCTTGCGGGCGGTGCCGCGGGAAGAACCGCGGGGGGTGCCGTGCGGGGCACCGTGACGGCCGGCGGCGTCCGTGGTGCCGGTGCCGGTGCCGGTGCCGGTTCCGATACCGGTTCCCGCGGCGGTGGCGTCGGTGTCGGCGGTGGTGCCGGTGGCGGGGATCTGTGCGGCGGCCATGGCGGCTGTCCTTCCGGATGCTGGTCTTCCTGCTCTCTGACCACGCGTCGAACGGGTGACGGCCCGTTCGACACGGCTCCGGGTTTTTCCCGGGACTTTTTCCGGCGGCCGCTCGCCGCCCGCATGGGAGGAGGGTCGTCGCAGGTCAGGAGGGTGTGCATGCGGCGGCACGGGACAGCAGGAGGGTGCGTTCTGGGAGGTTGCGGGTGAGGGAGGCCGCGCGTTCGAACTCCGTACGGGCCTCGTCGAGGCGGCCCAGCCGGGCGAGCAGGTCCCCGCGCACGGACGGCAGCAGGTGGTAGTCCTTGAGCGCGGGCTCCGAACCGAGGGCGTCGACGACCTCCAGCCCGCGCGCCGGGCCGTACGCCATGCCGAGCGCGACGGCGCGGTTGAGCTCGACCACCGGCGAGGGGGTCAGCCGGACGAGCAGTTCGTAGAGGGCGGCGATGCGCGCCCAGTCGGTCTCCTCGGCGGTGCGGGCCTGCGCGTGGCAGGCGGCGATCGCGGCCTGCAGGACGTACGGGCCGGGGGGTGCGCCGAGCTTCTCCGCGCGCAGCAGCGCCGCGAAGCCGCGCCGGATCAGCAGCCGGTCCCACAGACCGCGGTTCTGGTCGAGGATCCGGACGGGTTCGCCGGACGGGCCGGTGCGCGCCCGGGTGCGCGAGGCCTGGATCTCCATCAGCGCGACGAGACCGTGGACCTCGGGCTCCTGCGGGGCGAGCCCGGCCAGGACGCGGCCGAGGCGCAGCGCCTCCTGGCAGAGGTCCACCCGCATCCACGAGGTGCCGCCGCTCGCGGCGTAGCCCTCGTTGAAGATCAGGTAGACGACCTCCAGGACCGAGGCCAGCCGGTCGGCGCGCTCGGCGCCCTCGGGCACCTCGAACGGCACCCCCGCCTCGGCGAGCGTGCGCTTGGCGCGGACGATCCGCTGCGCGACGGTCGCCTCGGGGACCAGGAAGGCGCGGGCGATCTCCTCGGTCGTCAGGCCGCCGAGCAGGCGGAGCGTGAGCGCGGCGCGCGCCTGGGCGGACAGGACGGGGTGGCAGGCGGTGAACACCAGCCGGAGGAGGTCGTCCTCGATGGGGTCGGTGTCCAGGACGGCGTCGAACTCCGGGGCCGGATCCTCGTCCTCGAGCCCGTGCCCGATCTCCTCCAGCTTGCGCTCCAGCCGCTGCTGCCGGCGGATCCGGTCGACGGCCCGGCGCTTGGCGACGGCCATGAGCCAGGCACCCGGGTTGTCCGGCGTGCCTGACTCCGGCCACTGTTCGAGCGCCGCGACCAGGGCGTCCTGCGCCAGCTCCTCGGCCAGGCCGATGTCGTGCACCATCCGCGCGAGGCCGGCGATGATCCGGGCCGCCTCCATCCGCCAGACCGCGTCGATCGCCCCGTGCGCATCACTATGCGCGTCCCGGTGCGTCTCCCGCCGGGGGTCAGAGGCCGTCACCCCGACGATGAGAGCACCGGCGGGACCGCCTGCGCAAGTTCCGCCGCGGGCTCCGGTGCGGGATCTACCGTGGGCCCGGTGTGGGCCGAGGAACGGGCCCGCGGCTCACACCGTCCCGGAGGACCCGGGCGGGCTCACCGCCCGGGCATCGGGTCCTCGGGACCGAACACCTGCTGGATCACGCCCGCGCCGTCGCCGGCGATCCGCCAGAAGCGCTTGGACAGCTCGACCGCCTCCTCCTTGGTGCGCGTCTCGATGAGCGCGAACCCGACGACGGCCTCCTTGGCCTCGGTGTACGGGCCGTCGGTCACGGTGACCTTGCCGCCGGAGGACGTGATGCGGGTGGCCCGGGGGTCCAGGCCGCCGGTGGCCAGCAGCACCCCCGCCCGGCTCATCTCCTCGATGAACCGGCCCATCTCGGCCATCAGCCGCTCGTCCGGGACGCTCTCGGTCTCGGTGGTCATCATGAGGAACCGCATCGTGGTGCTCCCTGTCGTTGCGGCCGGGTCGGTTCCCGGCCTCCCGCTGACGCGTCGAACGGGCGGCGGTCCGTTCGACACGGCTCCCGGAATTCTTTCCGGGTTCTCTCCGGGGCGTCCACGATGCGGGGCGGACCCGGCCCGGGCTGCGGCGCGAAGACGCGGGCGGCGGCGGGTCCTGGGACCCGCCGCCGCGCCCTGCGTGCTCCCGGCCGCTACCTGTCGGCCGGCTCCCCCGCGGGGGCGTCGGTCTCGGGGCGGTCCTGCGCGCGGTCGTCTCCGGAGCCGAGCTCCTCACGCAGCCGCTCGAGATCGATGTGGTGACTGCTGTACTTCAGCTGGCGAGCGACCTTCGTCTGCTTCGCCTTGGCGCGACCCCGTCCCATTGGCTGCACTCCCTCACGTAGACCGTGCCCGGCCTCTCGTCATTGTCGCATCGCGGGCCAGCGCGGCCCGGTATCCCGGGCCGGTCCTCGCTCGCCGGTGACCTTACCCGGCGTGCCCCGCCCGGTCCTGACCTGATCCGGATCGGGACCTGGGCCGGCGGGGGAGACCTCCGGGAGCGGACCACCGCCGCCATCTTACCCAAGCCCCTTACGACTTGAAGAATTACGCAATTGGCGAGTTTGTAAGTAGCATGTTCCCGCCACCCGGGCGCCGGTGCACCGGCGCCGGTCCGCGGGAAGTCCACCGGAAGTCCACGGGAAGCAGGATGCATGAGCGAGTTCACGGCTGAGTTGCTGGCGCGTATCGACGAGGTCGACGCGGAGTTGCGGCTCGTGCGCCAGGCGCACGACGACCACGCGGTCGAGGTCCTGTCCGGCCGCCTGGACAACCTGCTGCGCATCGCCGGGCAGCACGGCGTCGAGGTGCGGCACGGGGTCGGCGCGCCCGCCGGCGAAACGGCGTGATCATGGCGGTGCCGCTCAACCAGGCCAAGGCGGAGTTCTTCCGCACGCTCGGGCACCCGGTCCGCATCCGGGTGCTGGAGCTGCTCCAGACCGGTCCGCTGCCGGTCCGGGACCTCCTCGCCGCGGTCGACGTCGAGGCGTCCAACCTCTCCCAGCAGCTGGCGGTGCTGCGCCGGGCCGGGATCGTGGGCGCCACGCGCGAGGGGACCACCGTCGTCTACGCCCTGTCCACCCCGGACGTGGCGGAGCTGCTGGTCGCGGCGCGGCGGATCCTCGCCGACCTGCTGGCCGGGCAGGGAGAACTCCTGGCCGAGCTGCGCGCCGAGGCCCGCAGATGAGCACGACCCCCGGCGCGGTCCCCGGTACGGTCGCCGACCCGGCCTCGGGCCCGGTTCCCGATACGGTCACCGGTCCGGCCTCGGGTACGGGGACCGTACCGGTTCCCGGCCCGGTCCCCGGTGCGGCCTCCGCCGGTGCGCTGCTGCGCGACCGCTTGACCGGTCTGCTGCCCCGCCGCTCGGACTGGGCGCCGGCCCGCCGGAACCCGCGCCGGGACCTGCTGGCCGGACTGACCGTGGCGGTCGTGGCACTGCCCCTCGCGCTGGCCTTCGGGGTCAGCTCCGGACTGGGCGCCTCGGCCGGGTTGGCGACCGCCGTCGTGGCGGGGGCGCTGGCGGCGGTCTTCGGTGGGAGCAACCTGCAGGTCTCCGGCCCCACCGGGGCGATGACCGTGGTGCTGGTGCCGATCGTGCATCAGTTCGGTGCGAGCGGAGTGCTGACGGTCGGGCTGCTGGCCGGGGTGATCCTCATCGGGCTCGCCGTGGCGAGGGTCGGCCGCTACATCCGGTTCATGCCCACCTCGGTCATCGAGGGCTTCACCGCCGGGATCGCCGTGGTGATCGCGCTGCAGCAGGTCCCCGCGGCCCTCGGAGTGGCGGGGATCGACGGCGAGCGGGTCTGGCAGGTGGCGGCCGGAGCCGTCGCCGCGTACGCCGCGGCCCCGGCCGTCGCCCCCCTGCTCATGGCCGTCGCCGTGGCCGGGCTCATGCTGGCCGGTGCCCGCCGGCGGCCCGGCGTGCCGTTCTCGTTGGTCGGCGTGGTGCTGGCCACCCTGGTGGCCGAACTCGCCGGGCTCGACGTGGCCCGGATCGGGGCGCTCCCCGCCGGGCTGCCCGCGCCCTCCCTCGGCTTCCTGGACCCCGGGGCGATCACCGCGCTGATCCCGGCCGCGCTGGCCGTGGCCGCGCTGGCCGCGCTGGAGAGCCTGCTGTGCGCCTCGGTCGCCGACGCGATGAGCGTCAACGAGAAGCACGACCCCGACCGGGAGCTCTTCGGCCAGGGGATCGCGAACCTGGCCGCGCCGCTGTTCGGCGGCGTCCCGGCCACCGCCGCGATCGCCAGGACCGCCGTCAACGTGCGCTCCGGCGCCCGCTCGCGCCTGGCCTCGCTCAGCCACGCGGTCGTGCTGGCGGTGATCGTGCTGGCCGCCTCCGGACTCGTCGGACGCATCCCGCTGGCGGCGCTCGCCGGGGTGCTGCTGGCCACGACCGTGCGGATGGTGGAGGTCGGCTCCCTGCGCGCGATCGCCCGGGCGACGCGCGGCGACGCGATCGTCATGATCCTCACGTTCGCCGTCACCGTCGCGCTCGACCTGGTGACGGCCGTCGCCGTCGGCATCGGCGTGGCGATCGTCCTGGCGCTGCGCGCGATCGCCAGGACCGCCCAGGTGGAGCAGGTGCCGCTGGAGACCGGCGACCACGACGACGAGGAGGAGCGGCGGCTGCTCGATGAGCACATCGTCGCCTACCGGTTCGACGGGCCCCTGTTCTTCGCCGCCGCGCACCGCTTCCTGCTGGAGCTTTCGGAGATCTCCGACGTGCGGGTGGTGATCCTGCGGATGTCCCGCGTCTCGACCCTCGACGCCACCGGCGCGCAGGTCCTGGGCGACGCGATCACCCGCCTGGAGGGCCGCGGCATCACCGTGCTGCTGTCGGGCATCCGGCCGGGCCACGACCAGGTCCTGGCCGCGCTCGGCGTCGCCGAGCACCTGCGCCGCGACGGGCTGGTCTTCCCCGGCACCCCGGCGGCCATCGCCCACGCCAGGGGTCTGCTCACCCCCGTTCGCGGGCCGAGGCCCGCAGGTCCTCCAGGAGCTCCGCCTGCCCGGACAGCACGCCGGTGAGGATGGACCGGGCCACGGCGAGGAGGTCGGCGAGGCCCGGATGGGTCAGCGAGTAGTAGACGGTGGAGCCCTCCTTGCGGGCCGCGACGAGGTTCGCCCGCCGGAGCACCGCCAGCTGCTGAGACAGGTGCGCCGGCTCTATGCCGACCTCGGGGAGCATCTCCGCGACGGAGTGCTCGCGCTCGCTGAGGAGCTCCAGCACCCGGATGCGCGAGGGGTGCCCGAGCGTCTTGAAGAACTCCGCCTTCAGCTGGTACAGCGGTGCGCTCACCGCGGCGCCCTCCCTCCCGTGGCACTGCCGTCTCCCGCGGCCCTGCGTGGACGTCCGTACGGGCTCCGCGCGGACGGCCGCGCCGCCCGGACCCCGGATCCCGGTGGGCACCGGAGCGGCCACCGCGTCGCGACCGCCTCCCGCACGCCCCGGCACTCCGGGCAATTGCCAACTTTAGCAACGCCGCACCCGGGGAAGGCGCCTCCGCGGGACGGCACTCCGCTGGTAGATGGAATTATGGCGAGTTGTCCCTGGCCGGGCATCGGTGGCTTCCGCCGTGCGCGTGGCGACCGGCAGGCAAAATTGGGGCGTGGTCGGGATCGGGACGGTTGAGATGGGTGACTGCGAGCGTGAGCGGCTTCCGCCGTTGCTGGGGCAGCTGTTCGCCGACGGCGGCGAGGGGCGGACCCTCGCGGTCGAGCTGCCGACCGGAGACCTGGTCTGGCCCGACCCCGGTTACACGTCGCTGCTGACGACTTCGTACCATCAGCCGGCGTTCTGGCTCAGCGACACGGTCGTCTCCGCCGAGCTGTGGACCAGGCTGCGGGCCGAGCACCCGCACTCGGGCCTGTGGCCGGTGCTGCTGGAGGACACCGTCCAGCCGTGGACGGCCGGCCAGATCGCTCCGGACGCCCCCGCCGAGATCGACAACTACAACACCGCCGCGTTCATGGCCGAGGTGTGGGCCGACTGGATCGAGAAGGCCCACCCCGGCCAACTGGAGATCCTGGACCCGTTCGGCCCGCGGTGCCCCGGTCCGGCCGGGCCGGGGACGCCGATGGCGGACCCCGACGTGGTCGCCGACTGGTACGCCGGGCTCGTGGCCGAGCGCCGCACTCCCCTCGGCCTGGTGGCCGTGGACCGGGGGGCCGACGCGCTGGCGGCCATGGGCTGGCAGGGCGCGCTGAACCACAACGAGTGGATGGTCCCGCTGGCGGCCGTGGTGCGCAGCTGGGAGGACCGGTTCGGCGCGCGGGTGGTCGGCATGGGCTTCAACACCCTGGACCTGAGCGTCGCGGCCCCTCCGGTCACGCGGGAGCACGCCCTGCACCTGGCCGCCGAGCACTGGACGTTCTGCCCCGACAGCATCGTGCAGGGAGCCGGGACGCTGATCGACTACGCCGAGCAGATCATGGGCAGGAACGCCTGGTCGTTCTGGTGGGACTGAGCCCCGTCCGCCCGTCCGGCGGGCTCGGCGCGAGGAGGCCGCCGGGGGCCGCCGCTGTGATCGCGATCGTGAACAGAACATGGCTCTTGTCGCGACGCTTCCAGAATGAGATTCTGTTCCGACGGACGAGCACGGTGGGAGTGAGATGGCTCTGCGCGCCTCGGCGAACGGCATCGAGATCGCCTATGACACCTTCGGGTCCCCGGGAGGGCGCCCGCTGCTCCTGATCATGGGGCTGGGCTCCCAGATGATCCACTGGGACGAGGAGTTCTGCACGCTGCTCGCGGACGGGGGGCACCACGTCATCCGGTTCGACAACCGGGACGTGGGCGAGTCCACCCACTTCCACGACGCGGGCACGCCCTCCTTCGGCCCCGTTTCCAGTGCGGACGCGCCGTACCTGCTCGGCGACATGGCGGACGATGCCGCCGGGCTGCTCGACGCGCTCGGCCTGGAGTCGGCGCACGTGGCCGGCGTCTCCATGGGCGGGATGATCGCCCAGGCGATGGCCATCCGCCACCCGGACCGGGTGCGCAGCCTGACCTCGATCATGTCCACGCCGAGCCCGCAGGCCGCCCCGCCCACCGAGGCGGCCATGGCGGCGCTCATGTCGCCGCCCTCGCCCGACCGGGAGACCGCGATCGCGCGGGCGCTGGAGACCTGGAAGGTCATCGCCTCGCCGGGCTACCCCTTCGACGCCGACCGGATCGCCCGGCTCGCGGGCCTGAGCTACGACCGCGCCTACGACCCCGCCGGGGTGGCCCGGCAGCTCGCCGCGATCATGGCCTCGGGCGACCGCGCGCCGCTGCTCAAGGAGCTGTCGGTGCCGGCCCTGGTCCTGCACGGGGAGCAGGACCAGCTCGTGCCGCTGCCCGGCGGGATCGCCACGGCGGACGCCGTGCCCGGCGCCAGGCTGGTCACCTACCCGGGCATGGGGCACGACCTGCCGCGCCCGCTCTGGCCGGAGTTCGCCGCCGAGATCGGCGGCCTGACCGCCACCGCGGAGCGCTAGGCCCGGCCGCCGGTCGACCAGCGGCTCCGGCCGCGGCCCCCGCCTCCCGGGGCGCGGACCGCGGCCGGAGGTTCAGACTTCGAGCTTCTCCTCGATGCCGCGCAGGTTGTGCCGGGCCAGCGCCAGGTTGGCGCGGCCGCGATCGAGCGCGAGGTAGAGGAAGAGGCCCTTGCCGCCCCGGCCGGTGATCGGCCGGATGATGTGGTACTGGTCGGTGAGGGTGATGAGGATGTCCTCGATGGTGGCCTTGAGGCCCAGCGACTCCATCGTCCGCAGCTTGGCCTTGACGACCTCGGTGTTGCCCGCCGCCGCGACCTGGAGGTCGAGGTCCTTGGAACCCCCGAGCGCGCCCAGGGCCATCCCGCTGTTGTAGTCCACGACCACCGCGCCGACGGCGCCGTCGATCGCCATCATCTCCTTGAGGGACACGTCCATGCTGGCCATTGGTCTCTCCGATCACTGAGTTGTCGAGTCACTGTGTTGTCGAGGGTCTGGTCGTTGCCGACATGCGTTCGCCGATGGCGGCCAGGTTCGCCGCCGTCCTGCGGCCCTCCAGTCGCAGCAGCCCGAGGTTGGTGCCCGGGCGGGCCGTGACCGCGAGGACGATCTTGGGGCCGGCGGCGTAGAAGGCCGCGTAGCCGTTGGTGCCGGAGATCAGGGTCTCCTCCAGGGCGCCCTTGCCGATGAGGCCGGTCATCCGGCGGCTGAGGGCCAGCAGGGCGGAGGAGAGCGCGCCGGTCTGCTCGACGCTGCCGGCCATGTCACCGGCGATCACCAGGCCGTCCACGCTGCACGCGACGCTGCCGTCCACGTCGGGCATGCGCCGGCGCAGCAGGACCATCTCCCGGTACACCTCGTCACGCAGTTCCACGGGCATCCTCCTTCCGATCAGCTTCAGCGTCCGCAGCCTCAGGGTCAGCGGCACGAGACCGACCTCATGCGAGCGCCTCCAATGCGTTCCTCAGCCGGATGAGCAGGTTCACGTCGGTGGGGTCCCCCGTGGCGGCGGGGAGCCACTCCGGGGACGGCCGGGGCCGGACCGCTTCGGCCCCGGCCTCCGGGGCGATCCCGGCCTCCGGGGCGATCCCGGCCTCCGGGGCGGTCCCGGCGCGGGCGGCGGCGCCGGCCCGCCGGGGGAGGACCCCGGACGGAGCGGACGCCCCGGGTGGAGCGGGCGCTCCGGGCACCGGAGCCTCGGGCGGCGGGCCGGACGGGACGCGGGACCGGGTCTCCGGAGGCGCCCCGGCCGGCGCCTCCGGAGACGTCTTCGGGGATGTCCTCGGCGGGGCCTCCGGCGGTTCTCCGGGAGGGGCCTCCGGCGGCGGCTCCGGTCGGCGCAGCAGCCCCGCCGCGCCGAGCTGCCGTACGGCCAGCAGCACCGAGTAGGCGGGACGGCCCAGCTTGCGGGCCAGGTCGGCGGGGGTCGCCGAGGAGTCCGCGCCGACCAGGACCTCCCACTGGAGGGAGGTGAGCATGACCTGCTGGGCGGGGATGCGCGCCAGCGGGACGACGGGAAGGGTGTCCAGCTCGGCGGATGGCCAGGCCTGGTCCAACTGTGCCCTCCTTCGCCCGTGCTCCCGGAGCAGTCCGGTCACGTCGAAATACCACTGGGGTCCGAGCCAGTGCCGGTCCTCCGGGCGGAACCGCATCCGGACGCCGGTGGCGTCGAACAGGAAGAACGCGGCGTCGAGCACCGCGCCCAGCACGCAGAACTCCAGCTCGCCCCGGGTGAGCAGGCCCCGGTCGACCAGCAGGCCGCCGCCCGGCCGCTGCTCCGACGCGGCCTGCCTGGCCTGCCGTACGGCGTGCGCGGAGATCCGGCCGCCGGCGACGAGCAGGTCCTCGGCCCGGGGGCAGCAGGCGCTCTCGGCGTAGGTGACCCGGCCGCCGGTGAGGTAGAACACCCCGGCCTTCCCCAGGCGCAGGGCGCCGGTCGCCCGGTCGTCGGCGAGTCCGCGCAGGACGCTCTCGGCGGTCGGCATGGCTCACGTCGTTATGAGCCGGCCGGAAAGCGCCTGGAGCCGGTGGCGGGCCAGGGCCAGATTCGAACGGCCGGGATCGAGTCGGACATATATCACTAATGGGCCATCGAAAACTGTTTCCAGAGGTTTCAGTAAATGATGCCCATCGTCCGCGGTAATGATCATTTCATTGACGCGGACCGTGCCGGTGGGGGAGGTCGCGGCGAGTCCGTCCAGGGTCGCCTGGAGGGTCCCGCTGAGGCCGGCCGCGGACTTCTCCGCGTCCAGGTGGCGGCTGCCGCCGCCGGTCGCCACGGCCATCCCGCTGGTCTGGTCGATCAGGATCGCGTCCAGCGCGCCGGGGATGGCCATCACCTCGGTCAGGCACTCTTCGATTCCGAGCACTCGAACTCCCTCGCCGACGGCTGCGGAAAACGTCGCCCGGCCAGAGTAGGGAATTCCCGAGAGAGTTATGTGTCCTAATAAAAAATGAGATGTGGGGAGGAGGAAGTTTCATCCACCGGGTAGAAGGAAGCGCACTCCATGTGCAACACCGTCTACTGGCCTTCGGAGATAAGTGCCTTCTCGTCCGGCTTGAAAATAAGAATATTCTTCACATAAGACTGCACTGCGGTCTGCAGTCCGACGTCGCCCCCGGCCTCCTGGGACATGTACCAGCGGTGGTCGAGCACCTCGTGGAAGAGCTGGGCGGGCTCCAGCTTGCGCCGCATCTCCTCCGGGACGGCCTCGACCGTCGGCTGGAACACCTCGGCCAGCCAGCGGTGGGCCACGATCGCCTCGTCCTCGTGGCGCAGGCCGTACGAGACGCGGAAGGAGTCGAGGTCGTTGAGCAGCCGCCGGGCCTGGTTCTCCTCCACGTCCAGGCCGGTGAGGCGGAGCAGCCTGCGCTGGTGGTGGCCGGCGTCCACGACCTTGGGCCGGACGATCAACCGGCCGGTGCCCGCCTTGCGGCGGACCATCATCTCGGCGACGTCGAAGCCGAGGGAGTTCAGCCGGCGGATCCGCTGGTCGATCATGTGCCAGTCGACCTCCTCGATGATCTCGTCGGAGGTGAGCTCGCCCCAGAGCGCGTGGTAGCGCGAGCAGACCGAGTCGGCCACCTCCTCCGGGTCGATGGAGGGGTGGAGCAGGCCGCCGGCCTCCAGGTCGAGCATCTCGCCGTAGAGGTTGGTGTGCGCGACGTCGATGTCGTGCCGGCGCTGCCCCTCGCTGATCATTGGGTGGAGCTCGCCGGTCTCGGCGTCGACCAGGTAGGCGGCGAAGGAGCCTGCGTCCCTGCGGAAGAGCACGTTCGACAGCGAGCAGTCGCCCCAGTAGAAGCCGTTCAGGTGGAGCCGGACGAGCAGGACCGCCAGGGCGTCCAGGAGCCGGTTGAGGGTGTCGGGCCGGATGGTCCCCGACATGACGGCCCGGTAGGGCAGGGAGAACTGCAGGTGCTGGGTGATCAGCGCGGAGTCCAGCGGCTCGCCGTCGGCGCCGGTCCGGCCGGTGACGTACGCCACCGGCTCCACCGCGGGGGTGTCCAGCCGGTGCAGATCCCACAGCAGGCGGTACTCCCGCCTGGCGTAGTGCTCGCTGATCTCCTTGATCGCGTAGACCCGGCCGGAGAGCCGGGCGAAGCGCACCACGTGCCGGGAGATGCCGCGCGGCAGCGAGACCAGGCGGTGCTCCGGCCACTTCTCCAGGGGCACGTCCCAGGGCAGGCGGAGCAGGTCCGGGTCGCTGGGGGAGCCGGTCAGCTGGAGGGGCATCGTCAGTCCTCGCGGGTGGGGAACGTCGGGGGGTTGAAGGCGCGGTGGGCCACGGCCGCGAGCTGTTCGCCGGTGAGCACCCGGGGCTCGCCGACCGCCCTGGCGCGGACGTAGACCTCGCAGAGCCACTCCAGCAGCCGGGTCGCCTCGAAGGCGCCCGCCAGGTCGTCGCCGAGGGTGACGCCGCCGTGGGAGGCCAGCAGCGCGGCCCTCCTGCCGCCCTCCAGGGCGGCGCGGACGTTCGCGGCCAGCTCCGGGGTGCCGTAGGTGGCGTACTCGGCGACCCGGACCGGTCCGCCGAGCAGGAGCACGGTGTAGTGGATCGGCGGCAGCTCCGTCATGGTGGCGGCGACCACGGCGCCGAAAACGGAGTGGGTGTGCACCACGGCCCCGGCGTCGCCGCTCGCGTAGACCGCCAGGTGCATCGGCGTCTCGGAGGAGGGCCGCAGCGCGCCCTCGACCAGGTGGCCCGCCACGTCGACGACCGGGCAGGCCTCGGGCTCCAGCCGGTCCAGGGGGACCCCGCTCGGCGTGACCGCGACCAGGTCCCCGGCGCGCACGCTCAGGTTGCCGGCGGTCCCGACGACCAGTCCGGTCTCGGCGGCCCGGCGGCCGTACTCGCACAGCAGGCGGCGTTGCTCGGCCAGCAGCATGACCATAAACGTACGGCTTTGCGGTAATAAGGGGCAAACCGCAACTTACTCCGTCATGCGGAAGACGCGCCCGCGACGCGACGGCCTTCTGGGCCTGGGAACGGGCGTGGCGTGATTCGGCGTCCCGCCTCCGATGTGATCTCCTGGGGCGATGGACCTGCTTGACGACTCCGCCGTGCAGCGGCGGCTGGCCGAGGTGCCCGAGTGGCGGCGCGAGGGCGACGAGATCCGCCGGAAGGTGACCGCCCCCGACTTCCCAACCGCGATCCGCATCGTCGACGAGATCGCGGTCGAGGCCGAGAAGATGAACCACCACCCCGACATCGACATCCGCTGGCGCACCCTGCACCTGGCCCTGACCACTCATGACGCCGGCGGCCTGACCGAGAACGACTTCGCGCTGGCCGCCCGCATCGACGGGATCGCCGCCGCCCACGGGGCCTGACGGCCGTTCGGCCCTCCCGGCCGTCCGCTCCTCCCGTGCTGCGGTGCCCGCCGTGCGATGCGGGCCCGCCGTACGGCGTGGGCGCGCCGGGAGAGGAGTGGGAGCTCCATCAGGCGAACACCCTGCGTGCCCGGACGGTCACTCGTTAGAGTGGGGCGTCCTTCCCGCCGGGCCGAGGAGATGCCGATGCGCCGCCTGCCGTGGATTCTCACCGCCGTCACCCTGCTGGCCGCGGCGTGCGGCGGGCAGAGTGGCCCGGAGGGCAGGGCCCGGCCGGCCGTGCACGACGTGACCCCGGGGGGGACCGTGCTCTCCGGTGGCGGCACGTTCGGCGCGCCCGCCCCGCGGGCCACCGCGATCGCCTACGACAGGGCGCTGGTGCCGCCGGGGGCGTGGGCCCGCGTGACGGCGGAGTCCGGGGCGGTGCTGTCCACGGCGAAGGTCGAGGTCCGCGGCTTCCTGCCCGGCCGGACGTACGGCGTGCACCTGCACGTGAACCCGTGCGGCGCCGACCCCGACGACGCCGGGCCGCACTACCGCGACGGCCACCACTCCCACGCCAGCGCCGCCAGCGAGGTCTGGCTCGACTTCACCACCGACCGGCGGGGCGCGGCCAGCGCGACGGCGAAGCAGGACTGGGCGTTCGCCCCGGGCCGGCCACCCCGCTCGCTGGTCGTCCACGCCGAGCCGACCAGGACGGCCGGGGCCGACGCGGGCTCCGCCGGGCCCCGGGTCGCCTGCGTCACGCTCGCGGCGAGCTGAGACGGGCTCCGCCGGACCCCGGGCCGACCGCGTCACGCTCGCCGCGAGCCGGGACGGGCGCCGGCGCGGCGCCGGGCGGCGCACCGGGACGGGCACCGGTTCGCGCCTTCCTCGGGGGAGGGCACGAACCGGTGCCACCGGTGCCCGCCGTCCGGGTCAGCCCCTGGCGAGCAGCGCGAACGCGCCGCGGCTGAGCGAGATGAGCTCGGGGGCGACCTTGGCCTCGTCGAGCGGCTTCCTGCGGTCGTTCGCCAGCGGGACGACGACGTAGGTCCGCCCGGCGGCCGTGCGGGCGGCGTAGGCCAGGTCGAACACACCGAGCTCGGAGCCGCCCTTGGCCCAGACGACGGGCCACTTCGCGGGGTCCAGCCCGATCCCGATGTCGCTGGCCGAGAGCGCCCCGTGCAGCGGCTCGCTGTACAGCTTCGCCAGCCCGCTGAAGGCACGGCACACGTCCTTCGGCGAGCCGAACCACTCCAGCGTGTGGGTCTCGCGGGGCGCGGTCCACACCTTGATGTCGGTGAGCTTCAGCCCGGCGACGACGTTCTCCAGGTACGCGCGCCTGCCCTGGGCGTCCCGCGCGAGGTAGGCCCTGGCGTGCTTCGGGTAGTCGACGCCCTTGAGCAGGAACGACTCCTTGGTGGTCAGGAAGGGGATGTTGCCCTTCGGGTGGTCGGACCACTGGCGCACCTTGGCCTCGACGGCCTTGCGGCCGGCGGTGTGGATGAGCATGTCGGTGGCGGTGTTGTCGCTGATCGAGATCATCAGCTCGGCCGCCTCGCGGACCGTGACGGTGCTGTTGTCCGGCCGCTCGAACAGGCCGCCCTCGCTCGGGCTCTTCCACTCCGGCCTGATGGTGAGCTCGGTGTCCCAGCTCAGCTTCCCGTCCCTGATCTTCTCGGCCACCGCGCCGAGCACGTAGAGCTTGAAGATCGAGCCCAGCGGCCGGGCCTTGCCCGCGGCCAGGCCGTGCACGGTCCGGCACCGGCCCCGGGAGTCGATCTCCGCGGCGAGGAAGCCCACCTCGGGGGCGGCCTTGCGCAGCCGGGCGTCGAGCTCGGCCCAGCTCTTCGGGGCGGCCGGGATCGGCGGCTGCGGGGCCCCCACCCCGAGCCTGTCGATCTTCCCCTGCGCGTTCACCCGGAGCTGGAGCGTGACCTCCTCCTTGCCGATCCTCCCCGTCCCGGTCAGCGCGGTGGGCGTGACCTCGGTGAGCTTCTCCAGCGTGAGCCCGCGCACGTCCGCGAGGAAGGCGTTGAACTTCTCGACGGTCAGCTCCGCCAGGAAGGCGGCCTCGACGTGCCCGGCCAGCTCGCTCCCGGAGAGCGGCGCCCGGTCCGGCGCGCCCAGGAACCAGCGGAGCTGCCGGCCGGCCGGGCTGTCGGGGATCTCCGGGGCGGCGGTGACCGCGGAGGCGGTGATCTGAGCGACATGAGTGAACTGGATGGTCTGAGCGTCGTGAGTGACCTGAGCGGCCTGCGCGACCGGCGCGGCCTGCGCCGCCTGCCCGCCGGTGAGCGCGATCACCGGGACGGCCGCGGCGGCCAGGGCCGCCGCCAGGAGGCGGGTCGGTCGGGACAGCGGTCGCATGGGGACTCCTCGTCGTCGTGGTTCCGGCCGCCCCTCCGGCGGCCTCGGTCCGAACCTAGGGAGCGGCGCGGCGGCGCAGTACCCGGCAGTCCCCCGTCCTCCGGGGTGCGGCAAACTGCACCCGGTGTGCGGACAACCTCATGGACGGCGGGCCCGGTGGAGGGCCACGCTGCGTTCCATGGCATCCACCAGGGCCCGTCTGCTGTCCGGCGCGGCGGCCGGCGCAGCCTCGGCCGGGATCGTCGCGGGCGCGGTCATGGAGACCGGCCTGCCCGTCCCGTTCACCCAGTGGGTGTTCATCGCGGCGTGCCTGTCGCTGCCCGCCCTCGGCCTGCTCATCGCGCGGCGCCGCCCGGACAACGTGTACGGCTGGCTGCTGCTGGCCACCGCCGGCTGCCTGGGGCTCGGGGCGTCCGGATACGGCCTCCTGCTGCGCGGAGGCCCGGGACCGGCGGCCGCCGCCGGCGTCCTGATGCTCTCGTTCTTCCCCCTCTTCTACGGTCTGAGCTGGGTCTTCATCCCGCTGCTCTTCCCCGACGGGCGGCTGCCCTCGCGGCGCTGGCGGGCGGGTGCCCGGATCGCCGCGGCGGTGATCGCCGTCTACTGGCTGGGCATCCTGCTGAGCCCGGACGAGGTCTACGTGTCCTTCTTCTCCGGGGGCAACCCGTTCGACCTCGGCGGGACGGCCGGCCTGGTCGCAGGGGCCGCGGGCGGGCTGGGGCAGCTGGCGACCTTCCTGGCCGCGCTCGCGGTGCTGGCCTCGCTCGTCCTGCGCTGCCTGCGGAGCCCGGCGGCCGAGCGCCGCCCGCTGCGCTGGATGATCGCCGGGACGGTCGCCAACCTCGGCGGGTACGTCCTGACGGGGGTCTTCGCCGAGAAGGGCCAGGAGGCCGCGGGCTGGTTCGGCGCCCTCACCATCATGGCCGCCATGCCCGCCGTGATCGCGGCGGCGGTGTTCCGGCACAACCTGCTCGACGTCCGGGTGGGGATCCGGGGGTCGCGGCTCTTTCTCGTCTTCGACCTGCGGCCCACGGTGGACGAGCTGCTGACCGAGATCGGCCCGGGGCTGGAGGACGCCGACCCGGTCGAGCAGCTCGAACGGCTGGCGGGAGCCGTACGGGCCGGGCTGGAGGTCCGGTGGGCGGCCGTCGCGCTGGCCGACGGCACGCGGGTGGTCGCGGGGGAGGAGGACGGCGAGGCGGTGCTCACCGTGCCGGCCGGGCTGGGGCACATCGCCTGCGGACCGAAGACCGCCGGGCCCGTCACGGCCGAGGACCGGCGGCTGCTGGGGGCGCTGGCCGTACCGGTCGGGCTGGCGATCCGGAGCGCGGCGCTGGCCGCCCGGCTGGTCGACGCCGAGGAGGCGGGGCGGCGGCGGATCGAACGGGACATCCACGACGGCGCGCAGCAGCAGCTCGTCGCGCTCATCGCGGGCCTGGAGCTGGCCAGGGCCACCGGAGGGGAACCCGAGCTGCTGGCGCTGCTGCGGGAGCAGGCGCGCCAGGCCCTCGCCGACCTGCGGGAGCTGGCGGCGGGCATCCACCCGTCCGCGCTGAGCCAGGGCGGGCTGGCCGAGGCGGTCGAGGAGCGCTGCTCGCGCCTGCCGGTGGCGACCACCGTGACCGCCGCCCCCGAACTGCGGGCCCGGCGCTTCCCCGACCAGGTCGAGGGCGCGATGTACTTCACGGTGAGCGAGGCGGTGGCCAACGCGCTCAAGCACGCCGACGCCACCCGGATCGAGGTACGGCTGGCGCACGCCGCGGGGCGGCTCCAGGCCGTGGTGGCCGACGACGGGAGGGGCTTCGACCCGGCGGTGACCGGCCGGCGGGGGCTCGGGCCGCTGGCCGACCGGCTGCGGGCGCTCGGCGGGAGCCTGGAGGTGTCCAGTGCGCCGGGGGAGGGCACCCGGGTGCGAGCCTGGGTGCCGGTGCCGGTGCCGGTGCCGGTGTACCGTTCTGTGCCTGAGTTCGGGTCCGGACCTGGGTCCGGGTCCGGGGCGGGGCCCGCGCTCGGACCCGGGGACAGGCGCGGGGACAGGCTCGGGCCGTCGTCAGCCGAAGACGGCGGGCGGGGGGACGGGGACGACCACCGGGTCGCCGTCGTTCAGCGGCGGGGCCCCGGCGACGAAGCGGGTCAGCTCCTCCCCGTGCAGGCAGCGGGCCTGGGTGAGGCCGCCCGCGGCCCGGCGGGTCAGCCCGGCCAGGGGGAGGGCGGCGGGTGAGGCGGCGGCGATGAGGTTGCCGAACCGGCGGCCGCGCAGCACGCCGGGCTCGGCCAGCATCGCCACGTGGCGGAAGGTCCCGCCGATCGTCGCGAGCACCCGCCGGGCGAAGGCCAGTCCCTTGCCGTCGGCGATGTTGACCAGCAGCGTCCCGGACGGGCGCAGCACGCGGGCCACCTCGCCCATGTACTCGGAGGTGGCCAGGTCGAGCGGCATCATGGCGCCGCTGAAGGCGTCCAGCACGAGCAGGTCGGCCGAGCCGTCGGCGAGCCCGGCGGTGGCGCTGCGGCCGTCGAGGATCTTCACCTTGAGCCGGGGCACGGACTTCAGGCGGAGCTGGTCGCGGACGAGCTGGACCAGGCCGCCGTCGGGCTCGGCTACGAGCTGCCGGGATCCCGGGCGGGTCGCCGCGACGTAGCGGGGCAGGGTGCAGGCGCAGCCGCCGACGTGCACGGCGTCCAGCGGCCCCTCGTCCAGCAGGTCGATCACCAGGGCCATCAGCTGGACGTACTCGAAATCGAGGTAGGTGGGGTCGTCCAGGTCGACGTAGGACTGGGGGACACCGCCGGAGGAGACGACCCAGCCCGAGGGCCTGTCGAGGTCGCGCAGCAGGTCGACCTCCCCGAAGGTCACCGGGTAACGGCCCGGCATCGGCCCCTGTGCTTCCCGCCTGGACATCCCTTTGATCCTCTTTCCTCTGATATACACCGGGTGGAGACTCTTCTGGGAGAAACCGTATGCGCACCCGGCCGCTCCTCGCTCTCGTCACCGTCGTGCTCGTCATCATCTGCGGGGGTGTCTACGCGCTCACGCGGCCCCTGCCGTCCGCCGGGAGCCAGGAGCGGCGCCCGGCGAGCGCGGAGGAGGTGGCCAGGGCCTATCTGGCGGCCTGGGAGGGCGGCGACCTGGCCGCGATGGAACGGCTCGCGGGCGGCGCCCCGGCGGACCTCGTCGAGCGGCACCGGGCCTTCGCCGAGGAACTGGGCGTCGAGTCGCTGACCGTCACCCCGGGGGCGATCAGGCTCCGGGGCGACCGGGCGGCCGAGCTGCCGTTCGAGGGGGTCCGCGAGGTCGAGGACCTCGGCGAGTGGCCGTTCGCCTCGACGCTGAGGCTCGCCCGCGAGGACGGGGAGTGGAAGGTGGCCTGGGCGCCGGAGACCCTCCACCCGGCGCTCGCCGGCGGCGGGCGGGTGCGGATCAGGGAGATCCCGGCGCCGCAGGCCCGGCTGGTGACCTCCTCGGGCGCCCGCTTCCCGCGCGACAGCGGGGCGGAGGACTACCTCGCGGAGCTGCGGGAGGGCCTCCTCGGCGAGGCCGCCGGAGAGGCCGCGGAGGACGGGGAGGACGGGGAGGACGCGGAGGACGGGGAGGCCGCGGGTCTCGTGCTGGAGGCGGTGGAGCCCGGCGGCGGTGTCCGGCGGCTCCTGGGGTCCGAGCCGCCGCCCGCCGAGGACGTGCGCACCACGTTCTCCCGCCGGGTCCAGGCGGCGGCGGCCCGGGCGCTGGACGGCGTCGGCCGTCCCGCCGCGATCGTCGCGGTCGCGTCCGGCACCGGCGAGGTCCTCGCGGTCGCCGACCGGCTGGGCGGCCGGAAGGCGTTCTTCGGCCTGTATCCGCCGGGCTCGACGTTCAAGGTGGTCACCGGCGCGGCGCTGCTGTCGGCCGGGCTCACCCCGGACTCGCCGGTGTCCTGCCCGGACTCCTACTCGCCCCCGGGCGGGTACCCGTTCCGCAACGCCTCGTCCGTCACCGCGCTCGGCGAGACCACGCTGATCCGCGCCTTCGCCGTCTCCTGCAACACCGCCTTCGCCGAGCGGGCGGTGACCGGCCTGCAGGACGGCGGCCTGGTGCGGGCCGCCGAGCTGTTCGGGTTCAACCGGCCCCTTCCCGGGGTCCCGGGCCGGTGCGGCTCGATCCGGGCGCACACGACAGGCGACGAGCTGGCCGCCGACTCCTTCGGGCAGAACTCGGTGGAGGCCAGCCCGCTCTGCATGGCACTGGCCGCCGCCGCGGTGGAGAGCGGGCACTGGCACTCCCCGACCATGACGCGGCGGCGGGGCGAGGAGGAGGACCGCCCGCTCCCGCCGGGCGTCGCCGAGGGACTGCGCACGATGATGCGGGCGGCGGTGACGGAGGGGAGCGCCTCGGGCGTGCCGTTGCCGGAGGGCACGGCGGGCAAGACGGGCACCGCCGAGGCGGCCACCGGGGAGCACGCCTGGTTCGTCGGCTACCGGGACGGGGTGGCCTTCGCGGTGTTCGTGGAGAACGGCGGGAGCGGGGCGGGGACGGCCCTGCCCGTCGCGGCCCGTTTCCTACGGGCCCTGTAGGGGAGGAGATGTAGGGCGGATCACAACCTACGTAGGCGTAAGTTACGATACCGTAGGTTCATGACCACGACCGCTTCTGAGAAGACGTCGCTCCCGGAGTCGATCAAGCCGAGGCTCCGCGGATGGCTGCACGCCGGGGCGCTGCCCGTCACGCTCGTCGCCGGTTTCGTCCTGGTGGCACTGGGGCCGACCCTGCAGGCGCGGCTCGCCGCCGTGATCTACGCGATCACCTCGGGCCTGCTGTTCGGCATCTCGGCGACGTACCACCGCGGCACGCTCTCACCGCGCCTGGAAGAGGTGCTGCGCAGGCTCGACCACGCCAACATCTATCTGATCATCGCGGGCACCTACACCCCGTTCGCGCTGCTCGCGCTGGACGGCTCCGCCCGCGTGGTGGTCCTGTCCGTGGTCTGGGCCGGCGCGATCGCGGGCGTGCTGTTCCGGGTGCTGTGGACCCACGCGCCCCGCTGGCTGTCCACGGCCCTCTACATCGCCCTCGGCTGGACGGCCGTCTTCGTGCTGCCCCAGCTCGCGGAGGGCGCGGGCGTGGCCGCGGTGGCGCTGATCTTCGTCGGCGGAGTCCTCTACACCGCCGGCGGCGTCGTGTACGGCCTGCGCCGCCCCGACCCCTCGCCCCGCTGGTTCGGGTTCCACGAGGTCTTCCACGCCTTCACCCTCGCCGCCTACCTGGTGCAGTACATCGCGGTCTCCCTGGTGGTCTACGGAGCGTCCTGAGCCGTGCGAGGTGCGGGGACGGGAAGGGTGAGGGTGACGTGGATGCCTCCGTGCTCCTCGTTCTCCATCCGCGCGACGCCCCCGTGCCACCGGACGATCTTCGAGGTGATGGACAGGCCGATGCCCAGACCGGCGATGGCCTGCTCCTCGGCGTTCGAGGCGCGGTAGAAGTCCTCGAAGACGTACTCCAGGTCCTCCACCCCGACGGCGATCCCGGTGTCGCGGATCTCCAGTGTGGGCACGGGGTCGCGGCTGACGGCGACGTCGATGGAGCCGCCGGGCGGGGTGAACTTGATCGCGTTGCTCAGCACGTGCCGCAGGGCGTGCTCCAGGCGTCCGGCGTCGACCCGCACCTGCGCCCCGGCGGGAGCGTGCAGGCGCAGGGAGTGCTCCCTGTCCTCGGCCTCCCGGGAGACGGCGTCGACCGCGCGCCGGGCGATGTCGGCCAGGTCCGCGCGCGCAGGGGTGAACGCGGCGGTCCCGGCGTTGAGGCTGGCCAGCAGCAGCAACTCGTCCAGCAGGTCCATCAGGTGCGTGGTGTTGCGCTCGACGACCTGCAGGACCTGTCCCGGGTGAGCTCGTCCAGTCCGTCGTCCTCCTCCAGCAGGTGCAGGTAGCTGCGGATCGAGGTCATCGGGGTGCGCAGCTCGTGGTTGATCGTGCGCAGGAACTGCGCCTTGAGTTCCTGCACCTCGCGCAGGCTCCGGGTGACCCGCTCGGACTCCCGGGCGCGGCTCCGCAACTCCAGCAGCATGGTGGCGTTGGCCGCCAGGACGCGCAGGACCTGGTGCTGCTCGGGCGTCAACCGGCGCGGCCGGTGGTCGAACAGGCAGACGGTGCCGAGAACGTGGCCCCGGCTGCTGAGCATCGGCACGCCGACGTAGTAGCGCACGTGCGGCTCGCCGACGACCAGGGGGTCCTCCTGGAAGCGCGGGTCGGTCAGCGCGTCGGTCACCTCCAGCAGCTCGCGTTCGAAGACGGTGTACGGGCAGAATCCGCTGTCACGGCCCACGCCGCTCAGCGTGATGCCCGCACGGCCCTTGAAGTACTGCCACTCCCCGCCCACCAGGTTCACCAGCGCGATGGGGACCCCGCAGATGCGCGCGGCCAGCGTGGCGATGGCCTGGAGTTCGGGTTCGAGGGCGGGGTTCAGCACCTGCAGGTCGTCCATCTCCCGCAGCCGCTCGGCCTCGTCGGCCGGTATCGGTGTCTCCGGCATCCGCAACGCGTCCAAAGTCTTCCGGCGACTCGCTTCGAGGTCGTCCGTTCCGAGTCGCGCTGATCCGTGCTCGTCGGCGCTCATCCGTGCCCGAGCATCCGTACCCACCTGTCCATGCCCAGGTCGCACCGGGTCTACCGGCGGGGAACGCCGTCTCGACGTGCGCGGGCTCGGCCTGCGGTCCGAACAGGGCGCCGAGCCGGTTCACCGTCTCGGGGACGATCCAGTAGTGGACCCGGGTGCCGCGCC
The DNA here is from genome assembly GCA_014647935.1 of Planomonospora parontospora. Classification (GTDB taxonomy): domain Bacteria; phylum Actinomycetota; class Actinomycetes; order Streptosporangiales; family Streptosporangiaceae; genus Planomonospora; species Planomonospora parontospora. The sequence goes on from BMQD01000002.1 coordinate 445,284, forward strand.
GCTCGCAGTCGATCAGCCCCGCCGTACGGAGGACCTCCAGTCGGCCGGGGCGTGTCCGCGGGGCGGTACGGCGCCGCCGCGGCCTAGGATTCCGGCCATGACGAGCATCCGGGAGCTGGCCGCCGAGCCGTACGTCTCCGTGACGACCTACCGCAGGAACGGCGCGGCGGTCGCCACGCCGGTCTGGGCGGCTCCCGACGGTGAGGCCCTGGTGATCTGGACGCCGGTCTCGGCGGGCAAGGTCAAGCGGATCCGCAACAACCCGGAGGTCGCGGTCAGGGCGTGCGACGTGCGGGGGAACGCGCGGGGCGAAGAGGTCGGGGGCCGGGCGGAGATCATGTCCGCCGAGGAGACCGAGCGGGTGCGAGGTCTGCTGACGCGGAAGTACGGTCTGCAGGCCCGGCTGGTCATCCTCGGCAGCAGGCTCCGCAGGGGGAGCGCGGGCACCGTGGGCATCCGCATCACCCCCGCCGGCTGAGCCGCGCCCGTCCGGCTCCGTGTCCGGCCTGCCGCGTTCCGGAGCGGAGGGAGGCCTTCCGGGCCCGGCAGGTCCTCCGGCGGCGGGTCCGGACGTCCCGGCAGGTCCTCCGGAGGTGGTCAGCCCGCGGCCAGGCCGAGGCGGCGGGAGGCGAGCTCGGCGTAGAGGGCGGCGCCGTCGGTCAGGACCCCGTCGTCGAAGCGGGCCTCGGGGGAGTGGTTGTAGGCGGCCCTGCGCGGGTCGAGGCCGGGCGGGCACGCGCCGAGGGCCACGAACGCCGACGGGACCCGGTCGCACACGTAGGAGAAGTCCTCCGCGCCGGTGAACGGCTGCGGCGCCCGGATGAACCGCTCCTCGCCGTAGACCTCGCGGACGGTCTCGCCGACGAAGTCGGCCTCGGCGCCGTCGTTGACCGTGACCGGGTAGCCCATCTCGAAGTCGGTCTCCACCTCGAGCCCGTGCGCCGCGGCGATGCCTCCGACGAGGGCGACCGCCCGCTCCCGGACCCGCTCGTGGGAGGCGGCGGAGAACGACCGGATCGTCGCCTCGAACCTGGCCTCCTCGGGGATCACGTTGTCGACCGTGCCCGCGTGGAAGGAGCCGACGGTGACCACCACCGGGTCGAACACGTCGAAGCCCCGCGTCACCATCGACTGGAGCGCCAGGACCATCTCGCACGCGGCGGGAATCGGGTCCTTGGCCAGGTGCGGCGCCGAGCCGTGCCCTCCGGCGCCGCGCACGGTCACGACGAGCCGGTCGGCGGCCGCCATGATCGGTCCGGTCCTGGTGAGGAAGAGGCCGTTCGGGAGCACCGAGCTGATCACGTGCAGGGCGTAGGCGGCGACCGGCCACTCGCCGGACGCGTCGAGCACGCCCTCATCGATCATGATCTTCGCGCCCCGGTGCCCCTCCTCGCCCGGCTGGAACATGAAGACCACGTTCCCGGCGAGCCGGTCGCGCCGGGCCGAGAGCAGGTGGGCGGCCCCGGCGAGCATGGTGGTGTGCAGGTCGTGGCCGCAGGCGTGCATCCGCCCGTCCAGCCGGGAGACCTCCTCCGCGCCGCCGCGCTCGGAGACCGGCAGGGCGTCCATGTCGCCGCGGAGCAGCACGGTGGGGCCGGGCCGGTCGCCCCGGAGGACCGCGGTGACCGAGCTCAGCCCCTCGCCGAGCCGTACCTCCAGGGGGAGGCCCGACAGCGCGGTCAGCACCTTCTCCTGGGTCCGGGGCAGGTCGAGGCCGAGCTCGGGCTCCCGGTGCAGGGCGTGGCGGAGACGGACCAGTTCGTCCCGCATGTCGACGGCGGATTCGCGAAGGGACACCGGGCACTCCTCCTGGACGGACGGGCTCTCCGAGGGAACCATAACCCGGCGCCCCGGGCGGAGGTGAGGTCCTCCCCGCCGGGGTCGCGGAGGTCGCCGGTGTCACCTGACGGTCACCGCATAATCTTCACAAATATCGGGGATATTACGTAATATCTTCAAGTAAGAGGATCAATGCGGGGGAATCATCTGTCCAGCTCACCGTGGAGGGGACATGGACGTGCACGGCCGCCTCGCTCGCCACCTGCTCGTGGACGGCTACCGGCTGGTTCTCGATCTCGAACGGAGCCGCGGATCCCGGCTCGTCGACGCCCGGACCGGCCGCTCCTACCTGGACTTCTACACCTTCTTCGCGTCCGCGCCGCTCGGCGTGAACCCGTTCGGCGACGATCCGGAGTTCCTCGCGCTGCTCGGCCGGGTCGCCGCGAACAAACCCGCCAACTCCGACCTCTACACCGCCCACCTCGCCGACTTCGCCGAGACCTTCACCCGCGTGCTCGGCGACCCCGAACTACCCCACCTGTTCTTCGTCGAGGGCGGCGCGCTGGCCGTGGAGAACGCGCTGAAGTGCGCCTTCGACTGGAAGTCGCGGCACAACGAGGCGAACGGCCGGCCCGCCGGACTCGGCACGAAGGTGCTCCACCTCACCCGGGCCTTCCACGGCCGCAGCGGCTACACCCTCTCGCTGACCAACACCGACCCGGTCAAGACCGACCGGTTCCCGACGTTCGGCTGGCCCCGCATCGACGTGCCCGCCGTTCACTTCGGCGACGTCGAGGCCGCCGAGGAGCGGGCGCTGGCACAGGCTCGGGCCGCGTTCGAACGGCACCCGCACGACATCGCCTGCTTCATCGCCGAGCCGATCCAGGGCGAGGGCGGCGACAACCACATGCGCGCCGAGTTCCTCCAGGCGATGGAACGGCTCTGCCACGCCCACGACGCGCTGTTCGTCCTGGACGAGGTGCAGACCGGGGGCGGCACCACCGGCACCCCCTGGGCCTACCAGCAGCTCGGCCTGCGCCCCGACGTGGTCGCCTTCGCCAAGAAGGTCCAGGTCGGAGGGGTGATGGCGGGCCGCAGGGTGGACCTCGTGCCGGACAACGTGTTCCGGGTCAGCGGCCGGATCAACTCCACCTGGGGCGGCGGGCTGGTGGACATGGTCCGCTCCCGCCGCATCCTGGAGATCGTCGAGCGTGACGGCCTGATCCCGCGCGCCGGAGAGCTGGGAGAGGAACTCCTGGCGATGCTCCTGAAGATCCAGGCGAAGTTCCCCGAGCGGGTCGGGAACGCCCGGGGACGGGGCCTGATGTGCGCCTTCGACCTGCCCTCGGGAGCGGACCGGGACCGGGCGGTGGCCCGTCTGCGGGAGGACGAGGGGGTGCTCGTGCTGCCCTGCGGCGAGCGGTCGGTACGGCTCCGCCCCGCCCTCTCGGTGACCAGGGAGGAACTCCAGGAGGGCGCGGCCGCCATCGCCCGGGTCCTGGACCCGGTCCGCTAGCCGCCCGCCTCGGCCCGTCGGTACGGCCCCCGCCCTCCACCCGGGCGGCCCGGTCCGTCTCCGGAGCGGCGGCGAGGCTACCTGGGCGGGTCCTCTCCGGGTTCACGGCGGGACGGTGCGCCGGGAGCCTTCCGTCCCCGCCAGAGGCCGATCGCGGTCACCCGCGAGTCCGCGCCGAGCTTGGCGTAGATCCGGTTCACGTGGTTCTTGACGGTCTTCTCGCTGAGGAACAGGTGACGGGCGATCTGGCCGTTGGAGTGACCGTCCGCGATCAGCTCCATGACCTCGGCCTCGCGCCTGCTCAAGCCCGTCACGACTCCGGGTTCGGCGTTGAACCTTGCATCGTCGACTCTCATCCCGCCTCCGCGGAAGCAACACGGTCAGGTCGCCGAGGCCCCCGGTCTTACGGCGCAGCAGTAGCAGCGAGCATAACCCGTGATGTCCCTCTTTGGTGGGGAAGTTGAATCCTTGGGGGAAATGCAGAACGGCCGGTCCCGAAGGACCGGCCGTTCACCTGGGGTGAGCGAGGGGACTTGAACCCCCGGCATCCAGGACCACAACCTGGCGCTCTGCCAACTGAGCTACGCCCACCATGTCCGTCGCCTCGCGGCGGCAGCACATGAAAAGTGTAGCGGTCTTTGGGAGTCGTCACGCACCCTGTTTTACGGCGACGCCGCGCGCCGCGGCTCGGGGGCCGGTAACCGCCGTCTTCCCTCGTCGCTCATCCGCTGCGCTCCTTCGCTCCTCGGTCCAGACGCCGGAGCCCCTCGCGGGTTTCACGGCGACGCTGCGCGCCGCGGCTCAGGCGGAGGCGGAGGGCGGGGTGGAGACGCTCTCGGCGAGTCCGCGGGCGGTGGCGGAGTCGGGCCCGGGCTGGGGCACGAAGACCGCCGCGCGGTAGTAGCGGAGCTCGCGGATGCTCTCGACGATGTCGGCCAGCGCCCGATGGCCGCCCTGCTTCTCCGGGGAGGCGAAGTAGACCCGCGGGTACCACCGCCGGGCGAGCTCCTTCACCGAGGAGACGTCGATCATCCGGTAGTGCAGGAAGGCGTCCACCAGGGGCATGTCCCGCGCGATGAAGGATCTGTCCGTGGCGATGGAGTTGCCGCACAGCGGTGCCTTCTTCGGCTCCGGCACGTGGCCCTTGATGTAGTCGAGGACGAGCGCCTCGGCCTCGGCCAGCGTGACACCCCCGCCCAGCACGTCCAGCAGGCCCGAGGCGGTGTGCATCTCCCGCACCACCTCCGACATCTGCTCCAGCGACTCGGGCGGGGGCTTGATGACCACGTCGACGCCCTCGTCCAGCTGGTTGAGCTCGCCGTCGGTGACCACGCAGGCCACCTCGACGAGGGCGTCACGGCCGAGGTCGAGCCCGGTCATCTCACAGTCGATCCAGACCAGCAGGTCACTCATAACCTTCAGCGTAGTGCCCCCGGGTCAGGAGAGTTCGAGCGACTTGAGCACCCGGTCGGTCACCGAGGTGTCGAGGTTGTCCGGGATGGACATGTACAGCAGCGCGGGGCGCTTGCCCTCCCCCCGGTCCACGAGCACGAGGGTGGCCCGCTCCTTCTTCCACTTCCACCCGTTCTTCTCCGAGAGCTCGGTGAAGTCCAGGTCGAACGAGACCAGCCAGGCGTCCCTGCCGCTGACCTTGATGGCCTTGCGATCGACGGGCTCGCGCCGGTGCTCGGGGCTGTAGAAGATCGGCTCCAGCCCCAGCATGATCTGCGCCGTGACGGAGTCCATGCTCTTCGGCCCGTCGTAGGCGTACCGGGCGGGAAGTTCCGCGCTGTAAATGGTGCCGAGCCAGCTGTGGCCCTGGCCGTCGTAGTTCTCGTGGGACGTGGTCTCCACCGCGCTGGTCCAGGTGAAGCCGAGCGCCCCCGAGGGGTTTCCGGTGGGCACCTGCCACCTGTCGCCGGGGAATTCGTAGGACAGACCGGTCACAGGGTCGGTGATGCGCCCGTTCTCCGGCTGGGGCATGTCGCCGGAAGGACTCTCCTGGGTCGGCGAGGGCTCGGGCGTCGACTCGGGAGTGGGCTCCTGCGTCACGGTCGGCACGGGCGGGGGGGTGAAGCCGCTCGCGGTAGGCCTGCCGTCCGCATCGATCAGGAACATGGCGGCGACCACGATTCCGATGATCAGGACGACCACCCCGCCGCCGCCGAGGATCCAGGGCCACGGGCTCTTCCCGCCCGGCTGCGGTCCGGGAGGCGCGCCGTAAGGACCGCCGGGCCCGCCGTAGGGTCCGGCCGCCGGTGCGACGGGTCCTCCGCCGTAGGGTGCGGCGGGTCCCCCATAGGGCCCGGCCGGGGCGGGCGCGCCGTACGGTGCGGCGGGAGCGGGTGCGCCGTAGGGCCCGGCCGGGGCGGGCGCGCCGTAGGGTGCGGCGGGCGCCGGTCCTCCGTACGGTGCGGCGGGCGCCGGTCCTCCGTACGGTGCGGCGGGCGCCGCGCCCTCCTGCTCCGCGGGGGGCATCCGGAGGGTGTCATCGGGGGTGGCGCTCCACTGGGGCTGCTCCATCTGAACCGTCATGCCGCTCTGCGCCGCCCCTTCCTGGGACGGGCCCGCCGCCGGATGTCCCTGGGCTCCCGGCTGTCCCTGACTGGGTCCCTGCGGCGCCGAGGGCCCGGCCTGCCCGGCGGGCGGCGAGTCGAGCGGGTGCGTGGCGTCGGTCCACTGGCTGCCGTCCCACCACCGCAGCTGCGGTGAACCGTAGGGATCGGGATACCAGCCGGCGGGGGTCTGCGTGGTCATAGTGGTCAGAGTAGTAAGAATCCGGTATGCAGTGCATTGTGGACCTTGCGATGCTTCGTCAGCATCTGTAGGTGATGCTCGCCTTGTCGGAGATCTTCGCGCCGTCCGGAACCGGCGAGACGACCTCCAGGGTGGCCGTTCCCCTGAAGTTCCCCTTGCCCTTCACGCGCCAGTGCATGGGAACCACGTATTCGGTCTTCCCGGCCGCCACCCGCTGGGCCTGCTCGATCGGCTCGTCCTTCTTGTCGCTCTGCCTCCACCGGTAGCGGACCTCTCCCGGGGAGCCGTTCGTGGTGAGCACGCCCCGGATGGTGATGGTCTCGCCGCACCGCTGCGTCTGCTTCGGCGCCAGCACCTCCACCCCGGTCACCGCCAGGGGAACGGACGGGCCCCGCAGCAGCCAGACCACCACAGCTCCCGCGACCATCAGCGCGAGGACCGCCGCGGAGAGCGCCGTACGGTATCGCCGGGCGGGGGGCCGGGACGGCCGGGGCGCCCGCTCCCCGCCGGAGCCGAGCACGGTGGCCTGCCCGCTCCTTCCCTCCCGCCAGATCTGCGCGGCGGCCGTCTCCGACGGCACTCCGGGACCGAACCGCACGGCGGCTCCGGTACGGCCGCCGCCCTCCGGGACCTGGAGCAGTGTGACGGCCTCCTCCTCGTCGCGGCCGGCCGGGAGCGGGACCGGAGCAGGAGCCGGGTGCGCCGCCCGGGTGGGCTCGTCGTGCACGGACCACCGGTGCGCGGTCTCCGTCAGCCGGTCGCGGGCGGGGAACCCCGAGGGGAGCAGGTCGCGACCGGCGAGCAGGGCGTCGCGGGCCGCCGCGAGGCCGTGGGTGGTGGCGGTCACCGCGACCCGCTCGAACAATCCGGCCGCCCGGGGGGCGTCCACGGCCCAGTTCGCCGCCAGACCGCGGGCGAGCGAGGCCCAGGCCGCGACGTCCCTGTCCGGGACGGAGGGCCGCCCGTGCAGGGCGTCGGCCAGGCCGCGCTCGGCCAGCAGCACCGATCCGCCCGGGGCGATCACCACGGTGCCGGGATGCACCGCGCCGTGGGCCAGCCCCGCGGTGTGGACGGCCAGCAGTGTCTGCGCGGTCTCCGCCAGTACGGTGGCCGCCTCGCTCGCGCCGGGCCGCGGACCGCCGGGCGGCCGGGTCAGCAGATCGGTCACGGTCGGACTGACCGGTTCCCCGGTGAGCAGCCAGATCTCGTCCCGCGCGGTGATCAGATCGGTGACCGGGACCAGCCCCGTCAGGCCGCCCTGGAGGAGCCTGCGGTCGGCGACCACGGCCGCGACCAGCCGGTCCCGTGCCGCCGGGTCGGTGAACGGCCGGGCGTCGAACCTGAGCGCGCTCGCCGGCCGGCCGCCCGGGGCCACCGCCGAGTACCACGTCCCCAGTTCGCCGATCCACGTCCGGCCGGTCAGCCGGTGTCCGGCGAGTTCCATCTGCCCGTCGCTCAAGATCGTTTCCGTTCCGCCGTCGTCTCCGCTGCCGTCCCGTTCTCCCACCGCCCCCCCATCAGTGTGGACGGAACGCACGGCACCCGTCACCGGTCCCGGGACGGGTGCCGTGCGACGGGGCACGGGACGGTCAGCGCGGCGTCTCTAGCACGACGGGCGAGGCGGTGACCGGGGCGGAACCGCCCTCGCTGGGCGTCGACTCCGAGGAGGCCGAGGGCGCGGTGGAGGGGGCGGAGGTCCGGGGCGGTGCGGTCGTCGCCGGCGGTGGCGGCGGCGCGGACCGCGTCCGCGTCGGCCTGTCGGCGGAGACGGATTCCGGTCCGCCGGGCTCGGAGCCCTCGTCCTGCTCCTCCTCGGCGGGGGCGGCCGGTTTCGTCGTCGCCGGTGCGGGCTTCCTGGTGGGCGTCGCGGAGGGGGTGCGGCTGGGCGCGGCCGAGGAGGGGGCGGCGGGGGCGGTGCTGGGCGCGGCCGACGGAGGAGCGGTGGTCCCGGCCGGAGCGGGGGTCGGCGTCGCCTCGGGCCCGTCCTCCGGTTCCTCCGGCTCCGCCGGCTCGTCGGGCTCCTCGTCCTCCGGGGACTCGACGGGGTCGGACGGGGGATCGCTCGGAGCGGTGACCGAGCTCTGCGACTGCAGCACGGGGTCGTCCCCGGAGCCGACCAGCACGACGGCCACCCCGGTGATCACCGCGATGCACGCGACGCCGATCGCGATCTTGACGCCCAGTCTGCCGAGCAGGGACTCGTCACCGCCGCCGAGGTCGGTCTCCGCCAGGGAGGTGCCGGTCTCCGGGGTCTCCGGCTGGTCGGGGAACAGGCTCGCCAGCAGCCCCGCGAGCCCGGACAGGCGCCGGCGCCCGCGCTCCTGCCAGTCCGGCCCGTAGGCGTCGGCGGCGACCGCCTCCAACTCGGTGACGAAGGCGGCGGCGGTCGGCGGCCGGTCGGCGGGGTTCTTGGCCAGGCCGCGTTCCACCAGCCCCTGCAGGGCGGGCGGGACCTCGTCCACGGGAGGCTCGAGGGTCTGGTGCTGCCGGGCCAGCGCGGCGACGGTCTGCGCGCGGAAGGGCCGGGCGCCCGTCAGGCACTCGAAGAACACCACGGTGGCGGCGTAGACGTCGGTGGCGGGCGAGGCGGGCGCGCCGCCCCACTGCTCGGGCGCCATGTACGGCGGCGTGCCCGCGGGCGCGCCGCCGTCGCCGGTGGGGAGCGCGATGCCGAAGTCGACCAGCTTGCTCGTCCCGCCGGCGTCGACCATGACGTTCTCGGGCTTGAAGTCGCGGTGCACGATCCCCGCCCGGTGCGCGGCGGCGAGGCCCAGCAGCGAGCCCCTGAGCACCACGAGCGCGGCCTCGGGACCGGTCGGTCCCTCGGAGCGGAGGATGGCGCGCAGGGACACGCCGTCCACGAGCTCCATGACGATGGCCGCGCCCTCGCTGGTCTCCACGTAGTCGTACAGCCGGACGGCGTGCGAGCCGTTCAGCCGGTGGAGCAGCCGCGCCTCGTGCCGGAAGCGCGCGGCGAAGCCCGCGTCGCCGCGGAGCTCGTCGGACAGATACTTGATCGCGACCAGCGTGCCCTCGGCGTCGTGCCGGGCCATCACCACGCGCCCGGCGGCGCCGGCGCCCAGCTCGCGGATCTCCGTGTAACCAGGGACACGCCAAGCCGATGGCATGCCGTACATAACGGTCTCCTCCGTTGCCGGGACCCCCACCCGTAAAAGAACGGACCGTAGCTTAGCCATCAAACAGCGCACTGCGCTGATAAATCACGAATTCATCTCATAAGAGTGGAGTGACCGGCGGTCATACGAGCCGGCCGGGCATGAGTCGGGCGGCGCCGGAACCGGCCATCGTCCGGGATGACCGGCGGTCATCCGATCCGGTCGGGCCCCGTCCCGGCCTCCGTGGACGGCGCGGTGCTCTTCGTGCGGGGCGGGGCCGGCGCGGGCGGCTTAGGCGACGGCTTCCGGGTGGCGGGCGCCTTGAGCGTAGGCTTCACCGTGATCCGGGCCGTGGGCTTCACCGTGGCCCTGGCCGTCTGCTTCTGCGTGGTCCCGGGCGTCGTGCGGTCAGTCGTGGGCGTCGTGCGATCGGCGGTGGGCCGCCGCGTCGGGGTGGGCTCGGCGGTCGGGGTGGGCCGGGCGCACGGGGCGGTCCTGCCGCTCGCGCTGTCGGAACGCCCCGACGGCAGCCCGGTCGCCACGACGCTCCATCCCGACCCGCAGGGCACCTTCGGGAAGGAGAACCTGACCGTCCGGGTGTAGTCCGTCGCCCCGGCCAGGGCCACCGTCGTCTGCTGGACGCTCCGGCCCACCCGGAAGGCGACGCGCAGCCGCACCTGCCGGTTGTTCGCGGCGCCCACGGTGACCGAGGCGACGGCCGCGCCCCTGGCGTCGAGTGCGGCCCGTGCCACGTCCACCCGCCGGACCAGCGGCCTCGGAGCCGCGGTGGGCGTGGCGGTCGGGGTCGGTGTGGGTGTGGCGGTCGGCGTGGGTGTGGCGGTCGGCGTGGGTGTGGCGGCCGGTGTGGGTGTGGCGGCCGGGGTCGGGGTGAGAGTGGCGGTGGCGGTGGGACCCGGGGCCGGCGCGGTCGTGGGAGCGGCCGTGGGGCCGCCGGCGGGGGCGGTGGCTGCGGGCGGGCTCGACGGTCCGGCGGAGGGCGGCTCCCCGGTCCCGGGCGGTGTCGTCAGGCCGGGCGGCGTCGCGGGTTCTCCGGAAGGGCTCCCGGGGGCGGTCGGGGCGCCGGAGGTGGGGGGAGGGGAGAGGCTCTCCGGGCCGGGTGAACCCGGAGCGCCGGACGGCGGCGCGGCGGCCACGACGTCGATCCGCTGCGGTTCCGGAGCCCGGTCGGCGGCCAGCACGTAGACGCTGACGCCGCCGGCGGCCAGGACCAGCCCGGCACCGACCGCGACCCCCGCCGACCTGCCGCGCAACGCGCCCAGCACGGTGCGGAACAGCGTGCTCTGGAACAGGGCGGTCCCGCCCTCCGAGCCGGGCGCGCGGAGCCGGAACAGCAGCGGGAGCAGCGCCGCCAGGGCGGCCAGCCGAGACCTTCCCCGTTCCTCCCAGTCGGATCCGTACGCCGCCGTCGCCACGGCCTCCAGTTCGGCCACGAACCCCGCGGAGGAGACCGGCCGGTCCCACGGGTCCTTGGCCATGCCCCGGGCGACCAGGTCCCGGACGGGCCCGGGCACCTCCTCCACCGGGATCGGCGCGTGCGCGTGCTGGTGCATCAGCACGGCCCGGTCACCCGCCCGGTACGGCCGGCGCCCGGTCAGGCACTCGAAGAACACCACGGTGGCGGCGTAGACGTCGGTGGTGGGTGAGGCGGGCGCGCCGGTCCACTGCTCGGGCGCCATGTACGGCGGCGTGCCCGCGGGAGCGTCCGCCTGCCCGGCGCGCACGGCGATGCCGAAGTCCACCAGCTTGCTGGCGCCGTCCGCCTGGACGAGGACGTTCTCCGGCTTGTAGTCCCGGTGCACCAGGCCGCTCCCGTGCGCCGCGGCCAGTCCCAGCAGCGAGCCCTTGAGCACGACGAGGGCGGCCTCGGGGCCGGTCGCGCCGTGCTCGCGCAGCAGTTCGCGCAGGGAGACCGCGTCGACGGCCTCCATCACGATCGCGGCGTTCCCGGCCTCCTCGACGTACTCGTAGAGCCGGGTCACGTTGGGGTCGGCCAGCTCCACCAGGAGCCGCGCCTCGTCGCGGAACCGGGCGAGGAAGCCGGGGTCGTCCCGGAGGGACTCCGACAGGTACTTGATCGCGACGTGCACGCCCGACTCGTCGTGCCGGGCGAGCACCACCCGGCCTCCACCGCCCGCGCCGAGCTCGCGCAGCTCGGTGTAGCCGGGCACGCTCCATCCGCCGGCGGCCATGACGCTCTCCAATGGGTTCGGGGTGAGGCTCCTTCGATGATCCTCTGATGAGACGTCTGGGCCGGGTATCCGGTTTGCCGGAGCAGCCTTACCCGATGGTTATGTTTCGCGAGGCGATATGTCCGGGCACGGGCAGGTCCGCCGTCAGGGCGGGGTCCGGCTCGGGCTCGCCCCACGTCGTGCGGAGCGGCAGGACCCCGGCCCAGATCGGCAGCCCGTAGTCCTCCTCGTCGTCGACCGGCGGCCCCTGCCGGATCTTCACCGAGGCCTCGGCGAGGGAGAGGGCGAGCACGGCCGTCGCGGCGAGCTCCTTGCGGGTCGGCGGGCGCACGGCGTCCCACTGGCCGGGAGCGAGCTGCTCGGTGATCGCGCGCAGCCCGGCCAGGTGCTCGTCGGGGTCGGTCACGAGGCGGGGAGTGCCGTAGACCATGGCCGAGCGGTAGTTGACCGAGTGGTGGAAGGCCGACCGGGCCAGCACGATGCCGTCCAGGTGGGTGACGGTGACGCAGACCTCGCCTCCGTCTCCGCCGGCCCGCAGGGAGGTGGCGCCGGTGGAACCGTGCAGGTAGAGGGTGTCGCCGATGCGGCCGTAGCCGGTGGGCACCACCATCGGGACGCCGCGGGCCACCACGCCCAGGTGGCAGATGAGCCCGGCGTCCAGCACGGCGTACAGGTCGGCGCGGTCGGTGCGGGCCCGCTCCCGGGAACGGCCGAGGACGGTCCGGGGGGTCGCCGAGAGCGGCGGGACGGACGGGGCGGGCGGCGAGGAGGGTGAGGACATGGTCCTAACCTAGACAGGGAGTGGACACCGGGAACACGTCCACTTCCCGTCTGATCCGGGAGACCACTTTGCCCCCCATCCCCGTCGACCTGCCCCTCGCGGTGGACCGCGCCGCCCCGGTCTCCCTCACCGTCCAGCTCGGCGACCGGTTGCGCGCCGCCATCCGCGGCGGGACCCTCAAGCCCGGTGAGCGGCTGCCCTCGACCCGCGCGCTGGCCCGCCAGCTCGCCGTCAGCCGCACCGTCGTCACCGAGGCCTACCAGCAGCTCTACGCCGAAGGCTGGATCGAGGGCCGCCACGGCTCCGGCACCTACGTGGCCGACCTCGACCTCTCCTGGCACGGCCCCGCGGCGGAGCCGGCCGGTGCGACGCGGGGGAGGCCCGTGACGCGCCGCGCGGGTGCGGCGACGGCTCCGGACGGCGGGCCCCTGATCGATCTGCGGCCGGGACGGCCGTGGGTGCGGGACTACGACGAGGCGGCGTGGCGGCGGGCGTGGCGGCAGGCCGCCGACCTGCCGCCGGGGGACGACCCCGACCCCTACGGCCTGCCGCGGCTGCGGGAGGCGCTGGCCGTGCACCTGCGCAGGACCAGGGGCGTCCCGGCGGGCCCGGAGAACGTCATGGTCACCCGCGGCACCGGCAACGGCCTCGACCTGCTCGCGGCCACCGTCCTGCGCTCCGGTGACCGGGCGGGCGTCGAGGACCCCGGCTGGCGCAGGGCGCGGACGATCCTCCGGGCGCGGGGCGCCGCGATCGTCCCCTGCCCGGTGGACGCCGACGGGGTACTCGTCGACGGGCTGCCGGAGGACCTCGGCCTGCTGTACACCACGCCCGCCCACCAGTACCCGCTCGGCGGGCGCCTGCCCATCGCGCGCCGGGAGCGCCTGCTCGCCTGGGCCCGGCGCAGCGGCGCGTTCGTCGTGGAGGACGACTACGACGCCGAGTTCCGTTACGACGTCGCCCCGCTGCCCGCCCTGTACGGCCTCGACCCCGATCAGGTGGTGCTGCTCGGCACCCTGTCGAAGTCCCTGTCCCCGGACATCGGGGTCGGCTGGCTGGTCGCCTCCCCCGGCCTGCTCGACGCCGTCGCCCGGACCCGCGAGGACCTGACCGACCGCACCGGGGGCCCGGCCCAGCAGGCGGTGACCGTACTGCTGGAGCGCGGCGATCTCGACCGGCACCTGCGCCGCATGCGGCTGGAGTACGCCCGGCGGCGGGCCGCGCTCGTGGCGGCGCTCGGCTCCCGGGTGACGGGGGACACCGCGGGCCTGCACGTCATGGTCGGGCTCCCGGAGCACCGGGTCGGTCCCCTCGTCGAGGCGGCCCGCGCCCGCGGCGTCCTGCTGGACACCACCGACCGCCACCACCACGGGCCGCCCGGCCGGCACGGCCTGGTGATCGGGTACGGCTCCGCCTCGCTCGCCCAGGTGCGGGCCGGGGCCGCGATCCTGGCCCGGTTGCTGGGGCCGGGACTGGCGGACGGTGCAGAATAACGTTCTAATAGTGGGCCATGAGCATCCCTGGCATCGACCGGACCCGCCTGGTCGCGTGGATGGCCCGCCACGTCCCCGACGCGGAGGAGCCCACCGAGATCGCGCTGATCTCGGGAGGCCGGTCCAACCTGACGTACCGGGTCGAGACGCCGGGCCGCAGGCTGGTCCTGCGCCGCCCGCCCCTTGGCCACGTCCTGCCCACGGCCCACGACATGCGCAGGGAGTGGCGGGTCGTCTCCGCGCTCGCGCCGACCCCCGTGCCGGTGCCCGAGCCGGTCGCCCTCTGCACCGACGAGGACGTGATCGGCGCCCCCTTCTACCTGATGGCCCACGTCGAGGGCGAGGCCCTGCGCGCCCGCGGTCAGGCCGACCTGGCGCCGGCCCAGGCCAGGGCGCTGTCGGAGCGGCTCGCCGAGGTGCTCGCCGCGATCCACGCCGTCGACTACGAGGCGGTCGGCCTGCGCGGCTTCGGTCGGCCGGAGGGCTACCTGGCGCGCCAGCTGGAGCGCTGGGGACAGCAGTGGGAGCGCTCGAAGACCCGCGAGCTCGCCGAGTACGACGAGCTCGTCGCCCGCCTGCGCGAACGCCTCCCCGACCGGCCGTCCGCCGCTCTCGTGCACGGCGACTACCGCCTGGACAACACGCTGGTACGGCTGGTGCCCGGCGCGGACCCGCAGATCCGGGCCGTGGTCGACTGGGAGATGTCCACCTTGGGCGACCCCGTCGCCGACCTCGGCCTCACCCTGACCTACTGGCACGACCCCGGTGACGGCGCGCGCTCCTCCGTCCCGGTGGCGGGCGACGTCACGCTCACCCCCGGCTTCCTGGACGCGAAGGGGTTCGCCGCCCACTACGCGAAGGTGTCCGGGGCCGACCTGAGCGACCTGGACTTCTACCTGGCCTTCGGCAACTTCAAGCTCGCCGTGATCCTGGAGGGCATCCACGCGCGCTTCGTCCAAGGCAAGACGGTCGGCGAGGGCTTCGGCGACCTGGGCGCCTCCGTCCCCGTCCTGGTCGCGCGGGCCCACCGGGCGCTGGACGAGCGCCCGGCCTGACCCTCCGTACGCACTCCGCGCGAATCCCGGGGCGGTGGTCCGGGGCGGGGTACGGCGGCGCGGACCCGGGGCGGGACGGGTACGGCGCGGACCCCGGGGCGGTGCCGGGCGGGGCGCGGCGCCGGACGGCCTCAGGCGGCCTCCGGCGAGCGCGCCGCGCGCCGGCGGGCCCGGTACGCGGTGAGCGGCACGCCGAGGGCGGCGAGCGAGGTGATGGTGGCCAGCGCGGTCAGCACCCGGTACACCGTGAACGCGCCCGTCATGAAGAACGCCTCGCTGACCAGGATGCCCAGCGCGACGCTGAGCGCCACCGTGAGCGCGATGCTCTCCATGGCGTCCCCGGTGTGGTCGCGCGGGGCGAGCAGCGGCCGGAACAGCGCCAGCACGGCGGCTCCCGGACAGGTGAGCAGGAAGACCACCGTGACGGTGACGCGCAGCGGAGCGCCGCCGGGAGTCTCGGTCGTGAGCAGGGCCAGCCAGCCGGAGGAGGCGAGCAGCAGGAGCGGCCAGCGTATGGTGTTCATCGGTTGCCTCCAGCGCGGAGCCCCGCCGTCACGGGGTCGCCGCCGCTCTCTTCGGGATCAGTTCGTAGACGGCGCCCCCGGAGTTGCGGACGAGCACCCGGAACCGGTCGGACGCCTCGATCCCCCGGCGCAGCCGGTCGATCGTGCCCTTCGGGAAGATGCCCGCCGTCTCGATGGCGGCCTTCTGCGCGCGGTTGAGCACCAGGTAGGCCTTGCCGCCCGGCGGCACGCTCGACATGAGGCCGATGAGCGACGGCACCGGGTCCTGCACCAGCTCCACCCGGGTGGGCACGTACTTCGGCATCCCGGGGGCGGCGTCGCGCGAGCGGGGCAGCTCGTCCAGCCAGCTGTGCTGGTAGCGCTCGTAGTAGTCGTAGGCGGCGGGCAGGAAGAACGTGGGCGCCACGATGAGCGACCCCTCCGGCGCCGCGCGGTGCACCGCGCGCACGAGCCGGACCTCGTCCTGGGTGAAGTAGTTGGACTGCTCCTTGCCGTAGTTGCCGAAGAAGAAGCCGGTGACCATGAGCATGAGGACCAGGGGCAGGATCAGGACGCGGACGAAGGTCCGGCGGGCGGGCAGGAACAGCGCGGCGGCCAGGAACGCGCTGAGCGGGAGCGTGAACAGGTAGATGCGGAACATGATCTCCCCGCCGTAGCTCCCCGCGGCGAGGAACAGCAGCGGGCTGAGCCCGATCACCAGCAGGGGCAGGCCCGGCCGCCTGAGCCAGCGGCGGCGCAGCAGGGCGCCGCCGGCGGCGAGCAGCCACAGCCCCGCGGAGAGCGCGCGGTCGGCGTAGGCGACGATCACCTGTCCGGGGGCGGCGGTGCCGAGGGAGAGGAGGCCGTCGTCCAGGTTGCCGCCGGCGTCGCCGAGCGACTCCACGATGTCGCTGAACCGGGCCTCCAGGAGCTGCCAGGCGGCCACGGCGTCCCACACCAGCACGGTGAACCCGGTGAACAGCAGGATGCCCAGGTTGCGGTGGCGCCGCAGTACGGACAGGGCGGCCAGTCCGGCCACCAGCATGAGCGGCGTCAGCTGGTGGGAGGAGGCGATCGCCACGATCGGGAGGGCCAGCAGGATCGTCCAGACCAGGCGCCTGCGCGTGCCGGAGACGGGCGGGGGCTCCGCGCCCAGCCCCTCGGGGTCGTCGCCCGCCCTGATCGGCCCGCGCCGGAAGCGCCGCACCACGACGACCAGCACGGTCAGGTAGAGGACCAGGGTGGTGGCCTGCGGCGAGAAGTAGTCCTGGCCCACCCAGGAGCAGGAGAAGTAGACCCAGACCGCGCCCCACACCAGCTGCCGGTTGCGCGTCACCGTGCGGAACAGCAGCAGCAGCGGGAGCAGCATCGCGGTGTTGAAGACGGCGGGCCCCCACGCGGCGATGCCGAGGGCGTCCGGCAGCCCGGCGGCCTCCGTCATCATCGCGAAGAACGAGAAGAAGCCCGGCCACTGGTGGTAGGCGGCCAGCGGGCTGAGCTCCGGGTCCGTGGCGCCGTGCCGGATCAGGTAGTCGATGACGGAGACGTGCTTCCACGCCCAGGAGTAGCGCAGCGAGGGGTAGAGCAGCGCGGGGGTCGCGTGCAGGACCGCGATCAGCACCAGGGTGTAGCCCGCGTGCCAGAGCTCCAGGGCCTTCCGGTCGCCGAGCAGCGCGACGAACCCGATGATCATGACCGCGACCGCGATCCAGAACAGGGCGGGCAGGACGGTGATCAGCCCCAGGTCGGTCATCCGGTCGAGGTCGACCTCGCGCAGGGAGAGCCCCCACAGCACGGTGGCGACCGGCAGCGCCGTCCGGGAGAGGAACCACGTCCACTGGCCCGTCTCCCGCGGAGTCCCGTCGGCCCGCGTCGTGCGCAGCCTCCCGCTCACGTAGCCGGCGTTGGCCGCCGCCATGCCCAGGAGCATCACGAGCAGGGCCTTCCACCCCTTGATGTCCGCCGGCCCGGTGAAGGTGACCGCGCGGAACACCGCCCGGGGCAGGCCGTTCCGGACCGGTGCCAGGTGGGCCAGGAGCCCCTCCCACCCGTTGGTGCGACGCCCCACGTCCGCCTGCGACCGGCCCTCGGCGGCGCACCGGGCCAGAAAGTAGGCCAGGCGGGAGCGCCGCTCGGGCACGTCCAGCCGTACCACCGCCGAAGGCTCGTGGAGCAGCTTCGCGCCGGGCCGCAGGTCGAGCAGGCGGGAGCGGAGCTCGGTCTTCACACCGCCCGCGGGCTCGGCGGAGATCTCCTCGGGGCGCTGGTCGGGCTCCTCGGGGAACCCCCCGGCCTCGGCCAGCGCCTCCCGCCGGAACGACAGGGCGCCGCCGTACAGGTCGTCGACGCGGTCCGGCTGGATGCGGGAACCCGTGAACGGCACCCCCAGCACCCAGGCCAGTTCGGCGGGGAACCAGTCGGGCCTGCCCGAGCTCCAGCGCAGCGCCACCCTGCCGCGGACCGCGACCACGTCGTGGTCGGCGTACGGCTCCAGCAGCGCCGCCGACCAACCCGGTTCGGGAGCGGAGTCGCCGTCGAGGAAGGCGACGACGTCCCCCCGGACGCGGGCCAGCCCCAGGTTGCGGGCGGAGGCCGCGCCGGCGGCCTCCTGTTCCCGCACCACGGTGATCTCCCCGGCCCCGTCGGTCCCGCAGAGTTCGGCCTCGGCCCACTCGGCCAGCTCGGGGGAGCGGTCCACGACCAGGACGATCTCCTCGGGGGCCGGCTCCTGGGCCCGCAGCGCCTTGACCGTGACGGCCAGGCGGAACCGCGACTGCGCGGGGCCCGCGACGACGACGACCGACAGCGACGGGACGACCGTCTCGCCGGGCGGGGTCTCCTCCTGCTCGGGCGCGGTCTTCTCCAGCTCCGGCTCCCCGCGGGCGGCCGGGATCTTCGGGACGGGCACCCGCCAGACGACGGTGGGCGCGCCGTCGCTCACACCGCCCCGCCCGACCGGCACGACGGTGATCGTCTCCGCGGAGATCCCGTCTCCGGAGACCTCGTCCGCGGTCTCCGGGACGTCCTCCCCGCCGGAGCCGCCGGAGCCGCCGGAGCCGTCGGGTTCGCCGGAGCCGTCGGGTTCGCCGAGTCCGCCGGAGTCGTCAGGTCCGGTTCCGCGCTCCGCGGAGGGCCCGTCATCCCGGGCCCTCCGGTCAGGTGCGCTTCCCGCCGGGCTCCCGCCGCCGGGCTCGGCCGCGGGTCCGGCCATGGACTCGACCGCGGACTCGACCGCGGACTCGACCGCGGACTCGACCGCGGGCCCGGCTCCGGGCTCACCGGGCTCGGAGGGCTCGGAGGGCTCGACCGCGGTGGAGGCCGGGCGCCTCATCGGTCGGGTGATCACCTCGTCGATCACCTCTTCAGCCTGCTTGCCCTCCACACGCACCCTTCCCTGGGTAGTCGACGGGAGCTAATCGTTGCCGACTTTACTCCGCGTTGCTTCGCTTTCGCCGTATCACCGCCGTACGGCCACAGAGGGCCTTGACCTGGTCCGCTCCGTGTCGCCGCGCGTCATCCGCCGGGCGCGGGCCCGGCTCCGCGACCCCTCCGTCAGGGGAGGGGCTGCTGGAAGTAGGGATCCTTCCCCGCCTCCGCGAACGCCTCCAGGACGCCGGGACCGGTGAGCGAGAAATCGCAGTCGTCGGCGTCGGTGTTGTTCCACTGGATGATCGCCTTGAGGTTGGGCATCCGCTTCATCGCAGCCGGGATGCCGCGGTACCAGTCGGCCCGCGCGGAGGGGTCGGCGGAGTCGCTCTCCGTCCCGTACTCGGCCAGCATCAGCGGCTTGTGGGCGAAGCCGTTCTGCTGGAACCACTCGTAGGTGGGCTGCACGGTCTCCTCGAAGCTCTGCCACTTCGCGCCCCGGCAGGTGGCGAAGTTGTAGGGGTCGTAGCTGATCCAGTCGACGTAGTCGTCGCCCGGGTAGTACGGCTTCCAGCGGTCGCGGAACGGGTAGTAGCCGGTGACGCCCCAGACCCAGAGCGCGTTGTCCGCGCCCGCCTGCCGGAAGCGGTCGACGATGCGCTTGTAGGCCGCGATGTACTCCTCGGGGGTCTGGCCGCTCTCCTCGCGGTCCTTCTCCCCGTCGAAGCCGATCAGGACGGGCTTGCCGTACTCCTTGACCCGCTCGGCCTGGGCGTCGATGACCCGGTCGAGCTCCCCGCGCGCGATGGCGTGCCAGGGGATGTCCACGTTCCCGGCCCAGATCGTCGACTCCCAGCCGAGGAACAGCACGCGCTCCTCGGCGAGGTCGCTCTCGTCGTCCCGGAAGAAGCGGCCCGCGTCGGTCTCGGACATGTCGTGGTAACTGATGGTGATGTCGAGTTTCCGGCCGATCCTCGACTCCATCGCCGTCACGTCGGCCACCAGCCCGCGCTCCCGGTCCGGCGGGACGTGCATCCCCCACCAGGCCCCGCACGGCGGCACCAGGTCGGAGGTCGGCACGCAGGAGGTCGGGGTCGGCCGGACCCCCGGCACGGTCGGCGGGGGCGGCGCCGCACTGCGTTCGACGGGGGAGGCGTACATGTAGACCACGGCGGTGACGGCCAGGGCGGCCACCAGGGCCGCCACCAGCGAGATCGGAATCCACTTGGAAGGGGGCAGCCCCCGGTCGCGGCGGGCGTGCCTCCCCCTGCCGGGCATGGTCATGTGGTCCTCCGAACGCGTGGGTCCAGCGGACCGGCTGAAGCCGACATGGGGCGATCACTCTCCGGGCGCTCTGCTTGACTCATCAGCTCTCATGGATCATGAAGGGGGCGGGCTATGGTGAGCGTAAGGTCACGCTGCGCTGTCTTCGGTGCTCACATCCGGGCGCCCGTCTCCTCCGCCGAGGCCGCGGGGGCGGACGGAGCCGGGGGCGGGCCCGGAGAGCGGGGCGGAGGCGGGCCGGCCGGCCGCACCCCCAGCCGGTCCAGCAGTACGGCGACGCGCCGCGCGCGCAACGGGTCCACCGGGAGCACGTGCCGCGTCCACCAGCGCGCGGCCTCCGGGGTGGGCCCGGCGGGCACGAGGCCGAGATAGTCGTCCAGCGGCGGGTCGTAGACGAACCCCGGGACCACGCCGTGCCTCTCCAGTGCGGTGACGACCGCGTCGCGGTCCTCGACCACCAGCGGCACCCGGAGCAACGGCGCCGGCGGCGACCCGGCCACGCCCCGCGCGGCCCACGGCAGCCCGCGCAGCAGCTCCACCCCGGCCAGCCGGCGTTCGCGCTCCCGGTCGACCACCCGGAAGCGGGAGCGCTGGTAGGCCCGGAGCAGCCCGCCCTGCCGCATCCGCCAGTCGTCCAGGTCGATCCGGAGCCAGTGGCCGAGCCCGTCGAGCCCGCCCGGCGCCTCCGGGTCCTCCACCGCCTCCAGGGCCGCGAGCAGTTCCTCCTCGCGCGGAGCGCAGCGGTGGCCCGTCCACTCGATCACGCCGAGCGCCTTCAGCGCCCGCCACATCGGCCGGACCAGCCCGGTCCGGTAGACCGTCTCCCGCAGCATCGGGCGGAGCGCGCCGAGGACCTGCGCGCGCGGACCGCCGTCGAGCAGGAGCCCGTCGCGCATGCGGGCCAGGGCGGGCAGCTCGCCGGGGTCCTCCACCGTGAGGAACCCGCCGGACATGGCCCTGCCGTGCTTGGCCAGGCTGAACACGCCGGCGGCGCCGAACGTGCCGGCCGGGCGGCCGTCCACCGTGGTGAGCATGGCGTGCGCGGCGTCGTCGACCAGGACCAGGCCGCGGCGGTCGCACTCGGCGCGCAGCCGGACCACCCGGTCGGGCTGGCCGTACAGGTGGGTGGTGAGCACGCCCGCCAGGCCGGTCCAGTCGACCAGGTCCGGGTCGATGTTGCCGTCGTCCGCCGAGACGGGCGCCATGACGGGCCGCAGGCCCGCTGCCAGCGCGATGAACAGCACGGTCTCGCAGTTGGTCGGGGCGATCAGCACCCGGTCTCCGGCGCCGAACCAGTGCCGCAGGGCGAGGTAGAGGCCGAACCGGGCCGAGGGCACGTGCAGGCACGCGGCCCCGACCCGCTCACTCATGATCGATTCGAGGGTGCGGCTCATCGCGTCTTCAACCGTGCCCGCAGGTTCCCGTACCGCTTCATGGCCCGGTCGGCCGCGCCGTACAGGGCGGGGCTGTCCAGGATGAACTGCCGGGCCCGGCGCACCGGCGTGCGGCGCAGCCAGTACGCCGCCGCGCCGGCCGAGCGGCGGCGCACGCATCCCTCGCTCACCGGCTCGCCCCGGCTGCGCAGCGCGTCCTTGTACTCCGAGCCGGTCCCGATCCCCAGGTCCATCGAGCGCAGCCCGGCGGCGGCGGCCGCCTCGGCCATCCTCAGGTGCTGGATCAGGCCGGGGGAGTACTTGGCGAACTCCGGGTCGTAGGCCGGGAACCAGCCGATCAGGATCGTGTCCGAGCGCAGCCCGAAGTGCCCCGCGACCGGCTTGCCGTCGCAGTAGAGCATGGACAGCGGCCCGGCGAAGTCGGGGGTGTCGATCGCGTGCAGCCGCTCGGCGAGCTCCACGACCCAGGCCCTGCCGAACCGGTCGGGGCGGCCCATCCGCTGGTACTGCGCGGACTTCCAGCTCCGCAGCAGCCGGAACTGCTCCTCGTCGCGGACCGCGAAGTCGAAGGTCAGCTCGCCCGCGTCGCGGCCGAGCTTGCGCTCCTTGTAGAGGGTGGACTTGAGGAACTTGGGGGAGCGCTCGCGCAGCCCGTCGAGATAGGCGGCGTAGCCGTCCGCCAGGTCGAGGACCACGGCCTCCTGGCGCAGTACCTCGAACGGCTGGAACCACTTCTGCCCGTCGACCATGCAGCCGAACTCCCACACGTGCAGCCCGCAGGCGCGCAACAGGGCCTCGGCGTCGAACTCGGCGCCCGGCGCGTGGACCACGCCCTGGCAGAGCGAGACCCAGGCGCCCAGCGCGGTGCCCACGCCGCCGGGGTGCCGCTCGAACGGGAAGAAGCCGACCGGCCCGTCCTGCTCGGAGACGACCGCGACCCGGGCCTCGGCGCAGACCTCGCCCATCGCGACCGTGAACTCCGGGCTGAGGAAGGGGTTGCCCAGCCGCGGCGTGGCGTGCTGCATCTCGCGCCACGCGTCGATCTCGGCCTTGCCCAGCTCCCCGGGGCGGATGACGTCGATCTTCATATGCCGCGCCCCATCCGGTGCAGGCGGCCCACGATCGCCGGAGCGGGCATGCCCGCCGTGACGGCCAGCGCCAGGTAGGCGCGCGGCTCCCAGGGGCGCCGCCGTACGGCCCTGCCGATCCAGCGCAGCGCCTGCGCGGAGCGGCCCAGCGCGGCCTCGGCGAAGGCGATCTTCCCGGCGAGCTGGGCGTAGCCGCCCGGCGCCCCGGTGAACTCCGGATAGCGCTCCAGCATCCAGCGCAGCGCCGTGGAGATCGTCTCGCTGGACTCGACGACGGAGAAGTGCGAGGCCGTGTGCAGCCTGACCCTGACCCCCGTCTCCGGCACGTTGACGATCGGCCCAAACCGGGCGGCCCGCAGCAGCAACTCGTAGTCCTCGCCGTAGCCGCCGGGCAGCTCCTCGCTGACCAGGCCGAAGCCGCCGGTGAGCGCGTCGCGGCGCATCAGGTAGGTCGAGGGGTGCATCGAGGGCAGCTGCTTGCGCAGCAGGTCCTGCAGGGTCACCGTCGGCGTGGGCACCGACCTGGCGAAGGCCACCTCGTCGTTGAAGAGCTCGATCCCGCAGGTCGCGAAGTGGCCGCCGCCGAGCGCCGTCACCTGGGACCGGAGCCGGTGCGGCAGCCAGAGGTCGGTGTCGTCGCAGAAGGCGACCAGTTCGCCGTCGTCGAGCAGCACGCCGGTGTTGCGGGCGCCGGCGATCCCCGGCTGCCGCGTGTTGGGCGTCACCATGACCCGCCGCCCGGGACGGGAGGTCGCGAACGACTCGTCCGGGGGGCTCTGGTCGAAGACGGCGACGCAGGTGATGTCGCCCGGATAGTCCTGGCCGAGGATCGAGTCGATCGTCTCCTGGAGGAGTCCGGTGCGATTGCGGGTCGGGATCACCACGGTGATCGCCGGCCAGTCGTTCACGGCAGGTCCTTTCCTAGAACTCGGGAAACTCATGGGAACTCGGGAGGTCATGGAGGCCGGAGCGGTCCGGGCGCTCTCGGGCCCTCCGGGGACGGGATCCGGGCCGGAGGGCGGGTCGCCGGTCGTGGTCCTCATCTAGGCCGCCGTCTCCAGACGCCCGTCCTCGGCGGCCGCGGGAGCGGTCCGGCGCGGCGCGCGGGCCGGTGCCAGGGCCAGCGCGCACAGGCAGAGCAGGAAGGCGGTGGAGGCCGTGATCGACTCGGCGGGCGCGAGCCAGAGCACCGCCGTCACCGCGAGCGCCAGAGTCCAGCGGACGCGTTCGTCGTGGTGCACGAGCCGCGCGGCGAGCAGCGCGGGGGCCAGGCTCGCCGCGGCCAGGGCGACCGGCGCCCACACGAGCAGCGGGGTGGGGTCGGTCAGGCCCATCGCGCGGGCCAGGAACGCGGGCAGGGCCAGCGGCCACTCCCCGGGGCCGGCCTCGCCGGTCGCCATCACCCTCACGACCGCGCCGGCGGTGGCGGCGGTGGCACGGCCGGTCGAGCCGGACAGCGCCTCCGTCCCGTGCAGGCACAGCGCCACGGTGAGCAGCTGCACCCACAGCAGCCAGGTCCGGCGGCGCATCACGAGCTCGGCCAGGAGCGCCACCGCCACCAGCCCGGCGCCGGCCAGGGTCACCGCGGGCACGGGTACGGCGGGCGAGCGCCCGCCCGCCGCCACGGTGAGCACGACGATCACGAGGCCCTCGGCGGCGATCAGCGGCGGAAGCAGGGCGCGCGTCCACTCCCACCACGGCACGGCGGGCCGTGTCCGCGGACCCGGCACCGGGCGGGGCGCGCGCGGCGCCGGTACGGTGCGCCCGGGATGCGGTGCGGTGCGCCCCGCACCCGGGTCCGGTGCGGTGCGCCCCGCACCCGGGTCCGGTGCCGCGGGCCGCGCGTGCCGGGGCCGTGGCGCGGGGCCGCCGTCCGGGAAGGGGGATCCGTCCCGGAGCCGGGTGACCGTGGGCTGGGCGTCGACCGTCATCATCACCAGGGTCGGGACGTTGTCCGGTGAGAGGTCGGCGTCCGGCGGGAGTCCGGTGCCCGGTGCGCCGGCCGTCCGCAGCACCCGGAACAGCCCGGGGGCGATGACGGCGGCGACGATCACCTGGGCGGCGAGGGTGCCGAGGCCCACACCGGTGATGCCGTGCGCGCGGAAGAAGACGAACGACAGCCCCACGACCAGGACGCAGAGCAGCGCCTGGAACAGCAGCAGCGCCCGCACGCGGCTGCGGGCGCGCAGCACGCCCAGGTAGATCTCGATGAGGGCGTGCGGGATCGAGGCGAACGCGAGCAGCCTGAGCACGTCCGCCCCGTGTTCGGCGTAGGACTCCCCCCAGCCGAGCCGGAGGATGAGCGGGGCGGCCAGAGCCGTCACCGCCACCGCGGGGACCAGGAGCATCATGGTCCGCCGGAGGGCGAGCCTGCACCTGCCCGCGAGCGCCGCCGGGTCGCCGGCACCCTCGATGGTCAGGGAGATCGCCATGTTGAGGGCGAGCATGTCGAAGACGCCGACGAGGGTCACCGCCGCGCCGTAGTAACCCGCCATGCGCGCGTCCACGCCCCCGGACACCAGGGCGGGCACGAGGTAGACGCTGGCCAGGATGAGCAGCGTGCCGGGGAAGTCGCCGGCCAGGAAGCCGCCGATCCTGCGCATCGGGGGCGGCGGGCGGTGACCGCTGCGGGCGGCGGCCCGCGGCGCCAGCCTGGTGAAGATCGCGATGCTGATCGGCACGACGGTGAAGGCCACCGGGATCGTCCAGGCCAGGAAGATCCCCGAGCCGGGGAAGGACGGGGCCAGCACGATCAGCAGTCCGAGCTTCGCCACCCCGACGGCCACCCCGATCAGCGGCACCCAGGGCGCCTTGCCCAGCGCGGTGAGCACCACGTCCTGGAGCGTGAACACGCACCACAGGACGACGGCCAGCAGGAACCAGGCCGCGGGCGCGAGCCCGGACAGGCCGCCGAAGTTGGCGCCCCAGGACGGGAGCGTGGCGAGGAAGAGCCCCGTCGCGGCCGCAGCCGCGCCGCCGCCCACCAGGTAGGTGCAGCCGACCAGACGGCCCGTCGCCCGCCCGCCCTCGGGCAGGAACCGGGTGAGCGCGCCGACGAAGCCGAAGGCGGTGAGCGCCGCGAGCAGCCGCATGGCGGCGATCAGTGCGAAGCCGCGGCCGTAGTCGGCGTCGCCGTAGAAGCGTGCGGCGACCGTCCAGTAGGCCAGCCCGAGGGCGCCGGCCGCACCGGCGTTGACGATCAGCGAGTAGGCGTTGCGGAGCAGGGGGTCGTTCAGGTCCTTGGGGAGGCGGTCCCGCAGGGTGCCCAGCGATCCTCGCCGCCGCTTCGCGCCCTCCGTCCTCCCCGCCGGCGCACTCGTCTCAGTCACCGCCCATTACCTGTCCCGGCCCGCAGCAGGGCGCCGGTCCGGTGCAACCCGTAGCGGGTGCGCCGCACGAGCGCGTATCCCTTGGTGAGCGCCCGCTCGCGCAGGTAGAGCAGGGGCAGGCCCTGCCCGGTGATCACCTTGGCGAACTTCATCGGCGAGGTGTGCTCGGTGACGGTGAGCCGCGGCAGCGCCAGCAGTTCGTCGCCCTCGCAGAAGACGTCGTTGGCCACGGCGCACGCGGTCCAGTAGCCCGCTCTGCGGACCTCCCGGCGCACCCGGGCGCTGGAGTAGCCGTAGGGGTAGGCCATGGTGGCCACCGGGCGGTCGAGGTGGTCCTCCAGCAGGGCCTTGTTCCGGCGCAGCTCGTCACGGAGCTTCCGGCCGGGGAGCTGGTCGAGCTGCGGGTGGCTGTGGCTGTGCCCGCCGATCTCGATGCCGCAGGAGACCGCCTCCCGGATCTGGTTCCAGGCCAGGGTGGGGCCCAGCGGCCGTCCGGCGGACTCCGACCCGGCGTCCCGGATCCAGCCGGTGGTCACGAAGACCGTCGCGGGATAGCCGTACCGGGCGAGCAGCGGCAGCGCCTCGTCGTGGAAGTCGGCGTAACCGTCGTCGAAGGTGATCGCCACCGGCCTGTCCGGCAGCGGGCCGGTCCGGTTCACCCCGGCGACCAGGTCGGACATGGTCATCGGGGTGAAACCCTGCTCCCGGAGCATCTCCAGCTGCTCGGCGAAGCGCCGCGGCGAGACCGCGAGCGGCCGGGTCTCCTCGGTCGGCCGCTCGCTCACCGCGTGGTACATCAGGATCGGAACGCGTGTCATGATCGCCTCGACTTCAGACGTGTCGTGCCCACCACATAGCCCCAACCGGTCCAGGCCAGGCCGACGACGATGGCGAAGGCCCTGGCCAGGCCCGCCGGGTCGCCCCGGAACGCCGCGCCGATCCCGTGCAGCACTCCGGCGGGCAGGGTCCTGGTCGCGTACGCCCTCTCGCTGGAGAGACCGTCCCGGGTGCCGACGCTGGAGGCGACCAGGGCCTTGGACAGGCCCTCGGCGTAGCAGCGGGACCTGAAGTAGGCGAACCGCTCCCGCTGCGCCGAGACCTTGTGCCCGATCACCGCCGCCGGCTCGAACAGCATCACCGCTCCCGGGAACCGCTGGGAGAGGCGGATGCAGAACTCCGTCTCCTCGCAGCCGAGCGGGCGGCTCCTGCGGCCCTGCACGCTGCGGCCGATGCCGGTGTGGAAGCCGCCGGCCGCGCCCACGACCTCGCGGCGGAAGGCCGCGTTGCCGCCCATCACGTTGCGGATCGGCGCGCGGACCGTGGGCATGCCCACGTAGGTGCACCCCACGGTCCAGTCGAACTCCGGTGGGAACCAGCGCGGGCGACGGCCCGTCGCCCACAGCGGCCTGGTCGACCCGCCCACCCCCACGACGGCCGGGTCCTGGAAACCCTCCTCCAAAGCCTCCAGCCAGCCGGGCTCCGCCACCGCGTCGTCGTCCAGGTACGCCACGACGTCGCCCGAGGCGGTCGCCGCGCCGGTGTTCTTGCCACCGGACAGCCCCTGCTCGTGCGCGTTCTCGACCACGATCGCGCCGGGGTACTCCTGCTTCAGCCGCAGGTGCAGGTCCGGGTTGTGATCGACGACCAGGATGACCTCGTACGGCTTGCGCCGCTGCCGTTCGACCGATTCGACGGCCTCCCGGATGTCCTCCCAGCGGTCTTCCGTGTAGACGCAGATGACGACGCTGATCTTCATGGTCAGGCGGCGCCCTGGTCCGCGGCGGGGGTGGCGGTCCGCGGCTCGGGAACCCTGGCCGTGGAGCGGCCGCGCCACTCCCTGATGATCGTCCTGAGCACCCGGAGGCCGTCGCGGACCGCACGGAGGTTGCTCTCCCCGTGGATGCGGCAGCGCTCGTGGCTGGGCACCTCGTGGATCTTCAGCCCGGCCTTGGCCGCCCTGATGTTCATCAGGGTCTCCACCTCGAAGCCCGCGCAGTCCACGTTGAGGACGCCGAGGTGGCGGGCCCAGAAGGCGTTGTAGCCATAGCACAGGTCGCTGTACTGGGTCCCGTAGATCCTGTTCACCAGACCGGTCAGCGCCTTGTTGCCGAGCGTGCGGGTGAAGGTGAGGTCGTCGCTGCCGCCGCCGGAGGCGTAGCGCGAACCCTTGACGAAGTCGGCGCCGGCCACCAGCGCGCTCACGAACTGGATGATCTCCCGGCCGTCGGTGGACCCGTCGGCGTCGATCATCACGATGATGTCGCCGGTGCAGGCGGCGAAGCCCGCGGCCAGCGCGTCGCCCTTGCCCTTGCCGGTCTGGGTGACCACGCGGACGTTGGGCCGCAGCCTCTTGGCGACGGCGACGGTGTCGTCCACCGAGTTGCCGTCCACCAGGATGATCTCGTCGATCCACTGCGGCAGCGTGGCGAAGACGTGCGGGAGGTTCTCCGCCTCGTTCATCGCGGGCACGACGACGCTCACGGTGGGCGAGATGGCCATGTGGGGAGTGAGCGGGGTGAACCGCTCGAGGGGCGGGATGGAGCGGAGTGTGCCGCTCTGCTTGCCATTGGCTCTGATCGTTTCGTGGTTCATGATGACGGATGGTCCTTCCGCGCGCTCGGTTCCCGGCACGAGACGAGGACGAGCGCGACTGAGAGCGAGAGAGGTGTCACATCGGGAATCGAATGGCCGTGAAGGGAATGGTTACCGTGTCCGCGTTGACTGGTGCGAGCGGAAACGCGGTCGGAGGCGTGATTTTGCCTGCCCGTAGGCCTTGAGCAGGCGGTCGGCTGCCTTGAAGAGACGCGGGTCGTCCACGACGGCGGTGCGCAGCCGGCTCAGGGGGACCCTGCCCGCCCACTGCACGGCGGTGGTGGGGGATGGGCGCGCGACGCGGGCCTCGGCGACCATCAGGACGCCGGTCTTCAACCAGTCCTTGTACTCGCGGTCGCCCTTGCCCATGTCGATCTGGTGCAGGCCGGAGCGCGCGGCGTGCTCGGCCAGGTGCAGGTGGTGCATGATGCCGGGCGAGTAGGGGGCGTAGGCGGTGTCGTAGGCGGGGAACCAGCCGACGAGGGTCTGCGCGGTGCGCAGGCCGAAGTGACCGGCGACCGGGGTGTCCCCGGCGTAGACCATGGTCAGGACTCCGGCGAAGTCGTCGGACCGGGCGGCGTGCATCTCCTCGACGAGCCGGATGATCCAGGGCTGGGCGAAGCGGTCGACCCGGCCGGTCCGCTGGTACTGGTCGGACTTCCAGCGCAGGAGCGTGTGCAGCGCGCCGAGGTCCGCGGACTCCCAGTCGAACCTGACCTCGCCGTGCTCGCGGCCGAGTTTGCGTTCCTTGTACCGCACGGTCTTGTAGTTCTTCGGCGAGGCGGCGCGGATCTGCTCGACGTAGGCGTCGAACCCGGAGCCGAGGTCCATGACGGGGGCCGGGCGCACGTCCGTCTCGTACGGGGAGAACGTGGGCTGGCCCGCGACCAGGTAGTCGAAGTCGATGACCGAGAGCCTGCAGGCCCGGAGCAGTTCGCGCGCGTCCATCTTGAACTCCGGCGTCGCGATCACTCCGTGGCAGGTGACGAGGAAGCCGCCCAGCGGCCTGCCGACGCCGAAGGCGTGCCGCTCGTAGGGGAAGAAGCCCGTGACCGTGCCGCCGTCCTCGATGACCGCGACCCTGACGCGGTCGCGCAGCCGGCCCATGGCCAGCGTGAAGTCCACGGACAGGAACGGATTGTCGAGAGCCGGAGAGGCCTTCTGGATCTCACGCCACCGGTTGATCTCCGGCTCGCCGAGCTCCCCCGGACAGACAACAGTGATCTTCACCCTGACCTCGCCCCCTGTTCGGCCCGCAGGCCTCCGTCGCCCCGATACAGCGTGCGCAGCACCCACAAGAACGCTCCCACAACCGCGATCGTCGCCACTCCGGCACGTGGCGACCATGCGTCAAAAGAGAGCATGGCTATGGCAAGGAGCGTGTTAGTAGCGACACTTGCCGCTATTCCAGTCGTTATCACTCTGAGAGGGTTACGATCACGCAACACTCCGATCAGAGCGACGGCGGGAGTTAATAGAAGAAACAGAAGAACCAGGACAGAACGGAAGAAAACCTCGGTCCCGGTGAGTGCCAGGGCCGCTCCCGTCGCACATGCGAACGCGAGCGCCCCTCGGAGCGCCCTGCGGATGATCCGCATCTCCCGACTCCCGGACTGGTAGGGCGTGGCTGACCGCCACCCCATGTGACCAACCGTCCCTCAGGGTCGTCAATGGCGACGTTTGCCATAGGCCCATGGTTTACCCAATTGCTAAGGGATGTCGTGAAGTC
This sequence comes from Planomonospora parontospora, assembly GCA_014647935.1. Classification (GTDB taxonomy): domain Bacteria; phylum Actinomycetota; class Actinomycetes; order Streptosporangiales; family Streptosporangiaceae; genus Planomonospora; species Planomonospora parontospora. The sequence continues at coordinate 475,276 of BMQD01000002.1, forward strand.
GTTCAGCGTCCGGTCAGGAAATCAGGCGGCCTCCTGCTCCGGGCTCACGGAGGGCGTAGGGGTGGGCTCGGGAGCCTCGGTGGGATCGGGTGCGGGCTCGGAGTCCTCGGGGGCGGGGCCGTCCCAGGAGACGGCGCAGGCGGTGCCGCCCCCGGACGACCGGAACGCGACCCGCCCGGACCCGCTCTCCCCGGGGTCGGCGGCGGTCACCCAGATCATCGCCGAGGCACCGGCCCGGAGCCGCCCGCCGGCGGGGTGGACGACCAGTCCTCCCGAGGTGGTCGCCGACCACTCGACCGCGGCGCCCCGCGCCGTCAGCCGGATCCGCCCCGCCCCGGCGCCGATGCTCGACGGGCACGAGACGCTCAGCCGGGCGGACGGCCGGGGCGCGGGCGGGCGGGTGGTGCGCGGCCGGTCCGCCGCCGGGCGGGGTACGGCGGGGCGGGAGGCCGCGGGGCGGCCGGTGCGGGGACCCGGTGCGGTGCTGCGGGCGCTCTCCGCCGGTTCGGGTCCGGGCTCCTCCGCCGGGGGCTCCTCCAGACCGGGTCCGGGCTCCTCCGGCTCCGGCGCGGCGTCCGGCTCCGGCTCCGGCGGGGCGACGATCATCGCCGGTTCCGGGTCGGGTGCGGACTCCGCCCGGCCCGCAGGACTCCGTACGAGGTCCTGTCCGGTGACCACGATCACGCCCGCCGTCGCGGCCAGCACGCACACGGCCGCCGCGATCACCGGGGCCGCCCGCCCGGTCCGCTTCCTGCGGCGCGCGGCCCTCGGTACGGCGCGTCGTTCTCCGGTGACCGGGAAGCCGGTCCGGTCGAAGCGGTCCCCGGCGGCGACGACGGCGGCGCGGGTCCCGCTCTGCCCGGGGTCCACGCAGGTGGCGATCGTCCGGCGGCGCAGGGAGAGCGGCGGGAGGGCGGCGGGGAGCAGGTCCAGCAGCCGCCCGGCCGGGACGTGCCGGTCGCGCAGGCCGGCGCAGACCTCGCAGCGGGCGATGTGGGCCGACAGCCTCCTGCGCAGCGCCGGGGTGAGCGGCCCTTCCCACGAGTCGACCATCGCCGACAGGTCCGGGCAGTGCGCCCGGCCGATCCTGGCCAGCACGACCGCGGCGGCGGCGTTCTCCAGATGGTCGCGGGCCCGGCCGAGGCGGGTCGCGGCCTGCCGGGAGGTCAGGCCGAGCACCGCGCCGGCCTCGCCGGAGCTCAGGCCGTGCCGGAGGGAGAGCTCCAGCACCTCCCGCTCCTGTCCGCCCAGCTCCGCCAGCGTCTCCCGGACCAGCGCGGCCAGTTCGCGCTCCCCGGGGTCGTCGGGCTCGTCGACGACCGGCGAGGGCCCTGTGCCCCGTCCGCCGCGGGAGCCGGCGGCGCACCGGACCCGGACGAGCGCGTACAGCCAGGGGCGCAGCCGTCCGGCGTCCCGCAGCCGGTCCGCGCACCCGTGCGCGACGACCAGGGCGTCGTGCACGGCGTCGGCCGCCGCGTCGACGTCGCCCAGCAGCGAGAAGGCGTAGTCGCCGAGCCGTTCGGCGTAGGCGTCGAACAGCCGCGCGGGCGCCTGGGCGTCGGCGCGCCGGAGCGCCTCCGCGAGTCGTTGATCGTCGGTCCGGCCGACGGTCGGCCATCCGGGCACGGACATTTCCTCCCCGACGCAGACGGGCTCGTTCACGGGACGCGCCCGAGACCCCACGCGAGTGGGACGCCGCCTGTCCGGGAGGGGTTGTCCCGATATGCCGACCCGGCATGACCTGGGAGAACCGGGATGATCGGGAAGAATGTGACGGCCGGTGCCCGTGGGGCACCGGCCGTCGGAAGAGCGGGAAGATCAGCAGTGGGGGGAGCAGAGGCGGCGCTTCATGCCCTCCAGGAAGACCTTCCGGATCTCCAGGATGTCCTTGACGATGTAGGCGTCGCCGTTGGTCGCCTTGGCGATGGCGTCCATCTGCCGCTTGCCCTTGGGGGCGTCGGGGCCGAAGGCGATGATGAGGATGCTGACCGGCTTCTCCGGGTCGAACTCGTCCTTCAGGAGCTTCAGGAGTTCCTGGTTGCTCATCCCGCCGTCGGGGTCGTCGTTCCCGGCGCCGTCCGTCATGATGAGGATCGTGTTGATCTTGTCGCTCTTGTAGCCGTCCTTCATCATCCGGTAGGCGGCGGCGAGGGTGTCGTTGAGCCCGGTGTCACCGGTGGCCCTGGCCTGGACCCCGGCGAGCTTCTGGTTGATCAGGTTCCGGCGCAGCACGCCGTCCACGGTCTCGGTCAGCGGGCCGACCGAGACCGTCTCGCGGTAGTCCACCCCCTTGCCGTCGAGATGGGTGGAGAACTCCCACAACCCCATCTCGCTGCCGTTGGGGAACGGCTTCATGCCCTCGATGGCGATCCTGCTGATCGCCTGCATCCGGGTGAGCCCGGTGCCGGGGATGGGCAGCGCCATCGTGCCGGAGACGTCCAGGAGGGTGACCAGCCTGGTGCCGAGGTTGATCCGCGACCACGACTGGGACATGCTCGCCACGGTCTTGGGGTCGGGGGTCGGCAGCGCCTGCGGAGCCTCGGCCTGGAAGCCGTCCGCGTCGGAGATGGCCTTGCCGCCCTCGCCGTCCGGGGTGCGGAAGCCCTGGTCCTGGAGGGTCTTCTGGGCGGCGGGGGTGCCGAGCTCCTTGACGAACGCCTCGGCCGCCTTGCGGACGCCGGCGTCCTGGGCGGTGACCACCGCCGGGTAGTCGAGGTTGAAGGTGCCCTCGGCCGGATAGAGGGGGACGGCCGGGACCTCGGGCTTCTTGGTGTTGTTGAAGGCCCAGACGCCCTGCTCGGAGGAGACCCCCAGCGGGACGCGGCGGCCCTTGACGCCCAGGCTGGCCAGGAGCGCGCCCTGGTCCTTGACGGTCGAGGTGGACAGCGTCTTCATCGCGCCGACCAGCTGCTCGTCGCCGACGCCCGAGGCCGTGGCCACCCCGGCGGCGGCCAGCAGCGCGCCCAGCCCGGCGGAGTTGAGTGCGGGGTCCAGGGCGAGCACGCGGACCTTGCGGCCGGGGCCGTCCACGTTGGCCGCGTTCGTGGCGTTGATCATTCCGGTCCAGCTGGCGTCGCCGAAGCTCTTCTTCAGGTTCGGCACCACCGACCCGGAGGCCACCATGACGACGGGGGACTGGGCGACGGACACGGCGGGCTCGGGGACGGACGGGTTCTTCGCCCGGACGCCGGTCACCCAGAGGCTGGAGTCGGGGATCCACAGGTCCATCGCGCCGACCTTGCCGCCGCTCCCGCCCAGCCCGGAGGCCACGGTGGCCGAGGCGGCCTTGGCCACCTTGACGGAGGCGCACCCGCCGCCGTCCTCCCGGCCCGCCTTGTTGAAGCGCTCCGCGATCTGGGAGACCGCGAGATGGATGTCGGGCGAGACGGTGACCCGGAGACCGGTCGCGTCCTCCGCGCATCCCCCGTCACGGTTGACGATCACGAAGGCGGCGACTCCGAGCAGTACGGCGAAGGCCACCGATCCCGCGAGCGGGACCAGTACCTTCCCCCGCCCGCCCCGCCGCCGCCGGGACGCCTCGCGGGGGGAGGTGTAGCCGTCGTCGAGTTCATCCGTCCGGTGGCGTCCGCCCACGATGTCCTCTTCGGTGTCGATGTCCTGAAGCCAGCGGTCACCTTATCGGGAGGTAAACCGCAATATTCACGGAACTGTACTGGGAACACTTACTACGGCAAAACGCCCCTTTTAGTGTGGCTATTACTTCATGTGACGAAACAGGGACTCGCGGTGTGCAACGGTCGCGCGGCGTCCGGCCGGGGGCACGGACCGTCGCGACCTGGTGCCCACCCGGCAGCCGCCGGTGAGGGCGATGGCGCCGACCGGGCGGCCATCGGTGGCGCCGTCCGGCGGCTTCAGCGGTTGCGGAGGCGGCGGCGCGGCGACCTCAGTGGCCGCCGCGGCGGCGGTGCGGCGGCCTCAGTGGCAGCAGGAGTGCCCCTGCCAGGTCCGCAGTCCCTCTCGCACGGCCACCGCGGCCAGGCACACGGCCATCAGCGGGTCCGCCCACCACCAGCCGGCGCCGTTCAGCACCAGCCCGGCCAGCACGCCCGCGGCGAGCAGCCCGCACATGAGGTTCTGGGTGCCCTCGCCCGCGGTGGCCGTCGAGTGCAGCCGTGCGCCGAGCCGTCGTTTCGCCGCGCCCAGCAGCGGCATGCTCACCAGGCTGACCGCCGTCACCGCGATCCCGAGCGCGCTGGGCTCCGCCCGGTGCCCCGCGTCCAGGTCGTGCGCCACGTGCACCACGAGGTAGGGGGCGAGCAGCCAGAAGCTGACCGCCACCGCCCTGCGCGCCCGGTCCTCGGCGTCCGCCGAGTGCATCCGGGACCCGGTGAACCGCCAGACCACGATGAGGCTGGCGAGCGCCTCCACCAGGGACCAGACCCCCCAGCCGATCAGCGCGACCGAGTGGGCCCGCAGGCCCGCGGCGATGCCGAGCGCGCTCTCGGCGCCCAGCCAGGCGAGGGTGACCAGCGAGAGCGTGCGCGCCCGGCGGGCGTCGCGGAGCCAGCCGCCGTCGTGCGCCGGCCGTACCGGACCTGTCGCGGTCCGCTCCGCCCCCTGCTCGGCCACTGGCTCCCCTGTCCTCTCCCGGTGACGGCCCCTCCGTCCGTCACGGAACGTTACCTCATGGTGACCGTCCATCTCCGGCTCCGGGGAACGGGGGCCGGTCCGTAGGATCCCGGAAAGATCCACTCGACCCCGTGGGAGCCCCGTGCCGTTCACGCCCAGCCACGTCGCCGCCGTGCTGCCGCTCGTCTCCTCGGATCGGATCCGCCCGGATTCGATCCGCCCGGCCCCGGCCGAACCCTCCCGGGAGGCCTGACCGCGGGCCGTGGCAGGATTCGAAGGTGCACGACGCCCCGGATCCCCGCCTGACCGACTTCGCCCACCTGCGCGACGTCGAGCTCCGCAAGAGTCTGGAGGCCGAGCACGGCCTGTTCATCGCGGAGGGGGAGAAGGTCATCCGCCGCGCCGTGGCCGCCGGCTACCCGGTGCGCTCGGTACTGCTGACCCGCCGCTGGGTCGACTCCCTCGCCGACGTCCTCGCCGGCCTCGGCGACCGGGTCCACGTGGTGGACGACGACGTGATGGAGGAGATCACGGGGTTTCCCGTGCACCGGGGCGCGCTCGCCTCGATGGAACGGCGGGTCCTGCCCTCCGTGGCGGAGATCCTCGCCGGGCCGCCCCGCGGAGGCGGCCGGACCGCGGAGGCGGAGCCGGTGTGCACGCAGGCCGCAGCGGAGCCGGGCCGAGCGCAAGCTGCGGCGGAGCCGGGCCGAGCGGAGGCCGCGGCGGGGGAGGGCCGCGACGGCGGGGCCCGGACGACCGGGGAGCGGAGCGCTCCCGGCCGCGTCCTGGTCCTGGAGGACCTCGTGGACCACGGCAACGTCGGCGCCATCTTCCGGTGCGCCGCGGCCCTGGGCGTCGAGGCGGTGATCCTCTCGCCCCGCTGCGCCGACCCGCTCTACCGCAGGTCCGTCAAGGTCTCGATGGGCGCGGTCTTCGCGATCCCGTACGCGCGGATGGCCGACTGGTACGACGGCCTGGCGGAGCTGCGCGCGGCGGGCTTCCTGACGCTGGCGCTCACCCCCGACCAGGCCGCCGCGCCCCTGGACGGGGTGGAGATGCCGGAGCGGGTGGCGCTGCTGCTGGGATCGGAGGGCGACGGGCTCTCCTCCCGGTGGCTGCACGAGGCCGACCTGCCGGTGTGCATCCCGATGAGCCCGGCCGCGATGGGCCTGGGCGTCGACTCCCTCAACGTGGTGGCCGCCGCCGCCATCGCCTGCCACGGCCTGATGCGCCGGGACCGGTGAACCGGGAGCCCCGGCCCGGTCTCCTCATCGGGCGGGGGATCGGGGCGGCGTCCCCCCCCCTCGTTCCGTGAGGAGGACGTCAAAGGACGGTGGAGTCCAGGGCCGGCAGGTCCAGCAGGCCTCCCGGCGGGGCGGGCGGGGCGGGCTCCCCGCCGCCCGGCGGCGGGCCGTCCGGCACCGGGGCCTCCTCGATCAGCCTCTCGGCCCAGTCCAGCAGCCGCCCGGCGGTCTGGAAACGCCGCTTGGAGCGGGTCTCGCCCAGCAGCACGCCGACCAGCCGGTGGCCGTCGCGGTCGGCGGCGAAGGCCAGGCAGTAGCCGGCGGCGCCGGTGTAGCCGGTCTTGACGCCCAGCACTCCGGGTGTGCCGAGCAGTTCGTTGGTGTTGGTCCAGACGTGCCGGCGGTGTGCGGCGGTCCTGCGCACGACGTACCTCTCGGTGGAGGCGATGGCGGACAGCACCGGGTGGCGGAGCGCGAGGTCGCTCAGCCTCACCTGGTCGGCCGCGGTGGAGTGGCCGCCGCGCGGCCGGGGCAGCCCGTCGGCGTTGGTGTAGACGGTGTCGGCCAGTCCCAGGGAGCGGGCCGTGGCGTTCATCTTGGCGACGAACCTCTTCTGGCCCGGGCCGTAGACGCGGGCCAGCGCGTGGGTGGCGTCCGCCCCGGAGGGGAGCATCGCGCCGTGCAGCAGGTCCTTGACGGTCAGCCGCTCCCCGGCGCGCAGCGAGGCGTCGGTGGCGTCGTTCCGCCGGGCGTACGCCACGTCCCCGGCCTTGACCGTCACGAGATCGGTCAGCCGGGCCTCGCGCAGCACGACGTACGCCGTCATGATCTTGGCCAGGCTGGCGACCGGCATCCTCCGGGTCGCCTCCTTGCCGAAGTGGGCCGTTCCGGTGGTCGTGTCGACCAGGTAGGCGGCGCGGGCGGAGACGGCGGGGGCCGCCGGGACGGCCGGTCCGGTGAGGCCGGGCGGTCCGGTCAGGGACGCGGGTTCCGCCAGGATGACGCGTCCCGCCGGGGCCGCCGGGGCGGCCGGTCCGGCCAGGGCGGGCGGCCCGGTCGGTCCGGTCAGTCCGAACACGGTGACGCAGGCGGTCAGGAGGATTCCCCCGTTAGGCATGCGAGTCATCGTGGCAGAGCGCCTCGGAGCTCCGCGGGAGCCGCGCCTCCTCGGCGCGCCGGGCGGCCCTGCGGCGGCGCCACCGGAAGAGCAGGACGACCGCGGCGACCACCGCGGCGGCCACGGCGCCCGCCGCGAGGGGCGACTCCCCGGCCAGCCCCGCCCACCCCCAGATCACCGAGTACAGGCCGAAGGAGGTGACCGGTACCCAGGTCAGGCAGCCGAGTGCGCTGGCCACGACGTACCAGGGGTAGGAGACGCGCAGCACGCCCGCCACCCACGGCAGCGTGTGCCGCAGCACCGGGACCCAGAAGCAGCCGTAGACGGCGAGCGCGCCCCAGCGGCGCACCGCGTTCTCGGCCGCCCGCACGTGCTCGGGCCTGATCCTGCGCCCGACCCGGGAGGCGTACAGCCGCGGCCCGAGCGCGTGGCCGATCCAGTAGTAGGCCTGGAACGCGCCGAACAGGGCCGCCCCGCCCAGCACGACCCAGAGCCAGAGCGGCAGGCCGAAGACGGAGGCGGAGGTGGGATCGGGAAGGGCCGCCGAGAGGGGTCGCATCTGTGAACGTCACCGCCATGATCGTGGTGCCTGACCTTTTGAGGTCTTAGGTCAGGCTTACCTCACTTTAGACCTTGAAGGCCACTGCAAGCAGTCCGCAAGCAAGGATCAACTGCTCCGCCGTACACCTGGGGTGGAACGAAGGAGAGGTGCCTGTCATGAGCCCGCGGAGCAGCGTCGTACCGGTGGTCGCCAGCGGAACCGCGACCGTCCTGAGACTGCTGTCGGCCACGCTCGTCTTCGCCGCGCTCTACGCGGGGGCGGAGTCGCTGGGCGGCTCGGCCCGGGCCGAGGCCGCCGGACCGGAGCGGGTGCGGACGGTGACCCTCTCGGCGCAGGCGGGGAAGTCCGCCGCGGAGCGGGCGCCGGAGCCCGGCACGGTGGCCGTCGACGAGGTCCCCGGGGGCGGGCGCTGCGAGCGGACCTACCGGGTGCGGAGCCTGGTCGGCAACCCCGACCCCGGGGAGACCGTCTCGTACGGCTGGCGCCTGCAGCGCTGGAGCCCGGCGACCAGGACCTGGCGGACCTACCTCACCTCCGGCTCGGGCTTCACCGGCGCGAGCCGGACCGCCGAGTGGGAGCCCCGGATCGTCGGCAACCCCGGCCTGTACCGGGTGAAGCTCTCGGTCGACGGCGGTGCCACCCTGCGCAGCGAGAAGTTCATGGTCAGCTGCTGACCCGGCCGGGTCCGGTCCTTCTCAGCCGTTCAGGGAGCGCTGCGCCGCCTCGACCCAGCGGGGCACGCCGACCCGCTCGGCCACCTCCAGCGCCTTGGCGTAGTGGGACCGCGCCGCGTCGGTGAAACCCAGCCGGAGCGCGAGGTCGCCGAGCGTCAGCGCGACCGGCCAGAGCGCGACCACGCCGGTGCCCGCCCCCGCGATCCGCTCGGAGAACGGCTTCAGCGTGTCGTAGGCCTCGACCATCCGCTCCCGGTCGTCGAGCAGCATGCCCGCCAGCGCCCGCCAGATCAGCGCCAGCTCGTAGAGGAAGTCCGGCCGCACCGGCGTCTTCACCGCGATGACCGCGCGCGCGTCGCGCTCGTGCCCCGCGGATGCCAGCGCCACCGCGTAGGCGTCCAGCGTCCACTTGGCGCCGCGCTGGTGCGCCTCGGCCAGCGGCTCCACCATCTCCGCGGCCTGGCCGTTGACCAGCCGCAGGCAGAAGGTGGTGATCAGCGGCAGGTCCTGGCGGCCCTCCAGCATCCCGGCCCGGGCGGTCAGCCGAGCGGCGTCGCGGTAGGCCCGCTCCGCGCCGGGGAAGTCACCGGCGATCATCAGGCGCTGCCCGGCGTACCACGCGCCGACGGCGGCCGGCGCGGGCAGGCCGTACCGCCGGGCCAGCCGCTCGGCCGCCGCGACGTGCGCGTCGGCCTCGGCGAACGCGCCCGAGGCGGCCGAGCACTCCATCAGCACCAGGTGGGCCAGGGCCTGCACCGCGACCTGCCCGCTGGCCTCGCCGACCTGGAGCAGCTCCCGCCCGATGACCTCCCGCTCGCCGACCGGCGCGATGCCGTACGACTGGCGCAGGCGCCCGCTCAGCGCGGTCGCCAGCAGCGCCGGGTCGCCGGTCCGGCGGGCCAGTTCCTCGGCCTCCAGCGAGGCCTGCTCGCCCCGGGAGGTGGCCGAGCCCTCCAGCTCCAGCGCGACCGTGGCCAGCAGGCTGGCCCGCAGCGACTGCTCGGCGGCGGGCAGCTCCACCAGCGCCCGCTCGGCGACGTCCACGATCTCCCACGCGGTCCGGGTGAAGTCGCGCGCCATGCCCTTGTGCGGTACGGCCAGCGACGCGGCGACCCGGGCGGTGAGCTCCAGGTCGCCCAGCGGGCGGGCCGCCTCCATCGCCTCGCGCCGGTGGCGGCGGGCCGCCGCCATGTCCCCGCACAGGGCCAGCGCCCTGATCAGCCGCAGCGTCAGCAGCAGCCGCTCGCGGGCGGTCTCCGGGGTCTGGGTCACGCCGGAGCGGTCGAAGGCGGCGATGGCCTGCGCCCAGAGGGTGGCCGCCTCCCGGTGGGCGAAGCGGCGCTCGGCCTGCTCGGCCGCTAGTCCGGCGTAGTGCACCGCCTTGACCGCGGTCTCGGTGGTCCCGGCCGCGTCGTAGTGGTGCGCCAGCGCGGCCACGTCCCCGGGGCTCCTGCGCTCGATCACCGCGGCCACCGCGGCGTGCAGCCGGGAACGGCGCAGCCGCGAGGCGTCGGAGTAGAGCGTGTCGCGCATCAGGTCGTGGTCGAAGCGGAGCCGGCCGGGACCCGGCTCGGTGACCAGGCCCGCCAGCAGCGCGGCCTCCACGGCCTCGACGACCGCGTCCTCGTCGCCGGCCACGTCCACCAGCACGTCCACGTCGACGTCGCGGCCGATCACCGCGGCCTGCAGCAGGATCTGCTGGGCGGCGGCGGGCAGCCGGGAGATGCGCCGCCGCAGCACGTCGCGGACGCCGGACGGCACCCCGGAGATCACCTCGGCGGCCGTGGCGCGGTCGCTGACCGCCTCGGCGTCGAGCAGGCGCACGGTCTCGCGGACGAAGAAGGGGTTGCCGCGGGTCCGCTCCACGATGCTCTCGACGGCCTCCTCGTCCACCTCGCGTACGCAGGTCGCCCGGACCAGCTCCGCCACCGCCTTGGGGTCCAGCCCGGACAGGGCCACCCGGACCGGGCCGAGGCGGGCCAGCGCGGCCAGTACCTCGGCCTGCCGGTCGGTCAGCTCGCTGTCACGGCAGGTGACCACCAGCAGCACCCGGCTCCCGGCCAGCAGGCTCGGCAGCGCGCGCAGCAGCGCCAGCGTCTGGTCGTCGGCCCAGTGCAGGTCCTCCAGCGTGAGCAGGATCGGGGTGTCGCGCGCGATCGCGGCGATGTAGCCGCCCACCGCCCGGTGCAGCCGGAAACCGCCGGACGCCTGGTCGTCGTCGGGATCGGGGGCGGTGTCGTCCAGCAGCGGGGCGAGCAGCGGGGCGTACTCGCCGGGACCGGCCATGCCCACCAGGGTGCGCAGGATCTCCACCCAGGCCCAGCCGGGCGGGGTGGCGCTGCTGTCCGGGCAGGCGCCGGAGGCGGTGCCCCAGCCGTCGGCCGACAGCCGCGTGGTGAGCTGGCGGACCAGCGTGCTCTTGCCCGCGCCCGCGTCACCGCTGATCACCGCGACGGTGAAGCGGCCGGTCCTGGCCGCGGCCGCGGTCAGCCGCTCCAGCTCGGCGTCGCGGCCCACGAACGGCTCGGGCTCCAGCGGCGGCGGCTCGACCGGGGCCAGCGCGGCGGGCCGGGGCGGCCAGGTGTCGGCCGGGACCACCGGGCGCTGCCTGCCCTGCGGGACGGGCAGCTGCAGGCCGGGGTCCTGGGACAGGATGTCGGACTCCAGCTTGCGCAGCGCAGGGCCGGGGTCGATGCCCAGCTCGTCGGCGAGGATCGTGCGGGCCCTGCGCAGCGCGGCCAGCGCGTCGCCCTGCCGCCCGCACCGGTACAGGCCCAGGGCGAGCAGCCGCCAGCCCTCCTCGCGCAGGGGGTGCTCGGTGGTCAGCGCTTCCAGATCGGGCACCGCCTCCGAGGGCATGCCCAGGCGCAGGCCGCTGTCGGCGTGCCGCTCGCGGGCGACCAGCCGCAGCTCGGTCAGGCGGTTCACCTCCGCCTCGGCCCACGGCTGGTCGGCGAACTCGGAGTAGGGGGTGCCGCGCCACATGCCCAGGGCCTTCTCCAGCCGGACCCGGGCGGAGGCGGGGTCGTCGCCCTCCAACTGCTCCCCGGCGGCGCGGACCAGCGACTCGAAGCGGAGCGCGTCCACCTGGTCGGGGGCCACCCGCAGCGCGTAACCGGAGGCGACGGTCACCAGCAGCCGGTTGGGGCCGCCGCGCGGCCGGCCGGGCTCCAGGACCCGGCGCAGGCGGGAGATGTAGACCTGCAGGCCCGACTGCGCGCCCTTGGCGGCGTCGTCGTCCCACAGGTCGTACAGCAGGGTGTCGACCGGGACGACCTGGCCCCGGGCGACGAGGAGCCGGGCGAGCACGGCACGCTGCCGCAGCCCGCCGAGGTCGAGCCCGTCGTCACCCCCGTTGTCACCGGGGTACGCCTCGACCGGACCGAGAACCCGGAACGCCACCATGTCAGCAGTCACGCTATGCGTGCCTTCGAATCGCGCACAAGGTTTTTCCCCATCTGGCAGGTGCTGGCACCCCGGGGTGCCGGTGGGTCCTGCCGGGGCGGGGTCCGCGGGCACCCCCTAACGGCCGGCCGGCTCCTCGGCGGGCGCCGCCTGGGCGCCCTCGCGTCGGCGCAGGAGCGCCCACGCACCCAGGGCCAGACCTCCGAAGGGGATTTCGACAGTGTAGGTCCAGAACCCGAAAAGCAGTGCGGCGGCGGTCGCCGAATCGGCGGGCACCCCGAAGAAGACCAGCGCGCCGATTGTCCCGGCCTCCATGATCCCCGTCCCGCTCGGAGTGACCAGGGCGGTGGTCAGGACCCGGGACAGCGCGAAGGCGGCGATCGACTGGGCCAGGCCCGGATAGGCGCCCGTCGCGTGCAGGCAGCAGACCAGGACCAGCCACTGGAGACCGAGGAAGGAGACCATGCCCAGAGTCAGCCCGCGCCAGCGGGTCCGCACGACCGCGGAGGTGTCGGCGCGGAGCCGCTCCAGGGCGGCCGAGGCGGCGTGCTCGCCGGGGCGGACCGCCGGGGGCGCCAGCCGCATGAGGGCGTCGAGGGCGCGGCCGAGCAGAGCGGCGGCGCGGTCCCAGTAGAGCGCCGCCCCCGCGACGCAGACCAGCACCAGGATGGACAGGGCCCCGGCCCAGCCCGCCTGGACGACGGCGGGGCTGAGCGCCTTGCCGCTGGCCAGCAGCGCCAGGATGCCCACGGCGGGCAGCACGAACCGGAACAGCGTGTTCCAGACGCCGCTGGAGAGCGTGGAGACGACGACGGCGCGGGCCGGGAAGCCCCACCCCTTCGTCATGGCGAAGGTCAGCGCGACCCCGGCGGCGCCGCCGAAGGGCAGCAGGTTGCTCACCGCGCTGCCGCCCGCGTTCAGGGTGAGGGCCTGCAGGTGGGTCAGGCCGGGCAGGGAGGCGGTCAGCACGAACGTGTAGGCGAGCAGGCTGGCCAGCCAGAGGACGGCCATCAGCGCCACCGCCTGCCAGCTCAGCGCGGCGAAGCGGGCGCCGATCTCCGTCCAGGAGACGGTCTTGCCCGTCAGCGCCTGCACGATCTGCGGCAGGAAGACCACCAGCGCGGCGGCCAGGCCCAGCGACGCGACCGACAGGCCGATCTGGACCCATCTGTTCTTCATATGCCCTCCCGGAACAAGTGTGCCGGTACGGGCCTCATGCTTTGGGAGGAGTTTCGAAGGGGTGCCTCAGCCTCGCGCCGGCCGGGACGTCCCGCCGGACGTACCACTCGGTGCCGAAGACCAGCCGGTACAGCGGGCCGGGCACCTTGAGCATCACGCCCAGGGTCCGGGTGTCGGCCCCGGTGGCCTGGGTGGCGTGGGCGGCCATGCTGGCCCGCTTCTGCCGGGCGAACCGGCGCACGTTCACCCGGTGGGTGATCTCCTCACCGGAGGAGTAGGCCCGCTCGAAGGCCCGCACGTCCAGCTGCGGGTAGAACCGGCGGGCCAGCTTGAGGCCCCGCAGCAGCGGGTCGCGGTTGACCGTCGCCTCCAGCACGATCGGGGTGCCCGCGAGTTCCGCGGCCCGGCCGCCCACCCGGTGCACCTGCACGTGGTCGGGGTGACCGTAGCCGCCGGCCGGGTCGTAGGTGGTCAGCAGGTCGGCCTTCTCCTCGGTGAGGACCGCGGCCAGCCGCCGGGCCGCCTCCTCGCCGTCGGCGTCGATGAACGCGTTCGGCGGCCGGTCCTCGGCGATCCCCCCGCCGGGGGCCAGCCCGGAGTCGCCGTAGCCGAGGTTCACCACGCGGGCGCAGCCGAGCGCGGCGGCCGACTTGTACAGCTCCGCCATCCGGGCCTCGCCGAGGGCCTCGCCGGGCGCGAGGTCGGCCTGGCCGCGCTCGCCGGAGGTCGCCACGACGAGGATCACGCGGTGGCCCTCGGCGGCGAGCATGGCCATGGTGCCCGCGGTCAGCAGGGCCTCGTCGTCGGGGTGGGCGTGGAAGAACACGGCGGTGCGGGGGGCGGACGGACGGGTCGTGGAAGCGCGCACTCGGCCATGATCTCACGCGGGGCTACGCTGGCAGCGTGAGGATCATCCACGTCAGTGACTGCTACCTGCCACGCCTCGGGGGGATCGAGGTGCAGGTCGCCGATCTGGTCCGGGCGCAGCGCGAGGCGGGGCACGACGCCGAGGTGGTGACCGCCACCCCGGGGGAGCCGCTGCCGGGGGTGCACCGGACCGTCGCGAACCTCCCCTTCGACCTGCCGGTCCACCCCGCCGGGACGGGGCACCTGCTCCGGTTGATGGCGGCGCGGCGGCCGGACGTGGTGCACGTGCACACCGGCGCGGTCTCGCCGTTCGCCTGGATGGGCGTGCGCGCCGCGGCGCGCGCGGGACTGCCGCTGGTGGTGACCGTGCACAGCATGTGGGACCCGGTCACCCGCGGGATCTACCGGAGCCTGCGGGCGCTGTACGGCTGGCAGCGCTGGGGGCTGGTGGGCACCGCGGTGAGCGAGGCCGCGGCCCGGCCGATCCGCGCGGTGGCCGGGCCGGGCGTGCCGGTGCACGTGGTCTCCAACGGCCTGAACCTGTCCGCCTGGCGCCCGGAGGCACCCGCCGTACGGCCCGCGCCGGGCGGCGCCCCGGATGATGTCCCGGCGGGCGGACCGGAGGGCGGGGCGGCCGGTGAGCCGTCGTACGGCGGGCCGGGCGAGGGACCGGAGGGCGCGGCGGGCCGGGGGATCGGCGCGAGGCCCGCGGACGGGACGGTGCACGTGGTCGCGGTGGGGCGGCTGGCCCCGCGCAAGCAGCCGGTCCGGCTGCTCCGGCTGCTGAAGCAGGCGCGGGCGCAGGTCCCGGAGGGGGTGCCGCTGCGGGCCACCATCGTCGGGGACGGCCCGGCGCGCGCGCAGATGGAGCGCTACCTGCGGTCCAACGGGATGACCGGCTGGGTGTCGCTGCCCGGCCGCTACAGCCGCGAGCGGATCCGGGAGTTGCTCGCCGCGGCGGACGTGTTCGTGGCCCCGGCGCCCCGCGAGTCGTTCGGGCTGGCGGCGCTGGAGGCGCGGGCGGCGGGGGTCCCGGTGGTGGCGAGGACGGAGAGCGGGGTGGCCGACTTCGTCCGGCCGGGCAAGGAGGGGCTGCTCGGGGGGAGCTTCGAGGAGCTGGTGTCGGCGGTGGCCCGGCTGGCCCGGGACCGGGAGCTGCGCGAGTCGATCGCCGCGCACAACCGGGGGACCGAGCCGGTCCGCAGCTCGTGGCCGGCCGTGCTGGAGGGCTTCGACCGCTGCTACGAGCAGGCCCGCACGCTGCGGGGCTGAGCCGGGTCGGCGGGCCCGCGGGTTCCGGGGCCGCCCGGCCGCCTCGGGTGGCGTGGCCGGGCCGGATCCGTGCGGGGACGTGCGTTATCGCCGATCGTCGCGTGCGGTGCCGTACGGCGGCGCGCGAAGACCCCGGCCCGTGGTGGCGGGCCGGGGTCTCCGGTCGAGCGTGGTCGGGCGCGGCCGCCGAACCGTCCTGCCCCCCGCAGGCGGAACGGCGGCCGCATCCCGGCTGTGCCCCCTCCCCACAGGGGGCACAGGGTCCTGTTTAGGAGCAGGCCTTGGCGAGTTCGGTGCTGAACGCCTGGCTCTTCGAGGTGAGGTCCTGGATCGACGTGGCGAGCCCGGCGGGGTTGGCCGTGTCGATCTTGATGTTCGCCCAGACGTCGGCGAAGCCGGTGATCGCGGTGGCGAGGTCGCCGTCGGTCTTGGCGGCCAGGGCCTTGAAGTCGTCGGCGACCTTCTGGGTCGCCTCGTTGAACTTCGCCGGGTCGGTGCCCGCGGTGGACATCGAGGTCGTGGCGTTGGTCAGGATGCTCTGCGCCTCGGTGCAGGCTTCGGCGTTGGCGGCGCCGCCGCAGGCGGCGGTCATGGAGATGAGCGCGGCTCCCGCGAGGGTGACGGCGATGCGGCGGGAGGAGAGGAGGGAGAACATTGTTTGCCTTTCACTGCAATCTGTGACGAGTGGAACTCTAGGGCCCCTCCTTGCGGATCACTTACACGCCGCTTACACGGGTGGCTCCCGGGGCGGACGTGATCTCGGCTGTGATCCCAGCCGAGATCACGGGCCTGATCTCGGCAGTGATCCCGCACCTGACCCGGCTGTGATCTCGGGCGTGATCCCGGCCGGGTCGCGGGTAGTGGGAGCGCATGGCCGAGACGACCGCTGGTCCCGCCGCCCCGCACTCCCTGAAGCGGGTGATCGGGCGCCGGACGCTGCTGCTCTTCGTGGTGGGCGACATCCTGGGCGCGGGGATCTACGCGCTGGTGGGGAAGGTGGCCGGGCACGCCGGCGGGGCGCTCTGGCTGCCCTTCCTGGTGGCCTTCGTGCTGGCCGCGCTGACCGCGACCGCCTACGCCGAGCTCGTCGGGAAGTACCCGAAGGCGGCCGGGGCCGCGCTCTACGCCAACCGGGCGTTCGGCATCCCGTTCGTCACGTTCCTGGTGGCCTTCGCGGTGATGATGAGCGGGGTCACCTCGGCGAGCGCGGCGGCGCGGGCCTTCGGCGGGTCCTATCTCGGCGAGTTCGTGACGCTGCCGGCCGTCGTCGGCGCGTTCGGGTTCCTGGCGCTGGTGACGCTGGTGAACCTGGCGGGCATCTCCGAGTCGGTCAAGGTCAACGTGGTCCTGACGGTCATCGAGGCGTTCGGCCTGCTGGTCATCGTCGCGATCGGCGTCTACGCCCTGCTCACCGGCGAGGGCGAGCCCGCCCGGGCGCTGGAGTTCCATCCGGAGCACGGCGCCTTCATGGGCGTGCTGGGCGGCACGGCCCTGGCCTTCTACGCGCTGCTCGGCTTCGAGGACTCGGTCAACCTCGCCGAGGAGGCGAAGGACCCGGCGCGTGACTTCCCGCGGGCGCTCTTCGGCGGGCTGGCGGCCGCGACGGTGATCTACATGGCGGTCGTGTTCACCGCGACCATGCTGGTGGAGACCGAGACGCTGGTGGCGTCGACCGGCCCGCTCCTGGAGGTCGTCAGGGTCGCGGGCCTGGCCTTCCCGCCCAAGCTCTTCGCGCTGATCGCGCTGCTGGCGGTGGGGAACACGGCGCTGATCAACATGATCATGGCCTCGCGCCTGGTGTACGGCATGGCGCGCGAGGGCATCGTGCCCGGCGCCTTCGCGGTGGTCCACCCCCGGCGTGCCACTCCCTGGGTGGCCATCCTGTTCACCGTGGCCGTCGCGGCGGTGCTCGTCGCCACCGGGGACGTGGCGGGCCTGGCCGACACCACGGTGCTCCTGCTGCTGTGCGTGTTCACGATGGTGAACGTGGCGGTGCTGGTCCTGCGGAGGGATCCCGTGGCGCACGACCACTTCCGGGCGCCGAGCTGGATGCCGGCGCTGGGCGCGGTGGTCTGCCTGGTGCTGGCGCTGCCCGTCACGGGCCGCGGCGCCGACGTGTACGCCCGCGCGGGCCTGCTGCTGGGCGTCGGCGCGCTGCTGTGGCTGGTGAACCGGCTCTTCATGGGCGGCGGGGGCGGTCTGCGGCCCGGAGCGGGACGGCGGTCATCGTCCTGAGCCCGGGTCAGAACGGCAGCCGCCGCCCTGAGGGCGTGCGGAGGTCGAGCGGATCGGGCCGCCGGGGCGGCCGAGGCTTCTGTGTGATTTGCTCCCTTTTCATCTCCTACTCCCTTTTGTCAGAGTAGGGAGGCTACGCCAGCCCACCGACTGTTTCGTCCATCCCTTGGGATTCTTTGTCTCGAAACAGACGCTCTGTGAACTTCGTGCGATGGTCTCTTCAGCGCGGTCGCCACTGACTCCGAGGGAAACCGACATCGACGTCGCCGACATGGATGTCGGCGACGTCGATGTCGGTTAGCGTTGTCCCATGGTTTTCGTCGGACGTGAAGAGCAATTGGCGGCCCTGCGGGAGTGGTGGGAGGAGGCGGACGCCCGGCCCGCTCTGCTCTGGGGCCGCCGCCGGGTCGGGAAGACGGCGTTGCTCCAGGAGTTCGCCGAGGGCAAGCGGGCGGTCTTCCATACGGGGGGGAACCGTGCGCCCCGCCGTGAGCTGGAGGCGCTCTCCCACCGCGTCGCCGCCAACACGCTGTCCTCCACCCGTGACCTGGTTTCGCGTCCTTTCGGCAACTGGGACGAAGCGCTCGACCACCTCGGCCGCGAGGCGCAGGACGAACCCCTTCTCCTGGTGCTGGACGAGTTCCCCGAGATGATCGGCCGGGCGCCCGAGTTGGAAGGCGTCCTCCGGGCCTTCCTCGACCATGCGCATGGGCGGACCAAGCTCCGGATCATCCTGTGCGGGTCGGCCGTCCGCACGATGCGCGCGATCCAGGAGTACCGCGCGCCGCTCTACGGGCGGTTCGACCTGACGATGCAGCTCCACCCGTTCCGCCCCCACGAGGCGGCGGAGATGCTGCCGGACCTGTCCCCTCCGGATCGGGCACTGGTCTACGGGATCCTCGGCGGGATGCCTCTCTACCTGTCGTGGTGGCGTCAGGAGCTCTCGATCGAGGACAACATCAGAAGACTCGCCTGCCGTCCCGACGCGAAGATGATCCGTGAAGGAGACCTGGTCCTCGCCACGGAGGCGGGGCAGGGAGCGCACCTCGCCGCCACCTTGCAGGCCATCGCCGAAGGCTGCACCAAGCACAACGAGATCGCCGACGCGATCGGCACGGACCCCACCCGCACCCTCAACGATCTGCTGACCCTCCGCCTGGTGGAAAGGATCCAGCCGGTCACCGAGTCGGCGCGGACCCGCCGGAAGGTCTACCGCATCACCGACAACTTCCTCGCCTTCTACCTGGGCACACTCTCCCGGGTACTGCCGGAGGTCGACCGGGGTCTCGGGGAGACCGTCCTGCCGGTGCTGATGGCATCGTTGGACGACCACATGGGAGGCGTGTGGGAGGAGGCGTTCCGCGACCACCTGCGCCTGCGGGCCGCCGAGATCGGACCCGAGGTGGTGGCGGTCGGCCCCTGGTGGCGCGGAGACGGACAGCACCAGATCGACGCGGTGGCGCTCAGCGGGAGGTCGAGAACGCCCATCCTGGTGGGCGAGGCCAAATGGGGCAGGAAAGTGAACGCGGCCCGGATCAGGGCGGGTCTCGCGGCGAAGGCGACGCATCTGGCGGCGGATCCGGATGATCTGCGCTATGCGGTATGCGCCAGGGAGAGCGTCACCAACGCGGACGCCGACGTCCTGTCCATCACGGCCGCCGACATCTTCTCCCCACCCGCGCACAGGTAGCCGCGTCCCGAGGGCGGCGGCCCGGCCGGGGGAGCGCGGGCGGGTCCCGGCGGGAACCCGCAAGGGCGGGTCGGCGGCGCGGTGCTCAGCGGGATGCCCGGCGCAGGACGAAGACGTCCTCGTCGTCGCCCCAGCCCACCGAGCCCACCGCCCAGAGCGTGCCGGTGCCCGGGACCCTGGCGATGCCGGTCCGCCCGACGTCGGCGGAGACGTCGTAACGCGGTTCCTGCTCGCGGGCTCGGAGGCGGGGGCCGTACCCGGCGCTCCACCGCGTGCCGTCGAAGCGGAGCAGGAGCGCCTGGCCGGGGTGGGCCGCGTCGGTCCCGGACGCCCAGACGTCGCCGCCGTCGAACGCCGTGACGCCGTGCAGCGCGCCCCGCGCGACCGGGACCGGCGACCGCGTCCAGCGCGACCCGTCCCAGCGCAGGACCAGCGGCTCCCCCTCCCTGCGGCCGTAGACGTTCACCGGGCCGGGGGCGGCCTCGCCCACCGCCCACGCCTCGGACGGCGAGACCTGCCAGACGCGGCCCAGCCGCCCGCCGGGGATCGCGGGCATCGCGGTCTCCTCCCACACCCGGGCGGCGGGCTCCCCGGAGCCGAGCCAGGCCGCCGGCCCGCCGTCGTCGTGGCCCACGGCCCAGACCCGGCCCGCCCGCGCGGTGATCGCACGGACGGTCCCGTCGGCCCGGTGGGCGGTGCGGAACCCCCGGCCGTCCCACTCCACGACCACCGCTCCCGCCGGGCCGTTCGCGGCGAGCCACACCCGGTCCCCGGCCACCGCCACGTCCGCCAGGCGGTAGTCCTGCGCCACCCCGAACGGCCGCTCCCAGCTCCAGGCCCCGCCGTTCCAGCGCCCGGCGACGGCGCCCTCGCCGTTCCCGGCGATCCACACGTCGTCCGGCCCGCCCGCGCTCACGGCCTCCACGCGGAAGAGCCCGTGCCCGCCGCCCAGCGGGACCTCGCGCCACCGGTCCCCGTCCCACCGCACCACGGCGGGCGAGCCCTCCCGGTCCTCGGCGCTCGCCTGGTAGCCGACCGCCCACACGTCCCGCGGCCCGGCGACCGCCACGTCGACGAGCGCGGCGGCGCCCTCCAGCTCCGCCCCCGGCACGGCCCGCCACTCCGGCGCCACCACCGCGTCCCCGGCGGCCCCGGTGCTCCGGGCGTCCTCGGCAGGCGTCGCGCCCGCGGAGGCCGTACGGCCCGGCGCGGGGGCGGGCAGGGTCGCCGTCATCCGCTCCGGCGCGGGCGGAGAGGGCTGCGCCGTACGGCCCGCACCGCACCCCGCCGCCAGGAACGCTCCGACGACCGCGACCGCCACCACCCGCACCCTCACCATGTCCGGCATCTTCCCAGGGGCGCCCCTCTCAGGCGCCTGGATGTCTCGGACCGCCACGATCTTTCCAGCGTGGTCACCCCGCAGGTCCACGCCGGTCTGCCATCAAAGGTAGATTGAATATACGTAATATGAGATCTTACTAAGATGAAATCGACTGACTTCGCCGGAAGAGGTTCCGACCTTGATCGGCTGGATGCTCAGCTGCGCCTGGTGGCGGAAGGGCGAGGAGGGACGCGCGGTAGGGCGGTGATCGTCACCGGCCGCAGACGAGTCGGCAAGTCACGGTTGGTCCAGGAGTTCTGCGACCGCTCGGGCCGCCCGTACGTCGTCTTCCAGGCGACGAGGGGGCGTAACCCGGTCGCGGAGCGGAGCGACTTCGCCGAGGCTGTCGCCTGCTCCGGGCTTGCGGGAGGCGAACTCGTCCAGGGGGCCGTACCCCGGGACTGGAACCACGCCCTGCGCGCATTGGCAGTCGCCGCGGGCGATGAGACGCCGTGCATCGTCGTCCTGGACGAGGTTCCCTGGTTGATCGAGCAGGACGGCGAGTTCGAGGGAGCGCTCCAGACGGTCTGGGACAGGCACCTGTCCGGCCGCCCGATCCTGCTGCTCCTGGTCGGCGGCGACCTGTCGGTGATGGAGGCCCTGCAGGAGTACGGCCGGCCGTTCTTCGGCCGGGCCGCCCATATGACGGTGAAGCCGCTCGACCTCGGTGACGTCGCGGACATGACAGGACTCGCCGCCGCCGACGCGGTGGACGCCCTGCTCATCACCGGAGGGTTCCCCGAGGTGCTCCGCTCATGGGAACCGGGCATGGACAGGGCGGCTTTCCTGCGAGCCAGTCTTGCCAACCCCCTGTCCCCTCTCCTCGCGGCCGGAGAACTGTCCCTGCTCGGGGAGTTCCCGTCGGCGACCTACGCCCGGGCCGTTCTGGAGACCATCGGGGCCGGGGAACGCACCTTCAGCGCGATCGCCGCGAACGTGGGGGGCGCGGCGCCGCTGCCGTCCGGCACCCTGTCTCCGATTCTCGCGAACCTGATCGCCAAGCGGGTCGTGGCAGCGGACCTTCCCCTCTCTGACCGGCCCGACACGAAGAACAAGCGGTACCGGATCGCGGATCACTACCTCCGGTTCTGGCTCGCCTTCCTGCAACGCGCCCTCTCGGACAGCGAGCGCGGCAGGCCGGATCTGGCGCTGCGCAGGATCGAACGCTCCTGGACCACCTGGCGGGGCCGCGCGGTGGAGCCACTCGTGCGCGACTCGCTGGCCAGGATGCTCCCGGACGGCACCTGGCCGGACACCGAGGCCGTAGGCGGATGGTGGAACCGGCAGAACAATCCCGAGATCGATCTCGTGGGCGCGGACCGGGAACCTGTCGCGAGCCGGGTGCACTTCACCGGATCGATCAAGTGGCTGGACGCCCGGCCGTTCGACTGCCGTGACCACGACGAACTGGTCCGCGGCTCGGCCGCCGTTCCCGGGACGACCGCGGACACGCCGAGGGTGGCCGTGTCGAGGGCCGGGTTCGAACCGGGGTTGCCCCTCGCCGCGAGCTGGACACCGGAGGACCTGCTGGCGGCCTGGAGGTGAGGATCGGTGATTCGGCCCGATGACACCGGAAGGCGGCCTCCCGCCCAGGACGACGCCCCTACGGGGGCGGTGCCGAGGGGGCGGCGGGCAGGGTGAAGCGCACGGAGGCGCCCTCGCCGGGGCGGCTCACGATCCGGACGCTCCCGCCGTGCATGCGCATGACCTTCTGCACGATGGACAGGCCGATCCCGGTGCCGCCGATCGCGTGGTACTCGGCCTGCGGAGCGCGGTAGAAGTCGTCGAAGACGTGCTCCA
This sequence comes from Planomonospora parontospora, assembly GCA_014647935.1. Taxonomy (GTDB): domain Bacteria; phylum Actinomycetota; class Actinomycetes; order Streptosporangiales; family Streptosporangiaceae; genus Planomonospora; species Planomonospora parontospora. Next base: position 497,292 of record BMQD01000002.1, read on the forward strand.
GCTGGTCCGGCTCGATGCCGATGCCGGTGTCGCGGACCTCCACGGCGGGGACGGGATCGCCGGTCACCGTGACGGTGACCCGCCCTCCGGACGGGGTGAACTTGATGGCGTTGTCCAACAACTGGGCCATCACGTGCCGGATCCGCCCGGCGTCGGCCAGCACGTCCAGCCGTTCCGGGGCGTCCAGGGTGAGGGACTGGTCGCTGCCCCACGCCTTGGCGGTGGCCTCGGCGACCGCCTGGCGGGCGAGTTCGGCCAGGTCGGTCCGGGCCGGATGGAAGATCGCGGTCCGGGCGTTCAGGCTGGCCATCAGGAGCAGCCCGTCGACCAGATCGAGGATGCGGTCGCCGTTGCGCTCGATCACCTGCATGAACCGCTGCTCGGTCTCCGGGTCCAGCCCGCCCTCCTGGAGCAGCTGGAGATAGCTGCGGATGGAGGTCAGCGGGGTGCGCAGCTCGTGGTTGACCGTGCGCAGGAACTGGTGCTTGAGCTCCTCCAGCTCGCGCAACCGGGCCATGACCCGTTCGGCCTGGCGGGCGTGATGGCGCAGCTCCAGCATGCCGACGGCGCAGAGGGCCAGGGTCTCCAGGGCCCGGAGGTGCTCCGCGGCGAGACGGCGCGGCCGGTGGTCGAACACGCACACCACGCCCAGGACGACGTCACGGCTGTTGACCATCGGCGCGCCCGCGTAGAAGCGCACATACGGGTCTCCGGTCACGATGGGATCGTCGCGGAAGCGCGGGTCGGCCAGCGCGTCGGGCACCTCCAGCGTCTGCCGGGTCGTGGCGGTGTAGGGGCAGAAGGTCACCCGCCGGTCCATGCTGACGGAGCTGACGCCGATGTGCCCCTTGAAGTACTGGCGGTCGCGGCCGAGCAGGTTGACCAGGGCGATGGGCGTGCGGCAGATCTGGGAGGCGAGGGAGGCGATGGCCTGGAAGACCGGCTCCACGATGACCTCCAGCGCTCCCAGCTCGTCGAGCTCCCGCAACCGGGCGGCCTCGTCGTCCGGAGCCGGCGCCTGCGCCATCACGTTCCCCTCTCGCCGTGGCGTGTCCGGGACTTCTACCCGCTGTCGCCCCGTCTAGTGGGGCCCCTGCCCGGCGCGCCGGGTAAAAGCCCAGATCAGACCGGGTCCTCTGATGGGCCGGAGGGCGATGGCCGCCCGTCACGGTCAGGAGCGCGTCCCGGGGACCTCGCCCTTCCCGTCGACGATGGCGCTCTCCAGGACGGCGCTGGTGGACAGCAGGGTCCCGGGCCGGAGCCACCGGGTGGCCTTCACCTGGACCTTGCGTTCGCCGAGGTACTCCAGGGTCTCCGGGTCGAAGATCCATTCCGTGCGCGCGCCGTCGTCCTCGCGGGCCACCGCGATCCCGGTGCGTCCGGCCGCGTCCTGCGCGCGGTCGACGAGGACCACGCCGGGGATCTTCGCGACGGCCCGGTAGAGCGCCGCGCCGAGGTCCGGGGGCAGCACCGCCCCGTCCAGGATCTCGCCGACGGCGTTGAACGCCTGCTGGTCCCGGGTGGTGCCGTCGTGGAGCCCGGAGCCGAGGCCGGCGTAGATCTTCGCCAGCAGCTCGTCCGGGTCGGTGGGGTAGGCGGCCAGCAGCCCGTAGGCGTAGGGGTTGCCGGTCGCGGTGAGGTCCCAGTCCTCGGAGACCCCGTTCTCGATGATCAGGCCGTGGTTACCGCGCGGGTCCTGGGGGATCCAGATCTGCCGGTGGGCCATGGGCGTCAGCACCATGGGGCCCTCGCCGGGCATGGTCCGCTCGAGGGCCGGGATCGAGCCGGCCTGCATCCTCCTCTGGTAGGCGAACTGGTCGGCGCGGACCTGCGCGGTCCGCTTCGCCGCCGCGAGGGAGATGCGCTCCAGCTGCCGCGTGACCCCGGCGGCGCTGGCGGTGCCCAGTTCGACCACGGTGGCCGCGGTGGACCGGGGCGTGGCGCCCGTCCCGCCGGCTCCGGCCGCCGTCCCGCCGCCGGAGACGGGGCCGCCGGGGCCGCCGGGGGCTCCGGGCACGACGCCGCCGACCACGAGCGCGGTGGCGCAGGCCGCCGCGGCCACGGCGGTGAGCGGCAGGTAGAACCGGAGGAGGGGCCGGCGCCGGGCCGGGGACCTCTCGGACCCGTGTGCCGTCTGGATCTCGCTCATCAGATGCTCCCTGAGGACGTGATGGCGGTCGGCGGAGAGGTCCGGTACGGCGGGCACCGGTAGCGGCCCGGACGGTTCCGGGTGCTCTCCGGGTCCGGCCGGACGTGGCGGGATCGCGTTCATCATGGGGCCTCCTTCGTGGATACCCCGGCCTTCAGGCCGGGGAGGAAACGAAGCTCCCGC